>NZ_JBVJKY010000002.1:0-46118 GCF_055585005.1 Nocardioides sp. NPDC054178
GCTTCGCCGGCCGCCTGCGGCGGTCCTGGACTCCGGACCAGATCGAGAAAAGATTTGGCTGGCTATCGGGGCGGCGGCCCGGGTGTGGCGCAGCGGATTCATTCCTGCGACGGATGGTGTTGATGGGGAGTGAGAGGCGGCCCTTCGGGCCGCTTACCATCCACAGGGACGACGCCGTTCGCTCACCGCGAAAACTAGGTCTGAACAGGGAAAATAGATAGTAAAGAGAGTGGTTCAGGAGTAGAATCAGAGCCATCACAACACACCTCTGAAGGAAGCACGCGATGACTCTCGGGCGCGACATCGACCACTGGGGAACCAACCCCGGCGACGCGATCGACGCCGCCCTGACCGCCATCGAAACCGCCCTCCACAAGCTCCTGGCCACCGATCCCGCCTATTGGCGCACCGCGCAGAAGAAGGACCTGCTGGAACGGTTGGAGAAGCTCCGGGCCATGCAGGCCGCACTGAAGCTGCGGGTCCTCGCATCTGCCGGTGACATCGCGGAGGAGACCGGCGCGAAAGACGCCTCGGCCTGGATGCGGGCGGAGCTCCTGGTCGACAAGGGCGAGGCGCGTTCCCAGATCAAGCTCGCCACCAAGCTCGCCAAGTACGACCTGGTCGCTGCCGGTCTGGCCGAAGGGGTGGTGTCGTTGGACAAGGCCCGGGTGATCACGAAGGCGTTGGACAAGATCAAGACCGACCCGGTCGCTACTGCCGAGCACCTGATCCTGGCCGAGAAGCTCCTGGTCGAGTACGCGCGCACGTTGACCGTGAACCAGCTGCGGATCGTGGGCAAACGGATCCTGGTCGAGATCGACCCGGTCCGGTTCGAGGACGCCGAAGCCCAGGCCCTGCTGGCTGAGGAGGAACGGGCCCAGCAGAGGACCGCGTTGCGGGTGTGGGACAACCACGACGGCACCGTCGGGTTCGAGGGGGTGCTCCCGGTCTCGATGGGGATGCGGTTCAAGCGGCTGGTGGAGGCCTATGCCCAGCCCCGCAAGCAGCAGCTGGTCGCCAAGGGTGCCCCGTTGCCGCCGTGGGAACGGCTGATGGGCCAAGGGTTCGCGCGGTTGTTGGAGACCATCGACCCCGCCGCGCTGCCCCGCCACGGGGGTGATGCGACCGTGGTCAACGTGGTCATCAGCCTCGAGGAGCTGCGTAAGGACCTCGGGATCGCGACCCTGGGCTATGACGAGACCAACGGCACCACGATCACCGCAGCCGAAGCCCGGCGGATGGCGTGCAACGCCACCATCATCCCCTGGGTCCTCGGTGGAGACGGCGAGGTCCTCGACGCCGGCCGAGGCAGCCGGTTCTTCCAACCCATCCAGCGCAAAGCACTCCGGTTGCGGCAGAAATGCTGCCAGGCCGAGGGCTGTGACATGCCCCCGGAATGGTGCGACGCCCACCACCTCGACCCCTGGGCCGCCGGCGGGAAGACCGATCTCAAAGACGGGGCACTGCTGTGCCCCCATCATCACCGGCTGGCGCACAACCCCGCCTACGTCCACGAGCGACTACCGGATGGCACCATCCGATTCACCCGCCGACCCTGATTCTGATCATGACCGCGGGCCACTTTCCGTCCACAACCTGGCCTCGATCCGAGTTATCCACAGCCTCGAGGTCGCTCCTTGCCCGACTTCTGTGAGCCGAGAATCGTGGGGCCCATGGGATACCAAACAGACTTCGTCGGATACCTGCAGATACTGCCTGAGCTCAACGAGGACGAACGCGAGCTCGTCAACCGGATCTCCGGCTCGGTCTTCGTCGACCGCCGCGAAACCGGGTTGCAAGCACTCGACAACGACAACGCCGCCGCGCTGGCACTCCAGAGAACAGCGCCTCGCGGATGGTCCAACTGGTCGGCCCGCCCACAGGGCTGCTGTCTGAGCTACGACGGCGGGGACAAGGCCAACCACATGGTGCCCTGGCTGAAGTTCCTCATGTCGACATACCTGACGCCCGGCGCGGCCGCTTCCGGCCGCGATGGGTTCGAGACCTTCACCTGCGACCACGTTCTCAACGGGATGGTGGTCGGTTCCCGACGGGACAACCGGGAGCTCTACTCGATCACGGCGCGCGACAACGACATCGAGGTCGAGCTGCTCTGGCCGGGGGTCAGGGACTGGAGCAGCTACCCACCGCTTGCCTACCAAGCCGAGATCGACCGTTTCCGCCAATGGGTGGTCGATCAGCCGTCGGTCGAGACTCCAGAGGACTGGCCGCGATGGTCCTAGGACGCCTCCAGCAACGCAGCGCTTCGGGAGCCGCACCGAAGCGGCGGCCGTGCTCGCCTCGGTGACCGCAGGCGGCACCGACGGCAGCCCGGTCCTCGAGGCCGACTGAGGTTCAGTCGCCGGACTCCAGTCGCTCGGTCTCGGCCCGCAGCGCCTCGATCACTCCCGCGACCCAACGCCCGATGGCGGCGAGCTCCTCCTGGTCGAAGCCTCGGTTCATCTCCTCGATCCGTCGAGCGAGCCCGGCCGCCGTCGGGCGCGAGGTCCGCCGGAAGTGAGGCGTGGTGTGGATCCGAAACGACCGGCGATCACGCGAGCTGCGCTCCCGACGTACGTAGTCGGCGGCGACCAGCTTGTCGACGATCTTGGTGACGGCGGCGTTGCTCAGGCCGGTGGCGGCCGAGAGCTCCCCGGGGGTGATGCCGTCGGGATGGCGGGCGACGAGATCGAGCATCTTGTGCTCGCTGTTGCCGACGCCCAGCCGGCGGGCGATGGCCTCGTGGAACATCACCACATGGAGGCTCAGCTCGGAACCGAGCCGGTTGCCGTCCTCGGACATGTGGACTCCTAATTTGTTTCACCTTGGTGAAACAACAGGCTAGTCTCCGGCCATGAAGATCGAGCTCTCGCCACCCCGGTCGGCCGCTGGTTCCCTCACCTTCGCCGGTGCCCTGCTCCGGTGCTACCTCGCCGCCCTGCTCGTGGGCACCCCGCTCGCGGCACTGCTGCTGACCCCGGGGCTGATGCGGAGCCGGGTCGCCCTGGTGCCGGGGATCACCTCGTTCGGGATCACCGCTTTCCTGGTGCTGTCCTTCCTGCTGATCGCGGTGGCGCCGCGGCTCTCGGCCCGGGTCACGCCCGGCGCCGGATGGCGACCGGGACTCGTCGGCAAGGTCGGCCCCGCACTCCGTCGCGAGCTTCCCCGCCAGTGGTGGGGCCGCGCCGGCGAGGCTCTGCTGCTCTTCGTCGCCTCCCAGCTGACCGGCGGCTTCATCGCCTGGATGATGCCCTACATCTGGGCCGACCCGGCCTCGCCCGACGACCACGTGGTCTGGGTGCTCCACTACCCCAACTACGCGACCCAGGCGGTCTCGATGTACCTCGTCATCTGCCTGGCGGCCGCCTGGTTCGGCACCCGGCTGCGCCAGCTGGCCGTCGGCATCGACTTCGTCGACCAGGGACAGCCGGTGTCCTAGCCTCGCCGGATCAGCGTCCGAGCACAGCGCGGAGCCGGCCCACCTGAGCGGTGCGCTCGGCGAGACGCTGCTCGTCGAGGCTCCGTACCGACGCAGCCGCCAGGAGCTCGTGCGTACGCCGCACCGCGGTCACATCGTGGGCGACGAGCGAGGCGACCAGGCCGGAGAGCGTGGCGTCCAGCTCGGCCGCGGGCACCACGCTCTGCGCGAGCCCGATCCGCTCTGCCTCGGCGGCGCCCACCTGACGCGCGGTGGCACAGATCTCCAGCGCTCGCGAGTAGCCCACGGCCTCCACCAGCGGCTTGGTCCCGGCCAGGTCGGGCACCAGCCCCAGCGCCGGCTCCTTCATGCAGACCCAGGCGTCCTCGGCCATGATCCGCAGGTCGCACGCCAGCGCCAGCTGGAACCCGGCACCGATGGCGTACCCGTCGACGACGGCGATCGAGATGAACCTCGGGTCGGTCAGCGCCACGAACGGCCGCTGATACTCACCTATCAGGTCGATGACCTCCTGGTCGCTGCGCGCCAGCGTCGCCACCAGGCTGCCGTCCACGCCGGTCTGCCCCGGGTCGACCAGCGACAGGTCCAGTCCCGCGGAGAACGTACCGCCCGCCCCGCGCACCACCACGACCCGCACCTCGTCCGGAAGCGACTCGAGGAACCCCGCGATCGCCGCCCACATCGCCGGATGCTGCGCGTTGCGTACGTCCGGACGGTCCAGCAGCACCGTCGCCACCACGCCGTCGACACTCAGAGCGACACCCGGCTCGTTCACGTTCATGGCTTGTCGATCCCTTCGAGGAGGAGTACGTCAGGCGACGCGTCACACCAACGTAGAGGACCGTGCGTACCGGTGCGACGGGGCCCTGCGCGCGAGACCCGTCCGGGTCGATACCGAGGCCTAACGATCGTGCGGGGAGGCAACCAGCAGACGTACGCAGGTGCGGTCGCCGACACGATCGGCCTCGATCGTGCCGCCGTGCGCCCGGGCGATCTCCCGGACGATCCTCAGGCCGAGGCCGGAGTCTCCGAGCGGCGACGAGAGGTCCGCGGGGAAGCCGTCGCCCTCGTCGGCGACCGTGACGACAGCGCTGCCGGGTGCGGCACTCACGGCGACCTCGATGTCACCGGCACCGTGCCGGATCGCGTTGTCGACGAGGTTCGACAGGGCACGGTCGAGGCGGGTGGCGTCGCCGTGGACGTGGACGGGGCCCGGCGCGATCAGCTCGATGCGCCGGCTCCCGGCCGCCGGCCGGAACCTTTCCACGACGCGGGCGGCCAGGTCCACCAGGTCGACCGGGCGGGACTCGATCGGCAACGAGTCCCCGGAGCCGGCCTGCGCGAGGAGGTCCTCGGCCAGGGCGATCAGGCGGCGCACCTCCTCCTCGACCGAGCGCAGGGCGAGCCGCAGCTCCTCGGGGGTCCGCTCCCCTGCCAGCGCGAGCTCGATCTCGGTGCGCATCAGTGCCAGCGGCGTACGCAGGTCGTGGCTGGCATCGGCGACGAACCTGCGCTCCCGCTGCAGGGCGTCGTCGAGACGGCCGATCATGGCGTTGAGGGTGAGCGCGAGGCGGCGCAGCTCGTCGTCGGCCTCCGGGACCGGGAGGCGCTCGCCCGCGCTGCGCGCGGAGATCGTCGCCGCCCGCGAGCGCATCCGCTCGATCGGTCGCAGGCCCACACCGGCGACGAGATATCCGAGCCCGCCGGCGACGGCCAGAGCCAGCGGTGCGGCGATCAACAGCTGACTGCGCAGCGCGGCGAGCGCCTCGTCGGCGTCCTCGCGCGAGGTACCGACGACCAGGAAGCCCTCCTCGACCGGCTCGACCAGGAGAAGGAGCCGCTCCCGTTCCGGAACAGGTTTCCCCGCGGCCGCGGCATCGTCGTCCAGGACGGTCACCGTCTTCTCGAGCCAGCCGTCCCTCCGGGACGCCCGGAGCTCGCCGGGGTCCAGGAGCGGGTCGGCGACGAGGCGGGAGGACGCCTCGAGCTCACCGCCCACGGTGAGGACCTGGGCATGCACCTCGCCATCGAGGTTCGAGACGGCCTCCAGCAGGTCGCGCCCCTGCTCGGCCTCGAGCCGGTCGGCCTCGGCACCGACCGAGTCACGCAGGCGGTCCTCCAGCGCATCGCTCACCCGCAGCTGCACCAGGATGCCGAGGCCGGTGATCGCGACCGCGGTCGCGGCCAGGAAGGCGAGCGCGACCCGGGTGCGCAGCGGCCACCGCGCCGGCGGCCAGCCCCTCATGACGTCTCCGCGGTGAGTCGGTAGCCCACGCCGCGTACGGTCCGCAGGGTGTTCACCCCGAAGGGCCGGTCGATCTTCGCGCGCAGGTAGCGCACGTAGACGTCGACGACGTTGGAGGTGACGTCGTGGTGGCCGCCCCACGCCAGCGCGAGCAGCTGATCGCGGGTGAGCACCTGGTCGCACCGGCGCATGAGCGCCTCCAGGAGGGTGAGCTCCCGCGTCGAGAGCGACAGCTCGGTCGACCCCCGCCAGACCCGCCGTGCGGCCGGATCCATCCGCAGGTCCCCGACCTCCAGCATCACGGGCCTCGGCACCGGGCCGCGCCGGGCGAGCGCGCGCATCCGTGCCAGCAGCTCCTGGAAGGCGAACGGCTTGGCCAGGTAGTCGTCGGCACCGCTGTCCAGGCCGGCGATGCGATCGGCCACCGCCGTGCGCGCGGTCAGCATGAGGATCGGGGTCCACACCCGCGCCGCCCGCAGCCGGCGGCAGACCTCGAACCCGTCGATGTCGGGCAGCATCACGTCCAGCAGCATCACGTCGTACTCACCACCGCGTGCCGCGGCAAGCCCCTGAGCGCCCGTCGTGACCGAGTCGACGACGCCACCGCGCTCGGTCAGCCCACGGGAGACCAGCGCGGCGAGCTTCTCCTCGTCCTCGACCAGCAGGACCCGCACATGCTCATCGTAGGCGCGCAGATGAGCGCCGGATGAGAGACTCATCGACTCCTCATCCGGCCGCCGTAGCGTCGACGGCATGAACCCGAAAACCACCCGCAAGCGCACCGCCGTGGTCCTCGCGGCCGCGGCCGTGGTCACCGCCGGGACCGTCGGTGCGGCCCGCGCCCTGTCCGGCGACGACGACACCCACGAACGACCCATCCCCGCCTCCGATCGCGACCGGGCCGAGCAGGCCGCGCTGGAGGAGACCGGCGGCGGCACCGTCACCGGGACCGAGGTCGACGACGAGGAGAGCAAGTACGAGGTCGAGGTGACCCTCGGCGACGGCCACCAGGTCGACGTCCAGCTCGACGAGGACTTCCGGGTCGTCGGCACCGATGGCGACGGCGACTCCGGCCCGGACGACGACTGACCCGAGGACGTACGATGCCTCGCCTCGCCGCCGCCCTCGTCGGTTGCCTCTTGGCCGCCACCGGCTGCGGCGCCCGGAGCGAAGCGCTGCCGCAGTCCGGCGAGCCGGTCGAGCTCGACCCCGCCGAGCTCACCGCGGATGTCACGAACCCCTGGTTCCCGCTCGAGCCGGGCACCCGCTGGACCTACCGCGAGACCACCGAGGACGGGGAGACCGTCGAGGTGGTCGTCACCGCCACCTCGGTGACCCGCGAGATCGCCAACGGCGTCACCGCCCGGGTCGTACGCGACACCGTCACCCTCGACGGCGAGACCATCGAGGACACCCTCGACTGGTACGCCCAGGACGAGGCCGGCACGGTCTGGTACCTCGGCGAGGACACCGCGGAGCTCGAGAACGGGGAGATCACGACCCGCGAAGGGTCCTTCGAGGCCGGCGTGGACGACGCCCAGGCGGGCGTGATCATGCCCGCCTCGCCCGAGGCCGGGATGACCTACCGGCAGGAGTACTCCGAGGGCGAGGCAGAGGACAACGGCGAGATCCTCGACCTCGGCCGGCGCGCCGTCGTCCCCGCCGGGACGTACGACGACTTGGTCAAGACCGCCGACACCACCCCGCTCGAGCCCGACGTGCTGGAGCACAAGTACTACGCACGAGGCGTCGGGCTGGTCCTCACGATCGACAAGGACGCCGGTGGTCGCGAAGAGCTGCTCTCGGTCACCCACGTCTCCCCCGCGCAGGCGCGCCGCGCCGGATCGGCGCGGCTGGGCGAGGCGTACTGATCGCAGGCCCGGCGCGACGCGCCGGGCCTGCGATGGTGGTGCTCCCGACATGAGGCCGGGTCGAGCGGGCAGCCGCCCGCGGGGCGTCCCTAGGAGCGGGCCTCCTCGATCTGGGCGCTCACGTCGTAGGGGAACTCCGAGGTGATGCCGATCTTGTCGTACTCCATCTTCGAGGCGTCGAACCCGTCGTTCCAGTTGCCGTTGGTGACCTCGTTGCACTGGTAGGACTGGTAGGACTGGTCGGTGGTCTCGCCGACCTCGATGTTGGCGAAGGAGAACCCGCAGCCACCGGCGTCCATGTGGATGCCGCGCGTGCCGGAGTCGGGCATCTCCCCGACCGGGTCGGTCAGCACGTCACCGATCACCATCTGCTCCACCGTGTTCTTGATCGGGTGCGGCTCCTGGTTGGCCACGCCGTAGGTGTAGAACGCACCCATGTCACCGGAGTCGAGGCCGGCGTTCTGGATCTCGATGTAGCGGAAGGTGTTGTTGTCGGTGTACTGCTCGCCGTCGACGACCTCCGGACGCGACTCCAGGCTGATGCCGTATCGCGCGGAGTGGTTGACGAAGATGTTCTCGACCAGGTTGTTGCCGGTGTCCATCAGCTCGACCCCGGACGCGTCGCCGGGCACCAGCTCGCCGATGTGGTCGATGAACACGTTGGAGATCGTGTGCCCGTGGCTCAGGTCGCCCTCACCGGGCCAGCCGCCCTCGATCTTGATGGCGTCCGCACCGATGTTCTCGAACCAGCTGTTGGTGACCTTCAGCCCCTCGTTGGCGAACAGGGCGTAGACACCCATGAACCCGGTGTCGGAGACGTGCAGGTTGGTCAGCGTGATGTCCTTGGTGTTCTCCAGCGTGATCGCTCCGAACCGGTTGCGCGGCATCTCGATCTGCCGGTCGTACTCGGGGTACTTGTGCGCATCACCCGAGTCGCCCGCCGAGATCCAGCCCGACCGGTACCAGTCGGTGAAGTCGCTGTGCTGGATGCCGATCCCGTCGAAGGTGATGTTCTGCGCCCGGCGCTCCGGCGTCGCGCCCTTCACGTCGATCAGCTTCTTCACCGTCGGTGCCATGATCCGCACCTTGGAGATGTCACCCTTCGGCTTGTAGTAGACCTCGTTGTTGGCGTAGTCGAAGTAGTACTCACCCGCCTGGTCGAGGAACGGCAGCGCGTTCTGGATGAAGTAGCGCGAGCCGCCGCCGCTGTTGACCAGCGCGTAGCGCGTCCAGTACTTCAGCGTGGTGAAGCCCTTGCGGTAGTCGGCCCCGCCGATCGGCACGATGTCGGTGAACCAGCTCCAGGAGCCGCCGGACCACACGGTCAGCTGGGCGTTGGCCAGGGGGTTGCTGGTCGGGGTGTCGTCCCACGCCGGGTCCCAGTCACCGTCCTCCCAGTAGAGCCACTGCCGCACGGCCTCCTTCTCGGGCTCACCGAGCTTGGAGAAGAGGTACGGCCCGTGGGAGTCCACCGAGCCGCGGTTGGGGTAGCGGGCGACCTCGGCGCGCGCACCGTCCTCGAACAGCGTGTAGAACCGCTGGCCAGGCTCCACCTTGGTCTTGTAGATCCCGTCACGGAACGGCTCCCAGCCGGTCAGCTCCTTCGCACCGGTCAGGACGGCCTTGCCGGGACCGTCCACCGAGCGATAGACCACGTCATGGCCGTTGCTGCCGCTGTCGCGGTCGTCGAGCTCGAGGGTGGAGTCGACCTGGTACTCACCGGCCCGCACGTTCACCGTGACGTCGCAGCCCATCCGCGCATTGAGCTTCTTGTCACGGATCTCGTCGCGAGCCCGCTCCAGCGTCGCGAACGGCGCACCCTCCGACCCAGCGGCCTGGTCGCTGCCGTCGGGCGAGACCCAGAGGGCCTTGCACTTTCCTCCCGCCGCGTCGGCGGTTCCCGTGGTGACCGCGAAGCCGGTGACCGCGACGACGGCCGCCGCGGCCAGCGCGCCGAGGCGGCGCGTCATTGGTTGCTGCATGGTCCGTTCCCTTCTCTATGGGGGCGGAGCGCCCCGCGAGAGGCAGAAGACCCACCCGAGGGGTGGCTGTGCGGCCTCCGAGACGAGCTCCGTGTGACATACGCCACGCAACTAGGGTGATGTCATACATATGACGTGTCAAGAGCTGGTTGGATGATGAGATGCTTCGCGCACGGCCACGCCGTACCGCTATCCACGCGCGGCGGCGACGTACGATGTCCTACACTTCCCGTTATGCCGCAACCGCTTTCCCGGACCACCACGGTCCTCTCTCAGCCGCGTGACCGGCAGCCGATGCTCGGTGTGGTGGTCGTCGAGGAGCTCGTGGACGCGATCGTCTCCGGCCGCCTGGCTCCAGGTGACGCGCTGCCGCCCGAAGGCCCGCTCAGCGAGCAGTTCGGCGTGAGTCGCACCGTCGTGCGCGAGTCCGTGAAGCGCATCGAGGAGAAGGGCCTGGTCACGATCGCGCGCGGGCGCGGCACCGAGGTGCGCCCGATGACGGCGTGGAACACCATGGACCGAGTGGTCCTCACTGCCTTGATCAAGCACGACGAGACGCTGGGCATCCTCGACGAGCTCAGTGTCGTCCGTGCCCAGCTCGAGTCGGTGATGGCGGCGGAAGCGGCCCAGCGACGAACGGACGAGCAGGTCGCCGAGCTCGACCGGGCGATGCAGCGGATGCGGGAGAGCACCGCCGACGAGGATGTCTTCCGCGCCGCCGACCTGGCTTTCCACGAGACCGTCATGGAGCTGTCCCGCAACAGGCTCGCCGGCAACATCGCTCGTACGCTCATGGACCGGGCGCTGGAGAGCTCGCGCTACCACGGTGTCGACACGCCCGACGCGTTCGCGCTGACCCTGCGCGAGCACGAGGCCGTGCACGCCGCGATCTCCGAGGGCGATCCCGTCCGGGCACAGGACGCGATGAACAACCACATCCTCGAGGCGTGGCGCCGCCGCAGGCTGCCGTTGCCCGACGCGGGCAGCCGCGAAGACTGACCCGCGCCACACCCTCCGTCGTGTGCGGGCGGCCGGCTGGCCGCCCGCACCTCAACCCTTGACCGCTCCGGCGGCCAGGCCGCTCATCACCCAGCGCTGGGTGAGCACGAAGATCACCAGGATGGGCAGCACGGCGAGCAGCAGCGTGGGGAACACCTGCGTGTAGTCGGCGGAGTACTCCCCCACCGAGGCGTAGACACCGGTGGTGACCGTGTAGAGGCCCGAGCCGGGGCCCAGGATGAGCTGCGGACTGGCGAAGTCGTTCCACACGCTCAGGGTGTTCAGGATGAACACCGTCGCCACGATCGGCTTCATGAGCGGCAGGATGATCGTCCACAACGTCCGGTAGGGACCGGCACCGTCGATCGCCGCCGCCTCGTCGAGCGAGGCGGGCAGCATCCGGATGAACCCCGTGAAGACGAAGATCGTGAACGGCACCGTCGCCGAGGCCATGAAGAGCACCAGCCCCGGGAACGTCGACATCAGCCCGAGAGCCCGGAGCACGAAGATCACCGGCACGAGGATCACCTGGGTGGGGATGAACATGCCGGAGATGAAGAACAGCAGCGCCGCACCGAAGACCGGTCGCGGCGAGCGCGCGATGACGTACGCCGCGGGCGCGCACACGCCGATGGAGACGATGTTGACGCAGATGACCAACCCGATGGTGACGGCGTAGCCGAACGCGATGTCGAAGTCCGGGTTGTTCCAGGCCGCGACGAGATGCTCCAGCGTGAACTGGCCGGGCGACAGCGAGAAGGGTGTGCTGACGATGTCGCGCTGGTCCTTGAACGCGTTGACGACCAGGAGGTACATCGGCACCAGCATGAACAGGCACAACGCGGTGACCGCGGCGTACCAGGCAGGCGTACGTCGCTCGCCGCTCAGGCTCCGGCGGGCCGTCAGCGCTCGCAGGGCGCTCATTCCTGGGCCCCCTGGTCGTGACGGCGTCGCAGCGCGAGCACGCCGAACGCGAGGATCGCAGCGACCAGGATGAGGACCACGGCCTCGGCCGAGGCCAGCCCGACCTGCCGCTTGGGGAACTCCACGGCGAGGATCTGGTAGGCGAAGGTCTTCGTGGAACCCGCCGGCCCACCCCCGGTCAGGGAGACGACGATGTCGTAGGTCTTGAGCAACGAGATCATCGAGGTGATCAGGGCCACCGTCACCGACGGCGCCAGAGCCGGCCAGGTGACGTGGCGAAAGGTCTGCCAGCGGTTGGCGCCGTCCATGCGCGAGGCCTCCAGGAGCTCGGCGGGCACGGCCTGGAGCCCGGCGAGATAGATGAGCAGCTGGACGCCGAACTGCGCCCAGGCGATGACGAGGATCAGGGTGGCGAGCGCCCAGGTCTCGTCGCTGAGGAACGGGAGCGGGCTGCTGCCCACGTTCTCCAGCAGCGAGTTGACGGCGCCCTGCGGGCCCAGGATCGCCGACCAGAGGAAGCCGACCACGATCAGGCTGAGCACGTGCGGGTAGAACATGACCACCCGGGCGAACGCGGTGAAGCGGGTGGTGCGCCACAGCAGGAGGGCCAGGCCCAGTGCCGCGGCGTTGATCACCATCGACCCCGCGACCGCGACGATCGCGGTCACGACCATGGAGCCTCGGACATCAGCGGACTCGAAGAGCCTGAGGTAGTTGTCGAAGCCGACGATCTGCGGGGTCTGGGTGGGGAAGCCGTTGTAGTCGGTGAAGCTGTAGTAGAGGGCGTAGCCGACCGGGACGACGAGGAGGCCGACGAAGACCACCAACGCGGGCAGCACCATCGAGGCCTCCACCCACCCAGAGGTGCGCGGACGGGAACCCGATGACCTGCCGATCAGCCGGCCGGGCCGGGCCCGTCCCTCCCGCGGCAGGTCCGCTGCCACGGGAGGGCTGTCGGTGCTGCTGGCGCTCATGAGAGCCATCATCGTCCTCCTCGTCGTGGCCCCGAGGGGTCAGCCATTCTGCTCGGCCCAGTCGTCGAGCGCCTTCGCGGCGTCCTCGGGGCTGGTTCCGGTGTAGAGGCTCTGCACGATCTCGGTGAACTTGTCGTTGAGTCCGACGACGGGCAGGCGGATGTCGCCCGCGCCCTCGCCCACCGCCACCAGCTCGGGCGCCTCATCGATGATCGCCTGGATCTCCGCCGCGACCGGCGACTGCTCGACGGCAGCGCCGGCACGGAACACGCCGTCGGCGGTCAGCTGGCTCTCGATCGCGGCCTCGTCGGTCACGAGGTACTCGACGAGCTGGAGGGCTTCCTCGGAGTGCTCGCTACCGGCGTAGACCATGTAGGGGCTGGCCATGGTGGCGCCCTGCGGGCCGGGGTAGGCCATGCCCTCGTCCACCGGCGGGGAGAAGACGCCCACCTCGAAGGGGAGCTTGCCGGCGTTGTCGATGCTGGCGACGAGCCAGCTCCCGAGCGGGTACATCCCGACCTTGCCGTCCATGAAGTTGGCGTCGGCCGTGGTCGGGTCGAGGCCGACATCGGTCTTCTTGATGTAGCCGTCGCCCAGCCACGTCGCGTAGTGCTCGAACATCGGCTCGAAGGCGTCACCGAGGGTCAGCTTCTCGTCGGCGACGGCCGCCTGCCACTCGGGCTGCTCGGTGTTGAGGGTGGGGTGCCACAGCTGCTGGAGCTGGAGGCCGGTCTCCCACTGGCCCGCCGTCTGGAGCGGGGTGTAGCCGGCTTTGGCGAGCTTGCCGAGCGCGGCGTCGAACTCGTCCCAGGTCTGCGGCGTGGCCGTGATGCCGGCCTTCTCGAAGGCCGTCTTGTTGTAGTAGACGAGGGACTGCGCCTGGGAGCCGACGCCGGCGACCAGCCGCTTGCCGTCGATGGCGTAGGTGTCGACCATCGGAGTGTCCTCGACCCAGCTCTCCTCGGTGAGGTCGAGCACCTCGGGGGCGATCTGGTCGTCCGGGAAGATCGACTGCACTACGTCGGGCGCGGTGCCTGCCGCGAGCTGGGAGCTGAAGGTCTCGCTCACGTTGGTGCCCGTCGGGCCCTCGATCTTGACGTCGATGCCGGTCTCGTCCTCGAAGGGCTTCACCAGGTCGTTCCAGAAGTCCTTGGTGAGGTTGTCGGTCAGGTTGACCAGCACCCGCACCTCCTTGCTGTCATCGCTGGCGGCGCCGTTGCCTCCGCAGGCCGCGGTCGCGATCAGGGGAAGCAGAACGGCTGCGACAGCACCCACCCTCCACAAGCGTCGTGTCTCCACAGGAATCTCCGTTTCGTCGTCCGTCGATCTTCACCCGACGGAAGTTGTTCGCGTGGACTCTGGCGAATCGGACGGCCGACCACCGGAGTGAGGAAAGCGCTATCCCGGGCGCCAACGTGACGAAGATAACACATCTTATGTTTGAATAGGCAAGCCCAGTTCCAGCCGTTCTCGAAACGGCACCGACCGCCTCGACACCCGAGAGGATCCGCCTCGTGCGCGCCGCCTTCGCGATGACTCCCCAACTCCAGCATCGATTCTTCGATGCACCCCTCCTGGCCGAGCTGCGCGAGCTCGTGGACATCGATGCGGACGTCGTGCTGACGTCCTACGACGATCCTCGTGCCGCCGACGTGGAGGTGCTCGTCACCGCCTGGGGAACTCCCACCCTCGACGCGTCAGGGCTCGCCCGGATGCCACGACTGCGTGCCGTCGTCCATGCCGCCGGCTCGGTGAAGTACTTCCTCACCGCGGCAGCCTGGGAGCGTGACCTCCGGGTCACCTGCGGCGTGGAGCCCAACGCCCGCCCCGTCGCCGAGTACGCCCTGGCCGCGGTGCTGTGGGCGACGAAGTCGGTCCTGCCTCTGACCGAGCGGTTCCGCACCGAGCGGGTGGCCCACGATCTGACCGTCGACGACACCATCGACGGCGCGTACGGCACGACCATCGGCGTGCTGGGCGCCTCAGCCACGGGCAGGGCCCTGATCGAGCTGCTCGGGCCGTTCGACCTCACCGTCCTGGTCAGCGATCCCACGATCGACGCGGCGCGCGCCGCCGAGCTGGGCGCGGAGCTCGTGGACCTCGACGAGCTCTTCGCGCGCTCGCGCGTCGTCTCGCTCCACGCACCGCTGGTGCCGCAGACCCGACACCTCGTCGACGCCCGTCTGCTCGGGCTGATGGGTGATCACACGACTCTGATCAACACCGCTCGGGGAGGCGTCGTCGACCACGACGCGCTCCGCGCCGAGCTGGTCTCGGGCCGGCTGCGCGCGATCCTGGACGTGACCGAGCCCGAGCCGCTCCCCGCTGACGATCCGATGTGGAGCCTGCCCAACGCCACCCTGACCCCGCACATCGCGGGCTCGCAGGGCGGTGAGCTGCACCGCCTGGGCCGCGCCGCCGTCGACGAGGTGCGCGCCCTGATCGAGGGCCGGCCGCCCCTGCGCCCGGTCGACCCCACCAGCCTGGCCACCAGCGCATGACCGACACCTCGAGACCGGAGACCGACGTGACGACCCCCACCCCTGCACCCGACCTCGCCCACCTGACCCGCTGGTTCCTGACCTGGGTCACCGATGAGGGGGCGATCAACGGCTTCCACAACCACAGCGTGTGGGGCACGAACCCCGCGACCTTCCTCGACTGGACCAGCGGCCACGCCGCGTTCTCGGCGCCGGCGCTCGGTGCCGTAGCACAGCTCCTCGCCGCGCGGCCCGATGACCGGGCCGCGGAGGTGTGGCGTCGGATGATGCGCTTCCAGAGCAGCGCCCTGCAGGACGACGACCAGTACAAGCACGTCGGCTTCCAGGTCGGGGAGTCGGCCACGACCGGCCTGATCCACAACGCCACCGGCAGCATCGGTCTGCTCCTCGGGCTCAAGCACGCCCGGCATCTGCTCGATGACGCCGAGGTCGACCGCATCGTCGACGTGGTGCGTCGCAACCTGGTCGCCCTCCGCTCCTTCGGCGGCGGCCGCCCGGCCGAGGACGGCACCTGCAACCAGGAGTACGCCCGGGTGTGGGTCAAGCTGCTGCTCTCCGAGGTGACCGGCGACGACAGCGGACTGGCCGAGATCGCCGAGGACCTCGACCTCCTCATCGCCCGCCACCACGAGCCCGGAGTCCCGGACGAGGACTCCTCGGGCACCTGGCGGCAGGCCGAGGACCGGGTCGCCGGCGGGATCCTCGAGCCCGCGGAGTACTACGGCCTGATGATCATGCCGCTGCTGCTCGGCCACCTGCGCCTGGGCGAGCAGCGCTACCTCGACGAGGCGGTCCGGCTGTGCCGCCACGTCGCCCGCTCGGCGTGGACCGACGCGGACGGCCAGACCCGCTTCCACCGTTACTGGTACGTCGCGCCCAGCACGACCCTGAAGAGCGACACCCCCATGCTGATCGCGGGCATGGGTCTGTCGCTGCACGGCATCCGCGAGGTCTGCCGGGTGCGCCCCGACGCCGAGCTCGAGGAGTTCATGGCGCGTTGCCGGGCGACGTACGCGCACTATCAGGCCCCGGCCGGCTACTTCGCCTCGGCGACCCACTGGGGCACCGAGGCCGACGTCGCTCCGAGCACCGCCTGGCACGCCCACGACCTGGTGTTCCTCGCCGACGACGTCGAGGACCCGGACCCGGACTTCTGGACGACGGTGCTCACGCCTGATGAGCGCCAGTCGGTGCTGATGACCAACCGGGCCGTCTGGGCCGAGCACGGCGTGCACTGGTGCATCCGCAGCCCCCTGACCGCCGGCGACCTCCACCTCTACGGCCGCAAGGACCGGGCTGTGTTCGGGCGCGACTTCTTCGCGTGGACCGACAAGGAACCGCTCGACGACGAGCTGCGCTACCCCGAGGCGCCGCTCTTCCTCGAGACCAACGACGGCATGCGTCGGGTGGACACCTCCGAGCGCCCCACGGACGTCTCGACGCTGGGCACGACCTACCACGGCGGGCTCTGAGCATGCTGCGTCCCGGATTGTGCTCGGTCACCGCACGTCATCTCCCGACCGACGGGGTGCTGGAGGCGGCCGCGAAGGCCGGTCTGGCCTGCATCGAGTGGGGGGCGGACGTCCACGCCCCGCCTGCCGGCGACCTGCGCGGCCTGGCCGATGCGACCGCCGCCGCCGGGCTGGCCGTCGCCTCCTACGGCACCTACTGGCGGGCCACGCCTGACGACGACGGGGTCGCGCTGATCGGCGCGGCCCAGGCGTTGGGGTGCACCCGGCTACGCATCTGGGCCGGCACCACCGGCTCGGCCGAGGCCTCCTCCGCCGAGCGCGCCGAGGTCGTACGCCGCGTACAGAGGCTGGCCGACGAGGCCGCCGGGCACGGCCTCGAGCTCGCCTTCGAGCACCACGACCTGACGCTGGCGGACACCGTCGAGTCCACCCTCGACCTCCTCGCCGAGGTGGACCGGCCGAACGTCGGCACCTACTGGCAGCCACGAGTGGGCGAGCCGGCAGAAGTGGCCCTGGCCGGACTGGAGCACCTGCTCCCGCACGTACGCGCGGTGCACGCGTTCTCCTGGTGGCCGCGCCACGAGCGCCTGCCGTTGGCGGCCCGCGGCGATCTGTGGCTGCCGGCCCTGGAGATGCTCGCCTCGACCGCGCGGCCGACCGACGTCCTGCTGGAGTTCCTGCCCGAGGACGACCTGTCGCTGCTGCCGGACGAGGCAGGACGCCTGCGCGAGTGGATCGCGCAGGCGTCCTGACCTCGGTCAGCCGGCGGCCGGGCCGCCCGGGAGTCCGATGCCCTCCCGGGTGACCAGCCGGTTCCAGGTCGCCACCCAGTCCCGGCCGAAGGTCTTGGCGACCTCGCCGGTGTAGCTGAAGCTCAGCGTGTCCAGGTCGAGCCCGGCAGCCTCGAGCGAGGCGGGCTTGCTGAGGTTGGTGTTGATCGCGTCGCTCCACGTGGCGAGGCGGTAGGTCGCGGCCGGGTCGGCGAACGAGTTCTCCCCGGCGCGGTACTCGCCGCCGCCGATGATGACCGAGCGGTCGATCGCGTTGCGCGCGGGTACGTAGACGGAGTTCGGGTTCTCCCACACGCTCGCGCGGTCGCAGCCGTTGGTCGCGCCGGCCGCGTAGTCGGCCTTCTGGCAGTCCTTGCCGGTCGCGGTGACGCGCGGGACGTACCAGTCCTTGATCTCCGGGAAGACGATCGGCCGGCCGTCGGAGTAGCGGGCCCTGCCGTCGGTGTAGTGACGGTGCCAGCGGGCGACGTCCTCCTCGGTGGCCGAGTACTTCTCCCCCGGCCGTACGTCGAGGAACGAGTTGTAGCGGCTCTGCACCACCCAGCCGTTGGGCACGGGGAGGCCGGTCTCGCCGTTGCGGTGGTAGAGCTGGTCGTGTCCGGTCTGGTCGACGTCGATGAACACGTTGTCCGTCGCCTTGTTGCTGTGGCCCGACTGGAAGAACACACCCGAGTGCGCGTTCTTCACGACGTTGTGGTGGAACCGCATCCCCGAGACGCCGTCGTCCATGTAGAACGCGTCGTTGGAGCCACCGATGGTGTCGAAGAAGTTGTACGCGACCTCGTTGCCCAGGTAGGTGTAGTCACGCCCGGTGTAGACGACGCCCTGGTCACCGGCGTTCTTCACGAGGTCGTAGAAGAAATTGTGGTTGACCCGCATGTCGTTGCCCATGATCTGCACCGCCATGTGCGGAGCATCGTGGACGTAGTTGTTCTCGAAGCTGTTGCCGACGCCGTAGAGGTAGCCCGCCGGCGTGTAGGTCGCCAGCCGCGAGAACCGCGCGATCTCGTTGTTGCGGGCCACGTTGTCGCCACGTTCGAGGGTCTTGCGGTCGCCGCCGCCGAGCAGGACTCCGCCGCCACCGAGGTCGTGGAGGTAGGAGTTCTGCACGAGGTTGCCGTGGCCGCCGCGTACGGTCTCGTAGTCGGGCAGCGCGGTGATGGACTCGGTGGTCTCGCCGATCCGGATCGCGTCCATGCTGACGTTGGAGATGTCGACGCCGTCGATCAAGGTCTTCTCGGCGTCGAGCAGCTGGACCGCGCTGATCAGCGAGTCCGACATCGACAGGCCCTTCAGCGTCACGCCCGTGGTGCCCTCGAGCCGGAAGATGTTGTCGTCGAAGGCCCTCAGGGTCGCACTCTTGCCCTCCATCGTCCCGCCCGCCGGCTTGTAGTAGACGACGTCGTTGCCCGCGTGGCGGTCGATGTAGTACTCACCCTCGGCGTCCATCTCGGAGAGGATGTTGATCGCCTTGACCTTGGTGTAGTCGTTGCGGGGCCAGTACATCGAGGGGTACTTGGCGTACATCGTGGTGCCGCTCCAGGAGACCAGCCGCACCATGTCGTTGGCGTAGTTGTTGCCGAGGTAGCCCGAGAGCCAGGCCTCGGTCTCGTACGTCGTGTTGTCGACGTCGGTGAGCTCCTGCGGGTCCGCCTGCACCGGGATGTGGGAGTAGGCGCCGAAGCCGCGGGTGCCGTGGTCGATGATCTCCGGTTCCCCCTGAGGAGCCCAGCCCTGGTAGCGGTTGCCCTCGAGCAGCCGGCCACCGACCTCGTAGAGGGGAGGCGTCATCTTGCGCATCTCGTCCTGGGACCAGGTGTCGCGCTCCTCGGGGTTCGCGAGCTGCTGCTTCTTGTCCTCGAACTGCGCGCGTGGCGTCGTCCCGCTGATCGCCCAGTCCGGCTCCATCCCGAACCGGTCGCGCAGCGTCCACTGGATGAGGTCGTTGGTCGCCGGGACCTTCCACTTGCCGCCGTCGCCGTAGAGGTAGCAGCTGCTGTCGGCCCCCGTGCAGTCGTTCGGGTTCGGGTACTGCGCCAGCGTCTGGGTGCCGCCGTCGACGACGAGCTCGGGCGCGAAGGGCTGCGGCAGCCAGTTGAACCCGTTCTTGTAGAGCGTGCCGGGATCGATGCCCTCGGCGCCCAGGTCGTAGACCCACACGCCCTCGCGCAGGGCCGGGGAGTCGAGCCGGGCGTTCGAGGAGAACTGCGGCTGGGCGAGCTCCTCCTCGGACAGGTCGGCGAGCGGCCGCCAGCCCTGCGCCCCCAGGGCGTGCGCGCCTGTGAGGCGCACCTGCTCCCCCGCCGCAGCGCGGTACGTGACCCAGGAGTGCTCGGGACCGGTCAGGTCGATCGCGTCGTCGAGGACGTACTCCCCGCCGTGGACGATCACCGTGCCACGGTTCTTCGCTGAGGTACGTCCGGCCAGCGCGTCGCGGGCGGCTTCCACCGTTCGCAACGGCCGGCTTCTCGTGCCCGGGTCAGCGTCGTCCCCGTCGGGGGCGACGTGGATCGTGAGGGTCGTACCCGCCGCGGTGGCGGGCTGCGTACCGGTGACGAGGACCGTCGAACCGAGTGCCGCCAGGACCACGGCCACCGCGGCGCGGGCGCGGCGTGTCGTGCGAGTCTGCATGTCCGTCTCCTTGAGATATGACGTATGACATGTGTCTAACATCACAGAGGAGGCGCAGGCAAGCGTTTTCCAAGCTTTCCCGTCGTCAGAAGGCAAGTCCGTAGACGCGGGCGGCCGTGCCACCCCAGACGTCGGCGCGGCCGGCGTCGCCGAGCCCGGCGAGCACCGTGTCGGCCAGGTCGATCACCTCGTCGTAGGACGAGCGCAGCAGGCAGACCGGCCAGTCCGACCCGATCATCGTGCGGCCGGCACCGAAGACATCGAGGACGTGTGCGGCCCAGGGAAGCACCGCCTCGACGGGCTGGTCCGGGGCGAGCTCGGTGACGAGCCCGGACAGCTTGCACGCCACCGAGTCATGACGGGCCAGGGCGGCGACGTGTCCCGCCCACTCGTCGAAGGCGGCAGCGTCGACGACGGGCTTGCCGACGTGATCGAGCACCCAACGCCCGCCGGGGACCTGCTCGACCGCTCCGACGGCCGCCCGCAGCTGGGGCTGGCGCACCAGCAGGTCGTAGACCAGGCCGGCATCAGCGACCGCGGTGAGCCCCCGCAGCACGTCGTCCCGGAGCAACCACTCGGGATCGGGCTCGCTCTGCACCAGGTGCCGGATGCCGACCAGGAAGTCTCCCCCAGGCCCCTCGCGCAGTCCGGCGAGCCGATCGGCGACATCCGCGGCGGTGAGGTCGACCCAGCCGACCACCCCGAGGATCTCGGGGGTGGCCGCGGCCAGCGCGAGCAGCTCCGGGGTCTCCTCCGCAACCGCGACGGTCTGGACGACGACGGTCCCGGCGATCTCGTGGTCGGCCAGATGGGGCCGGAGGTCGTCGAAAGAGAACGAGCGCCGGATGGCCGGGAGATCGTGCGTCCACTCCTGGTCGCGGACCTCGAGGTCCCACAGGTGGTGGTGCGCGTCGATGCGCCGCGGTGCCTCAGTCAAGGTGGAAGACCTCGGTCATCGTGGACCACTGCTCGTCCTCGGAGGCGGTGGGCAGCCGCTCCTGGCACGGGGCGGTGACCTCCCACCACCGCTGGGTCACGTCGTGGGCGGCGATCGCGGCCATGTCCGCCTCGTAGTCCTCTCCGACGTGCTCGAAGTAGCTGAAGAGCCAGCCGTCACGCAGGAAGATGGAGTAGTTGCGGATGTTGCTGGCGGTCAGGCGCTCGAGCACCTCGGGCCACACGGCCGCGTGCAGCTCGACGTACTCCGCCTCCTTCTCGGGGCGCAGCCTGACCACGGAGCCGTAGCGAGTCATGGTGGGGTCCTCTCTGGGGGATGGGCGAGCGGTCAGAGGTCCTCGACGAGGACGACGTGCAGGGTGCGCGGGCCGTGGACGCCCTCGACGCGGTCGAGCTCGATGTCGCTGGTCGCCGACGGGCCGCTGATCCAGGTCTGCGGCCTCGCCGGGTCGAGCCGGGCGACGGCCTGCGGGACGCCGGCCACGACCTGGGCGGCTCCGAGCACGCAGACATGCAGGTCCGGGACGAGGGTGAGTGCGCGGCGCCCCTGGCCGGGGCCGTGGTCGAGCACGACCGTGCCGGTGACGGCGATGCCGAGCGCGGCCGCGGAGACGACCGCGTCGATCGCGTCGAGCTCTCCGGCCGACTGCCCGGAGTCGTCGACGGATCCGGGGACCGGCCACGGCAGGCCCGAGGGTACGACGACGCTCCGGCCGGCGACCGCTCGCGCCAGCACCTCGGCGACCTCTGCTGCGCGGCACCGGGTGACGGTGGCGCGGTAGTCCTCGACCCTCTCCACGAACCGGTCGAGCACCGTGGACCGGTCGAGGTCGTCGCCGACACCCCGGTAGCCGCGTGGCACCTCAGCGGTCGGGCGGGGCGCGTCACCGATCGCCCACCGGACGCGGCCCAGGATCTCCTCACGGGTGCTCATCGTTCATCTCCTCCGGTGCGGCGCCACCAGGCGCGGAAGGACTCGGCGGGCGGGTCCGGCAGGTCGCGGGCCTGCGTCCAGGGGCGCGCCCCGGCACGGCGGGCAACACGGACGCCGACGCCGACAAGGCGCTCAGCGAGCCCGAGCCGGCGCCCGGAGGCCAGCGTCGCCCCGGCGGCCTTCATCGCCACCGCCTCGGGCTTGGGTACGCCACCCCGATGGGCGTCGACCACCTGCGAGCGCAGCTCCACCAGCACCGAGGGGATGTCGATCCGCACGGGGCAGGCCTCGAAGCAGGCGCCGCACAGCGTCGAGGCGTACGGCAGGGAGTCGGTCTGGTCGTCGTGGCCCGCGCCCTTCAGCAGGGGGTTGAGGATGGCGCCGATCGGGCCGGGGTAGACCGAGCCGTACGCATGGCCGCCGGTGCGCTCGTAGACCGGGCAGACGTTGAGGCAGGCCGAGCAGCGGATGCAGCGCAGCGCCTGTCGCCCGACCTCGTCGGCCAGGGCGCCGGTGCGGCCGTTGTCGAGCAGCACCACGTGCACCTCCTGCGGACCGTCGTCCGGAGTGACGCCGGACCACACCGAGGTGTAGGGGTTCATCCGCTCCCCCGTCGCCGAGCGCGGCAGGAGCTGGAGGAAGACGTCGAGGTCGTCCCAGGTCGGCAGGATCTTCTCGATGCCGACCACCGAGACCAGCACCTCGGGCAGCGTCAGGCACATCCGGCCGTTGCCCTCCGACTCCACCACGACCAGGGACCCGGTCTCGGCGACGGCGAAGTTGGCGCCGGAGACCCCGACCTTGGCACGCAGGAACTTCTCGCGCAGGTGCAGGCGCGCGGCCTCCGCGAGCCGCGCGGGCTCGTCGGTCAGGTCGTCCGGTGCGGGACGGCCGACCTCACCCATCGCGGAGGCGAAGATCTCGCGGATCTCGGCGCGGTTGCGGTGGATGGCGGGGACCAGGATGTGGGAGGGCAGGTCGTCGCCGAGCTGCACGATCAGCTCGGCGAGATCGGTCTCCCAAGCCTCGATCCCGCGGGCGGCCAGTGCCTCGTTGAGGCCGATCTCCTGGGTCGCCATCGACTTCACCTTCACCACCTCGGTGGCGTCGTGTGCGGCGGCGATGTCGCCGACGATGCGGCAGGCCTCGGCCGCGTCGCTCGCCCAGTGGACGGTCGCACCGGCCCTCGTGAGCGACTCCTCGAGCCGCACCAGGTGCTCGTCGAGGTGCAGCAGGACGTTGTCCTTGATGGCCGCACCGGCCAGGCGCAGCTCCTCCCACTCCTCCACCTCGCCGACGACGGCGGCGCGCTTGGCACGGATGGTGCCGGTGGCGTGCGCGAGGTTGCGGCGCAGCTGAGAGTCGCCGACCGCCTCGCGCGCGGCCTTCGGGAACACCGGCATCCCGACGAACGTGCCGGTCACGAGGCCCCCACCGCGGCCGCCTCGGTCTGGGCCAGCACGTCGGCCAGGTGCATGACGCGTACGCCGGCGCGCTGCCGTGAGAGCAGGCCGCCGACATGGGTCAGGCAGGACCGGTCACCGGCGACCAGGACCTCGGCCCCGGTCTCGCGTACGTGCCGGGCCTTGTCGGAGCCCATGGCGACCGACGTGTCGGAGTTCTTCATCGCGAAGGTGCCCCCGAACCCGCAGCACTCGGTCGCACCGGGCAGATCCACCAGGTCGATCCCACGGACGTGCCGGAGCAGCCGCAGCGGCCGGTCGCCGACCCCGAGCATCCGCAGCGAGTGACAGGTCGGGTGGTAGGTCACCCGGTGCGGGAAGTAGGCACCGACGTCCTCGACGCCGAGCACGTCCACGAGGAACTCGCTGAGCTCGTAGACGCGCTGGGACGTCTCGCGGGACGCCGCCCGCAGGCCCTCGTCGCCGCTGCGGCGCGCCACCAGGTCGTGCTGGTGCCGGGCCGACCCGGCACACGAGCCCGACGGCGTCACGACGGCGTCGTACCCCTCGAAGGCGCGGACGAAGGAGCGCAGCACCGGCACCGCCTCGTCGAAGTAGCCGGTGTTGACCATCGGCTGGCCGCAGCAGGTCTGACCCTGAGGAAAGTCGACGTCGACACCGAGTCGACGGAGCAGCCGGACCACGTTGCGACCGGTGTCCGGAAAGAGCGCGTCGTTGATGCAGGTGACCATGAGGGCTACGCGCACGCCGGCACCAGCCCTTGGTCGGCCAGGTCGGTCCACAGCTGTTCGGGGACCGACACGGCGAGCCGGTCGAGGTTCTGCTTCACCTGCTCGGGCCGGCCGGCGCCGGCGACGATCGAGACGACCCGCGGATCCTGGAGCGGGTAGTGCAGGGCGGCGGTGGCGATCTCGACGCCGTGCGCCTCGCAGACCTCACCGATCCGCAGCGCGCGGTCGAGGACGTCGTCGGGCACCTCGCCGTAGTTGTACATCGCGCCCCGGCGCGGAGTCGTGGCGAGCAGACCGCTGGCGAAGACGGCCGCCGCGACGATCCGGGTGCCGTGCCGGTCGCACGCCTCGAGCAGGCCATCCGCGACGGACTGGTCGAGGAGCGTGTAGCGGTTGGCGACCATGACCACGTCGGCGAGGCCGGTCTCGACCGTCGCGGTGAGCGCCGGGACCGACAGCGAGCCGGTGCCGATCGCATCGACCAGGCCTTCCTCACGGAGCTTGGCCAGGCCGGCGAGAGCTGTCTCGACGGCAGCCGGGTCGCCGGACAGCTCGGGGTCGTGCACGTAGAGGATGTCGACCCGATCCAGACCGAGCCGGGTCAGCGACTCCTCGAGGCTGCGGCGTACGCCATCGGCGGAGTAGTCCAGGACCCGGTGCGAGCTGGCCGGGACGGCGAATCCCATGTCGTCCTGGGACTGCCCGTCCCAGGACGGGTTGGGTCGCACGAGCCGGCCGACCTTGGTCGAGACGACGAACTCCGACCGTGGCCTCGTCGCCAGGAACCGCCCGATCCGCTCCTCCGACAGACCCAGCCCGTAGTGGGGCGCGGTGTCGAAGTGACGCACCCCTGCCTGCCAGGCCGCATCGAGCGTCGCCTGGCAGTCCTCATCCGTACGCGGCCGGAACAGGTTGCCCATCGGCGCACAGCCGAGTCCGAACAACGGGATCTGCATCCGTCCTCCTCATCCTCTGCCCCCACGGTCGCCCGACCGCCGACTTGAGGCTAGACATCTGATGTTTAGACTGTCAATATGCATCTGTTGCCGCATTCGGCAACCCAAGTTCGACAATAGATCAGATTACTTACCGCTGGAGGCCACCGCATGAAGTTCGCCCGCCTGGGACCCGCCGGGGAGGAAGTGCCCGTTCTCGTGCTCGAGGACGAGGTACGCAGCCTGGCCGGCCTCACCGACGACATCGACGAGGCGTTCTGGGCCTCCGACGGCCCGGCGCGGGCCGCCGCCGCGCTCGCAGCGGGCGAGCTTCCGCTCGTCGAGGACGCCGACACCCTCCGCGTGGGCGCTCCGATCGGCAAGCCTGGCGCCATCGTCTGCATCGGCATGAACTACGCCGCCCACGCCGCCGAGTCCGGCGCGGAGCCGCCCGCGGTGCCGGTCATCTTCTTCAAGGCGCCCAACACGATCGCCGGCCCGAACGACACCGTCACCATCCCCCGCAACAGCACCAAGACCGACTGGGAGGTGGAGCTCGGCGTGGTGATCGGAAAGCGCGCCTCCTACCTCGACTCCCCCGACCAGAGCCTGGAGCACGTCGCCGGCTTCGTGGTCGCCAACGACCTCTCCGAGCGCGAGTTCCAGCTCGAGATCTCCGGCGGCCAGTGGAGCAAGGGCAAGATCGCCCCCGGCTTCAGCCCGGTCGGCCCCTGGGTCGTGACCCCCGACGAGGTGGAGCACCAGAAGCTCGGCATGCGATCCTTCGTCAACGGCGAGCCGCGGCAGGACTCCGTCACCGCCGACATGATCTTCGACGTCGCGACGGTGATCCACCATCTGTCCCAGTTCATGGTGCTCGACCCGGGCGACCTGATCATGACCGGCACCCCGGAGGGCGTCGGGCTCTCCGGTCGCTTCCCCTACCTCCAGCCCGGGGACGTCGTCGAGATCGAGATCGACGGTCTCGGCCGCCAGCGCCAGGAGTACGTCGCGTTCGGGAGCCAGGCATGAGCGCCCCGGCAGCAACGCCCGAGCTGGACGGGCTCGTCGCCCTCGTCACCGGTGGCGCGTCCGGCATCGGCGCCGCCGTCGTCGAGGTCCTGCTCGAGCGCGGCGCCCAGGTCGCAGCCCTCGACCGCGACCCCGAGGGCATCAACCCCAAGGCCCTGGGCATCCGCGCCGACGTCACCGACGACGCGAGCATCCGAGCCGCGGTGGACCAGACGATCGACGCCTTCGGCCGGCTCGACATCGTGGTCAACAACGCCGGCATCGGCGCCCAGGGCACGGTCGAGGACAACCCCGACGAGCAGTGGCACGCGGTCTTCGACGTCAACGTCCTCGGCGCCGTGCGGGTCTCGCGCGCCGCGCTCCCGCACCTGCGGCGCTCCCCTGCCGCCGCGATCGTGAACGTCGCCTCGGTGGCCGCGACCACGGGCATCCAGCAGCGCGCCCTCTACTCCGCGAGCAAGGGTGCGATCCAGTCCCTGACCCAGGCCATGGCCGCCGACCATCTGCGGGAAGGCGTCCGGGTGAACTGCGTCAACCCCGGGACCGCCGCCACCCCCTGGGTGCAGCGCCTGCTCGACTCGGCCGACGACCCGGAGGCCGAGCGCGCCGCGCTGGACGCGCGGCAGCCGCACGGCCGGCTGGTCGACGCGGACGAGGTCGCGCTCGCGGTCGCGTACCTGGCCAGCCCTTCGTCGGGGTCGACCGCCGGAGTGGCCCTGGCTGTCGACGGCGGCATGGCAACGTTACGGTTGCGACCGACCGAGTGAGAGGACCAGGATCCCGATGGCGCTGACCGACGAGGCGATCGAGAAGATCAAGGAGATGATCCTCGACGGCAGCCTGAAGCCCGGCGACCGTCTCCCACGCGAGGCCGACCTGTCGGTGCAGCTCGGCATCTCCCGCAGCTCCCTGCGCGAGGCGGTGCGGGCGCTCTCGATGATGCGGATCCTCGACGTACGCCAGGGCGACGGCACCTACGTGACCAGCCTGACGCCGGAGATCCTGCTGGAGACGATGGGCTTCGTCATCGACTTCCACCAGGACTCCAGCGTCCTCGACCTCTTCGAGGTACGACGGGCGCTGGAGCCGCTGGCCGCCGAGAAGGCGGCGCTGCAGATGCCCCCGGAGGAGTCCGCCGAGCTGCTCGCGCTGGTGGACTCCGTCACCCCCGAGACGTCCTTGGAGGACGTCGTGGCCAACGACCTGGAGTTCCACCACCGCATCGCCAAGGCGTCCGGCAACACCGTGCTGTGCTCGTTCATCGACGGGGTCGCCAACCGCACCCAGCGGGCGCGGATCTGGCGCGGCGTCACCCAGCAGGACTCCTTCGACCAGACACAGCGCGAGCACCGCGGCATCGCCCTGGCCATCGTCGACCGGCAGCCGAGCATCGCCGCCGCGCTCTCCCTGGCCCACGTCGCGGGGATCGAGAACTGGATCCGCCGCAGTCTCGCCGAGGACCGCGAGGAGCAGGAGTGAGCGCACCGGACCGAGGACGCCTGCACGTCTCCTTTCTCCCCAGCGACCGGGCTCGCCAAGCGCTGGACGCGCTGCCCGGGCCGGTGACCTGCGCCGGTGATCCGGCCGGGCAGAGCCGGGCAGAGCTGCTCGCGGACGTACGCGGGGCCGCCGCGCTCGTCTGTCTGCTGACCGACCGGGTCGACGCCGAGCTGCTCGACGCGGCCGGCCCGTCGTTGCGCGTCGTGGCCAACATGGCGGTCGGTCACGACAACATCGACGTCGCCGCCTGCACCGAGCGCGGCATCACCGTGACCAACACGCCGGGGGTGCTCGACGAGGCGACCGCCGACCTCGCCTTCGCGCTGCTGCTCGCGGCCTCCCGCCGCGTGGTGGAGGCCGACGCGTTCGTACGCAGCGGCGAGCCCTGGTCCTGGCGGCCGGACCTCTTCGTGGGCCTCGATGTCAGCAGCGGTGCCACCTTGGGCATCGTCGGCCTGGGCCGGATCGGACTGGCGATGGCCCGGCGCGCCCGCGCCTTCGACATGCGCGTCGTCGCGACCCCCTCCCGCTCCGCGGGCGAGGAGGCGGTGCGCCTGGGCATCGAGACCCTGCCGCTGCCCGACCTGCTGGTCGCCGCGGACGTCGTCTCGCTGCACTGCCCGCTGACCCCTGAGACCAGGCATCTCGTCGGCACCGAAGAGCTCCGGCTGATGGGGCCGGGCTCGGTCCTCGTCAACACCGCTCGCGGTCCCATCGTCGACGAGGCCGCCCTGGCGGCCGCGCTGGCCGACGGCACCATCGGCGCCGCCGGACTCGACGTCTTCGAGAACGAGCCGGCCGTCCATCCCGACCTGCTGGCGCTCCCCAACGTCGTCCTGCTGCCGCACATCGGCAGCGCGGGCCGGGCCACCCGCGACCGGATGGCGATGCTCGCGATCGACAACGCCCGCGCCGTGCTGGCCGGCGAGCCCGCGCCGACCCCGGTCCGCCCGTAGGCAGACCCGGGCCGGCCGCGGGCGCCACGACACTGACGCAGCCCTACCGCGGAACCACCGTGTAGGTGCTGCCGCGCCGGGTGGCGAACTCGACGACGTTCTCCTCCGGCCGGGAGACGTCCGTCCCCGCCACCTTGACCGGCTGCTGCGTACGCAGCCGGAGCCGGTTGCCGAGCAGCGAGCGGATCCGCGCCACCTCGACCTTGCCGTCGACCCACTTCAGGTCGACCTCGAAGCCACCGCGGGCACGCAGGCCGCGGACCTTGCCCTCCGGCCAGGCCGCCGGCAGCGCCGGGAGCAGGAAGAGCTCGCCGGAGTGGCTCTGCATGATCATCTCCGAGATCCCGGAGACGGCACCGAAGTTGCCGTCGATCTGGAAAGGCGGGTGCAGGTCGAAGAGGTTGGGCGCCGTCCGGGAGGGGTGCAGCATGTGCTGGACGTGGAGGTAGGCGTTCTCGGGCTCGAGAAGGCGCGCGCGGATGTTCATCTTCCACGCCAGCGACCATCCGGTGGTGACCGCCGGGCCGCGCAGCTCGAGCGCCTTGCGGGCGGCGTCGGCCAGCTCCGGCGTACGCAGCGGGCTGATCTGGTCCGAGGGGAAGACGCCCCACAGGTGGGAGACGTGGCGGCTGCGCTCCAGGGCGGCCTCCTCCCAGTCGATCAGCCATTCCTGCAGCTGGCCGAGGTAGCCGATCTGGTTGGGCGGCAGCTGGTCGCGCATCGCCACCGCCTGCGCCACGAGCGGGTCGTGCTTGCCGAGCACCCCGGCGGCCTTCTCGAACGCGGTGAAGAGGTCCCGCAGGATCTGGCAGTCCATCGTCGGGCCGGCGCAGATGCTGACCCCCTCGTCGTCCTGCTCGTGGTGCTTGATCTCGGGCGAGTGCGACGGGCAGGTGACCATGTAGCCGGACTGCTCGTCGCGCACCATCGTCTCGAGGAAGAACTCGACGGCTCCGCGCAGCGTCGGGAAGTGCTCGGCGAGGTTCGCCTTGTCGCCGGTGTACTCGTAGCGCTCCCAGAACAGCAGCGAGAGCCAGGCACCGCCCATCGGCCAGACCCCGTAGTAGGCGAAGTCGACCGGCGCGGTGCCCCGCCAGCCGTCGGTGTTGTGGTGGGCGACCCAGCCCTTGTCCGACCCCCACATCTTCTGGGCCGTGTTCCGCCCGACCTCGGCGAGCTCCTCGGTCATCGCGAACATCGGGTCCCAGCACTCCGCGAGGTTGGCGGGGCCGGCGGGCCAGTAGTTCATCTGGGCGTTGATGTTGAGCGTGTACTTCGACTGCCACTCGGGCTGCATCTTGTAGTTCCACAGGCCCTGCAGGTTGGCCGGCTGCCCGGGGGTCCGGGAGGACGAGATCAGCAGGTAACGCCCGAACTGGAACCAGAGCGCGGCCAGCTGGGGGTCGCCACCGGCGCGGAACGCCGCCACCCGCTCGTCGGTCGGCTTCTCGATCGCGGCGGAGGTGCCGAGGTCGATGTCGACCCGGCCGAAGAGCTGCTGATAGTCCCGCACGTGCGCCGAGCGCAGCTGGCCGTAGCCGCGGCCGGTGGCCGCCTCGAGGGGCTTCTCCGCGCGGCGTACGTGGTCGGCATTGACGTCGGCGTAGTTGCGGTAGCTGGTCGCCATCGTGAGCAGCAGCGTGACCGAGCTGGCGTTGCGCACGCGCAGCTGGGTATCGGCGCACTGGACCGTGCCGCCGTCGGTCTCGGCGCGGACGAGGCTGATGAAGCGGACCGCGCCCTCCATCCCCTCCGTGGCCCCGCTGATGCCCTCCAGAGCGAGCGTCCGCGCATCGTGGGGCTGCACGTCGCTCTGCTGCGGCGAACCGAAGGTGGCGTTGAACGAGACCTTCTCGGCCTGGTCCGCGGTGAGGCGGACGACCATCACCTGGTCCGGGTGGCTGACGAACGCCTCGCGGCGGTAGTGCACGCCGCCGACCTCGAACTCCGAGAGCGCGGTCGCGGTCCGCAGATCGAGCGAGCGCCGGTACGTCACGGGCTCCCCGTCGAGGCCCAGGAACTCGAGCAGCAGGTCACCGACCGGCTGGTAGAAGGCCTGCTCGCTGGGACGTCCCATGAACTCCTTGTCGGCGAGACGCTGGGCGCCCACCCAGTTGTCCTCGAAGATCATCTTGCGGATCTCGGGGAGCGCCTCGGCTCCGGCAGGCGGGTCGTAGCTGTGCGGATGACCGGCCCAGACCGAGTCCTCGTTCAGCATCAGCTTCTCGCTGGCCACGCCGCCGAAGACCATCGCGCCCATCCGGCCGTTGCCGATCGCCAGCGCCTGGAGCCACTCCGCGGCCGGCTGCCGGTACCAGAGCTCCAGCGGGTTGGTCTCCGGCTCGTCGGCGGCTGCGGCCGTCTGGGTGACGACCGGCTGCACCAGGGCACCGCCGGCCACCGCCGAGGCGGCCTGCAGCACCCGTCGTCTCGTGAAGTCCACCATCAGCTTCCTCCTGACTCACGCCCACCATGGGGCAAACATCGGTTGTTTCAATGTAATAGACATCACACGTCATGTCGATGTTTGCTGAGACTGAAGGCTGTTTTGGCCGAAGTCGGCCTCGTCGACCAGTCAGGACCAAGCAAATGATCTGATCTCTGACAGATCAGAGCACGTCCCGAGCTGACGCCTCCGCGGCGGCGAGCCGTTGCTCGTCGAGCCGGTAGAAGCGCCGCGCGCTGCCGGCGTAGATCTGCTCGCGCTCCTGGCTCGACAGACCGGCCAAGGCATCCTGGAGCCCGGCGAAGACCCGCTCGTAGCCTCCCGCCGCGGTGGAGATCGGCCAGTCGCCGCCGTACATCAGCCGGCTCGGGCCGAACACCTCGACCGCCCGGTCGACGAAGGGCTGGAGGTCGGCCACGGCCCAGCTGTCCGGGGCGGCCCCCGGATAGAGCCCGGAGATCTTGCCGAACACGTGCGGGTTCGACGCCGCCTGCTCGATGAGGCTCCACCACGGCTCGCGCTCGGCCTCCCCGATCGGCGGTTTGGAGAGGTGGTCGACCACGATCCGCAGGTCGGGGTGGCGTTCGGAGAGCGTCGCGACGTGCTCGAGGTGACGTGGCAGCACCGAGACGTGGTCGTAGGTGAGCCCGAGCCGTTCCAGCAGCCCGAGCCCCTCGCCGACCTCCGGGCGGAGGATCCAGTCGGGGTCGGGGATGTTGTGGATCAGGTTGCGTACGCCGACCACCCGATCATCGCCTCGCAGCGACTCCAGCCGCTCGGCGGCCACGTCCGGCCGGTCCAGCGGCACGTAGACCACGATCCCGACCACCTCGGGGTGCTGGTCGGCGACCTCGATCATCAGGTCGGTGTCGCCGTCGTGGTCGTCGGACTGGACCAGCACGGTCGCGTCCACTCCCTGCGCCCGCAGCTGCGGCTGGATCTCGTCGAAGGTGAACGTGCGGTGGTACTCGGGCACGTCGGGACCCAACCACGGATAGGGCGAGCGGGTGAGGTCCCAGACGTGCTGATGGCTGTCGATGATCATCCGAGGTCTCACCGGGTCGCCCAGTAGCTGCCGTTCGGATAGGCGTACGTCGCCACCGACTCGGGATGCATCTCCGCGCTGTAGCCCGGCCGGGCCGGCAGCCGGTAGGCGCCGTCCTCGACGATGCACGGGTCCGTGAAGTGCTCGTGGAGATGGTCGACGTACTCGGTGACCCGGTCCTCGAGCGTGCCCGAGACGGCCACGTAGTCGAAGACGGACAGGTGCTGGACGAGCTCGCACAGCCCCACGCCGCCGGCGTGGGGGCAGACCGGCACGCCGAACTTCTGGGCCATCAGATAGACGGCGAGGATCTCGTTGATGCTCGCCAGCCGCGCGGAGTCGAGCTGGCAGAAGTCGATGGCCTCCGCCTGGAACATCTGCTTGAAGAGCACCCGGTTCATGCCGTGCTCGCCGGTGGCCACCCCGATCGGTGCCACCGCCTTGCGTACGGCGGCGTGACCGAGGATGTCGTCGGGACTCGTCGGCTCCTCGATCCACCACGGCTCGAAGCGGGCCAGCGCGTTGACCCACTCGATGGCCTGCGGCACGTCCCAGACCTGGTTGGCGTCGATCATCAGCTTCGCGTCCCAGCCGATCACCTCGCGCGCGATCTCGCAGCGCCGGATGTCGTCCTCGAGGTTCGCACCGACCTTCAGCTTGATGTGCCGATAGCCGGACTCGACCGCTTCGGTGGCGAGCCTGCGCAGCTTGTCGTCGGAGTAGCCCAGCCATCCGGCAGAGGTGGTGTAGCAGGGGTAGCCGGTCTCCTCCAGGTGCCGGATCCGCTCCTCGCGATGGGGAACGCCGGCGCGGAGGATATCCAAGGCCTCCTCCCGGGTGAGGGCGTCGCTCAGGTAGCTCAGGTCCGCGACGTCGACGAGCTCCTCGGGGCTCATCTCGGCCAGCAGCCGCCACAACGGCTTGCCCGCCACCCGGGCAGCCAGGTCCCAGACCGCGTTCATCACGGCGGCGAGGGCCAGGTGCTCGACCCCCTTGTCCGGGCCGAGCCAGCGCAGCTGGGAGTCCGAGGCGAGATCGCGGTAGACCGACCCGAGATCACCCACCACCTCGCCGACGTCGCGCCCGACCAGCGGCTCGCCGCGGCGCTGGGCCGCCAGGGTGCAGATGTCGTTGCCACGCCCGATGGTGAAGGTGAAACCGAAGCCGGACAGCGCGGGGTCGTCGGTGCTCACCACGACGTACGTCGCCGAGTAGTCACCGTCCTTGTTCATGGCGTCGGATCCGTCCATCGACACCGAGGTCGGGAAGCGGACGTCGGTGACATCGACGGCGGTGATACGGGTCACGAGGGATCCTCCTGTGGGGATGGGTGGCCGTTGCGCTTGTTCACGAGATAGAGATGGGTCAGCACCAGCACCGTCTCGGCACGCTGGTTGGTCACCGTGACGAGCTCGTGGACGTAACCGAGCTCGGCCGGCTTCTTCCTGTGCTCCGTCGTCTCGGTGATCTCGGCGGTGACGGTGATGGTGTCGCCGATGAAGACCGGACCGATGAACCGGATCCGGTCATAGCCGTAGGACATGGACTGTGGGTTGATGTCGGTGGCCGTCATCCCGACCGCCACCGCGAGGATCAGCGTCCCGTGGGCGATCCGCTGCCCGGCCGGCTGGGTGGCCATCCACTCCGCATCCATGTGGTGCGGGAAGAAGTCGCCCGTCTGGCCGGCGTGCAGGACGATGTCGGCCTCGGTGATCGTGCGTCCCAGGGTGGTCCTGGACTCTCCGACCGCGTAGTCCTCGAACCAGCGTTCCTCGACCCTCATCGGATCGCTCCTTCCTCGATGCCGGTGTCGGCTCCGTGGCCGAGCAGGCGCTCGGCGAGCTCGCCGGCCCGGCGGACCAGCTCGGCATCGGTCAGCTGCCCGGCAAGCGCCTGCGTCACCCACGGGGAGACGGTGTCCTGGAACGCCATGTAGCCGGCGGTACGCGGCCGCACCCATGCGCCTTCGAGGGTCGCGCGGGTGCCACGGAAGAAGTCCCAGGAGTCTTCGTTGAGCCGGTCGTCGTCCCACGACGAGGCGTAGCCGGGCTGGCCACCGGCGTCGTAGTAGATGCCCGACTGGACCTCCGGCGAGGCCACCCACAGTGCGTACGCGCGGGCCGCGTCGAGGTCTCTCGACCGGGCCGAGACCGCCACACCGGCACCCCCGAGCTGCGATCCGGCCACTCCTCGGGGACCGGAGGGCATGTCGACGTACTTGAGGCGATGCGGCCGGAAGCCGGCCCGGGAGTAGTTGGTGTAGCCGTACATCAACGGCGCGTACGCCCACGGCTCGGCCGTGTCGCCGGCCAGTGCCTCGGCAACCTCGATCGGGTTCGCGGTCAGGCACCACGAGGGAATCCGGTCGCAGAGCCGGTGCATGAGGTCGAGCACGCTCAGCGCGGCGTCCTCGGGCAGGAAGCTTCCGGGCTCGGCGTTGACGGGCGTCCCCCGGTTGGCCGCCAGGGTGCACAGGGTGGAGTAGGCGTCGATCGGCTTGGCCGGCCAGAGCACCCTGCCCTCGGCGGCCAGGTCGAGCACTTCCTCCCACGTCCCGGGCGGAGTCGGCAGCCGGTCCGGGCGGTGCGCGGCCACCTGGGCAGCGGCGTCCGTGGCCAGGCCGTACTGGCGACCGTCATGGCGGTACGAGGCGTGGCTGCTGCCCACCGAACCGGCTGCCAGGGCGGCCAGCTCGTCGTCATACCCGGCGCCGTCCAGCGGTGCCAGCACCCCTTCCGCGACGGCCAGGGGCACGTGAGGATGGTCGATGACCAGCAGGTCGAAGCGCTCCGCCAGCTCGGCCAGCGGCGCGTCCGCGAACGCCTGCAGGGAGCGGTACTCCCAGCGCACCTCGACCCCGGTCCGGCGCGCGTACTCAAGCGATGCCGCCACCTGGCAGTCGTAGCCACGCGGGTGCTCCCAGGTCATGCCGTGCAGGACGGTCATCGGTCCCCCTCGAGGTCGTGCTCGCCCAGGCGTGGAGCCGGGCGCGGATTGGTGAGCCGCTCGCCGTCGATGCGGATCGGGCTGCGGGTGGTCGTCAGGGTGAGGTCGTCCCGACGGATGTGCTGGGTCATCGCGATGGCCTCGAAGCCCTTGTGCTCCACGAGCTCGTCGAGGGTGAGCACCGGGGCGCACCACACGTCCTCGGCGTCCAGGACGGCCAGCCAGGCATCCCGGGTGTCACCCCGGAGACGGTCGCCGATCGCCTCCTCGATCTCCGACTGCCGGTCCCACCACGTCTGCGGATCGGTCATCGCCTCCAGCTCGGGGAGCCCGAGCAGCCGCCCGATGACGGGCACGGGGTTCATCGCGATGGCGAGGTAGCCGTCGCTCGTCGGGTAGATGCCGTAGGGAGCGGAGAGGAAGGCGTGGGCGGACCGGGGCCCCTTGCGGCGGACCTCGACCGTCGGGTCGTTGAGCCGGGTGGTCAGCAGCTCGAACTCCAGGTCCAGCAGTGACTCCATCAGGCTCGTCTCCGTCAGCCCGCCCTTCCCGGTCCGGAACCGTCGGACCAGCAGGGCGGTGATGCCCTGGGCCAGGTGACAGCTGGCGAGGTGGTCTGCCACCGCCAGCCCGACGGGGACCGGCGGGTCGTCGGCCGACCCGTTGAGCCAGGGCAGCCCGGCGATCGCCTGGGCGAGCAGGTCCTGCCCCGGACGGTCCTGGAACGGGCCGACACCGCCGTAGCCGGTCACGCTGCCGTAGACGATGCCCGGGTTGATCGCCCGGACGGAGTCGTAGTCGAGACCGATCCGCTCCATCACTCCGGGACGGAAGTTCTGGACGATCACGTCGGCCTCCGCGACCAGACCGCGGACGCGATCGAGGTCGGCGGGATCCTTCAGGTCGGCTGCCACGCTCTCCTTGTTCCGGTTCATGGCGTGGAAGGAGAGGCTGTCGCCGTTCACCGTGCGCCCGGCGAAGGCCAGGCTCCGGCCCGCGTCTCCCCCAGCGGGTCGCTCGATCTTGATGACCCGGGCGCCCAGGTCGGCGAGCCTCAGCGCCGCCACGGGTCCGGCCAGGAACTGGCTGAAGTCCAGGACCGTGACGCCTTCCAGCGGCAGCTCGGAGGCACGGGGGACTGTCATCGGGATTCCTTTCGGCGGGGCGGATCGAGGCGGGACACGTGACTACCGGTCATACGGAGGTGCCTCTCCCCCGCGGGCTGCGTCCGTGTACGCCGCCTCGACGACCGCCATGGTGCGGAAGACGTCCTCGACATCGGTGGGCAGCGACGGGATCGACCCCTCGAGAAAGCGCTGGACCACGGCCATCGAGCCGATGAAGGCGTCGGGGAACCAGGACCCCTCGAACGGCACCGGTCGCCAGCCGTCGTCGAGCCGATCGTCGGTGACCACCTCGAGCGAGTCCTCGCCGCCGCGCGGGTAGTCCAGCAGCAGGCCGAGCTGTGCCCGGATGGCGCCGCGAGTGCCCTCCCACTTGACGAAGGACTCTTCGTGCCGGGGTCCGTAGTGGTGGTCGTGGTTGGTGGAGACGACGACCCTGATCGGCCGGTCTCCGTAGCTCAGCGCGATGTCGGAGCGGCTGTTGGCGTGAGACTTCTCCGGGTGGCGCACCGTGACGGCGTGGACGCCGGTCGGGTCCCCCAGGAAGGAGCGCACCAGATCCAGGTAGTGGACGCTGTGCATGTTGATCTCGAGCCGGTCCAGCTCGAGCACGTAGGGAAACATCTCCCACGGCGTCCGCACCGAAACCCGGACCTCCAGGTCGTAGAGCTCCCCGATCGTGCCGGCGGCGATGAGCTCGCGGGCAGCGGCGACGTACGGCGCGAACCGGAGCTGGGTGTTGACCGCCGCCACCAGCCCCTTGCGCCGGCACACCTCACGGGTGCGGACTCCCTCGGCCAGGTGGTTGCCCAGGGGCTTCTGCAGCAGGACCGCTGCTCCGTCCGGCAGCTGCTCGAGCACCTCGATGTGTGCTTCCGGCGGGAGGGCGACGTCGTAGACCGCGTCGACCGGAGCCGACCGGACCGCGTCCGCGACGTCCGCGCTCACCGTGCGGATGCCGTACCGCTCGGCGAGGTCGTGCGCCCGCTCGGGAACGAGGTCGGTGATGCCGGCGACCTCGAACCCCGCCTTCTCGTACGCCGGCAGATGAGCGTCCCGGACGATCCCGCCGGCACCCACGAGCACGATCGGGCGCGGCGTCTTCGGCATCTGGAGCGCATAGCCGGGGTGTGGGTCGAACTCGGGTCGCGACGGCTCGGCGATGACCATCAGCCCTTCACCGCCCCCATCGTCTCGCCACGCATCAGGAACTTCTGTGCGCCCAGGAAGACGATCAGCAACGGCAGCATCGAGATGAAGGTCGCCAGCGCCAGCTGCGGCATGTAGAGCTTCACGTCCAGGCCCGCGGCGACAGTCGGGTTGAACAGGGGGCTGGCGCCGATCAGCTGCTGCAGCCCGACCGGGAGGGTCTGGTTGTTCTGGTTGGAGGAGAGCAGCGCCAGCGGCAGGAAGAAGTTGATCCAGTTGGCGACGAAGGCGAAGAAACCGACCAGGACCGCGGCCTGGCGGGAGATCGGGAGCGCGACCCGCCAGAAGATCGCCACCTCGCCGAGACCATCGATCCGGGCCGCCTCCACGAGCTCCTGGGGCATGGTGGTCATGAAGTGGATGTAGGCCAGATAGACCCCGAACGGGAAGAAGCCCATGATCAGCCCCACCGGCCAGAGCTCACCGACCGCGCCGATGGCATTCACCTCGAGGAAGATCGGGATGACCAGCACGGTGTTGGGCATCACCATCGTGATCAGGGTGATCAGCAGGACGGCCCGGCGGGCGCGGAACCGGAGCCGGGCCAGCGCGTATCCCGCCGGCAGCGCGGCGACGACCGCCAGCAGGGCGCCCCCGCCGGCCACGGCGAGCGTGTTCATCAGCCAGCGGGTGTAGAGCCCACCGCCGGGTCCGAACCCGTTGACCTGCGACCAGCTGTACTGCGCGTTGTCCCACGACATGTCGCCGAAGCCGAACGGCCCGCCTGCCCCGGATGCGACACCCTCGTTGGACCGGAACGCCATCGCGATGAAGCCGGTGATCGGCAGGATGAACAGGCACGCGACGAACAGCATCGTGACGACGCGCGCGGTCTTGCCTACGCTCCAGTCGAACATGCCTCGCTTCGCCGCGGGCGCGCGGCGCGCGGCCGTGGTGGTCTGGCTCATCGGTGCTCCTCCTCGCCGAACAGGCCGGTCCGGAAGACGACCAGCAGGCCGATCCCCAGCGTGATCACGAGCAGGATCAGCGACATCGCGGCGGCTGCGGGGAAGTTGTAGTTGCTGAAAGCGAAGGCATAGCCCAGCTGGGTGGGCGTCCACTGATCCTCGAGTGCGTTGCTGGCGACCTGGTCGAGCAGCTGTGGCTCGAGGAAGAGCTGGAACCCGTAGGCGAGGTTCATCAGCACCGCGTAGCCGATCCACGGCCGGATGATCGGCAGCTTCACGTGCCAGGCCAGCCGCCATTCGTTGGCACCGTCCAGCCGCGCTGCCTCGAGGGTCTCCTCCGAGATCCCGTTGAGGCCGCCGTTGACCACGATGACCCATTGACCGACGCCCTGGAAGAACATCATCGCGGCCAGGATGAACGGCAGGTTCCCGGGCCCGGCGACCGCCTGCTTGATGGTGTCGACACCCAGCGCCTGCCAGAACCCCTCGATCGGGGACTGGCTCGGGTTGAGCAGGTAGACCCAGAGCACCAGGTTGGCGACGCCCGCCAGAGCCCCGGGGATGTAGTAGATGAACCGCATCGAGGACCCGAACCATCCGGGGCTGGCATGGACCAGCAGAGCCAGCCCGACGATGCCGATGGTCATGATCGGAAGCCAGACCACCAGGGTCGCGAAGATGTTGACGAACGTGTCGACGAACCGGTAGTCGGTGACGACGGTCCTGAAGCTGTCCACGCCACCGAAACCCCCGGTGGGGTCCAGCGGCGTCGGCGCCTTCTCCAGCGATGTCTTGATCGCGTACGCCACCGGGATGATGCCCGCGATCATCAGCAGGACGAGGTACGGCGCCATCAGCACCCAGGCGCCACGCGTCTCGCTGGGCCGCGCCACGCGTCGTCGGGGACGACGCCGCGCGCCCGGTTCGGGCGGCGAGGTGGCGATGTCCTCCATCAAGGCGGTCGACATGTTGCTCCTCCGATGTGTCCGGGCCACCGTGAGGACCCGATGTGACTGGGATGGCGTCCCTTCGGCCCGGACGATCCGGGCCGAAGGGACTCGTGCGCGGCCCGGCTATTCGACCGTGTAGCCCATCGCCTTCGCCTGGCTGACCAGCTCGTCGCCGAAGGACGTCCAGGCCTCGTTGACGTCGCCTCCCGAGGCAAGAGCGGCGGCCATGGTCTCGGTCCACACCGCTCCGGTGTTGTAGAGCATGTAGGCATGGCCGTCGACGACGTGGTCGTTGGCCTTCTTCATCGCCTCGAACGTGGCCTCGTTGTCAGCGAAGTAGTTCGCCTTGGCCTGCTTCTCCGCCCACGCGTCCTGAACGGGTCCGTACGCCGGCAGACCGGTGGAGAGCTCGACCTGCCACCTCGGGTCGGTGGCGACGAACTCGGCGAAGGTCAGCGTGTTCTCGAGCTGCTTGCCCGTGATGTGGTTCGAGACGCCCCACAGGCCTCCGCCCTCGTTGCCGGTGGAGGGCTCGCTCTCACCGTCCCACGCCAGCGGTTCCACGGCGGTCATCTGACCGGCCGGGATCTTCCAGGTCTGGTTGAAGAGGTAGTCGCCCCACCACGCGGCACCGGGGCTCATGACGAGGTCCTTGCCGACCTTGGCCGCGTCCGGGTCGAAGATGCCGACGGTCGAGAGAGCCTTGCCACCCAGCATCGTGTCGATCAGGTCCACCGCTCGGGTGCACTTGGCGTCCGAGGTGTCGATGTGGACCACGGTCTCGGACTGCCGGTCGTTGGTCGGGCAGCCCGACCCCCACAGATAGCGGTCGGGGGCGTACGCATCGCCGGTGAAGCCGCTGATCTTGCCCGGGTGCTCCTTGGCGATCTTGACGGCGAGGTCGCCGTACTCCTCCCAGGTCGTCGGCACCTTGTAGCCGTTGGCGTCGAAGAAGGCCTTGTTGTACCAGAACACGTCGGGGGCCGCGTCGTTGCGCAGGCACCGGACCTGGCCGTCGATCTCGCAGGCGGCGTTGATCGAGCCCTCGTAGCCCTCGAGCACGTCGGGCAGCTGGTCGCTCAGGTCGAGCGTGTAGTCGATCTGCGCACCGGAGGCCCAGGCGATGTCGTCGTTCGAGGGGAAGAAGATGGCGTCCGGCCAGCCCTTCCCGGCCTCGTTGAACTGGGCGAACTGCTGCTGGAGGGACTTGCCTCCGACGGTGCCGTCGATCTGGTTGATCTTGATGTCGATGTCGGGGTAGGCCTTCTTGAAGGCATTCGCCGCGGGCACGCGCGGCGGGTCGACCCAGACGGTGATCGCGCCTCCGGAGTCCGTCTTCTCCCCCGCGGCATCACTCCCTCCGCCGGAGCCGCACGCACCCAGCAACGAGGCGGTCAGCAGGGTCACGGCGGCCACCAAGGCCGCCCGGTGACGTGAACCGAGTGGATTTCGCTTCATGGACATGGCTCCTTCGACGATGTGTCCCGAGCGGGGTGCGGTGTGACGCAGACCACTGCTCAAACGTTAGAGCAGATTACCGGGAGTGGTCAATCGTTTGAGTGGATCTTCCTTCCAGCCCTTGACGATCCATGGCCGACGACGTCAAAGTGATCGGCGTCACTCAAACGATTGAGCAAGTCAAACGATTGATCTCACTGCGAGCCGACACCCACCCGACGGCGAGCCGGCTCGGGAAGAAGGACCATGCGCACCACTCGTTCCCTGGTCATCTTGACGACACTGCTGACGATGCTGGCGACCCTGTTCGCCACCTCCCCCGCGACTGCGACCGACGGGACGCCCGCGGCGTCGCGGACCACCTCGGCCTGGCTCCGCGATGCCCTCCGGGTCGACACCGCCCACCTGCTCTCGCGCTCCGACCTCGTCCTCGCCACGGCACCATGGCGTGCCGACCAGGCCGTGCCGCTCGCCAACGGCGAGCTCGGCGCCGGTGTCTGGGCAGCCGACGGCTGGACCGCCCAGCTGAACCGTGGCGACACCTTTCCGGAGCTGAAGTCGGCCGGCCAGCTGGTGCTGCCGGGTCTCTACGGCCTCTCCTCCGCGAAGGACTACCGCGGTCGCCTCTCGTTGCACGACGCGACGCTCACGCAACGCGGCAACGGCATGACGGTGCGCAGCTACGTGCGCGCCGACGCCGACCAGCTCATCGTCGAGGTGGAAGGCGCCGACCCCGACAAGCAGCAGACCGCCGAGCTCGGCCTGTGGGAGGGACGTACGCCGACCGTATGGGCCCACGGTGACACGGCTGCCGTCGCGGAGACCTTCACCGACGAGTCGAACGCCCGCTCGACCGGGCAGGTGGCCGCGCTGACCGCCCAGGCACGCGATGTGCGGGCCGAGGTCGTCGACGAGCTCGGCGTACGACTGAGGTTCCGTCCGGGTGCTGACGGGAGGTTCCGCATCGTGCTCGGCGTCCCGTCCTGGGCCGGCGAGGACGTGGCTCGCGCGGCAGCGACCGCCACCCGGCTTCCGTCGCAGCCTCAGCGGAACCACCTGGACGAGTGGCACCGCTACTGGGAGGGCGCGGCGCCCATGCGCCTGGACAGCCCCGACGGGTCGGCCCGCTACTTCGAGGCGCTCCGGGCGATGCAGCTCTACGTCGCCAAGGCCTCCAGCGGCGGCGCGGTGCCGGCCAGCCACGGCGGCGTGACCAGCCTGTGGTCCTCGTTCCGCGACGACATCCACTGGGCGTCGGACGCGTGGTGGCACTTCAACCTGCGACAGCCCGTGTGGGCGAATCTGGGCGCCGACACCGCCGACCAGAACGCCCCGTACTTCGACCTCTACCTCGACCGGATCGAGGAGATGAAGGCGTGGACGCAGGAGAACTGGCCGGAGGCCGAGGGGATCTGTGTCCCCGAGTTCCTGGTGTACGACGGCACCGCCGAAGCATGCGTGAGCGCGATGGAGCCGTCATGGCTCAACCGCATCCTCTCGACCGGAGCCGAGCTGGTCGAGAACGTACGTCTCCAGTCCGACTACACCGGCGACCGCGAGATCCTGCGCCGCGCCTATCCGCTGCTCGAGGGCGTCGCCGAGTTCTACCTCTCGGTCCTGGAGGAGGGCGACGACGGACGGCTGCACCTCCACCACGTCAACGCGCTGGAGACGCAGTGGGACACGACCGACCCGACGCCCGACGTGGCCGGCATGCGCACGATCTTCCCGTTCCTGGCCGAGGTCACCGAGGAGCACGGAAACCGGCGCCTCTCCGCGCAGCTCGAGGCGGCGATCCCCCGGCTGCCCGAGCTGCCGACGACGGTCCGCGACGGCAAGGAGGTGATCGCCTGGTCCGCGACCGACGAGGAGGATCACAACACCCAGAACCCCGACCTCGAGGCGATCTGGCCGTGGCGGGCGGTCGGCGCGGAGGACCAGATCGCTCACGACACCTTCACGACGCGGGTGTTCGACCAGACCCGGGAGTGGGCCTCGGACGCGCAGCAGGCCGCGTGGCTGCACCGCGCCGACGACATGGTCGACCTGCTCGAGCAGGGCACGAGCGACTTCCAGGTGTTCGACAACGGCTTCGCCGCACACAGCAAGAACCACGACCCGCTCAAGGGCGGCGGCTTCTACGACACGTGGAACGCGGTCGTCGCCTCCACGGTCCAGGACGCCCTGGTGCAGGACGACCACGGCACGGTGCGGATCGCGCCCTCGATCCCGGAGGACTGGAGCGTGACCGGCGCCGTCCAGATCCCGGGTGGACACCGGGTCGACGTCGAGGTCCGCGACGGTGAACCCACGCTCGTCGGCATCGAAGCCGGCAGTCGGGACCGCCTCGCGGTGGCGAACCCGTGGCCCGGACGGCGGGTCGAGGTGCGGGACGCCCGCGGCCGGCTCGTCGAGCACGGCTCGGGAGGCGTCCTTCGGTTCGCCACCACCGAGGGGGCGTCCTACCGGATCGCGCCGGCGGGGGCGAGCTACCGCTTCGTCCCGCTCGGCGGCTCTGCCGCGCAGTCCCCGCTGGTGCTCGGCTCCAGGACGTACGGCGTCGCGACGAGCACGCCCCAGGTGGTCAGCGACACGGTGCGGGTGGCTGCTCCGAGCAAGCTGCGTGCCCTGTTGCGCGCGGAGGAGGGCGCGCCGATCTACGTGGACCGCGCGTACGTCATCAGCGACCTGCCCGAGGAGCTCGCCGGGACGGTCCTGGTGAGGGGCGCCAACGACGACTCCAAGGTGGTCGCCGACGACTACCTCACCCTCGACGTCACTGAACCCACCACGGTGTGGGTCGCGTTCGACGATCGTGGTGAGAACCTCTGGTGGCCGCGCTGGCTCACCGACGGGGGCTGGACCCGCACGACGGCGACGGTGGGCACCACCGACCGACCGCTGGTGCTCTTCCGGAAGGAGGTGCCGGCCGGCACGCTCACGCTCGGCGGCAACTCCGGTGTCTCGGGGCAGGGCGGATCCAGCTACGTCACGTTCGTACGCGAACCCTGAGCCGCTGCTGCCGGGCCGCTCGAGAGCTCGTCTCCCGAGTTCTCAATCGGCCCGGCGCGGTGGCGCCGTGGACTCCCGCACGACGAGTTCCGGGGCGGGGTCGGTGATCATCTCGTCGGCCATCTCCCCGGTCTCGATGCGGCGGACCACGCTGCGCACCGCCGCGCGTCCCATGTCGTAGAACTGCATCCTGACCGCGGTCAGGGGCGGCCAGGTGTTCTCAGCGGTCCAGGAGTCGTGCACCGTGGCCACGGACAGGTCCTCGGGGACACGGATCCCGTCGGCTCGGGCGGCAGCGAGAAGACCGATGGCGGCGTTGACGTTGGCGACCACGATCCCGGTGGGCCGCGGCTCCCTCTCCATCAGACGCCTCAGGGCCGCGCGGCCGTTGTCGGCGGTGTAGCCGATCCGGGTCTCGTACCCCTGACGAACCGGTAGCCCTGCCTCGAGGAGCGCCTCCTTGTAGCCCACTCGCCGCCGCTTCGCCGTGAACGAGCGTGGGAGCCCGTTGGCGAAGGCGATCCTCTCGTGGCCGAGCTCGATCAGGTGCTGGGTCGCGATCCGGGCACCGGTGCGGTCGTCGAGCGCGACCGAGCCGACGTGTCCCGGGTAGGTGGAGTTGATCAGCACGATCGGCGCGCCCGAGGCCAGCAGCTCCCCCATCCCCGCCGGCGCGACACCGTCGCCCACCTGGATGACCATGCCGTCGACGCGTCCCTCGCCGATGAGCCGGGCGATCATCTCGCCGCCAGGGCGTACGTCGTCGGCGCGGCCGAGGAGCAGGGTGTAGCCCCTCGCGGCGGCCTCGTCCTCGGCGCCGTGCATGAGCTCGGTGAACAGGGCGTTGGTCAGGTCGGGCACCACCAGGCCGACCACCTGGGTGCGCGCCGACTTCAGCGCACGACCGGCGAAGTTGGGCCGGTACTGAAGGTCCCTGGCCGCCTGCACGATGCGTTCGCGGGTCGCCTCGCTCACCCGGGCCGACGGCGCGTCGCTGAGCACCCGCGAGACCGCGGAGATCGAGACACCGGCAAGGGCTGCGACATCGCCGAGGGTGGCCATGGGCCGCAGCCTAGCTCTGCCCGGCAGCGGTGGCTTGGGACCTGACTGATCCGGCGTGGCAGGAGCCGGTCGGCCGTCATCGGCCATGCGGGTCACCCCCGAGCGGATCGGCTCCCTCGCGCAGGATGCCGTGCTCGCCGAGCCGGGGTGCGCCTCGACGATGGCGGAGGATCTCGCCGTCGACGCGGATCGGGCTCCGGGTGGTCGTCAGGGTCACGGCGGTGCCACCCGGCTCCGGGGCCGAACGCTCGACCTGCTGGGTCATCTCGAGCGCGGCGAACTCCGGCGAGGCGAGCAGCTCCTCGAGGGTGAGCACCGGCGCGAGCCATCCGCTCGACCCGTTCTGGGCGTCAAGCGCGTCCAGCCAGGCGGCCGTCGTGTCGCGTCCCAGCGCGGCGACGACCAGGTCGCTCACCTGGTTCGGGGGCTCCTCCTCCTCGCCCGCTGTGGCCGCGAGCCGGGCCAGCTCGGCGTCGCCCAGCGTGGTCGCGAGCTCGTCGAGCGGCACCCCGGACAGCGCGACGTAGCCGTCCTTGGTGGCGAAGACCCCGGCGGCGGTCCAGGCAGACGTCGGCCGAGGCGAGCGGGCCAGGTCCTCGCCCCCGCTTTCGTGCTCGCCCTCGCCCTCGCGTCGAGTCAGCAGCGTCGCCTGCAGGTCCAGCATGCCCTCGAGCAGGCTCGTCTCCACGAGCCCGCCCCGCCCGGTTCTGGCCCGCCGTACGAGCAGTGCGGTCACGCCTTCGGCGAGGTGGCAGCTCATCAGATGGTCCGCCAGGGAGAGGCCGATCGTCATCGGCCGGTCCGCGCCGGCGAGCCACGTCGCCCCTGACACCGCCTGGGCCAGGAGGTCCTGGCCGGGTCGGCTCGCCCAGGGGCCGGTGTCGCCGTAGCCCGAGGCGCTCGCATAGACCAGCGCCGGGTTGAGCTCGCTCACGCTCTCGTAGTCGAGGCCGATGCGTTCCATGACCCCGGGCCGAAAGTTCTCGATGAGGACGTCGGCCCTGGCGACGAGATCCTTCACCCGGGCCAGGTCCGCCGGATCCTTGAGGTCGGCGACCACCGCCTCCTTGTTGCGGTTCATGGCATGGAAAGAGAGCGTGTCCCCCGCCGCCGAGCGCCCCGCGAATGCGAGCGTACGCCCGATCTCGCCGGTCCGCGGCCGCTCCACCTTGATCACCCGCGCGCCCAGATCCGCCAGTCTCAACGCTGCGACGGGGCCCGCCAAGAACTGGCTGAAGTCCAGGACCACGGTCCCTGCGAGAGGCAGTTCCTCCGGTTGCATCGCCACTCCCCCTCGCGCGATCAATCGTTTGCGCAAAGCCTACGTCTCAGCGGCCGTGGAGAGCAAGCACCGCCGAGGCGTCGGGTAGGTCGGCCGAGGCGTCACGTGCGTCGGGCGAGGCGTCACGTGCGTCGGGCGAGGCGTCACGTGCGTCGGGCGAGGCGTCACGTGCGTCGGGCGAGGCGTCACGCAGGTCGGGCGACCTGGCACGGCGCTGCCGTCTCGGCCGACGCGGCTGACGTCTCGGATGAGGCGGCGAGGAACCGGCGTCGAGACGTCACGTACGTCGGCCGAGGCGTCACGTAGGACGGCCGACCTGACACGGCGCTGCCGGCTCGGGCGACGCAGGTGACCTCTCGGCCGACGCAGCTGACTCCT
>NZ_JBVJKY010000002.1:46215-88496 GCF_055585005.1 Nocardioides sp. NPDC054178
TCTCGGCCGACGCAGCTGACCTCTCGGCCGACGCAGCTGACCTCTCGGCCGACGCAGCTGACCTCTCGGCCGACGCAGCTGACCTCTCGGCCGACGCAGCTGACCTCTCGGCCGACGCGGCTGACCTCTCGGCCGACGCCTCGGCTTTGCTCAGACGTGCAGGGTGCCGTTGATGCGGCGCGGTGTGGCGGTGTGGCCGTCGCGCAGTTCCTCGGGCAACAGCTCCTGGGGCGCGTCCTGCCAGACCAGCGGGCGCAGGAACCGGCGCATGGCAGTGACGCCGACCGAGGTGTGCAGGGTGTTGGTGGAGGGCCAGGGTCCGCCGTGGTGCTGCGCCCACGAGACGCGTACGCCGGTGGGGAAGCCGTTGAAGACGAGGCGGCCGGCGAGCGGGGTGACGACCTCGACGAGCCGCCGGGTCAGCGCGGACTCGTCGGGCTGGGAGTGGAGGGAGGCGGTGAGCGATCCGGGTACCTGGCGCAGCGCGGCGACGAGATCGGCCTCGTCGGCGTATCTCACCACGACGGCGGCGGGACCGAAGCACTCCTCGAGGACCTCCGGGAGGCCCGTCGTGCCCGTCACCATAAGGCCTGAACCGGCCCAGGCGGGCTCGCCCTGTTCCTCCGCCGCCACGGCGACGCTGACGGCGGGCGTCGACGCGAGCCGACCGAGGATCTCCCGGTAGGAGTTGGCGATGCCGAGGTTGAGCAGCGGCTGCGCGGCCGACGCGGCCAGGGTCGCGGCGAGCGCGGCGACCAGCGCGTCGCCGGCCTCGCCGGCCGGCACGAATGCCAGTCCGGGCTTGGTGCACAGCTGCCCGGCCGACCCGGTGATCGATGCGGCGAGGCCCTCGGCGACGGCCGCCCCGCGGGCCGCCGCAGCTCCGGGGGTGATCACGAGCGGGTTGAGGCTCCCGAGCTCGCCGTAGAACGGGATCGGCTCGGAGCGGGCGTTGACCAGATCGAGCAGCGCCCGACCCCCGGCGGGCGAGCCCGTGAAGCCGACCGCCTTGATGAGCGGGGCGACGACCAGGTCGGCCCCGGCCTGGCGACCGTGGACCAGGCCGACGGTCCCTGGCGGCAGCCCGAGATCGTCGACCGCGGCGCGCAGCGCGTCGAAGGCGAGCTGGGAGGTCAGCGGGTGCGACTCGTGTGCCTTGACCACGACCGAGCAGCCGGCCGCGATCGCGGACGCGGTGTCACCGCCCGGCACGGAGAAGGCGAGCGGGAAGTTGCTCGCCCCGAAGACGGCGACCGGGCCGAGCGGCACCAGCATGCGGCGTACGTCGGGAGCTGGTCCGAGCGGCGTCTGTCCGGCGTGGTCGATCGCGGCCTCGAGGAAGCTGCCCTCCCTGACCGCCTCGGCGAAGAGACGCAGCTGGAAGGTGGTGCGGCCCACCTCTCCCTCCAGGCGGGGCCGGGTCAGCCCGGTCTCCGACATCGCGGTCTCGACGAGGCGGACGCGGCCTTCTTCGAGCCGGTCAGCCATCGCCTCGAGCAGCCGGGCGCGCCCCTCGCGACCCAGTGCCGCCAGCGCCGACACGGCGGCGTGCGCCTGCGCGACGACCCGTTCGACCTCCTCGGTCGTGGTGGACCGGAGCCCGGTCGGGGTCTCCTCGCCGGTGGCGGGGTTCCGGGAGGGCAGGACGGTCACAGCAGGTTCCTTCCAGCGAGGTTGCGCATCAGGTCGGCGACGCCGAAGTCCCACGGCGCGCACTCCTCGCTCGCCCTGACGAGGTTGACGAGGGTGCCGAGCTCGGGCGCGGAGATCCGGACGATGTCGCCGCAGTGGTGGGTGAACCCCATGCCGGGTTCGTCGCGGTCGTCGGAGGGCGCGAACATGGTGCCGAGCAGCAGCACGGCCCCGTCCGGATACTGGTGGTGCGGGCCGATCAGCTGGCCGACCAGGTCCTCGGGGTCGCGGCTGATCGCGCGCATCGACGAGGTCCCGGCCATCTCGAAGCCGTCCTCCCCGCGCACCTCGAGCGAGACCGTCGTCGCGCGCACGTGGTCGAGGGTGAAGCCGCCGTCGAAGAGCCGTACGAACGGGCCGAGGGCGCAGGCGGCGTTGTTGTCCTTGGCCTTGGGCAGGAGGAGCGCCGAACGCCCCTCGACGTCACGCAGGTTCACGTCGTTGCCGAGGGTGGCGCCGACGATGCGGCCGTCGGAGGCGATGATCAGCGCGACCTCGGGCTCCGGGTTGTTCCACCGTGAGGAGGCCAGCACCCCGACCTCGGTGGCGGTGCCGACCGCGGCCAGCGGCTGGGCCTTGGTGAAGATCTCCGCGTCAGGGCCGATGCCGACCTCGAGGTACTGACTCCACATGCCACGCTCGCGCAGCAGCTCCTTGAGCCGCTGCGCCTGCGGCGAGCCGGGTGTCAGCTCCTCGAGCCCGCCGCCGATGGCCGCGGTGATCTCGGCGCGTACCTCGGCGGCCGCGCCGGCCTCGCCTCGAGCGCGCTCCTCGATGAGCCGCTCCAGCATCGACACCGCGAAGGTCACCCCGGCGGCCTTGACCGCCTGCAGGTCGACCGGCGCGAGCAGCCAGGGACGGTCGGGATCGCGGCCCTCGGGCGGCGTGTTGGCGAGCAGGTCGACCACCGTGGCCAGCGGCTCGCCGGGTGCCTCGGCGAGCGCGACGGTGGGGTCGGCACGCTCGCAGAGGTCCCGCACCGTCGGGAACGACCCACTCACGTCGTACGCCATGCCTTCCCGCACCACGACGACGCTCGGGCCCCGCGCCTCCGGGTCCCAGACGCGCCCCACCAGCGTCGGGACGGCGCCATCGGTGGGCAGGGTGGCGGCCAGATCGGGCCCCCAGTCGGTGGTGACGGTCATCGGTGCTCCTGTGGTCAGGCTCGGACGAATCGGGGTGCGCGCTTCTCGGCGAACGCCGCGCGCCCCTCGGCGGCATCGGCGGTCGCGAAGCACACGGTCTGGATGTCGCGCTCGTAGGCGACCGCCTGCTCCAGCGGCATGTTGGCGGCGGCGGTGAGGTTGGCCTTGGCGGTCTCGACCGCGATGGGGGCCCGGCTCGCGATCGTCTCGGCGAGCTCGAGGGCCCGCGGCAGGAGCGCCTCGGGCGGGAGCAGCTCGCTGACCAGGCCCCACGCGAGCGCCTGCTGGGCGTCGATCGGATCGCCGGTCATCAGCATCACCGCGGCGTTGCTGGGGCCGATCGAGCGGTCCAGCAGGGCCGACATGCCACCACCGCCGATCCAGCCGAGCTTCACCTCGGCCGCGGCGAGCTTCGCCGTGGTCGATGCCAGCCGGATGTCGCAGATCAGCGCCGTCTCCAGCCCGCCGCCGAGGGCGTACCCGTTGACGGCGGCGATGATCGGCTTGCGCAGCACCTTGAGCGAGTCGCAGTAGTCCTCCCGGTTGCGGAAGTCCCACGGGGTGGCGTACTTGTCGAGCTCAGCGATGTCCGAGCCTGCGCAGAACGCGCGGTCCCCGGCACCGGTGAGCACCACGACCCGTACGTCGTCGCTCTCGTTGCACCAGCGCGCCAGCGCGACGAGCGCGTCCGACATCTCCTGGGTGACGGCGTTGAGCTTGGCGGGCCGGTTGAGGGTGATCACGCCGACGTGGCCGTGCTGCTCGAACAGCACCTCCGGGCAGGGCGACTCAGGTGCGGTCATCGGGCAGCTCCTTCCGGTTGGTCCGGCACGAGGGCCAGGTGGCGTTCGCCGATCCGGTCGAGGGCGGCGGCGGTGCTGATCGAGCCGGCCACGGCCTCGCGGACGGCCTCGGCGGCCTCGGTCTGGAACCTCACGTAGCCCGGATGACGGGGCCGCACCCACGCCCGCTCGACCGTCTCCAGGGTGCCGAGGTAGAAGTCGCCCACCGGCTCGTTCACCGCCGGCGACGTCCACGCGGCGCGGGCCGACGGCTGACCGGCATGTGCCGGGATGAAGGCCTCCTGCACCGGCCCTGACATGAGGTGGCGTACGTGATCGAGCAGCTCGGGCGTGACCTCGCACCGCGCCGTGAGGGCCAGGCCGGTCCCGCCGAGGGTGGAGCCGGGCCGCGTACCGGGAGCGAGCGTGGGCGCGTCGGTGAAGCGGACAGGGCGTTGGAGCGTGGTGTCTGCGTAGGTGGCGTAGCCGTAGACGAGCGGTACGTGCGCGATCGTGTCGCCCTCGGTCATCTCCGCGAGCAGCCCGATCGGGTCGAGGACCAGGGTGTGGCGCGGGGCCCGCGCGGCCAGGTCGGCCATCAGCTCGAGGGCCTGCCGTCCGACGTCGCCGGAGACGAAGCGCTCCTCGCCTCCTGGCTCCTCCCCCAGCGCGACGCAGACCGAGGAGAAGGTCAGGAGCGCGTGCGGGCCCGCGACCGACAGCGCGACCGGTGCCCGCCGGGACAGCGCGACGACGTCCGCCCACAGCCGCGGCACGACGTCGACGAGGTCCGGGCGCGTCGCGGCGACCTGCGTCGCGGCGTCGAGAGGCACCGCCCACAGCCGTCCGTCCATGACGTACGACGCGAGGCTGGGCCCGACGGCCGCATCCGACCACGCCTCCACTTGCTCGCGACCGACGAGGTCGTCGAACGGCTGCAGGCCGCCGTGTGCGACCGCGTCGCCGAGGTGGGGGTGGTCGAGGACGACGAGGTCGTACTCGGCCGCGATCTCCTCGATCGGGGTGGATTCGAAGCCGCTGAGCGGGTGGACGTCCCAGACCAGGTCCAGGTCGCTCGCCCCGGCCGCCGCGACCAGAGCGTCGCGGCCGCGCGGGTGGTCCCAGGTCAGGCCGCGGAAGGTCGGCGCAGTCATCAGACCGGCTGCTCGGGCCGGGTCTCGGCGACCACGCCGTCGGCGGTCAGCGCCGCGATCTCCTCGCCGGTGAACCCGGCCTCTGCGAGCAGCTCCCCGGTGTGCTGCCCGACCAGGGGTGCGCCCCGCTCGATCGAGGCCGGCGTGCGGGAGAAGGCGTACGGGAATCCGGGGGTCGTGACCAGGCCCTCGGTGGGATGGTCGTACTCGACGAAGGTCCCGTTGTGCTTGATCTGCGGATCCTCGACCAGGGCCGCGTAGTCCTGGACCGGGCCGCACCAGATGCCGGCGGCACCAAGATCTGCGAGCCACTCTGCGGTTGTACGCAGCACGAGCCTGTCCGCGGTGCGGCGGTGGACCTCGTCCCGGTGGGTCCAGCCGTGCACCTCCGAGCTCATCTCGGCGAACGCGGGCTCGTCGATGACCCTGCCCAGCGTCGGCAGGTCGGGCATGGCGAGGGCGAGGAAGCCGTCTGCCGTCCTGAACGTGCCGTAGGGCGCCCGGATGTAGACGTGCGCATGCGGCTCCGCGCTGCGCTGCTGGGGCACCTTGCCGGCCACGAACACCGACAGCTCCTGCATCTGCAAGGTGGTGATCGCGTCCAGCATGTTCACCTTCACCAGCTGCCCCTCGCCCGTACGCTCGCGGTGGAGCAGCGCCGCCAGGACAGCCTCGAACGCGGTGGACGCGGTGACCGCGTCGACGAGGTACTGCCCCGCCGGCTGCGGCGGCTCGCCGTGGCGACCGGTCGAGAGCATCGCGCCGCTGCGGGCCTGCAGCAGCAGGTCCTGCCCGGGCTGGTCCACGTCAGGGCCGTCCTCGCCGTAGCCGGACATCGAGACGTAGACCAGGCGCGGGTTGATCGCCGAGAGGGTCGCGTAGTCGACGCCGAGCCGCTCGGCCACTCCGGGGCGATAGTTCTGCAGAAAAACATCTGCGTTCTCAACCATCCGCAACAGAACGTTCTTGCCGGCAACGTTCTTGAGATCGACGGCCAGCGAGCGCTTGTTGCGGTTGAGCGAGAGGAACGAGACGTTGATCTGGTTGCCCTGCGCGCCACCGGCCGCGGCGTGGCGCTGCCACTCACCGGTGACCGGCTCGACCTTGACGACGTCGGCGCCCAGGTCGCCCAGCCGCTGAGCGGCGAACGGGCCGGCCATGGCGATCGAGCAGTCGAGGACGCGGTATCCCTCGAGGATGCGGGGAGTGGTGGTCATCGGTTCTTCCTTGCGTCGGTGGGGTGGCAGGTCAGTCGGGCTGGTCGCCGAGCGCGCGGATCGCGGCCCGGGAGGCCCGGATCGCCTCCGCACCGTCGAGCACGCGGATCGTGGTGGAGTAGCTGCGCGCGTCACCGTGCTCGAGCCAGGTCATCGACCCGTCCTCACGGGCGGCGGCGTCACCCGCGACCGCATGCGTCGACGGCTCCAACCCGACGGCGTACTGACCGCTGCGGAGGTTCTGCCACTCGAAGAAGTGCGGCATCGTGGCGGAGTCCCACGACACCTCCACGCCGAGGGTCTCGTCGCCGCGGACCAGCGCGACCCGGTGCCGCCCATCGCCGTCGGCGACCAGCGCGTGCTCGTGGACCTGCTCGACGAACCGCGGCTGCGGCTCGGGGAGAGTGCGGTAGGAGACGCCCTGCTCGGCGACCGAGTCGGAGCGCCACGGGGTCCGGCTGATCGCCGCGACGAGCTCGGTGCCCTCGTCGACCAGCGGCCAGCCGAAGTTGAGGTGATAGAGGAACATGTGCGGCGTCGGGTCGAAGCCGAGGTTGTCGACGACGTCATCGAGGCGGATCTCGAGCCCGTCGAAGTCGACCTCGATCGTGCGGGTCAGCCGCAGGTGCTCACCGAAGGAGGTCGCCTGGACGACCTCGCCCCGCACCCGCAGCACGCACCGGTCACCGTCCCACACCTCGCCGGCCTCGAGCAGCCGGCCGGGGATCGCGGTGAGCCGGCCGTGGAGTCCGTGGTTGACCGTCTGCTTCGGCGGATAGTTGTAGGCCGTCGCGTCGACGTCGCCGCCGAAGAGCGTGTGGTCGAGGCCGCCGGAGACCAGCAGGCCGTCGAGGGCGCGCAGCCAGGACAGACCGCCCTCGTCGTGGTGCTCGTGCAGGCCCGGATGACGGAAGCCGTTGCCGCTTCGCCATCCGAAGGGGACGCCCCGCAGCCGGGCGGCGCCGAGATCGAGCGCCCGGTCGACCAGCACCTCGAGCTCGAGCCCGGCCGAGGTGCGCAGCTGCACCGCGCGTACGCCGCGCTCGGAGCCGTTGTCGAGGACGACCTGGCGCACTCCTGCGACGGACTCGGTGTCGCCGGTACGCTCGCGCAGCCCGCGCGGGGTGAGTCGGTGCCCGAAGATGTCGAGCTCGGTGTCGGGGTCGCTCATTGCATGTTCCATCCGCCGTCGACGTTCAGGGTCTGTCCGGTCATGAAGGACGCGTCGGGCCCGACCAGGAAGGCGACCACCGCCGCCAGCTCGTCGGGACGGCCGCGCCGTTTGAGGGCCTGGTGGTCCAGCACGTGGGTCGTGTAGGCCTCCGGGTCCTCGTGGATCTCCTCGGCCTTGGTCGGGAAGGCACCCGGGGCGACCGCGTTCACCCGGATCCCCTGCGGGCCGAGCTCGCGGGCGAGCGCACGGGTCAGCGCCACCGCCGCTCCCTTGGTCGAGACATAGCTGGCGAGCTTGTCCCAGCCACCGGAGAAGGTGATCGAACCGACGTTGACGATCGAGCCGCTCCCCCGCGGCGCCATCAGTCGGGCCGCTGCCTGGGCCGCGACGAAGTAGGCCCGCTGGTTGACCGCCACCACGTCGTCGTACTCGCTGACCGGGATGTCGAGAAAGGGGGTGGCGGGATAGATCGCGGCGTTGTTGAGCAGCACCTCGAGGGGACCCAGGTCGCGCTCGGCCTCCTCCAGGGCGGCGACGACGGCGGCAGCGTCGCGGACGTCCACCGGAAGGGTGGCCTGCCGGGCTCCCGCCGCCTCGACCTCGGCGGCCGTGGTGGCCAGTGCCTCACCTGGCAGGTCGAGCAGGGCTAGCGAGAAGCCCTCCCGCCCGAGGCGTACGGCACTGGCGCGGCCGAGCGAGCCGCCCGCTCCGGTCACCACGGCACAACCGCGGGGCTGCGTGGTCGGGGACGTCATCTGGCTGGTCCTTTCGGTGGGGGAAGCAGGTCAGTGTGGAGCGGGGCCTTGGGAGCGCGGGTGGAGGGACGGCTTGCGCACGAGCCTGCGTCCGGCCCGCTCCGGACGTACATGGGGGCCGCCGTGGCGTCCCCAGTCGGCGGCCTCGTTCATGTGTCCGATCGCCCCCTCGTCGACGACCAGACCCAGCCCGGGGAGGTCGCCGAGCACGAGGTGACCGTCCTCGATCTCCTGGTCGGACTCGATGCCGAAGGGCAGGTGCAGGTCCTGCACCTCCAGCGAGAGGTGGTTGGGAACGACCGTCGCCGCATGGGCGACCGGGTTGGCGTTGTAGCCCACCGGGCTCACCGGCAGGTCGAAGGCCAGCGCCAGGGCGGCCACCCGCAGGAAGTGGCTGATCCCCCAGACGCTGCCCGTCTGCACGACATCGACCGCATTGGCCTGCAGCAGCGGCCGGAACTGCTCGAGCCCGGTGAGGTTCTCCCCGGTCGCGACGGCCGCCCGCACCGACTGGGAGACCCGCGTCAGGCCGTCGACGTCCCACCGGCGGACCGGCTCCTCGACCCACGCGAGGTCGACCGACTCCTCGAGGCGACCGATGTGGCGTACCGCCTCCTTGCGTGACCAGGACTCGTTGGCGTCGAGCATCAGCGCGGGCGCGGCGCCCGTCCGGTCGTGGAAGACGTCGCTCACGAGGTGGAGACGCCGCAGGTCGGCCTCGACGTCGAGGCCGCCCTTGATCTTGACGGCGCTGAAGCCACGCTCGGCGAACCGGGTCTGCAGCGCAGCCAGCTCCTCGTCGGTCAGCGGCCCGTCCAGGCCGGAGGCGTACGCCGGGACGACCCGGTCGCGCCCGCCGAGGAGTCGCCACAGCGGTTGACCGGCCGCCTTGGCCTTGAGGTCCCACAGGGCCATGTCGAGCGCGCCGATCGCCCCGAACACCGCGCCGCCGTGCCCGGACTTGAAGACCCACGACAGCATCCGGTCGTAGAGCGCCTGTACGGCGCGCGGGTCCTCGCCCTCCAGAGCCGGGAAGACGACGTCGAGACCCTGGTGATGTCCCAGGCCGATGCCCTCGAGACCCGAGTCGGTGGTGAGCACGACGATCGGCACCGCCGTCTTGCCCGACCCGACGGCGCCGTTGACGTCACCGATGGGACGTCCCCAGTCGTGCACCGTCGTCAGCGTGCGATAGCCCGTGATGTGCATGTTTCGGCGGCCCCTTAACTCTTTCATGGAGTCTGTGAATCATCAGACATCATTTGTCTGTTGTCAACTGTATGCTGTCTGCACAGGACAACGCACCGGGCTCCACGGGAGCACGGTTGATCACGGCCTCCGGCGCGGCGTGAGCGCAGGGCCGAGTGAGCTGAACGCGAGCTAGATGGCGATCTCCGGGCGCACTCGTTTGGGCGTCCAGACGCGCTGCCGGCGGGCGCCGAAGCTGGTCAGCAGCAGTGCGCCGACGAGGAAGGCGGCCAGGACGAGGGCGTCGGAGACGACCCGTCCCGAGAGCCCGCCGTACATCAGCTGGCGCAGCCCGTCGACGGCATAGCTCATCGGCAGTACGTGGTGGAGCGGGTGCAGCGGCCCGGGAATGGTCTGCCAGGGGAAGGTGCCGCCGGCGGTGACGAGCTGGACGACCATCAGGACCAGGCCGAGGAACTGGCCCGGCGCACCGAGGAGCGCGTTGAGCATGTGCACGATCGCGATGAAGGTCGCGGAGGTGAGCAGCAGGAACCCGAACGTGCCGAGCCAGTTCACCGGGGTGATCTCGACGGCGGTGCCGACGACCACGAGCACGACGACCATCTGCGCGGCACCGATCAGCGCCGGCGTGAGCCAGCCACCCAGGGCGATCCGTAGCGGGGTCTGGTTGGCGGCCAGCGCGCGGGTCGAGATCGGCCGGACGAGCAGGAAGAGGACGTACCCACCGATCCAGGCGCCCAGGGCGAGGAAGAACGGCGCCAGCCCGGCTCCGTAGGAGGACGCCTTCGCCTCGGAGACCGAGTCGATGGCGACCGGGTCGGCGATCGTCGAGGCGATCCGGTCGCGCAGCTCCTCGTTGGTGGCGGGCGCCTGCGCGGCGCCGTCCTGCAGCCCCTTCTTCAGGTCGCCGGCACCCGTGGCGAGCTTGGCGGCACCGTCACGGAGCCGGGTCGCGCCGGTGCTGAGCTCGCCGGCGCCGTCCGCCGCCTGGGTGATCCCGGCGACCAGATCGGGCATCGCCGAGGCGAGCTGCTCGTTGCCGTCGGCGACCTGGTCGGCCCCGGCGGCGAGGTCGTTCAGCTGCCCGGAGACATCCCCGACGCGCTGGTCGACCCGGTCGAGCGGGGCGGATCCACGGTCGTAGACGGCCAGCACCTCGGCGCGCTGCTGCTCGTCGAGACCCTCGGCCTCGAGCCGGGCGTCGAGGTCCGACCGGGTCGCGTCGTAGGCGGCGACCGCGTCGTCGACGGCGGTCGCGGCGCGCTGCCCGGTGGCGGCGATCTCGCCGTTCGCGTCGGCGACCTTCCGGGCACCGGTGGCGAGCTCGCGCGTCTTGGTGGGCAGGTCGGTGACCTTGCCCTCGATGGTGTTCAGGCCGTCCTCCAGCTCACCGGCTCCGGTGGCCAGCTCGCCGGCACCGTCGCGCAGCGTGCCCGCGCCCTTCTCCAGCTTCGCGGCACCGTCGGCGGCCTTGACCAGCCCCGAGCGGAGGTCGGAGATGCCGAGCAGGAAGCTGGCCGCGGCCTGCTCGGAGACCTCGCTGGCGATGGCGTCGCGGACCTTGTCGGTGACGTTGGTCGCGATCGTGGTGGACAGGTAGGAGTTGGCGTCGTTGGTGATGACCTGGATCTGCGCCTGCTCCGGGTCGAGCCGCTCCGCCCCGGTCAGCGTCCGCGAGAACCCCTCCGGGATCCGCAGGGCGAAGTAGTAGTCGCCCTCCCGGATGTCCTTCTCCGCGGTGGCCGCGGAGACCTCCGACCAGTCGAAGTCGCCCGACTTCAGGAGCTTGTCGGCGACATCGCGGCCGGCGTTGATCTTCGTGCCGTCGGTCGTGGTCGCCCCGGTGTCCTCGACGATGAGCGCCGCCGGGAGCTCATCGAAGTGGGCGTACGGATCGTGGTTGGCGTAGAGGTAGAGCCCGGCGTAGAGCGTGGGGACGAGGACGAGCGCCACGATGACGAGCTTCGCCAGGCGTCCGGCCGTGATCCGGCGCAGCTCGGTCAGGGCGATACGCAGCGAGTTCATGCTTCCTCCGTCGGACCGATGGTGAACGTACGCACTCCGGCGGGGATCGAGACCGCGGGACTCGCGGTGACCAGGACCCCGGGCCGGCTCCCGGACCCGGCGAGATCGTTCGCGATGTCCAGCCACTCCCCGACGGGCAGCCCGAGACGCTCGGGGTAGGTGAGGACGAGGTAGCGGGTGCCCGGCCGCAGCAGTGCCAGCCGCGCCAGGATCTCCAGGCGCGGCGCCGGCGGGACCGCCTCCGTGGTGATACCGGTCGCGAGGTCGTACTCCCCCAGCCAGCCGTCGATCGCCGCCGCGCTCGGCCGGTGCTTCGCCATGGCGAGCTCCTCACCCAGGATGGTGCGGAACGGCACCATCTCGTCCGGCTCGGAGACCCCTGGCACATCGACCAGCGCGACCGCCGCCTGCAGGACCCGAGGCGAGGCGTCGCCGTCCAGCGCCACCCTGCCGGCGTCCAGCCGCAGCCGTCCGGCCAGCGCCAGAGCCAGCGACGTGTGCCCACCTCCCGGCGGGCCGACGGCCACCGCGACCTCTCCCCCGCGCAGCGTCAACGACGTGGTCGGAAGCAGATCCCGAACCCCCTGCCGGACGCGTACACCGACGGCTCGCAGCGTCGTCGTCTCCTCGTCGACCGCGTCTTCGCTCATCGCAGGCTTCCCTTCCTCGACATCGCAGGAGACCCGCCGCACGCGACCCCTCGCTGGTCACCAACCCTGTCACCACATGCGGCGAATCGCGGTCAGACACGACCCTGACCCTCCGCTGGGCTAGGCGTTGTTCCTTGCGCGGGAGTCTGGCGTCTCGGTTGCCCGCGATGTTCGGCGATCTCCTCGAGGCGGGCTCACGCCGGCTGGATGCCGGGGAAGGTCCAGCTTCCGTCGAGGATCTCCGGACGCGGTCGGTAGAGGCGGACCAGGTAGTTCCAGCCCTCGACCGACGGCAACCGGTTCGGGGCATCGTGCGGGCCACCGAAGCGGATCGTCACCGAACCGTCGGCGTCGCGCTCAGCGGTGAGGTTGTTGATGCTGACGCGTTCGCCGGCATCGGCCGGGAAGTAGCCGGCCGCGTCGTAGAGGGAGACCGACCAGAAGCCGTCGACCGGCACGTCACGTACCGTCAGCGTGTATTCGCCGGGCGGCAGACCGGGATGAACGTTGAGATACTGCGCGGCGGCGTCCGGCAGCCCGCCCCACGCGGCAGCGGAGGCGATGAGGAACCTGACCGGGTCGACCTGATCGCGGGCACCGAACGCGCGCTGCATGTCGGGTAGCCCTGTGGCGAGCTCGAGAAGTGCGGCGCGGGTCGCATCGAAGCTCGTCGTGTCGTAGTCCACGACCGGGAAGGGGCGCTGCGTGTCCGCGGCAGTCTCGACGATGACCTGGTCCTGCAGCGCGTGCGCGGCGACGAGGTCGTTCGGGTCGGCGGGGTCGGCGAGGATTCGGACGGGAAGCATGACGTACGGGGTGTCGTACTCGTCCACGGTGAGCTCGTGTGTGCCGGGCTCGTAGATGACGTCGTTGACGTAGCCGTCCTGGTTGATCGGCATGACCGCGAGGTAGCGACCCGAGGTCTCCGGGACGGTGACGGTCGCGCCGCCGCTGATGTCGAAGACGCCGGCGCTGTAGAGCGTGTCGCGGTTCTGCCGGATCACGGGCTGGTGGTCGAGCGGAGTGGGCACACGGTTGTGCTTCCATCGGTTCAGACCCCCGGCGTCGGTCAGGACGGCCCGAAACATCCTCTGGGTCTCGGCACGGGTGAAGTTGTCGACGTTGACGGGCTCGCTCATGGCGGCAGGATCCAGGACCACTCGCCGGTCCGACTCCCCCGGACAGGGTGAACCAGGCGCGATCGACCAGGCGGTCGGTGCTGTCGTTGCCGGCGGCCGCCGGCGGCGCCTGTGCGTCGGGCACTGTTCGTTCCGAAGACGCCTCGACGGAGGCGCCGATCCCTAGCGTGAGTCGGGCACATTTCCATCTGCCGAGACTCCAGAAGGACTCCCCATGGATCGTCGCAACTTCCTCCGTGCCGCCGTTGTCGGCGCTGGCACCGTCACCCTCGGATTCAGCGTCACTCGACCCGCCATCGCCTACCCCGCCAAGACCGGCCCGAGCCCCTATGGCGCTCTCCAGGCCGTCGACGCCAACGGCATCCTGTTGCCCCAGGGGTTCACCAGCCGGGTGATCGCCCGCTCGACGAGGGCCGTCGCGAACACCGGATACACCTGGCACAGCGCCCCGGACGGCGGAGTCTGCTTCGCCGACGGCTCCGGCTGGATCTACGTCTCCAACTCGGAGATGAGCAGCGGCGCCGGCGGCGTGAGCGCCATCAGGTTCGACAGCAACGCCACCATCACCAGCGCCTACCGCATCCTCGGCAGCACCACCCGGAACTGCGCGGGCGGACCGACGCCGTGGAACACCTGGATCTCCTGCGAGGAGCACGACACGGGCTACAGCTGGGAGACCGACCCGTGGGGCGTGAAGCCTGCCGTACGCCGGGCCGCGATGGGCCGGTTCACGCACGAGGCCGCGGCCTGCGACCCCGTCCGCAAGGTCGTCTACCAGACCGAGGACAAGAGCGACGGCGGCTTCTACCGGTTCGTCCCGACCACCTGGGGAGACCTCTCCGCCGGGAAGCTGCAGGTGCTCACCACGAACCTGACCTGGGCCGACGTCCCCGACCCCGACGGTTCCCCCACGCCGACACGCGACCAGGTGTCGAACATGAAGGTGTTCAACGGCGGTGAAGGCGCCTACTACCGCAACGACATCTGCTACTTCACCACCAAGGGCGACAACAAGGTGTGGGCCTTCGACGCCGCCGCCGGCTCCCTCGACACGGTCTATGACGACAACCTGACCGGCAACCCTCCGCTCACCGGCGTCGACAACATCACCGGAGCCTCGGCAGGAGACCTCTACGTCGCCGAGGATGGCGGCAACATGGAGATCTGCATCATCACCCCCGACGACGTCGTGGCTCCGTTCCTCCGGGTCACCGGGCAGAGTTCGTCGGAGCTGTGCGGCGTCGCGTTCAACCCGGCCGGCAACCGCATGTACTTCTCCTCCCAGCGGGGCACGACCGGCTCGTCCAGCGGCGGCATCACCTACGAGATCAGCGGGCCCTTCCGCGCCTAGAACCACCTGCCGCTGCTCCGAGACGACGGCCGTCGTCTCGGAGCAGCGGGTGAAGGATGTGGCCGGCGACCTCCGGGGGATGAGTTGCCCCCGGACTGTCGAGCATCGCCCGGCCGAGCGGTCAGCGCCCGTCGACCCGCTGACCGCCCCGCCAGGTCTCGGCGACCAGGGGCACCCCCGGCCGGTAGGCCAGGTGCACATGGGAGGGCGCATCGAGAACGGCGAAGTCGGCGGCCGCTCCGGCGCTCAGGTGCCCGACGTCGGTCCGGCCGAGGGCGGCGGCACCGCCCGCGGTCGCGGCCCACACGGCCTCGCTCGGCGTCATGCCCATGTCACGGACGGCGAGCGCGATGCAGAACGGCAGCGAGCTGGTGAAGCAGGAGCCCGGGTTGCAGTCCGACGCGAGCGCGACCCGGACACCGGCATCGATCAGGCGACGGGCATCGACGTACGGATGCCGGGTCGAGAACTCCACGCCGGGCAGCAGGGTGGCGACGGTGCCCGACTGCGCGAGCGCGTCCACGTCGGCGTCACTGAGATAGGTGCAGTGGTCGACCGCCACCAGGCCGAGCTCACAGGCCAGCTGGACGCCGGCGCCGTAGGTGAGCTGGTTGGCGTGCAGCCGGCCCTGCAGACCGACTGCCGCACCCGCGGCCAGCACCGCCCGGGCCTGGTCGGCGTCGAAGGCACCGCGCTCGCAGAAGGCGTCGATCCAGCGGGCGTGCGGCCGCGCGGCCTCGAGCATGGGGCCGGTGACCAGCGCGACGTAGTCCTCCGCGCTGATCCCCTCCGGCACGACGTGAGCGCCGAGGAACGTCGTCTCGTCGGTGAACTGCCGCGCCACCGCCAACGAGCGGGACTCGTCGGCCACGCTCAGCCCGTAGCCGCTCTTGATCTCGAGGGTCGTGGTGCCCTGCCGCTGCATCTCGGCCACGAGCCGCGCGACGTGGTCGGTGAGCTGCGCATCGCTGGCCTCGCGGGTCGCGCGCACGGTCGTCCGGATGCCACCGGCGGCATAGCTCTGCCCCGCCATCCGTGCGGCGAACTCGGCCGAGCGGTCGCCGGCGAAGACGAGATGGCTGTGGGAGTCGACGAACCCGGGAATGACGGCCCGCCCGCCCACGTCGTACGCCGCGTCGGCAGCCGGCGCCTCGGCGGCGGGCCCCACCCACGCGACCCGGCCATCGTCGACGACGAAGGCGGCCCGCTCGATCACCGATCCGGCGGCGTCACCGACGAACAGCTCACCGATGCCGGTGACCAACGTGCTCATCGGGCCAGCTCCGCGAGGGTGTCGGCGAGGGCCTCGACGCCGGCGACGCAGTCGGCCATCTCGGCGTGCTCCTCGGGTGAGTGCGAGATGCCGGTGGGGTTGCGGACGAAGAGCATCGCGGTCGGGATGCCGGCGGTGGACAGGATGCCGGCGTCGTGTCCGGCCTGGGTCGGGATGATCGGCCAGTCGCCCGGAGCGGCGATCCGGGACGCCAGGTCGGGGTCGAACTCGACCGCGGCCGACAGCGACTCGGCGGTCACGGTGACGCGGGTCCGGTCGAGACCGGCCCGCTCGCCGGCCCGCTTCTCCAGGGTGGCGACGAGGTCGCTGAGCATGGTGTCGTTCTCGCAGCGGGCGTCGAGCCACGCGGCGACCCTGGAGGGCACCGCGTTGGTGCCGTTGGGGGTTGCCTCGATCCGGCCGAAGGTGGCGCGCTGCCCGCTGCGGCGGGCCTCCTCGTCGGCCACGAGGGCGGTCATCGCGAACGTCAGCATCGGGTCGCGCCGGTCCTCCATGCGGGTGGCGCCCGCGTGGTTGGCCTCCCCGTCGAAGTCGAAGCGCCAGCGACCGTGCGGCCAGATCCCGCTGGCGACGCCCACCGCGGCGTCGCGGTCGACGAGGTTGCGGCCCTGCTCGACGTGGAGCTCGACGTAGCAGCCGACGCGGTCCAGCCAGGCCGAGCGGCCGAGCGCCGGCTCGAGGCCCGCGTCGGCCATGACCTCCTCGAGAGGGAGGCCGTTGCGATCACGCAGGGCCCGCGCCTGGTCCGGCGTCGTCAGTCCGGTCGCGAGCTGGGAGCCGAGGCAGCCGAGCCCGTAGCGCGACCCCTCCTCGTCGGCGAAGACGCCGATCGCGATCGGGCGGCGTGGAGTGAAGCCCCGGTCCCTCAGGACGTCGACGGCCGCGAGAGAGGAAGCCACCCCGAGCGGTCCGTCGTACGCCCCGCCGTCGAGGACGCTGTCCAGATGCGACCCGGTGAGCACGGCATCGTCGCCGCTCCCCCACCAGGCGACCAGGTTGCCGTTGCCGTCACGCTCGAGATCGAGCCCTCGCCGGGCGCACTCCTCGGCGAACCAGGAGCGCAGCTCCATCTCGGCCGAGGTGTACGGCTGACGGAAGTAACCCTGGGAGGAGGCGGATCTGCCCACCGGGGCGATGTCGGCCCACATACGCTCGAACGTCATGACCCGAGTCCATCGGGATCCGGGGTTCGAGGCAAGGGTTCCGACCGGGTGAACTGTCCGGTATCCCAGACATCCCGCGGGAGTGGCCGACACAGACAGCGGCATCGCAGGCCCGATGACCCGCGATGCCGCTGCTGTGAGGCGTGCCGGAACTAGGCCAGACCCTGCTCGGACAGGAACTCGCTCGCCACGTCCTCGGCGTCCTTCTTGTCCACGATGACCTGTTTCACCAGGGTTGCCAGCGTCTCGGTGTCGAGCTCGGCAGAGACCGCGTCGAGCGCCCCGGAGACCTTGTCATCGACCTTCGACGTGGCGATCAGGGGAACGACGTTCTCCGCCGGGAAGAGGCTCTCCGGGTCGTCGAGCATGACGAACCCGTTCTCCTGGATCGACGGGTCGGTGGTGAAGAGGTCCGCCGCGTCCACTTGGCCGTTCTTGAGGGCCTGGACGGTCAACGGACCGCCCGCGTCGAGCGCGCGGAAGGTACCGAACTCGACCCCGTAGACCTCGGCCAGGCCCTTCACACCCTGGCGCCGCGTCTTCCACTCCGGAGGCCCACCGAGGGTCAGCTCGTCCGACACCTCGGCGAGGTCGCTGATGGAGGACAGCGAGTACTTGTCCGCCGTCGCCTGGGTGACCGCGACGACATCCTTGTCCTCCGCCGACGACATCGTCAGGAGCGAGAGCCCCTTCGGCGCAGCGGCCGTCAGAGCCTCGTAGACCGCCTCGGACTCGGTGGCGGTGGCGTCCTCGTCGAAGTAGTGCAGGAGCGCACCGGTGTACTCCGGGATCAGGTCGATGGAGCCGTCCTGCAGCGCCGGGACGTACGCCTCACGGCTGCCGATGTTGAGCGTCTTGTCGACCTCGACGCCCTTCGCCTCCAGCGCTCCCGCGTAGATCTCGGCGATCAGGGCGCTCTCGGGGAAGTCGGCGGAACCGACGGTGATGGCGCCGTTCTCCTCTCCTCCGGCGGGTTCGGTCGCCAACGGGTCGCCGCTGCCGCATCCGGCGAGCAGCGCGGCCGAGGCCGCTACGGCGAGGTAGATCTTCATGCTGTGCATCGGGTTGTTTCCTCTCGGGTCAGCTGATGGTGATCGGGGTGGAATCCGCGGACGCCTTCGGCCGCGATCGTCGGGAAGCAGCTCGTCGGCCCGTCAGGCCCGAGGACACCGCGTAGCGCTGGACCAGCGCGAAGACGAGGTCGACGACGAGGGCGAGTGCTGCGACCAGCACGGCTCCTGCGGCCATCTGGCCGAAGTCGCGTACCGCGAGGCCGTCGATCAGCAGACGCCCCAGCCCGCCGAGTCCGGCCGTCGCGGCGATGGTCGCGGTCGCGACGACCTGGAGCGTGGCCGAGCGCAGCCCCGAGAAGATGAGCGGCAGCGCGCACGGCAGCTCGACCTTGGCGAGCACCTGGATGTCTCGCATCCCCATGCCTTTCGCGGCATCCCGAGCGCCCGCGTCGACCTCTTCGACACCGGCGTACGCACCGGCCAGGATCGGGGGGACGGCCAGCACGGCCAGGACGACCAGGCACGGGACCACGAAGGCCGCGTCGCCGGAGAGCCGGGGACCGAGGGCCAGGACCATGATGAACAGCAGACCGAGGCTCGGGATGGCGCGGGCGGCGCCGGCGAGGTTGACCACCAGGAACTTCCCGCGGCCCGTGTGGCCGACGTACAGGCCGAGCGGGATCGCGATGATGGCGGCGATCACCAGGGCGACGGCCGAGTAGGCCAGGTGCTCGAGGATGCGGTGCGGGACGCCGTCGTCGCCGGACCAGTGGGCGGGGTCTGTCAACCAGGTGAGGACGAGGTTCATCAGGCGGCCCTCCTCATTCGCTGCCAGGGGGTGACCAGCCGGGTGCCGGCGATGATCACGAGGTCGAAGACGAGCGCCAGCAGGACGCACGCGACCACGCCCACGAGGATCGGCTCCATGAAGTTGCGGCGGAAGCCGTCGGTGAACAGGGAGCCCAGCTGGGGTACGCCGATGATCGCCGCGACGCTGACGATGCTGACGTTGCTCACCGCGGCGACCCGGAGGCCGGCCGAGATGACGGGGACCGCCAGCGGGAGCTCGACCAGGAACAGCCGTCGAACCCGCCCGAAGCCCATCGCCGTCGCTGCCTGGTTGACCGAGTCGGGCACGGCGCCCAGACCGTCGGCCACCGTACGCACGAGCAGGGCCACGGTGTAGATCGTCATCGCGATGACCACGTTGACCGGGTCGAGGATCTTGGTGCCGATGAACAGCGGCATCAGGATGAACAGGGCGAGCGACGGAATCGTGTAGAGGAGACCGGTCCCGGCGATCAGCAGCGGGTACAGGACCCGGAATCGCCGCGCCAGCCACCCCAGGGGGACCGCGACGAGCAGCCCGAGCAGGAGCGGGACGCCGGCCAGGTAGACGTGCCTCCAGGTGAGGGCGAGCACCGCAGGCAGGTGGTCGATGAACCAGCTCATCGGGTCGCACTCCCGGCAGGCTCGGTGTCGACCGCCGCGGCACGCTCGGTGCTCTCGATGACGTCGAGCACCTGGTGGGCGAGGACGGTGCCGAGGAACGCTCCCTGCTCGTCGACGACCACGCCGCGTCGCGACGGCGAGGACAGGGCCGCGTCGAGCAGGTTGCGCAGCGTCCCGTTCGTGGCGGCCAGGGTGCCTCCGCGGTGCAGCACCTCGACGGAGACCGTGCCGGCGATCTGTTCGGCGTTGACCCAGCCCAGGGGGCACCTGCCGTCGTCGACGACCAGGGTCCACGGCTCGCCGCCCGCGGCGGCTCGCACCTGCTCGGCGCTGTCACCGAGGCTCGCCGTCGTCTCCGAGGTGAGCGGCAGCTCGGGGGTCTTCTGGAAGCCGAGTCCGCGGTAGCCGCGGTCGCGCCCCACGAAGTCGGCGACGAAGTCGTCGACGGGGTGCGCCAGGAGCCGCGCGGGCTCCGCGATCTGGGCGAGCTTGCCGCCGACCCGGAGCACGGCGACCTGGTCACCCAGCTTGACCGCCTCGTCGATGTCGTGGGTGACGAACACGATGGTCTTCCCCAGGTCGCCCTGGAGCCGGAGGAACTCGTCCTGCAGCTGGTCGCGTACGACGGGGTCGACCGCACTGAACGGCTCGTCCATCAACATGACGGGCGGGTCGGCGGCCAGCGCTCGGGCGACCCCGACGCGCTGCTGCTGACCGCCGGAGAGCTGGTTCGGGTAGCGGTCGGCGAACGAGGCCGGCAGGCCGACGCGTTCCAACAGCTCCAGCGCGCGACCACGCGCCTTCTTCCGGTCCCAGCCGAGCAGCATCGGGACCGTCGCGATGTTCGCGGCGACCGTGCGGTGCGGGAACAGGCCCGCCTGCTGGATCACGTAGCCGATCCCCCGCCGCAGCTCGGCCGCGTCCATCGTGGTGGTGTCGCGGTCGTCGATCCAGATCCGCCCGCTCGTCGGCTCGATCATCCGGTTGATCATCCGCAGCGACGTCGTCTTGCCGCAGCCCGAGGGCCCGACGAGCACCGTGATCTTTCCGGTCGGCGCGGTCATCTCGAGGCCACCCACCGCGACGGTCCCGTCGGGGTATTCCTTGCTCACTGAGTCGAACCGGATCATCCGGCACTCACCTCCACTGCTGGGTCATCGAATGTGATGCGGGTCCCAGTGCACCTCTCGGGCGTGGGCCACGGATACGGGCCGCGGCGGGGTACTGTCTGGGATCCGAGACTTGACCAACCGGCTCAGAGCGCGGCCAGCTCGTCGAGCAGATCGGCGGCGCGATCGAGGTCGCCGCCGAGCGATCGGTCCTCGAGGCTCGGGTCCAGGACCTGGGCGGCCCGCTCCAGCGCGGCCCGCGCGGGGATGTCGCCCAGCTCCGGCTGCTGGACGCGAAGCGCTCGCACCGCGGCCACGAGCTCGCAGGCGAGCACATGGCGGTACGCCTCGACCACCACGATCGCCTGTCGTGCCGCCTGCGTCGAGAAGCTCGCGTGATCCTCGAGCCCGCGGGAGACGACCGCGGTGCCCATCGTCACCGGCAGCGCCGCGTGCCGCATCTGGGCGAGGGCGTCGTGGGCGACGTACTCGAGGATCATCACCCCCGAGCTGCCTGCCGGCCCGGCGGCGAGGAACGGGGTCAGACCGGTCATGGTCGGCTCGACCAGGTCGCCGAGACGGGCGGCGGACAGCTCCGCCACCTGGTGGACGGACGCGCGCGCCTGGTCCAGTGCCACCGCGACGTACGCCGTGTGGAAGTGCGCGTGGTGGAACACGTCGTCGGCCTCCACCGAGATGAGGGGGTTCTCGGCTCGCGCGTTGACCTCGACGGAGAGGACCTGCTCGAGCTGGGCAAGGCTGTCCAGCGCGGGTCCCTGCACCTGCGGGAACGCCCGCAGGCCGAACGGGTCCTGGATCCGGCGGCCCGGCACCGGATGCCCGGCCACCCCGAGCAACCGACGCATCTCGGCGGCACAGCGCTCCTGGCCAGGGTGCGGTCGAGCCTCGTGCACGACCGCGGCATAGGCCTCGGCCGAGCCGCCCAGTGCCAGGAAGGAGAGCGCGGCGACGGTGTGGCTGGCGCGCAGGAGGGTCTGCAGGTCGGCGCAGGCGATGACCGCCTCGGCCAGCGTCGCGGCGTTGCTGCTCATGAACGCGAGCGCGTCCCCGGTGTCGAGCGGTACCGGCGGCGCCTCGCCGACCGCCCACGGACGCTCGCCGGCCAGGGTGAGCGCGATCTCCGCGAGCACGGTCAGGTCGCCGGTGCCGATCGCGCCGAGCCGGTGCACCCTCGGCAGAGCGTCGCGGTCGAGAGCCTGCTCGAGAGCGTCCAGGACGCGCACATGAACCCCGGACCCGCCGGCGGCCAGCTGGTTGAGCCGGATCACCATGGTCGCGCGGACCACGTCGGGGGCGAGCTCGAAGCCGACCCCGCCCGCATGGCTGCGGAGCAACCGGAGCCCGTGCCCCAGCGCCGCGTCGCCGCCGACCTCCTCCTGCCGGTTGGCCCCCACGCCCGTGGTGCGCCCGTAGACCTGGCGCCTGCGGGCGACGGCCTCCGCTGTCTCCCATGACCTCTGCGCCCGTTCTCGAGCGGCGGGATCGAGCTGGACCGACGCGCCGCCGCGAGCGACCCGAAGGATCTCGTCACGGCCGAGTGAGGTGCCGTCGATGAGTACGTGAGAATTGCCGCGCGACATGGTGAGCTCCTTGGGGTTTCGTGGGCTCAATTCAACGCTTCGGGCATCCCGCGGCGCACTCGTCGTCCGGCCGATTCAGTCTCGGATCTCAGACGGTGGCATCGGCTCGATGCGGACGATCACGACCAGCCCACCACCCTCGACGGTCACGGACTCGTCGGTGACGAGCACGTCACCGGGCCCGAGCGTGGCCGAGCCGTCGGCCGACCGGGCGCTCACCACACCCGTCAGGCCCACCACGAGCAACGGGGACGACGGCTCCGGGCGCAGAGACGCGTCGCCTCCGACCAGGTCCAGGATCTCGACCGTGGCCCTCGCCCGCCCGCGCCGGGTCATCACGTTGAGGTCACGGGTGGGCGCCGTCACCGAGCACCGCACCGGCACCCCTCCGTCGAAGGCGTACGGCACGAATGGCCGCAGCACCGTCGTCTCCCCCGGCAGCTCGAGCGTCATCGGTGGGCCGTCGATCAGCGTGATCACCCGGTCCACGCCGGGGAACGTCGAGAAGTCACCCGACGCGGCGACATCGGCGAAGCTGACCCGCCAGGCGAAGTCGGAGCCTGCCTCCGCGCCCGGGGGCCACGCCGCGACCTCGGCGGTCATCCCCCCGCCGTTGCGCCACGGGCGTCGGACGTGCTCCTCCGCGCGGCGAAGGTCGAACGCCATCCTCAGATCCCGGTGATCGCGCGGTGGAGCGCTCCGGCCACATCACCGACAGCGAGGTGCCGGCGATCGCGGACGACCTCCTTGCCACCCACGATGACGTCGGTGACGTCCTGCGCCGAACCGGCGAAGACCGTCGACTCGAGGAGCGTCCCGGTCTCCCACCCCGCAAGGCGCACGGAGTCGAGGGAGATCGTGGTCAGGTCGGCCAGGCCCCCCGGCGCGATCCGGCCGGAGTCCGCCCAGCCGAGGCTGGCGTGCCCGTCGGCGGTCGCCGCACGCAAGAGCCCGGCCGCGGACCAGTGGCCGCGTCGTTCGGTACGCAGCCGCTCGTCAAGCTCGAGCGCCCGAGCCTCCTCCAGCAGGTCGATGACCGCGTTGCTGTCGCTGCCGAGCGAGACCGGCGAGCCGGCGTCGGCGAGGTCACGGGCGGGTCCGATGCCGTCCGCGAGGTCGCGCTCGGTGGTCGGGGTCATGCAGATCGTCGTGGCGGAGCCACCGAGCGCGGCGATGTCCCCGTCGGTCAGGTGCGTCGCGTGCACCGCCGACGACAGCCGGCCGAGCGCTCCGTGGCGGGCGAGCAGCTCGGTGGGCGTACAGCCGTGACGCTCCTGGCAGGCCTGGTTCTCGGCACGCTGCTCGGAGAGGTGGAAGTGGAGCGGCGCACCCTGCTCGGCGGCCCAGCCGGCCACCGTGGCGAGCTGGTCGGCGGGCACGGCGCGGACGGAGTGGATGGCCGCACCGATCCGGGCGTGACCCGAGCCGGACAGCGCCGAGACACGGTCGGCCCAGGCCGCCGCATCGCCGTCCCCGAATCGCAGCTGAGTGCCCTCGAGGGGCTGGCCCGGAGCACCGGTCAGGTAGCAGGCGTCGAGCAGCGTGATCCGGATGCCGGCGTCGGCGGCCGCCGCGATCATGGCCTCGCCCATGGCATTCGCCTCGGCGTACGGGCGGCCGTCGGGGTCGTGGTGGAGGTAGTGGAACTCCCCCACCGCGGTGATCCCGGCCAACGCCATCTCGGCGTACGTCGCCCGGGCGAGCGCGAAGTACGAGTCCGGGGTGAGGCGTCCGGCGACGGCGTACATGTCCTCGCGCCAGGTCCAGAAGGTGCCGCCGCCCCGGTGGGTGCGGCCGCGCAGCGCTCGGTGGAACGCGTGCGAGTGCGCATTCGCGAGGCCGGGAAGGGTGAGCCCCCGCAGGCGCGTCGCGCCTGCGGGGGAAGCCGAGCCGGGTACGCCCGGGGTGACCGCACGGATGCGGTCGCCGTCCATCTCGATGAGGACGTCGACGTCGACCTCGTCCCCACCGAGCCAGGCGTGCTCGGCGAGGTACGCCGTCACGCCTGCTCCCGCATCGGGATGCGCACCCCGCGCTCGTCGGCGACGGAGACGGCCTCGTCGTAGCCGGCGTCGACGTGGCGGATGACCCCCATGCCCGGGTCGTTGGTCAGGACCCGCTCGAGCTTCTGCGCCGCCAGGTCCGTGCCGTCGGCCACGCAGACCTGACCGGCGTGGATCGAACGGCCCATCCCGACGCCGCCGCCATGGTGGATCGAGACCCAGGAGGCGCCCGAGGCGGTGTTGATCAGGGCGTTGAGCAGGGCCCAGTCGGCGATCGCGTCGGAGCCGTCCTTCATCGCCTCGGTCTCGCGATACGGCGAGGCGACGGAGCCACAGTCGAGATGGTCGCGGCCGATCACGATCGGCGCGGACAGCTCGCCGCTGGCCACCATCTCGTTGAACTTCAGGCCGGCCAGGTGGCGCTCGCCGTAGCCCAGCCAGCAGATGCGCGCCGGAAGACCCTGGAAGTGCACCCGCTCCTGCGCCATGGTGATCCACTTGTGCAGGCGCTCGTTCTCGGGGAAGAGCTTCAGGATCGCCTCGTCGGTCTTGCGGATGTCCTCGGGGTCACCGGACAGCGCGGCCCACCGGAAGGGGCCCTTGCCCTCGCAGAAGAGCGGACGGATGTACGCCGGCACGAAACCCGGGAACTCGAAGGCCCGCTCGTAGCCGCCCTTGCGCGCCTCGTCGCGGATCGAGTTGCCGTAGTCGAAGACCTCGGCGCCGGCGTCCTGGAACTCCACCATCGCCCGCACGTGCGCGGCCATCGAGGACTGAGCGTCCTTGGTGAAGCCCGCCGGGTCGCGCTCGGCCGCGGCCTGCCAGTCCTCGAAGTCGACGCCCACCGGCAGGTAGGACAGCGGGTCGTGGGCGGAGGTCTGGTCGGTGACGATGTCGATCGGTGCCTTCATCTCGAGCAGCCGCGGGAAGACCTCGGCGGCGTTGCCGAGCAGGCCGATGGAGAGGCCGCGCTTCTCGTCGCGGGCCCGGACGGCCAGCTCGAGGGCGTGCTCGAGGCCGTCGGCCTGGACGTCGAGGTAGCGGTGCTCGATGCGGCGGGTGATGCGGCTCTGGTCCACGTCGACACAGATCGCGACACCGTCGTTCATGGTGACGGCGAGCGGCTGGGCGCCGCCCATGCCGCCGAGGCCGGCGGTCAGGGTGATGGTGCCCGCGAGCGTGCCGTCGAAGCGTTTGTCGGCAACGGCGGCGAACGTCTCGAACGTGCCCTGCAGGATGCCCTGGGTGCCGATGTAGATCCACGAGCCGGCGGTCATCTGGCCGTACATCGTGAGCCCGAGGTCCTCGAGCCGGCGGAACTCCTCCCAGTTGGCCCAGTCGCCCACCAGGTTGGAGTTGGCGATCAGCACCCGCGGTGCCCATTCGTGAGTGCGCATGACGCCGACCGGCTTGCCGGACTGCACCAGCATGGTCTCGTCGTCACCCAAGGTCTTCAGGGTGCGGACGAGCGCGTCGTACGCCTCCCAGCTGCGGGCTGCCTTACCGGTTCCGCCATAGACGACCAGGTCGTCGGGACGTTCGGCGTTCTCCGGATCCAGGTTGTTCATGAGCATCCGCAGCGGGGCCTCGGTCGACCAGCTGCGTGCGGTCAGCTCGGTGCCGCGGGGTGAGCGGACGGGGCGGGCGCCTTCCATGGGCTTCTCCTCATTGGTTCTTCACGTCGATCGGCGAGGGCTCTCGGCCCAATGCCATTGCACCCCCGGCCCGGCGCGAGAGGAAGGGAGTTATCCGGATCGCGGTCTGGGATACCAGACGACGAGCGGCGCCGGACGCACCGTCTGGGATCCGGGACACCGACCACCTCTCTCCTGTCGACGGAGCGCCCCGCAGCGCGCTGAATGAAGGGGTGACCACGACGCACGAACAGCAGCCAGTATCCGCCCCGACCGTCGATGCCCCCGGCGAGCGCACCACGGACCTCGCTCCGGAGGTCCGCTTCACCGACCGCGGCGGCCTCGCGCCCGACCACGTCCGATGTGTCGTCGCCTGGCCCGGGGAGCCGCCGCTCGTCGCGGACACGGTCACCCTCTTCCACAGCCTCGGCCTCCGTGTCGCCCGCCACGCGAACACCACCGAGGGTGACTGCTTCGACCTGCTTGGGTGGGTGGGCGATGCACCCGAGGCGTCCGCCCGGCTCACCGACGCGTTCCGCGCCGTCCACCTCGGGCTCGCCGAGCGCGACGGCCTCAATCGCCTCGTGCTGCACGCCGGGATCGACTGGCGCCAGGTGAGCGTGATCCGGGCGCTGTGCCGCTACCTTCGGCAGGCCGGCACCGCCCTCGGCCTGGAGTACGTCGAGCAGACGCTGCTGCGCAACACCGCAGCCGTGCAGGCCCTGGTCGCCCTCTTCGAGGCGCGCTTCGACCCGGGCTCCGGCGACGCCGGCGATGCCGCCACCGAGGCCGCCACCGAGGCCGAGAAGCGAGCCGACGCCGACCTGGTCTCCGCGCTCGACGCGGTGGCCACGCTCGACGAGGACCGGGTCATGCGGAGCCTGGCCGAGGTCGTGCGGGCGACCATGCGCACGAGCTATCACTGCCGGGACGAGGCCGGTGCGCCGCTGGACCGGATCACCATGAAGATCGAGACCGGCCGTCTCTCCTTCGTCGGTCCCCCACGCCCCTTGGTCGAGACCTGGGTCTACTCCCCCGAGGTCGAGGGCCTCCACCTGCGGACGGCCCGGGTCGCCCGCGGCGGACTGCGCTGGTCGGAGCGGCCCGAGGACTTCCGCACCGAGGTGCTGGGCCTGATGAAGGCCCAGGCCGTGAAGAACTCGGTCATCGTCCCCGCCGGCGCGAAGGGTGCGTTCGTGGTCCGACGGCCGCTCGACGGCCTGTCGGCGGACACCGCACGCGCCGTCGTACGCCATGCCTATGCGACCTTCGTCCGTGGCCTGCTCGACGTCACCGACAACCTGGTCGGCGGCACCGTGGTCCCGCCCGCTCACGTACGCCGCCACGACGACACCGACGCCTACCTGGTGGTCGCCGCCGACAAGGGCACGGCGACCTTCTCCGACCTCGCGAACTCCGTCGCTGCCGAGTACGGGTTCTGGCTCGGCGACGCGTTCGCGTCCGGAGGCTCGGCCGGCTACGACCACAAGGGCATGGGGATCACCGCACGCGGCGCGTGGGTCTCGGTCGAGGCGCACCTGCGCGAGATCGGGCTCGACCCGGCGCGCGACGAGCTCACCGTCGTCGGCATCGGCGACCTCTCCGGGGACGTCTTCGGCAACGGCATGCTGCTCTCGGACCGGATCCGGCTGGTCGCCGCGTTCGACCACCGCCACATCTTCCTCGACCCGGACCCCGACCCGCAGACATCGTTCGCGGAACGGCGCCGGGTGTTCGACCTGCCCACCTCCGACTGGTCGTCCTACGACGCCGCGCTGATCTCCTCCGGCGGTGGAGTGCACTCCCGCCGCGCCAAGCGGATCGCGCTCTCGGCGCGGGTCAGGGAACGGCTCGGCATAGACCCCGACCGGGCATCCATGACGCCCGACGAGCTGGTCACGGCGATCCTGAGCGCCCCCGTCTCGCTGCTGTGGAACGGCGGCATCGGGACGTACGTGAAGGCCGGTGACGAGACGCATGCCGATGCGGACGACAAGGCCAACGACCCCGTGCGGATCGACGCGACGCAGCTTCGGTGCCGGATCGTCGGTGAGGGCGGCAACCTGGGCCTCACCCAGCGCGCTCGCATCGAGTACGCCCGCCGCGGCGGACGGATCAACGCCGACTTCGTCGACAACTCCGCGGGCGTCGACACCTCCGACCACGAGGTCAACCTCAAGGTCCTGATCGACTCCGGCATCGCGACCGGACGGTTCACGGCACCCGAGCGCGGCGACCTGCTCGCCTCCATGCAGGAGGCGGTTGCCGCCGCGGTGCTCCAGGACAACCAGGACCAGTCGCTCGCGATCAGCCTCGCCGTCCACCACGGCGCGGCCGGACTGGATCGCCACGCGCGGCTGATCGCCCTGCTCGAGCGGGATGCCGGTCTCGTCCGGCAGCTCGAGCACCTCCCTCAGGACGACGAGCTCGCCCGCCGCCGTGCCCGTGGCGACGCCCTCAGCCGGCCCGAGGTCGCCACGCTCCTGGCCTGGTCGAAGACGAGCGTCCGGGCAGCCCTGCTCGACTCCGACCTGCCCGACGAGCCCGCCGTGCAGGCGCTGGTCGAGACCTACTTCCCGACGCCGGTGCGTGACCGCGACCTGATCGTCCGCCATCCGCTGGCCCGCGAGATCGCCGGGACCGTGCTGGCCAACGACCTGGTCAACCAGGCCGGCCCCGGCTTCTTCTGCCGGCTCGAGGAGCGCAACGGCGCCCGGTTGCCCGAGGCCGCCGCGGCGTTCTTCGTGGCGCGTGAGGCGCTCGGGCTGCGCGACCTGTGGCGCGAGGTGTGCGAGCACCTCGGCACCGCGGAGGTCGCGGTCGTCTTCGGCGCCCTCGAGCAGATCCAGGCTCTCCAGGACCAGGCCGCGAACTGGCTGCTCCGGCGCGGACGCGGACGTCACGGGCTGGCGCGCGAGATCGCCACCCTGACGGCTCAGGTCGCCGAGGTGCGCGAAGCCCTCACCGAGGCCCTCACCGCAGAGCATGCCGACGCGCTCGCGGCGACGACGGCCGGGCTCGTGGCGGGCGGGCTGCCTGCCGGCACCGCGCTCAGGGTCGCCCGGTGCGGACCGCTCCTCGCGGCGCTGGACATCCTCCGCGCGGCCGCCCAGGCGCAGGAGCCTCCGGCCGACGCCGCCGTGGGGTTCTTCGAGGCGGGACGGCTCCTGGACCTCGACTGGCTGCGCTCGTACGCCGCACCGGCCCAACCCGGCGACCACTGGAGCGAGCGCGCCTGGTCCGCGCTCACCGACGACCTGATGAGCCTGCAGGGCGACCTGGCCGCAGAGATCCTCGGCCGGCGACCGGCCGGGCAGCGCACCCCGGCGAGCGCGGTCTGCGACCACCAGGACCACCGCTGCGACGAGCTGTCCCCGCTCGGTCCCCGGGAGCTCACGGCCCGGTGGGCCGAGCAGAACGCCGTCGCGCTCGACCGCCTCGCGGTGCTTCGCGAAGAGCTCCGGTCGAGGCCGAGCGTCGAGCTGTCGATGCTCGTGGTGGCGACGCAGCAGGTGCGCGAGCTGGTCGGCCGCAGCTGCTGACGGCCGGCTGAGGCCCGGTCAGCCGCCCAGGCGGCGCGACAGCATCCGCGTCGTCGCGCCCACCTCGGCGACCAGCCGCTCGACGAGCTCGGGCGTCTGCTCCTCCTGGGGGAAGGTCACCGCCACCGCGGCGACCGGATACCCCGTGCCGTCGAGCACCGGCATGGCGATCGAGGCGAGGCCTTCGGTCACCTCGCCCTCCTCGGTGGCGAACCCCTGGGCGCGCACGTCGACGAGCATGCGCCGTAGCTTGGACAGCGAGGTGGGCGCACCGGGCAGGTCGAGGGAGAACGCCTCCCGATCGGCGTACAGCGCCCTGACCTGGGGGTGCGGTAAGGAAGCGAGCAACGCTCGGCCGGAGGCCGTGGTCGCCGCGGGCAGCCGCACCCCGACCTCGGTGATCAGGAGCGGCCGGCCCGCGGCCCGCTCCTCGATCACGTACACGACGTCGCGGCCGAGGAGCACCGAGAAATGGGCGCTGTTGCGGCACCGGTCGGCGAGCGCGGCGATGGGTCGCCGAGCCAGCCGCTGCAACGGCTCCTGACGTGCGTAGCCGCTGCCGAGCTCGTGGGCCATGACGCCCAGCCCGTAGACGCGCTGCTCGGGGTAGTGGACGACGAAGCCGTACTCGATGAGCGTGTTCAAGAGGTGGTACGTCGTGGACCGCGGCAGCTCCAGCGCCCGCGCGATCGCGGAGGCCTGGAGCGGGCTCGCCTGGCTCGCGAGGTGGCGCAGGATGGCCAGCGTCTGCTCGGCAGCCGGAACTCCCATGACGCACCTCTCTCGGTGTCAGACCGACGCATCGGTCACGGTCTCGTGACAGTCAGGATCTCACCAGCCGCCGCGAGCCGGCGCTGGTTCTCGGCGGCTCAGGCCAGCGCGGCGACGGCGTCGGCGAGATCCTCGACGGACCGGGCACGCTCGGGCAGGCTGCCGTCGGCACCCACGCTGAGCTGGAACCCCATGAAGGCGGCGTCGATCACGTTGGCCGCCCGTTCGGCGACGGCGGGAGCCACTCCGGACTTGTCCAGATGCGCGATGAGGGCGGTGATCCACAGCGCGTTGGCCTCACGGACGGCGGAGACGTACGGCTCTCTGCCGAAGAGGCCGAGGGCCGCCGCCTCCACATAGATCCGGCTGCACCGGTCGCCCTCCATCACCGACCAGAGGTCATGGACGGCGCTGTGCAGGTCCTCGGAGGGCTCGAGCGCGGCGACCTCGGTGACGGAGCGCTCGTTGGAGGTGCGGAGCACGTCGGCGACCAGCTGGTCCTTGGTGCCGAAGTGGTAGAGCAGGACCCGGTTGCTGGTGCCCAGCTCGGCCGCCAGCGGGCGCAGGCTCAGACCGATCAGACCGCGCTCGTGGACGTAGTCGGTCGCCAGCTCGGCCCAGGCAGCACGGCGCTGCGGGTCCTTCGCCGGGGCGGTGCTCACGCTCGTCATGCGGCGACTGTAACAACTGACGGAGCCATTTGTATCAGTTGCAACAATTTTGTACCGCCTGCAACAATTTTGTCCCTCCAGCCCTTGACCTGGGCCTTCGTAGCCGCGCAGGATCTTCTGCAATTCACCCGCGGTTGCCTGTGAGCAACCAGACGCCGGAGGTTGCATGAGCGAGATCTACATCGACGGGCGCTGGTCGCCTGCGCAGTCGGGCGACCAGCGGGAGATCCGCTGTCCCGCCGACGGCGCGGTCGTCGGCACCGTTGCGGAGGCCGGAGCCGAGGACACCCGCTCCGCGATCGCCGCAGCACGCCGCGCCTTCGACGAGGGTCCCTGGCCCCGGACCCCGGCCGCCGAGCGGGGTGCCCTGCTCGAGCGGGTCGCCCGTCTGCTCGAGCGCGACAAGCAGCTGGTGGCCCGGGCCGAGTCGCTCGACACGGGCAAGCGCCTGGTCGAGAGCGAGCTCGACGTCGATGACATCGTCGCCGTCTTCGACCACTACGCACGCCTCGCCGTCGAGGACCACACTCGCCCGGTCGTCACCGACCGGCCCGAGGTCGAGTCCGTGATCGTCCACGAGCCCGTCGGCGTCTGCGCGCTCATCACGCCGTGGAACTACCCGCTCCTCCAGACGGCCTGGAAGGTCGCGCCGGCTCTCGCGGCGGGCAACACCTTCGTCCTCAAGCCCAGCGAGCTGACGCCGCACACCGCCATCCACCTGATGCGGCTGCTCGCCGAGGCCGGGCTCCCGGCGGGCGTGGGCAACCTCGTCCTCGGCGCCGGCCCGGTGGCGGGAGCCCCGCTCGCGGAGGACCCCCGGGTCGACCTGCTCTCCTTCACCGGCGGCCTCGAGACCGGCAAGCACCTGATGGCCACGGCCGCCGCCACGGTCAAGAAGGTCGCCCTCGAGCTCGGCGGCAAGAACCCCAACATCGTCTTCGCCGACGCCGATCGGGAGACGGCCCTCGACAACGCGCTGACCGCGGTCTTCCTCCACTCCGGACAGGTCTGCTCCGCGGGCGCCCGCCTCCTGGTCGAGGAGTCGATCCACGACGAGTTCGTCGACGCCCTCGTCGAGCGGGCCTCCGCCATCCGGCTCGGCGGCCCCTTCGACGACAAGGCGGAGACCGGTCCGCTCATCTCGCTGGCGCACCTGGAGAAGGTGACGGCGTACGTCGAGGCCGGCATCGCCGAGGGCGCCGTGCTGCGCTGCGGCGGGGCCCGCCTCACCGATCCCGAGTACGCCGCCGGCTACTTCTTCCCGCCCACGGTGCTCGACGGTTGTCGCGCCGGGATGTCCGTCCTGCGTGAGGAGTCCTTCGGGCCGGTGCTGACCGTGGAGACCTTCCGCACCGAGGAGGAGGTGCTGGCCCTGGCCAACGACACGATCTTCGGTCTGGCCGGCGGGGTGTGGACCTCCGACCCCGAGCGAGCGCGCCGGATCGCCGCGGGCCTGCGCGCCGGCACGGTCTGGATCAACGACTTCCACCCGTACGTGCCGCAGGCCGAGTGGGGCGGGTTCAAGCAGTCCGGGGTCGGCCGCGAGCTCGGCATGGCGGGCCTGGACGAGTACCGCGAGGCGAAGCACATCTGGCACAACACCACCCCAGAGCCCAGCCGCTGGTTCGGCGCGTGAGAGCAGGAGCTACTTCGATGGACAAGCAGTACGACTACGTGATCGTCGGCGGAGGTTCGGCGGGCAGCGCCCTGGCCGCGCGCCTCAGCGAGGACCCCGCTCACCGCGTCCTGGTGCTCGAGGCCGGACACAGCGACTACAAGATCGACCCGTTCGTGCACATGCCGGCGGCGCTCCCGTTCCCGATCGGCAGCCGGTTCTACGACTGGAAGTACGAGACCGACCCGGAGCCGCACATGGGCGGCCGCAAGGTCTACCACGCCCGCGGCAAGGTCCTCGGCGGCTCCAGCAGCATCAACGGCATGATCTTCCAGCGCGGCAACCCGCTGGACTACGAGCGCTGGGCGAGCGACCCGGGCATGGAGACCTGGGACTACGCCCACTGCCTGCCCTACTTCAAGCGCATGGAGAGCCGCCACCTCGCCGACGGCAGCTCGGGCGCCGATGACTGGCGCGGCGGCGACGGCCCGCTCCACCTCGAGCGCGGAAAGTGCGAGAACCCGCTCTTCGGAGCGTTCTTCGACGCGGTCCAGGAGGCCGGCTACCCGCTGACCGACGACGTCAACGGCTACCGCCAGGAAGGCTTCGCGCCCTTCGACCGCAACGTCAGGCGGGGGCGCCGCTGGTCGGCGGCCCGGGCGTACCTCCACCCGGCCCGCAAGCGTCCCAACCTCACCGTCCAGACGTTCGCCTTCGTCGAGCGGATCCTCTTCGACACGAGCGGCGACACGCCCCGGGCGACCGGTGTCGAATACACCCGCGGCGTCGGCCGCGCCGCCCGCCGCCACACCGTCCATGCCGGTGAGGTCATCCTCTGCGGCGGCGCGATCAACACCCCGCAGCTGCTCCAGCTCAGCGGCATCGGCGACCGTGAGCTCCTCGCCGAGCACGACATCCCGCTGGTCCACCACCTGCCCGGCGTCGGGGCCAACCTCCAGGACCACCTCGAGGTCTACATCCAGTACGCCTCGAAGGAGCCGGTCTCGATCGCACCCGGTCTCGCCTGGCACCAGCGGCCCAAGATCGCCTTCCAGTGGCTGTTCCAGCGCAAGGGGCTGGGTGCGACCAACCACTTCGAGGGCGGCGGCTTCTGTCGCTCCAACGAGGACGTCGACTATCCAAACCTGATGTTCCACTTCCTGCCGATCGCGATCCGCTACGACGGCACCAGCCCGACCGAGGGCCACGGCTATCAGGTCCACATCGGGCCGATGTACGCCGACACCCGCGGCTGGGTGCGGATCAGGTCCAAGGACCCACGCGTGCACCCCTCGATGCGGTTCAACTACCTCTCGACGCCGACCGACCGCAAGGAGTGGGTCGAGGCGATCCGGGTGGCGCGCGACATCCTCAACCAGCCCGCGTTCGCGAAGTACAACGACGGCGAGATCTCGCCCGGACCGTCCGTGGAGACCGACGAGGAGATCCTCGAGTGGGTCCGCGAGGACGCCGAGACCGCGCTGCACCCCTCCTGCACGGCGGCGATGGGCACCGGCGAGATGGCCGTGACCGACCCGCTCACGATGAAGGTGCACGGCACCGACGGCCTGCGGGTCTGCGATGCCAGCGTCTTCCCCTACGTCACCAACGGCAACATCTACGCCCCGGTGATGATGGTGGCCGAGAAGACCGCCGACCTGATCCTCGGAAAGACGCCGCTGCCCCCGTCCGAGGTTCCCTTCTACAACTACCGCGCGGGCAGCCCGCTCCACCCCGAGCCGGCGGTCAGGACAGGTGAGCGGGCATGACCGTACCGACCACTGACAGAGAGAGCACCGACGCACCCGGAGCTCCCGAGAGCTCTGCCGACAGCCGTCCGGCCCTCGAGGTCGAGGGCCTGTGGAAGATCTTCGGCGCCAAGGCGGACAAGATCATCGGCTCCGGCGACGCGGAGCTGTCCCGCACGGACCTGCAGGCCAAGACCGGCTGCGTCGCCGCGGTCAAGGACGTCTCCTTCGAGGTCCTGCCCGGGGAGGTCTTCGTGATCATGGGCCTGTCCGGGTCGGGGAAGTCGACGCTGGTCCGGCTGCTGAACCGGCTCATCGAGCCCACCGCCGGCAGCGTGGTCGTCAACGGCGAGGAGATCACCTCCCTCCCCTCCGGCAAGCTGCGCGACATGCGGCGCCGGCACATGTCGATGGTCTTCCAGCACTTCGGCCTGCTCCCCCACCGCAAGGTGATCGACAACGTGGCCTACGGCCTCGAGGTCCGCGGCGAGGGGAAGGCCGCGCGGCGACGCAGGGCCCAGGAGATGGTCGACCTGGTCGGCCTCTCGGGCTATGAGAACTCCTTCCCCGACCAGCTCTCCGGCGGCATGCAGCAGCGCGTCGGCCTGGCCCGGGCGCTCGCGGTCGACCCCCAGGTGCTCTTCTTCGACGAGCCGTTCTCCGCCCTCGACCCGCTGATCCGGCGCGACATGCAGGACGAGATCGTGCGGCTGCACCACGAGGTCGGCAAGACCATGGTCTTCATCACCCATGACCTCCAGGAGGCCATCAAGCTCGGTGACCGGATCCTCATCATGCGCGACGGCGAGATGGTGCAGCTCGGCACCGCCGCCGAGATCGTTGCCCACCCGGCCGACGACTACGTCCGCGACTTCGTCAGCGAGGTCCCCAAGGGGCACGTGCTGACCCTGCGGTACGTCATGCAGCCGGTACGCCCCGGCGACTCCCTCGAGGGACCCGCCATGGATCCCGACACGGTCGTGTGGAAGGCGGCCCGCGCGGCCCTGGCCTCCGACCATCCCGTCCGCGTCGTCGAGAACGGCGAGCTGATCGGCATCGTCGACGACGAGGCGATCCTGCGCGTCGTGGTCGCCGAGGAAGAGCCCGGCCCGGAGACTGGGGAGTGAGTGGCATGTCCACCTCGACACTCGAACGTCCCCCCACGGACGGCGCCCGTGGCGACCAGGAGCCGGCCGGGTCACCGGCGCTCGCGACGCTGCGCCGCCACTGGCGCGCGGCATCGCTGCTCGGCGTACTCCTGGTGTGGGTGCTGGCCTGGGCGCTCCTCAAGGACCAGCACACGCTGGTGATCGGGGGCTCCGCCCGCACGCCGGTCTTCGACTGGCTCGGCGACCGCAGCGCGTGGGTCGAGCAGGCCGCCTCGAGCGGCAGCAACGTGTTCATCAACCTCGCGGGCGCGGTCGCCGACCTCGTCGACAGCGTGTTCGGGTGGCTCCAGGGCATCTTCACCGTGGCCCGGTTCCCCCGCCCGCTTCCGCAGATCGGCTGGCTCGGCACCATCGCGCTGGCCGCCCTGGTGGCGTACGCCGCGGCGGGCTGGCGCACGGTCGCGCTGGTGGTGCCGTGCTTCCTCGCCTTTGGCGTGCTCGGCTACTGGAACGACGCCATCGACCTCCTGATCGTGACCTTCTTCGCGGTCGTGGTCTCGTGCCTCCTCGGCATCGCGATCGGTGTCCTGATGGCGCACAGCCGGCGCGTGTCCGCCCTGGTCACGCCGGTCCTCGACGTCATGCAGACGATGCCGCCGTTCGTCTACCTGCTGCCGATGAGCATCCTGTTCGGGATCGGCCCGGCGGCCGCGGTGATGATGACGCTGATCTACGCCGCCCCGCCGGTCATCCGGATCACCGCGCACGGCATCCGGTCGGTCTCCGGTCCGGTGCTCGAGGCGACCGACTCGCTCGGGCAGACCGGCTTCCAGCGGCTCTGGAACGTCGAGCTGCCGATGGCCAAGCGCACGATCATCGCCGGCATCAACCAGACCATGATGGCGGCGCTCTCGATGGCGACCATCGCGGCGTACATCGACAGTCCCGGCCTGGGCCAGCCGGTCCTCGACGGCCTCAAGCGCGGTCAGCTCGGCACCTCGTTCGTCGCCGGCATCGCGATCGTGATCATGGCGGTCATGCTCGACCGGTCGATGACCGCGGCCGGCTTCCGGGCCGAGCTCGCGGCCCGGGCCGGCGAGCGTGGCGGCCCGTTCCGCCGGATCGGGCTGGCCGTGGCCGCCCTCGGCACGCTGGTCGCGCTCTACCTGTCCCACAACTACATCTGGGCCAACGAGTTCCCCTCACGGCCCGACCTCGGCACACCGCTGCGCAACGCGGTCGACCGCTTCGGCGAGTGGATGCGCAGCGACCTGTCGCACCTGACCGACGGCATCCAGAGGGGGTTCACCGACTACGCGCTCAACCCGATCCAGAGCCTCTTCGCGGACTCCCCGTGGTACGTGACGGCGGCGGCCATCCTGGCGATCGCCGCCGTGGTCGGTGGCCGGCGCGCCGCTGTCGCGACCGCGCTCTGCCTGGGCATGATCCTCGGCCTCGGGCTGTGGAACCACGCCATGGAGACCCTCACCGCCTGCCTGGTGGCGACCGTCGTCGTGGTGCTGCTCGCGGTGGTCCTCGGCGTGGCCATGGGCCGCAGCCAGCGCGTCGACGTGGGCCTGCGCCCGCTGCTCGACATGGGCCAGACCCTGCCGCCGTTCGTCTACCTCGTCCCGATCCTGATCCTGTTCGGCCCCAACCGCTTCACCGCGATGCTCGCCGGTGTCGTCTACGCCGCTCCGGTCGCGATCAAGCTGGTCGCCGACGGTGTACGCGCGGTCTCCCCGAACACGATCGAGGCCGCCGAGATGGCCGGCTCCTCGGCCTGGCAGATGATCACCAAGGTCCAGCTGCCGATGGCGCGCAGCTCGGTGCTGCTGGCCACCAACCAGGGCCTGCTCTACGTGCTGTCGATGGTCGTCATCGGCGGCATGGCGGGCGCCGGCGCGCTGGGCTTCGACGTGGTGACCGGCTTCCGCCAGTCCAGTGCGGTCGGTCGCGGCCTGGCCGCCGGGATCACCATCGTGCTGATCGGCATCATGCTCGACCGCATCACGACGTACGGCGCCCAGCGCGCGTCCGCCGCATCCCCAGATTCGCGGGCCTGAGACCCGGCGATGTTCCACATCCCTTTCCCGAGAGGCAACAGCATGGAACCCAAGCGCCCGCGCACCGTCGCGGCTGCCCTGGCCGGACTCGGCCTGGCCGTCACCCTGAGCGGGTGTGGCGGCGGGTCGATCCAGAACGCCACCGCCGAGGGCGACACCAAGTGCGACGACTTCGACGTCGCGATCAACCCATGGGTCGGCTACGAGGCCGATGCCCACGTGCTCGGCCACGTCGCGGAGACCCGGCTGGGCTGCACGGTCAACTACAAGGACCTCGACGAGCAGGTCTCCTGGAAGGGCTTCGGCAGCGGCGAGGTCGACGTCGTCGTGGAGAACTGGGGCCACCCGGAGCTGCAGAAGAAGTACATGGCCGACCAGGGCGGCGACGGCTCGGCCGTCGACTTCGGGTCGACCGGCAACGAGGGCGTCATCGGCTGGTACGTCCCGCCGTGGATGGCGGAGAAGTACCCCGACATCACGGACTGGAAGAACCTCAACAAGTACGCCTCCCTGTTCAAGACCACCGAGTCCGGCGACAAGGGCACGCTCTACGACGGCGACCCGGGCTTCGTCACCAACGACGAGGCGCTGGTGAGCAACCTGAAGCTCGACTACAAGGTCGTCTACGCCGGCAGCGAGACCGCGCTGATCGAGGCGTTCCGCGACGCGGAGAAGAACAAGAAGCCGATGCTCGGCTACTTCTACGAGCCGCAGTGGTTCCTCAGCGAGGTCGAGCTGGTCAAGGTCGACCTGCCCGAGTACACCGACGGCTGCGACGCCGACGCCGCCAAGGTCGCCTGCGACTACCCGGTCTACGACCTCAACAAGGTCGTGTCGAAGGACTTCGCCGACTCCGAGAGCCCCGCGGTCGGCCTGGTCAAGAACTTCACCTGGACCAACGAGGACCAGAACCTCGTCGCGAAGTACATCGCCGAGGACCAGATGGACCCCGACGACGCCGCCAAGAAGTGGGTCGACGACAACCCCGACAAGGTGGACGCCTGGCTGAAGGACTGACCGGCAGGTCGTACGACGCTTCGGCCCGCTCACCGGCACGGGTGAGCGGGCCGAACGCATCTCGCACGAATCCAAAAGAGTGGGTATGGCCAGGAGATGGTGCGCTTCCTAGCGTTTGTAACGTCCTTGCCGGTGTGTCTCGCGTCCCTGGAGGATCGTCATGCCCGTCCTGTCATCACGTCCGGTCAAGCTCGTGGCAGGCCTCATCGCCTGCGGTGTCATGGTCGTCAGTGGGGCCGGGGCGTCGTGGTCTGCGCCGCCGGGCGACCCCAACGGTCGATATGTCGCCGGTGCGCCGGGAGTCGGCGACAAGTACTACCCGCTGTACGGCAACGGTGGATACGACGTACGCCACTACGGGCTCGACCTGCGCTACGACCCCAGCACCGACCGGCTGGACGGGGTCGCCACGATCGACGCGACCGCCACGGAGGACCTCTACCGGTTCAACCTCGACTTCGTGGGGATGGAGATCGAGAGCATCGTGGTCAACGACAAGCGTGCGCGGTGGACCCGCACCGATCATGAGCTCGTCGTCACGCCGCAGCGCAAGCTGAAGCAGGGTCACCCGATCGAGGTGGTCGTTCGGTACGGCGGCGTACCGGTGGTGTTCCTGATTCCGGGCTTCGACATCCCCAGCGGATTCATGGCAACCGACGACGGCGTCACCGTCGCGGGGCAGCCCGAGGTGGCGGCCTCGTGGTATCCGGTCAACGACCACCCGCTCGACAAGGCCGCGTACACCTTCGACGTCACGGTTCCGGACGACGTGGGGGTTGTCGCCAACGGCGTGCTGCGCCGCCAGTCGACCGACGGCGGGTGGACGAGGTTCGTCTGGGTCGCCGAGGAGCCGATGGCGTCCTACCTGTCCACCATCGACGTCGGCGAGTGGGACATCCGCCGGTGGACGACGGACAGCGGATTCCCCGTGTACGACGCCGTCGACCCCGACCTCGTCGCCGATCCGGAGCTGGGTCCGGCGATCGATTCCTCGCTCGCACGTCAGGGCGAGATCCTCGACCTCTTGAGCGATAGCTTCGGGCCCTACCCGTTCTCGACGCTCGGAGCGATCGTCGACGACCAGGACGATCTGTTCTTCGCGCTCGAGACGCAGACCCGCCCCGTCTACTCGAAGTACTTCTGGCCCGAGTTCGGAGACATCGTCGTGGTGCACGAGCTCGCGCACCAGTGGTACGGCGACGACGTCGCGCTGGCCGACTGGCAGCACATCTGGCTCAACGAGGGATTCGCCAGCTATGCCGAGTGGCTGTGGACCGAGCACGAGGGGTTCGCGACGCCACAGCAGATCTTCGAGCAGACCTACGCCGACATTCCCGCCGACGACCCGTTCTGGGACGTGGTCATCGGCGACCCCGGCGGCGACGACCTGTTCTCGGAAGCGGTCTATGTCCGCGGTGCGATGACGCTGCAGGCGCTGCGGAACGAGGTCGGCGACGCGGCGTTCTTCGCCATCCTGAGGCAGTGGGCCGCGCAGCAGTCCGGCGGCAACGCAACGACCGACGAGCTCATCGCGCTCTCGGAGGAGATCTCCGGTCAGCAGCTGGACGAGCTCTTCGAGGTCTGGCTGTTCACCCCGGAGAAGCCTGCGGCGTCGGCCGCCTCCGGGCTCCGGGCTCAGGGTACGCAGGACGAGTCCGCCGCAGAGTTCGCCAGGAAGTGGCGCGAGCTCGTGGACCAGAGGTTGGCCCTCAAGCGGTGACCCGGCGTGGACGGATCCGCGTGGGGTCACACGCGTCGGGTGTCGTAGGCCCACATCGCGATCTCGACGCGGTTGCGGGCACCGAGCTTGGTCATCAACGAGGCGACGTGGGTCTTGACCGTGCTCAGGCCGATGAAGAGCTCGGTGGAGATCTCGGCGTTGGTCCGGCCCCGCGCCACCAGCGCGAGCACCTCCTCCTCGCGCTCGGTGAGCGGGTCGAGGGGCTGGACCGGCACTGACGGTGCCTGGTCGGCGAAGGTCGCCAGCAGCCGGCGGGTGACGTTGGGGGCGATCAGCGCGTCCCCGTCGGCCGCGGCATGGATGGCCTGCACGAGAAGCTCCGGCCCGGCGTCCTTGAGCAGGAAGCCGCGGGCGCCGGCGCGCAGGGCGCCGAGGACGTACTCGTCGAGGTCGAACGTGGTGATCACGACGACCGCCATCGGGTCCGCCACCTCCGGCCCGGCCAGGCGCCGGGTCACCTCGACGCCGTCGAGCCCCGGCATCCGGATGTCGACGAGGAGGACGTCGGGGCGCAGCCGGGTCGCCAGGTCGAGCGCTGCGAGCCCGTCGGCCGCCTCCCCCACGACCTCGAGGTCGGGCTGCGCGCCGAGGATCATCACCAGCCCGGTCCGGACCAGGTCCTGGTCGTCGGCCACCACGACGCGGACGCTCATGCCGGTGGCTCCACCGGTAGGACCGCCTCGACCACCCAGCCGCCCTCGGGGCCCGGCCCCGCGGTGAGCGATCCGCCGAGGAGCTGGGCACGCTCGGCCATGCCCAGCAGGCCGAACCCGGGCTCCGGAGCCGACCCCGGCTCGGTCTGTCCGTCATCGCTGACCCGGAGCCTGACGACGTCGCCCTCCCGGCGTACGTCGATCCCGACGCGGGTCGCGCCCCGGCCGTGCCGTACGGCATTGGTCAGCGACTCCTGCGCGAGCCGGTAGAGCGCGGCGTCCACGGGTCCTGCCAGCCGGGCCAGCGAGCCCTGCAGCGAGATCATGACGGTGGGCGTCGCGCCGGCGCGGGCCAGAGCAGACAGGTCGGCGACACCCGGCTGCGGTGCGTAGGCAACGGCCTCCTCCTCCCGCAGCACCCGCACCATGGATCTCATCTCCGCCAGGGTCTGCGTCGCTTCGGACTCGATCGCGGCCAGGACCTCGGCAGCCTTCTCGGGCTGGGTGCTCGCGACCACGCCACCGGCCTGCGCCTGCACCGCGATGGCCGAGACGTGGTGGGCCACGGTGTCGTGCAGCTCGCGCGCCAGCGCCACCCGCTCCTGGTTGCGGATCTCGCGCTGCTGGCGATTCCAGAGGTCCGCGCGGTAGCGGAACACGACAGCGAGCGCGACGACCAGCAGCAGCAGGACGCTCCCGCCGAAGACGTCGGCCCAGCCCGCGGAAGTGACGTACATCCCCAGCGCGACGACGACCGTCACGAACGCCGCCCCCAGGACCATCTCCCGCCCCGAGCCCCACCGCACCAGGGCGTAGAGCAGGATCAGGTCGGCCAACATGGCGTAGAGGCCGAGGTCGCCGGCGTGCGCAGTCAGCTGGAGGAGCGAGAGCACCCCGGCGACGCCCCACCCGATCAGCGCGGCGACCAGGGGGCGGTCCCGCCGCCAGAGCAGGGCAGGGATCAGCGCCAGGGCGAGCACCGTCACGACGGGGCGCCAGGCCAGGTCCGGCCGAACGACGCCCTCGGCCAGGGCGGCGACGGCGAACACACCCACCAGCAGCCAGTCCAGACGGCCGACGGGCGGGGCGTCAGCAGGCCGCGGCTCATGCCAGAGGGAGCGCCGGACGGTGATCACGGCTCCAGCCTAGGGATCGGCGCGCCTCGGCGTACCGGCCGAAAGTACGAGAGCGAAGCCGTTCCATCGGCCGGGCGAACGCCGGCCTCCGGGCGGATCCGCCCGCCGCCGGGCTCGGCGATCGTGGACGTACCGATCCTCACCACAACGGAGTCCATGATGAGAACACCTCAAGCCGCCACGCTGGAAGACCAGCCGATCCCGGTACGCGTCAAGCTCGCCGCTGCCTGGACGAGCTTCATGTTCCTGTACGCCTACGTCGACATTCTCGGCTTCTACACGCCCGGGATCGTCGAAGACATCCTCGACGGCAGGGTCTTCGAGTTCGACCTCTCCCAGACCTTCTCGATCACGGCCCTGACCCTGATGGCCGTCCCCATCTTCATGGTCGTGCTGTCGACGACGCTGCCCGCCCGGGCGAGCCGCACCGCGAACCTCGTCGTGGCCTCGCTCTACGTCCCCGTCACGGTGTTCAACGTGGCGGGTGGGTTCTACGTGTACTACTACGGCCTCGGCGTCGTCCTGGAGCTGATCCTGCTCGCCCTCATCGTGCGGTACGCCTGGGCCTGGCCCCGCACCGCGGTGTCGGCGGCCTATGCCTCGGTCGGGTCGTGAAATCACGAAGGCCCGGACCGTGTGGTCCGGGCCGT
>NZ_JBVJKY010000002.1:88592-224808 GCF_055585005.1 Nocardioides sp. NPDC054178
CCTTCGTCTTGGAGTAGCGGGGACAGGATTTGAACCTGTGACCTCTGGGTTATGAGCCCAGCGAGCTACCGAGCTGCTCCACCCCGCGTCGCAAGAACAACTCTACCGCGAAGCCGGCCGAACCCAAATTCGAGGGGCGACGGCCGGCGCCGACGCGGCGGATGAACAGGACCGCATCTCGAACGTGAAATCACGAAGGCCCGGACCGTGTGGTCCGGGCCTTCGTCTTGGAGTAGCGGGGACAGGATTTGAACCTGTGACCTCTGGGTTATGAGCCCAGCGAGCTACCGAGCTGCTCCACCCCGCGTCGCAAGAAGAACATTACACGCGGAGGGAAACGGACCCCTAATCGGAGGTGTCCTCAGCCTCCCGAGATGAGGTCGGCGGCCTGGTCGACCTTGTCCTGAGCCTCGGCGATGAGGCGCTCGCGCTCGGCGTAGTCGCCGGACTTGCCGGCCTCGTCGGCCTGGGCGAACAGGGCGCGGGCGTCCTCGAGGAGCTGGCCGACCTCACCCGGCGAGTCGCCGGAGGAGGGTGGGTTGGTCTCGGCCGGTTGCTCGTCGGGATCGGAGGCCGTCGGAGGCGTCGGGGCGGCGCCGGTCAGCGCGACCTCGAGGGCCTCGCTCAGCGTCGATCCGTAGCCGACCCGTCCGTCGTAGGAGACCAGCACGAAGGCCAGCTGGGCATAGCCCGAGGTCGAGGCGGTCGCCCGGCGGGCATAGATCGGCTCGACGTACAGGATGCCGTTCTTCGCGGTCGGATAGGTGATGACCTGGCCCCACACCGGCGCCGAGCCGGAGCGGTTGAACGAGGCGACCTCGTCGGCGATCGCCTTGTCCGTACGGAACTCGTTGGAGACCATGCCCGGACCCTGGGTGTCGTCGGGGAAGCCGGTGGTGATCCGGATCTTCCCGTAGTTCTCCGAGGTGGCATCCGAGTCCACCGACATCATCGCCGCCAGGTTGGGACGGTTGTAGGGCACGAAGGCGGAGGTCAGCGACCAGCGTGCGGTGCCCGAGCCGTCGTCGAGGAACATCCGGTAGGGCGTCTGCTGGTGGTTGTCGTCGTTCGGGTCCTCGGGTACGGCCCAGCGCTCGTTGCCGGAGAAGAAGACGTCCGGGTCGGAGACGTGGTAGCGCGCCAGCTGGTAGCGCTGCACCTTGTAGAGGTCCTCGGGGTAGCGAAGGTGCTCCATGAGCTCCTTCGGGATCGACGACTTCGGCATCACGGTGCCGGGGAAGGCCGCCTCCCACGTCTGCAGGATCGGGTCCGCCTCGTCCCACTCGTAGAGGGTGACCGTGCCGTCGTAGGCATCCACGGTCGCCTTCACCGCGTTGCGCATGTAGTTGATCTCGTCGGTCGGCAGCGTCTGCACCCCGGCCGAGGTCTGGGTGGCGTCGTCGGTCATCGAGGCGAACGAGTCGCGCGCGGCCTGCGGGTAGCGGTCGGTAGTCGTGTAGCCGTCGACCACCCACTGGATCCGCCCGCCGACGACGACCGGGTAGACGTCGTCGTCGAGGGTCAACCACGGCGCGACCTTCTGCACCCGCTCCTTCGGGGAGCGGTCGTAGAGGATCTCGGAGTTCTCGTTGACGCGCGAGGAGAGCAGGAAGTTCGTGGAGCCGAACTGGATGGCGTACATCAGCTGGCGGAAGTTGGAACCGATCGGGACACCGCCGGCACCTTCGTACGTCGTCCGGGTCTCGCCGTCCTCGGAGTTGTAGTCGAGCTCGACCGCGTTGCCCTTGGCGGACTTCCCGACGATCGAGTACTCCGGTGAGTCCTCACCGAAGTAGACCTTGTCCTGGAACTTGCCCTGGCCCGAGGTCAGGTCGTGCTGGCCGGTGCGGTCGCCCTCGGCCCACTGCATCTGGCTCGACTCCGACTTGTCGTCGGCCCCGCGCATGTTGGCGTAGGAGGCGATCACGCCGTTGGAGTGGGTGTAGACCGTGTGCAGGTTGGTCCAGGTGCGGTCGGAGTCGGAGATGCCGGCCTGGTTGAGCTCGCGTACGCCGAGCACGACCGCCCGCTCCTTGCCGCCGACGTCGTAGGTGGAGATGTCCAGCGGCTCGTGCACCGAGTAGTAGGAGCGACCCTGCTGGACCTGCTCGAACTCACGGTGGACGACCGCGGGGTCGACGATCGGCAGCGAGGAGGCGGTCTCGTCGAGCTGCTCGGGCGAGGCGCCGTCGGCCTCGGCCTGCGAGGTGTACTCGGTCACCTCGAGCTTGTCCTTGGAGATGCCGTAGGCGTCCTGGGTGGCCTTGATGTTGGCCGCCAGGTAGGGCTTCTCCTTGTCCTGCTCGCTCGGCCGGACCTGGAAGCCCTGCACGACCGCGGGCCAGATCATCCCGATCAGCAGCACCGAGATCGCGAACAGCGAGATCGCGATCGAGGGCAGCTGCCAGCTGCGACGCCACATGTTGAGGATGAACAGCACGCCACAGATCACCGCGATCCCGAGCAGGATCTGGTTGGCGGGGAGCACCGCGTGCTCGTCGGTGTAGGTCATCCCGTCCAGGCGGGGCCCGGAGCCGTTGACCAGGTCGTAGCGGTCGACCCAGTAGTCGAGCCCCTTGACCAGCAGGATCAGCCCGAGCATCGCGCTGAGCTGGATCTGCGCCGAGCGGGTGAACCGGTCGCGCTGCGCGGTCAGCCGGATCCCGCCGTAGACGTAGTGCACGATCATCGCGCCGATGGTGCCGAGGATCAGCCCGGTCAGGGCGAAGTTGACCAGGTAGTGCCACCACGGCAGGTCGAAGATGTAGAAGCCGATGTCCTTGCCGAAGAACTCATCGGTCTTGTCGAAGTCGCGTCCGTGGCGCCACATCAGGTACGTACGCCAGTGGCCGGCGCCCGAGAAGCCGGCGAAGATCCCCGAGACCCCGGCGACGCCGATCAGGAGCCAGGTGCGGATCGGGGCGATCGCGTCGCGGTAGCGGTCCAGCCCACCGATGTCGTCGGCGGGGTGGAAGTAGGGACGGGTGCGGTAGGCGAGCGCCGCGGGCAGCCCGATCATGATCGCCATCAGCACGAAGAAGATGACGAAGAGGGCCGTACGCGTCCAGAAGACCGTGCCGAAGACGCTGCTGAAGTCGATCGCGTCGTACCACAGCGCGTCGGTGTAGATCGCCGCGAAGGCACTGATGCCGAAGAAGAGCACGATGACCGAGACGGCCGAGATCGCCAGCCATCGGTTGCGGCCGGTGCTCTGGGTGCGCGCCGGCGCCTGCGCCGGGTCGTCGTCGTCGAACAGGCTCATTCGCCAGCCTCGCTGTCTGGGTTCTCCTCAAGAGTGCCACGCAGCAGCTCGAGGAGCTCGGGGACCAGGTCGACGCCGCCGATGACCGACTGGTCGTCGTCGTGCGCCTTCAACCGCAGAGCACAGTACGTAGCACCAGCACGTGTCGCGCCGGCCACGATGCGTACCTCCTGCCGGTCGGGGTGCGCCTTGGCGAACTCCGCGGCCGCCTCGGCGTCCTCGGGGATCTTGCCGTCGGCGTCGGGGGGCAGCACCAGGCGCTCGACGACCGCGGCGCAGCCGGTGACCCCTTGGGGCCAGGCGGTCGTCTGGAGGACCTCCTCCAGCTGGGTCGTCACCGGCACCTGGTCCTGCTCGATCGGGGTCAGCGACCCGTCCTGGTCGGGAGCGTCCAGACCCATCATCGTGGCCAACGCCGGTTCGGCCTCGACCAGCGCGGCGGTGTCGACCAGCGCGAAGAGCCGCGCCGGCCCGTCCCAGCCCTCGCCGGCGACGTGGGCCTCGATCTCGAGGACCGCCGCCGCCAGGGCGGGGTCGGTCTCCAGGTCGAGACCACGGCTGAGCTCGGGGGTGGGCTCAGGGGTGTCGTTCATTTCGCGCTCCCACAGGTCGGCAGCTTGGCATTCGGGTCCTCGGTCCAGGTTTCGATCGCCTTGATGGCGTCATCGAGGGTCTCCACACGGGTCAGGCGCATGTCACCGTTCTCGGCTCCCTCGACGTCTTGGCAGTTGCCGGCGGGTACCAGGAAGAGCTCGGCTCCGTCCGAGGCCGCGCCCGGGATCTTCTGCTGGATCCCGCCGATCGGGCCGACGTTGCCGTCACCGTCGATGGTGCCGGTGCCGGCGATCTTCTTCTCGCCGGTCAACGGCCCCTCGGTGAGGGTGTCGTAGACCGAGAGCGCCATCATCAGCCCGGCGCTCGGTCCGCCGATGGCCGGGTCGAGGGTGATCTTGACGTCGTAGGGGAACTCGTAGGTCGCCCCCAGCGAGACGCCGATGAAGGCCTTGCCGTCCTTCTCGCCGGTCTTGATGGTCTGGGTGAGCGTCTTGCCCTTGCGCTCGACGGTCAGCTCGACCGGGTCGCCGGGCTCGACCTTCTGCACCTCGGCGACGACCTCTTCGGGCGTGTCGACCGCCGTGTCGCCGACCTTGGTGATCACGTCGTCGGCCTTCAGCTTGCCGGCGGCCGGCGCGTCGTCGCTGACCTCGGCGACCGAGACCTCGTCGACGTCCTCGCCGAGCTTGGTGAGCGCCGCCGCGATCGCCGCGTCCTGGGCGCTGGCCATCTGGACCTGCCCGGCCTCGCGGTCGTCCTCGACGGTGCCCTGGTCGGGGTAGGCGACCTCGCGCGGGTAGACGGCCTCGGTGTCGCTCATCCAGGCGCCGAGCAGGGTCCAGAGCCCGAGCCTGGCCTCGCGGGTGGTCTCGGAGACCGTGGTCATCCGCAGCTGTCCCTTGTCGCGGTAGCTCTTGTGACCCTCGACCTGGACGATGTCCTTGCCGTCGAACTCGCCCAGGACGTTCACCGTCGGCCCGGGGCTGTAGATCGTGTAAGGCAGCGGAACGACCCAGGCGATCACGATCAGGGCAACCACGAGCGGCAGGGCGACGAGGCCGGCCAGGGTGCGCTGTGTCATAGCGTCACCTTCTCATTCAAGACCAAGTGGACCCTAAGAGGCATCGCGGTTGACACGCACCGCGACTCCGGTCGACCTGTCGGGCGGCGGCTGGGGCGCTGCGTACCTTCTCGAGCGCTCGCGGGTCTTGGTGTTCTCCAGCGCGATCCCGAGGCGGCGTACGACCTCTTCGCGGTCCTGCTCGCGCCCCTCACGTCCGAGGAACGCGACCCAGGCCATCGCCAGCACGGTGATGACCGCAGAGGGTACGAGCCAGAGCAGGATGTCCACGCTCAGAGCCTATTTGGTGGGGGTGGCGGCGCGCATCAGGGCGCGCCGACCCACTCGTCGGTGCCGTCGGTGAAGACCTGGTGCTTCCAGATCGGCACCTCGGCCTTGAGGGTGTCGATGAGGTCGCGCGAGGCGGCGAAGGCCTCGCCGCGGTGGCCGGAGGCGGTGGCCACGATGACGGCGATGTCGCCGATGTCGAGGTGGCCGGTGCGGTGGACGGCAGCGACACCCGCGACGCCGTGGTCGGCGGCCACCTTCTCGGCGACCTCCGCCAGACGGTCCAGGGCGCTCGGGTGGGCCTGGTAGTCGAGGCCGGTCACGCCCTTGCCACCGTCGTGGTCACGTACGCGGCCGACGAAGAGCGTCACCCCGCCGGAAGCGTCGTCGTCGAGTGCGTCCAGCACCTCGGTGACATCGAGAGGGGTCTCCCGGATGTCGAGGAGCTTGACGGCGCCAGTCTTCGGTTCAGCCATGGGAACAGCGTAGTGCTTGCTGACAGCGGGCTTCCGTCACCGCGTAGGCTGGACACATGAGTCAGACCCCAGGTGGCCCCGACGAGCCGGAGGAGCCGGAGAACCCGTTCAAGGGCACGCCCTTCGAGGCGTTCTTCGGTGGTTTTCCCATCGGCGGCGTCGGTGGAGGCCCCGGCGGCATGCCTGACCTGAGCCAGATCTTCGGTCAGATCCAGTCGCTGCTTCAGCCCTATGACGGCCCGCTCAACTGGGACGTCGCCATGGACCTCGCCCGCAAGGTCGCCGCGTCCTCGCCCGACCCGACGCCTTCGCAGAAGCAGAAGGACGCGGTCGCCGACGCCATCCAGCTGGCCGACCACTGGCTGGAGGACACCACGTCGTTCCCCTCCGGGGTGAAGTCCGCCACCGCCTGGTCGAAGGCCGAGTGGCTGGTCAACACCCTGGACGCGTGGAAACCGCTGATCGAGCCGGTCGCGGCCTCGACCGCGGCCGCGATGAGCGGCCAGCTCCCCGAGGACATGAAGGCCCAGATGGGCCCGATGATCGGGTTCGTCGGCAAGGCGATGGGCGCGTTGTACGCGAACCAGGCCGGCACCGGTCTCGGCCATCTCGCCGGCGAGGTCATCTCCGTCTCCGACATCGGCATCCCGCTGACCGAGCCCGGTCAGGCCGCGCTGCTGCCGGTCAACGTCGAGCCCTTCGCCGAGGGTCTGGGCGTCAGCACCGACGACGTGCTGCTCTTCCTGGCCCTGCGCGAGGCCGCCCACCAGCGGCTCTTCGCCGGCGTGCCGTGGCTGCGTGACCACGTCGTCTCGGCCGTGACCGACTACGCGCGCGGCGTCGAGCTCAACATGGAGGCCATGCAGCAGCGCATCGAGGAGCAGATGCGCGGCCTGGACCTCTCCGCCATGCAGGACCCGTCCCAGCTGCAGAACATGTTCGAGGAAGGCATGTTCGAGGTGCCGGACTCGCCCGCGCAGAAGGCGGCCCTGGAGCGGCTCGAGATCGTGCTGGCGCTCGTGGAGGGCTGGGTCGACGAGGTCGTCGCCCTGGCCACCGCCGAGAGGATGCCGGTCGCGGCGCAGCTGCAGGAGGCCGTACGCCGCCGGCGGGCTGCCGGCGGTCCGGCCGAGCAGACCTTCGCGACCCTGGTGGGCCTCGAGCTGCGGCCGAGGCGGCTGCGGGACGCGGCCGCGCTGTGGGGCTCGCTGCGCACCCGGCAGGGCATCGAGGCCCGCGACGGCGTCTGGATGTCGCCGGCGCTGCTGCCCACCTCGGCCGACCTCGACGACCCGCTCGGCTTCCGTGAGGGCGCCGAGGCCCCCGATGTCGACTCGATCGACTTCGACGCGGAGCTCAAGAAGCTGCTCGGCGGAACTGACTCCGACGGCCCCGACGACGAGTGAGCCTGCACGCTGACGCGCTCGCGACCCTGCGGGCGTGGGACGCTCCGTCGGCTCCCCAGGAGTCCTTGCGGCAGCGCTACGTCTCCCATCTCGAGGCCGAGTCCACCGGGATCTTCAAGTCGTGCGTCCCCGACCACCTGACCGCCTCGTGCGTGGTGCTCTCCGACGACGGCTCCTCGGTGCTGCTCACCCACCACCGCAAGGCGCGACGCTGGTTCCAGTTCGGGGGTCACCTCGAGCAGGACGACGCGACCCTGTGGGCGGCCGCCGCCCGCGAACTGCGCGAGGAGTCCGGCGTGCCGGACCTGGTGCCGCTGCCCGGGCCGGTGCAGCTCTCCGAGCACCCGGTGCCTTTCTGCGCTCCCTCGGGAGACGTCCACCACCTCGACGTACGCTTCCTGGCCGTCGCTCCCGCCGGTGCGGTGCCGGCGGTGAGCGAGGAGTCGCTGGACGTACGTTGGTGGCCGGTCGACGCCATCCCCGACCCCGATCCGGACATGATCGAGCTCATCAAGCTCGCCCAGTCCCGCCGAGTCGGCGCATCTTGACGCGATCCCCCGCCGAGTCGGCGCGTCATGACGCGCCGACTCGGCGGGGTCAGTCGATCTCTTCGACGTCGTCGTCCTCGCCCGGAGGGGCGGGGAGCTTGGCGGCGGCGGACCAGCCGGCCAGGTAGCCCTTGGCACGCTCTGCCTGGGGATAGCGGTCGACCCACGCCCAGAAGGCCTCGTTGTGCTTGGCCTCGAAGAGGTGGGCGAGCTCGTGGACGAGCACGTAGTCGACGACCCAGCTCGGCATCCCTCGCAGCCGGTCGCTGAGCCGGATCGAGCGGTCACCCGGGGTGCACGAGCCCCAGCGGCTGTTCTGGTTGTCGACCCAGCGCACGGAGTCGGGCTTGGCCAGGCCGCCGAAGTACTGGTCGCTCAGCGCGGCCGAGCGCCGCATCAGATCATCGTCGCTGGGCTTGCGACGCCGCTCCGCCTTCTCCAGGCGGGCGACCATCTGCTCGACCCACTCGGCCTCCTCGCGCTGGGACATGGCGGCCGGGATCATCACGATGATCCGGTCGCCGTCACGGTAGGCGGAGACCGTACGCCGACGCCGCTTGCTGCGTCGCACCTCGATCTCCGGGCCGTCCATAGGTCAAGAAACTACCTGTTCGCCCAGGCCAGCAGGCGATCCCGCGGCCAGGTGTTGATGATCCGTTCCTCTTCGATACCCGCCATTTCGGCTCGTTCGCACCCCAGGACGAGGAAGTCGAGCTGCCCCGGGGCGTGCGCGTCCGAGTCGATCGAGAAGAGGCAACCGGCGTCGCGAGCGAGCTCGAGGAGCTTGGTCGGCGGGTCTCTGCGCTCGGGCCGGGAGTTGATCTCGACCGCGACCCCGTGCTCGGCGCACGCCTCGAAGACCTTGCGGGCGTCGAACTGGCTGCCGGGCCGGGTGCCGCGGTTTCCGGTGACCAGCCGGCCGGTGCAGTGGCCGAGCACGTTCATCCTCGTCGTGGAGACCGCGTTGACCATCCGTCTCGTCATCTGCTCCTTGTCCATCTTGAGCTTGGAGTGGACGCTGGCGACCCGCAGCTGGAGCTTGGCGAGCATCTCGTCGGTCTGGTCGAGGCTGCCGTCGTCGAGGATGTCGACCTCGATGCCCTTCAGCAGGGTGAAACCGTGCCCGGCGAGGTGGTCGTTGACGGCGTCGACGACGCCGAGCTGGCGCTCCAGGCGGGCGGCGCTGAGACCGTTGGCGACGGTCAGACGCGGACTGTGGTCGGTGAGCACCAGATACTCATGGCCCAGCTCGATCGCGGTGAAGGCCATCTCCTCGATCGGCGAGCCGCCGTCGGACCAGTCGGAGTGGCTGTGCAGGTCGCCGCGGAGCCTGCTCCGCAGCCCCTCCCCCGCTCCGGCAGCGGTCAACGGACCGCCGTGGTCGCGCTCGGTGTCCTGCAGCCGCTGCGGAACCTCGCCGCGCGCGGCCTCGGTGATGACCTTGGCCGTGCTGGCGCCGACCCCGCTCAGCTCGGTCAGCGTGCCCTCGGCCGCCCGGCGGCGTACGTCCTCCTCGGAGAGGGGAAGGATCGCGGCTGCCGCGGCGCGGAACGCCCTCACCTTGTAGGTGTCCTCGCGACCGCGCTCGAGCAGGAATGCGATCCGACGCAGGGCTGCGACGGGGGACAACGGCTCGCCTACCACATCTTCCTCCAACTATTTTTGTCCTCCACAGCCGGTGGAGAATGCTTTTCCCAGGTCAAGGTCTGGATTCAACCGAAAATTCTCCGTCCCGTCACCTTCGTTACTCACAGGAAAGCGCAGGTCTTCCACTGGCTGTCCCCAAGCAAAGCGGGGTTGTCCACATCTTGTCCACAAGCAACACGGAGTGGGACGTTGACGCACTCCCTCATCCTCTTTAAGTTCGATGTCAGTGGGACCCCCGGCGCCGCCGGACGGCCTTCGCAAGGGGAAGGCGAAGGACGATCCAGGCACCGGGGGTCCCTCCATTTCCAACACCGTCTCCACGACCTTCGCGACCGCCTCGATGGACCTTCGATACGTCCTCGAAAGCCCCGTATCCCCCGGTATGACGCCAACACGCCGACACTCGCTTGATAGCCCGTGTTGCCGCCGAAAGCGCCGCGTGTCGTAGGGTCGAGTTGGCTCGTCATGACGAGCTTCCGACGGGCTTCCCTGACAACCCCGTCGCGACGACCAGTTACATATAGGCAAGGAGGCCGTCATGGCGGAGACCTGGAGCGGCGAGTTCTACTGCGTGAAGTGCAAGGAGAAGCGCGAGGCAACCGGTGAGATTCGGGTGAACGACAAGGGCACCAAGATGGCCAAGGCCGTCTGCCCCGTCTGCAGCACCAACCTCAACCGCATCCTCGGTAAGGCCTGACCACTCAGTTCATCCTGAGCCCACGCGGCGGCGTCCCCGGCATGTCCGGCGGCGCCGCTGCCACGTTTTGCCGAGGCGTCACCCCCGTCGGCCGAGGCGTCACCCCCGTCGGCCGAAGCGTCACGCGCGTCGGCCGAAGCGTCATCCGCGTGCCAACTCGGCCGACGCGCGTGACGCCTCGACGGGTTATCCACAGGCCCTGTGGATTGTCGGTGCGGGAAATCTCGGCCGGTGTGAGACTCCCGGCATGAGCATGCGCTACCGGATTCGGCCGGGGTACGTGGCCGTACGACGTGATGAGAACCGACTCCAGATCGGCATCGACCCGCCCCGGCGGGCGATCGTGCAGGACGGCGTGGAGGTACGCCGCCTGCTGACCGACCTCGCCGCCGGCCGGGCGGTCGAGCCCGACCACCTGCCCGGTCGGCACGCGATGCAGCAGCTGGGCAACGCCGGCCTGCTGATGGATGCCGATGGCGGCGAGCCGCCACCACGGGTCGGCCTCGAGGGTCCGCCCGCCCTGCTCGCCGCGGCACGGGCGCTCCTCGGGCCCGCCCCGGCGATGCTGAGCGCCCCGGACATCGTCGTGCTCCTCTCCGAGGGGCCGCTGGACCGCGAACGAGCAGACGAGATGGTGCGCGAGGGCCGGGCACACCTCGTCGTCGAGAGCGGCCCCGACACCTGGACGGTCGGCCCGCTGGTCGCCCCCGGGGTCACCGCCTGCCTACGCTGCGTCGACGCGACCCGCGCCGAGGACGACGATCGGCGTGCCGTGGTCGTGAGCCAGCTCGTCGGCAACGAGGTGCCCAGCGACGCGCTGCTGCAGTCCCTCGCGCTCTCCTGGGCCGTACGCGACGCCCGCAGCTATCTCGCCGGGCGCACCCCGGCGTCGTGGTCGACGTCGGTGATCCTGACGCGTGCGGACGCGCCCACCGTCCGAGCCTGGCTGCGGCATCCCTACTGCGGCTGTGCGTGGGACCTGATCGCCTCGGCCGGACCCGGCACGGGCGAACCGGCTTGACCTGCGCAGACGCCTCGGGCACCCTTGCGGACATGGTCACGAAGAGCGCGCTGCGACGACGAGGCATGGGTCTCTGACCCCGCCCTCGCGTCAGCCTGCCCTCTTCACCTCCTAGGACCACTCTCGTGCACGAGCACACCCTTGCCCTGTCCGCCTGTCTGCAGGACGCCGTCGTCGCCTGCTTCGGCGACGCCTACGCCGGCATCGATCCCGAGCTGCGCCCGGCCACCCGGCCCGAGTTCGGCCACCTCCAGTCCAACCTCCCGCTGCGGTTGGCCGGTCCGCTCGGCCTGGCGCCGCGGGAGATCGGCGCCCGCCTCATCGACGCCGTCGATCTTGGCGACACCGGCACCCTCGAGCTGGCCGGCGCCGGCTTCCTCAACTTCACCTGGTCACCCGACGTCCTCGGCGCGGTCGTCGCCGACCTGCTGACCGACCCACACCTGGGCGTACCCGAACCCGAGAGCCCGATGCGGGTCGTCGTCGACTACTCCTCCCCCAACGTCGCCAAGCCGATGCACGTGGGCCACCTGCGCTCCACGGTCATCGGCGACTCCCTGGCCAGGGTGCTGGCCTACGCCGGCCACGACGTCGTGCGGCAGAACCACCTCGGCGACTGGGGCACCCAGTTCGGCATGCTGGTCGAGGAGCTGCTCGGAGAGGGCATCAGCGATCCGGCGAAGGTCGCCGGCCTGGACATGGCCGAGCTGCTCGCGCTCTACCGGCGGGCCAAGGCACGCTTCGACGACGACCCGGGCTTCGCCGGCTCGGCCCGGCGGCGGGTGGTCGCGCTCCAGTCCGGCGAGCCGACGACCCGCGCGCTCTGGCAGGCGCTCGTGGACGCCTCGATGGCAGAGTTCGACGCCACCTACAGCCGGCTCGGCGTACTCCTGACCGAGGACGACTTCGACGGCGAGAGCCGCTACAACCCGCAGCTTCCGGGCGTGGTGGAGGATCTTCGGGCAGCGGGTCTGCTGAGCGAGTCGGCCGGCGCCCAGGTCGTCTACCCCGACGGCTTCACCGGCCGCGACGGCACACCGCTGCCGCTGATCGTGCGGAAGGCCGACGGCGGGTTCGGGTACGCAGCCACCGACCTCGCCACGATCCGCCACCGCGTCGACGACCTGGCCGTGGATCGGGTCGTCTACATCGTCGACCACCGGCAGAGCCAGCACTTCGAGATGGTCTTCGCCGTCGCCCGGGCCGCCGGCTGGCTGCCCGGCTCGGTGGAGGTTCGGCACATCGGCTTCGGCACCGTGCTCGGCCCCGACGGGCGGCCGTTCAAGACCCGCTCGGGCGAGACGGTCACCTTGACCGCGCTCCTGGACGCCGCCGAGGAGGCAGCCGCTGCCAGCTATGCCGGCCGTGAGGTCGTACGCGCCGTGGCCAATGCCGCGGTGAAGTACGCCGACCTCTCCAACAACCTCGCCCGCGACTACGTCTTCGACGTCGCCCGGATGTCGGCCACCACCGGCGAGACCGGCCCGTATCTGCAGTACGCCCATGCCCGGGTGTGCAGCATCCTCGCGCAGGCTCCTGGGTCGACCCACGTCATCGGCACCCTGTCCCACCCGGCCGAGCAGCGGCTGGCGCTGGAGCTGGCCGGCTTCGCGGCGGTGGTCGCCAAGGTCACCGACACCTTGGAGCCTCATCACCTGACCGCGTACCTCTATGGTCTGGCGACCGCCCTGACGGCGTTCTACGAGAACTGTCCGGTGCTCAAGGCGGAGGGTGAGGTCAGGCAGACCCGGCTCGCACTGTGCGAGGCGACCCGGCGAGTGCTGTCAGCGGGACTCGGGCTCCTCGGCATCGAGGCGCCTCGAAGGATGTGAGCTCAGGCCCACCAGTCGGAGTCGAGCTTGGCTTCCATGGAGCGCACGTGACGTCGCGAACAGGCCTCGCAGAACGACTTCGAGCGCCCTCGCTCAACCGCGGTGGTCCATGCGAGGAGGCGGTTGGGATCGGCCTCATAGCATCCGCAGAAATCGCAGGTCTTCATGCCTCAACGATAGGTCGAAATCCTGCGGTTCCGAGGGCGCAACACCGAAATTCTGGATCACCTGGATGTCAGATCCGTGTTACCGCTGGGCGGGTAGGACACAGGTGGCATCGAGGCCCAGAACATGGTTGAGGCGACCGAACGCCAGCCACGATCCGAGGCACATGCTCAGCTCGACGATCTCGGCATCGGTGTAGTGGGCCGACATCCGGTCCCAGAAGTCCTGGTCGATGCCGTGGTGGTCGATCGCGTAGCGCTCCGCGTACTCGGCGGCGAGCCGGGTGCGGTCGTCGAAAGCGTCCGTCGTACGCCACTCCTCGACCGCCGCCGCGAACGTGTCCTCGACCTTCTCCCCGTCTCGTTCGGTGCGCCAGTCGAGGCAGAAGACGCACCCGTTGATCTGGGCGATCCGCAGCCGCGCGGCCTCGAACTCGCGGAGCCCGAGCGTGGTGTGCTCGTAGACAGCCAGGGAGAGACCGGCGGCAGCCGGGCCGATCCCGGGGACCATCGACCCCCAGACGTACGTGATCGGGTCCTGCCCCTCGGGGACGTCGATGATCATGCGGTCACACCTTCCTGGGCGACCTTGGCCGCACCGAGCTTGCCGGTCGCCGGACGCAACGGGACGTCGAGCGCGTCATAGAGGCCGGGGCCTGCGTCGATGAGCCACTCGATCGCGCCGACGAGCCGGCCGACCGCGGTGGCGTTGCCACCCGCCGCACGGTTGCCCGCCTTGTCGGTCGCCTCGACCGTCACCTCGATCCGCGGGTCGCCCTCGATGATCACCCGGTGGGCACCGTCGCCGTCGGGTGGCGACGGCCATTCCGGGGCGCAGGAGGGGTGGATGCGAGTGACGTGCTCGACGACGATGAGTGGCTCGCCGCCGACGATCCCCTGGACCTCGAAGCGCACCGCACCCTGGGTGCCCTTCTCGAAGTCGCCCATCGAGGTGGTGGTCACGGTCTCGTCGAGCGGCAGCCGTTCGACGGTCTCCCGGATCTCGTCGAGCTCGACCTCGAGCCCGCGGGCGATCAACCGGACCTGACCGCCCCACACCATGGTCGGCACCGTCTCCATGAGCATCGGGGCGTCGTAGTCCATCGGCTGCCCCATCCCGACGAGATAGCGGACGGAGTCGGGCTGGTCGTAGGTGGAGTAGTCGAAGATCTCCTGGCACCGGACGACGTCCACGGTGCTGCCCAGGCCGCTGACCAGGAGGGGCAGCACGTCGTTCCCCCACCCGGGGTCGACCCCGGAGACGAAGAGCGACCCGCCGCCCTCGGCGATGGCGGCCAGCACCGGTTCGCGCATCTCCGGCGGAGCGTTGCGCTGGTCGTAGAGCGCGTAGAGGGCGGGCGTGACCACCACGGCGCCGGTGCCGATCGCTCGCACGATGTCGGCGAGGGCCTCGTCGGGACGGATGTCGCCGGATGCGGCGTACACGATCGCCTGCGGACGCGTCGCGAGCACCGCGTCGATGTCGTCGGTGGCGGCGACGCCGAGATCACGGCCGATCTCCGCGAGGTCGCCCGCGTCCCGGCCGACCTTCTCAGGGTCGTGGACGAGCACGCTGGTCAGCTCGAGCCGTGGGTGTGCCTCGACCGCCTGGATGGCGAGCCGACCGATGTTTCCCGTGCCCCAAACGCATGCGGTGACCATGCGACCTCCCTGTCGATGTGTCTTGCCGGTCTTCATGAATGTTGCGAAACCTCTGACACCCCCACCGGCATACTAGAACATGTTCTAGCAATCAGTGATGAAAAGGGAGGTCATCTTGAGCAACACACCACGAGAGGACAGGTCGCGGGGCCTGTCACGCCGAGGGTTCGTGCTCGGCGCAGGCTCACTGGCTGGGGTCGGAATGCTGGGAGGAGCATTCGGAACCAGCCCGACGTGGGCCACCGCGGCACCGTCCTCGATCGGCAACGGCGCGCAGGTGCCGGTGCTGGTCATCGGCACCGGCTACGGCGGCTCGGTCGCGGCCCTGCGGCTGGCCCAGGCCGGCGTCAACGTCCACATGGTCGAGATGGGGCAGGACTGGGCCACCGTCGCACCAGGGAACGACGGCAAGATCCACCCGAAGGTGAGCGCTCCGGACTATCGGTCCTTCTGGATGCGTACGCGGACCAAACAGCCGCTCAGCAACTTCCTGGGGTTCCCGATCGACAAGGACGTCCCGAAGTACGCCGGCATCCTGGACGCCGAGGACTTCGCCGGCATCTCCGTCTACCAGGGACGCGGCGTCGGCGGCGGCTCGCTCGTCAACGGAGGCATGGCCGTCACGCCGAAGCGGGAGAACTTCGGCGCCATCCTCCCCTCGGTGGATGCCGCCGAGATGTACTCCACCTACTACCCGCGGGCCAATGCCGCCCTCGGCGTCGGATCCGTCGACCCGGACTGGTTCGAACGGACCTCCTACTACCAGTACTCACGGGTGGGCCGGAAGCACGCTCAGCGCTCGGGCTTCGCGTGGACGTTCGTCCCGGACGTCTACGACTGGAACTACATGATCGCCGAGGACAACGGCAGCGTCCCGAAGTCGGCGCTGGCCCAGGAGGTCATCTACGGGAACAACTACGGCAAGAGGACGCTGCCGAAGACGTACCTCGCCCAGGCTGCCGCGACCGGGAAGGTGACGATCTCCTCCCTGCACCGGGCCACGTCGGTCCAGCCGGCTGCGACCGGTGGGTACGACGTCGTCCTCGAACAGATCAACACCGCCGGCGACGTGGTGGCCACCAAGACGGTCAACGCGGGCAAGGTGTTCTTCGCGGCCGGCAGCGTCGGCACGAGCAAGCTGCTGGTGAAGCTGAAGGCGACCGGTGCGCTGCCCGCGCTGAACGGCGAGGTCGGCCAGGGATGGGGCGACAACGGCAACGTGATGGTCGGGCGGGCCAACCACATGTGGGACCCGACCGGTGACGTGCAGTCGACGATCCCGTGCTCGGGCATCGACAACTGGGACGCCGGCGGCGCCTTCGCCGAGGTCGCGCCGCTGCCTGCCGGTCTCGAGACGTTCGCGTCCTTCTACCTCGCGATCACCAAGACCCAGCGCCGGGCGGCGTTCAGCTACAACTCGACGAGCGGAAAGGTCGACCTGTCCTGGCAGACCGCGTGGAAGCAGGACTCGATCACGATGGCGAAGACCATCTTCGACAAGATCAACAAGACCGAGGGGACGATCTACCGGACCGACCTGTTCGGCACGAACAAGATCTGGGGTGACCACCTGACCTACCACCCGCTGGGCGGCGCCGTCCTGAACCGGGCGACGGACAACTACGGGCGGCTCCACGGTTACAACGGCCTGTACGTCATCGACGGCTCGCTCATCCCCGGCAACACGAGCGTCAACCCGTTCGTCACGATCACCGCCCTCGCGGAGCGGAACATCGAGAGGATCATCGCCACCGATCTCTGATCGGGGCGGCGCGCTGAAAACAGGACCGGCCAGTCCGAGGGTTTCTCGGACTGGCCGGTCATCTTCCACACCCGCGATCAGAGGGGTGAGGTCTGGTGTCCCGTGAGGGACTTACAGCGCGCGGGCAAGAGCCAGCTTCGCCTGGACGGCGGCTCGCTCGGCCTTGCGGCCCAGGCGAGCGGCCTTGACGAGGGCATGGCCTCGCCGCAGTTCACGCGCCTCTCCCAGGCGCGCGGCCATTTGCGCGCGCGCCAGGTCTTCGTAAAGCAAGTTCATCTGAGTGCTCCGTACTCGGTTGGTGTTCATGTCTGTCTGGTTCTCCTGCTGGTCAGCGGGCTCCGGCGCCCATGGTCATCACAATCGTGTTCATGGCTGTTGCCTTTCGTCGTTGAAACGGCTGCTGGTGGTGCTGGTGTTCGAGTGCTCAGGCGGCGTCCTTACGGGGCCGGCCACGGGGCCGCTTGCGGGGGATCACCTTCCCCTGCAGGAGCAGCTGGCCGCCCCAGACGCCCCAGGGCTCACGCCGGTCGAGGGCGCTGGCGAGGCAGAGCGGCTGCACGGGGCAGGTCGCGCAGAGCGTCTTGGCGAACTCGACGTCGGCAGGAGACTCGGCGAACCACAGCTCGGGGTTGTTGACCCGGCAGGGCAGCTGGTCCTCGTCGTAGCGGTTGGCGCGGTCGTGGAGAACGCCGAGAGTGACCTCGGGCTCGAGAATGCTGGTCATATGTACACCTCCTTTGTGACTGATCGCGGGTTTTGAGAAACAGAAAAGCCGCGGATCCCGGGTTTCGGGTTCCGCGGCCTGGAGGCTGCTGTGACTACGTGGTTCTACGTAGTCGGACAGCTCCAGGCTCGAATCCCGTGGGACTTGACCTTGATGGCATCCGCCTGCGGGGACACGAGTCCCTCGACGCGCATGCCGTAACCGGCGCCCGTAAAGGCACCAGTAGCCGGGGTGGACAGCTCGGGGTGGCCGCACGCGGACATGGCGATGCCATTGATCGGCGTCTGGATCGTGTTGATCTTCATCGGGGCCACCTCCTTCGGGGCTGTCGGGCGCGCTCAACAGGCGCGCGGGCTTTACTTGATGAAAGAACAGTAACCGGCCGGGCAGGTCGGCGGCAAACGATTAAACCGGTTGATTTCGAGGAATTTCCGTGGAGGACTTTTACGCCTCCGCGGTGATCACCTGAAGGACTTCCGATCCGTACGTCTCCACCTTGCTGCGGCCGATGCCGGCGATGCGCTGCAGATCCTGGAGGGTGCCCGGCTTCTGCTCGGCGATCTGCTCCAGCGTCGCGTCGGTGAAGACCACGAACGCGGGCTTGCGGATGGCCTCGGCGGTCTCCTTGCGCCACTGCTTCAGCCGGCCGTAGAGCTCCTCGTCGTAAGGCGCGTCGCAGCCCTCGTGACGGCCCATCCGCTTCTCGGCCGCCGAGCCGAGCGGCCCGCCGCACGCCTTGCACATCCGCGCCTTGCCGGAGCCGGGGCGCCGCGTCGGCGCCGCCGAGCGGGCCGGCCGCAGCGGGTCGAGGAACCGCGACGGCCTGCGCCGCGCGGCCTGGCCCGGCTGTCGCGCCAGCGCCCAGGACAGGGTCAGGTCGACCCGCGCCCGGGTGAGACCGACGTAGAGCAGCCGCCGCTCCTCCTCGATCTCGGCCGGCGTCGGCTCCTCGCCGCGGAGGATGAACGGCATCGTGCCGTCCTGGAGGCCGACCAGGAAGACCGAGTCCCACTCCAGACCCTTGGCGGCGTGGAAGGTCGCCAGGGTCACGCCCGACGGCACCGGCGCGTGCTGCTCGGCCGCACGGCGGTCGAGCTCGGCGACGAGACCGGCCAGGTCGCCGCCGGCCGCGGAGAAGGTGCGTGCCTGGTCGATCAGCGCCTGCCACGACTCCCAGCGGTCGCGGGTCTGGCCGCGGCCCTCGGGCGGCTCGGAGGTCCAGCCCATCCCGGCCAGGATCCCGTGGACCGACTCCAGCAGCTCGTCACCGATCACGGCGCCCTGGCCGCCTCGCGCCGCACCGCGGATCCGGGTCACCGCCTCACGGACCTCGGGGCGGTCGAAGAACCTGGCGGCGCCGCGCAGGACGTAGGGGATCCGGCGCGCGGTGAGCGCGTCCTCGTAGGCCTCCGACTGAGCATTGATCCGGAACAGGATCGCCATCTCGTGGTAAGGCTTGCCGGACTGGTGCAGGCGCAGGATCTCGGCGGCGACACCCTCGGCCTCGGCGACCTCGTCGGGCTGCTCGACATGCTCGACGGCCGGCCCGGAGTCGCGTTGCGCCTGCAGCTGGACACCGGCGCTCGGCGTACCTTCCAAGACCTTGTTGGCAGCCTTCACGATCTGCGGTGAGGAGCGGTAGTTGCGGACCAGCTCGACCGAGGTGGCTTCGGGGTGCTTCTTCGGGAAGTCGCGCAGGTAGGCGGCGTCCGCGCCGGCGAAGGTGTAGATCGTCTGCGCCGGGTCGCCGACGACGCAGAGCTCGCTGCGCCCGCCGAGCCAGAGGTCGAGCAGCGCCGACTGCAGCGGCGACACGTCCTGGAACTCGTCGACGGTGAACCACTTGTACTGCCGCCGGACCTGCGCCGCGACCCGCTCGTCGTGCTCCAGGAGGCCGGCGGTCAGGAGCAGCACGTCCTCCATGTCCATCCGCGCCTGGGTGCGCTTGACGTCCTCGTAGGCCGCATAGATGTGGCCGACCATCGACGGCGTCAGCCCACCGACCTCGCGGCCCCGCGCCTCGGCCGACTTCGGGTAGTCGTCGGGGTGGACGTTGGAGACCTTCGACCACTCGATCTCCGAGGCCAGGTCGCGCGCCTGGGCCTGGTCGACGTTGATCCGCTGGCGCTGCGCGGCCGCGCGGATCAGCGGGATCTTCGACTCGGTCAGGTTGGGCAGCTCGGTGCCGTAGACCTTCGGCCAGAAGAACCGCAGCTGGCGCAGGGCGGCGGAGTGGAAGGTGCGCGCCTGGACCGCACCGGCGCCCATCGCGCGCAGCCGCTGCCGCATCTCCCCCGCCGCCCGGGTGGTGAAGGTGACCGCGAGGACCTCCTGGGGCGCGTAGACCCCGGTGGCGACGCCGTAGGCGATCCGGTGGGTGATCGCCCGGGTCTTGCCGGTCCCCGCACCCGCCAGCACCCGGACCGGACCGCGCAGTGCCTCCGCCACCCGGCGTTGCTCGGGGTCGAGGGCGGCGAGGAGGGACTCGGGGGTCATGGGCGGGAAGAACTCCTCGGGGTGGGAACGTTGTGCCTGCGGGCCAACACTATTGGCTCGCACCGACAGTTCTGATGAGGAGAGCCCCGATGAGCAGCTTCACGATGTACACCACACCCTGGTGTGGCTACTGCCAGCGACTCAAGGGACAGCTCGGCCGTGAAGACATCACCTTCGACGAGGTGGACATCGAGCAGGTCCCCGAGGCCGCTCAGATCGTCGAGCAGGTCAACGGCGGCAACCAGACCGTCCCGACCCTCGTCTACTCCGACGGCACCGCGATGACCAACCCGTCGATCGCCCAGGTCAAGGCGAAGCTCGCCGAGCTGGCCTGACGCCGGTCACCACGAGCCGGGCAGCTCCTGGCCGTACCACTCCTCGATCAGCGAGCGGCTGATCGAGATGCCGCTGGGCAGCTTGACCTCACCGCTCTCGGCGACCGCGGCGAGCTCCGCGCGGGTGAACCAGCGCGCCTCGCGGATCTCGTCCTGGTCGACCGTGATCTCGGTCGACGCCGCTCGCGCGAAGAAACCGAGCATCAGGCTGGCCGGCAGCGGCCAGGGCTGGTTGCCGAAGTAGTCGACCTGCCCGACGCGTACGCCGACCTCCTCCGCGACCTCGCGACGGACCGCGTCCTCGAGCGACTCCCCCGGCTCGACGAAGCCGGCGAGCGTGGAGAAGTTGGGTGCCGGCCAGCGGGTGTGGTTGCCGAGCAGGCAACGCTCCTCGTCGGTCCCTGGATCGCCCGTCGTCACCAGCATGATCACCGCGGGGTCGGTGCGCGGGAAGGTCAGGTGTCCCTCCGCGCAGGCCAGCTCGTGACCGGCCGCGCGCGGCTCGAGTGCGCCGCCGCACCGGGAGCAGAACCGAGTCGCCCGATGCCACTCGGCCAGGCCGATCGCGTGCATCAGGAAGCTCGCCTCGGTGGTGTCGGCGAGCATCGCGGGGAAGTGGCCGCGCAGGTCGCGCCAGGTCTCGCCGGCCTCCTCCCGGCCGGTGAGCACCGCGAACCTCGCTCCGTCAGGGGTGTCGCCGAGGAGCAGCCGGATCCCGTCCGGTGAATCCGCGGGCGTACGCCACCTCACCCCGGTCTTCCCCGACGGCTCGACCCTGTTGCCGGCGACGACGAGGACCTTCGTCGTCTCCTCCGACCAGGCCTTCTCGACCCAGCCGTCGTCGGCGCGCAGATGACCGGAGCGGTCATGGGGGTCTCGAGTGATTCTCAGATGGATGGGCAGCTTCGGGGAGTCCACCCGGCAGAGCCTATGAGGTGGGTATATGTTCCGCCGCGTGGATCGGTTCTGGCGCATCGCCGCTGTCGTCTCCGTCGTGGTCGCTCTGGCGATCAACGTCTACATCGCCTGGGGCTCCAGCCTCTCGTTCATGTACGACGAGATCGGCACCGTGATCCATGGCCGGACCGTCCTCGGACTCGACTCCCCGCAGCTGAACACCCCCGGCTACTACCCCGGCTGGGGTGTGCTGCTGGCGCCGTTGTGGCTGGTCACCTCGGATGTCTTCACGTTCTACCAGATGGCGATCGTCGTCGGTCTGGTGATCAGCATGCTCACGATCTGGCCGCTGGCCCGGGTCGCGGTGCGGCTCAGCGGGGTCACCCCGGCGCAGGGCGTGGTCGCCGGCGCCATCGTGATGGCCCTGCCACCCCGCGCGATCCAGGCCGACTACATCCTCTCCGAGCGGCTGGTCACGCTCCTGGTCGTCCTGGCGACGCTGGCCGCGTTCCGGCTGTGGGAGAGGCCGACCTACCGCGGCGTACTCCTGCTCAGCCTGCTCACCGGCCTCGCGCTCTTCTCGCACGCCCGGATGCAGGTCTTCGTCGCCGCGGTCGCGCTCTGGCTGGTCTTCTTTCTGGTACGCAAGTGGCAGATCGCCCTCGTCGGGCTGGTCGCCACCGGCGTGCTCGCCGTCGCCGCCAACAAGGCCGCGCTCTGGTTCCACGCGCAGCTGGTGCCGTGGAAGTTCATCCAGGCGCAGGGCTTCTTCGAGAAGGTCTCGCAGGCCAACCCGCGGTTCTGGGTCGATACCTTCGCCGGTGAGGCCTGGACGCAGATGGTCGGCAGCTTCGGCGTCGTGGTCGTCGGCCTGGTCGTGGTGACCGCCGCGTTCTGGAAGGAGCTCCGTTCTCGGCAGGTCGGGCCGGCTGGGTTCGTGCTGATCGCGGCCGGGTCGATGTACGTCCTGAGCTGCCTCAACTGGGGCAACGAGTACTCGCTGTTCACCATGGAGTGGCGGCGCTTCGACTACTGGATCTACGGGCGCTACATCGACCCGGTCTTCGCGGTCCTCGTGCTGGCCGGTGTGTGCGCGGCGATCCAGGCCGTACGCTCCCGGGCGGTCCTCGTCTGGACCTGGGTGATCGTGGCCGGGATCTCGCTGGTGACCATCCTCGTCGTCGCCCCCGACGCCCCCACCTGGGCCTACACCACCCCGGCGCACATCCCAGGCGCGATCCCGTGGTGGTGGGCCCTTCCGGACGGACAGTTCCCGCAACCGGGCCCGATCCCGTCGTTCACCAACGACAACCGCTTCTGGCTGATCGCCACCCTGTGCGCCCTGGTGCCGCTGGCGATCTGGACGCTCCTCGCAGTCGTGCCGAAGCTGGGCTCGCAACTGGGCGACCGGGTGCGATCGGTGGCCATCACCGCGCTCATCCTGGTCGTGGGCACCGCCGGATCTGCCGTCGCCGACGTGGCCTCCGACAAGTTCCACGACCACTTCGACCACGCCACCCCGGTCGTCGACGAGCTCCGCACGATCCTCGCCGAGCACCCCGACGCGGTCGTCGCCTACGACAACAACTGCCCCCGCCGACCGGGTTCGAAGAACGCCGAGCGCAACTGGCTGATGTGGTGGATGCTTCCCACCATCGTCAAGCGGCAGTGGGAGTGGGGCGACGACATCGTCTTCTCGTGCCCGAACGGTGAGCCTTCCTTCGTCACCGGCGCGGTGATGCTGCGCGAGCGGCCGTTCCCGCTTGCGACCGTCTGGATCCTTCCTGGTGATCTGCTCGACTCGCTGCGGGAGTCTGGGGAGTTGCCGGAGGTTGCTAGGACGGTGAAGTAGTTCGGGGTTGGCCTGGGCCGCCGACCCGATCTCGAGTGTTTCTCGACCTGCCCCGGAGTAAAGGACGGCCTGCGGCCGCCGGCTTCGCCGGCCGCTTACGCGGTCCTTGACACCGGACCACGTCGAGAAAGATTTGGCGGGCTATCGAGACGGCGGCCCCGGTGTGGCCGCGGAAGATCCACTCCTCGACGGGTAACTGTTGCGGGGCGAGCGAAATTCCTTCGCCCACGCCGAGCCTCACTACCGGGTGCCCACCCCCGGTGAAAGAAAGTTTTCTTTCACCCGCCGACCCCACCCGGCTGACGGCGAAGTTCTGCGCGCGAACGAACATTCGTTCACCCCACCCAACCTCCCTGCCGCAGGTCCACCCACCCCGGTGAAAGAAACATTTCTTTCACCCACCGACCCCATGCTCCGCAGCGAAGGGCCCGGCGCGAACGAACATTCGTTCGTCTCCCGCCCCCACCCGACCAACCGGGACGAAACACCAACCGATATCCCCAAGCCCGTGCCCAACCAAAACCGTCGCACCAAACCCCTGCCGCCGACCCGATAACCAGCCAAAATTCTCGGCGACGGCCGGTGTCAAGGATCGCCGAAGGCGACCGGCGAAGCCGGCGGCCAAAGGCCGTCCTTTACTCCGGACGCCGCCGAGAACACCCTCCAAGCAAGGGTCGGCGGCAAACACCAACCCCAAAAAACAGCAACCGAAGCGCGCCAAAAGAAGGCGCTACCCAGCACCCCCACCCAAAAGCCCCTCCAACTCCCCCCGCCCAGGAAGCGAAGAAGGCTCGACCAGCCTCCCAGACCGAACGTAGTAGAACGCCGCCCGAACCCGAGACAACGGCACCCCCATCAGCTCAGCCCACCCGACCCGATAGAGCGCGAGCTGGAGCGGGTCGGCGTTCTGGCTCTGGTTGGTCTTCCAGTCGACGATCAGGAAGCTTCCGTCGGGCTCCTGGTAGACCGCGTCGATCCGTCCCCGAACGACCTGACCTGCCAGAACGATGGCGAACGCTGCCTCGACACGGTAGGGCGGCCGGTCGGCGAAGGGACCGTTCTCGAAGGCGCTGATGACCTCCTCGAGACCGGACTCGTCCTCGATGCCGTGGTCGGCGCGACCGGGCAGGTCATCGGGGTCGAAAAGGTCCTGCTGTCCGAAGCGGGCCTCGACCCAGGCGTGGAACCGGGTGCCGAAGCGGGCCTGGGAGGACGGCTTGCGGGGCATCGGGCGGACCAGGTCGGCGGCGAAGCCGAGCGGGTCGTCGCGCAGCTTCGACATGGCGGTGGCCGACAGTGACGACGGCAGCGGCACGACCACCTCCGGGGCGCGCTCGCGCTCCGCCTCGGTGAGCAGCCGCTCGATCTCCTCGTCCCACTGGTTTACCGTCTCGAGCAGGGTGAGGTCATCGAGATCGTCGGGCCCCGGGGTCACCTCCCGGACGAGCCGGGCCGCCTCCAGACGACGCTCCACCTCGGGGGTGTGGTGGTTGATCGGCCAGGGCAGGTCGACCTCCTGGGCGGCGTACGGGCTCTCCTCCTCACCCTTGACGACAACGTCTGCCCAGCGGTCGGGCTTGGCCCCCCATTGGAGCAGCGCCTCGCGGGTCTTCTCCACGTAGAGCGACGGACCCCGCCCCTCCTTCAGCGAGGGGGACCAGCGCCAGCACGAGACGAACTGGACGTGGCGGGCCCGGGTCCAGGCGACGTACGCCAGCCGGAGCTCCTCGACGCGTTCGTGCTCCTTGCGCTCGGCGAGGAGCTCGTCGATCGAGTCGGCGTCGTGGCCGTGGAGCTGGGGCAGGTCATCACGGTCACCACGGAGCGCGGCGGGCATGACCGAGGGGACGGTCAGCCACGACGAGCGTGTCTGGCCGGTGGGGAACTTCTTGTGGGTGACACCGACCAGGAAGACGACATCCCACTCCAGCCCCTTGGCGCGGTGGACGGTGAGCAGCTTGACCGAGTCGGCCTCCGAGGGGGTGGCGACGTCGAGGCCCTGGCCGTATTCGTCCTCCGCCTCCAGGTAGGCCAGCAGCGCGGCGAGGGTGACCTGGCCGTCGAGGCCCTCGAAGTCGGCGACCGCCTGGACGAAGAGGTCGAGGTTGTCGCGCCTGGCCGAGGCCGCCGGGGAGACCGAGGCGGCCAGCTCGACGTCGATGCCGGTGACGTCGATGATCCGGCGGACCAGGTCGAGGAGCGGCTCGTTGACCGCTCGGCGCAGCCCGCGGAGCTCGTCGGCGAGCATCTTGAAGCGCTCCCTGGCCTGCGAGGAGTAGTCGTAGTCTGCGGGGTCGCCGGGATCCTCCAAGGCGTCGTTGAGCGAGGGGATCTCGGTGGGGTCGGTGCCCTCGACCGCCGCCTCCAGCTGCCGTTCGATGTCGGCGAACTCCTCCGCGCCACCCACGACGCCGGCCAGGTCACGTGACCTGCGGCCGAGGATGGCCAGGTCGCGCGGCCCGATCGCCCAGCGCGGGCCGGCGAGCAGGGTGAGCAGCGCGGCGTTGGCGGTGACGTCGTGCAGCAGCTCCATGGTGGCCACGACCTCGGCCACCTCGGGCAGCCGGAGCAGCCCCTTCAGACCGACGATCTCGACCGGGATCTCGCGAGCGGTGAGCGCGTCGAAGACCGCGGCCGCCTGGGAGTTGTCCCTGGTCAGGACGCCGATCTCCTTCCACTCCCCGACCGCCTCATGGGCCTCGATCACCTTGTCGGCGAGCCAGGTCAGCTCATCGTCGTACGTCTCGTGGACATGCACCCGCACCTCACCATCCCGTGCGCCCTCGGCGGCGACCAGCCGCTCCTGCTCGCGACCCTCGTAGAGCTGGGCGGCCAGATGGTTGGCGGTGGCGAGGATGCGGGCGTCGGAACGACGATTGACCGTGAGCGAGTAGGCCGGCCGCCGCCCCCCGCGCGCCGGGAAATCGCGGCCGAACTCGAGGATGTTGCTCACCGAGGCACCGCGCCAGCCGTAGATCGCCTGGTTGGGGTCGCCGACGGCGGTGACCGGGTGTCCGTCGCCGAAGAGGCGGGCGAGCATCTGGGCCTGGGCCACCGACGTGTCCTGATACTCGTCGAGCAGCACGACCTTGAACTTCCCGCGCTCGATCTCACCGACCTCGGGCGTCTCCACGGCCAGCCGGGCGGCGAGGGCGATCTGGTCGGAGAAGTCCATCAGTCCGAGCCGGTCCTTGAGCCGCCGGTAGCCGTCGACCAGGTCGAGCAGCTCGTAGCGCTTGTCGATCGCGTCGATCGCCTTCTCGACCTTGGTCAGCTTGGTCTTGACCCGTTTCCCGTCGGCCAGCTGCGCCTGCAGGTCGGCCACCTCGAGCGCGAACAGCGACCGCTCGTTGCGGTCGTAGGCCCTCAGCGTGGCGGGGTCGACGAGATGCTCGGAGAGCTCAGAGTCGAGCGCGAGCAGCTGCTGGACGGCCAGCTTCGGGTAGTCGGTCAGCTTCTCCACCGGGTGCGGGTGCCGGGCCACGGCTCGGGCCGCGAGCTGGTAGCGGGTCGCGTCGGCGATCAGCCTGGTGTCGGGCTCGTGACCGATCCGCAGCCCGTGCTCGGAGAGCAGCCCGGAGGCGTAGGAGTGGTAGGTCGCCACTGTCGGCTCGGTGGGCTCGTCATCCTCTTCGCCGGGCCGCGGCGGACCTTCGCGCCGTTCGGGCCACAGCCCCGCCTTCTGCAGCGACTCCCGGATCCGGGTGGCCAGCTCGGCGGTCGCCTTGGTGGTGAAGGTCAGACCGAGCACCTCCCCGGGAAGCACCCGGCCGGTGGCGACCAGCCAGACGACCCGGGCGGCCATGACCGCGGTCTTGCCGGACCCGGCGCCGGCGATCACCACGGCCGGCTCCAGCGGAGCCGTGATCGCTCGGAACTGCTCCTCGCTGTAGAGCCAGTCGTGGCCCATCAGCTTGGCGAGCTCTTCGGGGGTCTCGACCTTCATCGCTGCGCTCGTTCCTGTGTTCACGACAGCACCGACCCCGAGGTCTGCGCCGGGCAGAGCGCGACGAACTGGCACCGGTCGCACTGCTTGCCGGGCCTGGCCACGAAGTCCTCGGCTCGAACCGTCGCCACCGCCTTCTCCAGCTGGGTGATGATCTCGGGCGGCTCGGGTGCCTGCACCTGCACCTTCGGCAGCTCGCTCCCCGAGCCCGCGGGGTGGCGCAGCTGGATCAGCTCCGCTCCCCCGGAGGTCGCCCCCGGCGCCAGCGACGAGGCCGCACCGTGCTCGACGGCCAGCTGGTAGAGGCCGAGCTGGCCGTGCTCCTTGACCTCCTGCGCGGTGGGCGGATACTTCCCGGTCTTCAGGTCGACGACGACGATCCGGCCGCTCTCGTCGAGCTCCAGCCGGTCGGCGTAGCCGTTCAGCCGCACCGTCTCCCCGCTGGGCAGCGAGACCTTCGCGGTCAGCTGCTCCTCGAACCCGATCACGGTCCGCGCCCCGGGACGCCGGTGCCAGGTCAGGAATCGGGCCAGCACGTCCCGAACCGCCTCCCGCTCGCGGGCAGCGGACCAGGGTGTGCGGAACTCGAGGCGGCCCCAGACCTCGTCCACGAACGGCATCAGGTCCTCGACGGTGGCGGCGTCGAGGTCACCGCGGGCGAGCTGCTCGGCGATCGCGTGCACCACCTTGCCGAAGCCCTGGCTCGAGGAATCGGTGACCGCACCGCCCGCCTCACGAGCCAGGAACCACTGCGCGGGGCAGGTCAGGATCGCCTCCAGCGCCGAGGCGCTCAGCGTGATCGGACGGTCCTCGGGGCGCACCGCGGCCGAGGCGTACGTCGGGGACCGCAGCCCCCACCAGGTCGACGGGTCCGCGGCGAGCGCGATCCGCTTGCCGCGGACCTCGGTGGCGGCCAGCTTCTGCAGCCTTCGCGCGGCGGCCTCGCGCAGCGCGTCGGGTTGGGCCGGATCCGCGGCGGTGCGGCGCAGCTCGGCGACCAGGCCGGCCAGCGACAGCGGGCGCGCCGGGCGGCCGACGCGGTGACGGATCTGGTCCTCGCGCAGGCCGAGCTCGTTGATGAACCGCGACGGCTGGTCACCGTCGTCGTCGGGCGACTTCACCGCGGTCACGACCAGCCGCGACCGGGCGCGGGTGGCGGCGACGTAGAAGAGCCGACGCTCCTCGGCGAGCATCGCCGAGCGGGTCAGCGGCGGCAGCAGCCCGCCGTGGCGCCCGTCCGGCAGCGCCGGGGCGATCCGGTCGGGACCGAGGAGCGAGTCACGTCGTCGCAGGTCGGGCCAGGCCCCCTCCTGGACATGGGCGACTACGACGAGACCCCACTCCAGGCCCTTGGAGCGGTGGGCGGTCAGCAGCCGCACCGCCGAGCCCCGCACGCCCTTGTCGGCCAGGGTGTCGGCCGGGATCTCCTGGGCGCGCAGCGTCGCCAGGAACGTCTCCACCGAGGTGAACTCCTGACGGCCCTCGATCTTGGCGGCGGTGTCGAAGAGGGCCACGACCGCGTCCAGGTCGCGGTGGGCCAGCCGCGCCGCGGCACCACCCGACTCCACCTGCGCCCGCAGCCGCTGCCCCCACTCGGCGCCGTCCCACAGCGTCCACAGCACCTGCTCGGCCCCGGCACCCTCCTTCAGCGTGGCCCGGGCCTCGGCGAGGAGCGCCGCGAGCCGACGTACGCGCCCCAGCACCCGCTCCTCGCCCCCGCTGGTCGACCCGCCCCCGCTGGTCGAGCCGGATTCGTGAGGTACGAACGAATCCGTGTCGAGACCAGCGGGGGCTGCGGGAGCGGCGGCGAGCAGCGCAGGATCGAGCACGGCCCGACGTACGAGATCATGCGCGGCGACATCCGGAAAGCGAGCCCGCAGGGTGCGGGTGAGCGCGCGGACATCGGTGGCGTCGAGGCCGCCGAGAGGGCCGGTGAGCAGCTCCTCGCAGCGCTCGGGGCGTACGTAGCGCTCATCGAGGTCCGACTCGACATCGGCGTCGACGACGACCCCCAGCGCGTCGAGGAGGACCGCGGCGGCGGGTTCACGGACCAGCGGAGTCTCGTCGGCGGCGACCTCGACCGGCACGCCGGCGGCGGTCAGCGAGCGGCGCAGCTGCGGGATCGAGGTGCGGCCCGAGCGCACCAGGACGGCCATGTCGGACCAGTCGATGCCGTCCTCGAGATGCGCGCGACGAAGCAGGTCGGCGATGTGCTCGGTCTCGGCGCGGTCGGTGTCGAAGGTGAGCACCTCGGCCCGGCCCGGGTCGGACGCCAGCGGGTGCGGGTTGCGGAAGGTGTCGTAGGCCGCGGCCGGGATCGAGCCGCGCACCGAGATGCCCGCCGCGATCGACCGCGACGCCCGCAGCAGCCGCGACCCGAACCGGCGGGTCGTCCCCAGCGCCACCACCGGCGCGTGCCGGCGCTCCCGGGTCAGGAACTGCGAGGGGAAGTCGAGGATCCCGTTGACGTCCGCGCCCCGGAACCCGTAGATCGACTGGTCGGGGTCGCCCACCACGATCAGGTCGCGCCCGTCTCCGGCCAGCGCCTGCAGCAGCGCGACCTGGCTCGGGTCGGTGTCCTGGTATTCGTCCACGAACACGCACGCGAACTCGGCCCGCAGCTCGGCCGCGTGCCGCTCGGCCTCGATCATCCCGCGCATGATCAGGTCGGGGTAGTCGATGGCCGACTGGGCGCCGAGCACGTCGAGATACTGCTCCAGGAACCACCCGGCCGCGATGAACTCCTCGATGCCCTCCTCCCGGCCGAGCGCCACCAGCTGGTCGGGGTCGAGGCCGCGCTCGCGCGCCCGCGCGATCACGGTCTGCACCTCACGCGCGAACCCGCGGGTGCCGATCGCCATCCGGAACCGCTCGGGCCACCTCACCGACTCGGGGTGGTCGGCCAGCAGCTCCTGCAGCACCACATCGGCCTCCGGCGCGGAGAGCAGGGTCAGCGGGGCGGCGTAGAGGTCGGCCGGCGCGTAGCGGCGCACCAGCCCGTAGGCGAAGGAGTGGAAGGTCGAGGAGACCGCTCCGGACAGCGTGCGCCCCAGCCGCGCCGTCACCCGGTCGCGCAGCTGCTCGGCGGCCTTGCGGGAGAAGGTCAGCGCCAGCAGCTGGTCAGGCCGGACGCCACGGTTCTCGATCCGGTCGACCACCGCCTCCACGAGCGTGGTCGTCTTGCCGGTCCCCGGCCCGGCCAGCACCAGCAGCGGTCCGCCGGGATGCTCCACGACCGACCGCTGGTGCTCGTCGAGCACGGGCACTGCGGCGGCACTCGGCGGCGGGGCAAGGCGGTACGCGACACTCACGGGTCCCACCCAACCAGACGACACCGACAGTTTTCAGACGTCCCCTCAGACCTCGTGCCCCAGGCGCATCCGCACGGCGACGACGTCGTCGAGGTCGATCCCCTCCGCCTTCCGCACCACGACCTTCAGGGGCAGCAGATAGGTGCCGTCCTTGGGGAAGAGCGCCGTGGTGAAGGTGGTCTCGCCGATGGTGGCGGTGACGGCGACCTGGCCCCAGTACTCCAGACCCTTGGCGTCCTCCTTGAGATCCTCGGCGTCCTCGACGGGCATCGGCACGTAGTAGAACGGAGCCGGCCCGCGCCACTCGATCACGGCCCCTTCGAAGGCGTACTCCACGGCCCTACTCCGCAGCAGCCGAGTCCGAGACGAGCTCGAAGTCGTCGAAGTCGAACCCGGGCGAGACCACGCAGGAGACGAGCGCGTCCTCGGCCGAGGGGACCGTACGCTGCCACGCCCCCGCGGGCACGACCGCCTGCGGCACCTGGCCGGCGGCGACGTCCACCCCGACGAGCACGGTCTCGTCCTCGACCGGAGCCGGGCCGGAGCCACCGAGCTGCAGGGACACGACACCGGTGTGCGCCAGCCAGATCTCGTCGGACCGCACCCGGTGCCACGCGGAGGAATCCCCGGCCAGGAGCCGGAAGTAGATCAGGGTCGCGGTCGGACGCACCCGCCCGTCGGGCAGGGTGACGGTCTCGGCAGCGGCCCAGGTCTGCCGGAACGCACCGCCTTCGGGGTGCGGCGCGAGGTCGAGGGCGGAGGTGATGGGGTCAGCGGTCACCCGGCTCATTGTGCCGGGTCCCGTCGACAGAGTCGGCAGGTTCCTCGGGGAAGCGCGGGTCGCCGAGCAGGTACTGCCAGAACAGGCCCGGCTTCTTGTGCGGCAACGGCTTGGGACCGCCGACCGACCGGCCCTCGACCGCGTCCCAGATCGCGTCGACGGGACGGGCCACGCGGCGTACGACCTTGCCGGGCAGGCCGGTGTGCGGCAGGTGGGGGTGCGGACGCGACGGCGCCCGTCGCTCGGCCGCCGTGATCCGTTCGGCGACCAGCAGGAGCACGTCGTCGGAAGCGTCCTCGGCGAGGCGCGAGACCAGCTCGTCCTCCCTCTCCTCCTGGTCGATGAGCGCCTCCTCGACCTCGCTCCACAGCGTCGGCCAGCCGTGGGTGGTCTCCCAGGTGGAGCCGTACTCGTGCGCCTTGACGTGGAAGAGCAGCACCTCCAGGCGCCGCGCGGTGGGGAGGTAGTCATGGACCAGACCGGCCCCGCCCTCGCAGTGAGCGGAGACCGCCGGCAGCAGCGCCTCGTCCACCGCGTGCAGGTGGCGGGACGTACCGGCGTTGAACTGGTCGATCGGTGGGCAGCCCCGGCGGGTCTGCTCCGGCCTGGCGATGATGCTCCGAGCGTGGGCCAGGCGCCCAGCGAGCTCGTCGTGCTTGCGTCGCAGCTCGTCCTGCAACACGGTCGTGGTGGCCATCTGCCTCACCTCGGCTGCTAGGGGGTCCACCCTTTAGAGTGCGCCCCTTCGCGCCGCGGCGCAACAGGCAATCAGACGTCGGCGGGTCGCTCGTTGTAGACGCCGGCCAGGTCCTGACCGCTCAGCCTGGCGATCGCCTCCATGACCTCGTCGGTGAGGGCGCGGCGGGCCTTGCCGAGAGGTACGCCGTCGAAGCGCCCGGCCACCTGGATCGGCTGCCCGAACTCGACGGTGACCTTCGCCAGTCGCGGCAGGCTGGACCCGACCGGCTGGAGCTCCGCGGTCCCCCGCAGGCCCACCGGCACCACCGGCACCCCGGCAGTCAGCGCCAGATGGGCCACCCCGGTGCGTCCGCGGTAGAGCCGGCCGTCGCGCGACCGGGTGCCCTCGGGGTAGATCCCGAACGCCTCGCCCTTGCCGAGGACCTCCAGGGCCACCTCCAGCGAGCCCAGCGCGGCCTGCGGGTCGTCGCGGTCCACCGGCAGCATCCCCATGCCCTCGAACCACGCCCTCTGGGCAGCGCCCTTGAGCCCGGTGCCGGTGAAGTAGTCGGACTTGGCCAGGAAGTGCACCGGCCGGGGAGAGACCGACGGGATCACGATCGAGTCGGCGAAGCTGAGGTGGTTGCTGGCCAGGATCACCCCGCCGCTGCGGGGCACATTCTCGCCCCCGGTCACCGTGGGGCGCCAGACCGCACGGAGGAGGGGTGGCACGACGGCGTGGAGGACGCGATACATCACGGGATCATCGTAGGCGGCAGCCACATCGCTGCGCGCAGATCCACAGCACCCGAGACGCGGCGCGGGGTGCCCTCCTCGAGATAGGCCTGGCGCGCCTCCTCACCGTGGGAGGCGGGGAGCGAGCCATCGGCCCGCACCACCCGCCACCACGGCATCCCCGCGCCCTCGCGCGCCATCACCGAGCCGACCTGCCGCGGCCCTCCCCCGAACTCGTCGAAGAGGGCGTCCGCGATCGCGCCGTACGTCGTCACCTTCCCCCGAGGGATCTGCTCGACAAGACGCAGAACGGCTTCGACGTACGCCTCCCGATCGCTCATGTCCGGCAGGCTAGCGCGCGGTCACAGGATGGGGCTGAACGGCTCCGTGCCGTTGACCAGACGCAGGCCGGAGATGCCCGAGTGCGCCTGGGCGTACGTCAGCTCGAGGTCCATGTCACCGATGTTGTTGGAGCCCGCGAGCGGGAGCAGGCCCAGGGTCGACAGCGTCCCGACCGCCTTGCCGTCGGCGTTGAGGAAGCCGGAGCCGGAGTCACCGGGGATCCCGGGGGTGAGGTTGTAGAGCGGGTGCGACCAGCGGGTGCCGTTGACGTCGTCCCCGAGCGAGAGGCCGATCTTCGGCGAGAGCAGGTCGACGTCGGCGCGCACCGAGGAGTTGCCGTAGGAGTAGACCTTGTCGCCGGCCACGGTGCCGTCGGTGTCGATGCCCGTCGGACCGCCCCAGATCGGCACGCTCGGGTTGACCTTGCCGACGTCGGCGGCGTTCACCTTGACCAGGGCGAGGTCGTTGTAGGCGCAGGTGTTCTCGTCGGTGGTGCCCTGCTTCTTCATGGTCAGCCAGGACGAGTACGCCAGCTTCCCCCTGCCCAGAACGGTGCCCTCGCTCAGCAGCGAGCCGCCCTCGTTGAAGGTGACCTCGGTGCCCAGCGGGAGCGAGTCGGCGGCGCAGCCGTTGGTGTCGGTGGCCTCACCGAGGCCCGCGCAGTGAGCGGCGTAGCCGACGTAGACGTTCGAGGCGGAGTCGGCGAAGACGAAGTTGGCGGTGCACTGGGCGCCGTCGGTGTACATCTGCACGCCCGGGGTGATGGTGGCCGTGTCGGCCGGCGCCCAGGCGTGGGCCGGGGACGCGACCAGGGCCGGGGCGAGGGCGGCGGCGAGCGTGCCGGCGGCGATCGCCGCGGCGCGGCGTACGGAACTACGGGTGCGGAGCATGTGGGGGCCTCTGTTCGTAGGTGATGTGACTCACAGAACAACGAGGTGTGGGGGCCCGAGGTTACGACGCGTTCACACCGTCGGGGGTTTCGCTCAGCCCTCCGGGACCGCCACGACCACCGTGTTGCCCTGGAACGAGGTGCCGTCCCAGTCGTCACAGGTCACCACGACCAGCTTCGCCTCACCGTCGGTGTCGAAGAGCTTGCCGCTGCGCTTGGCGACCTGCTCCTTGGAGAGGTCGCGGACCGACCGCACGGTGTAGCTGAACTCCTCGCTCTTGGTCCGCACGACGATCTCGTCGCCCTCGTTCACCTCGCCGAGCCGGTCGAGCACGCCGCCCCCGTTGTGCAGGGTGTGGCCGACGATCAGCACGGAGCCCTCGTCCGACCCCGGCTTCGCGCCGGCCTTCCACCAGCCCATGAGCGCGGCGTCGGCCGGTGGCGTCAGCGTGCCGTCCTCCATCGCCAGCGGCACCACGTCGGCGTGCACGTTGAGCGAGGGGATGGAGACGCCACGCACCTTGCCCTTCTTCTTCGGCACCTCGGCCAAGGCCTCGGCCGGGATCGAGGAGGTCGTCGCCGGCGGGGTCGCGTTGGCCTTCTGGGCGTCGTCGATCTTGGTGTAGTAGTCGTAGGCGGCATAGCCGAGCACGGCGACGGCGACCACGAGGACGACGACGAAGATCTCGCCGAGGAACGTCCTCAGGCTGGGTTGACCTCTGCTCACTCGGCCGAGCGTGCCACAGCCTCAGCTCGTTTGCGACGTACGGCCATCGCGGCCCCCGCCCCCATCAGCAGTGCGCCGACGCCGGCGAAGACGTAGGACGGCGGTACGCCGCGGGTCGGGTCCGCGACGTTCGACTCCAGTCTCTCCGGGTCGATCACGGAGCCGACGGCCGCACCGGAGGCCGGCTCCGGGGCCTGGTCGCTCGCGTGGGCAGGGGTACCGAGAAGCAGTCCGCCGGCCAGGGTGGCACCGGCGAGCGTCGCGCTGAGACGAGCGCGTGTGGACAACGTCGAATCCTCCGGGGTTCGTGCATCTGTGCAACTCCGCCCCCCGCAGCTGCGATCGCAAAACTATCGGTTTCGCCACGCTCAAAGAAAGCCAGCGGCGGCCCCAGAGGGGCCACCGCTGGCCAACAGTTCAGTAAGCGCCTTCGTTGATATGTGACTGATCAGTAGGAAGGCTGCGACGGGTCGATCTGGTTGACCCACGCCACCACGCCACCACCGACGTGGACCGCGTCGGAGTAGCCCGCGCCCTTGGCGATCGCGAGCACCTCGGCGCTGCGGACGCCGCTCTTGCAGTGGAACACGAGCGGCTTGGCACCGTCGCCGGTGAGCTCGGCGACCTGCGGGATCGCGTTGCCGTTGAGGAACTCGCCCTTGGGGATCAGGACGGCCCCGGGGATCTTGTTGATCTCGTACTCGTTCGGCTCGCGCACGTCGACGAGGACGAAGTCGCGGCTGCCCTCCTCGCGCTCCTTGATCATCTCGGAGAGCTGGTTGACCGAGATGGTCGAGCCGGCCGCGGCGTCGGCCGCCTCGGTGGAGATCGCACCGCAGAAGGCGTCGTAGTCGATCAGGTCGGTGACCGTCGGGTTCTCGCCGCACAGCGCGCAGTTGGGGTCCTTGCGGACCTTCAGCTTGCGGTACTCCATCTCGAGTGCGTCATAGATCATCAGCTTGCCGACCAGCGGCTCACCGATGCCGGTCAGCATCTTGATGGCCTCGTTGACCTGGATCGAGCCGATCGAGGCGCAGAGCACGCCCAGCACGCCGCCCTCGGCGCAGGAGGGGACCATGCCCGGGGGCGGGGGCTCGGGATAGAGGCAGCGGTAGCAGGGCGCGTCGTCGGTCAGGGTCGGCGCGAACACCGAGGCCTGGCCGTCGAAGCGGTAGATCGAGCCCCAGACGTACGGGATGCCCAGGAAGTAGGCCGCGTCGTTGACCATGTAGCGGGTCGCGAAGTTGTCGGTGCCGTCGACGATCAGGTCGTAGCCGGTGAAGATCTCGCGCACGTTGTCGTTGTCGAGCCGCACGTCGTGCAGCACGATGTTGACGTACGGGTTGACCTCCTTGATCGCCGCCGCGGCCGACTCGGCCTTCGGCTGACCCACGGTCGACTGCTTGTGGATGATCTGGCGCTGCAGGTTGGACTCGTCGACCTCGTCGAACTCGACGATGCCGAGGGTGCCCACGCCGGCCGCGGCCAGGTAGAGCAGGGCGGGCGAGCCGAGACCGCCGGCACCGATGACCAGCACCTTGGCGTTCTTCAGGCGCTTCTGCCCGGCCATGCCGACGTCGGGGATGATGAGGTGGCGGCTGTAGCGGCGCACCTCGTCGATCGTCAGCTCGTCAGCGGGCTCCACGAGCGGGGCTAGGGACACAACTGCTCCTCAGTTCGGACGTACGTATGCCTACTTGAACACCGCAGGCACATCTCCATGTTCCCTCATCCGTGGACGAGACAACGACGCGTCCCGCGATCCGAGTACCAGCGGGTAGGCTGCTGGGGTGACCACGCACCAATCCGAGCTCGACCCCACTCGACCGCGAGGGGCCCGCCTGCCCCGAACGGAGCGACGAGCCCAGCTTCTCGAATCCGCCCTCGAGGTCTTCGTCGCCTACGGCTTCCACGCCGCCGCGATGGACGACATCGCCGAGAGGGCCGGGGTCTCGAAGCCCGTTCTCTACCAGCACTTCCCCGGCAAGCTCGACCTCTACCTGGCGCTGCTGGAGAAGTCCGCGAACGAGATCATCGATCGCTGCCGGGAGGCCCTGGCGTCGACCGACGAGAACAAGGAGCGCGTGGCCCGCACCGTCGAGGTCTTCTACGACTACGTGGCCTCCGAGTCCGGCGCGTTCCGGCTCGTCTTCGAGTCCGACCTGACCAACGACCCCGCCGTGCGCGAGCAGGTCGACCGGGTCACCAACGAGTGCGCCGAGGTGATCGCCGAGGTCATCGCGGAAGACACCGGCTTCGCCCCGACCGCCTCGCACCTGCTCGCCGTGGGCCTCGTCGGCCAGATCCAGGTCAGCGCCCGCTACTGGCTCCACAACAACGGCGAGCTCTCCCAGGCCGACGCGGCACGCCTGGTCGCCGGCCTCGCCTGGCGCGGCATCGGCGGCTACCCGAAGACAGACTGATCCACCCGAAGTTTCCGCTCGTAGCGCAACGACGGGGTTCCTCACCTTCTGTGTGAGAGGATTCCGAAGCATTGATCGACCCATCGCAAGGAGGACCCGTGGAGGTCAAGATCGGCGTCCAGCAGGCCGCCCGTGAGCTCGTCGTAGAGACCGAGGAGTCCAGCGAGTCGGTGGAGAAGCTCATCGCCGACGCACTCGGCGGCGGCGCTGTGCTCGCATTGACCGACAGCAAGGGCCGCAAGGTCATCGTCCCGACCGAGAAGCTCGCCTACATCGAGATCGGACCGGCGAAGGTCGGCAAGGTCGGATTCGCCGGCTGAACCACTCCGGACCGCACTACTCAGGGATGCCCCTGATTCCGGCGGAGAAGTTCCGGTTTGGGCCATGTTGCCCGTGCATTCCCGTCTCAACAGGTGCAATATCGAGGGATAGGCGCATTTATGGCGCCCTCACAACCTGAAGGGATTTGGGCATGATCGGGACCATCATCACCGTCCTCGTCGGTGGCGTCATCATCGGGCTCCTCGGCAAGTTCCTCGCCCCGGGCAGCCGGGACAACATTCCGTTCTGGCTCGTCGTGGTCTGCGGAATCGTCGGCATGCTCGTCGGCGGCTGGCTCTACTACGCCATCTTCGGCGTGGCCGGCAACGTCGAAGGCAACCCCAACTACGACATGTGGAACACGTCCAAGGGCATCGACTGGTGGCGTCACCTCTGGCAGGTCGTCGTCGCCGCCATCGCGGTCGTCGTGGCGGCCGGAGTCACCGGAAGGTCCAAGGCCTGAGCCTCGCCCAGGTCACTCGAAGCGGTCCCGCCCCTCAGGGGGTGGGGCCGCTTCACCAATTCGGCTGAGCCGGCGACTCGGGCGGCGCCACGTGCGGCGGCCGGAGGACGTAGACGACCCGCCCCGAGCGGGCCCAGGCGCGGTCGAGCTCGCCGAGGTCGTACGTCGCCCGCACCTCCGCGTCGCTGACGATCCGGTGGGAGGCCGGGTCGTGGACGACGGGGTCGCCACCCTCGTCGAACCCGATCAGCACGAGCAGGTGGCCGTTGGTGACGTACCCGGCGCCGGTCAGCTCGCCGTCCTGGTGGGAGACGGCCAGCACGAGTGGGATCCCGGCCTCGACGAACCGGGCGGCCTCGGCGAAGGAGCGGAGCCTGGTGACGTACGCGACGAGCCCCCGAGCGCCGGCATAGGCGGTGTTGAACGCCCAGTTGCCGGCGCCGCCGAAGGACTCGTCATAGACCTCTCGGACGGTGAACGGCACCTGCGGGTCAGGGGTCTCGTAGTCCACCCAGGCCGTCTCGGCGGGCGTCGGGCCGACGCCCCAGAAGTCGGCGATCATCGCCGTCGAGGCGGCGCTGCACCAGGACTGCCCGCCGCCGTCCCAGTGCGGGTAGCGGTCACGGTGGAGCTGCTGCGAATAGGCGGGTACGCCACCCACGACCGTCCCGCTAGCCACCGCCCCGGGTGCCGGCGCCGACTCCCGGGCGCCGGCCGAGACCATCGCCCCGAGCAGGCTCGCCCGCGGCAGGCTCCCGGCGGGACCGTGCAGACCCAGCCGCAACGCGAACGCCGTGAACCTGTGCCCGTCCCGCCCCAGGACGGTGTCGTCGGCCACGACCGCGACCGGGTCGTCCTGACCGGCGACGGAGGTGGAGGTGAAGGCCGGGTCCGAGGACCAGCGGGCCAGCACCAGCCAGCCGCTGCGCTCCCCCGACTCGGCAACCACCTGGACCGCGACCTCGATCCAGGTCGCGGGCGGGGTCACCACGTTCCAGGAGGCGACCAGCTCGTCGAAGCTGAACCCGGGGCTGACCTCGGGAGACGTCCACACACCGGCTTCGGGCGCGAGCTGATCCCCCGACCAGCCGGTCCAGAGGATGTCAGTGCTCAACGAACCTCAGTGCTCGAGCCCGAGCTTGCCCATCCGCTCGACGTGGCGCTGGGTGAGCCGGGTGAGCATCTCGCCGATGGTGCCGAGGTCGAGACCCGAGAGGTGGCCACCGGCGATCAGCTCGCTGAGCCCCTCGCGGGTGGCCGCGACCTGCTGGGCCTGGGTGAGCGCCTCGCCCATCAGGCGACGACCCCACAGCGCCAGCCGGCCACCGATGAGGTGATCGGCCTCGATGCCGGCCCGCACCCGGTCCACCACGAAGTCGGCCCGGCCGGCGTCCTCGAGGGTGGTGACCACCAGCTTGTGGGTGTCCTCGTCGAGGAACCCGGCGACCTCACGGTAGAAGTCGTTGGCGAGCCCGTCACCGACGTACGCCTTGACCAGCGACTCCCACCAGTCCGCGGGCTTGGTGTGGATGTGGAACTCGTCGAACCCCTCACGCAGCGGCTCCATCGCCGCGTACGGGTCGGTGCCGAGCTCCACCAGCCGGTCGAGGACCGGCTGGATCTTGGCGTGCTGGGCGGCCGCCATCGCGAGCAGAGCCGTCTTGTCCTCCAGCGAGGGCGCCATCTTGGCGTCGTCGGTCAGCCGCTCGACGGCCGAGACCTCGCCATAGGCGACCGCTCCGAGAAGGTCGATGACGGCAGCCTTGTAAACAGGATCACCGAACGGATCCTGGGGGCCTGTGAACTCTGACGATGCAACCACGGGAGAACCCTACCGATAGAATGCGTTCTGACCGACCCAGCGCCGCTGATATTCACCTTCATATCGCGGTTGCCCGGATCCCGTATGTGCGCGGCGTGGCACTCGCTCGGCAAGCTCGAGACACCCGTGAGTCGCTCGCCGCATTCGATGAGACAAGCGAGTAGCGACGAATCATGACAACGTTCAAGGACCTCGGGGTTCATCCCGAGATCTGCGCTCCCCTCGAGCGCAAAGGCATCACCACCCCCTTCGCCATCCAGGAGATGACCCTCTCGGTCGCCCTGCAGGGCACCGACCTGATCGGCCAGGCCCGGACCGGCTCCGGCAAGACGCTGGCCTTCGGCATCCCGGTCGTGCAGCGCAGCGTGTCCCCCAAGGACAGCGACTACATCGACCTCCCGCAGGGCAAGCCCCAGGCGCTGATCGTGGCCCCGACCCGCGAGCTGGCCATGCAGGTCTCCGCGGAGATCTCGCTGATCTCCGAGGACCGCGGCCTGCGCGTGCTGACCGTCTACGGTGGCGCCGGCTACGACCCGCAGATCGACGCGCTGGAGAAGGGCGTCGACATCGTGGTCGGCACCCCCGGCCGCCTGATCGACCTGGCCAACCGGAAGGTCCTCGACCTCTCCCACGTGCACGCCCTCGTCCTCGACGAGGCCGACGAGATGCTCGACCTCGGGTTCCTGCCCGACGTGGAGAAGCTCGTCACCCTCACCCCGGAGACCCGTCAGACGCTGCTCTTCTCGGCCACCATGCCGGGTGCGATCGTCGCGCTGGCGCGCTCCTACATGCGCCACCCGATGAACATCCGCGCCGAGTCCGCGAGCGAGCGCGAGACGGTGCCCGCGACCGCGCAGTTCGTCTACCAGGCCCACGACCTCGACAAGCCGGAGATGATCGGCCGCCTGCTGCAGTGCGAGGACCACGACAAGGTCGTCGTCTTCGCCCGCACCAAGCGGCAGGCGCAGCGCGTGGCCGACGACCTCGCCGAGCGCGGCTTCCTGGCCTCTCCCCTGCACGGTGACATGCAGCAGGCCGCCCGCGAGCGGGTGATGCAGAAGTTCCGTGAGGGCAAGGTCGAGGTCCTGGTGGCCACCGACGTCGCCGCCCGCGGCATCGACGTCACCGGCGTCTCCCACGTGGTCAACTACACGACCCCCGACGACGAGAAGACCTACGTCCACCGCATCGGCCGCACCGGCCGCGCCGGCGCCTCCGGTGTCGCGGTCACGTTCGTCGACTGGGCCGACCTCCACAAGTGGAAGATGATCAACAAGGCGCTCGACCTTCCCTTCGACGAGCCGGCCGAGACCTACTCCTCCTCGAAGCACTTCCTCCACGACATGGGCATCCCGAAGGGCACCAAGGGCCGGATCAAGGCCGCGGCGCCCGCCAAGCCCAAGGACAAGGACTCCGACAAGGACGGGGAGAAGCGCGAGCGCGCGCCCCGCAACCGCGACCGTCAGCGCACCCGTTCCCGCGGTGGCCAGGTCGTCGACAAGTCCGCTGCTCCGGCCGCCGCCGAGTCCGCCGAGTCCGCCGGGGCCACGAAGCCCGCCGAGGGCGAGGCCAAGTCCGAGGGCGCGCCCCGTCGCCGCCGTCGCCGCCGGTCTTCTGGCTCGGGCGGTTCCGCGCCCAAGGCCGACGCCTGAGCCTGCCTAGGGGATCACGACCACCTTGGTGCCGAGCCGCGCGAAGCGCCACATCGCCTTCGCGTCCGGCTCGGCCTGGCGGATGCACCCGTGCGAGAGGGGTGTGCCCAGCTGGGCGCGGGTCTGCACGCGCTTGCCCTTGTCCACCGGGATGTTGTGGAACCCGATCGCGGCGCGGGGGCCCTTGGTGAAGCGTACGAACCACTTCATCCGGCCCGAGTCGTCGATCCCCTTCGCGTGCACGGATCGCGAGAAGACCTTGTAGGTTCCGGGCTCGAGGTTGTCGTAGATGCTGCCCGAGACCGGATAGGTACGCCGCGTCCGATCGGCCGCGGACACGATCCAGACCCGCTGGCGGCTGATCGAGAAGACCGCCCGGCGACCGGTGCCGGAGTCGTCCGGAAGCACCTTCTCCGCGGCGGCCGTCCGCGCATCGACGTGCCGGTCGATCGCGGCCTCGCGCTGCCCGTCGTGCGGCCAGACCGGGGTGCGTGCCTCGTCGTCCGCGCCGAGCTTCAGCCCGCTGTCGGCCGCGCTGGGTCGGCCGTTGGCCTCCGGCTCGGCGATGACCTCGATCCCGCCGTACAGACCGGCTGAGGTCAGCAAGGATGCGAGGAAGAGCATCTTGGTGCGCCGGAAGGGTCGCGATCTCACCGTCCGGTGCCGCCCGACGGCGCTCACTGATCCATCACGCGCCCGAGCCCGCCTGTGAAATCCACGTCGACATCATCCAAACTCGCATCACCGCAAGTCAACTGTCACACGACAGACAGAAACCGAGATTCCGCGGGTGAACCCACGGCCCGGCGCTTGGACCACCTTTACGCCCCGTGGTGGCAGGATTGCCCCATGTCGAACCCCACCTCCCTGGTCACCGGCGCAACCGCCGGCATCGGACTCGCCTTCGCCCAGCAGCTCGCCGCTCGCGGACACGACCTCGTCCTCGTCGCCCGTGACGAGGAGCGCCTCGACGGCGTCGCGAAGGACCTGACGGACGCGCACGGCGTCGGTGTCGAGGTCCTCCGCGCCGATCTGACCGACAGCGCCGACCTCGCCAGGGTCGAGGCCCGCCTGGCCGACGCCGACCGCCCGGTCGACCTGTTGGTCAACAACGCCGGCCACGGCCTCAAGCGCCGCTTCCTCGACAACACCGCCGATGAGGAGACCGCGATGGCGGAGGTGCTCGTCATCGCCCCGCTGCGCCTGTCCCACGCCGCGCTGAAGGCCCAGGTCGCCCGCGGCCGCGGCGGCATCATCAACGTCGGCTCCGTCGCCTCCTACCTTCCGCGCGGCACCTACTCGGCGGCCAAGGCCTGGATCAACTCCTTCACCGAGTGGGCCCACAACGAGTACGCCGGCCAGGGCATCAAGGTGATGGCGCTGCTCCCGGGATTCACCAAGACCGAGTTCCACGAGCGCCTCGGCTCCGGCTACGACTCGGCCCCCTCCTGGATGTGGCTCGACGTCGACGACCTGGTCCGCGAGGCGCTCGAGGACTACGACGCCGACAAGACCTTCTCGATCCCGAGCAAGCGCTACAAGGCGCTCGCCACGGCAGCGCGCGTGGTCCCGTCCGGGGTCCTCCAGAAGTTCCAGTCGCTCGGCCGCAAGTAGCCGGCTGGTCTCAGGCGTTCGCGATGAAGGTCGTGACCGCGTCGGCGACCATCTGGACCGCGATCGCAGACAGGAGCAGACCGGCGATCCTGGTGATCAGCAGGACGCCGGACTCCTTGAGGACCTTGAGGATCGGGACGGAGAAGATCATCCCGAGCAGCAGGGTGATGTGCACGACGATCAGACCGAGGCCGAGCCCGAAGCCGTCCGCGACGGAGTCGACGTCCTGGGTGAAGACCATCGTCGCGACGATGGCACCCGGGCCGGCCAGGAGCGGGGTGCCGAGCGGCACCATCGCCACGTTGGCGCCCGCCGCGGCCACCGGGTCGTCGAAGTTGTCGGTGAGCAGCTCCAGGGCCACCAGCAGCAGGAGCAGGCCGCCGGCGCACTGCAGCGCCTCGAGGGAGATGTGCAGATAGTGCAGGATCGCCTGTCCGAACAGCGCGAAGATCGTGATCACCAGGAAGGAGACGGCGACCGCGAGGACCGCCGCCCGACGCTGCTTGCCCGGGGACTGACCGGCGGTCAGCGAGAGGAAGACCGGGATGGTGCCGACCGGGTCCATGATCACGAAGAGCGTCACGAACGTGGAGACGAAGATCTCGGTCAACGTACGACCCCGGGGGTGGCTCGTCCGGAGGCGGCCGCGGCGGTGGCCGCGCGCTCCAGGAGCCGTTCGTACTCGGCGGGTGCGGTGGTGTTCACCCCCAGATGGTGACCCACCTTCCCGGTGCCGTGGTAATCGCTGGATCCGGTCACCACGAGGTCGAGATTGCGGGCGATCACCCGCAGCTTCTCGCGCACTTCCGGGCTGTGATCCTGGTGGTCGACCTCGAGCCCGGACAGGCCCGCGTCGACCAGTGCGGACAGCGTCGCCTCGTCGGGCTGCTCGCGGCCGGAGCGGCCCCAGGGATGGGCGATCACGGTGACTCCCCCGGCGGCGGCGACGGTGCGGATCATCGGCTCGAGCGGGGCCGCGTAGCGGTTGACGTACGCAGGCTTGCCGGCGCCGAGGTAGCGGTTGAACGCCTCGTCGCGACTGCCCACGTACCCCTTGGCGACCAGCGCGTCGGCCAGGTGGGGGCGCCCCGAGGCGGCCGCGTCACCGGAGACGGCCGCGACGTCCTCGAGGGACACCTCGATGCCGAGTCGCGCCAGCCGGTCCAGCATCAGCGGCAGCCGTCCGTCTCGGCCGACGAGCACGCGGGCGAGCTCCTCGACCAGCGGCGGGTAGCTCCGGTCGGGGAGGTAGGCCAGCAGATGGACACCGTGCCCGGCGTGGTTGGTGCTGATCTCCATGCCACGCACCAGCTCGATCCCGGCCTCGGTGGCCGCGGCGGCCGCCTCGTCCCAACTGTCGGCGGTGTCGTGGTCGGTGATCGCGACGACGTCGAGCCCTTCGGCCTTCGCCGCCTGGACCAGCTCAGCGGGCGAATCGGTTCCGTCGCTCACCCGCGAGTGAGTATGGAGGTCGATGCGCACTCGCACATCCTAGAGGCTTCTCGAGCAGAGGCATCCTACGGCGAGCTCCACCAAGATCCGCCGGGCCCGCCGAAGGGCAGCTCGACCATCTGTACGCCCAGCTCGCCGACCTGGCGCAGGTGCCAGCCGTCCTGGAGCATCAGCATCGCCGTGGCCGGTCGGAAGATCAGCCACAGCCAGCGCCCGGCGGCCTCGCCGACGACCACCGACCGTTCCCACTCCTCGGCGCCGTTGGTCCACTGCGTGATCGGCCACAGCGGCACCAGCTGCCCGGCGACGCGGACCCGCGTGGTGGGCGGGCCGGAGCAGGCGTCGATACCGGGGTCCGGTCCTTCCGTACGCGCGCACCGCGCGCCCAGCCCGACGCCGGCCTCCTCGGTGACGACGGTCATCTCGACCGGTCCGTCGTCAGGGGTCACCCCCGTCACCGTGAGCAGCGTCGCCGCGCCCTTGGTCTCGTCGCCGACCACGGCGAGGTCGGCGATCGACCAGCCCGACTCGACCGGCCAGGGAACGTAGGTGGGCACGTCCCCGGCCAGCGAGAGGACCTGCACGAGGTCTTCGTAGGAGGCCCCGTCCGACCGCCACACCGGTGTCACGACACCGTGCTCGGGACACGACCTGCTGCCGCCGGCGCCGATGCTCGCCACCGGCGTCGCGCAGCGTGGACAGCCAACCGCGAGAGCCACCCCACAACGGTGACCCGTGCCATCCGTCTGGTCAAGCAGTTCGGTCAAGCCGTTCGGTCGAGCGGTTCGGTCGAGCCGCTTGTTGCGCAGCGGCCCGATGGTGCCGCCTAGGTGTTCCAGCTCTTGACGACCGGCTGCCCGTGGTAGGTGTCCAGCATCGAGAGGGTCGCGGTGTCCAGCCGGAAGAGGCGTCCCTCGGTGACCGGGAGGCCCAGCCACACCGCTGCCAGGGCGCACAGCGCGTGTCCGTGGGAGAAGACCAGGGTGTCGCCGTCGCGCTCGCGGGCGGCCGAGACGACCCGGCCCAGCCTCTCCTGGACGGCGGCCGCCGCCTCTCCCCCGGGCGTCTCCGAGGTCCACAGGCTCCAGCCGGGGTCGGTGCGATGGATCTCGTCGGTGGTGATGCCCTCGTAGTCGCCGTAGTCCCACTCGACCAGGTCATCGGTGACGACCGCGTCGGGGAAGCCCGCGAGCTCGGCCGTACGCACCGCCCGCTGTCGCGGGGAGGTCAGGACCGCGGCGTACTTCTGGTCCTGGAGCCGGGACGCGAGCAGCTTGGCGGCCTCCTCGCCCTCGGCCAGGAGGGGAAGGTCGGTGTGGGAGGTGTGCCGGCCGTTGAGGGACCACTCGGTGGTGCCGTGCCTGACGAGGTAGAGGGCCATGCCCCCATCCAACCAGCCATCGGGCCGGCCGAATCCTCAGGCCCGCGTGATGAACCGGTTGACCTCGCGGACGAACACGTTGGGTGCGAGGTCGGCGGCGGTCGACAGGGCCCGGGCGGGGAACCCGACGGTGGTGTGCACCTTCGGCAGCCGGAACCGGCCCTTGCGGGGCTGCGCCATCTCCCAGACCTGGTCGGCGACGTCCTCGACGGTGAGCCGGATGCCCAGGGTCTGGTGGGACGAGGCGACGTTGCCGTCGAGCAGCGCGGTCTTGACCCACAGCGGCCACACCGCCTGCACCCGGATGCCCTCCTTGCGCCACTCCAGCTCCAGCGCCTCGGTGAGCCCGCGCACGGCGTACTTCGACGCGCTGTAGGAGGCGATCTCCGGTTGCCCGTAGATCGCGCTCGCGCTGCAGACGTTGATGACGCCCGAGCCGGGGGTCGCCCGCAGATACGGGTACGCCGTGTGGCAGCCGTTGATCACGCCGTTGACGTTGATCTCGATGGTCTGGTGGTGCTGGGCCAGGTCGACGTCGGCCAGCCGGCCGGCGCGCAGGATGCCGGCGTTGTTGACCAGCAGGTCGAGGCGACCGCCGGCGGCGGTGGCGAACTCCTCCAGCGCCGCCTTCCAGGAGGCGGGATCGGTGACGTCGAGCGCGCCGCCGATGGCGTTGTCGCTGCCGAGGATCGCCGCGACATCCCGGGCGAGCTCGGCGTCGATGTCGTAGACACCGACGAACCAGCCCTGCGCCGCGAACTTCTCGACGATCGCCTTGCCGATGCCCTGCGCGGACCCCGAGACGAAGAGTGCTTTCTTGCCTGACATGTCCTACGTCCTTACACCGGGATGAGCGCCCAGTAGTCGAGGTCGAGCAGCACACCGGGGGCGTACTTGCCGTCCTCGCCGCGCAGGGTCATCGACTCGTCGCGCCCCTTGGTGGCGACCAGTCGCAGCCGGAGCGCACCGACCCCGGGGGCATCGGTCTCGACCCGGTCGAGCACCTCCGACCAGGCGTAGACGGTGTCGCCCGCGAAGGCCGGAGAGGTGTGCGCGCCGGCGTTGATCGCGGCGATCAGCTGGGCGTTGGCGAGGCCGTTGAACGACAGCGCCCGGGCCAGCGAGATGATGTGGCCACCGTAGACGAGGTTTCGGCCGTCGGGCCGTGCCTCGACGTTGAAGTGCACCTTCGCGGTGTTCTGCCACAGCCGGGTGGCCTGCTGGTGCTCGGACTCGGTGAGGGTGACCCCGTCGACGTGGTCGATCTTCTCGCCGACCTCGTAGTCGGCCAGCCGGTGCGGCTCACCGGCGGCGGTGAAGTCGTAGGAGGAGAAGTCCAGGCCCTGGGGCACGACGAGGTTCTTGGCGTCGACCGCCTTCGCCAGCTCCGGGATCACGGTCTCGGGTGCCGCGGCCGCCTGGTCGCGCTTGTGGACCATCACCCAGCGCGCCCAGTCGATGGCGACCTCGCCGCGCTGGTTGGTGGCGGTCGAGCGGACGTAGACGACGCCGGACCTGCCGTTGGAGTTCTGCTTGAGGCCGATGACCTCGGACCTCGTCGAGAGCGTGTCGCCCGGCACCACCGGCTGGTGGAAGCGGCACTCGGCGTAGCCGAGGTTGGCGACCGCGTTCAGCGACACGTCCGGGACGGTCTTGCCGAAGGCGATGTGGAAGCCGATCAGCTCCTCCACCGGGTGCACGCCCAGACCGACGGAGGCCGCGAAGGCGGCGCTCGAGGGCACCGCGAAGCGGGTCGGGTAGAGCGACCCGTACGCAGCCCGGTCGCCCTCGGTCACCGTGCGCGGCGTGGCGTGCTCGATGACCTGGCCGACCTGGAAGTCCTCGAAGAAGTTGCCGGGGTTCGTCTTGCTCATCTACGGCCTCTCGTCGGTGAGTCTGGCGGTGCGTGGATTACCAGACGGTAACTTAGTTCAGACGATCCCGTGGAGGCGTTCCGGGATGCGTAACAGCGGCTGGTTGCGGAGGTTGTCGATGTGCCCCGGGCCGACGGCACGGTGCACTCCGTCCTCCTCCCGGACGAGCCTGGCCGGCAGGACCGAGGCCGGGTCGAACTCCTGGACATCGGTGCTCGCCGAGGCGGTCGCGGCGGTCAGCAGGCCGGCGAGATCGTCGCCGGAGCGTCCCCACGAGCTGCCCTTGCCGCGCCCCACCGACCTGGCGAGCTCGTTGCGGCGGTCGGCCTGCCGTCGCAGCAGATCCACGTCGGCGAACTTCATGTGGACCATGAACAGCCCGGGATCCGGCACGAACGGCGCCTTGATCCCGTGGGAGGCGAGGGTCCAGGCGGCCGGCACCCGCTTGACCGACGGCTTGCACATCAACGGCGCGAACTGGGCGTACGCCCGCTGGCCGAGGATCGGCTTGCCGCTGACCAGCGCTCCCTCGACCGCGGTGTGGTGGATCACGTTGAGGGCGAACGGGGCGATCACCCGCTCGGGGCGCCGGGTCAGGTAGTCCGAGAGGCTGGCGTACCTCGCCGGGTCCGGGACGAGGAACTCGTCGACGTCGGTGAAGATGACCACGTCGTAGATCCCCAGGAGACCGTGGGCGACCCCGCTGGCCAGGCCCATCCGGCCGGCCTCGAAGTTGCCCTTCCGGAAGCCCGGCAGCCGCTGGACCGTGCACCCGAGGTCGTCGGTCGAACCGTCGGTCGAGCCGTCGTCGAAGACGATCAGGTTCTCGTGACCCGCGGCTCGGCCGTAGTGGTCGACCCAGCGGGCGAGCATCTCGCCCTCGTCGCGGGCGATCGTGAGCACCGCGATCCGAGGCGGCGCGGCAGACGACGTGCCGTGCGCCTCATCGGCGAGTCTGCGACGACGGCGCAGGCTCCAGCTGCTTGACAATGAATTCCCCCGAATGTGTTGAGGCCCTACGTGCGGACCAGCTCCTCTCGCCGAACGGACCACTCCACGAGGTCGGCCAGGGCGGAGACGGCGCGCGCCGGGGCCTTGCGGCCCTCCCCCGGGTCGATGGCCTCACCAGGAATGGTCGGGTCGGCGAGCTTCTTGTCGAGGTCCGTACGCAGCGCGGCATAGGAAGCCACCGCGGCGTCGCGAACCTGCTTGTCGGTGACCTTGCGCGGGTCGATCCCGCGTACGTCCACAGGGGCCAGGTCATCGAGATCCCCGTGGATGGTCGCGTCCAGGCCGCGCAGCTCCGCTGCCTGGTCGCGGGTGAACGAAGGCGTCCAGCGCGGCGCCTGGAGCCCGATGCGCGGGTCGTCGACCGTCAGCGCCGGCATCAGCCGCTTGCCGAGGACGTGCTTGCGCAGCGCCATCGCCGCCGGGTAGGCCAGGCCACGCCGGTCCAGCTCGGTGTTGAGGCCGCGCAGCACCTCGACGGTCGCCGCGCCGAGGGAGGTGTTCTTCGGCGGCGGGCTCTTCATCCCCTCGGGGTCGAAGCCCATCGCCGCGCCGAAACGCTCCAGCAGCAGGGTCGCCGGGCTGCCCGGAGGCGGCACCGTGACCAGGTGCAGGGGTCCGGCGTGGCGCCAGCGCCGGGCGACGGCGACCATGTCCTGCTCGGCCCAGAACCGCTTGCCGGGCTTGGAGTGGCGGCGCTCGGGAGAGCCGGGACGGCTCTTGTTGACCGCGGTGAGGAACTCCGCCCAGGTCCAGTCCATGCCGTTCTGGATGAGCTCCTGCCACATCGAGGGGATCTGCCGGTTGATGTCACGCAGCGAGAGCACGATCTCGGGGGTCACGCCCTGGAAGCTCGTCGCCACCCGCTCGACCGTCTCCGGGCCGACCGGCGCGAGCAGCTCGACGGAGATCAGCGCCGTGCCGTCCCACTGGTCGACCTCGGCGACCATGCGGTCCCAGGCTCCGGCGACCGAGTCCCCCTGCGGGTGCGTCCGGCGGCCCTTCACGTCGAGAACGGCCTCGATCTGGTGGCGCCAGCGAGCGCCGGGGACCAAGAACCCACGCTCCGCCAGGAGAGCCTTGTTCTTGTACAGGGCCCCCTGCAGATAGGTCGTCCCCGACTTCATCGCCCCGACATGGAGCACTACGCGGCGCGCCAACTTCTCGTTACCTCTCGACCAGACCGACCCGACACCCCCGAGGGGGCATCGTAGCGTCAGGAACCGCCGCCGCCCGCCTTTCGGCGGTGCATCTTCGGTGCGCCACCGACGACCTCGGACCCGTGCGCCTTCTCCTTGGCCCCCGCGCTCTCGGCGCGGGCGTGGTCGTGGTTGTTCTTCTTCTCCAGCGCCTCGCGCATCTTGGCTTTGAGATCGTCGTTCGTCATCGCTCTCCCTGAATCGGCGTTGCTGGATCGTTGGTCGGGTAACCCCCAACCTACGACAACGGCCACGACGAATCCTCGAGTTTTACCGACGAGACCGTGGTCGCGGGCGACGAAGGCCTGCTTTCGCCGCCCACGACCACGGATCCGGTGCCTGTTCGTGCGGGGCTCCGCCGAGGCGAGTCAGGCGACCTGGTGGCGGGCGGGGACGTCCAGGAAGCCGGCGTCACCACCGGCGTAGTAGGTCGCCGGGTCGGCCTCGGCGAGAGGCAGCCGACGACGAAGCCGCTCGACGAGGTCCGGGTTGGCGAGGTAGGCCCGGCCGAAGCTCACCAGGTCGGCGCCCAGACCCAGCCAGCGGTCCGCGGAGGCCAGGTCGGTCGGCCTGGCTCCGAACGCCGCCTCACCGCGGGTCAGCCAGGAGCTCGGGTTGACGATCATGGTGCCGTCCCACCGCTTGCGCAGGTCGAGCATGGTCGCCTCGTCGGTGGTGGCCTCGATGTGGACGTACGCCAGCCCGAGCCGGTTGAGCTCGGTGACCAGTGCCGCATAGAGGTCGGCATGATCGGCTTCGGTGACGTCCCAGAGCCCGGCGCCGGGCGAGAGCCGGATGCCGGTACGGTCGCCGCCGACGGCGTCCACCGTCGCCTCGACGGCCTCCACGGCGAACCGGATGCGGTTGGCCACCGTGCCGCCGTAGCGGTCGGTGCGCAGGTTGGCGTTGGTCGAGAGGAACTGGCTGATCAGGTAGCCGTTGGCCCCGTGCAGCTCGACCCCGTCGAACCCGGCGCCGACCGCACGGCGGGCGGCTTCGGCGTAGGACCCTGCCTGCTCCGAGACCTCCGCGGTCTCCAGCGTACGCGGCACCGGCGCGGGCTGCGGCCCGGTCGGCGTGAAGACGTCGGCCGCCACGGCGACGGCCGAGGGGGCCACCGGCCGGAGGCCGGAGATCGACTCGTGCGAGACCCGGCCGCCGTGCATCAGCTGGGCGAAGATCCGGCCACCGTTGATGTGGACGGCGTCGGTGACCTGCCGCCAGGAGGCGGCCTCGACCTCGGTACGCAGTCCCGCGGTGTTGGGGTTGGAGGTGCCGACGTGGTTGGGGGCGATCCCGTCGGAGATGAGCAGGCCGGCGGTCGCCCGCTGAGCGAAGTACGTCGCCATCGACGGCGTCGCCAGGCCGTCGGCGGTGCCTCGGGCGCGGGTCATCGGCGCCATCACGATCCGGTTCGGCAGCGTCAGCGGGCCCAGGTGGTGGCGGTCAAAGAGGCTGGTCACAGGTGAGCTCCTTGGGAGTGGCAGTGGTTCACCACGTACGCTAGAACCTGACACTGACGTCAGAGGCAAGTCTTGTGCCGGAGATCACCCAGGAGGAGTTCGATGCGGATCGGCGAGCTCGCGAGGCGAGCAGGCGTGAGCGTCCGCTCGCTGCGCTACTACGAAGAGCAGGGGCTGCTCGAGTCCGAGCGCAGCAGCAGCGGCCAGCGGCACTACCCCGAGGCAGCCGTCGACCGGGTGATCCTGCTCCAGCGGCTCTACGCGGGCGGGCTCTCGAGCCGTACGATCGGCGAGGTCCTTCCCTGCGTCGACCGGCCGAGCGCCGACACCTCCGAGTCGGCCTTCGAGATGATGGTCGGCGAGCGCGACCGGCTCAGCGCGCACATCGAGGACCTGCTCCGGACCCGCGACATGCTCGACGAGCTGATCGCCACGAATCGCCGCCACAACGCGACCCTCAGGTCCGGCTCCGCCGGCTGACCCGGGCGCCCGAGACAGCAGAAGTGGGCGACGAGACCACAGTCTCGTCGCCCACCTCTACAGATTCGGCGGAAGGTCCGGCCGAGGGGTCAGGACTTGTAGTCCTTGAGCAGCGAACGCCCGATGATCATCTTCTGGATGTCGCTGGTGCCCTCACCGATGAGCATGAACTTGACCTCGCGCATGAGCCGCTCGATCTCGTACTCCTTGGAGTAGCCGTAGCCGCCGTGGATGCGGAAGGAGTCCTCCACGACCTCGTTGGCGTACTCGGAGGCGACCATCTTGGCCATCCCGGCCTCGACGTCCATCCGCTTGCCGGTGTCCTTGAGCCGCGCGGCGCGGACCATCATGTTGTGGGAGACCTCGACCTTGGTGCCCATCTCGGCGAGACGGAACAGGATGGCCTGGTGCTCGGCGATCTTCTTGCCGAAGGTCTGACGCTGCTGGGAGTAGGCGATCCCGAGCTCGAAGCCACGGATCGCCAGACCACAGGCACGGGCGGCGACGTTGACGCGGCCGACCTCGACGCCGTCCATCATCTGGAAGAAGCCCTTGCCCGGGGTGCCACCGAGGATCTGGTCGGCCGAGATCTTGTGACCCTCGAAGATCATCTCGGTCGTGTCGATGCCCTTGTAGCCCATCTTGTCGATCTTGCCGGGCACGGTCACGCCCTGCGCGGTCTCGCCGAAGCCCGGGGTCTTCTCCACCAGGAAGGTGGTCATGTTCTTGTAGACGCTCTCGGCGCCCTCGTCGGTCTTGGTCAGCACCGCGACCAGCGTGGAGGAGCCACCGTTGGTCAGCCACATCTTCTGGCCGGTGATGCTGTAGGACCCGTCCTCGAGCTTGGTCGCCTTGGTCGAGACCGCGCTCACGTCGGAGCCGAGGCCCGGCTCGGACATCGAGAACGCGCCGCGCACCTCACCGGTCGCCATCTTCGGCAGGTACTTCTGCTTCTGCTCCTCGGTGCCGTGCTGCATCAGCATGTAGGCCACGATGAAGTGGGTGTTGATCACACCCGAGACCGACATCCAGCCGCGCGCGATCTCCTCGACGCACAGCGCGTACGTCAGCAGCGACTCACCCAGACCGCCGTACTCCTCCGGGATCATCAGGCCGAAGATGCCCAGCTCCTTGAGACCCTCCACGATCTCGGTCGGGTACTCATCGGCGTGCTCCAGCTCCTGGGCCACCGGAATGACCTTCTCGTCCACGAACTGGCGGACGGTCTTCAGGATCTCTTCCTGGATGTCGGTGAGACCTTCGGTCTCGGCAAGGCGACCCATGCTGTACTCCTAACTCGGTGGTCGAGCCTGTCGAGACCACCACGACGTGTCACTGCGGCAGGTTACCAATCAGTAACCATCAGTGACAGGGTGACTCCCACCACATCGCGATCCTACGTCCCTCAGACCCGGCGTCCGACTGCCGAGAAGAACGGCTTGAGGAGCTTGTCGTACGACGCCTTGGTGACGCTCACGTAGCCCGACCGCTTCCCGGAACCGGCCGAGGTGGACATCTGCGTGCTGGAGCCGAAGGCGAACGTCGGGGTGGCCCCCGTCCTGCTGATCAGCAGGACCGTCGCCCTAAGCCCGGCGCTGTCATAGCCGTCCGGGCGCGGCACCGCCCAGCTCTTCTTCTCGACGTCCTTGCCGAGGACCCGCTGCAGCGACCGCATCTCGTCGGTCGTGGTCCGCTCCGCGGTGACGACCTGGACATGCGCGCCGCGCGATCTGGCCCGCTTCAGCGCCCGGAGCACCTTCCCGTTGGTCAGCGCACGGGTGGCCAGGTGGACGACCTGACCCCGTTGGGTGCTGTTGATCGACTTCAGGACCGTACGCAGCACGCTCTGCTCGTCGGCGGCGCTCAGCCCCGGGTCGGTGATCACGACGCCCGGCCCGAACCGGACCCGGGCGGACCCGTCGGTCGAGGTCACCGGCAGTGGCGAGAAGTCGACACGGACCGCGTGATGGTCGGACTCGAGCCCGAAGGCGCGCTGGTTGCCGGTGGCGAACCGCGCTACCCCACGGGTCAGCACGTAGTCGATGGTCGAGTCCCGGCCGTGCGTGACCGGTGCCTGCTGGGTGACGTCGTAGCTCGGGACCAGGTGCTGCGCAGCGAAGATCTCACCCGGGTAGCGCGAGCCCTCGTACTCCACGTTCAGGTCGCCGCCGACCATCACCGGCCCCCGCCGGGCCAGCGCCTTGACGAGCACGTTGAGCGCGCGGGCGGAGGGACGGACCAGGTCGCCGTAGTACTTGGACTTCGGCGCGAAGTGCACCGCGACCACCGAGACCTTCCGGCCGGTCGCCCGGTTCTCGAGGGTGACCCAGTTGGCGTACCTGATCCCCCAGTGCAACCGCTGGTCGGCCGCCTTGCCGCGCTTGTTGCTGATCTGGTGGATGCCCTTCGAGGTCGCGGCCCACCTGTCGTTGTCCCAGGCCACCGCCGTCGCGGACCGGTAGGAGTTGCCGCCCTTGCGCCACACGCGGTAGCGCCCCGGCTCGAGATCTGCGGTGCGGCGGCCGTTCACCTCGTTGTAGGTGATGAAGTCGGGCGCGGTGCCGACGACCTCGCGTACGTCCTTCTTGAACCTCGCCGTGCCCATGCTGGCCCTGATGTTGGCCTGGACCATCCGGTAGCGCGGTGGCGAGTAGGCGACGGTCTCCAGGTCTGTCGGCGCCGGAGCGGTCGAGCCGCGAACGGCGACGAGCGCGCCACCGAAGAGCCCGACGACAAGCCCCGCGGAGAGCAGCGCCTTGGCCACCCGGCCCCCGCGAGACGCGACATGAGGTCGTGTACGCATCTGTTCTGGTCCCCCTCACAGCAGTGGCGACCGATCACGCTGGCCACATAGACAACTTTTGTAACACAAGCCCCAGCCCGATCGTCGGCTCCGCTCCGGCCGCGGGTTCGGATAGATCATCGAATCGACGTTCCGCGCCACCGAGCGAGCGCCGACGCGATCTGTCTGGACACATGTCATAACGTGGGCCCGTGAGCACCTCGCCCAACCGCGTCTACGCGGCACGCCTGGTCGGCCTTCCGATCTTCGACCCGCTCGGTGAGCAGGTCGGCAAGGTGCGAGATCTCGTGGTCACGGTCAGATCCGACGCCCGGCAGCCGCGCGTGCTCGGCCTGGTCGTCGAGGTCTTCGGGCGCCGGCGCATCTTCGTGCCGATGACCCGGGTGACCAGCATCGACTCCGGTCAGATCTACACGACCGGCCTGCTCAACATGCGTCGCTTCCAGCAGCGTTCGACCGAGACGCTGGTGATCGGCCAGATGTTCGACCGGCAGGTCACGATCCGCCCCACCGGCGTCGTCGGGACCGTCTACGACATCGGCATGGAGCAGGCCCGCAACCGCGACTGGCTGCTCTCGCGGGTCGCCGTGCAGGAGGTCGCGAAGGGACTGCGCCGACGCGGCCAGACACACGTGGTGGAGTGGAACGACGCCGAGGGGCTCGCCCGCCGCTCCCCCACCCAGGCCGCGACCCACCTGGTCCAGGCGATCCACGACATGCGCCCGGCCGACGCCGCGACGATGATCCACGAGCTCCCGCCCGAGCGTCGGCGACAGGTCGTCGCCGCCCTCGACGACGAGCGCCTCGCCGAGGTGCTCGAGGAGCTGCCCGAGGACGACCAGGTCGCCATCGTGCGGGCCCTGGACTCCGAGCGTGCCGCCGACGTGCTCGAGGAGATGTCGCCCGACGACGCCGCCGACCTCATCGCCGAGCTGCCCGAGGAGACCGCCACCCTGCTGCTCGAGCTGATGCAGCCCGAGGACGCCAAGGACGTCCTCCGGCTGATGTCCTACGAGGAGGACACCGCCGGCTCGATGATGACCCCCGAGCCGGTCATCGTCGGCCCCGACGCGACCATCGCCGACGCGCTCGCGCTCGTACGCAACCCCGACCTCACCCCGGCCGAGGCGTCCGTCGTCTACGTCTGCCGCCCGCCGCTGGAGACCCCGACCGGCAAGTTCCTCGGCATCGCCCACATCCAGCGGCTGCTGCGCGAGCCACCGTCGACGCTGGTCGCGGGTGCGCTCGACGAGTCGCTGGAGCCGCTGCGTCCCGAGGACAGCACCGAGCAGGTCGCGGCCCACCTGGCGACGTACAACCTGGTCGCCGCTCCCGTCGTCGACGAGAACGGCCACCTCGCCGGCGCGGTCACCGTCGACGACCTGCTCGACCATCTGCTCCCGGAGAACTGGCGCGAGAACCTCGCCCGCCAGGAGTCGGCCAGCGAGCCACGTCCCGACACCCGTCCTGACACCCGCCCGAACAAGGTGATCACCCCCGACATGGTGCGCCGTGGCTGACGCACGCGCCGCCCGCGGCCGCCTCGACACCCCGCGCGAGCTGCGCCGGCCGCTGGTCAAGCGCCCCGCCTTCCGGGCTGACTTCGGCTCCTTCGCCGAAGCCTTCGCCCGCTACATGGGCACGGCCCGGTTCATCGGCTGGATGACGATGGTCGTGCTGATCTGGGTCGCCTGGAACACGCTCACCCCTCACGAGTGGCGCTTCGACGAGTTCCCGTTCATCTTTCTGACCCTGGCGCTGAGCCTGCAGGCCTCCTACGCCGCCCCGCTCATCCTGCTCGCGCAGAACCGCCAGGAGGACCGCGACCGCGCGCTCGCCGAGCAGGACCGCCGCATCGCCGCCCAGTCGAAGGCCGACATGGAGTTCCTCGCCCGCGAGACCGCGTCGCTGCGGATGGCCCTCGGCGAGGTCGCCACCCGCGACTACCTCCGCTCCGAGCTTCGGCTGCTCCTGGAGGAGCTCGACGAGCGCGACCGCCACCGCGCTCCGGTCGACCAGTCCTCGGGCGATGCGGGAGAGTCCCCACGCACGACGTAGGCTTGCATACCGTGAGTAGCCCGCTTCTCGACCGTGTCAACGCAGCCCTGGCGACCGTTCAGGACCCGGAGATCAAACGACCCATCACCGAGCTGGGGATGGTCGACTCCGTCTCGATCGACGACGCAGGCGTGGTCAGCGTCAAGGTGCTGCTGACCGTTGCCGGCTGCCCGCTCAAGGACACGATCAACCGCGACACCACCGCGGCGCTGGAGAAGGTCGACGGCGTCACCGGCGTCGACCTCGAGCTCGGCGTGATGACCAACGAGCAGCGCACCGAGATGCGCAACGGGCTCACCGGCGGCCAGGCGCAGCGCGAGATCCCCTTCGCCCAGCCGGGCTCGCTGACCAAGGTCTTCGCGATCGCGTCGGGCAAGGGCGGTGTCGGCAAGTCCTCGGTCACGGTCAACCTGGCCGTCGCGCTCGCCGGCCAGGGCCTCAAGGTCGGCATCGTCGACGCCGACATCTACGGCCACTCGGTGCCCGCGATGCTGGGCGTGGCCGACTCCCGGCCGACCCAGGTCGACGACCTGATCATGCCGGTCCCGACCGCCTCGGGCGTCTCGGTGATCTCGATCGGGATGCTGAAGCCGCGTCGCGACCAGGTCGTCGCCTGGCGCGGGCCGATGCTCGACCGGGCCCTGGTCCAGATGCTCTCCGACGTCTACTGGGGCGACCTCGACGCGCTGCTGCTCGACCTGCCCCCGGGCACCGGCGACGTGGCCATCTCGCTGGGACAGCACCTGCCCAACGCCGAGATCGTCGTCGTCACCACCCCGCAGGAGGCCGCCGCCGAGGTGGCCGAGCGGGCCGGCACCATGGCCGAGATGATGCACCAGCGCGTCGTCGGCGTCGTGGAGAACATGTCCTGGCTCGTGCTGCCCGACGGCTCCAAGATGGAGGTCTTCGGCTCCGGCGGTGGCCAGCGGGTCGCCGACACCCTCTCCCAGCGCTTCGGCTCGAAGGTGCCGCTGCTCGGTCAGATCCCGCTGGAGCAGACCCTGCGCGAGGCCGGCGACGCCGGAAAGCCGATCGTCGAGGCCGACCCGACCGCCGAGTCGGCCAAGGTGCTGGCCGAGGTGGCGCGTACGATCTCGGGCCGCGGGCGCGGGCTCGCGGGCATGCAACTGGGCCTCACTCCCACCTCCAAGCTCTGACCCTGTAGGTTCGGCGCGTGTTCGGCATCGGCTTCGCGGAGCTCGCCGTCATCGTCGTGATCGCCATCCTGGTCTTCGGGCCGGACAAGATCCCCGACATGGCACGGCAGATCGCCCGCCTCCTCCACCAGGTGCGCAACCTGGCCAACAACGCGCGAGACGACTTGCGCGGAGAGCTCGGGCCCGCCTATCAGGACCTCGAGCTGCGCGACCTCGACCCGCGTCGCATCGTCAGCAGACAGATCCAGGAAGCGCTCGCCGACATCGAGGAGGAAGAGGCGCGCGCCAAGGCGCCCAAGCCTCTTCTGGCCGGCGAGAAGCCGCCCTACGACGACCAGGCGACCTAGCCCGGTCACTCCTGTCTCCTTCGTCGCAGCAGCACCTTCTGTTACTCGTCGGTTTAGAACCACGAATAACGGGTAAGAGGAGGTTGCCTGCGTAGAAAGGAGTTTGCGCCCATGAGCGCTCTACCATCTCGGGACCCCGATCCGGCAGCCGAGCCGGATCCACAGCGCCCCGGCGAGGTGCCCCTGGCCGATGTCCAGGGCATGCTCGCCTTCGACCTACAGCCACGCCTCGACCCGCCGCAGCCGGACCGGAGCGGGCAGGACGACGCCCTGCTGGCCGAGCCGATTCCCATCGTCCCCGCCCGCGGCCACCTGAGCGCGTGGATCCCACAGTTCGCGCAGAAGGTCGCCGAGGTCGTCGGCGGGGACCGTCCGGCGAGCCAGCTGGTCCGCTGGACGACCAAGGAGGTCGTCGCCGACCTGCGATACCGCGCCGCCCTCACCGCCCGTAGCGGGGCGTACGAGCCCGGCCTGGGCCGCCACCAGCCGGTCCGCCCCCGCGTCTACCGCTGGCATCTCCACATGGTCACCGAGACCATCGTCGAGGCCACCGTCAACATCAAGTTCGGTCACGGCCACCGCGCGATGGCCCTCCGGTTCGAGCAGAGCGGCGAGAGCTGGATCTGCACGGTCCTCAACTTCGGTCCGTATGAATAGACCACAGGAGCGCTGTACGTACCTGGTACGTACAGCGCTCCTGTGGTTCGAGACCGGGTGCGACCTCAGCCGTTGACGCGGGTGGTGAGGCCGGTCGGGCCGCCGGGACGGCCGTGGCACTGCTTGAACTTCTTGCCCGAGCCGCACGGGCACTGCTCGTTGCGGCCGACCTTGGCGTAGGGGTCGTCGGCGTTGCTGACGGTGGCACCCTGGGCCTCGGCCTGGCCCTGCTCGTCCGGCCCGGAGAAGGCCAGGTGCTTGGGAGCAGCGGGCCTCTGCAGACCCTTCGCGGTGACCTGCGGGGCGCTGGCCGAAGCCTTCGCCGCCTCGGCCCTCAGCGCGGCGGAGATGTCCTCGAGACCACCGGCCTGACCGACGCTGACCGGAGGCTCCGCGAGCGCACCCTCGTGCATCGGGCCGGCGTGACGGGTGCCGTCGGGGTGGTAGTGGAACTCCGGCTCCGCCTGCTCGACCTGGACCTCCAGGTTGAACAGGTAGCCCACCGCGGCCTCCTTGATGCCGTCCATCATCGCGGTGAACATGTCGTAGCCCTCGCGCTGGTACTCCACCAGCGGGTCACGCTGGGAGTACGCCCTCAGCCCGATGCCCTCGCGCAGGTAGTCCATCTCGTAGAGGTGCTCGCGCCACTTGCGGTCCAGCACCGAGAGCACGACCTGGCGCTCGACCTCGCGCATGCCCTCGGAGCCGATCTCCTCCTCGCGGCGGTCGTACGCCTCCTGAGCATCCTTCTTGAGGATCTCGATCAGCTCGCCGCGGTCGAGGTCGTCCTTGCTTCCCCCGGCCTCCGCGATCAGCTTGTCGGGATCGACCGAGACCGGCCACATCTGCTTGAGGTCGGTCCACAGCTGGTCGAGGTCCCACTCCTCGGCGTAGTCCTGGGTCGCTCCGGTGACGACGCCTTCGACAACGTCGTCGATGAAGCCGCGGATCTGCTCCTCGAGGTCGGCGCCCTCGAGCACCTCACGGCGCTCGGCGTAGATCACCTTGCGCTGGCGGTCCATGACGTCGTCGTACTTGAGCACGTTCTTGCGGGACTCGAAGTTCTGCCCCTCGACCTGGGTCTGCGCGTTGGCGATCGACTTGGTCACCGACTTGGCCTCGATCGGCACGTCGTCGGGGATCTTCAGCGTGGTCAGGATGCGGTCGACCCACTCGCCCTTGAACAGGCGCATCAGGTCGTCCTCCAGCGACAGGTAGAAGCGGGACTCGCCCGGGTCACCCTGACGGCCGGAACGACCACGCAGCTGGTTGTCGATGCGGCGGGACTCGTGGCGCTCGGTGCCGAGGACGTAGAGACCACCGAGCTTGGTGACCTCCTCGTGCTCGGCCTTGACCTGCGCCTTGATCCGCTCGACGGTCGGCGCCCACGCCTGCTCGTACGCATCGGCGGTCTCGCCCGTGGGCTCCAGGCCCTGCTTACGAAGCTCCTGGTCGGCCAGGAAGTCGACGGAACCACCGAGCATGATGTCGGTGCCTCGGCCGGCCATGTTGGTGGCGACCGTGACGGCGCCCTTGTGACCGGCCAGCGCGACGATCTTGGCCTCGTCGGCGTGGTACTTCGCGTTGAGGACGGTGTGCGGGACGCCGCGCTTCTTGAGGATGTTGCCGAGGTATTCGGACTTCTCCACCGAGACGGTGCCGACCAGCACCGGCTGGCCCTTCTTGTGGCGCTCGACGAGGTCGTCGGCGACGGCCTCGTACTTCGCCTCCTCGGTGCGGTAGACGAGGTCGGGCTGGTCCTTGCGGATCATCGGCTTGTTGGTCGGGATCGGGACCACGCCGAGCTTGTAGATCTTGTCGAACTCCGACTCCTCGGTCATCGCCGTACCGGTCATGCCGGAGAGCTTCTCGTAGAGGCGGAAGTAGTTCTGCAGGGTGATGCTCGCGAGGGTCTGGTACTCCTCGCGGACCTTCACACCCTCCTTGGCCTCGATCGCCTGGTGCAGACCGTCGTTGTAGCGACGACCGGCGAGCATGCGGCCGGTGTGCTCGTCGACGATCAGGACCTCGTCGTTGGCGACGACGTACTCCTTGTCGCGGCGGAAGAGCTCCTTGGCCTTGATCGAGTTGTTCATGAAGGAGATCAGCGGGGTGTTGACGGCCTCGTAGAGGTTCTCGATGCCGAGGTGGTCCTCGACCTTGGTGATGCCCCGCTCGAGGACGGCGATGGTGCGCTTCTTCTCGTCGACCTCGTAGTCGACGTCCTTGGTCAGGCTCTTGGCGATCGTGGCGAACTCGTCGTACCACTTCACGTCGTCCTCGGTCGGACCCGAGATGATCAGCGGCGTGCGGGCCTCGTCGATGAGGATCGAGTCGACCTCGTCGACGATCGCGAAGAAGTGGCCGCGCTGGACCAGGTCCTGCATGGAGGACGCCATGTTGTCGCGCAGGTAGTCGAAGCCGAGCTCGTTGTTGGTGCCGTAGGTGATGTCGCAGTTGTAGGCCTCGCGGCGCTGCGCCGGGGTCATCTGCGGCAGGATCACGCCGACACTGAGGCCGAGGAAGCCGTAGATGCGGCCCATCATCTCGGCCTGGAACTTGGCCAGGTAGTCGTTGACCGTGACGACGTGGACGCCCTTGCCGGCCAGCGCGTTGAGGTAGGCCGGCAGCACCGCTGTCTGGGTCTTGCCCTCACCGGTCTTCATCTCGGCGATGTTGCCGAGGTGGAGCGCCGCACCGCCCTGGATCTGCACGTCGTAGTGACGCTGGCCCAGGACGCGCTTGGTGACCTCGCGGACCGTGGCGAACGCCTCGGCCATGATGTCGTCGAGGTCCTCGCCGTTCTCCAGGCGTTGCTTGAACTCGTCGGTCATCCCGCGCAGCTCGTCATCGCTCATCGCGACGAACTCGTCCTCGATCGCGTTGACGGCCTTCGAGATGGCCTCGAGCTCGCGAAGGATCTTGCCTTCGCCGAGGCGAAGGATCTTGTCGAGAATTGCCACGGTGGCGGGCTCCTACTAGCGGCAGACAGATAGCACGCTCACTCTACCCACCTCCCGGTCACCCACTCACACCAACGGCGCAAGCAGGGGTGCCAGGTCGCCCTTGAGATCGACCTCGATGGCGCTCAGACCCAGCCAGCCGGCGAGCCGCTCGAGCTCGGCGGCCAGCTCGATGGCCGTCTCCACGGGTGCGCCCGCTTCCGCGAAAGCCCCCTTGACCTGCAGCGTTCCGCGCTTGCGGTCGGCCTTCAGGTCGATGCGGCCGACGATGTGCTCTCCGAGGAGGAACGGCAGCACGTAGTAGCCGTGGAGCCGCTTGGGCGCGGGCGTGTAGATCTCGATCCGGTAGAAGAAGTCGAAGAGTGCCTCGGTGCGCTCCCGCTCCCAGACCAGCGGGTCGAACGGGCTCAGCAGCGCGCGAGCCTCGATGCGCCTGGGGAGGCGGGACCCCGAGAAGAGGTACGCCTGCTTGCGGATGCCCTCGACCGCGACCGGCTCCACCTCGCCGGCGTCGATGAGCTGGTTCAGCGCGCGTGTCGTGTCGTCGACGCGCATCCGAAAGTAGTCGGCGATGTCCTTGGCGGTGCCGACCCCGTGGGAGCGGGCGGCGCGGCGTACGAGCTCGAGGTGGGCCTCCTCCTTCGTCGGTGTCGGCGTGTCCAGGTGGACCCGCGGGATGACGCGCTCGGGCAGGTCATAGGCGACCTCGAACTGGTCGTTGCGGTGCGAGATCGCCAGCTCACCGAACATGTAGAGGATGTCGAGCGTCTTGCGGGAGTCGGACCAGTTCCAGCCCCAGTGGTCCTTCGTCTGCGGGCCGGCGTCGTCGAGCGCCTTGGCCGCCTCGCGCGCGGTGAGCGCTCCCCGCTCGGCCACCAGCGCGAGCACCTTCTCCTTCATCCCGTCCGGCACGCTCCCCCACCACTTGGAGCCCTTCTGAGCGCGGTAGTGGTCCATCCGCCACTGCATGTGCGGCCAGAGCTCGACCGGCATGAACGCCTGGACATGGGCCCAGTACTCGACCATCCGGCGGTCCTTGTGGCCGGTGCTGGCGCGGCGCAGCAGCCCCGTGTCGTACGCCCCCATCCGGCTGTAGAGCGGCATGTAGTGCGCGCGCTGCAGGACGTTGACCGAATCCACCTGGAGGACTCCGGTGCGCTCGAGGGTGCGCTGGAACGTACGCATCGTCGGCAGGGCGTGGGGCTTGTCGGCGAACCCCTGCGCGGCCAGCGCGATCCGGCGGGCCTGGGAGCGGCTGAGTGTCTGAGAGCGAGGCACGACTCCGACTCTAGAGCCGGTTCCGGACAACTGCCGTCCGGAACCGGACTCCGCCACCCGAGTGCGGGACCCTTGAGGCCATGGCACCCTCCACGGACAGCTCCGAACCGGCTGGTCACCCGGCGGTGGTCGCACTCGCCGACCGCCTCGCGACGCTGTCCTGGGTGAGCGGCCTGTACGTCGCAGGGTCGCTCGCCACCGACGACCACGTTCCGGGCGTGAGCGACCTGGACCTGGTCGCACTCACCGACCGGTCGCCGGACAAGGCGCTGCTCTCGTCCATTCACAGCGACCTCGACGCCGGTGTCGCCGCGGGCGCCGACCTCGGCTGCGCCTACGTCGTCGCTGGCCGACGAGACGACCCCGAGGCACCTCACCCCACGTGGACCCACGGCCGGCTGATGCACCGACCGCTGACCCCGATCCCCCGCGTCGAGCTGGCCGTCCACGGCCTGACCGTGTTCGGACAGGACGTGAGGGAGGCCTTCCCACAGGTCAGCGAGGACGACATCCGCAACGCGTCACGTGACGAGGTCTGCGGCTACTGGGCGGGCGCCGTCAAGCACCCCGCCTGGTGGATCCTCGAGCCCCAGCTTGCCGAGCTGAGCCTGACCGCGATGGCCCGTGGACGGCACGCGGTCGAGCACGGCCGGCTGCTCACGAAGACGGCGGCGATCGAGGAGGCGGAGGCTCCACGCTGGCTTCGCGACCGGCTGAGGGCGCGGCGCCGGGGTGACCCGGCGCCGCTACCCCGCCTACGTACGGCCTGGTTCGCGTGGAACGACGCCCGCCGGACGGTTGGTGCTCTCCGCGTGTGAAAGAAACTTTTCTTTCACAGCGGGCCGAAGACCTCTCCCACGTCCGCGTCGAGCTCGAGGGACTCGAGCACGCTCAACAGCTTGCGCTCCTCGTAGCGGAAGTGGGACTCCATGATCGCGGCGATGCCCTCGAGATGCTTGCCGAGGTCCTCGGGGGTCGCAGCCTGATCGACGGCGGCCTGGAGGCCGCCGAGGAGGTGGCCGATCATGGAGTGGTCCTGCTCGAGATAGCGGATCGTCTCGCGCAGCTCGGGACGGGCTCGTGCGATCACCGGGAAGAGCTCGCGGTCCTCACCCTCGTGGTGTCCGGTCAGGGCCGCGCAGAACCCGTGACAGAACAGCAGCAGGTCGCGGGCCGCGGGCTCGGCAGGATCTCCCGCGGCGATGGTCTCCTGCGTCACTCGCAGTGCCGTGCGCAGCCGGTCGTGGACCCGCCGCATCTCATCTGCCCAGGCGATCAGCCTGGTCTTCTCGCCCTCAGTCACGTGAGGGCGAAGGGGACGACAACATCAGTCGTGCTCCTTCGTGTCCGGCGCCTCCATGCCTGACACGGTCTGTCACCGGCACGCGACGCTGGCGACAGCCTAGCCGAGCCGGCTCAGTCGACGTTGAGGAGCTTCTGGCGCACGGCGTACATGACCGCCTCCATGCGCGAGTGGGCCTGGAGCTTCTCCAGGATGTTGCGTACGTGGTTCTTGACCGTGTTCTCCGAGATGAACAGCCGCTTGGCGATCTCGCGGTTGTTGAGGCCCTTGGCGACCAGGCCGAGGACCTCGAGCTCGCGGTCGGTGAGCTTGGGGCCGGGGACCGGGGAGCGGTCCGGCCGGGACATCTGCTTGAACTCCTCCATCAGCTTGACCGCCATGGAGGGGCTGATCAGGGACTGGCCGTCGGCGACCACCCGGATCGCCTGGGCGACCTGGTCGATCGAGGAGTCCTTGAGGAGGTAGCCCATCGCGCCGGCCTTGACCGCGTCGTAGAGGTCTGCCTCCTCGTCGGAGACGGTCAGCATGATGATGTTGGCCGAGGGCACGGCCTCCTTGATGGCGACGCACGCCTCCAGGCCGGTCTGCTTGGGCATGCGTACGTCGAGCAGCACGACGTCCGGAGCCGAAGCCGCGGCACGCTCGGTGCCCTCGATGCCGTTGGTCGCCTCACCGATGACCTCGATGCCGGGTTCGCTCGCCAGCAGCGCGACCAGGCCCCTTCGGAAAAGCTCCTGGTCGTCGACAACCAAGACGCGGACCGGCTCACGATCGGCACCAGATGTAGATGACACGAATGCATCATGGCACGTAACTCATGATGACAAAGAGAATGGCCGGGACTCCTCCATCTGAGGGATGGAAAAGTCCCGGCCGACGTGCTTACGGGCGATCGCCCGTCACGGCCGTCAGACGAGGTCTGCGCGGTTGAGCGCGATCACCCCGTAGTCGTATCCCCTGCGGCGGTAGACGACCGCCGGCCTCATCGAGTCCTTGTCGATGTAGAGGTAGAAGTCGTGTCCGACCAGCTCCATCTCGTAGAGGGCCTGGTCGAGCGTCATCGGCTCCGCGGTGTGCGTCTTCTCCCGGACCACCAAGGGCCCCTCCCCCGTCACCGTGATCGGCCCGACCTGGTGCTCGCGCACCGTGTCCTCCTCGAACGTCTCGGACTCGGACGTAGTGGCCAGGCCGTCGGGCTCGATGCCCGCCAGTGCCTGCCCGACCGATACCGGCGTGCGACGGCCGCGGTGGACTCTGCGGCGGTCGGCGGCGCGGCGCATCTGAGAAGCCATCTTGTCGACAGCCAGGTCGAGCGCCCCCATCTTGTCCTCGGCACACGCCTCGGCCCGGATGACCGGACCCTTCGAGTATGCGGTGAGCTCGACGTGGACGGCGCCCTTGTGCTGACGCGGGTTGGGCTCGTTGTCGACCTCCACGTTGATCCTGATGATGCGGTGGTCGTGCTTCTCGAGCTTCGCGAGCTTCTCTGCTACGTGAGCGCGATAGCGGTCTGAGACCTCGGCGTTGCGAGCCGTGACGACAACTTCCATCGGTACCTCCCGGTGTTTCGGGGTTGGCGGATTCCCGGATGGTCAGCGCATGTGACCTCCGGGGTACGGAGTCCGCCCGGCCGACCTGGTCTTCGACCCCACAATCGCCTGCAGAGGCTTAGCGGCTTGGTGCCACTCCACCTTCTCCTTGCTGGTTCCCGTATCTGACGGAAGGGCAAGGGCAGGACTTATCTCTAAGCCGCACCGTGATCCCCTTGCCCCCAGAACTGAGGACACAGGGTTACGTGGACCGTTTCGCCTGCGACTGGCATCGGCTTGCCGCTCGGATGTCCGCAACGCGGACCTCTCTGCGACGCAACCACGGACCCAGGCGGACTCCATGTAGTGACGGTAGTTCGCCGATGTTCCCCACGAAAGGCCTTCAACAGAATTACATGATGGTTTCCTACATTTGAACGCGAGACCGACGCTGGGTGGCCGCTACGGTCGCAATCGCTCTCACCCCGAGACCGACCGATTCCAGCGCTCGTTGAGCCTCCCGCGCGGTCGCGCCGGTGGTGATCACGTCGTCGCAGACGATGAGCGTCGCCCGCGGGATCTTCTTGGCAAGTGTCCGGATGCCGGACGCCGGGCAGGTGATCGAGCCGTCCAGATTGGCCTGTCGCTGCCGCGAGTCGAGACCGGCCTGGTCCGCGACTCCGGGTCTGGTGCGGAGCAGCTGGTGATGACGTACGCCGAGCCCGTGGCGCCTCAGCATCGCGGCCGCCCTGCGCGTGATCGCCGCGGTGCTGTCGAGGCCGCGCTCGCGCACGGAGGCCGGGCGTGACGGGACCGGGACGAGGACGATCGGGCCGGTGCCGGTCGTCGCCATCGCCTCGAGGACGGAGAGCGCGAGCAGGCCGGCCAGCGGCCTGCGGAGGCCGAGGAGCTGGTTTTCCTTGAGACCGATGACGAGCTGCTTCAGGGTGCCGTCATAGGGCCCGGCCGCGAAGACCGGGACGATGCCCGGCGGCGCCGGGCTCGGCGGGCACGGCCGCGCCGAGTCCGGGAGGTCGGCACGACAGTCGTGGCAGAGCAGCCTGCCGGGCCGCCGGCAGCCGACGCAGCGGCCGCCGACGACCAGGTCGTGCCAGGCGTCGGCGAGCTCGAGGCGGAGAGTCATGGACCCGAGTCGACCAGGGTGTGCGCCACCGGGCAACCACGGGTGGCGTGGCTGTGGACAAAGCTGTGGAGAGTCAGCCCTGGTAGGTGACGTCGGAGAGGTCCGAGGGCAGGCCCAGGTCGAACCGGTCGAGGGGGTCCAGGAGGGTCCAGCCCGAGATCGCGTAGAGACGGGCCGAGGCCACCGGGGAGCCGACGACACCGGTGACCCGGTCGCTGAGGGTGTAGCGCTCCCCGCTGGGGGCGCCGTCGAGCGAGACCGACTGGAAGAGCGCGGTCGAGCCGATCTGCTGGACCGCGACGATGGTGGTCGGCGAGGTCCAGCCGACGTCGGTGACCTGCATCGTCGCGGCATCCGGGTGCGGCAGCAGGACGGCCGACGTCGCGGTCGTGATCTCGCCCTTCGAGCTGGCCCGCAGCCGGCTGACCACGATCCGGTCGGAGGACTCGCCGCTGATCACCGCGACGAACCGGGTGCCGTCGCGAGAGACCAGGAACCGGGTCACGTTCTCCCCCGTCACACCGGGGATGGCGACGCGGACGCGACGGTCGCCGTCGACGTACATCACCCGGGCGCCGGTCGAGTCCTTGTCGACCAGCCACAGCCTGCCGGCGAGGTCCCAGGAAGGCCTCAGCAGCCGCGTGCCCTTCACCGGCGCCCTGGCGAGCTCGCCGTCGCTGGTCAGCTCGCCGACGATGACACCGGTGCGGTCGGCGGTGACCGCGGCGGCGGTCGAGCCGTCGGCGTCGACCGCGACGTCGGTCACGCCGTGAGACTTCGCCCAGCCGCCGAGCACGGGCACCCACGGGTCGCCGCTCTCGCCGGTGCTGGTCACCAGCGCTCCGCCACGGAGCGCGTAGAGGTCGACCCTGGCGGTGTTGCCGTTGGGGTCGTAGCCGCCGCCGCTGTCGACGCTGAACGTCTCCCCGTAGCCCGGCAGCACCACCGGCTCGCCGTCGATCGTGAGCCGGATGCGTTTCACGCTGGCGTCCTGCCGCAGCGTCCAGGCGAGCTGGGCTCCCATGAGCTGGAGGTCCTCGGAGCTGTGCTCACCCAGGTCACCGGCGAGGTCGACCTCGGCCACCCCGTCGCGTACGTCCACCGAGCGGGGGCCGTCGGCGGCGGCCGGGAGCGCGCTGCGGATCACGCCCTGCGCCTCCTCACCCGGCCCGCTCAGCAGGCTGGAGACGAGGGTGGTGGCGTAGGAGCTGCCCTTGGGGGCGAAGATCGGCTCCGGGACCAGGGTGTGCCCGGTCGGTTCGACGTAGTAGAGGTTGCTGCGGGCGAAGTGGGTCAGGAACCAGTCCTCCTCGACCACGAGGGCGTTCGGGGCCGAGCTGATCCGCCACTCGCCCTCGGCGCGGGTGAGCTCGAAGTCGAGGATCGCTTGCGAGGCGGCCAGCCCACCACGCCACACGCCCCGGTCGTCGAGCCAGCCGGCGTCCTCGAGCTCCACCGACACCCGCGGCGAGGAGCCGACGTGGCTGCCGAGCTCGCCGTAGACCAGGGTGCGGCCGGCCGGCGCCCAGTTCATCGCCGCGTCCTTGGTGAGGTAGCGGCGGGCGTAGGCCGTGCTCATCGGGGTGGCCTTCATCGCGTCGAGGAACCCGTCGACGATCTCGCCCGGGGACGCCCCCGCACGCGGGGCCCCGGGGTTGTAGGGGATGACCTCCTCCCGCGCCTCCGGCGCGGCCAGGTCGACGCGCTGGACAGGACCGGAGTCGGGCACGCCCGAGCAGGCCGAGACGAGGAGCGCGAGCGCGGTCAGGATCAGAGCAAGGGAGGTTCTCACGATGCCTCCACGGCGTCACGGGCATCTGCTGGGACGAGCGGGAGCGGGCTGTGCCTGAGCGCCGCGCCGGCATAGCGCGGCAGCGTCAGCCGGAACTGCGCACCCTGGTCCGGGCGGCCCCAGGCCTGCAGCCAGCCGCCGTGGAGATGGGCGTCCTCAAGGGAGATCGACAGGCCCAGGCCGGTGCCGCCGCTGGACCGGTCACGGGCGGGGTCGGCGCGCCAGAACCGGTTGAAGACCAGGGCGGTCTCCCCCGGCGCGAGCCCGACGCCGTGGTCGCGCACGGTGAGGGCAGCCGCGTGCTCGTCGCTGTCGATCCGGATCGTGACGGTCTGGCCCACCAGAGCATGGTCGGTGGCGTTGGCCACCAGGTTGCGTACGATCCGCTCGACCCGGCGATGGTCGACCTGGGCCGTGCAGGGATGGCTCGGAGCGATGACCTTCAGCTCGATGTCGCGCTTGTCGGCGAGCGGCGTGTAGGCCTCCACGACGGCGTGGGCCAGCGCGGTCAGGTCCGTGTCGTAGAGGTCGAGCACGGCCGCGCCGGCGTCGAAGCGACTGATCTCGAGAAGGTCGCTCAAGAGCGTCTCGAACCGGTCCAGCTCGGTCTGCAGCAGCTCGGCCGCCCGGGCCGTCGGGGGATCGAAGGTGTCCCGGGCCTCGTAGAGGACGTCGCTGGCCATGCGGACGGTGGTGAGCGGCGTACGCAGCTCGTGGGAGACGTCGGAGCTGAACCGTCGCTGGACGCGGGAGAGGTGCTCGAGCTGCCGGATCTGGTTCTGCAGCCCGCTCGCCATCTGGTTGAACGAGAGCGCCAGGCCGGTGAGGTCGTCCTCGCCGTGGACGACCATCCGCTCCTCCAGGCGGCCCGCGGCGAGCCGCTCGGCGGTCCTGCGCGCGATCCGGATCGGCGTGACGACGTGGCGGGTCACGATCCAGCTGCCGACGCCGATCAGCAGGATCAGGATCGCGCCCGCGGCCAGCAGCCCACGGGTGATGACGCCGAGCGTCTCCTGCTCCTGGTCCATCGGGAACAGGAAGTAGACGTTGTAGGTGTCGTCGTGCAGCTCCAGCTGCGACCCGATCACGATGCCGGGGGTCGAGGACCGCTCGCCGTCGTCGTAGGAAATCCGGGTGTAGGTCCAGGCCGGCTCGGCGCGGATCGTCTGGAAGCGGTCCTCGAGGGTGCGCGGGACGCTGCCGACGTCCACACCGGGCGTCCACTCCACACCGTCGTCGCTGATCCGGCCGGAGGTCGAGGTCACGGGTCCGGCCATGACGACGCCGTAGCCCCGCGAGAGGCTGCGCTGGATGATCGGGTCGCCCAGGTCGTTGCGCTGCAGCGGGGTGCCCCCGTTGGCGCCCGAGGTCTCCGCGATGCTCGCGCGGGCCGCGGAGAGCTCCTCGGAGGCCTCCGCCTTCGCCGCGGCGACGCGGTCCTGAACCAGCTCGTCGCCGATCTGCTCGAGCAGGATCAGTCCGACCAGGCTGACGGCGGCCGCGGTGAGGAGGACGGTGTAGACCACGACGCGGGTCTGGATCGACCGGCGCCAGGTGGTCAGGAGCTTCTTGGGCGTCCGGGCTGTCGTGCGGACGACCTGCTGGAGTGTCACACGGGCCCTGCCTTGTAGCCGACACCGCGGACGGTGACGACGATCTCGGGGTTCTCGGGGTCGTGCTCGACCTTGGAGCGCAACCGCTGGACGTGCACGTTGACCAACCGGGTGTCGGCGGCGTGACGGTAGCCCCACACCTGCTCCAGCAGAACCTCGCGGGAGAAGACCTGGTGCGGCTTGCGGGCCAGGCATTCCAGCAGGTCGAACTCCAGCGGCGTGAGCTGGATCTGCTCACCGTCACGGGTGACCTGGTGACCGGCCACGTCGATGGTGAGGTCGCCGATCTCCAGCACCTCGGGCACGGCGTCGCCGTGTCTGCGGACCCGCGCCCGGATCCGGGCGATCAGCTCCTTGGGCTTGAACGGCTTGACCACGTAGTCGTCGGCCCCGGACTCGAGCCCGACCACCACGTCCACCGTGTCACCCTTTGCGGTGAGCATGACGATCGGCACACCCGACTCCTTGCGGATCTGCTTGCACACCTCGATGCCGTCCATCCCGGGAAGCATCAGGTCGAGCAGCACCACGTCGGGCTTGTAGTCGTGGAACGCCGGCAGGGCCATGTCACCACGAGCGACCAGCTGTGAGTCGAACCCCTCTTGTCTCAGCACGATCGCCAGCATCTCGCTCAGCGAGGCATCATCATCGACGACGAGGACCTTTCCCTTGGCGGGCTGGTCGGAAGCACTGCGATCGGCCATGTGTCCGATTCTGTCACCCAGTGCGTGCGGCGCGTCACATGAGCCACCCCACAATGCGCGAGTCGGCGCGTCCTGACCCGATTCCCTGCCGAGTCGGCTCGTCATGACGAGCCGACTCGGCGGGGTTTTCGGTCAGGACGCGCCGACTCGGCGCGGGTTCGGACGGTGATCAGTAGCGGTAGTGGTCCGACTTGTACGGGCCCTCGACCGGGACGCCGAGGTAGTCGGCCTGAGCCTGGTTGAGCTCGGTCAGCTCGACGCCGAGAGCGTCGAGGTGGAGGCGGGCGACCTCCTCGTCGAGCGCCTTGGGCAGGACGTAGACGCCGGTCGGGTACTCGTCGGTCTTGGTGAAGAGCTCGATCTGCGCCAGCGTCTGGTTGGTGAAGGAGTTCGACATCACGAAGCTCGGGTGACCGGTGGCGTTGCCCAGGTTGAGCAGGCGGCCCTCGGAGAGCACGATGATCTTCTTGCCGTCGGGGAAGATCCACTGGTGGACCTGCGGCTTGATCTCGTCCTTCACGACACCCGGGATCTTGGCGAGGCCGGCCATGTCGATCTCGTTGTCGAAGTGGCCGATGTTGCCGACGATGGCCTGGTTCTTCATCTTCTCGAAGTGCTCGACCCGGATGATGTCGAAGTTGCCGGTCGTGGTGATGAAGATGTCGGCGGTCTCGACGACCGACTCCAGGCGGCGGACCTCGTAGCCGTCCATCGCGGCCTGCAGCGCGCAGATCGGGTCGATCTCGGTGACGATGACGCGAGCACCCTGGCCGCGCAGCGACTCCGCCGAGCCCTTGCCGACGTCGCCGTAGCCGCACACGACCGCGACCTTGCCGCCGATCATCACGTCGGTGGCGCGGTTGATGCCGTCGATGAGCGAGTGGCGGCAGCCGTACTTGTTGTCGAACTTCGACTTGGTGACCGAGTCGTTGACGTTGATCGCCGGGAAGAGGAGCGAGCCCTCCTTGAACCGGTCGTAGAGGCGCAGGACACCGGTGGTGGTCTCCTCGGTGACGCCCTTGATGCCGTTGGCGATGTTGGTCCAGCGCTGCGGGTCGTTCTTCAGCGAACGGTCGAGGACCCGGAGGACCTCCTTGAACTCCTCGTTGTCGGTGGAGTCCTGGCCCGGCACGGCGCCGGCCTTCTCGAACTCGACACCCTTGTGGACGAGCAGGGTGATGTCACCACCGTCGTCGAGGAGCATGTTCGGGCCGACCTTGTTGCCGGCCTCGTCGGTGAAGTCGAAGACCTTCTCGGCCTCGTCCCAGTATTCCGCCAGGGTCTCGCCCTTCCAGGCGAAGACCGGAGTGCCCTGGGGGTCCTCGGCGGTGCCCGTGCCGACGACGACGGCCGCGGCGGCGTGGTCCTGGGTGGAGAAGATGTTGCAGGTGGCCCAGCGCACGTCGGCGCCGAGCGCGGTCAGCGTCTCGATCAGGACGCCGGTCTGGATCGTCATGTGCAGCGAGCCGGCGATGCGGGCACCCTTGAGCGGCTGGTCCTTGCCATAGCGCTCGCGCATGGCCATCAGGCCCGGCATCTCGTGCTCGGCGAGGGAGAGCTCCTTGCGGCCGAACTCGGCCAGGCTCAGGTCGGCAACCTTGTAGTCCATGGTTATTCCTTACCGAAGTTAATGCGGGCCTGCGTCGCGCATCTGCGCATCAGCGGGATCTCCCACGCAGGTTGCTCCCAGGGTACAAGCGCTGGTTGACGGGAACGGTAATCCGCAACCAACAGTTCGCCCGTAACCCTGTCGAAAACTAGAACAAGTTCCTATTATTGGCGAGCATGACGGCACCCACACCCGACCAGCACACGGTCCAGGGCGTCTGCGCCCCTGCGTACGAGCCTCTGCGCGACCGGCTCGCGCGCAACCTCTCTTCCGGAGCCGACCTCGGTGCCTCCGTCGCGGTGGTCCATGACGGCGAGCTCGTGGCTGATCTGTGGGGTGGTGAGGCCCGGCCGGGCGAAGCGTGGCAGGAGGACACCATCGTCCGCGTCTGGTCGGTGACCAAGACGATGGCTGCTCTGACCGCGCTCGTGCTCGCCGACCGTGGCCACCTGGACCTGGACGCTCCGGTCGCGGACTACTGGCCCTCGTTCGCCGACGAGCGGGTTCTGGTCCGCCACCTGCTCTCGCACACCTCCGGCATGTCCGGGTGGACCGAGCCGCTCTCCACCGAGGCGCTCTTGGACCTGCCGCTCGCCAACGAGATGCTCGCCCGGCAGGAACCCTGGTTCGAGCCGGGCTCGGGGTCGGGGTACCACATGGTCTCCTACGGGCATCTGGTCGACGGCCTGGTCCGTGGCGCCACCGGGAAGCCGCTCTCGGAGGTGTTCGCCGAGCTGGTCGCGGGGCCGCTGGCGGCCGACTTCCACCTGGGCGTCCCGGAGAGCGAGCTCGGCCGCTGCGCCGACCTCGAGGCTCCCCCGCCCGGAGGGATCGACGTCGCCGCGCTGCCCGAGGGCAACCTGATGATCCCGACGCTGGTCAACCCGAAGCTGGATCCTGCCGAGTTCAACGCGGCCTCGATGCGTACGGTCTCGTTGGCGGGGATCAACGGGCACGGCAACGCGCGCTCGATCACCCGGATCCAGTCCGCCGTGTCCCACGGCGGGGAGGTCGACGGCGTACGTCTGCTGTCACCGGCCACCATCGAGCGGATCTTCGAGGTACACGCCGACGGTGTCGACCAGGTGCTCCTGACGCCGATGCGATGGGGAATCGGCTACGGCCTGCCGCAGCCGGTCGCGGCGCCGGCGGTGCCCGAGGGACGGGTCTGCTGGTGGACCGGCTACGGCGGCGCGATCGTGGTCAACGACCTGGAACGACGGGTCACGGTGGCGTACGCGATGAACCGGATGTCCCAGCACATGACCTCCTCGCAGCGCACCGACGCCTACGTGCGCACCGCCTTCGAGTGCGTGGAGTCGGCCGGCCTGGAGGTGGCCCGATGAGCGAGGTCAAGGTCTGCATCATCGGCGCCGGCTGCTCGGGGATCACGACGGCCAAACGGCTCAAGGAGTTCGGGGTGGCCTACGACCAGTTCGAGCTCTCCGACGACGTCGGCGGGAACTGGTACTTCCGCAACCCCAACGGGCTCTCCTCGGTCTACGAGTCGCTGCACATCGACACCTCGACCAGCCGGCTGGAGTTCGAGGACTTCCCCGCGCCGGAGTCGTTCCCGCACTTCCCGCACCACAGCCTGATCCATCAGTACTTCCGCGACTACACCGACCACTTCCGGCTGCGGGAGCAGATCACGTTCAACACCGGGGTCGAACGAGCCACCCAGCGCGAGGACGGCTCCTGGGAGGTGACACTGTCGACCGGCGAGACCCGCTCCTACACCGATCTGGTGGTCGCCAACGGCCACCACTGGTCACCACGACTGCCTGCGTGGGAGGGCGAGTTCGCCGGCGAGATCATCCACAGCCACTCCTACGTCTCCCCGTTCGAGCCCGTCGAGATCCGCGGCAAGCGGGTGATCGTGGTCGGGATGGGCAACTCGGCGATGGACATCGCCTCGGAGCTGTCCTCGCCGTGGATGGCGTCGAAGCTGTACGTCTCCGCGCGACGGGGCGTGTGGGTGCTGCCGAAGTATCGCAACGGGCAGCCTGCCGACAAGGTGATGGCTCCGCCCGACATCCCCAAGGAACAGGCGCTGGTGGCCTCCCGCGAGCTGATCCGCGGGCTGGTCGGCTCGATGTCGACGTACGGACTCCCGGAGCCCGACCACGAGCCGCTGTCCGCGCATCCGTCGGTCAGCGCCGACTTCCTGACCAAAGCCGGCTCGGGCGACATCCACGTGCTTCCCGAGATCGCTCGGTTCGAGGGATCGACGGTGCACCTCGTCGACGGATCGTCGGTCGAGGCGGACGTGGTGATCGCGGCGACCGGCTACGACATGTCGTTCCCGTTCTTCGACCCGGCCGAGGTCTCACTGCATCCCGATGCCGACCACCGCTATCCGCTGTTCAAGCGGATGATCAAGCCGGGCGCCGACCACCTCTACTTCATGGGGCTCGCCCAGTCCTCCCCCACCATCGTCAACCTCGCCGAGCAGCAGTCCAAGCTCCTGGCCCGCCTGCTCACCGGGAGCTATGCGCTCCCACCGGTCGAGGAGCAGGAGCGCATCCTGAAGGCCGACGAGGAGGCTCACCTGGATCAGTACTACGCCGCCCCGCGCCACACCATCCAGATCGACTTCGCCCGCTACGTCATCGACCTGATGGCCGAGATCGAGGCCGGGGAGGCACGAGCAGCCGCGGCCGGGTAGGCCCCGGCGACCGTCAGTGGTTCTTCTTGAACGGCAGCAGGTGGAGTACGCCGACCACGATCGCTCCGACGATGAGCCCGACGACCGCCGAGAAGAAGGTGTTGACCAGCCAGGCGGCGGCCGCGCCGACGGCACCGAGGGCGTGGTGGACCTCCTCCTCGAGGTGGTGGACGGTGTCGTACGGCCACGCCCAACCGGGGTGACCGGCGGCGAGACCGTTGACGTCGTGGACGCCGACAAGGATCAGGTGGCCACCGACCCAGAGCATCGCGATGGTGCCGACCACCGAGATCACGGCAAGCACCTTCGGCATGGCCGCCACCATGCCCAGGCCGAGCCGCTGGGCGAAGGCACTGGGGCGCTGGGAGAGCGAGAGGCCCGCATCGTCCATCTTCACGATCAGCGCGACCACGCCGTAGACCACGAGCGTGATCAGGAAGGCGACCGCCACCAGGGCGCCCAGGCGCAACCAGAAGCCCTGGTCGATGACCTCGTTGAGCGCGATCACCATGATCTCGGTGGAGAGGATCAGGTCGGTGCGTACGGCACCCGCGATCATGGTCTTCTCGGCCTCGGGCCCCTCCAGGGCGACCGGCGTCTCGTGGGCCTTCTCGTGCGGGCGGACCCATTCCAGGACCTTCTCGACGCCCTCAAAGGCGAGGAACGCACCACCGAGCATCAGGATCGGCGTGATCGCCCACGGCGCCCACTGCGCCAGGATCAGCGCCACCGGCAGGATGATGAGCAGCTTGTTGCGCAGCGAGCCGAAGGCGATCTTCTTGATGATCGGCACCTCGCGCTCGGCGGCGATACCGTGGACGTACTGCGGCGTCACCGCGGTGTCGTCGATGACGACACCGGCGGCCTTCGCCGAGGCCTTGCCGGCCGCGGCGCCGACGTCGTCGACGGACGCAGCCGCCAGCTTGGCGATGGCGGCTACGTCATCAAGGAGTGCGAAGAGTCCGGCGCTCATGCCGTCGCCTCCGTTGCGAAGGGCAAAGAATACGGAGGCGACGGCCTGAGGCCCACTGTCGCTCGCTGGCGCTCGCTCATGACCCGAACCTTATCGGGCGTGTCGTGCTACTCGACGCCCTGCTCCCGGAAGCGCTCCGAGAGCGGGTATTCCTTGAAGTAGTCGGTCTTGATCCGCAGCCAGTCCCCGTTGACGATCATCTCGTCGATGGCGTCGTCGGCCTGGTCCCTGAGCCCGTCGCCCTTGCGGAAGACGAAGGCGATGGGGGCCTTGTCGGACGGGAAGACGATCCGCTCCTCCATCGGGATCGGGGCGTTCTTGATCAGTCCCTCCGTGAACGGCGCGTCGTAGAAGAACGAGTCCGCCTTGCCCGCGGCGACCGCCTCGAGCGCGGCCGCCTCGTTCTTCCGCTTCACGATCTCGGCCTTGGGGAAGCGCGCCTTGAGGATGCTCTCCTGCGCGGTGCCGTCCACGATGGCGACCCGGGTGCCGTTGACGTCCTTGAGCTTCTTGATCTTGGAGTCCTTCGGGGTCGTGAAGGACAGGTACGTCACGAAGTAGGGGTGCGAGAAGTCGTACGCCTTCTCACGCTCCTCGGTCACGCTCACCTGGGAGGCGATCATGTCGATCTCGCCCTCGTCGAGCGCGGTGAACAGGTCGGCGAAGTCCATCGGTACGAACGACGGCTTGATGCCGAGCGACTCGGTGACGCCGAGGGCCACCTCGTAGTCGAAGCCCTTCGCGGCGGAACCTTCGGTGTAGTAGACCGGGGCACTGTCCAGCACACCGACCTTGAGCTGGCCGTCATCGGCTGCGCTGCTGCGCCTGGCGGAGGAGGGGCCGGTCGTCTCGACCGTGTTGGAGACCACGATCAGGATCACCAGGAGGGTGACCGCGCCCGCAAGGATGAACTTCAAGGATTTCATACGACGTCCTGGGTGGGGGGAGGGGTGCGCCGAGACGCTGTGACCTGGGGTGAGCCAGGCCAGCGGGCATCGTAGGCTACTGGACTTCAGGCGCCCCAAAGCGGGGCGAGCGGCGTCAGGCTCAGACGCCCTTGTCCTTGAAGACGTCCGAGAGCGGGTACTCCTTGAAGTACTCCTTCTTGATCTTCAGCCAGTCCCCGTCGAGGATCATCTGCTCGAGGACCCCGTCGATCGCTTCCTTGCGCTTGTCACCCTTCTGCATGACGAACCCGATCGGAGCATCGTCGGCCGGGTAGACGATCGCCTCCTTCAGCGGGAACTTGTCCTGCCAGCGAGCGATGATCGGCGTTGTGTAGGGGGCGTCGTAGAAGAACGCGTCCGCCTTGCCGTCCTGGATCGCCTTGACCGCGGAGTCCTCGTCCTTGGCCTTGATGATGTTGACGCCGTCGTACTGCTCCTGGAGGTAGCGCTCGTGGATGGTGCCCTCGACGACCGCGATGTTCTTGCCGTTGATGTCGTCACGGTTCTTGATGGGCGAGCCCTCCGGGGTGAGGAACGACAGATAGGTGACGAAGTAGGGCGCGGTGAAGTCGAAGTCCTGCTTCCGCTCCGCGGTCTCGGTGACCTGGGCACCGATCATGTCGATCTCACCGGCCTCGAGGGCGGTGAAGAGGTCGCTGAAGTCCATGACCACGAACTCCGGCTTGGCACCCAGGCCCTCGGCGACACCGAGCGCCATCTCGTAGTCGAAGCCCTTGGTCACGCCGTCGACCTTGTAGTACGCCGGCTCGGTGCCGTCGACGCCGATCCGGAGCGTGCCACCGGCGGCGGCGCTCTCTTGATCGGTCGCCTTCGGGGCCGGGTCAGCGAAATAGCCGCCGATGACCAGGACCCCTAGGAGGGCCAGGGCGCCGGCGATGACGAACTTGATGTGATTCATGCGGAAGTCCTGTGTTTTCGGGATGGTGGGGCATGCCCGTCACGTCGGCGCCGAGAATCCGAGACGTGCTGGCCACGGATGGCCGGACGATGTTGCATCAAACACCTGTCGGCTGTCTCGCGTCCAGGTTTTCGGCGATCACTGTCACGATCCGTGACCGAACCTTCACCGCAGTGCGTGACCCGGATCACGTGCATCGTCCGCCTTCGACAAGCTTGTCGAGGCGAACGGGCCCAAACACGGTAACCCGCATCTCAGGCACCCTTCTCCCTGAAGATCTCAGAGAGCGGGACCGCCTCGAAGTAGTCCGTCTTGATCTTCACCCACTCGCCGTCGAGGACCATGTCCTCGATGACCCCGTCGATCTGCTCCTTGCGCTCGTCGCCCTCCCGGACCACGAAGCCGATGGGGGCGTCCTCGGCCTGGTAGACGATCGGCTCGGTCAGCGGGATCGGCGCGTCCGCGATGACCGACTCGGCGTAGGGGGCGCCGTAGAAGAACGCGTCGGCCTCGCCGCGCCCCATCGACCTGACCGCCGCGTCCGCGTTCTCGGCCTTGATGACGGTGACGTCCTCGTACTGATCTTCGAGATAGCGCTCCTGGACGGTGCCCTCGACCACGGCGATGTTCTTGCCGTCGATGTCGTCGCGGCTCTTGATGGTCGAGCCCTTCGGGGCGAGGAAGGACACGTACGTCACGAAGTACGGAGTGCTGAAGTCGTACCGCCGCTCCGCCTCCTCGGTCTTGGTGACCTGGGCACCAATCATGTCGATCTTGCCCGCCTCGAGAGCCGGGAAGAGCTCGTTGTACTCCATCTCGACGAACTCCGGCTCGGCACCCATGCCTTCGGCGACGCTGCGCGCCATCTGGTAGTCGAAGCCCCTGGTCACGCCGTCGACCTTGTAGTACGCCGGCTCGGCGCTGTCGACGCCGATGCGGAGGGTGCCGCCGGCCGCGGCGCTCGCCTCGTCGGTCGCCGGCGGGGCAGGGTCGGAGAGTCGTCCGCTGAAGACGATCACGCCCAGGAGGGCGAGAGCACCAGCGACGACGAACTTGGTCTGGCTCATGGGAGGGGGATCCTGTTCCAGGGGGAGTGTGACCGCGACGTGTCTGAATTGTTGCCAAATCAAACAGTTGCCACTCCCCCGCGTCCAGGGGTCTCTCACGATGGCGACATGCCGCCAACGGATCTGAGCGCAAGCTATGAGGCAGATCACAGGGATCTGTCCGTCATGCGGAATTAACCGTCGTTAACCAAACCCAAACGCAGATACTCCGCGGAGTATGTCCCCTGGAGCAGCAGCGAGGCGTAGCGGGCGACCTCCGTGCTCGCATTCGCCTCGACGACCTCCACCCGTACGCCGCGCGCGTCCGCGGCCTCGGTGAGCGAACGTCGCTGCTCGAGCATGATCGGATCGGTCGCGCCGTCGTCGAGGATGACCAGAACGGGACGTACGGACGCCTGCTCCTCGGCGAAGGGGTCGTCGAAGACGTTGCGGGGCCGGGCCGCCTCGAGGACCGGGAGCAGGTCGTCGGCGTCGCCGGCGATCGCGCCACGGCCGCTGGCCCGGCGCAGGTTCTCGGCGACGCGGCGGGCGGCGCGGGCGGCGAGCACGGAGCCGCCCCACACGACCGGAAGCGAGTCGGCCAGCGAGATCGCCAGGATCTTGCCCGGGTTGACCGAGATGTCGCGGTGCGGCGAGCAGGCGGTGGCGACGTCGTCGAGCGCGTCGGCCACCTTGTCCGCGTCGGCCTCGGGGCCGAGGCCGACCGAGTTGAGGTAGGTGAGCATCAGGATCGCCATCGCGAGCGTGTCGCCGCCCTCGACCGGGAGCAGGGTGCTGTCGCGCCCCTCGGCGTGCTGGGCGACCAGCGACCTCTCCGGAGCGGCCACGACCAGCTGGGCACCACGGCGGACGGCCTCGGCGGCAGCCGAGGCCTCCCCCGGGTCGGAGCCGGTCGGGGCCAGCACGACCACGAGGTCGAGGCTCCCGGCCCAGCCCGGCAGACCCGGGGCCGGCCAGGCGACGAACGGCACCGGGCAGAACGGCTCGAGGACGGCGCGCAGCAGGCGCGAGTCGGGACCTGCGGCGACGACGGCTCGGGGTCGGCCGGACTCCGCGGCGCGGCGTACGGCTTCCTGCAGGGGCTCTGCGGCTCCCGCCGCCTCCCGGCGGACCCGGGCTCCGGACTCGGCCAGGGAGCGCAGCAGCAGGTCGATCCCGGCCAGCGCCCGCTCGTCGTCCAGCCTGGACTCGTCGAACCAGGTCATCGCTGCCTCACTCGCTCTTGGTCGGACGGGCCTCGTCGATGAGCAGGACGGGGATGCCGTCGCGGACGGGGTAGGCCAGGCCGCACTCGCCCTGGCAGACCAGCTCACTGTCCGCCTCGACCGGCAGTAGGTCGCCGTGGCACTGCGGGCAGACGATGATCTCGAGCAGCTTCTCGCTCAGGCCCAGGGGGGTCGTTGCGCCAGTCATGATGCGTTGTCCTTTCGGATGATCGCGAGCGCCTCGTCGCGCACGCGCTCCATTGTGAGTGTGTCCTTGCCCTCCGCGTTGAGCCGCAGCAGCGGCTCGGTGTTGGAGGCGCGTACGTTGATCGACCAGTCGGCGTGGGAGAGGGTCAGGCCGTCGAGCTTGTCGACGGTGACACCTTCGCGCCCGGCGTACGCCTTCTCGATCTCGGCCACGGTGGCGGCCTGGTCGGGGACGGTGGAGTTGATCTCGCCGCTCATCGGATAGCGCGCGTAGGCGGCGAGCAGCTCGCTCAGCGGCCGGTCGGTCTCGGCGAGGGCGCCGAGGACGTGCAGCGCGGCGAGCATGCCGGAGTCGGCGCGCCAGAAGTCGCGGAAGTAGAAGTGGCCGCTGTGCTCGCCACCGAAGGCCGCCTCCGACTCGGCCATCACGGCTTTGATGTAGGAGTGGCCGACGCGGGTGCGTACCGGGGTGCCGCCGAGCTCGGTGACGATCTCCGGAACCGCGCGGGAGGTGATCAGGTTGTGGATGATCGTCGCGCCCGGCTCCTGGGCCAGAGCACGTTCGGCGATCAGGGCGGTGATCGCGCTCGGGCTGACCACCTCACCCTTCTCGTCCACCAGGAAGCAGCGGTCAGCGTCGCCGTCGAAGGCCAGGCCGGCGTCGGCGCCGGTCTCGAGCACCTTGGCCTGCAGGTCGACCAGCGTGGTCGAGTCGAGCGGGTTGGCCTCGTGGTTGGGGAAGGTGCCGTCCAGCTCGAAGTACATCGGGATCAGCTCGACGGCCTCCTCGCCCAGGCGGCCGAAGACAGCGGGCGCGGTGTGGCCGGCCATGCCGTTGCCGGCGTCGGCGACGACGGTGAGCCGACGGCCCTTGACCGGGGCCAGACCGAGCAGGTGCGCGGCGTACGCCTCCAGCACATCGGTCTCGCTGATGCTGCCGGCGACCTCGGTGACCGGGGCCTCACCGGAGATGACCAGGTCGCGGATCTCGTCGAGCCCGCTCTCGGCGCCGACCGGGACCGCGTTGGCCCGGCACAGCTTGATGCCGTTGTACTGCGCCGGGTTGTGGCTGGCGGTGAACATCGCGCCCGGCAGCCCGAGGTGGCCGGAGGCGAAGTAGAGCTCGTCGGTCGAGGCCAGCCCGATCATCGTCACGTCGGCGCCGGCCTCGGTCGCGCCCTCGGCGAATGCTCCGGAGAGCGCCGGGGAGCTGGGGCGCATGTCGTGGCCCACCACGATCTCCCCTCCGCGGGCGCCGACGACGTGCACGAAGGCGCGCCCGGCGAGTCGGGCGAGGTTCTCGTCGATCTGGTCAGGGACGGTGCCACGGACGTCGTACGCCTTGAAGACGGCGTTGGCGATGTCGGGGTCGACTCTCTCCGGCATGTCCGGAACTCTAGTCGCCCTACTCCGAGGTCAGCACGCGGAGGTGCCCGCGGCGAGTGCCGCCGGGGCGGGGCTGGCCGTCGTTCGCCCCCGGCTCGTCGGCGTCGTCCTTCCCGGGGGCCCCGACGGGCCCTCGCGGGGACGGAGCCGGCGGCCTCGCGGCCTCACGGACGGCATCGGCCAGCGCGAGCAGGTCATCGCCCTTCGGCTGCGGGTCGACCGGCTCGCGGGCCAGCCTGACGACCTCCCAGCCCCTGGGCGCGGAGAGCCGCTCGGCGTGCTCCTCGCACAGGTCGTAGGCGTGCGGCTCGGCATAGGTCGCCAGCGGGCCGAGAACGGCCGTCTGGTCGGCGTACACATAGGTGAGCGTGCAGACGGCTTGACGCTGGCAGGCGGTACGCGAACAACGACGAGCAGTCACGAGTGAACCGTACTCCCCTGAGGCCAGCCGCGCAGTTAGGCTCGCGTACATGACCAGGCACAGGGATCGGCACGGCCGTGGCAGACGTGGCCCGGTGGCCGTCCCGACCGACCCGAAGGTGCCGGTCCTGCGCACCCGCCGGGAGCGCTTCGACGACATCGCGCTCGCCATCGTCACCGAGATCGACGGTCGCTGGCAGTCACGGCTCGGCCTGATCGAGTACGCCGTGGAGGAGTCGCCGGACATCCCCAAGGACTGGACCGTCGACGACCACATCCCGCTCGGCTCGCTCGAGCGTGGCTCCGGCGCGAAACCCGCACGGCTGGTGATCTACCGGCGGCCGATCGAGCACCGCTGCCACACTCGATCCGAGGTCGAGGCGATGGTGCTCATGGTCGTCGTCGAGCAGGTCGCCGACCTGCTCGGGATCGACGCCGAGGATGTCGATCCGCGCTATCAGCCTTAGGCGGGGTTGTTCGTTTCGTACCGGTCCTTAGGAACTGAGATTTTGGGGCCGGTGTGGGCCGCCGACCCGTTCTTGAGTGTTTCTCGACCTGGCCCGGAGTCAAGGACGGCCTGCGGCCGCCGGCTTCGCCGGCCGCTGCGCGGTCCTGGACACCGGGCCATGTCGAGAAAGATTTGGCTGGCTATCGGGGCGGCGGCCCGGGTGTGGCCGCGGACGATTCAGTTCTCGGCGGGTGACTGTTCTGGGGCGAACGAACATTCGTTCGTCCCATCGAACCTCCCTGCCGCAGGTCCGCGCACCCCGGTGAAAGAAAAGTTTCTTTCACCCACCGACCCCACACCCCGGCAGCGGACGGCCCGGGCACGAACGAAAGTTCGTTCGCCTCCCACCAACCCCACTCGGCCAGGCGAAGGGCCCTCCCCCGAACGAACATTCGTTCGTCTCCGGCCGCCACCCGACCAACCGGGACGAAACAACACCGACCGACCCTCCCAAGCCGGCACCCAACCAAGACCGTCGCACCAAACCCCTGCCGCCGGCCCGATAGCCAGCCAGTCTTTTCTCGGCGACGGCCGGTGTCAAGGATCGCCGAAGGCGACCGGCGAAGCCGGCGGCCGCAGGCCGTCCTTTACTCCGGACGCCGCCGAGAACACCCTCCAAGCAAGGGTCGGCGGCAAACCCCAACCACCAAAAGACGCCACCAAAACCGCGGCGAAACAACGCTCAGGAAGAACGCTCAGCGCGACAACGGCAGCGGCAACCCCGGAGCCACCCCAGCAGTACGAACCTCCGACCGCAACGGCCGGAACGGGACGACCGCGTCACCGTCACCGCTCATCACCACAGCCGCGTTGATCTCGACCCCCTGAGGAACGAGCTGGATCAGCGCCGCCTCCACGGGCACCTCGACCTCGGCGCCCAGCCCCGGACCGACCTTGACGGACTTGGCCTTGAGCGCCTTGCCCTTCGCGGTCACCGGGACCACCTGGACGGTGCCGCTGGCGCCGGTCTTGGCGACGGGGCCGGAGATCGCGACTCGCTTCTTGTCGACGGCCGAACCGGCCGGGACGACCACCGCGGTGGGCTCCGAGATGGTCTCGGTGGCCGTGGTGACCACGACGTCGCCACCGTCGACCGAGCGCATCGCGGTGGCGACCGGGCCGGAGGCGACGATCTCGAGGCCGTAGGCGTCGTCGGCGCTGTCCTTGCCGAGCAGCTTGGTCAGGTCGACCTGCGCCTGTCCCTGGGGCGGCACGCTGATCTCCGGAGCGCCCTCCGGGGTGAGGACGTTCTTCGGGGTGAGCAGACGCAGCTTCGCGCTGACCTGGGCGTCACCCGGGTTCGCGACGGTGAGCGTGCGACTGGCGGACTTGTTGGGGTAGCCGACCAGCAGGTTGGTCTCGGCCGGTACCGACTGGCCCGGGAAGTAGTCCTCGCGGCCACCCTGCGTCTCGAGCGCGACGGCACGGTCACGGACCATCACCCCGGCCTGGCCGCGTACGACCGTGGTCTTCAGGGTCAGCTCGCCCTTGCGGGGAATCACGTGCAGCAGGTCGAAGGTGCGGGTGGTGTTGCCGGGGATCGCGACGCCGCGGAGCTCCTCGGGGACCGCCACCACGCCCTTCTCGTCGTAGAGCGAGATGTCGACCGTGGCCGCACCGCTGTTGGGGTTGGTGAGCTCGAGGATCGAGTCGTGGGTGGCGCCCGCGCCGACGCCCGGGAACCACGCCTCGGCCTGCGGCGGCAGACACCCGGTCGCCGCGAGCGGCTTGGTCGTCGAACGTCCCGCGACCAGGCCGGAGGCGACCTCCTTGCCCGCCTTGACCACGACCGAGCCGGGCTTGACCGAGGCGCTGGTGACCTTGCCGGACCCGGCGGTGGCCTGCGCCCCGTTGCCCGCGCCCGGCCCGCTCAGCGTGACCTTGCCGGACCCGTCGGTGGCGTTGGTGACGGCCACCTGGTCGGCGCCGGACTTCGGCTTGCCGGGGCACACCACGGTGGCGGCCGTCGGCGCGCTGCTGTCGGCGGCCAGCTGGGGCTGCTCCCACTGGTGGGGCCGGTTGAGCAGCAGCGCCACGGCCATCGCGCCGATCAGGCCGAGCGCCACCAGCACGGTGGTGTCCAGGCGGCGGCCGCGCTGCCGGCGTACGCGGCGCAGCCGGGGTCGCGCCGCGGCCGCTGCCGCGGCGGCAGCCGCCATCCGGCCACCCTTGGCACGCTCCGGCTCCGACTCGGGCTCCGGCTCCCCCGCCCGCATCTCGTCGGCGGTCGGCCAGGCCTCGAACTCGGGCTCGTAGGCGGGCTGGAACTCGCCGGTCCGGTAGTCGCCGTCGTAGGGCGGCGGGTATCCCGTCTGAGCGAGCATCTGCCCGGTCTCGGGACCAGGTACGTAGGGCTCCTGGGCGTAGAGCTGCTCCGGGGTGTAGCCCTCCGGCGGGTTCTGGGCCGTCTGCCCGGCGTACGGGTCGGCGTAGGGGTCCAGCATCCACGGCTCCTGGCCGTAGACGTCCTCGGCCTGGGGCTCGTGCGAGCGGTCGTAGGGGTCACGTGAGTGACTCATGCCGACTCCCTCCTCTGGATCAGCGTCGGCAGGCACAGGACCAGGACCACGAACAGCCCGATCCCGGCCAGGACCAACAGGATCGTACGGATGATGGACTGCGACTCGGTCACGCCCGGGTCGCTCGGCTCGGAGTCGAGCAACCAGGCACGCGTCGAGCGCTCGACGGTGCTCGCCTGGGTCACCGACCCGGAGGCGTCGATCCCCTCGGCGACCGAGGAGTCGGCCGGCCCGGGCATCACGATGTAGGCCACGCCCTGGGCGGCGAGATCACCGATCACCGCGTCGTCGGGGTCGGCAGCCAGGCGGCGGACGACGCCGGTGAGCTCGTCCGTGCCCCCGGCGACCTGCGCGATCTCGTCCTCACCGAGCGTGATCCCGTCGTTGCGCAGGACGGCGTAGCGGATTCCCTCGTCGACCGATCCGCGCAGCACGAGGACGCCGTCCTCGGGGCCGAGGGTGGTCGAGGTCGGGTCGAGCATGTAGGAGGGCACCCCGGTGTGGCCGAGAGCCCTGGTGTTGTCGGTGAGGTCGCCGGTGCCGGCGTAGACGAACCAGCCGAGGCTGCCGACGACACCGACCGCCGCGACCACAGCCGCCGCACCGACCATGACCTTCCGCAGCCCGCTCAGGCCGTCGAGGATGGCGCCCTGGGCGCCCAGCACCGCCGCGACCACAGCGAAGCCCTGGATGGCGACCAGCGGGAAGCCCCAGCCGACCCGGGCGATGCCGGCGTCGAGATGGATCGGGATCCAGGAGAGCAGCATCGTGACGACCGCCGTCGCGACCGCACCGATCCAGCAGACCATGACCGGGATCCGGGTGCGGCTCGGGATCAGCGCGAGCACGGCCAGCAGCGGCAGCGCCAGGCCCAGCCACCACGGGGCGCCGAGGTCGGCACCGTCGAGCCCGGTCAGACGGCCCACGAGCAGGTCGAACCCGCCGGCGGCCGGGGCCGGCAGCCGGCCCGGGTCGAGCAGCAGGCCGGCCCAGCCGCCGGAGAAGATCGACGGCAGCCACCACGGCAGCAGCAGCCCGACCGGTGTCGCGATGGCCGCGGCGGGCGGACCCCACTGGTCGCGGTCGCTGAGCACGGCGGGCATCAGCCGGCGGGCGACGATGAAGATGACCGCCGCGAAGACGACGGCGACCAGGAAGGCCATCGGCGCGAAGGCGGTGATGACGGTCAGCAGCAGACCGGTGCGCCACCCGGCACGCCAGCGGCGGTCGGCGACGGGGTCGCTGAACCCGAGCGCGGCGTGGGCGAGCCAGGGCAGCAGCGCGCCGACGACCACCGCACCGATCCGGCCGTCACCGAAGGCACCGCTGGCGTAGGGAACCAGGGCGTACGCCGTCGCACCCCACAGCAGCAGCCAGCGAGGGGCACCGAGGTGGCTGATCAGCCGGCCCGTGACCCGCAGCAGCCGCCACGCGCCGCCGAGCGCGATCGGGAAACTGAGCAGCATGACGGCGGTGACCGCCAGGCTCGGGTTGCCGCCGAGGATCGTGGCGAGCACCGCCAGCGGGAAAACGTGCGGTGGCGCGGGCACGCCGGTGCCCTGCGAGATGGCGTGCCACGACTCGAACTGCAGCTGCCACCAGTCGCCCACGTTCTGGGGCGTCGGCCCCAGGCCGCTGCCGGCCACGCCGCCGAGCGCCGCCCGTGCCCCGATGACGCCGAGGATGCCGACGACGACCAGGAGCACCGCGACCGGGTTGGTGAACAGACGCACCAGCCACCCGGTCTCGGCGGGGATCTCGTCCTCCTCCAGCTGGGCCCGGTCGGCCTGCCGCTTGGCGGCGAAGGAGGCCGGATCGGCCTCGGCCTGCGCCATCTGGCGCCGTTCGGCGATGTCGGAGGCCTGCAGGGTGACCGCGGTCGCGACGTCGGAGACGAAGTCGAGCCCGTGACGGTAGGGCAGCCACGGCGGAGGCAGCAGCGCCTTGACCACGTCCTTATCGGCGTGCGCCTGCTTCCGGCGCCGTCGCTTGGCGAGCATGATCTGGCCGGTGTGGCCATAGATCCAGCCCAGCGCGGCCAGGTCGTCGAGCGCGGTCCCGGGGTCGCGCACCAGGATGAAGCCGAGCATCCGCCACAGGGTCTGGAAGAAGAACCGGACCATCCACAGCGCCAGCGTCCCCGGCCGGCCGTTGACCAGCAGGGTGTAGAGCGCGGCCCGGCGCTCCTGATAGTGGATCCGGCGCCCGGTCAGCTGCGTCTTGCGTACGCCGCGGTGGGCCGCCTCCACGTGGAAGACGACCGCGTCCGGGACGGCGATGGTCGTGAAGCCGGCGTTGGCGGCCCGCCAGCCGAGGTCCATGTCGGTGCCGAGGACCGGGAGGTGCTTGTCGAAGCCGCCCAGGTATTCGAGGACCTCCCGGCGGATCAGCATGCCGGCGGTGTTGACGGCCAGGACGCGGCGTACCTCGTCGTGCTGGCCCTGGTCGTACTCACCCCGCTCCAGGCCGGTCTCCCGGTTTCCGGTGACCGAGATCGAGACACCGAGCTCGAGCATCCGGCGCAGCGAGGGCCATTCCCGGATCTTGGGGCCGAGGATGTCGGCCTCCGGGTATTCCTCGGCGGCGTTGAGCAGGTTGGCGAGCGCGTGCGGGTCGGGGGTGGAGTCGTCGTGGAGGAACCAGATCCACTCCGGCGGCTGCGCCGCCTGATGGAGGATGGCGAGCGCCTCGTTGGCCGCGTCCGCGAACGTCGTCGACGCCGGGAGCTTGACCACCTGGGCGAAGGTCTCCTCCAGGATCTCGACCGACCTGTCGGTCGAGCCCGTGTCGATCGTGACGGCAAAGCTCACCGGAGCCTGCTGGTTCCTGATCCCGTCGATGACGGTCGGAAGCCAGCCGGCGCCGTTATGAGAGACGAGGACGAGGGCGACCGACGCTTGCACGATCGGCAACCCTAGTGCCCATCTGGTGATAGACCGAATGGACCTGTCGAGCGATCGGCGATATCCCCCTGGGCATGAACGGCGTCCGATGGGTCTGCGGCATGGGCTGCGGAGCGATCGGCAAAAGAAGACAGCAGGCCCGGACCGTGACGGTCCGGGCCTTGCTGGCTCGTGCTTGGTATTGCGTCAGACCGCGCGCTTCTTCAGCTTGCGGCGCTCTCGCTCGGAGAGTCCACCCCAGATTCCGAAACGCTCGTCGTTGCCCAGAGCAGACTCAAGGCAGTCCTGGCGCACCTCGCAGGTCTGGCAGACCTTTTTGGCTTCCCGAGTCGATCCACCCTTTTCAGGGAAGAACGCCTCCGGATCCGTCTGCGCGCACAGGGCGCGCTCCTGCCAGCCCCCTTCGTCGGTGTCCGGCTCGAGGAGAAACAGCTCTCTCATCGTCTTTCCGACCTTTCGACCCTATTCAGCTTGTTTTCGGGACCGTGACCCCATCTTGGGCCAGTCACCTCACGCCATCGGCAGGTAACCGATCCCCCCGTTTTTTGCGGGAACTGCCTCTTGTTACGACCTAGGCCGTCATTTTGATGCAGTTCCCTGCTGAAATTTTCCCGAGATTTCCCAGCACTGTCTTCACAGTTGTCGGTCCCCGGTTCAATTTCGAATCACACTGATGAAATTACATGCCTGTCGGTGCCACAAGTCAACCCTCAAATCTGCTAGGGCCGCTTTAACACAGGCTTTCCGCACCGGCTGGAGCAGGGGTGCTGGCCCCGGTCTGAGAGGCTAGGGCCATGCGTGACATCACCGTTCTCTCCGGCGGCCATGGTGGCTCGAAGTTCATCTCCGGGCTCCTCCACGGCATTTCCACCGGCCGCGTCCCAGGCATTGGGGAAGATGCCCGGGTCACCGTGATCGCCAATACCGCCGACGATCTGTGGATGCACGGTGTCAAGGTCTGCCCCGACCTCGACACGGTGATGTACACCCTCGGCAACGGATTCGACCATGAGCGCGGCTGGGGCCGCAAGGCCGAGACGTGGTCGATCAAGGAGGAGCTCGAGGCCTACGACGTGCCCGGCACCTGGTTCGGGCTCGGCGACCGCGATATCGCCACCCATCTCGTCCGCACCCAGATGCTCGAGGCCGGATTCCCGTTGTCGCAGGTCACCACCGCGTTGTGCGAGCGCTGGCTGAAGCCTGTATGGGGCGACCGCGTGCGCCTGCTGCCGATGACCGACGACCGCGTCGAAACCCATGTCGCGATCAAGGACGAGAATTCACCCAGTGGACTCGCTGTCGTTCATTTCCAGGAATACTGGGTACGCCTGCGCGCCGGCGTTCCCGTCGAGAAGCTGATCTTCGTGGGGCAGGACGAGTCGAAGCCGGGCCCCGGCGTGATGGACGCGCTGCTGAATGCCGACCTGGTGATCGTGCCCCCGTCCAACCCGGTCGTCTCGATCGGGACCATCCTCGGCGTACCCGGGATCCGGGAGGGTCTGGTCGCCACCTCGGCCCCCGTGGTGGGGATCTCCCCGATCATCAGCGGTCACCACGTACGCGGCATGGCGGAGCAGATGCTCGCCGCCATCGGCGTCGACGCGACCGCCGCCGGAGTCGGTCTGCATCATGGGACGCGAGGCTCCGGCGGGATTCTCGACGGCTGGCTCGTCGACACCGCCGACGCCGCCGCTCTCCCCGCGCTCACCGGGTCCGGGCTGAAGGCGGCCGCCGTCCCGCTGTGGATGTCCTCCGAGGACGCGACCGCCGACATCGCCGCCGCTGCGGTCGAGCTGGTCACCCGATGACGCGCCACACGGCCGGGCCGATGAGCGGGCAGGGCATCACCGTCACCGCCCCCGACGGCGTACCCGAGGTGCGTAAGGGCGACGACCTCGCCGCCCTGCTCCTCGACGCTCTCGAGTCCCCGCTGGTCGACGGCGACATCGTCGTGGTCACCTCGAAGGTCGTCTCCAAGGCCGAGGGTCAGGTGCGCGAGGGCAACCGCGACGACGCGCTGCCCGGGGAGACGACGCGGGTGGTCGCCCGGCGCGGACCGACCCAGATCGTGCGCAGCCGGCTCGGGCTGACGATGGCCGCGGCCGGGATCGACGCCTCCAACGTCGAGGCCGGCCACATCGTGCTGCTCCCCCTCGACCCCGACGCCTCCGCGCACGCCCTGCGCGCCACCCTCCGCGACCGCACCGGCGCGAACGTCGGGGTGATCATCACCGACACCGCCGGTCGCGCCTGGCGCGACGGCCAGACCGACATCGCCATCGGTGCCGCCGGTCTCGAGGTGCTCGAAAGCTTCGCCGGCCAGGTCGACGCCTACGGCAACGACCTCGTCGTCACGGCCCCCGCCGTCGTCGACGAGATCGCCTCGGCGGCCGAGATCTCCCAGGGCAAGCTGGGCGCGCGCCCGTTCGCGGTCCTGCGTGGCCGGGCGGACCTCGTCCGCGAGCCCGGCGACGACGGTCCGGGAGCGAGCGCACTCATCCGCCCCGAGGGGTCGGACTTCTTCGGTTTCGGGGCCAGGGAGGCCGTCGTACGCGCCCTGAAGGGTGCCGCCGAGGACCGGGCTCCGTTCGGTGCGCCGGCGAGTGTCGAGGAGCTCTCCGCGGCCGTCGCTGAGGTGACCGGGACCGCCCCCGAACCGCACCAGGACGGCCTTCGGGTGGCCGGAGCCGACCCCGCGGTGATCGCCGCGCTGGCGTTCGCCCACGGCTGGCGAAGCGAGCGCGAGGAGAATAATCGCGGGGCAACTTCCCTTCTGCTACCAGTGACCACCTAGAATCTGCGCGTCCCGACAAAAGACCCGAGGTACGCCGAACAGTGGCCAACAAGTCGCTCAACAAAGACCGCAAAGCGGTCATCAACGACATCCGCAAGAAGCAGGGCCGCGCCGAGCGCGTCCGTGGCGCGGCGATCGTCGGTGTCTGCATCGTCATCGCCCTGGTGATCGTGGGTGCCGCCGCGTGGGGTCCGATCACGGACTTCTTCAAGTCCAGCAAGTACGACGACGTCGCACTGCAGGACATCGGCAAGAGCACCAAGGCGGCCGGCTGCCAGAAGGTGACCGAGATGGCCGCCGACGGCAACCAGAACCACATCGCCACCGGCACCGAGCAGACCTACACCACTGCTCCCCCGGCCTTCGGTCCGCACTGGAACGAGGCCAACGTCGCGCCGGCCGACATGTCGCGCAAGTTCTACACCGCCGGGGACCGTCCCGACCTCGAGGCGCTGGTGCACAACCTCGAGCACGGCTACACGATCGTGTGGTACGACGACACCGTCTCCGACGACGAGCTGAACACGCTCCGGGCGATCGGTGACAAGTTCGCCGGCACGTCCAACTTCCGCTACAAGTTCATCGCGGCCCCGTGGACCGCTGCCGACGCCAAGGAGACCGCGGTCGCCGGCGACAAGAAGACCGAGTTCCCCTCGGGCACCCACATCGCCATGACGCACTGGTCCGCCGACCCGGCCAACCCGACCGAGGCCTCCACCCAGAAGGGTGTCTTCCAGTACTGCGAGAGCGTCTCCGGCGAGGCGATCAAGGACTTCATGCAGAAGTACCCCTACACCGCCAGCCCCGAGGCCCAGGCCATGTGATTCCGGCCCTCAGGACGTACGAAACGGCCGTCTCCCTTCGGGGAGGCGGCCGTCTCTCATCTCCGCTGGTCGAGCCGCCGGAGCCGCTAGGCGGAGGCGTGTCGACCAGCGAGGCACCGCTCAGGTGAGGTCGGTGCGGTCGGAGTCCTTGAGGGCGGCGACGATCTGCTTGACCTGCTGGGCATGGGCGCGGGTGGTGACCAGGACGACGTCGTCGGTGTCGACGACGACGATGTCCTCGAGGCCGATGAGGGCGATGGTGCGGCCGGAGTGGGGCACGACCAGGCCGGTGGAGTCGAGGGCGTGGACGAGCGAGCGGTCGCCGAGGATCGTGGGGCCGTCGGCCGAGGCCGTGGCGGCGGCCTGGAGCAGGGTCGCGAGCGAGTCGAAGTCGCCGATGTCGTCCCAGCCGAGGTCGGCGGGCACCGTGGCGACCTTGCCGGCCGCGGCCGCGGGCTCGGCGACCGCATGGTCGACCGCGATCTTCGGCAGCGTCTCCCACAGCTCCTCGAGCCGCGACGGCTCGGCGGCGATGGCCCGCAGCCGGTCGGTGAAGCCGGGGTCCGACTCCGCGAGCAGGTCGAGGAGGACGGTGGGCCGGACCACGAACATCCCGGCGTTCCAGCGGTAGCGGCCGGTCGCGAGATAGCCGGCTGCGACCTCGGCCGACGGCTTCTCGACGAACTCCTCGACCAGGTAGGCACCCGGATGAGCGGCCAACGGCGTGCCCTCGGCAATGTAGCCGAACGCGGTCGAGGCGAAGGTCGGCGAGATCCCGATCGTCACCAGCCAGCCGTCCGCGGCGACCGCCGCGGCGCTGCGTACGGTCTCGTGGAAGCTGTCGAGGTTGCGGATCACGTGGTCGGCCGCGAAGGAGCCCATCACCGCCTCCGGGTCGCGCCGCTCCAGGAAGGCCGCGGCCAGGCCGATCGCCGCCATCGAGTCGCGTCCGCTCGGCTCGGCCAGGATCGCGTCGTGCGGCACCTCGGGCAGCTGCTCGCACACGGCCCGCTCGTGGATCGCGCCGGTCACCACCATGATGCCGTCGGAGACGGGCTCGAGGCGGTCGTAGGTCTCCTGCAGGAGGGTGCGCCCGTGGCCGGTGAGGTCGCGCAGGAACTTCGGCTCCGAGGACCGCGAGAGCGGCCACAGCCGCGTGCCGGCACCACCAGCAGGGATCACTGCCCAGAACGTCATGCCGCACACCTTAGGGTTTCCGTGTGACCAGCTTCCCCGAGACCCTCGCCCGAGCCCTGCGGACCAACCCCGGTGGCCCGTTCGTGACCTTCTACGACGAGGCGAGCGGCGAGCGCCAGGAGCTCTCGACCACGACGTACGCCAACTGGGTGGCCAAGGCCTCGGGGCTGCTCGTGGACGAGCACGGCCTCGAGCGCGGGGACAGCATCCGGATCGACCTGCCCACCCACTGGCTGGCCACCGTCTTCCTCGGCGCCGCCTGGAACACCGGTCTCGTGGTGACCGACTCAGAGAGCCCCGACGCGGTCGTCTGCGGACCCGAGACCCTGCTGACCTGGGCGGACGGTGCCGGGAAGCGGCCGACGCTGGCATGCTCGCTGCTGCCGTTCGGCGTACGTTTCGCCGACCCGCTCCCCCAGGGCGTGCACGACGTCGGCATCGAGGTCTGGGGGCAGCCGGACGCCTTCACCCCCATCGATCCGCCGGCCGCGGACGACACCGCCACCTCGTGGGCGGGCGTCGAGACCAGCCACGCCGACCTGTTCAGCGACGGGAAGGCCGATCGGCTGCTCTCCACCGTCCCCTCGGCCTCCCCTGCCGGGGCCGAACTCCTGGCCGCCCTGCTCGCCGGTGGCGGCTCGCTGGTGCTGGCGACCCACGCGACCGACGACCGCCTGGCCGCCCTCGCGGAGGCCGAGCGCGCTCAGCCGAACTGGTCGTAGCCCCGCACGACGCCCATCTGGGTCTTCCGGTCCCAGCCGCCGCTCTGGTTGTGCTCGTAGGCGAACCACATCCCGTCGGACTTGCGGCGCAGCAGCACGTCGCCGCCGGTGGAGGCACCGCGAAGATCCTTGGTCGCGAGGATGAAGTCGAAGGCGCTGGTGTCGATCCCGGGGTCGGAGTAGGTGGTCAGGCCACCAGGGCCGTTGGTGCGGAAGATCAGCAGCTGGTTGGAGCGCTTGAAGATCACCTCCGGCGAGCCGTCGTCAGCGTAGAAGCGGCCGGCGCCGATGACCTGATTCGCTCCGCTGACACCGCTGCGGATCCGGTAGGACGCACCCAGCGCACCGGTCCCACGGCCCGGCCAGACCCGGATCTCGCCGGTTGAGTGCTTGCCCACGAGGTCGGGCCAGCCGTCGCCGGTGATGTCGCCGACCACGTCGATGACCGAGACGGACTGGAAGCCGCGCCCGATGATGACACCGGAGGAGAACGTCTCGGTGCCGTTGCCGCGGTTGACCCGGATCGTTCCGTCGGTGTGGCGGATCAGGATGTCGCCGTCGCCGTCGCGGTCCCAGTCACCGGCGTTCATCAAGGTGGCCGAGGTGCCGCCGATCAGGTTGGTCGCCCGAGGCGTACCGAAGTGGGCGGTGCCGTCGGTGCGGAGCACGACGATCCGCTTGTCGGTGGCTCGCCGGGCGACCAGGTCGGGGTAGCCACGGCCGCTGATCTGCGACTGCAGCTCACGCGCGGCCCAGCTCGCCTGCTTCGAGCCCGCCTGCGAGCGGATCGTGCTCAGCTTGGCGGAGAGATAGCGGCCCGGGCACGCGGTGGAGCCGGCGTCACGGTGGCCCATGATCGCGTGCGAGAAGGTGCGGTCGCCGATCCGGGTCGAGCCCTTGTTGCCGCGGACACCGTGCAGCGACAGCTTCCACGCGAACAGCGTCCCGAAGGCGTTGACCAGCGCGGTCGGCGCTGCGACGTTGTCGAAGTTGCCGATCGCGGAGGCGCCGAAGGCGTAGCTGTTGTAGCCCGAGGTGTGGGCACCCACGACGGGACGGTCGACGCCGCCGTAGCGGCCCTCCCAGATCCGGCCGAACTTGTCGATCAGGAAGTTGTAGCCGATGTCGCGCCAGCCACGGCTCTGCACGTGGTAGACGTAGATGCTCCGGATGATCCCCGGCACCTGGTCCCTGGTGTAGGAGTTGGTGTTGACGGTGTGGTGCACGAACCCGCCGCGGACCTCGTGGTAGTCGGGCGGCCCGGCCTCGCGCACGCTCTCGTCGGCGCCCCACTGGCGTCGGCTGTAGATGCTGGGCTTGGCGGTGTACGCCGCCGCCGACAGCGTCGCGGCCTCCCCCTCCTCGGCGCTCTCGGCTCCCTCCGCGCCCTCCGCAGGCTCCGGCGCGTCATCGGCCCCGGTCTCGATCTCGGGTGACTCGCTGCGGCTCGAGGTCGCTTCGCCGGGCGTGATCACCGCGAGCCTGAGGTCGGCCGGCACCTGGGCACCGGTCAGCCGCAGCCGCGTCTGCACCTGGTCGACCTCGCCGACGACCGCCTCCATGGTGCCCGGCCTCGATCCGTCGGCCTCCGCGGAGCCCGGGTCAGGAGCATGGTCGTCGAGGTGGACGTCCAGCGCCTGCCAGTCGCTCCACGTCCCGTCCACCAGCGTGCGTACGTCGGCCCCGACCGCCTCCTCCGGCACGACCGCGCCGGGGGCCCAGGTGAGTCCGACCGTCCCGAAGCCGTCCACCGGCTGCGGCCGGCTGGTGACGGTCACCGCATCGTCCCGAGAATCGCCCCGAGAGGTGGCTTTCGTGGCCTCAGCGGTGATCCGGCCGACCACCCCGCGCCCGGACGCGCGGCCGCCGGCCAGAGGCTCGGTCAGCGAGATCTCCTCGAGGTGGGCGTCGACGGAGTCCACGGGCACCTGCGCCGCGGACGGCTCGGCCGTCTGAGTGTCGGCGACCGGGACATCTCCGGGGCGGACGACCTTCAGGTCGACGACCGTGCTCGCCGGGACCAGCGCGGCCAGGACGACCCCGAGCACGAGCAGCTGCTGGGTCGAGGCGACATAGCGCGACCGGGCGCGCTGAACCTCGTTCGACTGCTCTTCTCCGGCCTGCGAAGACACGTCTTGGACCCCCCTGGTTCCGTAACACCAGGGAACATCTTTCACATCAGCCACAGAGGACGGAAGAGCCCGCGAGGAACTACATATCTGTAATTCCCCGCGGGCTCCCAGTCCGGAACTGGCTCAGACCTCCGCGCCCAGGGCGCTGTCAGCGGCCTCGAGCTGCTTGAGCTTGGCCGAACCCTTGGCGTCGTCCTCACCGTAGTGGAGGTACTCGATGCCCTCGTCGACGTCGCCGTCGAAGACCAGGCGGCCCTTCTCCAGGCAGATGACGCGGTCGCACATCCGCTTGACCGAGCCCGCCGCGTGGCTGACGTAGACCACGGTGCGGCCGCTGTCGCGGATCTCCTCCATCTTCTCCATGCACTTCTTCTTGAAGGGCTTGTCACCGACGGCGAGGACCTCGTCGGCCAGGAAGATGTCGGAGTCGATGTGGACGGCGACGGAGAAGCCGAGGCGTGAGTACTGCCCCGAGGAGTAGTTGCCGACCGGCGAGTTGAGGTGGTCGCCGAGCTCGGCGAAGTTCACCACGTCGTCGTAGATCGCGGCCGTCTCCTCGGCGGAGAGGCCGTAGATCGCGGCGTTGAGGAAGATGTTCTCCCGGCCGGACAGCTGCGGGTGGAAACCCGCGCCCGTCGCGATCAGGCCGGCGATCTGACCGCGCGTCTTCACGACGCCCTGGTCGGGACGCATCACGCCGCTGATCAGCTTCAGCAGCGTCGACTTGCCCGAGCCGTTGAGGCCCATCAGGCCGACCGACTCGCCCTGCTTGATCGTGAAGGTGACGTCGTCCAGCGCCTTGAAGGTGTTGGAGACCGCCCGTCCCTTCATCTTGGCGACGGTGATGTCCTTGATGCTGCGGTGGTAGCGGAGCGTGAAGTTCTTGGTGACTCCGTCCACCACGATCGAGTCGGCGGTCATGTCAGACGCTCCGGAATCTTGTTCTCGTGCTTGCTGAAGATCAGCTGGGCGATCACCAGCAGCACCAGCGAGACGGCGAACGCCCCCAGCCCGAACAGCCACAGATGCTCGGGCAGGTGCTTGGCAGCGGTCGCCTCGGGGTTCGGGGTCACCCCGACCCAGAAGGCCTGCTGGAAGAGCAGCACGGCATCCGAGATCGGGTTGAGCAGGTAGATCCAGGACTTGTCCCCGAGCGCCTCCTCGATCATCGAGAAGGGGTACATCATCGGGACGCCGAAGCGGATGTAGTTGGTCAGGATGTTGACCGCGCTACCGAAGTCACGGAAGAAGACGTTGGCCAGGCTGAAGACCAGCGCCAGGGCGGTGCCCAGCGCCATCACGATGCCGAGCGCGAGCAGCAGGGACGGAACCGTCTCCCAGGTCGGCGTCCACCCACTGAACACGCAGACGACCACCAGAATCAGGGTCGCCGGCACCAGGTGGTAGAGCGAGACCAGCATCGAGGCGACCGGGAACATCTCCTTCGGCATCGCCATCTTCTTCAGCAGGCCCTTGTTGCCGAGCAGGGAACGCGTCCCGGCGCCGAAGGTCTCGGTGAAGAAGTGGACGATGACGAGCCCGGCGAAGAGGTGGACCGGGTAGTTGTCCATCCCCTTGTCCGCGCCCATGATCTTGCCCATGAACAGCCAGTAGACGCAGAACTGCGTCAGCGGGTTGATGTAGGACCAGAAGACGCCCAGGATCGAGTTGGAGTAGCGACCGCTGATCTCCCGCTGCACGAGCAGCTTGAGGAGGTAGCGGCGCTTGAAGACCGAGAGCAGCCCGAGGTTCTCCGCCGGAGGCGCCAGCGGCGCATCGACGATCCGTACGGGGCGTTCATCAACTCCGGTTGCCATCGGTCCCCTTCTCCTCAGCGGCCTGCCACGGCTCGAAGGTCTTCTCCCAGGCCTCGGGCGAGGTGAACTCGCTCAGCTTGGAGCGGTACTCCTCGGCGAGCTTGGGCCACTGGCGCTTGAGCCGACGGTGCACCTTGACGGTGTCCTTCAGCATCTGGTTGAAGAGCTTCTTGTCGCGGCGGTAGAAGGCGGCGCCCTGCTGGTCGTTCATCGACACGATGGCGCTGTCGTACTTGGTGATCCGGTACCACTGGTTGTCCATCGCGGCGAGCTCGGCCTCGGGGAACTCGGTGGAGAGCTTGCGCGGCTTCATGATCTGCCGGATCGGCGCCTTGAGCGCGGCCAGCTTGACCTCGCGGTTGGTCGGGACCTCGGTGTCCTCCTTGCCCTTGCGCGGCGGCTTGTGGCGGCGCACGGGCGGGAACTCGTCACGGTCGGCCTTGAGCTGCGCGTCCGGGTACTCCTTGACCATCTCGCGTACGGCCGGAAGCTGGGTCGCGAGCGTCTCGTGCAGCTTCTCGGGGCCGGCGAGCACGTCGAGCAGCGCCTGGTGGCGCAGCAGGACCGTCGAGTACTGCATCGAGACCAGGTGCTTGATCTGGTGGGAGAACGACTCGGTGACCATCCGGCCGCCGTCGTCGTAGATCGAGTGCAGCAGCGCGGCCACGAAGCGGTTGCGCTGGTGGAAGTAGGACTGCCAGTCGAGGGCGTCGTTCTTGTCGGTCCACGGGACGTGCCACACGGCCGCACCCGGGAACGAGACGGTCGGGAAGCCGGCCGCCTTGGCGCGCAGGCCGTACTCGGAGTCGTCCCACTTGATGAAGACCGGCAGCGAGAGCCCGATCTCCTCGATCACCTTGCGCGGGATCAGGCACATGAACCAGCCGTTGAAGTCCACGTCGACGCGCTTGTGCAGCCAGCGGGTCGAGCGCAGGTTGCGGGCGCCGAAGTCCCAGTCGCCGTAGACGCCGGGAGCCGACTGCCACCAGAAGCGCCACGGCTGGACGATCTCGCCGTAGGAGTGCAGGCGCGACTTGGCGTAGAGCGAGAACATGTGGCCGCCGACGATGGTCGGCCGCTTGGCGAGGTCACCGAAGGTGATCGCGCGGATGATGCCCTCGGGCTCGCAGACGACGTCGTCGTCCATCATCAGGGCGTACGTCGCGGTGCCCTTGCGCAGCGACTCGAGCTGACCGCGCGCGTAGCCGCCGGAGCCGCCCAGGTTGCCCTGCTCGATGATGTGCAGCAGGTCGCCCAGCGCCTTCTCGGCCGCGGGGAACTCGACGTCGTCGACGACCTTCTTGGTGCCCTGCTCCATCACGAAGACGGTGTCGAGGTAGGGGCGCAGCTGCTCGTCCTCGCCCATCTGCGCGAGCAGCTTGGCGCAGAAGTCGGGCTTGTTCATCGTGGTGACGCAGACGTCGACGGTGCCGTGCTCGGCACGGTCGTCGGGGACCTCCGCGGTCCACTCGGCCGAGGTGATGACGGCGTCCTCGTCGGAGGCGACGACGTCGTACCAGTACCAGCCGCCGTCGACGAACGGCTTCAGCGGCAGGTCGAAGGTGAAGGTGCCCTCGGGGTTGGTGCCGGTGTCCGCGGCGTCGACGCGCTGCGAGCGGCCGTTGGCCATCGACTTGTAGACGATGACGCTCGCGCCGCGGCCCTGGAGCGCGACGGTCAGCTTCACGCTGTCGACCACGGTGTGCCGGCGCCAGTAGCTGGCGGGGAACGCGTTGAAGTAGGTGCCGAGCGAGAGCCGCTCGCTCTTCAGGATCCGCAGTGCCGTACGCGACTCGATCTGGTCGGGGTGGATCTGGGTCCCGTCGTTGATCGACTGGCGGATCTGGGCGTTGTTCAGCGCCTGGGCCGTCTTGTCGGAGCCGACCTCGTACTTGTCGGCGTCGAGGATCGCGGCCTGGTTGTCGACGTAGAGCGGGAGTACGTCGGAGTCACGGTCCAGGGGCAGGATCTGCCGCTGGAGCAGTCGGGTCACGCTCATTCGTCAACGCCTCCGGAGGTGAGCGGGGTGCCGTCCTCGAAGTGGGGACGGAGCTTGTTCTCGAACATGGTGAGCGCGGACGCGATCGCCATGTGCATGTCCAGGTACTTGTAGGTGCCGAGGCGGCCGCCGAAGAGCACCATCGGCTCCTTCTTGGCCAGGTCGCGGTAGACCAGGATCTTCTCGCGGTTGTCGGCGGTGTTGATCGGGTAGTACGGCTCGTCACCCTCCTGGGCGAAGCGGCTGTACTCCTTGACCACGATCGTCTTGCCGGGCTTGTAGCGGTCGGCGCGCTCGGGGTGGAGGTGCTTGAACTCCAGCTCGCGGGTGAACGGGACCTCGGGGTCGTTGGCGTTCACCACGCCGGTGCCCTGGTAGTCGTCCACGTCGAGGGTCTCGGACTCCAGGTCCACGGTGCGCCAGGAGAGCTTGCCGGCGGAGAAGTCGAAGTACTCGTCGACCGGACCGGTGTAGACGATCGGGACCTTGCCCTTGAAGTCGTCGACGACCGTGAAGAAGTCGGTGTCGAGCAGGACCGTGATGTTCGGGTGGTCCGCCATCCGCTGCAGCCACGCGGTGTAGCCGTCGACGGGGAGGCCCTCGTACTTGTCGTTGAAGTAGCGGTTGTCGAAGGTGTAGCGGACCGGGAGGCGCGTGATGATGTCGGGCGACAGCTCCGTCGGGTCCTTCTCCCACTGCTTGGCGGTGTAGCCCTTGATGAACGCCTCGTAGAGCGGGCGGCCGATCAGCGAGATCGCCTTCTCCTCGAGGTTCTTGGCGTCCTCGGTGTTGAACTCGGAGGCCTGCTCCGCGATCAGCGCGCGCGCCTCGTCGGGGGTGTGCGACTTCCCGAAGAAGGAGTTGATCAGCGCGAGGTTCATCGGCAGGGAGTAGACCTGCCCCTTGTACTTCCCGAACACCTTGTGCTTGTAGTCGGTGAACTCGGTGAACTTCCGCACGTAGTTCCACACCTTCTCGTTGGAGGTGTGGAAGAGGTGGGTGCCGTACTTGTGCACCTCGATGCCGGTCTCCTCGTCGAACTCGGAGTAGGCGTTTCCACCGATGTGCGGGCGGCGCTCGATGATGAGCACCTTCTTGTCCAGCTCGGTGGCGGCGCGCTCGGCGATGGTCAGGCCGAAGAGGCCGGAGCCGACGACGACGAGGTCAGGAGTGGTTTCAGGGAAGGACACGATCGCTCAGTCTAGGTCTCTGTGGGTAAGGGGACGGTCAGGAGGAGGTGGAGGGTGCTGCAACAGGCAGCGTTCGCATGCCCCGCGCGGCGCGCAGGGCCTTGATCACGTTGACGGCCTCGTGCTTGCCGCCACGCAGCGGGCTGAGGAGGACCACAGCCGCGGTGATGAGCCAGGGCTTGAGACGTACGAGGACGTTCTCGCCGTAGCGGAGGTGGACGACGAAGAGGTTGCGGTACATGTAGAAGCCCTTCCAGCCGGCCAGGTCGTGCTGCTGGCTGAAGTCGAGCTGTCGCACGAGCACCGCGTCGCGTACGGCCCAGATGGTGCGGCCGGAGCGGCGGGCGCGGATCGCGAGATCCACGTCGTCGTAGAAGATGAAGTAGGAGGGGTCGGGGAGACCGATCTCCTCCAGGACGGTGCGGCGGATCATGAAGCCCTCGAAGGCGACGTTCTCCACCGGCACCCGCTCGGGCATGGCGTCGCGGGTCGGGTAGGTGTCCATGACCGCGGCGGTCTTGGGCTTGATCGCGAGCGGGTTGCGCAGGTCGAACTTCAGCGCGGCCAGCTCGATCAGGTTGCCGTTGCGGTCCTCGCGCACCGAGAAGAGGCAGTCCTCGTCCTGGGCGAGCAGCACCTCGAGACAGTCGTGGGCCGGGACGACGTCGTCGTCGATCAGGTAGAGACGGTCCCAGCCCTGCTCGACCGCTGCCTTGGTGCCGAGGTGGAAGCCACCGGCGCCGCCGAGGTTCTCCGGGCTGTCGATGACCTGGAGGTTGGGCGTGACCGCCTCGGCGAGGACCTGCGCGGTGTGGTCCGTGGAGGCGTTGTCGACGACGATCACGGCGTCGGCGGGCTGATCGAGCTTGGTGAGCCCGTCGAGCAGCCCACGCAGCATGTCGGCGCGGTTGTAGGTGACGACGACGATCGCGACCGTCTCACGGGTGGTGCTCAACGAAGGAACCTCTCGTGTCCACTGAAGTCCCCCCGGACAGCCGCCCACCAGGCCTGCGCAGAGAGCCGGATCCGCTTCGGCTGCGGCTTGGTGAGCAGGTAGAACCATAGAGTCTTGGCCACGAAAGCCAAAGCGAAGGGCCACCCTCGGTAGTCGCGCAGGTTGAGCAGGTTGTTGCGCGCCATGCAGTAGTGCTTCAGGTCGCTCGGCGTGTGGTTGTACGTCGCCCGCCCCCACGCCATCGGGGTGCCGAGATCGCCGACGGAGGGGTGACGCACCTGAGCGCCGACGACGGTCGCGATCCGGGCCCCGGCCTTCTCGGCCCGGAGGCGGTATTCGTGGTCGTCGCCCCAGATGAAGTACTCCGCCCGGGGGTAGCCGATCCGCTCCACCAGGTCACGGGTGACCAGGACGCCGTTGAACGGGATCACGATGTCCTTGATCAGGCCGTCGGTGGCGGCCTGCTCGACATCACGCAGCTGGTGCACGACCTTGGAGCGGCCCGGGAGCCGGATCGGGAACACCAGGCGGCCGGGGTCGCCCTCGTCGACGACCAGCGGCCCCCAGAAGTCGAGGTCGGTCTGCTTGAGCAGCAGCCCCAGGCAGTCGGGATCGGGCAGGCCGTCGTCGTCCATCAGCCAGACCAGGTCGGCGTCGCGCTCGATGGCCAGCTTCAGGCCGTCGTGGAACCCGCCGGCACCGCCGCTGTTGCGCTGCAGGGTGCGGGCGATCACCGGCACCTGGCGCTGACCCGGCTCCGCGGCGCCGTCGAGCTCGGCGAGCCACTGCGACGTACCGTCAGTGGAGGCGTTGTCGATGACGATCACCTCGTCGAGGCCGTCGACCACGTCGAGCCGCTCCAGCAGTCGCTGCAGCAGCTCGAGACGGTTGAAGGTCACCACGACCGCGGTGACACGATTGCTCCCTGGCACGGATCCAGACTAGCCGCGACCGCGGGGTATCCCGGGAATCAGCGAGTCGCTGTGACGCCCCGTTAACGCGTTGTTCAACACGCTCAGCACGCCGAGGCGAGGTCGTCGGTCTCGTTGGCCTGGTAGCCCTTGTTGCGCGAACCCAGGGAGCCGCCGGTGACCGGGCCGCCCTTGTCGGAGTCGCCGGCGGCCTTGGTCTTCTTCTCCGGCGCGGGTGCCTTGGTCTCGCCGTCGTCGCCGGTGCCGGGCGAGGCGAAGACCTCCTCCTTCTTCGGGGTGGCCTTCTTCACCGCCTTGCGCACCTCGGCGTGGATGTCGGACATGTTCGGGTCGGCGGTGTCGACCAGCGGCGGGACCAGCGAGAGCGTCGAGATCTTCTGCGACTTCGCCTTCAGCGCCAGCGCCGAGAACCGCTCGATCTCGCTCGGGGGCACGCTGGTGGTGATGGTGGAGCCGGTCGCCTTCGCGACGTCCTGGTAGTGGCGTACGACGTCGGCGGGGCTGGTCTGCTGCAGGATCGCGTTCAGGACGCACTTCTGGCGGGCCATCCGGGAGTAGTCGTCGGAGTCGTGGCGGGCCCGGGCGTACCAGAGGGTCTCCCAGCCGTCGAGCTTCTTCACCCCCGGCTGGATGTGGGTGTAGAACTTGTCGGAGGGCAGGCCGACCGGGATCGGCTGGCGGACGTTCAGGGTCACTCCCCCGATCGCGTCCACGATCTCCTGGAAGCCGTTGAGATCGACGATCGCGTAGTAGCTGATCTGCAGGTCGGTGATGCCCTCGACCGCGTCGACCGTGGCGGCCATGCCGGGGTGGTCCTCGTCCTGGTAGAGGTCCTTGTGGTCCTCGGCCCAGGTGCTCACGCCGTTGAGGTAGCAGCCGTCGCAGTCGAAGCCGCGCGGGAACTCCTCATCCATCGGGGAGCCCTCGTCGAAGGTGAAGTTCGCCATGTTGCGGGGCAGGCCGATGAGGACGGTGCGACCCGTGACCGCGTCGATGGAGGCGACGGTGAGCGAGTCGGGACGCAGGCCCCAGCGGGTCTTCCCGCCGTCGGAGTCGGCGCCGGCGAGCAGGACGTTGAAGCGGCCGTTGTGGGCCTCGGCGGCCTCGGCGCCGGCGAAGATCGCCTCGACCATCCCCTTGTGCACGCCGACCAGGTGGGCGCCGAAGATCAGGGTCGCGGCCACGGAGAAGGCCAGCGCGCCGTTGATCGCGACCACGATCCGGCGCTGCTTGAGGTCGAGCTCGAGCGGGCGGCCCAGGCGCCAGGCGTCGATGAAGAGCCCGGCCCAGGCGATGGCGCCGGCGATGAGACCGATGCGGAACAGACCCAGCAGCCACGGCGTCGTGCCGAGGCGGAAGATCAGGCCGTGCCAGAGCAGCGAGATCGCGAAGACCAGCCCGGTGGTGACCGCGAGACCGATGACGGTCCAGATCGCGATCCGGCCGACGCGGCGGTTGCCCGCGACGAGCTGGGCGGACCCCGGCAGGAGCAGGGTGATCAGCAGCAGCGCCATGGCGCGACGGAACCGCACGCGGGAGGCGCGCTCGGCGGCCGTACGCTGGGGCCGGTAGTTCTGGTCAGCCATCTGGGGTCCCTCGGGTGTGAGTCTGCACCGCCAGTATCACCAGTCACACGAGTAACACGGTGGTGCGACGCGCCGACTAACTTTAGCGGCCCGGCACGGTACGTTTGAGCGCATGCCAAACCCCCGCAACCCTGGCAGCCCCAACGATCCCCGGTCGCAGCAGTACGGCTGGGCGTACGGCAACGGCCAGCAAGCTCAGCCCTCGGGGCCCGAGCCCACCAACGTCATGCCCACCGTCCGGCGCCCGTCCGGCGGCCCGCCTCCCGCAGCGCCGCCGCGTGGCGGCTACGACCGGCCGCTGCCCCAGCCGGGGCAGATCGCGCCGACCCCTGGTCAACAGGGTGGGTATGGCAACCAGGGCTACGACCAGGGCTACAACCAGGACTGGAGCCAGCCGAGCGAATACGGCGGCAACGGCGGCTATGGGGGTCCGGGCGATGGCTACGGCGGCGGTCGCGGGGGCCGCCAGCCCCGTCAGCCCAGGCCCAAGAAGCGCCACCCGTTCCGCACGTTCGTCGCGATCGTGATGATCCCGGTGCTGATCCTGGTCGGCGCGGTGGCCTGGATCGGCATCAGCGCCTGGAACAAGGTCGACAAGGTCCCCTACGAGCCGACCGCGGGCGAGCGGCCCGCGGACCAGCCCGGCACGACGTACCTCATCGTCGCCAGCGACTCCCGTGAGGGCCTGACCGCCGAGGAGAAGAAGAAGCTGCACACCGGCGACGCCGCGGGCAGCCGCACCGACACGATCAAGCTGCTGCACACGGGTGCCGGCAAGACGATCGTGGTCACCATCCCGCGCGACTCCCCGGTGGACATCCCCGGCCACGGCAACACCAAGATCAACGCGGCCTTCGCCTACGGCGGTCCCGAGCTGCTGACCCAGACGATCGAGCAGAACACCGGCGTACGTATCGACGGCTACGTCGAGATCGGCATGGGCGGCCTCGCCCGGCTGGTCGACGGTGTCGGCGGCGTCGAGATCTGCCCGAAGCAGAACATGAAGGACCCGCTTGCCGGGTTGGACATCGAGAAGGGCTGCCAGGAGGCCGACGGCGCGACCGCTCTGGCCTACGCCCGCTCGCGTCACGTGGAGAGCACCGGCGACCTGGCGCGAGGCGTCAACCAGACCGAGGTCATCTCCGGCATCGGCAAGAAGATGACCAACCCGGCCACCGTGCTCAACCCGTTTAAGCTCGCCGAGATGGGCAAGGGCGCCGAGGGCCTCAAGGTCGGCAAGGGCATGAGCGTCATCGGCGGCGCGAAGTTCGCCTGGGCCTTCAAGGCGCTCGCCGGTGGCTCCGCGATGACCTGCGGCGTCCCGATCGTGGGCATGAGCACCCAGTGGGACCGGGAGCGCGCCCTGACGATGTTCGGTCACATCAAGGAGGACACGGTCGACGACATCCCCGCCGACCTCTGCACGCCGACCGGACTGCCGAAGAGCGTCACCGGCTGACCCCGCGTTTGGTTCGCCGCCGTCCCTACTGACCTTCGTCGGTAGGGACGGCTGCTTTTCGTCCACTGTGCCCGGCCCCGCGCGTCCCTAGGTTCGAGGCATGATCACTCTGGACCACCTGACCAAGAGATACGGCGCGACCACCGCGGTCGACGATCTCACCCTGCAGATACAGCCCGGCCGGGTCACCGGCTTCCTCGGCCCCAACGGCGCCGGGAAGTCCACCACGATGCGGATGATCCTCGGCCTGGACCGGCCGACGTCGGGGGCCGCCACGATCGACGGACGTCCGTACGTCTCGCTGCGGCGTCCGCTGCGCGAGGTCGGTGCGCTGCTGGACGCTCGTGCCGTGCACCCGGGACGGAGGTTGCGTACGCATCTGGTGGCGATGGCGCGGAGCAACTCGATCCCGGTGGCCCGGGTCGACGAGGTGCTCGAGCGGGTCGGCCTGGCCGGGGTGGGGCGCCGCCGGGCCGGATCGCTCTCTCTCGGGATGAGCCAGCGGCTCGGGATCGCGGGCGTGCTGCTCGGCGACCCGCGGGTGATGCTCTTCGACGAGCCGGTCAACGGGCTCGATCCCGACGGGGTGCTGTGGATCCGGAAGCTGCTGAGGTCGCTCGCCGCGGAGGGGCGTACGGTCCTCGTCTCCAGCCATCTGATGAGCGAGATGCAGCAGACCGCCGACCATCTGATCGTGCTGGGCCGCGGGCGGCTGCTCGCGGACTCCTCGATGGCCTCGTTCCTCGCCGGACACTCCTCGTTGGAAGAGGCCTACTTCCGGCTGACCGCGGGAAGCGTCGAGTACGCCGGGGAGGTGGCCTGATGCTGGCTGCGATCTCGTCCGAATGGACCAAGCTCTGGTCGGTCCGCTCGACCTGGTGGTGCCTGATCGGTGCGGCGGCGCTGATGGCGCTCTACGCCGTCCCGCTGGGCTTCGACGCCGCCGAGCCCAACCCGGACCTGTCCCACGCCGACCAGCTGCTCCACGTCGAGGAGGTCGCCACCGCGGGGCTGCTGTTCACCCAGTTCGCGCTGATCGCGCTGGCCCTGCTGACGGTGACCTCGGAGTACGCCTCCGGCAGCATGCGTACGACGCTGCAGTGCGAGCCCCGGCGCGGCCGGGTGCTGGTCGCGAAGCTCGTCGTCGTCGAGGTGGTGGCGGTGGTCGCCGGGGCGCTCCTCGCCGTCCTGGGTGCCGGCCTCGGCTACCTGACCGCCGGCGACTACGGCGTCTTCGACGTCTCCTCGGTGGCCACGGTGGCCGGCAAGGTCAGCATCTACCTGGGCGTGGTGGTCGCGCTGGCCATCGGGCTCGCGGTCGGTCTGCGCAGCACCGCCGGGGCGCTGGTCGTGGCCTTCCTGGTGCTCTTCCTGCTGCCGATGGTGCTGATGATGAGCGGGATGGACCTGATGACCGACGTGTCCTACTACCTGCCGGGGACGGCGGGCACGGAATACCTCGGCATCGGGATCGCGACCCTCTTCGGGCTCGACGACGGGCTCCCCTACGGCCCCAGCGGCGGTCTCGGGCTCCTCGCCGCCTGGTCGGTGGTCACGCTGCTCGCCGGTCAGTTGGTGTTCCGCCGGCGTGACGCCTGAGGCCTTCGCCCTGCTAGCGGTCCTCGCCCACGAGCCCGGCCTCGTGAGCGAGGACCGCTGCCTGCACCCGGTTGCGTACGCCGAGACGGCCGAAGGCGCTGCTCAGATAGGCCTTCACGGTGCCCTCCACGAGGTGGAGACGGCGGCCGATCTCGGCGTTGGAGAGCCCGGCGCCGACCAGCGCCATCACGTCGCGCTCACGGTCGGTGAGCACGGCGACCTTGGCCCGCGCGTCCGCGGCCCGCGACATCCGGTCGCCGGCACCGGCGCCGATCTCGGCGATGACGCGCTGGGCGACCCGTGGCGAGAGAAAGGCAGCGCCGTCGGCGACGGCGTGGACCCCCGCGAGCAGCTCGCGCGGGTCGCCCGACTTCAACAGGAACCCGCTCGCCCCGTCACCGAGGGCCCGGGCGATGTAGGCGTCCTCGGAGAAGGTGGTCAGCATGACCCGCGCGGTCTCCGGGGCGGTCCGGGCGATCTCGGCCCCCGCCGCCAGACCGTCCATCCGCGGCATCCGGACGTCGAGCAGCGCGACATCGGGCCGGTGACGTTGGGCCGCCTCGACCGCCTCCCGGCCGTCGGCAGCCTCGGCGACCACCTCGATCGCCTCGTCGGTCTCGAGGATCGCGCGTACGCCGGCCCGCACCATCGCCTCGTCGTCGGCCAGCAGCACCCGGATCACAGCGCGGCCTCGCGCCGGTGGTGGGCGGGCAGGTCGGCGACCACCTCGAAGCCTCCGCCGGGAACGGGGCCGTGGCGCAATCTGCCGCCGGCCGCGCGGGCCGCCTCCTCGAGCCCGGCCAGGCCCAGCCCGGTCGTCGTGCCGGCCCGCGGCGGGAGGGTCGCCCGGCCGTTGCTCACCGAGAGACGTACGCCGTCGGGTTCGTGCTCTTCCACCGCGACCGTCACCGACGACCCCGGAGCATGTCGGGCGGCGTTGGTGAGCGCCTCCTGCACGATCCGGTGCACGGCCGCGTCCCGCACCGGGACGGCCCCCTCGTCGAGCGATCCCGTCAGGCGTACGTCCATCCCCGACTCACGCGCGCGCTCGACGAGGCCACCGATCCCGGCCCCGGCAGGGGTCAGCGGGGCTTCCTCGGCAGCGGGTCGGAGGACACCGACGATCTCGCCGAGCCGCGCGGTGGCCCCGGCGGCGGCCGCACGGATGGCACCGGCCGCCTCCTGGTGGGCGTCGGACAGCCCCGGCGCCACCTCGAGCGCACCGGCGCGCAGCGCGATCAGGCTGAGCTCGTGGCCCAAGGAGTCGTGCATCTCCTGGGCGATCCGGGCACGCTCGGTGAGCTGGGCCTGCTCGATCTCGGTCGAGTGGTGGCGAGCGACCTGACGCAGGTAGCGACCGCTGAGCCACGGCAGCACCATGAAGATCATCATGTTGCCGGCCATCGCGACCTGCACCCCGCCGCCGTTGACGACCGTGTCCAGCACCGTCAGCATCACCACGGCCATGCCCGCCACGACGGCCGACGGCCACACCTGGTCGGCCAATCTGCCGACGAGGAAGCTCACCAGGGCCGCGAACGCGACGTAGCTGATCAGGATCCACCCGTCGTTGGCCACCACGGTGCCGCCGACCAGTGCGCACACGAGCGCGACCGCGAGGGCCGGATGCCTGCGCCGGACCCACATCGCGAGGGTGACGCCGAGGACGCCCGCCAGCGCCGACCAGCCCGACCACTGCGGATGGCCGGCCTCGCTCATGTAGAGGTGTTCGGCGGCGACCGCCACGACCAGGAGGCCCGACAGGATCGGCGCGGGAAATGACCGAGCCGACAGGCGGGGCCGTCGCAGCAGACTCACGCTCACCACGGTAGTTGCCGTCCTGACCGGGCTGTACCGACTTTCGACAGTAGGCAGACCCGCCCTTCCATAGCCGAACGCAGTCGATACAGACTGTGACCCATGGCTTACGAGACCCTGACCTTCGACGTGGACGCCGACGGCATCGCGCTCCTGACCCTCAACCGCCCCGACGCGCTCAACTCGTTCACGGTGACGATGGCGCGCGAGCTCGAGGAGGTCTTCACCACCGACGCGATGGCCGACGAGGTGCGCGCGGTGATCGTGACCGGCGCCGGGCGGGCCTTCTGCGCCGGGATGGACCTCTCCGCCTCCGGGAACGTCTTCGGCCTCGACGAGTCGCTGCAGCCGACGCCGGAGAGGCTCGCCGAGCACCTCGCCGACCCGGCCAACCACCCCGAGTACGCCGAGGGCGTACGCGACACGGGCGGCAAGGTCACGCTCGCGATCCACGCGCTCCCCAAGCCGGTGATCGCCGCGGTCAACGGCCCGGCCGTCGGGATCGGCGCCACCATGCTGTGTGCGATGGACGCGCGGCTGGCCTCCTCGAAGGCGAAGATCGGCTTCGTCTTCGGCAAGCTCGGCATCGTTCCCGAAGCCTGCTCCTCCTACTTCCTGCCGCGCGTGGTGGGCGTCCCGCGGGCGCTGGAGTGGCTCTACACCGCGGAGATCCTCGACCCCGACCAGGCTCTCGACGGCGGCCTCGTCCGCAGCATCCACCTGCCCGACGAGCTGCTGCCCGCCGCCTTCGAGCTGGCCCGGAGGTTCACCCAGAACCGGTCGCCGGTCGGCACCGCTCTCGTCCGCCAGCTGATCACCCGCAACGCCTCCGCCCGCCATCCGCTCGAGGCGCACCTGTCCGACTCGCTGGCGATGTTCTACGCCTCGATCGGCGACGGCAAGGAGGGCGTCGCCGCGTTCCTGGAGAAGCGGGCCCCGGAGTTCACCTCGAAGGCGTCCGAGGTTCCGGACGTCTTCTACCCCACACATTTTACGGGCTGACCTGCAGCGACAGTCGAAGACCCTCTGTTCTGCGGAAGCATCCTGGGTTACGGTCGAAAGTGGGCCCGCCCGCTGGTCCCTCACCCGGGCGTGGCCGCGGCCGACACGCAGTGCCCAACCCGAGATGGGCGCGTGTCGGCCGCCTCTCGGTGCTTACTGGGCCCCGTCCTGGGCACCGATGCGGCCGGCGTACTCCTCGACGATCGCGTCGACCGGCTGGTTGACGTCGAGGACCATCCCGGCCTCGTCCGGCTCGAGCGGCTCGAGCGTCGCGAACTGGCTGTCCAGGAGCGTGGCCGGCATGAAGTGGCCGGGGCGGCTGGCCTGGCGCCTCGCGATCACCTCGCGGGTGCCCTCCAGGTGGAGGAAGGTCACCTCCGGGCAGTGCCGCCGGAGCTGATCGCGGTACCTCCGCTTCAGCGCCGAACAGCTCATCACGCCACCGCGCTCGGCATGCCGGGCGAGCCACTCCCCGACCGCCTCGAGCCAGGGGTAGCGGTCATCGTCGTCGAGCGCGATCCCCGCAGTCATCTTCTCGATGTTCGCCGGCGGATGCAGGTCGTCGGCGTCCTCGAACGGCACCCGCAGCCGCCCGGCGATCGCCGCCCCGATGGTCGACTTCCCGGAGCCGGAGACTCCCATCACGACAAGTACGGGGTTCGCCATCACGCCATCGTACGGGCGTAGAGCGCCTCGAGATCGGCGAAGTGCCGATGAGTCCCGGCCTCCTGGTAGGAGGAGGTGTCGGCCATCGTGTAGCCGTGCGGGGCATCGGGGTAGATGAGGTTGGTGTAGATCACCCCGGCGTCGTCGAGCGCCGTGCTGAGGTCGGCGACGTTCTCCGGCGTCATGGAGCGATCATGGTCGGCGTGCCCGAAGTAGTACTCCGCCCGCGTCCCGGCGATGCAGGTGTGCGGCGAGGCCTCCTCCGCGGTGACCAGCCCACCGCCGTGGAAGCCGGCGACCGCGACGAACTCGTCCGGGAACCGCCCCGCGGTCCGCACCGCGATCCGGGCTCCCATGCAGTAGCCGTGGGTTGCGAGCGGGCCGGTGACGTACGTCCGGAGGGCTTCGACGTACGCCGGGATGTCGGCTGCCAGCCGGTTCACGCTCAGCGCCCGGACCCGGGCCATCGCACCGTCCGCGAAGAACGCATCCCTCGCCGCGGGCTCCCGCAGGTCGGCCGTCGGAGCCAGCTCGGCCACCCTGCCGTCGCGGTAGAACACGTTGGGGGCGAGCACGACATAGCCCCAGGAGGCAACCCTCTCGACCATCTCGGCCAGCTGCGGCCGGAGGCCGATGGCATCCATGTAGACGAGGACACCGCCCTTCGGTGCGCTCTCGGGCCGGGCCAGATAGGCCTCGGCGATGCCGTCCGGTGTCTCGATCTCGATCTGTTCGACCACGACCCTCACGCTACCGGCAGGCAGGTGGTGTCATGCTCGTCCTCATGACCCAGCATCCCGAGGCACTGCACCTCGAATCCTCCCGCGCGATCCCGGTCGCGTACGAAACCGCCCTCGCCCGCGTCCTCCCCGCGCCGCTGCCGCAGATCTTCGGTCGCCGGTACGCCGCGATCGGCCCCATCGCCGAGGTCCGCGACCAGGCCGGCGGCTGGGACGCCGCCGGCGAGACCCGCACGATCGTCCTCGCCGACGGCGCGACGATGCGCGAGACCCTGACCGAGGTCGACGCCCCCTCGTCGTTCTCCTACGAGATCACGCCGCTCACCGGCCCGCTCAAGCTCCTGGTCGGGCATGTCGGCGGGCGCTGGTCCTTCGCCCCGGCCGGGACCGGCACGCGGGTCACCTGGTCGTGGGACGTCACGCCCGCCTCTGGTTTCGCCTCGTTCGCGATGCCTGTGTTCGGGTGGATGTGGAAGGGGTATGCGCGGCAGAGTCTGGAGTCGCTCGAGGAGTTGTTGGTCGGCGCTTGAGCTTTGCTTCTTGCGCGTCGGCGGGTTGGCGTTCTTTGTGGTTGGGGTTTGCCGCCGACCCTTGCTTGGAGGGTGTTCTCGGCGGCGTCCGGAGTAAAGGACGGCCTTTGGCCGCCGGCTTCGCCGGTCGCCTTCGGCGATCCTTGACACCGGCCGTCGCCGAGAAAAGACTGGCTGGCTATCGGGTCGGCGGCAGGGGTTTGGTGCGACGGTCTTGGTTGGGCACGGGCTTGGGGATTTCGGCCGGTGTTGTTTCGTCCCGATTGGTCGGGTAGGGGCGGGAGACGAACGAACGTTCGTTCGTGCCCGGGCCGTCCGCTGCCGGGGTGTGGGGTCGGTGGGTGAAAGAAACTTTTCTTTCACCGCGGTGCGCGGACCTGCGGCAGGGAGGTTCGATGGGACGAACGAATGTTCGTTCGCCCCAGAACAGTCACCCGCCGAGAACTGAATCGTCCGCGGCCACACCCGGGCCGCCGCCCCGATAGCCAGCCAAATCTTTCTCGACATGGTCCGGTGTCCAGGACCGCGCAAGCGGCCGGCGAAGCCGGCGGCCGCAGGCCGTCCTTGACTCCGGGCCAGGTCGAGAAACACTCAAGAACGGGTCGGCGGCCCACAGCCGACCAAAACACATTCACCCAACCGCGGCGAAGAAAGACCGGCGAGCCAGGGCATCCGAGACGGCGTCACTCCACCCCATGCCGCTTGATGAAGGAGAGGATCTGCTCGGAGAGCTCCGGCCGGCACACGATCACATCAGGCAGATAGACATCGTCCTGGTTGTAGCGCAACGGCGAGCCATCGATGCGCGAGGTGAACAGCCCAGCAGCAGCCGCGACCGCCACGGGAGCGGCGGAGTCCCACTCGTACTGCCCGCCGGCGTGCACGTACGCGTCGGAGATGTCGCGCACGACCGACATCATCTTCACTCCGGCCGATCCCATCGGCACGAGCTCGGCGCCGAGCTCCTCGGCCAGCGCCTCCACGAACGCCGGGGGGCGGCTGCGGGAGACGGCGATCCGGGGGCGGGTCGAGGTCGAGGGCGGCACGACCGGTGCGGCACCGGTGTGGAAGGTGCTCTGCACGGAGGCGTCCGCCAGCGCCGGCTGCGCGACCGCACCGGCGATCAGCTCACCGCCGTTGGAGGAGGCCCACAGCGCCACGTGCACCGCCCAGTCGTCGCGCGGCGGCTCGGAGAACTCGCGGGTCCCGTCGAGCGGGTCGATGATCCACACCCGGTCCTTGGTGAGCCGCTCCTTGGAGTCCTTGCCCTCCTCCGACAGGACGGCGTCCTCCGGACGGTAGGTGGCGACCAGCTCCATCAGCAGCTCGTGGGCCGCCAGGTCACCGGCGTCCTTGAGCTCCTTGCCCTCCAGGCCGGAGGTGGCACGCACCTCGAGCAGCCGGCGACCGGCGGTCTCGGCGAGCCAGGCGGCCAGCAGGTGGTCGGAGGCGAGGATCTCAGGCGTGGGCACGCCGGCGTCGCTCTGCTTGGTCTTCTCTGGCTCCGCTTCGAAGGTCACCCGCGGCACTCTAGCGAGGCACCCGCCGAGTCCGATAAAGGCCCAGTCCGAGCCCGATCGCGGCGACCAGCGCCACCCCGGTCAGCACCGCGCGCAGGACCAGCCCGGTCTTGGCACGTTCGTGCTCGTCGGTGACGACGTCGGCCATGGTCTCGGCCGACTTCAGGATCACCTGGAGAAGGCTCTGGATGTACTCGACGGCACCATCGGACCAGGTGCGGACGATCGGCTCGCCCTTCGACGCCGCCTTCAGCTCCGTGGCGACCCCGTCGATGCTGCCCTTGGCGGCGACGTCGCGGACCGTACGCTGCACCATCATCGCGCCCGAGCCCTTGTCGAAGGTGCCGTCGGAGACCCGGTCGAGCTCCGCCTGCAGGTCGGGCGCGGCACCCGAGTAGAACGCCGAGGACGCCTTCACCCAGGCGGCCTCCGCGTCGGTCAGCTCCTTGACCGACTTCGTGCCGATCTCGTTCTCGGACAGCGCGACGACCATGAGCTCCCGCTCGATGCTGAACGCCTCGGCCGCGTCCGTCAGCTTGCTGAGGTTGCGGATCCGGTCGCCGTTCTGGTCGTCCTCCAGCTCCGGCACCTGCGCCGCGAGCATCAGCAGGTTGCTGGCCAGGCCGGTGTAGACCTCACGAGCGGCATCCTGGCTGGCCCGGTCGCCTTCCTGCATCTCGACCCGGTAGAGCTCGAAGTCGTCGAGCACCTCGCTGATGTCGTGATGGAGCGTCCGCAGCTCGGCGTCACCGTCGACATCGATCCCGGCGACGGCCGTCTGCCACTCCTCGACCGCGAGGTCGGTCGTGTGCAGGTAGGTGGAGCGTACGTTGACCGGTGCCTGCGCAACGGGTTGGAGCGCGTCGCGTTCGAAGATCACGTCGACGGCCAGCTCGATGCTCTCCGGGAGCGCCTCGCTGAGCGCGGCTGCCCGGGCCGACTCCGACGTGCTCCGGAAGGAGGCGAAGGTCGCCAAGCCGCCGACCGCGACACCTACCAGGGCCACCGCCAGCAGGATGCTCAACGTCCGGTTGGTCCCAGACGGCCTCGCCGCCCGGGACCCGCCGGTCGGGAACGACCCGCTGGAACCGATCTGCGCGAACGCCCCGGACGAGCCGGTTGCCCCCGTCGACCCGGTCGCCCCGGTCGACCTGGCAGCGGGGAACGAGCCGCTCCCACCGAACGCCTCGTAGGCACCGGAGGTGCTGATCGGACCCGACGCGTGCGTCGCGCGCTGTCTGGGCACCCGCGCGTCGAAGACCGGCAGCGGGCCGGAGCCGGTGAGCACCGCGACGACGTCGTGCGCGGTGGGTCGCTGCTCGGGGGCCTTGGCCATCATCATCGCGACCAGGTCGTCGATGATCGTCGGCACCTGGACCACACCGCTGACCCGCGGGATCGGTGCGGTGGCGTGCTGGTAGACCATCGTCGCCGGCGCGCCGCCGGAGTAGGGGGTGCGACCGGTGAGCATCTCGTAGAAGACGCAGCCGAGGGAGTAGATGTCGCTCGGCGGACCGACCTCCCCGCCCGAGCCACGCTCGGGCGAGAGGTAGCCGAGGCTTCCGACCACATCGTGGGTGGAGGTCAGCCGCTGGTCACCCAGCCGGGCGAGCTGGGCGATCCCGAAGTCGACGATCCTGATCCGGCGGTCGCTGTCGTAGACGAGGTTCGACGGCTTGATGTCGCGGTGGACGATGCCCTGGGCGTGGACCGCGGCAAGCGTGCGCGCGGCCTGGACGATGATCTCACCAGCCTCCCGGGCCATCAACGGACCGTGCGAGCGCAGTCGTTCGCCGAGGTCGGGGCCGGTCAGGAGCTCCATCACGAGGAAGGCCATCGGCCCGTTGCCGGTGCGCTCGATCCCCGCGTCGTGGATCTGCACGGTGCCGGAATGGCTGGCCGCCGCGGTGGAGAGCGACTCCCGCCGGAACCGCTCGATCATCGTCGGGTCCGCCGACGTCCGCACGACCTTGACCGCGACCCAGCGCTGCAGGGTGAGGTCCATGGCCTGCCATACCTCGCCCATACCGCCTCGCCCGATCAGGCGGTGCAGCTCGTATCGGCCGGCAATCATGGGGTGGGGGGAGGTTTGCATGGGGGACGTTCCCGTCGAGGATCCAGTTGTTCGTACGTGTTGGGTTGCTCACACAACGGCCTGGGAGTTTAGGCGACACTCACTAGTAGGCGCCAGAGCCACGCACAACAGCTTTGACTGTACGAACGACGATTCCGAAGTCCCGCAGCAGCGTCCAGTTGTCCACGTAGTCCAGGTCCAGGCGGACCGTGTCCTCCCAGGAGAGGTCCGATCGCCCCGAGACCTGCCACAGCCCGGTCAGACCGGGTGCAACCGCGAGTCGGCGATGAGAGTCCCGATCGTACATCGCCACCTCGCTCGGCAGGCCCGGTCGGGGCCCGACCAGCGACATCTGGCCCAGCACGATGTTGAACAGCTGCGGCAGCTCGTCGAGGGAGTACTTCCGCAGCACCCGCCCCACCCGGGTCACCCGCGGGTCGGCGCGGAGCTTGAAGAGGACGTGGCCGGGCCGGTGGTCGAGCGTACGCAGCAGCGACTCGGCGTCGACGACCATGGTGCGGAACTTCCAGATCCGGAACTGCTTGCCGTTGCGGCCGACGCGCACCTGCCGGAAGAAGACCGGGCCCGGGGAGTCGAGCTTGATCACGACCGCCATCACGGCGAAGACCGGGAGGAGGACGGTGACGGTAGCCGCCGCGGCGAACCACTCCCACACGTACTTGGCCACCCGGGTCAGCCGCGCCCGCAGGGCCTCGTCGACGTAGAGAAGGGTCATCGAGCCCAGCCGCATCGAGGACGTACGCTGCGGGGTCACGTCCTGCATCCGGGTGCTGACCAGCAGCGGCAGGCCGAAGGACTCGCTCGTCCAGGCCAGCCGCTGGATCTCGCGGCCGGCCAGGTCGGGCCCGGGAACCACCAGCACGGCGTCGGGCGCGACCGAGGCGATCGCACCGGAGAGACCGTCGGCGCGGCATACCGCAGCCGCCTCCATCAGGCCACCGGAGAGCCGGTGGGTCCACTCCGGGATCGCACCGTGGTCATGGGCCGCCTCCACCACGACGACACGCAGCGGGGTGCGCGGCCGGGAGCTGAAGATGTAGCCCACCACCCGGAACGCGAGCGCCGTCATCAGTCCGAGGATGGTCTGCACGACCAGCTGTGCCTGCGGAAGCTCGACCACCGCACCCAGCAGCCAGGTCGCCATGCTCATCGCCATGAACGCCTTGAAGACCCCCGAGACCGTCGCTCGCAGACGCTCGGCGCCGGGCAGGATCTTCGGCGCGGTGATCCTGGTGGCCAGTCCCCAGAGCAGACCCCACACGAGCGCGTGGACGATCTCCTGTCCCACGATCAGCGGCGCGAGGATCATCAGTGCGAGACCATCGACCATCGAGGCCTGCAACCGAAGGGAGGGTGCCGTGGCAGACACCCTCCGGCGGTAGATGTCCAGCGGGACCGCTGTCTCCACCGACGCCAGCTCTATCGTCATCCATCTCCCCCATAGCTGCTGGGCGCCCGAACGCTACTTCATGCATGAACAATGCGGGACGGAAGCGGTCGGTGGGGGCCGATGGGGGTCCGGTTAGACCAAATGAGGGAACCGGAACCCACTGGTCTAGACCAGTCGGATCACTCCAGTGACTGGGGAGACCGCCAGCCGAGGCGATGGGCGAGACCGACGGCGGCGATCTGGGAGGTGACCTGGAGCTTGGCGAGGATGGACTTGACCTGGGTGCGCACGGTCGCCTCCGAGACGACGCCGATGACGGCGATCTCGTGGACGGTGCGGCCGAGCATCAGGTGACCGAGCACCTGCGACTCGCGCTTGGTGAGCTGCTCGATGCGGCGGCTCAGCTCGGAGACCTCGTGCTGACGCTCGAACCAGACCCGGATCAGCCGCTCGCGGTCGCTCACCGCGAGCACGCAGGCGCCCTGGTAGAGGCGCCTGACGGTGCCGAGGATCTCGCCGAGCGGGCGTGACTTGGACAGCACCGTGCGGGCGCCGTTGCGCAATGCCTGGCCCCAGCGCGCCTCCTCGATCGCGCCGGTCACCACGACCACGTCGACGCCGGCCTTGGCCAACGGCTCTATGAGGCGTACGCCGTCGCCGTAGCGACCCAGATCGAGGTCGAGGAGCACGACCTTCGGCTTGTTGCGGAGCACGACGGAGACCATCGTGGCGGTGGAGACCGGCTCGCTGGGCATCGGGATGCGGCGTACGTCGTATCCCTCCATCGAGACGGCGAGCTCGAGCGACTCGGCGAAGAGGACATGGTCCTCGACGATGACCACTCGATACTGGCTACGCGGCGACAACGTCATCGGAGACGCCTTCCTGCTGTGCTTCGATCGTGGCGCGCGGGATCACGGCGCTGGGAAGAGTGACCACGAAGGTTGTACGTTCCACGGCGGCGAGGAGGAGCGAGCCGCCCATCCGCTCGGCGACGGTGCGGGCCTCGTTGAGCCCGATCCCCTGGCCGGCCGAGTCGGGCCCCCGGACGCCCCACTCGAAGATCCGCTCGCGCACCTCGGGGTCTACCCCGGGGCCGTCGTCGGAGACCTCGATCATGACCAGGTGACCGGACTCGCCCTGCTCGTGCCGGACCGTGACGTCGACAGCGCCGGAGCCGTGCTTGGCGGCGTTGTCGAGAAGGATGTTGACGATCTCCGCGGCCGCGTCCGAGCTGCCGGCGGCGAGCGCGTTGCTCGGCTCGTGGACGATCGTGGCGCCGCCGGCCTCGTGGGCCAGGGCGAGGTTGTGGATCACCGCGTCGACGTCGATCACCCCGGTGTCGACCGGCATCGTGTCGGCGCCGTTGCGGTGCGAGCGGACCAGGCGCTCCAGGCGCCGGAGCTCGCTGCCCATCATGGTCATCATCGCGACGCGACGCTCCGGGTCGAGCGTCTCGGAGTTGCACAGCAGCTCGCTGGCCGAGCGAACGCCGGCGAGGGTCGAGGTCACCTCGTGCATCCGGGCTCGGTGGAGACGCTGGGTCTCACGCGCGCTGAGCAGGTCGTGGTAGATCTCGTCGGCCGCCTTCGCCTCCGCCGCGCACACGCGCCGGTAGATGCGCACGGCACCGAGCAGGAGGGCCGCAGCGGCCGCGAGCGAGCTGGTGATGACGATGGCCGTGAGGAGCACCCAGAGGAGTGCTCCGTGAGCATGGAAAGAGACCCAAGGCCCCTGAAGGACGGCGATCAGAAAGCTCTGCACGCCGATGAAGACTGCGGTGGTCGTTGCGTAGGCGGTGGTTAACCAACCCGAGTTGATCCGCGTGAAAATGGACATAGACATACTGCTCCCCAGGACGGGTCGGCCAGTGAGGTATGTGTCCGAGACGGGCCGTGTCCAGGCCCTGATCCCCCAGCCCGAGCTTGTCGGGCCGTCCCAATTTGAAATGTTGTGACCGAAACCTTCGCTGAAGGAAACGTAATCAGCACCGTATCGCCAGGGGAGTGCATTTCGGGCCAATACCGAGAATTGAGGAGCCCTAGAATTTCGAGGTCGTCCACAACCTACATTGCGGGACACGTTGTCCCAGGTCATCCCCAAACTTGGGGCACTGTAGAACAGGTTCCCGATCTCCGCCTGGGCACACTCAGAATATCTATACCCCCAGGGAGATCCGACGGGACCCACGACGACCGAACGGCGCGGCAGACATGGCAGGCTCGACCGTACGACTCAGGGTCGCCGTCTCGGCCGACGAGACGATGACCCTTGATGCCGTGACGGTCACACTCGACGAGCGCGGCATCACGGTGACGGCGACCGCGTCCACGTCCGCGGACCCGGACGAGCTGCTGGTCGGAGCTCCCTCGGCCTGGCTGATGGTCACCGACCTCGACGGCTGGACCCATCTCAGCGAGGTGTGCGACCTGATCCGCGGCGTACCTCTGCCCGGGGTGGTGCTGACCACCGCTCCCCGCGGGGGTCTGTGGGGTGCCCTGCTCGAGGCCGGCGCGGTCACGGTGCTCTCGGCCGACTCGGACTCGGACACGATCGAGGGCACGCTGCGCGACGCGGCCGAGGGACGGCGCTGGCACACTCCGGGAGAGATCGAGGGCCTGGTCGCGCAGTGGCACCTGCTGCGGGACGGACGCGAGCGGATGCACCATCTCGTCCGCTCGCTGACCGTCCGCGAGCACGACGTGCTCGAGCTGCTCTACGACGGGGCCACCGTCGCCGAGATCGCGGCCCGCTTCGGCGTGGCCCAGACGACGGTGCGGACCCAGGTGAAGTCGATCCTGCGGAAGTTCGGGGTCGGTTCCCAGCTGGCCGCGGTCGCTGCGTACGACCGGTATCTGCGCCCGCCTAGGAGTTGAACCGCTGCTGGGTCTTCTCCAGACCCTCGGTGATCAGCGTCTCGATGGCGTCCGCGGCGGTGTCGACCACGAACGGCAGCACCTTGCGCTCGGTGGTGGAGAAGTTGGAGAGCACGAAGTCGTGCACCTCCTGGCGCCCGGGCGGGCGGCCGATGCCGACGCGCACCCGGTGGAAGTCGCCGGTGCCCAGGGAGGACCGCATCGACTTGAGGCCGTTGTGGCCGTTGTCGCCGCCGCCCAGCTTGACCCGCATCGTGTCGAAGGCGATGTCGAGCTCGTCGTGGATGGCGATGACGTGGTCGGGCTGGACCTTGTAGAAGGTCGCGAGCGCCTTGACCGGCCCGCCGGACTCGTTCATGTAGGTCCGGGCGCGGGCGAGGACGACGCGTGGGCCGGGCAGCCCCGGAGTCGCTCCCCGGAGCCGCCCTTCCACGACGTCAGCACGGCCGGACTTGTGGGCACGCCACTTGCCGCCCAGCCGGTTGGCCAGCTCGTCGGTGACGAGGTAGCCGATGTTGTGACGGTGCCCGGCGTACGTCGGCCCAGGGTTGCCCAGGCCGACGACCAGCCAGACGCCGTCGGTCATCGAGTCCGAGGTCACTCGGCGTCGGCGGCCTCAGCGGCCTCGGTGGCCTCAGCGGTCTCGCCCTCGGCGGCCTCGTCGGCGACGGGCTCCTCGATGGTGCGGGCCTCGGTGATGTTGACGACCAGGGTCTCCGGGTCGGTGACGAGGGTGGTGCCCTTGGGCAGCTCGACCTGGCTGGCCAGGATCTGGGTGCCGATCTCGAGACCCTCGATGCTGACCTCGATGCTCTCGGGCACGTGGGTGGCCTCGGCCTCGACGGTCAGGGTGTTGGCGTCGGTGACGACCATGGTGCCGGAGGCGGCGTCGCCCACGACGTTGATGACGATGTCGACGGTGACCTTCTCGCCCGCGCGGACGGCGACGAAGTCGACGTGCTCGATGACACGGCGGACGTCGTCGACCTGGACCTGCTTGGTCAGGGCGAGCTGCTTCTTGCCGTCGATGTCCAGCTCCAGCAGCGCGTTCGCACCGTGGTTCTTGAGCGCCATCATGGTGGCGTGGCCCGGCAGGGTCAGGTGGATCGGGTCGGCGCCGTGGCCGTAGACGACCGCCGGAATCTTGTTCTCACGACGGATGCGGCGAGCGGCACCCTTGCCGAACTCGGTGCGCTTCTCGGCGACGATCTTCTCGCTGGACATGCGTTGAACTCCTCGATGAGTGGTGCTGACGTCAATGGCGCCCGGCAGGTCCAACGAAGGCCGTGCGACGAAGGCACGGCGTCTCTGCGAAGAGACGTCCACCTTGTCGATCACGGAGCGCGAGGCGCTCCCTCGCCGAGGCAACTGCCACAGACTATCCCCGGGTCACGCTCACAGCGAAATGCGCGCGCGTGCTGACCTGCGAGGACGTACGTTGGAGGTCGTGTCCCTCACACTCGACGAGGCCCGCACCCGGGCCGGCGTGCTCAGCTCCGTCTCCTACTCCCTCGATCTCGACGTCACCGGTCCCGAGACCTTCCGGAGCCACACCCGGGTCCGGTTCCGCTCCACGGTCACCGAGACGTTCCTGGACCTGAAGGGCGCGCTCTCGGTCTCGCTCGTCGTCAACGGGCTGGTCGTCGACAAGGAGGCGGTCGAGGCCGCGTACGACGGTCGGCGGGTGGGCCTGAGCGGCCTGTCGACCGAGGTGGACAACGAGGTCGAGGTGACCGCGATCCTGCCGTATACGACCGACGGCGACGGGATGCACACGTTCACCGACCCCGTCGACGGGTCGCGCTATGTGTCCGCCTACCTGGGCATGGACAACGCCTCGAAGGTCTTCGCCTGCTTCGACCAGAACGACCTCAAGGCGTCGTTCGCGGTCGCGGTCACCGCCGATCCAGCCGACACGGTCCTCGCCAACGGCGCCGTCGTCTCGCACGACGCCGGTCGCTGGGTCTTCGCCACCACTCCCCCGATCCCGCCGGCGCTGCTGGTCGTCGCCGCCGGGCCGTGGCACTCGGTGCGCTGGACCGCGGTGTTCGACTCCGGCGTGAGCCTCAACTTCGGCTGGCACGCCCGGCGGTCGCTGGCAGCCGAGCTGGACCGGGACGCGGACGAGCTGCGGCGTACGTCCGAGGCGTGCTTCGCCCACTATGCCGACCTCATCGACGAGCCGTATCCCTTCGACTCCTACGACCAGGTCTTCGTGCCCGGGCTCAACTGGGGCGCGCAGGAGATGCCGGGGTGCGTGACCTACCGTGACGAGCTGCTGCCCCGCGGCGCGATCACCGACACCCAGCGCGCGTTCCGCGCGGTGATCATCGCCCACGAGATGTCGCACATGTGGTTCGGCGACTCGATGACGATGACCTGGTGGGAGGACACCTGGCTGCAGGAGTCGTTCGCCGACTACATGGGCTACCGGGTCGCGGAGGCAGGCGCCGGCTTCTCGGACCTGCGGGTCGAGGTGGAGATCGGGAGCAAGCCGTGGGGCTACCGCTCCGACGCGCGCCGCTCGACCCATCCGGTGGCGCCGCTGGCCGTCGACGTACCCGACGTGGACACCGCCGCCACCATCTTCGACGGCATCTCGTACGCCAAGGGCGGGGCCTGCCTGGTGCAGCTCGCCTTCTGGCTCGGTGACGAGGAGTTCATGGCCGGGGTCAACCGTCACCTGACCCGCTTCCGCTTCGCCAACGCGACGCTGGCCGACTTCGTCGAGTCGCTCGCGGCGAGCTCGCCGAAGGACGTACGCGGGTGGGTGGAGGCCTGGCTGCGGCGCCCGGGGTTCGACACGGTGTCCGTGCGTCGCGACGGGGACGTCCCGGTCCTGGAGCGCGAGGGGAGCCGGCCGCACGCGTTCACCGTCGCCGGCTACGACTCCTCGCTGCGGCTCGTCGGACGCAAGCGGGTCGAGCTCGGCGACGAACCGGTGCCGCTGCCGGAGCTCGCCGGGCTCGTCGTCGTACCCAACGCCGGCGGCGAGACCTTCGCGGCGCTCCGCCTCGACCCGGGCTCGTGGGAGGCGCTCTCCGACGGGCTCTCCCGGCTCGAGGACCCGCTCGTACGTGCCGTGCTCTGGTCGGCCACCGCCCTCCGGGTGCGATCGCGTGAGCTCTCGGCCGACGACTACCTCGACCTGGTCGAGAACCACCTGCCCGCGGAGACCCGGGCCGACATCATCGAGGGTGTGCTCGCCGAGGCCCGGTCGGTGGTGATCCCGCACCGGGTGCCGGCCTCGCGCGCGGCGGGCGCGGTGGCACGGGTCGCCGCCGCGGCCGCCGCGGGCCTGGCGGCGTCCGCCGACGACGAGCAGCGGGCGCTGGCCTGGGCAGCGGCCCTGGCCGGGACCAGCGCGGACGCCGGGCTGCTGCGCGGCTGGCTGGACGCCGACAAGGTCGGGGTCACGATCCCGCTGCTGCCGACCACCCGCTGGGCGGCGATCGTCCGTCTCGCCTCCCTCGGTGAGGCCGACGCGCGCTTCATCGCGACCGAGCGCGATCGGGACGGCACCGCCGAGGGAGACCTCGGGGCGCTCCGGGCCCTCGCCGCCCGCCCCTCGACCAGCGCGAAGGACGCGGCCTGGGAGGCGATGCTCGCCCCCGGCGTCGACAACCGCCGCTTCGGGGCGCTGGCATCGGGGATGTGGATCGCCGAGCAGGCGCATCTGCTGCGTCCCTACGTCACCGCCTATCTCGCCGAGGCGCCGGCCCTGGCCACCCGTGGTCAGGCCTTCGCCATCGAGGTCGGGCGCGCCTTTCCGCGGATCGCTCTCGATGCCGATCAGCTCGAGGCGCTGCGCACGGCCCTGGCCGGGGACGTACCGACGATCCTGCGGCGCTCCTGGGAGGACCACTTCGACGACCGCGTGTAGCGACCACTAGCCTCTAGGCGCCCTCGACCCCCACCACTGAGGACGGCCATGAAGAAGACGCGCATCTGGCTCGGCATCGGGATCGCATTCGTCGTGCTCGTCGGCGCCGTCACCGGCACCGGCTGGTACCTCGCCCACCGGCTCGACCGCCAGGTCCGGACCGTGGACGTCTTCGGCGGGCTCGGGGAGCGTCCCGAGGCGGCCGGAGACGCTGCGGGGGCGCTGAACATCCTGCTCCTCGGCACCGACGGGCGCACCGGCGGCGAGGCCACCACCGGCAGCGAGGCCACCGCGTCCTGGACGCCCGGTGAGCAGCGGGCCGACACGATGATGCTGCTCCACCTCAGCGCGGACCGCCGCTCGGCCTCGGTCGTCTCGATCCCGCGGGACTCGTGGGTGCGGATCCCCGGCCACGGCAAGGCCAAGGTCAACGCCGCCTTCTCCCAGGGTGGCCCGCGGCTCAGCGTCCAGACCGTCGAGAAGCTCACCGGCGTACGCATCGACCACGTCGCCTGGGTCGACTGGGCCGGCTTCGAGGAGATCGGCGACCTCCTCGGCGGCGTCGAGGTCTACGTCCCCGAGACCGTCCACGACTCGGCGCGCCACCGCACCTGGACCAAGGGCACGCATCTGCTCACCGGCGAGGAGGCCCTCCTCTACGTACGCCAGCGCTACGGCCTTCCCGGCGGCGACCTGGACCGCGTGAAGCGCCAGCAGTACGTCCTGCGCTCCATCCTCCGCGGCCTGAGGCAGAGCGTCGACCCGAAGAACCCCAAGAAGGCCTACGACCTCCTCGACATCATCACCCGCCACCTCACCGTCGACTCCGGCTTCTCCGGCGGCGACCTCCGCGGACTGGCCCTCGATCTCGCCCGGATCCCCTCCGAGGACCTGACCTTCTTCACCGCCCCCGTCGCAGGCCTCGGCAGGGAGGGTGCACAGAGCGTCGTCCATCTCGACAAGCGCAAGGGCCACCAGCTCTGGACAGCCATGCGCGAGGACGAGATGGAGGCGTGGCTCGCCCAGAATCCTGAGGCGGTGACGGGCAAGACGGTGAGCTGAGGCTCGCTGGGTTGCTGGGTTCTGGCTTTGGCGGTCGCTTCGTCTCAGGGACCGCCTGGGTTACGGGGGCTGCCGAGGGTTGTGGCTCGCTCTCTGGGCTGAGTCGGTAGCTGGGTTGCCGATGGGCCCGGTTTCGGGGTCGGGGTGTCTCGATGGCCGGGTGGCCGCCGACCCGTTACGGAGGGTGTTCTCGCCGGCCCCCGGAGTCAAGGACGGCCTGCGGCCGCCGGCTTCGCCGGCCGCTTCGCGGTCCTGGACACCGGGAGCCGTCGAGAATTTTGGCTGGTTATCGGGTCGGCGGCGGGGTTTGGCGCAGAGGTTTTTGGGTTGGGTACGGGCTTGGGGACCGTGGGTCGAGGAGTCCTGGCGGCCTGGTGTGTGCATGGTGCTTTTACAAGACGATGACACCTTGTGAAGGCTTCACAAGCCGGGTCGCCAGCCGGGCCACGATGACCCTGGCGCGGGAGCCGAAGCTGCCTCAACCCCTGCTGCCCACGCGGCCCCAAACAGGCCGCCGGCGCAGGCCGGGGCAGGATCATCAGCCGTCGAGGCAGACCGCCAGGGATCAAACGCATGGGCAGGCCGGACGTGGTCAGGTGGCGCAGGATCGCCGGCAGGACCAACAGTCGGCCAGCGGTACGCCGCGTACCGGCGCCACAGCACCAGCAGACAGCACCAGCAGACAGCACCAGCAGACAGCACCGATCCACCGCGACACCTGCAGGCAGTGCCGACACACCGCACCACCGGCAGGCAGTGCCGACACACCGCACCACCGGCAGGCAGTGCCGACATACAGCGGCACCGGGACGAGCCCGATCAGCGCCGCCCGCAATACCCACAGGCCACGGGGTAGGCCACCCGGCTGAGCGGCACAATCCGACGGGGCGCAGGCACAGCCCAGCGATCGTCGCCCGATGGGCTGGAAGGATGAGGGCGCGGCGGCGCCACCCGCCCGGATCAGCCGGTCAAGGTGCGGCGGGTGAACCGGATCTGCCCGTCGGGGAGCCGCTCATAGGTGTAGTCGGCGGCGTGGATCCTGTGATGATCACTCGGACACAACAGGACCATGTTGGCCAGGTTGGTTCGGCCGCCTTCGGACCAGGGTTTCAGGTGATGAGCCTCGGTCCAGGCGGCGGGGGCGTCGCAGTCCTCCGCCTGGCAGCACTTGTCGCGGAGCCGTAGTGCTCGGTGTTGGATCGGGTGCGCGAGGCGGGCGGTGCGGCCCAGGTCCAGGATCTCGGAGTCGGTGCCTAACACCACCGGGACCAGGTCGGCGTTGCAGGCCATCCGGCGGGCCTCGGCGGCGGTGATCTTCTCGCCGTCGAACCCGAGGGCCGCGGTGGCGAGGTCTTTGCGGAGGTCGTCCACGCTCATGGTGATGAACATCGTGGTCCCGTGGCCGCCATGCCTGGGGAGCAGGTCGACGTCGTAGGTCTCGATGACCCGCGCGAACGCCTGCCCCAGGAGTCGGTCATAGGGGGCTTTGCGGCCCTTGTTCTCCGCCGACAGCTTCCGCGGCTGCGCCAACGACTCCAGGATGGTGCGCAGCCTCATGCCGACCGCGCGAGATACCCTCGCGTGAAGGTCGATGGTGCCGTCACCGTTGTCGCGGGCGGAGAAGAAGGTGCGCCGGGCGGCGTGTTCTTCTTCGCGGTGGAGGGCTTTGGCCTCGGCTTCTTCGAACCTCTCGGGGTCGATCTCGGCGAGGATGCGGCGGCCGGCGTTCTTGAGCTCGTTGGCGGTCATCCAGGCGGCATAGTCGACCAGCATCTTCTCCGCCAGGATCAGGTGCTCACCACTGGCGGCGGGATCGGCCTCGACGGCATCGAGCGCCTTCGTGATCACCCAGGCTTTGTCCTGGGACACCACCCCCTCAGCCAGACCGGCAGCGACCAGGTCGTACTTGGCGACACCAGCAGCGAGCTTGATCTGGGAGCGGGCCACCCCCTTGTCGACCAACAGCTCCGCCCGCAGCCACCCGGAGACATCCTTGGCACCGGTCTCCTCCGCGATATCGCCCGCAGATGCGAGGACCCGCAGCTTCAGTGCGGCCTGCATCGCTTGGAGTTTCTCCAGCCGTTCGAGCAGGTCCTTCTTTTGGCTGGTGCGCCAGTAGGCAGGGTCGGTGGACAGCAACTCTTGAAGGGCGGTCTCGATGGCCTGCAAGGCAGCGTCGATAGCGTCACCGGGGTTGGTTCCCCAGTGGTTGATGTCGCGGCCGAGGCTCATCGCCTACCCTCCTCTCAGAGGTGTGTTGTGATGGGTCTGATTCTACGCCTCAACCGCCCTCTTTGCTATCTATTTTCCCTGATCAGACACACTTTTCGCGGCGAGCGGACGGCGTCGTCCCTGTGGATGGTAAGTGGCCCGAAGGGCCACCTCTCACTCCCCATCAACACCACCTGTCCCAGTAACGATTCCGCTGCGCCACACCCGGGCCGCCGCCCCGATAGCCAGCCAAATCTTTTCTCGACGGGCCCCGGTGTCCAGGACCGCGAAGCGGCCGGCGAAGCCGGCGGCCGCAGGCCGTCCTTGACTCCGGGGTCCGTCGAGAAGACCCTCGTGATCGGGTCGGCGGCCCAGGCCAGCCCCGAAGAACGGTCACGCACAGGGTGGTCTCGACAAGCTCGACCACCGGGCACCACCGGTCCACGACACCGACCCCCGAACACAGCCGGCGAAGCCGGCGCCCGCAGGCCGTCTCGAATCCGGGGTTTGTCGAGAGACCCTCAAGACCGGGCCGGCGGCTCGCACCGGCCACGAAGAAACGGTCACGGATCAGGTGGTCTCGACAAGCTCGACCACCGACCATCACCGGTCCACGACACAGACCGCCGAACGCCTCCGGCCAACCCGGCGCCCGCAGACCTTCCTTAACGCCGGACCAGATCGAGAAGACCTCGTGATCGGGTCGGTAACCCAGACCAGCCCCGAAAGAACAGTCACCGGACAGATGGTCTCGACAGGCTCGGGATAAAGAATGCCGAGTCGGCGCATCTTGACCGGCTCGCTCGCTTCGCTTCGCGAGACACCGGTCAAGATCCGCCGACTCGGCAGGGTTACGCGCCAAGGCGTACGTCGCCGATGGCGAGTCCACGAAAATAGGCCCGGTTCCGGCACGAACGAGCGGCCCGGGCACGTCCGCACCATCCCGACGCAGGTCAGCGAGAGGATCGAAGACGACGGTCGAGGGTGCTCATGAGGTCGGCGACACGGTTCTTGCCTACCGGTACGGCCGGATAGCGCCCGAGCACGTCGATCAGCACGTGGTCCGCGCGCTCGACGGCACGGTCGAGGGACGCTGCGGCGGCTTGGGGATCATCCGATGCTTCGATCTCTGCGATCCGGGCGACGCTGGCGGCGGCACGCAGGATGTGCCCGACCTGGGCAGCGTCGGCGAGGGGGTGGAGGTAGGCGGCCGCGGCGGCGTCACCGGCGCTGCGAGCCGCCAGCCGCGCGGCCTCGGAGGGCGCCTCGGCGGCGGCGCGGTGGGCGTCCAGGGAGGTCACGCGCTGCAGCTTCGTACGCCTCGCCCCGCCGACGAACTCCCAGGCCGCATCGAGCGCGAGACGCGGACGAGAGTCACCAGGGCTGGCCGACTCGAAGACCGGCAGGACCTCGGCGGCGGTCTCCGCGACGTACCGGGCGACGACCCGCAGCTCGTCGGTCGTCAGCTCGAAATCGGCCGGCACGGAGGAAGCAGGCTCAGGCGTGACCGTCGAACATCGAGGTCACCGAGCCGTCCTCGAAGACCTCGCGGATCGCGCGGGCGAGCATGGGCGCGATGGAGAGGGTGGTGAGCTTGTCGAACTGCTTCTCCTCCGGCACCGGGAGGGTGTTGGTGATGACGACCTCGGTGGCGGTGGAGTTCTTCAGCCGGTCGACGGCCGGGTCGGAGAGGATCGCGTGGGTGGCGCAGATGATCACGCCGGCGGCCCCCTCGGCCATGATCGCGTCGGCGGCCTTCACGATGGTGCCGCCGGTGTCGATCATGTCGTCGGTGAGGATGCAGATCCGGCCCTTGACCTCGCCGACGACGCGGTTGGCGACGGTCTCGTTGGGCCGGTTGATGTCGCGGGTCTTGTGGATGAAGGCCAGCGGGGCCCCACCGAGCCGGGCCGCCCAGCGCTCGGCGACCTTGATCCGGCCCGCGTCGGGCGAGACGACGGCGAGGGGCTGCGAGCCGTACTTGTCCTTGATGTAGTCGGTCAGCAGCGGCAGCGCCATCAGGTGGTCGACGGGACCGTCGAAGTAGCCCTGGAGCTGGTCGGCGTGGAGGTCGACGGAGATGATCCGGTCGGCGCCCGCGGTCTTGAACATGTCGGCGACCAGACGGGCCGAGATCGGCTCCCGACCACGGTGCTTCTTGTCCTGGCGGGAGTAGCCCCAGAACGGCATCACGACGGTGATCCGCTTGGCCGAGGCGCGCTTGAGCGCGTCGACCATGATCAGGTGCTCCATGAGCCACTGGTTGATCGGCGCCGTGTGCGACTGGATGACGAACGCGTCCGAGCCGCGCACCGACTCCTCGTAGCGTACGTAGATCTCGGAGTTGGCGAAGTCGTAGGCCGAGGTCGGCGTCAGCTTCGTTCCCAGAAGGTCGGCGACCTCCTCGGCGAGGACCGGGTGAGCCCGGCCGCTGAAGAGCATCAACTGCTTCTCGGTGGTGCGCTTGGTCATGTGCTGGCTCCTACCCCCGGGGTCACTGCACTTGGATTCTCCACCAACATCGCCGTCGCACCCAACCCCGGCGGTTACTCGCCGGTCGCCGAGGGTTCACCGAGGATGAGTACGCCCGACTCGAGTGCCTCCTCGGCCGCGGCCGCCTGCGGTGTGCCTGCCCTCTTCGCCAGTGCCCACCCCTCGATGATCCGCTGCTGACCTGCGGAGACAGCCAGCGCACCGGGCGGAACGTCCTCCCGGATGAGGGCCTCGCCACCGGTCGTCGCACCGTCGCCGACGACCACCGGGGCGACGAAGGTCACACCTGATCCCGACTTCACGTGGCGCCCGATCCGGGTCTTGTGCTTGTTGACTCCGTCGTAGTTGGCGAAGATCGTGCCGGCCCCGATGTTGGACCCCTCACCGATCGTGGCGTCGCCGACGTAGGACAGGTGCGGCACCTTCGCGCCGGGCCCGATGGTCGAGTTCTTGACCTCGACGAAGCCGCCGATCTTGCCCTCCTCGCCGAGCACGGTGCCCGGACGCAGGTAGGAGAACGGTCCGACGTTGGCACCCGGTCCGACGACGGCGAGCTCTGCCTGCGTACGCACCACCCGGGCACCGTGGCCGACCTCGGTGTCCTTCAGCGTGCAGTCGGGGCCGACCACCGCGTCCTCGTCGATCCGGGTGGCACCGATGAGCTGGGTGCCGGGCAGGATGGTGACGTCGGGCGCGAGCTCGACATCGGCGTCGATCCAGGTCGTGGCCGGGTCCATCACCGTGACCCCGTCCTTCATCCACCGGGTCACGATCCGCTCGTTCAGGATCTTCCCCAGGGCCGCGAGCTGGGCCCGGTCGTTCGCCCCCTCGGCCTCGCTGACGTCGTCGAGGACGAACGCGTCCACCCCGAGACCGTCGGAGACCGCCAGCGCGATCGCGTCGGTGAGGTAGAACTCCTTCTTCGCGTTGTCGTTGCCGATCCGCGGCAGCACCTCGGCCAGGAAGCGGCCGTCGAAGGCGATGATCCCCGAGTTGATCTCGGTGATCGCCCGCTGCTCGTCGGTCGCGTCCTTCTCCTCGACGATCCCGCTGACCCCGTCGTCGCCACGCAGGATTCGGCCGTAGCCGAAGGGCTCCGGCACGATCCCGCTCAGGATCGTCGCGGCCCGCCCGGCGGCCTCGTGGTCGGCCACCAGCGCGCGCAGCGACTCACCGCGCAGCAGCGGCGTGTCCCCGTACGTCACCAGGACCGTCCCGCCGGAGACCGCCCCGGCCTCGACCGCCACCCGCACGGCGTGGGCCGTGCCGAGCTGCTCGGTCTGCACCGCGATCACGGCCTCGGGCAGGATCTCGGCGATGTGGGGCTCGACCAGCTCCCGCTGGTGCCCCACGACCGCGACGACTCGGGACGCCCCGGCCTCCGAGACCGCGGCCAGGACATGGCCCACGAGACTCCGGCCCGCGATCTGGTGGAGCATCTTGGGAGTCTTGGACTTCATCCGGGTGCCGCCGCCGGCGGCCAGCACGATCACGGTGAGCTCGCTCATGTTGGCTCAGTCTAGGCCGCCGTTCCCGGCAACCGATCCGGGGTCAGCGGACCCGTTCCTCGGCGGTGTTGAGAACCCCGACGATCTGCTCGTAGTCGCCGCGGACCTCGGCGTAGCGCAGCAGCTTGACCTGCTCCACGAGCACCTCATGGGCCTCAGGAGACGCCTCCAGGAGCGCCATCACCTCCTCGACGTACGCCTCGAGCGGCATCGCGTGCTCGGCGCTCTCGTGGCCCGGCATCAGGGCCGTGCGGACCGCCGGCGGGACGAGCTCGGTGACCTGGATCCCGATCGGCGCCAGCTGCATCCGGATCGACTCGGAGAGCTGGTGGATCGCCGCCTTGGTGGCGTTGTAGGTGGGCGTGAACCGCAGCGGCGTGTGGGCCAGGCCCGAGGAGACGGTGAGGATCGTGGCGCCGGGACGCCCCCGCAGGTGCGGCACCAGCGCGTCGATGAGCCGGATCGGACCGAGCAGATTGGTCACCACGGTCTCCTCCGCATCGGCGAGGAAGCCCGGCGCGGTCCAGTCCTCGGGGCGCATGATCCCGGCCATCGCGACGAGCACGTTCAGCTCCGGGAAGCGGGCGACGACGTCGGCCGTCGCCTCCGCGATCGAGGCGGCATCGGCGGTGTCGATGCGGACGGTGTCGAGGCCGTGCTCCTGAGCCAGCTCGGCGAGCAGCGACGTACGCCTGCCACCGATGATGACGGTGTTGCCGCGCGCCTTCAGGCGCAGGGCCAGCGCGAGGCCGATCCCCGAGGTGGCTCCGGGGACGAAGACGGTGTTTCCGGTGATGTTCATGCCTCCACCCTGCGGCGCCGGCACCGTCCGCGGGAGAGACCTGAGGATCGTGGGATCGCCGGTCCCTGGTTGCCGCCGGGCCCACCCCGCATGATGGATGCCATGGACCGTGCCTCGCTCGCCGACTTCCTCCGACGCCGCCGTGAGGCGCTCCGCCCGCAGGACGTCGGCCTGGTCGCCGGACCCCGCCGGCGCACGCCCGGCCTGCGCCGCGAGGAGGTCGCGGCGCTGACCGGGATGTCGACCGACTACTACGTACGCCTCGAGCAGCAGCGCGGCCCGCAGCCCTCCGACCAGATGCTCTCCGCGCTCGCCCGGGCGCTGCGCCTGACCATCGACGAGCGCGACCACCTCTACCGGCTGGCCGGCCACAACGCCCCGCGGCGTACGTTCGAGGACGGCCACGTCCCGCCGGCGCTGCTGCGCGTGCTCGACCGGCTCGAGGACACCCCGGCGATGATCATGTCCGCGCTCGGCGAGACGCTGGTCGCCAACCGGCTCGCGACCGCGATCTTCGGCGACCGTCCCGCGCTGACCGGCTGGGAGCGGTTCGAGGCCTACCGCTGGTTCACCGACCCCTCGACCCGGGACGTCTACCCGCCGGACTTCCACGAGCACCACGGCCGCGGCCTGGTGGCGAGCCTGCGGATGGCCTACGGAGCCCTCGGCGATCGCGGTCGTGCCGGCGAGCTCGTACGCCTTCTGGAGACCCGTTCGGAGGAGTTCCGTGAGCTGTGGGAACGCCATGAGGTCACCCACCGCTTCGAGGACCACAAGACGCTGCTGCATCCGCAGGTCGGCCGCATCGACGTCGACTGCCAGGTGCTGACCACCCAGGACATGGGCCAGGTCCTGCTGGTGCTGACGCCGGTGCCCGGCAGCGAGGCGGAGGAGAAGATCCGGCTGCTCGCGGTGCTCGGCCACGAGGAGTTCAGCGCACCCTAGGAAGCCGCACCCTTGCCCAGGTCGAGGACGAGGACGGCCATGTCGTCGGAGAGCGGCAGGGCGGAGAAGTCGGTGACGGCCCGCAGGAGCCGGTCGGCGACGACCTGCGCGCCCACGTCGATGCCCGTGGCGAGGACGGCCTCGACCCCGGCCTCCTCGAACATCGTGTCCCCGGCGCGCCGCTCCAGGACACCGTCGGTGACGACGACGAGCCGGTCACCGCGCTCCACCGTCACCTCCTCCTCGATGTAGTCGACCGCGTCCAGCACCCCGAGGAGCGCCTGCGGCCGGCCGACCCGACGGGCAGGAACACCAGGGCGGGCACGGGTGACGAGGAACGGCGGCGGGTGGCCCGCGCAGACCAGCCGCACCCGGAAGCGGGACGCGGCGGTGACCTCGAGCGTTCCGCACACGAGCGTGATGAACCGGCCCCGCAGGCCCTCGTCGGTGATGGCGGCGTTGAGCCGCTCCAGGGTCGGCGCGATCGGGATGCCGGCCCGCATCAGCGCCCGCACCGTGTGCCGCGACATCCCGGCGACCGCGGCCGCCTCCGGCCCGATGCCGCACACGTCGCCCACCATGAAGCCCCAGCGTCCGGCGCCGAGCGCGAAGATGTCGTAGAAGTCGCCGCCGGCGTCGTTGAACTCCCCCGTGGGCTCGTAGCCCACCCCGATGTCGACGCCCGGGATCTCCGGCAGCACCGCCGGGAGCAGACTGCGCTGCAAGGACCGGCCGATCTCCTGCAGCTCGGTGTGGGCACGGGCGTTGTCGAGCGCCAGCGCCGCCCGGCGGGCCACGGCCTCCGCCACCAGCAGGCGCTCGCGGCGCAGCGGCTCACCGGCGGGCCGCCCGAGGGTGAGCCAGCCGATGACCCGGTTGCGTGCCTCCAGCGGAAGGATCGCGACCTCGCCCTCGACGTCGGGCGCGGCCGGAGGCTCGGGGTCGTCCGCCGCCGCCTGCTCCAAGGCGTCCCGCACCGCGTCGAGCTCGTGCTCGTCGGCGTGCCAGGCGAACTGGAGCCGAGGATGGTCCCGGGCGTCGTTGAGGTAGATCCCGCACCACGTCGCCAGCCGGGGCACCACCACCTGCCCGGTCATCGCGGTCGTCGTCTCCAGGTCCAGCGAGCCGGACAGCATCACGCCGAGCTCCCCCAGGAAGGCCAGCCAGGCACGCCGCTCACCGTCGGCGGCCCGCGTGGACGCCCGGTCGACGCTCGGCGCGGCCCAGTCCGCGACCCGCTGCAGCTCGGCGCCGTCCTTGATCGTGAAGGCACCCGGCTCGTTCCTCGCGACCGCCAGGGTGCCGATCACCCGGCCCTCGAAGGCCACCGGCGCCGTCACCAGCGAACGCAGCTCGAGCCCGCTGAGCAGCCCCACTGGCGTCGCCCGCAGGTCGGCGATCGCGACGGGTCGGAACGACGCCTCGAGACTCGGCCCACCGGCCTCACCACGGCGCACGCTCCGCCCCATGATCGACAGCGCCGCCCCGCTGGTCGCCGCCACCACGAACCGGTCCTCCATCTCGTCCTCGAGCAGGAGGTACGCACCGTCGGCGTCGAATCGCTCCCGGGTCTGCTCCACGACGAGGTCGAGGATGTCCCCGAGCGCGAGCTGGTTGAGGGCGAGCCCGCTCAGCCCCAGGGGATCATGGCCGGTCGCGGCCACGCCCTCCCGGCGGCGTACGCCCTGGCGCTCCGGGACTCCCCCGTTGGGCGACTCCACGCCGAGGGTCGCCTCCACCAGCGCGAAGGCGGCCCACACCCGCTTGTGGTCCCGGCGGTACTCCACCCCCCAGGCCGTCGCCAGCGCCGAGGTGATCAGCAGCCCGCGGCCGTGCTCACCGGTCCCGGGCCGGGCGTTCGCACCGACCGGGAGCACCCGGGTCGGGTGCTGGTCGACGACGTCGATGCGGAGCCGGTCCTCCTCGCGTACGACCGCCACGGTCATGGGCGTGCCGGCGTGGGTGACGGCGTTGGTCACCAGCTCGCTGGTCAGCAGGACGGCGTCGTCGAGGAGGTCGTCGAGGCCCCAGTCGGCAAGCACGTCGCGGGCGAAACGGCGCGCTTCGGAGACCGACGTAGGTGCCGGTTCGAAGGTGCGCGAGAGTGTCTTCGCTCCGTTGCTCATGACCACCGCCGATTCTGCACCCGTTTGCCGGCGGATTGGAGACCTTCACCGGAAGGTACCGATCGGTAAGTCAAGGAATTACCAGAATCGGTGGTGAACCGGCATTTGTGAGCCACGGTGAGGCGATGAGTGCGACACTTCAGCAGAAGCGTGTATCAGCGCGAGAGGAGGCAGGGATGCCCTCATCGGCGGACGCATCGAGGTCAACCACTCTCCCCGAGCAGGTGACGGTCGATCAGGTCGCTCTGCGCCGGCTCAAGGACGCGATGACCGCGATGCGCGACGGCGTCTTCACCGGCCGGCTGGAGCCTGTCGACGGGCCGCTCGGCGATCTCGCCTCGGTCCACAACGAGATCGCCGAACGGCTGACCCACCTGACCGGCGAGATCGCCCGCGTACGCCGCGAGGCGGGCCGCGACGGCCACCACGACGAACGGCTCCGGCCGAGCATCGGCGGCGGGGCCTGGGCCGGCGCCGTCGAGGACGCCAACAGGCTGGTCTCCGATCTGGCACGCCCGACCGCCGAGGTCGCCCGGGTCGTCGCCGCCGTCTCCGCGGGCGACCTCACCCAGACGATGGACGTACGCCACGGCACCCGCGCCCTCAAGGGCGACCCGCTGCTGGTTGCCAAGAGCGTGAACGGCCTGGTCGCCCAGCTCGCCACGATCACCGAGGAGATCGCCCGGGTCACCCGCGAGGTCGGCACCGAGGGCAAGCTCGGTGGCCGCGCCCGGGTGCGGAACGCCTCCGGCACCTGGCGCGACCTCGTCGACGCGGTCAACACGATGTCCTCGCGGCTGACCGCCCAGGTCCGCGACATCGCCGAGGTCACCACCGCCGTCGCCAACGGTGACCTGTCCCGCACCGTCACCATCGAGGTCTCCGGTGAGATGGCGCAGCTCAAGGACACCGTCGACCGGATGGTCGGCCAGCTGTCCTCGTTCGCCGCCGAGGTCACCCGCGTCGCCCGCGAGGTCGGCACCGAGGGCCGCCTCGGCGGCCAGGCCGACGTACGCGGCGTCTCCGGCACCTGGCGCGACCTGACCGACTCGGTCAACACCATGGCCTCCAACCTGACCTCCCAGGTGCGCGGGATCTCCTCGGTCGCCAAGGCCGTCGCGCGTGGCGACCTCTCGCAGCAGATCACGGTCACCGCGCGCGGTGAGGTCGCCGAGCTCGCCGAGACCCTCAACTCGATGACCGCCACTCTGCAGACCTTCGCCGACGAGGTCACCCGCGTCGCCCGCGAGGTCGGCACCGAGGGCCGCCTCGGCGGCCAGGCCGAGGTCCCCGGCGTCGCCGGCCGGTGGAAGGACCTCACCGACTCGGTCAACTCGATGGCCTCCAACCTGACCAACCAGGTCCGCGACATCGCCCAGGTCACCACCGCGGTGGCCGGCGGCGACCTGTCCCAGAAGT
>NZ_JBVJKY010000002.1:224904-666184 GCF_055585005.1 Nocardioides sp. NPDC054178
ACGATCACCGTCGACGTACGCGGCGAGCTCGCCGAGCTCAAGACCACCGTCAACACCATGGTCGACCAGCTCTCCGCCTTCGCCGACGAGGTCACCCGTGTCGCCCGCGAGGTCGGCACCGAGGGCAAGCTCGGCGGCCAGGCCGAGGTGCCGGGCGTCGGCGGCCGGTGGAAGAACCTCACCGACTCCGTCAACTCCATGGCGACCAACCTGACCAACCAGGTCCGCAACATCGCCCAGGTCACCACCGCCGTCGCCGGCGGCGACCTCTCCCAGAAGATCACCGTCGACGTACGCGGCGAGCTCGCCGAGCTCAAGACCACCGTCAACACCATGGTCGACCAGCTCTCCGCCTTCGCCGACGAGGTCACCCGCGTCGCCCGCGAGGTCGGTGGCGAGGGTCAGCTCGGTGGCCAGGCGGCGGTGCCCGGCGTCTCCGGCACCTGGCGCGACCTGACCGACTCGGTGAACTTCATGGCCGGCACCCTGACCGCCCAGGTCCGCAACATCGCCCAGGTCACCACCGCGGTGGCCCGCGGCGACCTGAGCCGGCAGATCACCGTCGATGCCCGCGGTGAGATCCTCGAGCTCAAGTCGACCATCAACACCATGGTCGACCAGCTCTCCTCCTTCGCCGCCGAGGTCACCCGTGTCGCTCGCGAGGTCGGCACCGAGGGCAAGCTCGGCGGCCAGGCCGACGTGCACGACGTCTCGGGCACGTGGAAGGACCTCACCGACTCCGTCAACTCGATGGCCTCCAACCTGACCTCCCAGGTCCGCAACATCGCCCAGGTCACCACCGCGGTCGCCCGCGGCGACCTGACCCAGAAGATCACCGTCGACGCCCGCGGCGAGATCCTCGAGCTCAAGTCGACCATCAACACCATGGTCGACCAGCTCGGGTCCTTCGCCGACGAGGTCACCCGCGTCGCCCGCGAGGTCGGCACCGAGGGCGCGCTCGGCGGCCAGGCCCAGGTGCCGGGTGTCGCCGGCACCTGGCGCGACCTGACCGTCTCGGTGAACTCGATGGCCTCCAACCTGACCAACCAGGTCCGCAGCATCGCCCAGGTCTCCAAGGCGGTCTCCCAGGGTGACCTGTCGCAGAAGATCTCCATCGAGGCCCGCGGCGAGGTCGCCGCCCTCGCCGGCACCCTCAACGCGATGGTCGACACGCTGCGCACCTTCGCCGACGAGGTCACCCGTGTCGCCCGCGAGGTCGGCACCGAGGGATCGCTGGGCGGCCAGGCTCACGTACGCGGCGTGGCCGGCACCTGGAAGGACCTCACCGACTCCGTCAACTCGATGGCCTCCAACCTGACCTCCCAGGTCCGCAACATCGCCCAGGTCACCACCGCCGTCGCCCGCGGCGACCTGACCCAGAAGATCACCGTCGACGCCCGCGGCGAGATCCTCGAGCTCAAGTCCACCGTCAACACCATGGTCGACCAGCTCTCCTCCTTCGCCGACGAGGTCACCCGCGTCGCCCGCGAGGTCGGCACCGAGGGCAAGCTCGGCGGCCAGGCCGAGGTCGCCGACGTCTCCGGCACCTGGCGTGGCCTGACGGAGAACGTCAACCAGCTCGCCGGCACGCTGACCACCCAGCTCCGCGCGATCGCCGAGGTCTCCGCCGCGGTGACCCAGGGCGACCTGAGCCGCCAGATCACCGTCGGCGCCGCCGGCGAGGTGGCCGACCTGAAGGACAACCTCAACGAGATGATCGACTCGCTGCGGGAGACCACCCGGGCCAACGAGGACCAGGACTGGCTCAAGACCAACCTGGCCCGGTTCACCGGTCACATGCAGGGCGGCCGAGACCTGCTGGAGGTCGCCCGGCTGATCGTCTCCGAGCTCACCCCGCTGGTCGGCGCACAGCAGGGCTCGATCTTCCTCACCGACCAGAGCTCCGAGCACCGCGGCGCCAAGGTCCTGCGCCGGATCGCCTCCTACGGCTACCAGCCCGGTCCCGACGTACCCGACGTCTTCGCGCTCGGCGAGGGCCTGGTCGGGCAGGCGGCCTACGACCGTCAGCCGATCGTCGTACGCGACGTGCCGGCCGAGTTCCTGCGGATCTCCTCGGGACACGGGTCGGCGGCACCGACCTCGATCGTGGTGCTCCCGGTGGCGTTCGAGGAGAAGGTGATCGGTGTCGTCGAGCTCGCCTCGTTCCGGCCGTTCAGTGCCGTCCACATGCAGTTCCTCGAGCAGCTCGCGGAGTCGATCGGGGTCTCGCTCAACGCGATCATGGCCAGCTCGCGCACCGAGGAGCTGCTGGTCGAGTCGCAGCGTCTGGCCGCCGAGCTGCAGGACAAGCAGGACGAGGGCGAGCGCCAGCAGGTCGAGCTGCAGCAGACCAACGCCGCCCTCGAGGAGAAGGCGCGCCAGCTCGCCGACCAGAACCAGGCGATCGAGATCAAGAACCTCGAGATCGAGGAGGCCCGGCGCGGCCTGGAGGAGCGCGCCGAGCAGCTCGCCCTCTCGTCCCGCTACAAGTCCGAGTTCCTGGCCAACATGTCGCACGAGCTGCGTACGCCGCTCAACTCGCTGCTCATCCTGGCGCGGCTGCTCTCCGACAACGTCGACGGCAACCTCAACTCCCGCCAGGTGGAGTACTCCCGCACCATCCACGGTGCCGGCACCGATCTGCTCCAGCTGATCAACGACATCCTCGACCTGTCCAAGGTCGAGGCGGGGAAGATGGACGTCCACACGACCGACGTCGCGGTGACCTCGGTGGTCGAGTACGTCGAGGCGACCTTCCGGCCGCTGACCGCCGAGAAGGACCTCGACTTCATCGTCAGCGTCGCCCCCGACGTGCCCCGGGTGCTGCGCTCGGACCAGCACCGCCTGCAGCAGGTGCTGCGCAACCTGCTCTCCAACGCGGTGAAGTTCACCGACAGGGGCGATGTCCGGCTGCTGATCCGCAACGCCTCCGGCGAGCGCTTCTCCACACCCAGCCTGCAGCAGGCCGACGCCGTGCTGGCGTTCTCGGTGGTCGACACCGGCATCGGCATCCCGCCGGAGAAGCTGAAGGTCATCTTCGAGGCGTTCCAGCAGGCCGACGGCACGATCAGCCGCAAGTTCGGCGGCACCGGGCTCGGCCTGTCGATCAGCCGCGAGGTGGCCCACCTCATCGGCGGCGAGATCCAGGTCCAGAGCGACCCAGGACACGGCAGCTCCTTCACCCTGTACGTCCCCAGGATCAGCTCCGGGACGATCGATGCCCAGCCCTCCCCTGCCGTCGGTGAGCAGAGCGCACCGGTTCAGTCTCTGGACTCACCCGTTCAGCAGGGATCGTCGCTCCAGCGGGACGAGACCGGCCGGGGTGCTGACCAGGTCCTGCTGGTCCTCAGCGGGGGCAGCGACGAGTCCGGACCCGCCACCAGCGCCGTCGTGGAGGCACTGTTCGGCTCGGTGGACGAGGTCGAGACGGTCTTCGGCGCATCGCCCGACGACGCTCAGGCGATCCTGGCCGACCGCGAGGTCGACTGTGTGGTGCTGGACCTTCCGCCGGCCGAGGGCGGGTTCGACGTGCTCCGCTGGATGCGCACCCACAAGCGCACCAAGAACATCCCGGTGGTGCTGAGTAGGGTCGGCGAGGTGACCAAGGCTCAGCAGAGCCGGCTGAACAGGTATGCCCAGGCGATGACCCTCAAGACGCCGGCAACCACCGAGGAGGCGATCGACGACGTGAGCGTGCTGCTGGGCCGCACCGGGGCGCAGCCCCCGATGACGTACGTCCCGGAGCCGGCCGACCCGACCGGCCAGTTCGTCGGGCGGAGGATCCTGATCGTCGACGACGACGTACGCAACGTCTTCGCCCTCACCAGCGCGCTCGAGCAGCATGGCATCGACGTCATCTACGCGGAGTCCGGGGAGGCCGGGATCGAGGCTCTCCAGCGGGAGCCGGGCGTCGACCTCGTGCTGATGGACATCATGATGCCGGGCATGGACGGCCTGACCGCGATGCGCCTGATCCGCGACATCCCGCAGTTCAAGAGCCTGCCGATGATCGCGCTGACCGCGAAGGCGATGACCGGTGACCGCGAGGACAGCCTCGCCGCCGGCGCCTCGGAGTACATCACCAAGCCGGTCGACGTCGCCGATCTGCTCTCCTTGTTCCGGGTGTGGCTGGCATGAGCGAGCGGCAGGGGACGGCGAAGATCCTCCTTGTCGACGACCGGGCCGCCAACCTGGTCGCGCTCGAGGCGATCCTCGGCTCGCTCAACCAGACCCTCGTCCGCGCGGCGTCCGGCGAGGACGCTCTGCGCGCTCTGCTGCACGACGACTTCGCGCTGATCCTGCTCGACGCGCAGATGCCGGGGATGGACGGCTTCGAGACGGCCGCCCGGATCAAGGCACGGGAGCGCACCAAGGATGTCCCGATCATCTTCCTGACCGCCAACGACTTCGACACCCATCTCGCCTATCGCGGCTACGCGACCGGCGCCGCCGACTTCCTCGCCAAGCCGTTCGACCCGTGGCTGCTGCGCGCGAAGGTGCAGGTCTTCGTCGACCTATGGCACGCCAGCCGCAAGCTCAGCACCCAGGCCGACCTGCTACGGCATTCTCTGGACGAGCGAGCCGCCCGGCCCGGCCGGGTCGACGTCGACGTCGTCACCGACCTCCGCTCCCGGCTGGCGGGGGTGGAGGAGGCGGTGGCCGAGCTCGACACCGGCGGCGACATCGGTCCCGGTGGCGATGCCCGCCGCCGCCTCGGCAAGCGGCTCGACGATCTCCGGCAGGCGCTCGACGCGCTGGTCTGATCAGGCCAGAAGGGTTCTGCCCAGAACGGTCAGATCCGGGCGCGGTAGGCGGCCAGGACCTGCTCCGCCTTCTCCCTGTCGGCGTCCTGCAGCGGGATGAGCAGCTCGGCGACCACGTCGGTCAGCTCGGCGACGCGCCGGTTGAGCTGACGCTGCTCCTGCACCTCGGCCTCGAGCGCCTCGATACGGCGGACCAGCGAGGCGCGCGTACGGGCCGCGTCCCGGGCGCCGCGGGCGATGTTCTTGATGCCGGATTCGTCGGACATGTCAGTTTCCTTCTACAGACGTGAGGGGAGGCCAGGACGCGCGCAGTCGTGCGACGCGCGGCAGCGGGTCGTCGAGCATGTCCCGGCCGTCGACGATCTCGAGGTGCTCGACCACACCGCCGGCCGCCTCGATCTCGGCCTGGACCAGGGCGGGGTCGACGCGGCGTACGAGGCCTTCGGGCTTCGGGGCGGGAAGGTTCTCACCGGTGGCCGCGAACTCGAGGTAGAGCTTGCCGCCGCCGGGGCGCAGCGCCATCTTCGACAGGGTCCAGAGCTGGTGCCGGGCCGCCTTGTCGAGGCACCCGATCAGGTCACGGGCGTAGAGATGGTGCGGGTCGCGGGCCAGCCGCGCGCCCAGCGTCAGGGTCGACCGGAGCTCGCCGAGGATGAGCTGGTCGGAGACCAGCGGGAGCTTGTGGCGCTCGGCGCGGCGGCGGACGGCCGCCACCGCGGCGCGGGAGAAGTCCACCGAGTGCACCTGGTGTCCCTTGCGGGCGAAGAAGCGACCGTCGCGGCCGATCGCGCCGGAGCCGAGGTCGACGACCTTGGCGCCCTCGGGAAGCTGCTTGGCGACCTGTGTCGCGAAGTAGGACTGCTTGGTCTCCAGCTCGCTGCCGTGGGTGTTGTGGAACTCGGTCCAGAACCCCATGTCGGTGCGGAACCCACGCAGCCAGCCGTCCAGGCGACGCACGCCCGCGGGCGGGTCGGCGTACTTGAACGACGGGTCCGGGGTGCGCCACTTCGGCCCGTAGATGAAGGCCAGCATCTCCTCGGGCTCGGCGGGAGCCGGGAAGTCGTAGCCGTGCAGGTTGATCGTGGAGACCGGCACGATCGCCTCGCGGCGCAGCCGGCCGGAGCGGTTGCCGAGCTGGTAGAAGACCGGCTCGCCGTCCTTGTCGGGCACGTAGAACGCCACGAAGATGTCGATGTGCACCTTGCGGCCGTCCGAGACCTCGAGCAGCACCTTGATGTCGCCACCGGACATCCGCAGGATGCTCCAGCCGCGCTCGCGCATGGTGCGCTCGATGGCGTACGACTCGGTGATGATGTCGGCGGGGACGGTGTGCTGGGAGAGGTAGCAGACGTCGGTGTCGGAGTCGTGGCCGAGCATCCGGCCCTCGCGGATCGCGCCGAGGAGCGCGCCGTAGTTGAGGTAGGCCTCGACGCCGATCACGTCGCGGAGGTCGGCGAGGACACGCTGGGTGCCGTCGAGGATCTCCGCTCGGATGCTCTCGTCGGTGGCCTCGAACGACCGGGTCAGGTGGCCGACCTTGTCGACGCTGAGCGGGTGACCGCTGCCGTCGACGATCGAGATGGCGCCCTCGCCGGTGCCGAGCGCGACCTTCTCCTCGAAGAGCACCTCGCCGTCGTAGTCGGCGATCGTGATCGTCGCGGAGCCATCCAGGAACCGGGTCAGCACGGTCGGCCACGGCACCATCGTGCCGCCGTCCGTCCGGTGGCCGTCGCGGTCAGGGGTGAGGGACCAGACGTACTGGCCGTCGACGGAGAGGACCAGGACCGGCGTCGAGGAGTCCTTGACCAGGACCCCTTCGTCGGAGATCTCGAACTGTCCGCCAGTCGTGGGGGCACTGCCGGTCACGAGACCTGGGCATCCTCTCGCGCGATGGCCTTCCGCAGAGCGGTGCTGCTGGTCTGGAGCGTGTAGGGGAAGTAGACGACCTCGACACCGACCGACGCCATCTTCTTCTCGAGCGCGTCGCCCTTCTCGGTGCCCTTCCAGTCATCGCCCTTGAAGAGGTGGGTGAACCCGACCTCGCGCCAGGAGTCGACCTTGTCGGTGGTGCGCTCGGCGTAGACCGCGTCCACGATCCCGATCGCCTCGACGATCTCCAGCCTCTCGACGAGCGGGACGGTCGGGATGATCCCCTTCGTCGTCTCGCAGACCTCGTCGGAGACCACACCCGCGATCAACGTGTCGCAGCGCTCACGCGCCTGGCGCAGCATGTTGAGGTGACCGATGTGGAAGAGATCGAACACGCCAGGTACGTAACCGATGATCGGTCCCATGCCCACGCTTCCTCCAAGTGTTTGTCGATTAGTTTGGGCGACTTTACACCCTGCTCCCCCACAGCCTCGATGTGAGGCCAGTATCCATACCACCTTGCGCTTCCCTGCAATCACCGACGCGACACGCGGACGTTCACAGGAAGCCCGGCGACCTTACACGAAGATGAACGGCGCATGGCCATTGTTGCCCGATGTGTCAAGCCGGACGACAGGCTGTTGAGCTAGCGTCGGAGCATGGATGTCGTCGAGATCGACGGGATGGAACTCGCCTTCCGACGGGCCGGGCACGGCCCTGCGGTCCTCTTCGTCCACGGCGGCGCGGAGGACGGCCGCACCTGGACACCTCAGCTCGACGCGCTCGCCGAGGAGTTCACCGTCATCGCCTGGGACGAGCCGGGCGCGGGTGGCTCCGCCGACGTGCCCGCGGGGTTCGGGCTGAGCGACTACGCCGACGCTCTGGCCGGCCTGATCCGCGCGCTGGACGTCGCTCCGTGCGCCCTCGTCGGGATCTCCTGGGGAGTGACCGTCATCCTCGAGCTGTATCGGCGCCACCCCGGCGTCGTCCGCAGCCTCGTCCTCGCGGACGGCTACGCCGGCTGGCTCGGCTCGCTCGGCCCCGAGGAGGCCGACGCCCGGCTCGCCGGCCTGCGCGACCAGCCGGAGGGCAGCTTCGACCCGACCCTCCCGAACCTCTTCGCCGGCTCGCCGCCGACGGAGTTCGTGCCTCTGTTGGACGCGCTGTCAGCAGACGTACGCCACCACAGCATGCTCACCGCCCTGACCGCGATGGCTCACGCCGACCTGAGCGACGTGCTCGACACGATCCAGGTGCCCACCCAGCTCATCTGGGGCGCCCTCGACGCGCGCTCACCCCTGTCGGTGGCCCACGAGTTCGAGCGCCGGATCCCCGGCGCCGACCTCGCCGTCATCCCCGACTGCGGCCACGTCAGCAACCTCGAGGATCCGCAGGCGTTCAACGACATCCTCCGCGGCTTCCTGCGCCGCCACACCGCGTGAGTCGCACTCACACCCGAGAGGGGTCGGGGCTGCGGCGCGTCGCCAGGTGGCTGGTGAGCACGGTGACGGCGAGGATCCCGATGATCACGGCGAGAGAGGCCAGCGTGGGGATCTCAGGGACGGCGTCCCACCGCTGGTGCGCCCAGTGCAGCCCGAGCTTGACGCCGATGAACGCGAGGATCACCGCGAGCCCGAAGTCCAGGTGGACCAGCCTGCTCAGCGCGCCCTGCAGCACGAAGTAGAGCGCGCGCAGCCCGAGCAACGCGAACGCGTTGGTGACGAACACCAGGAACGGATCGCCGGTGATGCCGTACACGGCGGGCACCGAGTCGACCGCGAACACGACATCGGTGGTCAGCACCGCCAGTACGACGAGCGCGAACGGCGTGACCGCCCGACGGCCGTCCACCAGGCCGACGATCCGCGGTCCCTGGTAGTCGGAGGTGACCGGGACAAGACGGCGAGCCAGCCGAACGACCCGCAGTGCGTCGACATCGACGTCGTGGCTGGTGTGGGTGACACGATTCGCAACGACCCTCACCGAGGTGGCGACCAGAATCAGGCCGAAGACCAGGAACGTCCAGTCGAACGCCGCCAACGCGACGGCGCCGACCGCGATGAACACCGCCCGCAGGATCAGCGCGCCGACGATGCCGTACAGCAGCACCCGCTGCTGCAGTTCCAGCGGGACCGCGAAGGCCGCGAGCAGCAGCATGAACACGAAGAGGTTGTCGACGCTGAGCGACTTCTCCACCAGATATCCGGTGAGGTACTCCAGGCCGCGTGTGGCACCGTAGCGCCACCAGACGAAGAGCCCGAAGGCCAGCGGCAGCGCGATGTAGAAGACCGACCAGCGCAGCGCCTCGCGCATCGACACCTCGTGCGGGCGTCGGGTGATCACGAAGTCGAGTGCCAGCAGGACCAGCAAGGCACCGACCGTGAGCAGCCACAGGCTGGGCGTCCCGATCGAGTCGATCGCCCCGGTCCTCACCTGGCGTCCTGGCGCCGCCCCGGTTGACGGTGCCCCGGCCTGTGCAGCACCGGATGGTGGCGCTGGTAGGTCCGGGCGATGTCGTACACCACGAACGCGACCAGCGCACCACCCCAGATCGCGAGGCCGACCCAGGCGAAGACCTCACCCACGGTGAGGGCCTGCGCCTCGGCAGAGGCCAGCAGGGGCGATCGCTCGGGCCTGGTCGCTTCCGCGCCGTTCGCATCGACATCGGGGGGCGGCTGAGAGTGCCACACACCCAGCACCGATCGATCCCACAAGGACGTAGACATCGCTGCACCTCCATCGGTAGTCCGACGAAGGTCTTCCTCAGCAGGTCGCTCCACGGGCCGGGCGGTAAGCCGAGATGACGACACGTGGCTAGGAGGTACTCCCCTTCACCATCCATCGTAACGCCGCCCGACTCCATCCGACAGGGGTCGGATGCATGAACGGTCGCGTTGCTGGTTACCGACGACGCAACCTGATGAAGCGTCTGGGCGACTTTCCCTGCCGCCGGGCACGGGAAGTGACACCACGACAGAGTCGTCAGGTGCCGCGACCTCGAGCAACAGCCCGAGGTCGCGGTCCCTGACCCAGGCCCCTAGATGAGCAGCAGGGTCTTTCCTATGGCGGTGCGGTTCTCGATCGCGGCATGCGCGTCGGCCGCCTGCTCCAGAGAGAAGGTCTGGCCGATCACCGGCCGGACGACCCCAGCGGCGGCCTGGAGGACCGTCCCGAACGCCCCCGAGCGAGTAGCCCGGTTCGCCGCGTGCCGGACGCACTCTCATGCCGATGAGCGGATCCTTTCCTTCCGAGCCCGTGCAGGCAGTCGACCATCTGCCGAGGTGTCTTCTGCGAGCGGCGTGGGTACCTCGGCAGAATGAAGCCACTTCAAGTCGGCCTCGTAGCCGACCCCGCCAAGCCCACTCAGATCGCGCGCGCGTTCGGCGACCGCTATCGGCCGAACCGCGAGGATCGGCGCGACTGGGACATCGAGGTAGTCAGTGAGCCGTTCACGGTCGATTGCGAGGACGTGGAGGCCGCGCTGTCACGGCTGACGGATCGGGCTCAGGAACGTCACTGGGAGGTGGTCGTCGGGCTCACCGAGCTCCCCCTTCGCGGCGGCGACGGCCGATACCTGCTGGTCGACAGCGACCCGCAGCAACGGACTGCGGTGCTGTCGCTGCCCGCGCTCGGCGGCCTTCGCATGCACAAGCGCAGTAGACACGCACTGCGCGACGTCGTCAGCGGGATGGCCGACCCCACCTCCGAGAACGGGCACCGAGTGCCGCTGCCTCGGCGCAGTGGCCGCTGGCGGCTGCTCCTGGGCATGGTTCTCGCCAACCGGCCGTGGCTGCTCGTGCCCGGGCTCAAGACAGCGCTGGTCGCGGCACTCACGACCGGGGCCATCGCCACCATCAACTCCACCGTGTGGCTGTTGGCCGGGTCGCTGTCCTGGTGGCGCCTCGCTATCGCATCGATCGCCTCGATCGCCCTCGTCGTCGGTTGGCTCGTCATCGACGGTGGACTGTGGGACAGGCCGGACGACAACTCCGCTCAAGCCCGGGAGAGGTCGCGTCTCTACAACACCTCGACGCTGGTGACCCTGACCGCCGGGGTGATCATCTGCTATATCGCGCTCTACGTCCTGAACCTGGTGTGGGCGCTGTTCGTCCTCGACCCCGCCATCATGGGCGGCTACCTCCGCATGTCGCTGGGCTACGGGGACCTGTTCGTCCTGACTTGGTTCGTCGCGTCGGCGGCCACTGTCGGCGGCGCGCTGGGCAGCGGGCTGGAGTCGGACGAAGCGATCCGCGCGGCCGCCTACTCCAAGCGAGAAGAGGACCGTCGCAACCGGCTCGCCCGCGAGCGGAACTAGCCGGGCGGCCGCGCCCGCGGCGCTTTTCGATGCCCGTGTACGCGACTTAGGCGGTTACCCGCCAACAGGAGACAGTACGTAATGGGAGCCGAAGAGCGGATGCGGGCACTGTTCGCCGGCGTCGCCAAGCATTGACGGCACAGAAATTGATGACACGGTGCAGAGCGGTGAAGACCAGGGCGAGCAACCGGGACCGAATCTGATCCGTCGTGTGCCATCCTCGTGTGCCATCCGGAACGAGAAGGCCCGCCTCGATCTGCAAAGGCGCAGTTCAGAGCGGGCTTTCTGCTCCCCGGGTAGGAGTCGAACCTACGTCGCTAGTCCTGATTCAAAGTCAGGCGGGCCCTGCCGGCAGACCAACCGGGGAACGTACGCCGAAACGCACGGGACAACTGTAGACGGCAGAGGCCGCGCTCACCGCACTGACTCAGCATCATCCATCGCCCCGACCGGGTGGAGCGCGCTATCGTCGAGACACCCTCCCGTGTCGCACCCCTCTCCTCGATGCGATGTCGCCGGGCGGGCATACCCTTTCGAGGAGCTCACGTTGGCTGATGACGTCACGATCGATGGTTCGACCATTCATACGGCGCGCGTGCGGCTTCGGCCGTGGCGCGAGGACGATGCGCCCGCGGCACTCGAGATCTACGGCAGCGCCGAGGTCTCCCGCTGGCTGGCACCGGCGATGGAGCAGGTCACCGACGTCGACAGCATGCGGGCGACGATCAGCAGGTGGCTCGCCGCGCCCCCAGGACCCGACGGCCGGGCGAGCGGCCGATGGGTGGTCGAGGAGATCGAGAGCGGACGTGTCGCGGGCTCGGCACAGATCCTCCCGCTCCCTCCTGAAGGCGAAGACCTCGAGGTGGGCTACCAGCTCGCCCCCTGGGCGTGGGGCCGGGGACTGGGATCGGAGGCCGGGCACGCCCTTGCCCATTACGCGTTCGCCAACGGCGAGGAGGAGATCTTCGCCGTCGTGCGACCCCGGAACGAGCACGGCATCCACGCTGCGCGCCGCATCGGCATGGACTGGGTCGGAGAGACGGAGAAGTACTACAACCTGAGGCTTCAGGTCTACCGCCTCCGCAACAGCGACCTGGACATGTCCCCGCTCAACCCGAGTCCCCTCGAACGCTGACCAGCGCGGCCGTCGACGTCGTGGAGCTCTCCGGAAGCAGCACGAGCAGACGGTTTGGCCCCGTCGTCGTCCACATCAGGGCGTCACGATCGAGCAGTGTTGTTCAACGCCGGAATGAGAGCAGCAGGATGGGGTAGGTTGCCGACATGCTCATCATCGCGATCATCCTGTTCGGCATCGTGGCAGGCGGCGTGGCACAACTCGTTCTCGGTCGTTCGATGAAGGAGATCGATTGGACCACGGCGGCGGTGACCGGCCTCCTGGGTTCCTTCATCGGTGGCCTGGGGCTCAGCCTCGCCACCGGCAACGGCCTCGATCTCCACCCGACCGGATTGATCGGGTCGATCCTGGGCGCCCTGCTTCTCACCTGGGCCTGGGGGCTCTGGCGCCGATCGCGCCAGGGCGAGTGATCGTCGGATCGTCCGAGCGGCGCGCTCACCCCACCCGCTACGGGTGATGCCGCCATGCCGTGACCGTTCGAGAGTGGAACCCCAACCACCAAGGAGCGGATGTCATGGCAGACGAGAACACCCCCGACGTCGAGGTGACCGCGGCCTCCGTGTCCGACGGCGCCTACACCCTCATCATCGCGGATTTCAGCGACACGGACATGGCTTGGGAGGCGTACGAGGCGCTCAAGTCGGCTGAGGACGGCCGCACCGTCGAGATCGAGGGCGTCATCGTGGTCAACCGATCGGCCGAGGGTCGGCTGGAGATCCAGAAGGCGACCGACCACAGCACGAAGTCAGGCCTCAAGTGGGGCGTCGTCGGCGGCATCGCGCTCGGCGTGGTCTTCCCGCCGTCGATCCTCGGCAGTGCCGCGGTGGCCGGCGGAGCCGGAGCGCTCGTCGGAAAGCTGCGCCAGCGCCACCACAACAAGGAGCTCGAGGAGCAGCTCGAGAATGCGATCACACCAGGGCACTCCGGCCTGATCGCGCTGGTCTCGGATCCCGGCGAGGTCAAGATCCGCAAGGCCCTCGAGCGGGCGGAGACCATCGTCGAGTCCACCGTCGAGAAGGTCGAGGCGGAGGACATCAAGGCCGCGGCCAAGGAGGTCCAGGGCGGCCACGCCTGAGCCCCGGGCGGGGCGGCGTACGCACGGACTCAGACGACGTCGCGGCGTAGGGATACCGCAGCGGCGAGCGCCGAGGTGGCCACGGCGTAGCCGAGAAGCACGAGGGCGCCTACCAGCGGCGCCTGGGCGACGGGACCGCTCACGCCCGCCTCGGCCGCGATCATCTCCATCAGCGCGGTCGACCCGGTGAGCGCGGCGGTGGCTCCACCAGGCAGGAAGGGGTAGACGACGTTGACCCCGGGGAGAATCATCATCAGGTTCTCCATGAGGTAGAAGTAGCCCAGCGTGATCCCTATGGCGAGCAGCTGGTGCCGCGCGACGGCTCCGATGCCGACGCCCAGCAGCATGTAGATGGCTGCGGCCCCGCCGTACCTCGCCGTGGTGCCGAGAATGGCGTCGAGCCCGAGCCCCGGCTCGATCCCGTGCGCCGCGGTCCCCGCGTAGATCCCGGCGACCGCGGAGAGCGCCAGGACCACCCCGTACGCCAGGCCGAGACCCCCGTAGGCGATCAGCTTGGCCACCAGCACCCGGCCGCGCTCCGGGACCGCGAGGAAGGTGGTGGCCACGGTCCGATGCCGGTATTCGCCGGTGATCGCCACCGTGCCGATCAGCGCAGGCACGAAGAGGGCGACGCCGAGGAGGCTCAAGACCCCGGACACGCCCGCGACGGTGTCCAACCCCGGCATCGGCGGCGTGGCGTTCTCCGGTCCGGTCAGCGCGACCAGGCCGGTGAGCAGGCCACCGCACGTCACCGCGGCCACCAGCGTCCACAGCGGAAGCCGGGTCCTGGTCAGCCGCACGACCTCACCTCGGATCGCGTCCTTCAGCTGTCGCATGCCATCTCCTTCTCGATCATGCTCAGGTAGGCCTCCTCGAGCGAGGCGTGCTCACCGGTGAAGTCGCTCAGGGAACCGGACCAGAGCGTGCGGCCGGCTTCGATGAGCACCAGGTCGTCGATGACCTGCTGCAGCTCGGTGAGCACATGGCTGGACACGAGCACCGTCCCGCCGGCATCGGCGAAGGATCGCAGCAGACGGCGCAGCCAGACGATGCCCGAGGGGTCCAGGCCGTTGGTCGGCTCGTCGAGGATCAGCCCGGACGGCCGCCCCAACAGGGCCGTCGCCAACGCCAGCCGCTGGCGCATCCCGGTCGAGAAGCCGCGGACCCGTCGGCGCGACACGGAGCTCAGGCCGGTCTCCTCGAGCACGTGCCCGACCCGCGCCCCGGCCACACCGATCAGGGCGGCCTGAGTCTGCAGGTGCCCGCGAGCGGTCATCCCCGGATGGGCACCGGCCAGATCGCCGACGACGCCCAGGACCCGGGCCGGCGAGCTCAGCCTGCCGTAGGGAACCTCGTCGATCGTCGCCGTGCCCTGATCCGCACGGGCGAGTCCGGTGAGGATGCGCAAGGTCGTGCTCTTGCCCGCGCCGTTCGGCCCGATGAAGCCGGTCACCCGTCCCGGCCGTGCGACCAGATCGACCCGGGTCAGCGCCGGCACCGGCCCGAAGGACTTGACCAGACCCTGGGTCCGCAGGGTCGGGCCGGACAGCTCCCCACTCTCCTCCGCCATCACGCCCGCGGCTACGGCGGCACTCATGGCCGAGCCAGAGCGTCGAGCTCCGACGCCAGCTCGGCGGCGTCCGGAGCGCTGACCAGCAGCTCGTCGAAGCCGGCACCGACATCCCGGCCGCGCAGCCGGATCCGCAGCAGGGGCAGCCCGCGCGTCATCGAGACCAGCCTGCGGGTGCCGTCGGGATGCCGAAAGGTGCCCAGCTTGCGAAGACCGGAGATCACCAGGCCAGAACGCCAGCCCAGGATCTCCGAGCTCCAGTCAGGCAGCACCTCGACTGAGTCGACGGCGCTGACGGCGACGGAGTAGCCCGCGCGGCCGGCCACCATCCGCTCCCACCCAGGAAAGGTGAGCGTCAGCAGGCCGTCCTGGACGTTGAGGATGGTCATCTCATCTCCTAGAATATACTCAGATCAGGAACATTCTAAGAATGATAATAATGGGAGTCACATGCCGTCGCAAGGCAATATCTCCGAGGTCGTCGCCCACCCCGTACGACTTCGGGTCCTGCAGGCGGTGGGAGGCCGCGACCTGACCACCGCCCAGCTCCGGGAGCTGCTGCCCGATGTCCCCCAGGCGACGCTGTACCGGCACATCGCCACCCTCGTCGAGGCCGGCTTCCTCGCCGTGGCGTCGGAGCGGCGGGTGCGGGGCACGATCGAGCGCACCTACACGCTGGGCGAGCGGATGGCCCACGTCGAGCACGCCGAGCTGGCAACGCTCTCCGACGAGCAGATCCGAGCCGGCTTCCTCGCCTTCATCGGTGAGCTGCTCCGTACGTTCGAGGGCTCGCTCGCGCTCGGCGAGGTGACCCGCAGCCACCTCGGGTTCGGCACCGGCGCGCTGTACGTCGACGAGGAAGACCTCGCGCGGATCCAGCAAGGATTCAACGAGCTCATCGCCCCGTACACCGACGAGACGACCGGGAAGCAGCGCGTGATGCTGTCGACCGCGCTCCTGCCCGCCGAGTAGTGCTTGTCTGTCCCGGTGACACCAGGCCTCAGTCGACGACCTTCAGGTCACGCTCGGTGTTGTTCAGGCGCCGGCCACCCTCCTCGGTGACCGTGACGATGTCCTCGATTCGGACACCGAACTCTCCGGGGAGGTAGATGCCGGGCTCGACGGAGAAGCACATCCCGGGCACCAGCGGCTGCTCCTCGCCCTCGATCATGTAGGGCGGTTCGTGGGTGGTCGTGCCGATGCCGTGCCCGGTGCGGTGGATGAACCGATCGCCGTAGCCCGCGTCCGTGATCACCTGTCGAGCGGCCCGGTCGATCTCCTGGCAGGCAACGCCCGGGCGGACCGCTTCGACGCCTGCCTGCTGCGCCGCGCGGACGACCTCGTGGACCTCGCGGACCAGAGCGGAAGGCTCGCCCACGCACACCGTGCGGCTGGTGTCCGAGCCGTAGCCGTGCTTGAGCCCACCGAAGTCGAGGACGACCGCGTCGCCGACCTCGATGGTGCGGTCGCCGGCCTCGTGATGGGGATTGGCGCCGTTGGGGCCCGAGCCGACCACCGTGAAGTCGACCTGCTCGTGCCCGAACTCCCGCAGCAGACGGGCCAGGTCGGCAGCCACGTCCGTCTCCTTCCGTCCGGCGAACCGGACGCCGAGGATCTGCTCGTAGGCCGCGTCCGCGGCGGCACCGGCAGCTGCCAGCCGGGCGAGCTCCTTGGCATCCTTCACCGCACGCAGCATCGGGAGGGCCTGCGTCAGCGACCGGTAGGAGGATTCGGGCAGTGCGTCCTGCAGTCCGAGCAGGTGCATCGCCCAGGCGGAGTCGGCGATCCCCATCGTGGCCCGGGCGGGGATCATGGTGCCGGCGCGCGCGAACGGATCCTCACCGTCGGCCCAGTCGACGATCGAGAGGCCCGGCGCGCCCACGGCACTCTCGGCGTCCGGCCGCTCCAGGGTCGGCACCAGCAGCGTCGGCTGCCGGCCGGGGGCCAGGACGAGCACGGTCAGCCTCTCGGTGATGGCCGTGGGCTGATAGCCGGTGAGCCACACCAGGTCGGGCCCGGGCGTGACGAGAAGCCCGTCCAGTCCCGCGTCGGCCGCGTCGGTCACCGCACGGCTCATCCGGGCCGCATAGTCCTCGGTCGTGATCGGCGCCGGCGACTGCGTCGCGGTCATCGTGTCCTCCTGGTCGGATCGTGAGCTCAGCCTCCGTCGGGAACGGACCGGTCCTCGCCGGCCGCCCAACGCTTCGCGGCCTCGAGGTCAGCGAGCGGGAACGCGCGCGCCTGTCCCGGCCACAGGACGCTGAAGACTCTGATCGTAGGGCCTGCCCAGCGCGCGTCGGTCACGATCGCGATCCGTTCGAACGACGCCGGGTGACGGACACCGAGCTTCAGGTCCTCCCAGGCGGCGTCGCCCTCGTACTCGTCGAACTCGGGACCCAGGACATAGACGAGTCGCACCTTCCCGTGCTCCGCGACAGCCGCTTCGACGGCAGGCACCACGACGTCGCGATAGTCCTCCGCCTCCACGTCGTCGACGGCCTCGAGCCCGAGAACCCCTGCCGGCATGCCGCTGAGAAGCCTGATCATGGACACGGACTATTGCCGCCGAGGCTCGGTCCCGGATCACCCGTCGTGGATGAGGCACCCGCCCTCCCGCGTACGCAGCACCGGGACGAGCCGGAACGACCCGAACGCGATCGACGAGCAGAGGCACCATCCGGAGAAGCTCCAGGAGCGGCCCGGCTCTCATCCGTTGAGGATGATCCACCCGCGCACCTGTCGTTCCTACCCTGAGCCATCAGCAGCCGTCGCTTTCGCAAGGAGTGATGAGGATGTCCACATGGTGCAGGATCCACGCCCCGCTGCGGTGGCCGACATGAGCGCGGGCGACACGGCAGCGGACGTGGCGACACGAGCCAAGATCCCGCCCACCGCCTGGATCTCGTGGGTGGCACTGGCGATGATGACCACGAGCTCGGTCGCGAGCCTGCGGGCGGCCCCGACGATGGCTGTCTACGGCCTGGCCTGCGTGTTCTTGTACCTGCTGCCGGCCATCGTGTTCCTGCTGCCGACCTCGCTGGTCTCCGCCGAGCTGGCGTCGGGCTGGGAGGGCGGCATCTACAAGTGGGTCTCGGAGGGGATCTCCAAGCCGATGGGCTTCCTGGCGGTGTGGTGCCAGTTCGCCATGACGATCTTCTACTACCCGAGTCTGCTCGGGTTCGTGGCGAGCACGCTCGCGTACGTGTTCAATCCCGAGCTGGCCAGCAGCGGCGTGTGGACCGCGTGCGTGATCATCGTCGTGTACTGGTCCGGCGTCTGGATCTCCTCGCGCGGCACGAAGGGGGTCGCGGGTCTCGCCAGCGGCGGCCTGATCATCGGGACCCTGGTCCCCGGTGTCGTGCTGGTCCTTCTCGGCATCGTCTTCCTCGGGCAGGGCAACGAGTCCGCGGCGCCGATGACCTCCGACAACATCCTCCCGGTGTGGGCCGGGCTCTCGAGCCTCGTGCTCATCGTCAACAACTTCCTCTCCTACTCGGGCATGGAGATGAACGCGGTCCACGTGTCCTCGCTGAAGGACCCGGGCAAGGAGTTCCCGAGGTCGATGTTCCTGGCCATGGGCCTGGTCCTGGCGATCTTCATCCTCCCGGCGCTGGCGATCAGCTGGGTCGTGCCCGCTGAGGAGCTGTCCCTCACTGCCGGTGTGATGCAGGCCTTCGACGCGGTCTTCGCGAACTTCGGCTGGCAGTGGCTGACCCCGATCGTGGGCATCATGCTGGTCACCGCCTCCCTCGGCGGCATGCTGACCTGGTTGGCCGGTCCGTCGAAGGGCCTGTTGCTGATCTCTCGCCAGGAGGGCTACCTTCCGCCCTTCCTGCAGCAGCTCAACAAGAACGGTGTCCAGCAGAACATCCTGGTCGTCCAGGGGTTGATCACCACCGTGATCGGCCTGGCGTATGCGCTGATCCCAGATGTGTCCAGCGCCTACTGGATCTTCTCCGTCATCACCACCCAGGTCTACCTGATCATGTACCTGCTGATGTTCGTGGCCGCGATCCAGCTACGTCGTAAGCATCCCGACCATCCGCGCGGCTACCGCGCGCCCATGCTCGTCGGGATGTGTGGCGTCGGCTTCGCGGCCTCCCTTGCCGCCCTCCTGGTCGGCTTCATCCCGCCATCGCAGTTCTCGTCCGGCAGCTCCGGTGTCTACTTCGCCATCGTCGGCGGTGGCGCCCTCGGGCTCGGTCTGCTCGTGCCGTTCCTGTTCTACCGGTTCCGCAAGCCGTCCTGGAAGCAGCCCGCCACGCAGGAGGTGACCCCGTCATGAGCACCCACACCGAGACACAGGGCACGCGTGAGCGCAGCTGGATCTACATCACGGCCCTGGTGGTCCTCGTCGTCCTCCTCGTCGCCGCGGTGGTCGCCTTCAGCTCGGCCCGGGAGACCCGCGAGGCCGAGGAGAAGGCCGACGAGCTGATCGCGGCCCTCGAGGGCGCGGGCGCCAGCACCCCCGACAGGGACCAGATCGTGCGGGTCCTGGGAGCGGACGGCGGCGCGACCTGCGATAACCCCAACCACGCACTGAGCCAGGCCATCCTGCTGTCGCAGCTCTCGAACGGCGCGACCGGCCCGGGCTCACGCCCGGTGGTCGCCGACAGCCGGGTGGTCCAGGGCCAGCTGCTGATCATCGAGATCTACTGCCCCGAGGAGCTGGACGAGTTCCAGCAGTTCGTCGAGGACCTCAAGACCGCTGACGTGGCAGGCGAGTGAGACATGGATCTGAGGACCCGCATCACCGAGCTCATGCCCCGGGCACGGGAGGAGCTGGCCGAGCTGGTCGCCATCAGGTCGGTCGCCGACCCGCGCCAGTTCCCGCCCGAGGAGTGCCACCGGGCCGCGCAGTGGGTGCTCGACCACTTCGCCGCTCTCGGGTTCGACGATGCCCGGCTGGCGGAGACCTCGGACGGCAGCAACGCCGTGGTCGGCTCTCGACCGTGCGCCCACCCCGACGCGCCCACGGTGCTGCTCTACGCCCACTACGACGTGCAGCCACCGCTCGACGACGCCGCCTGGCAGACACCGCCGTTCGAGCTCGTCGAGAAGGGCGGGCGCTGGTACGGCCGCGGGACCGCGGACTGCAAGGGCAACATCCTCATGCACCTCCTGGCGCTGCGCGCCTTGGGAGAGGACGTACCGGTGAACCTCAAGCTGGTCGTGGAGGGGTCCGAGGAGCAGGGCACCGGTGGCCTGGAGGCGTTCGTGGTCGACCACGCGGACCTGCTGCGCGCCGACACGATCCTGGTCTGCGACACCGGCAACGCGGCCGTCGGCCAGCCGGCGGCGACCGTCAGCCTGCGCGGCATGGTGAACGTGGTCGTCACGGTCGAGGCGCTCGCCTCGGAGGTGCACTCCGGCATGTTCGGCGGTGCGGCCCCGGACGCCCTCGCGGCCCTGATCGCGATGCTGGCGAGCCTGCGGGACGCAGCCGGCAACACCACCATCGAGGGGCTCGACAGCACTCGGCGCTGGGAGGGCCAGCCGTACCCGCCCGAGCAGTTCCGGCGCGACGCCGGTCTGCTCGACGGTGTGCAGCTGCTCGGCGACGGCTCGGTGTCGGACATGCTGTGGGCCCGCCCGGCGCTCACGGTGCTCGGCATCGACTGCCCGCCGGTGGTCGGCTCGGCAGCGGCGATCGTGCCCCGGGCCGCGGCGCGGCTGAACCTCCGGATCCCACCCGGGCTCGCACCGGACGTGGCACAGAAGGCTCTCGAGGCGCACCTCCGCCGCACCGCGCCCTGGGGTGTCCACGTCAGCATCGAGGTGGAGGCCACCGGCTCGCCGTTCCGGGCCACGACCGACGGCCCGGCCTACCGGGCCATGGACGAGGCGATGCAGGAGGCGTACGAGAAGCCGATGGCGACCCTCGGGCAGGGTGGCTCAATACCGCTGTGCAACGTCTTCACCGACACCTACCCCGACGCCGAGATCATCCTGATGGGCGTGGAGGAGCCGCAGGCGTTGATCCACGCGCCGAACGAGAGCGTGGACCCCCGCGAGATCTCGGCCATGGCGCTGACCGAGGCGCTGTTCCTGCAGCGCTACGCCGCCGCGGCGACGTGACCCACGTGCGTCCGAGGACGGCGGTCTCCGGGCTGCGGGACGCGTACGCACCCGAATTCCGCGTGACGCGCCTAGGCTGAGCGACGTGGACCTCCCCGTGATGCCGCCGATCCTGCCGATGCTCGCGAAGCCCGTGAAGGGCGTGCCGACCGACGGCGGCTATGCGTTCGAGCCGAAGTGGGACGGCTTCCGGTGCATCGTGTTCAAGGACGGCGACGAGGTGGAGCTGGCCTCACGGAACACCAAGCCGCTGACGCGCTACTTCCCCGAGGTCGTGGAGGCGCTGCGCAAGGCGCTGCCGGAGAAGATCGTGCTCGATGGGGAGATCTTCGTGGCGATCGGGGACCGGCTCGAGTTCGAGATCCTGCAGCAGCGGATCCATCCGGCCGCGTCGCGGATCAGCCTGCTGGCGGAGGAGACGCCGGCTGCGTACGCGGCCTTCGATCTGCTCGCGCTGGGCGAGAGGTCGTTCCTCGACGAACCGCTGACCGAGCGGCGGGCGGCGCTGGCGGACGTCTTCGCCGCGGTCACCTCCGACAACGTCCATCTGTGCACGACGACGACCGACCCCGAGGTCGCCCAGGACTGGTTCACCCGGTTCGAGGGCGCCGGGCTCGACGGGGTGATGGCCAAGCCGCTGAACGCCCCCTACGCCCCCGACAAGCGCACGATGCTGAAGATCAAGCACTCCCGTACCGCCGACGTGGTCGTGGCCGGCTACCGCGAGCACAAGACCTCGACGCCGGAGAAGCCGCTGCTCGGGAGCCTGCTGCTGGGTCTGTACGCCCCCGGGGAGGACGGTCGGCCGGAGCTGCAGCACATCGGGGTCTCGGCCTCCTTCACCGCCGCCCGACGCGCCGAACTGTGGCAGGAGCTGCAGGAGCTGGTCGTGCCCATCGAGGAGCACCCGTGGGGCCGCTGGAGCGAGTGGCTCACCGCCAACCCCGACCGCGTCCCCGGCACCCAGAGCCGCTGGTCGCAGGGGAAGGACCTGTCCTTCACCCCGCTGCGCCCGGAGCGGGTGCTCGAGGTGGGCTACGACCACATGGAGGGACGCCGGTTCCGGCATACGGCCCAGTTCAAGCGCTGGCGCCCCGACCGCGACCCGGAGTCGTGCGGCTACGAGCAGCTCGAGGAACCCGTGGCGTACGAGCTGTCCGAGGTGCTCGGGGTGCCCCGCTAAACAGCACAGTTAAACCCGGCTAGGGTCGGACACATGAGTTACGACGTCGTTCTCCTGGTCGAGCAGGCAATCACCCTCGACGACGCGACCCGGGTCCACTCCCTCCACGAGGGAGTCGAGGACCCGGTCTACCACGTGCTGCTGCCCTTGGAGGATGCCGCTGCCCGGATCGAGTCGGCGATGGGCACGCTCAGCGCCGCCGAATACCTCGGCTCGGCGATGATGATGAACGAGATCGACCTCGACGCGGTGCGCGAGGAGGCGAAGGACGAGGCCGAGAAGGCGCTCGAGGAGACCTTGAAGGTCCTGAAGACCTCCGGGGCCTCGGCCCACGGCGAGCTCGTCCAGGACCCGGTCAAGGCGCTGCGCGCCAAGGTCGCGGCGGTCGACGGCCGCGAAGCGATCATCATGACCCGACCGCACGTGGTCGCCGAGTTCTTCCACGTCGACTGGACCCACCAGGCCCGGCGCCACCTCGATGTCCCGGTGCTGCACCTGATCGAGCATGAGAACTTCGACGAGCAGGCCGGTGAAGGCGAAGGCATCACCGGCATGTGAGGGTTTCGTCCCCATGACAGCCGGCGGCCGCCGACGTGACAGCCGACACACCAAAGGTTACCGCTCTGTTACCGGCTTCACGTGGCAGTTGTGGCCCGCATTCGCCTAGGATCTTGGGGTTCGCTGTTCCGGGGGGATCCAGCGACAAAGAAGTGCCTGCTCGTGCGATCGGGGGATCCGCGCTGAGCAGGCACTTCTGCCATGTTCAGCCCTTCCGAGCCTCCTTCAGGGCGCTGGTCCGCTGCTCGACCCAGTCCGACATCGTGTCGATGGCCGTCTTCAGGTCCGCGGCACTCAACGAGTCGCTGGTCGGCACCGACTCGGCCAGCCCTGCCACGGTGTCGGCGGCAGTACCGTCGGCATACACCTTGTCGAACAGGTCCCAGTACGCCTCGGTGTAGACGGCCTTCAGGTCCTCGGACGCCAGGAACCGCTCCTTGAGCGCGTTCCCGCCACGCATGCCGCCGGCCCTGCCGCCCTGCTCGGCGCGGGCAGGTGGTTCCTGACCCTGGCCGTTCGCCTGGCCGCCGGCGGCACGGTTCCCGCCGCCGAACATTCCACCCATGCCGTTGTCGTCGTCGGGACCGAGCGTCGCATCACCTTGCATGGCGAGGTTGAGGTCCCAGGAGATCACCGAGAGCTTCTCGGACTCGAGGTCGTACCAGAGGTAGTAGTTCTGACCCGGACCGCTCATGTCGTCGCTGTTCGTGATCAGGTTCTGCATCGCCAGATAGTCCGCCAGCGAGTCCACGTCGACCCACTCGTCCAGGTCGGCGGCGAACTCTTCGTCGTCGGCCTCCTCCATCCACTTCAAGAAGTCGATGATCGGCTGCAGGGTCCCCTCGTCGCTGGAGTTGATCTGCTTGAACTGGTCGCTGTAGGACGACTGGTCGTCGTCGACATAGGCGAGCTGCGAGGACGCATCGGCCTTGTAGAGATAGCCCGGTGAGTCGAACAGGTTGTTCGCCATGTTCTCGTCGGGGTGGGCGAGCAGCAGGCGGGTCGTCGTGTCGCTGCCGTTGACCGAGTAGACGGCATAGCCGTAGTCCTGGGTCGGGAGGCCGGCCTCCTTGGTCAGCGAGAGGGCCATGGCCTCATTGATGACCGGGCTGCCCGGGCGTACGGAGATCTCGGTCATGCCCTGGTAGGCACGGCCCTCGATGTTCTCGTCGAAGCTGAGCAGCAGCGGGAGCGACGTCGGGTCGTCGGCCGACGCCTGGGACATCGCCCCCATCCCGCCACCACCGAAGCCGCCGGCCATCCCGCCTTCGGGCATCTCCATGCCCTCCGGAGGCTCCACGCCCTCGGGCATCTCCATCCCCTCGGGAGGCTCCACGCCCTCGGGCATCTCCATCCCCTCGGGAGGCTGCATGCCCTCGGGGAGCTCCATGCCCTCCGGCGGCTGCATTCCGCCCTGGCCGGGACCACCCGCACCGCCACCGGCTCCCCCGGTGCCGCGCAGCCCCATCAGGGTCGAGTTTCCCTTGAGCCGCACCCCGACGTCGTTGACGACGGTGCCGTCGATGGTCACCGTGGCGGTGACCCACTTCTTCTCGCCGTCCTTCTGGTAGCTCTCGACCATGTCGTCGTACTCGACGTCGGTGATGTCGATGGAGACCTCATGGTCGACCGAGGTGTCGAAGAGGTCGACGGAGCCGGGGATGTCCTCGGTGATGTCGGACGAGGCGATCTCGACGTCGCCGGTGATGTAGGGCTTGATGCCCACATCCTCGAGCGTGACCAGCAGCGCGAGGGAGAAGACGCCCAGGAGGGCGACGAGCTTCCAGTGCTGCCGCCACGACCGCGGCAGCCGGTGCCGGAGGCGCTTGCGCGGGAGGGTCGGATCGGGCTCAGGCATCACAGATCGGTCTGGTCGTAGCCCGTCAGCACGGTGACGCGCTGACCGCTGTTGACCGCGGAGAGTGCCTGCAGCAGCTCACGCGAGCTGCTGCCCTTCTTCAGCTGTGCGGTGTAGTAGAGCTCGATCAGCGCGCCGGAGCGTACGGACTCCGTCGAGACCAGCTCGAAGTCGGAGCAGTGCTGGATCATCAGGTCCTCGACGATCGAGGTGTACTCCGGCTCCGGCGGCACCTGGACCTTGACCACCTGACGCTGAACGTCGAGCTTGAACCAGTTGAACTTGTTCATCAGGACGAGCACGAGGCAGATGATCACGGTGGCCGCGATCGCGAGCAGGTAGAACCGGGTGCCGGTCGTCATCCCGACCGCCATCACCAAGAAGATGAAGCCGACGTCGCGCGTCTCCTTCACCGCGTTGCGGAACCGGATCACCGACAGCGCACCCACCAGCGCGAACGCCCGGGCGATGTTGGAGCCGACGACGAGCATGATCAGCGAGACGACCATCCCGGCGAGCACCAGGGTCTGGACGTACGACTGGCTGTAGGAGACGTTCTTGTGGGTGGCCCGGTAGACGTAGCCGATGATCGCGGACAGCACGAACGACAGCGTCAGCGACGCCACGATGTCGAAGACGGTGAACGTGGAGCTGAGATCTTGGAAATCGAGATTCATGAGAGCTTCCTGTGCAGAGTTCTGGGAAGAGGATCAGCGGGAGGTGAGAAGGGTGGCCGACGGAGCGAGGACGCTGTCGGCGGCGCCGTAGCGCGAGCTCGGGGCGAGCGAGAAGGCCTCGACGGACTGGCAGTACTTCGAGATCCGGACCACCGACATGTCGAGCCGCGCGGTCAGGTCGGTCGCCCAGTAGGGGACCCGCTCGTTGGCCTTGAGCTCGACGATCGCCAGCTTCGGCGGGATCAGGAACCGGTTCTCCGCGCCGGAGGCGAAGTGGAAGTCGCGGTCACGACCGTGCACGCGGTGGTCGATGGTGACGCGCAGGGCGAGGTCGGCCTCGCGGCCCACGAAGGCCTCGCGCTGGTAGCCGGTGGTGACGATCGGGCGCAGGTCGAGGTTGCCGACGAGGGAGGTGACCTCGTTGACGAAGCCCCGCGAGGTGCCGCCGAGCTCGAGGTCGAGCTCCGCACGCTCGTCGAGCCACCGTCGGGCCTGCTCGTAGGGCAGCGAGAGACGGCGCTTCTGGGTCACCCGGTTCACCCGCTGCTTGATCTCGACATGGACCGGGGTCTCCTCGGTGCATGCCGCCGGCTGGCCGTAGAGGCGCATCCGGAGCTTGCGGCGGAACCGGAGCCCCTCGATCTTCTCCCAGTAGAACCGCAGGTCCTCGGTGTCGTAGTAGACCGACGTCACCGGGTAGCCACCCAGTGGTGAGTACGGGTCGGCCTCCATCCGGGCGTCGAGCTCCTCGCGAAGCCGGGCGACCTTCAGCTCGTCGATCAGGTACTTGATCTCGTAGCGGTTGAAGGAGTGCAGCCTGCTCGCGGTCTCCTGGTAGCCGGTCGGCTGCGTCGGAGCGTCCTCGGCCTCTGTCCTGTGCTGGTCGACGCGCCTGCGCCGGTTCAACCAGTTCATTCAGTTTTCCTCCCGGGATAGTCACTGATGCGACTTCGGGAGTTCACCGACCGTTCATGTCCCAGGCCTGTGCCGAACCTGTGGTGAGCCTGTCAGAGCGGCTCCTACTCGATTCTGTTGCCGTCCTGATCCCAGTGCGCGGCAACCTTCTTGCTCGGCTGTACCCGCGGCGGCTCGCCCGGCATCTTCGGGTAGTCGGGCGGGAAGTTGAGCTCGCCACCGGGCAGGTTCTCCCAGAGCTCGAGCAGGGGCGTGAGGTCGTACGCCTCGTCGTCGATCTGCGCCCAGCGGTCGCCGTCGGCGAGGAGGTCGGGGACGGTGAAGAGGTTGAGCTCGCGCGGGTCCTTCAGCTCGGCCAGCTCGTCCCAGGTCAGCGGCGTGGAGACCGGGGCGCCGGGCTTGGGGCGCAGCGAGTAGGCGCTCGCGATGGTCCGGTCCCGGTTGTTCTGGTTGAAGTCGACGAAGATGCGCTCCCCGCGCTCCTCCTTCCACCACGCGGTCGTCACTCCCCCGTCGCGACGCTCCAGCTCACGCCCGAACCCGATCGCGGCGTGACGCAGCTCCTCGAAGGTCCACTCCGGCCGGATGCGTACGAAGATGTGTACGCCGCGGTTGCCGCTGGTCTTCGCGAAACCGCGCAGACCGAGCTCCTCGAGGGTCTCCCGGGCGACGCCGGCGACGCGCACCGCGTCGGCGAAGTCGGTGCCGGGCTGGGGGTCGAGGTCGATGCGGAGCTCGTCGGGGTGGTCGACGTCGGCGCGCCGGACCGGCCAGGGGTGGAAGGTGAGTGCGCCCATCTGGGCGCACCACACCGGGATCGCGGGCTCGGTCGGGCAGATCTCGCGCGCCTTCCGCCCACTGGGGAAGGTGATCTCGACCTCCTCCAGATAGTCGGGAGCACCCTTGGGCGTGCGCTTCTGGTAGAAGCCGTCGCCCTCCTTGTCGGTGGGGCCGGTGGCCAGCTTCATCCCCTCGCGCCAGCCGTCGGGCCAGCGCTCCAGGGCGGTCGGACGCTCCCGCAGCGCCCGCATCAGCGGGTCGCCGACGGTCGCGAAGAACTCCGCGACCATCAGCTTGGTGACCTCAGGAGTGCGGTCGGTCGCCTCGTAGATCACTCGGTCGGGGCTGGAGATCCGCACCTCGCGCTCGCCTGCCTGCACGTGTGCCGCCGGTGTCTTCGCCATGGCGTCAACCTAGCCCGCTCCGGGCCGCTCCCCCAGCGAAATCGCCCGGAGGGGCCACGCATACGCACTGGCCAGTACGCCTCGAACCCGGCATGATCCGCTCCAACGTTCGGCAACGCCACGATCTCGGAGGACCCCCGCATGTCGACTCGTACCACGACACTGACCGCCGCCACGGCGGCCCTGGCCGCCACCATCACCCTCGGGCTCACCGGCGCGCCCGCGACCGCCACGGCGAACACCGACCCGGAGTGCGGCACCATCGCCTCGCCCGACACCCGGGTCGAGCACACCCGACTCACGGACCCGGCGGTGACCGACATCCTGGCCCGCTCCGGGTTCGACGGCGTCGCCGGCGCGGTGAGGACGGCCGTCTGCGACGCGCCCAGCAGCAGGGCCGCCACCGTCGCAGCCCGGATCGCCGGCCGGGCGCTGTGGCAGCGCGCGGTCGACCGGGTGCAGGGGCGCGGCGACGCCGGTGGCGACCTGCCACGCAGCGACGACCGGCCGCTCTACTGGGCACGCCTCGCGGGCGAGCTGGAGATCGCGCGGGTCGCACCTGCGTACCGGTCCTGGTCCGAGGACGCCCGGGCGAAGGTGCTGGCCGCCTTCGACCGGAGCTCGCGCGGGATCGAGTCGACCACCTTCGCGCGGGGCGAGTCCGGTCGGTCGCGGCAGGTGCTGGCCTCCGGCTTCGACCCGTTCACCCTCGACCGCAACATCCGCCAGTCGAACCCGTCGGGGGCGACGGCGCTGGCGATGGACGGGCGGGTCGTCGAGACGGCGAAGGGTCCCGTCGAGATCCAGACCGTGGTGTTCCCCGTGCTGTGGGAGCCGTTCGCGCAGGGCACCGTCGAGCGCGCCTTCCTGCCGCACCTGGTCCCCGGCAGACGCGACGTGGACACCGCCATCACCATCAGCCAGGGCCGCGCGGGCCGGTTCGACCTGGAGGTCTGGAACGGCGCCCACCGCGGCACCTTCCCCGACAACGACCGGGTCAGCGTCAACGAGATGGTTCCGATCCCCGAGGACGTACCTCACGCCGACCCGCAGCCGCAGTGGACCCGGACCACGCTGCCGGTCGAGGCGATGAAGGCGGCCGTGCCCGGCACCTTCCCGGTGAACATCAACCGCGTCATCACCGAGATCCCGGCCGGCTCGACCACGCCGGTCACCCGGGAGGACCCGACGCCGGGCTCCACAGCGGTCGCCGGTGGCGGCGGTGACTACCTGTCCAACGAGTCGGCCTACCGCACCACCGCCCTCCGCGACGCGCTCGGGGTCGAGACCAAGCAGGGTCACATCCACGTGCCGATCCTCGACGGCGACGCCAACGGCGAGCCGCTGGCCGACATGCGGACCGACATCGTGGCGCAGACCCTCGCTCTGGTGGCGGCTGCGGCGACGAGCTGATCGGGAGATGCCCCCGGGGAAATGGCCCGAAGGAACTAGTCGGCCGCCGCACCGTTTTCATGCCCCCGGGCGTACTAGGGGCATGAAAACAGCAAAGGTCAGGCCTATCTCGGGTGCGGCCCTTGTGATCGTCAGCATCTTCGCCCTCGGCGCCTGTGGCGGGTCGGGTGGTTCCAACGGGTCCTCCGCCGACTCGGGATCGGTCGAGTCGCTCGCCGACACGTCGGCCGGGAAGGCCGCTCCGGAGGTGGCCGCGGAGGATGCCGACGCGGCGGCACCGAAGCAGGCCGTCACGAAGGCCTCGATCATCTCCACCGGCTCGGTCGCGCTCAGCGCGGAGGACGTCGGGAAGACGCGTACGCAGGTGCAGCACGTCTCCGACAAGTACGCCGGCCAGGTCACCGAGCAGCAGACCAGCGACAGCGACGAGGGCGGCTCCGAGGAAGGTCTCAGCCATGCCCGGATGGTCCTGCGGATCCCGTCGAAGTCGTTCGCCGACGCGATGGCCGACCTCGAGGACACCGCCACCCTGGTCGACTCCAGCACCACGACCACCGACGTCACCACCGAGGTCGTCGACACCGAGGTGCGGGTGAAGAACGCCCGCACGAGCATCGAGCGGATCCGTACGCTCCTCTCCCGCGCGGAGGCGATCGGTGATGTCATCGCGATCGAGTCCGAGCTCGCCCGGCGCGAGGCCGACCTCAACTCGCTCCTCGCCCAGCAGGCGGCCCTCGCGAATCAGACCTCGCTGTCGACCATCACCGTCGACATCGACCGGGCCGGTCCGGGCGGGGCCGGCGACGACGACCCCGGCTTCCTGGCCGGGCTGAGCGCCGGCTGGGACGCGCTGGGCGACTCGGCCCGGGTCCTCGCGGTCGCCCTCGGCGCCGTCATCCCGTGGACGCCGGTCATCCTGCTCGTCCTCGCGCCGGTCTGGCTGCTCTCCCGACGCCGCAGGCAGGCGGGCGCGACCATGCCGACGCCGGTGCCGGCCTCCGGCCCGGCGGAGGAATAACCGGTCGAGATCGGGGTGCTCGGCGGCGTACGTTCTGATCATGAGCGCGCTCGAGCACCCCGGCCTCGTCTTCCGTAGCCTCGACCCCTTCGACGGGGACGATGCCCTGCTGAAGGGGTGGTACGAAGCGACGCGGCGTGGCTTCCACCAGTCCCGCGGCAACGACGACGGCATCCAGGTCTGGCGCGACCACACCCGCAACGACTCGGTCACGCTGCTCGGGGCATGGGCGGAGAGCACGGAGTTCGCCTCGGCCACGATCCCGGTCGCGACGTTCTCGTCCTGGACCTCGCCGATCAACGTCGGCGCCGGCACCAGCCTGCCGGCGCTGCTGATCAGCGACGTGACCGTCTCCCCCACCCACCGGCGCCAGGGCCTGCTGCGCAAGCTGATGACGGTCTCGCTGGCCGACGCGGTCGCCGCTGGGGTGCCACTGGCGGCACTGACCGTCTCGGAGGGGTCGATCTACGGCCGCTTCGGGTTCGGCACCGCCACCCACCTGCGCCAGGTCGAGGTGGATGTGACCGCGAAGTTCCGCTACCGCCCGGAGGTGCCCGAGGACGACGGGTCGGTGACGCTCGTCGAGCCGGCCGACGCCTGGAAGACGGTCGCCGAGATCTACGCCACCTTCCAGGAGCGCACCCGCGGCTCGGTCACCCGGCCGCAGTTCTACGAGCCGTGGCTCTCCAGCGGCTACGACTTCGACGGCGACTCCAAGGGCGAGTCGAAGCAGCGGGCCGTGCTGCACCTGGACGCCTCCGGGACCCCCGACGGCTACGCCATCTACAAGACCGCCGACGAGCGCAACGACTCCGGGCTGCGGATGGCGCGCGTCGTCGACCTGGTCGCGCTGACCCCGGCGGCCTACCTGCGGCTGTGGCGGTTCCTCGCCGACATCGACCTCGTCGAGCGGGTGGCCTGGCGCAAGGCGCCGGTGCAGGACCCGCTCTACTGGGCGCTCGCCGAGCCGTTCGCGGTCAAGAGCGCCGAGCTCGACGACATGCTGTGGATGCGCGTCCTCGATGTGCCGGCCGCCCTCCAGGCCCGACCCTGGTACGCCCCCGGCGAGATCGTCCTCGGCGTCGAGGACCCGCTCGGGCACGCCGCCGGCGCCTGGCGGATCGCGGCGCGCGACGGCCGGGCCGAGGTCACGCCGACCGATGCCGCGCCGACCGTGGAGCTGGCCGCGGACACCCTCGGCGCCCTGTATCTCGGTGGTGTCGACGTACGCACCCTGGCGGCCGCCGGCCGGATCACCGGCTCTCCCGAGGCGCTCGAGAGCTGGGCCGCGATGGCCGACGGCGGCCCGCTGCCCTATTGCATCACCGGGTTCTGATCCCTCAGGGGCGACCGGGCTCGGCACCGATCAGGCTGATCCGGTCGCCGCGAAAGTGGTAGTGGTGCATCGCGTCCAGCCGCGGCGAGTAGGCGTGCAGGCTGAACGCCGGGCGCGAGCCGACGTTGCGTACGTCATGGACGTGGCCGGCGTCGTGCGCCCGGGCGTCGCCGGGGCCGACGTCGGCGATCTGCAGCCCACCGAGCCAGTTGTGCTCGACCAGGCTGCCGGTGAGCACGGTGAAGGCGGTGGTCGCGGTGCCGTGGTCGTGGAAGCCGGTGCTCGCGCCCGGGGCCCAGGCGATCAGCCAGACCTCGACCTCGTCGTCGCGGTGGAGCAGGTGGAACTCGCGCCCGGTCTCGGGCGCCTGCACGCGCGCGAGCAGGTCCTCGTCGTCGGCGTAGGTGCGGATGGCGTCCAGCAGGGGCTGTACAGCAAGTGCGGTCATGGTGGCCTCCTCCAGAAGCGTCGTGGGCTTAAGTATAGTAGATTGCTAGACTTTGGCAATGGAGTTCTGCTCCCACCCCAGACGTACCATTTCAACCATGGGTTACAACGTGGAGAAGTCCGACGAGGAGTGGCGCGCGGAGCTGTCGCCTGAGGAGTACGCGGTGCTGCGCCAGGCGGGCACCGAGCGGGCGTTCACGGGTGAATACACCGACACCGAGACCAAGGGCGTCTACTCGTGCAAGGCCTGCAAGGCCAAGCTGTTCGAGTCCGACACCAAGTTCCACTCCGGCTGCGGCTGGCCGTCGTTCTACCAGCCGATCTCGGACACGATCGAATACATCGAGGACAAGTCGCACGGGATGGACCGGGTGGAGGTCCGCTGCGCCAACTGCGGCTCCCACCTCGGCCACGTCTTCCCCGACGGCTACGGCACCCCGACCGGCGACCGGTTCTGCATCAACTCGATCTCGATCTCGCTGGAGCCTGCAGACCAAGCCTGAGGCTCACCATCCGTTGACATGGATGATCGGGTCGAGGTCGCGCCGCGGCCCCGGCCTGAAGTCGGTCCCCACGGTGTAGGCGACCGGCAGGAGCACGCCCTGGTGCACGTTCTCGGGCAGGCCCAGGACGTCGGCGACCTCACGCTCGTAGCCGAGGTGCAGGGTCGTCCAGGTCGTGCCGAGGCCCCTGGCCCGCAGCGCCAGGGCGAGGCTCCAGGCGGCCGGGAGCAGTGAGCCCCACAGGCCCGCCTGGTTGCCCTCCGGGAGACCGGGTACGTCGCGCTCGATCGCGGCGATCACCTGCACCGGCACGCGCCCCATCACCTCGCGCAGGTGGACGGAGCTCGAGCTGAGCCGGGCCCCGGCCGCGTCGCCGGGCTCCTCGCGCCCGGTGTACGCCTCGGTGTGCGCACGTGCGTAGAGGTCGCCGACCTGCTGCTTGAGCGCGGGGTCGGTGACCACGATCCAGTGCCAGCGCTGGTTGTTGCTGCCCGAGGGCGCCTGGACGGCGATCTCGATCGCCTCCCGGACCACCTCGAGCGGCACCTCGCGGTCGAGGTCGAGGCGCTTGCGTACGGCTCGGGTCGTGGTGAGCAGCTGGTCGGGGTCGAGCGGCAGGAGTTCGGTCATGCTGGAGGGACACCGGGAGGCCGGTCGATATTCCGCATCTTGATCTCGCGTCCCGCCGGACCCGGATACCGTGGCGCCGTGACAGTGCGGATCGCGATGTGGTCAGGGCCCCGAAACCTCTCCACGGCGTTGATGCGCTCCTTCGAGAACCGACCGGACTGCACGGTCGTCGACGAGCCGCTGTACGCCGCCTACCTCTCCGCCACCGGCCTGGACCATCCGGGCCGTGACGACGTGCTCGCCTCCCAGCCGAACGACTGGCGGGTGGTGGCCGAGGAGATCACGTCCGGCCCGGTCGGATCGGCGGTGCAGTACCAGAAGCACATGACCCACCACCTGCTCCCGGAGATGGACCACGGCGCCTTCGCCGGGCTCTCGCACGCGTTCCTGGTCCGCGACCCGGAGCGGGTGCTGACCTCCTACGCGAAGGTGCGCGAGGAGCCGACGCTCGAGGATCTCGGGCTGCCGCAGCAGGTGGCGCTCTTCGAGGAGTTCGGCGGGCCGGTGGTCGATGCCGCCTCGATCCTGGCCTCGCCGCGAGCAGCCCTGACCGCACTGTGCGAAGCCCTGGGGATCGGCTTCGACGAGGCGATGCTTGCGTGGCCGGCCGGCCGGCGCGACTCCGACGGGGTGTGGGCCCCGCACTGGTACTCCGGCGTGTGGGCCTCGACCGGGTTCGCCGCCTCCTCCCCCGGTGCCGACGACCCGCTGCCCTCGCGCCTGGTGCCGCTGCTGGAGCGCTGCCTGCCCTACTACGATCGCCTCGCCCCCTATGTCATGGCTCCTTGAGTCGAGATTGGTGACTGATGCTGCAGACGTACGACCCCCGCAACGACGACCTCCAGGTCTGGATCAACGGCGAGCTGACGCACCGCCTGGAGGCGCGGATCTCACCGTTCGACTCGCTCGCCCAGGGTGGCGACGGGGTCTGGGAAGGCCTGCGACTGACCCGGGGACGCATCTTCAAGCTCTCCGAGCACCTCCTCCGGCTGCGGCGCTCGGCGCGGGCCCTGGCCTTCTCCGACATCCCGTCGGACGAGTTCATGACCCAGGCGATCCGCGAGTGCGTGGCCGCGAACGGGATGCGCGACGACGTCCACATCCGGCTCACGCTCTCGCGCGGCGTGAAGGTCACCTCCGGCATGGACCCGCGGCTCAACCAGTCGGGTCCGACGCTGATCGTGCTGGCCGAGTTCAAGTCGCCGGTCTACGACGACTCCGGGATCACGCTCATCACCGCGGCCCAGCGTCGTCCTCGCGCCGACATGCTCGACCCGAAGATCCACCACAACAACCTGATCCCCTCGATCCTGGCCAAGGTCGAGGCCAACAACGCCGGCGCCGACGACGCGCTGATGCTCGACGACCTGGGCTTCGTCGCGGAGACGAACGCCACCCACTTCTTCCACGTACGCGACGGGGTGCTGCGCACCTCGACGACCCGGGCGTGCCCCGAGGGGATCACCCGCGCCACCGTCCTCGACCTCGCCGCCGACCTGGGCCTGCCGGTGGACGTCGGTGACTTCTCGCTCACCGACGCCCACACGGCCGAGGAGGCCTTCGTCACCGGCACCATGGGCGGCATCACCCCGGTCGTCTCGCTCGACGGCCGCCCGATCGAGCGCGGGCCGGTGACGCAGCAGCTCGCCAAGGCGTACGCGGACCTGCAGGCGACCTCGGGGACGGTCGTCGCGGGCTGAATGCCGACCGAGTTACCTCGGTGAACAGTCACCCGCCGACCGAGTCCCGCCAGGCGACCAGGTCCTCGAGCGGCTCGAGGTCGTAGTCGGGACCGCCGACCCCGTAGGTGAACAGCCGGGCACCGGCGTCGTAGAGCGGCTTGGCGGCCTCGGCGCTGTTCGCCGCGGTCGAGACCTCGATCTCGGTCACGTCGCGGCCGATCGCCTCACAGTGGCCGGCGAGGATGCCGCGCTTGCGCTCGAGGGTGGCCACGTCGGAGAAGGAGTGCCAGATGTCGGCGTGCTTCGCGACGTACTTCAGGGTCTTCTTCTCCCCGCCGCCACCGATCATGACCGGGATCTTGCGGAGGGGTGCGGGGTTGAGCTCGGACCAGCGCTTCTCGATGCGCGGGAGCGCCTCACCGAGCGCGTCGAGGCGGGAGCCGGCGGTGCCGAAGTCGTAGCCGTACTCGGTGTAGTCCTTCTCGAACCAGCCCGACCCGATCCCGAACAGCAGCCGGCCGCCGGAGATGTGGTCGACGGTGCGGGCCATGTCGGCGAGCAGCTCGGGGTTGCGGTAGGAGTTGCAGGTCACCAGGCAGCCGATCTCGACGCGCGTGGTCTGCTCGGCCCAGGCCCCGAGCATCGTCCAGGCCTCGAAGTGCTTGCCCTCGGGCTCGCCGTAGAGCGGGTAGAAGTGGTCCCAGTTGAAGATCACGTCGACGCCGATCTCCTCCGCGCGGCGGGCGGCCTCGCGGATCTGGGCGTAGTCGGCGTGCTGGGGCTGGATCTGGACTCCGATGCGGATCGTCATGTGGCCAACCCTACGGAGCGCCTGGCTTCCGTCCTCGCGTGAATCGGCCCTATCGTTCGGCGAGCGGCGAATCGCGCCGTACGAGAGCTGAAGAGGGTGCGAGATGCGACTCGGTTGGGATCTGCACGATGACGGCAAGAACGTACGCGAGGGTGCGATCGTCAAGCCCGGGGAGCGGCTGAGCTGGCCCCGGACGATCGGCTTCGGCGGCCAGCACGTGGTCGCGATGTTCGGCGCCACGTTCCTGGTGCCGTTGCTGACCGGCTTCCCGCCGACCACCACGCTGTTCTTCTCCGGTCTCGGCACCCTGCTCTTCCTGCTCATCACGCGCAACCGGCTGCCCAGCTACCTCGGCTCCTCGTTCGCCTTCATCGCGCCGATCGGTGCCGCGATGGGCGGCGGCGGGATGGGCTCGGCCCTCTTCGGCATCATGGTCACCGGTGCGCTGCTGGCGGTGGTCGGCGTGATCGTGATGGTCACCGGCACCGGCTGGATCGAGGCGCTGATGCCGCCGGTGGTGACCGGTGCGATCGTGGCGCTGATCGGTCTCAACCTGGCCTCCGCCGCGACCAACAACGTCGTCGGTGGTGACCCGACCAGCCCCGACAACGGGGCCGTGCTGGTCGCCGCGATCACCCTGGCGACCGTGCTGGTCGTCGCCGTCGCCTTCCGCGGCCTGATCGCGCGGCTCTCCATCCTGGTCGGCGTCGTCGTCGGCTACATCGCCGCGCTGCTCCTGGGCCAGATCGACACCTCGGCGTTCGAGAAGGCCGCCTGGTTCGGGCTCCCCGACTTCTCCACCCCGTCCCTCGACTGGGCCGTGGTGCCGATGTTCCTTCCCGTCGTGCTCGTCCTCGTCGCCGAGAACGTCGGCCACGTACGCAGCGTCGCCCACCTCGCCGGCGACGACTCCATCAACCGCGAGACCGGCCGGGCCCTGTTCGCCGACGGCCTGGCCACCACCATCGCCGGTGGTTTCGGCGGCTCGGCGACCACGACGTACGGCGAGAACATCGGCGTCATGACCGCGACCCGGGTGTTCTCGACCGCCGCCTACTGGGTCGCCGGCGTGGTGGCCGTGCTGCTGTCGCTGTCGCCGAAGTTCGGGGCGCTCCTGAACACGATCCCTGCCGGGGTGCTCGGCGGGATCACCGTCGCGCTCTACGGCCTGATCGGCCTGATCGGCATCCGGATCTGGATGGACAACCGGGTCGACTTCGCCGACCCGGTCAACCAGTTCACCGCCGCGGTCGCCCTGGTCATCGGGATCGGCAACCTCACCCTGACCTTCGGCGACCTCACCTTCACCGGCATCGCGCTGGGCACCATCGCCGCGGTCGTGATCTACCACGGGATGAGCGCACTAGCGCGCCTGCGCCGCCGCTGAGCCGGCTCAGAACCTGCTGCGCGTCGTCGGAGTCGGCGAGAAGGCGGCGCTCAGCCTGAGCACCTTGGCGAACTCGGTGACCTTGTCCACGGACAGGAAGCCGTCCGCCTCACCCGACCCGATGACGACGCCACCGTTGTCGAGCTTGGTGAGGTGCTTGTCCATGCCACCGGGCAGGGCCTGCGCCCTCCCCTCGGAGAGGTAGCTCAGGTATCCGAGCTTCGGTCCGGGCTTGCCGACCAGCTGGACCTGGGCGAGCGCCTCGTTGAGCGACCTCGAGGTCACCGCGGCCCAGTCCGGGTCCCAGACAGCGGCGAGCCGACGAAGGACCGGGCCGGCGAACTCCGCGACCTCGGGTCCACGCCACTTCACCACGATGCTGTTGCGCACCTTGGCAGACTCGGTATATCCACCGACGACCAAGGTAATGGCCACCGTGATCCGATCTCCGCGCCCCCGATAAGCCTGGCTGATTCCAAGATTCGGAGCGTCCGTATTCTCGCGGAACGCGTCGGAGACGGCTTTCAGCGCGTTATCCCGATCTTCCAGGGGCTTTCCCGGCATCGCGGGCGAGGACCACGAGATCTTCTCGCCGAAGACCTCGTCGAGGCCTACGATGAAGGCGCTCAGCTCCTCCGCAACCTGCTCAGGAGTCTCCTGGCGTGGACCCCAGAATCCGCGCGCGATCAGCTCTTCATCCACGGTCATGACCGTATCACCGCTCCCTCGTCGTATCGGCCGGCGAGCTCTGCCGGGCTCACCGTCGTGAGGTGAGGCTTATCCATTGCTCTTCGGCGCATTCCAGCCGTCCCAGTCGCTGCCCGGATTGACGAATTCCTGGTGTCTGACCGAGATAGGAAGATCGAAGTCCTCGAAGAGGGTCCGCGCCGCTTCCATGGCCTCTTTGTTGGAGAAGACCCACTCGACCGGGGTATCGCCCGCCGCGTCCACCTGTCGTAGAGCTTGATCGAGCCATTCCTTTTCCTTGGCTCCGTTGGGATATCCCCACGAGTCGATCATCTTCCCGTAACCGTGCTTGGTCTCGATCAGCTTGCCGTCGAGGATCCCGTCGAACTTGACCTCGTTGTCCATCGATCCACGCAGGCAGAACTCCAGCCCGTCGTCCTTGCCGGTCACCTGGCGTTCGAACTCGGCGCCGAGCTTCTGCTGGAGAAACTTGTGGTTCCGGTTGACGGGCCTCCACTCACCGGGACCCAGCCTGCCGTCCAGCAGACGACGGGCCTCCGCCTGCTTGCGGATGTCCTCGGCGACGTCGTCGGCGTTCTTCTTGAGGGAGTCCCCGACCTCGGTGAGGACCTCGCCCGCCTTCTCGAAGGCCTCCTTGGCGACATCGCCGATCTGCTTGGCCATAGCTGTCTCCTACGAGGCGAAGAGGGGAAGGGCGGACACGTCGGCGGCGAAGGTCGTGCACAGGTCGTACTGGTCGGCGCCGCAGTCGCTGAGCGCGGTGGCGATCTGCTCCATCAGGTCGTAGCTGAGCTGGGTCGCCGCGGTCGCCTCGCCGTCGGTCACGATCGGAGCCTCGGCGATCGACATGGCGAGCTCGGTGATCGTTCCGGTCAGCGGCTCGATCACCATGCTCGCGACCTGGCCGATCACCTCTTCCATCGCGATGTCGGTGGCGATGTCGAGCGCCTTCTTCCGAGCGGCGATGATCGCGGCGTTGCCGACCACGCTGAGGCCTCCCGTGACCACGGCGGTCGCCGCTGCGGCCGCGATCTGCGCCGCGGTGATCGTCAGCTCGGCGATCACCTTCACCTTCAGCCCGACGATCGCATCAGCGAGGATGTCGATCCCGGTCGCGACCTCGGGCAAGGCGTCCAGCAGCCCGTCCATGTTGGCCGTACGGTTGTCGGTCCATGCCCTGATCAGCGCATTCACCGACTGCGCCTTGGCCCCGTCGCCGAGCTCGTTGACCCGGATCTCCAGCTCGTCGAGGGTGGCGCGGAGGTTCGACTCCAGGCCGCGCACCAGCTGCGCGGCATCGCGGACCGCGTCCTCGTTGACGTTCGGCCATTCGTAGCCGAGCAGGTCGAGTACGAAATCCAGCTCCCCAGGGATGGTCATCCCCACGTCTCAGCCCTCCCATCGTCATGCGGACATGTCAGAAGCCCATGACGGGGTCGGCACACGAACCCGAGCAGGAGCCACCGCGACGGAAGAGGTTAGTGAAGATCCAGGGGCGCGGACAGCGAATTCTCGCGATCTCCCACCCCGTTGTGGAGGCCGGTCAGGGAAGGCGCTGCAGGAGGTCCGCGACGTCGACGCGGGCACCGGTGTAGAACGGCACCTCCTCGCGTACGTGGCGGCGGGTCTCGGAGCCGCGCAGGTGACGCATCAGGTCGACGATGCGGGAGAGGTCGTCGGCCTCGAAGGCCAGCATCCACTCGTAGTCACCGAGGGCGAAGGACGGGACCGTGTTGGCCCGCACGTCGGGGTAGTCGCGCGCCATCTGGCCGTGCTCGGCGAGGAGGCGGCGGCGCTCCTTGTCGTCGAGGAGGTACCACTCGTAGGAGCGGATGAACGGGTAGACCGCGACGTAGTCGTGGGTGCGCTCGTCGGCGAGGAACGCGGGCAGGTGGCTCCGGTTGAACTCGGCCGGGCGGTGCAGCGCCATCTGCGACCAGACCGGCACCAGCCGGCCGCCGAAGGCCGTGCGACGCAGGCGGTGGTAGGCCGACTGGAGCTTGTCGGAGGACGCGGCGTGGAGCCAGAACATCACGTCGGCGTCGGCGCGCAGGCCGGCCACGTCGTAGGTGCCACGCACCACGATGTCCTCCTCGGCGAAGGCGGCGAAGAGCTCCTCGACCTCGACCGCCTCGGCCTTGCGGTCGGCGTCACCGAGCGTCTCCTCGAGGGAGAAGACCGACCACATCGTGTAGCGGATGGTCTCGTTGAGCTCGTTGATCTTGGCTGCGTTGGACTTGATGTCGGCCTGCGGGTCGGTCATGCCCCCATTTTGCGCTACGCCCGGTCGCCGATCCCCTTCGGGCTCCGTCCTCGGACCTCTAGGGTGTGGGCATGCTGCCGCTGCGTACCCGCATCTTCGCCTTCCTCCAGGAGCGCCTGGTCAGGACACCGCTGAACGCGGAGGAGATGATCGCGCTGCGCGCCCAGCGCGAGGGGTTCCGCACCGGACCGGTCACCGCCCTCCTCTTCGGGCGCCCCGCGGACGTCGAGATCAAGGAGACGTACGTCGAGGGGCGCCGTTTCGCGATCTACACGCCTCGCGGCGTCGGTGAGGCCGCCCCGGTCGTCATCAACTACCACGGCGGCGGCTGGTGCCTGGGGACGCCGGAGCAGAGTGCGTGGGTCTCCTCGCACGTCGCGGCGGAGACCGGGTCGATCGTGGTCGCGCCGTCCTACCGGCTGGCCCCGGAGCACCCGTTCCCGGCTGCCGTCGAGGACGCCTGGTCCGCCTTGGAATGGGTCGCCAAGAACGCCACAGACCTGGGCGGAGACCCGTCGCGGATCTCGGTGATGGGCGACAGCGCCGGCGGCAACCTGGCAGCCGTGGTCTCCCTGATGGCTCGGGACGCGGGCGGGCCGGCGGTGCGGGCCCAGGTGCTGATCTATCCGGCCGTGGAGATGTATGAGAAGTTCCCCTCCGAGGCCGCGAACGCCAACGGCCCGGTGCTCACCTCGACGCAGATGAGCACCTTCGGCCACCTCTACATGGGCGAGCGCTACGGCGATGAGTCCTGGCAGGCCTCTCCCCTGCGCGCGGCCTCGCACGCCGACCTGCCGCCGGCACACATCATCACCGCCCTGCACGACCCGATCCGCGACCACGGCACGCGGTATGCGGAGGTGTTGCGTGCTGCCGGGACGCCGGTCTCGCTGGTCGACTACGACACCGCGTTCCACGGGTTCATGTCGCTCCCCGGGGTCGCACCCGCCGCACGTGAGGCTCTCGCCGGGATCGTCGCGTTCCTGCGGTGAGATCATCAACAGTTTTCAATCATCGATTGGGAGTTTGTTAACCCTCCGCGCCCGGCCGTGTTGTAACGTTCCACTCGGGTGTCCATCGCCAGGTTGTCTCGGGTTGTGCGCCACCTCGATCCCCCCGTTCGCCTGCGGCTGAGAGCGCTTTCGCGTGTCCTTGGCCAGCCCTGTGCACACCGGAAAGGCGTGGTGACATGGCAGACGTCTCCGTCAAGATCGAGACCCTTGACCAGACGGTCAAGAAGCTGGATTCGATCATCGACGAGTTCGACCACGCCGTCGGCAACTCCGATGCGCTCGAAGGCGCCATCGGAAACCCCTTCCGCCGCGGCGAGCTGCGCAGCCAGGCCGACGACTTCGAACAGCGCTGGGACATGAAGCGCAAGGACCTCAAGGACGAGCTCTCCGACGTGCGAGACCACATCAAGGGCGTCGTCGAGGGGTTCCAGAACTGGGACAGCGAGACGGCTCTCCTGTTCCAGCAGAAATAGACGGACGGAGTCAGTCATGGATCAGTCTCCCAAGGGTCGGGAGATCCAACCCCTCACCGGCGACTCGGCGGTGATCGTCGCTCGCGGGAACAAGATCGAAGAGCTCGGCGTGCAGATGTCCGAGGCGGCCACCGTCCTCGAGCAGATCGCCACCGGTGAGCTGGCCGACGGCCAGATGCAGGGCAAGGCCGTCGCTGAGCTCCAGGACAAGATCGGATCCTCCTACGAGACGTTGCGGGAGGCCAGCGAGCTCTACACGCCCGTCGGGCCCCTGATCGCTGCGTACGGCACGAGTCTCGGGGAGCTCCAGGCCAAGATGGGGCCGTTGGTCGACTCGTGCACGGACAAGTGGGCCGCCTACGAGGGGCTCCCGGGAGACCGCGAGGCCGATGACGAGGAAGGCCAGGCCAAGGAGACCGCCTACAACGAGTGGCAGGACGACGCCGAGAGCTGGGATGCCCACTACGACACCTGGGAAGACGCCTATGACCTCGCGGTCAACGGCATCGGCAACGAGATGGCCGGCAGCATCAAGGACGGCTTCTGGGAGATCTTCGGCTTCCTGATCAACATCCTCGAGGCCATCGCGATGGTCTTCATGATCGCCGGGCTCTTTCTCGGTGGCATCGTCGCCGTCATCGGATTCGCCCTCGGCGCCTTGGTGCTGATCGGCAAGATCGTCCAGGCGTCGGCCGGCAAATGCGAGGTGACAGACGTGCTCTTGGCGGTCCTCGCGGTGCTCCCCTTCGGAAAGCTCGGCCAGATCGGGAAGGCCTGGACAGCGATGGGGAAGGGTGCCGCCTCCGGCGGGAAGACCGCCGGCGCGGCCGGACGAGGCTACGGGAACTTTGCTCTGAAACGAGCGGTGCCGCTGAACCCGCCTCCCGTGAACGTCACGTTCGGCGCCAAGTTCAAGACCGCGCTCTCCATCTCCACCGGCTTCCGGGAGGTCCCCCGGACCAGGGCCGCTTGGATGGCCAACCCGTTCAAGCCCCCCAAGGACATTCCCGTGGGCATCATGAGCGGCTCCGACATCGCTACCGGGATGGCCATCTACGGGGGGATACGCACAGGGACCTGGGGCCAGAAGATCGGGGCCGGCTTCGACGGGCTCAGCGGCCTGGGCAAGTGGGCAGGCGAGTGGTACGGCACCACCTCGACGAGCCAGGCGCTGGACGAGCGGCGCACCCATGACCAGCAGAGCGCACAGCCCTCGGAGCGATGATGCCGGAGACATGGCAAGCTGAGATCGCCCAGCCGTCGGAGCGATGGATCTGGGTCCCGAACGCGGGCGAGCTCGACACCGCGGGTGCGAAGAGGTGGATCGAGGACGTCCTCGCCTCGCTCCGCGACACCTGGGACGGCGGGTGGACCGACGAGGTCGACCCCGACGCGCGTGCCCTGCTCGCGCACCACCTCGCCGGCGACCTCCACCCCGGCACGCTGGCCTCGATGCTCCACTGGCCGCTGCCCGCGCCCGTCGTCAGCCGGGTGCGGGTCGTACTCGGGGGCGGCGAGCCGACCTCGCCCGAGGAGTGGCGGCAGCAGGGCTTCGACGTCGATGAGTACGCCGGGGCCGCTCTCGGCCCCGGACTGAGATGTCTCGCGTCCAGGACCGGAGAGATCGACGGTGAGACCGTCGAGTTCCTCACCGGCATCTTCGTCTTCTCGACGCAGGAGATCAGCGTGATGGTCGTGGTCGAGGCAGGCGCACCCGAGGTCTTCGGTCTCACCATCGCGGACATGCCGCTCTTCCTCGCCGAGCTCGAGGTCGAACGCCCCGATGGCAACCCCTTCTCGGCAGAGCCGGTCCCCGGCGTGACGAGCGATCCGTTCGATGTATGGGAGGACTCGTCCTTTGTCTGAGGCAGCACCCGCCCCGCAGTCCTCGCTACGCGAGCTGCTCGGTGGCACCAAGGAGCCGGAGTTCGAGCTGAGGCTCCTCCCCGGCTGGGAGCGACACTCCCCCGGTGAGGCCGACCGGGCCGCGATGGACGCGGCGTTGAAGAAGCGCTTCATGAGCATCAACAGGCCCGAGCTCCACGCCTCGATGCGTGCGCAGCTCGATCAGGCGTACGCGCTCATGAAGCAGCAGCAGGTCAAGGCCTACTTCGCCGCCACCGCCGAGACCGACAGCCTCGCCCTCATCCCCGGCGCGATCGTCGCGACGACGTTCCACGCCCACAACGGCGGGACCCTCGACACCCACGTCGCCGCGATCATCCGTGACCACGGCGCCAAGCCGCTCTTCGGCGACAAGCGGTTCATCCGCTACGAGCGCGAGTCGACCAAGACCGCCGCGGGCGACGATCCGGTGATCGTGACGTCGATCGCCTACATGACCCCGATCCCCGGCTCGAAACGGCGCCGGGGGCTTCAGCTCACCGCCACCCTGGCGCGGCCGATGGAGATGGCGGCGACCGACGAGAAGTTCGTGGCCTGGAAGCTGGCGCTGGACGTCTGTGTCTCGACGCTCCGGTGGGTGCCGGCCTGAGTCAGCGGAGATCCTCGACGGCGCGGTGGGCCGAGCCGATCGTGGCCGGGATGCCGACGCCGTCGTAGGAGGCTCCGGCGAGAGCCAGGCCGGGTACGCCGCGGAGTCCTTGGCGGATGCGGGCGACGCGGTCGAGGTGGCCGACGGGGTACTGCGGGAGCGCGTCGGTCCAGCGCTGGACGTGCACGTCGGTCGGCTCGGTGGTGATGCCGGCGATCCGCTCCAGAGCCGCCAGGGAGTCGGCGATCAGGCGATCGTCGTCGTCCGAGGGCGGCTCACCGTGGCGCCCAATGGACGTACGCAGATAGTTGCCGCGCTCCCCCACCCAGGCCCACTTGGCGAAGGAGAAGGTCGAGGCCTTGATCGCGCAGTCCTCGACCGGCGGCACGAGGAAGCCGGACCGCCCGGACAGCTTTGCGGGGAGGTCCGGGAAGGCGAAGGTCAGCACCGCGACGCTCGCGGTCTCGATCGCCGACAGCTCGCGCGCGACCGACGGGGCCGTCGAGCGGAGCAGCTTCGCGGCGACGGGAGCGGGGGTCGCGATGACCACGGCATCGGCGGCTTCGACCTCGTCGCCGGTCTCGATGAGGAACCCCTGCGGAGTGCGGGTGACGGCGTCGACCCGGGTCGCGAACCGGATGTCGAGGCCCTCGGCGAGAGCCTCGGGCAGCCGCGACATGCCGCCGTCGATCCCGGCGAAGACCGGCACCGTCGAGCTCGGGAGCGCGGCGGCCGCCTCCAGCAGCGACCCCTTCTCGGCCAGCATGAACAGCTGCGGGGCGGCCGCCTTCACCGAGATCGCGCGGGCGTGACCGGCGTAGACCCCCGCCAGCAGCGGGTCCGCCAGCCGGTCTGCCGTCTCGTCCCCGAAACGGGACGCGATGAAGTCACCGACCGAGATGTCCTCGTCGGTCTTCGCAGGTGGGAGCGTGGGTTCGCGGCGTACGACCTCCAGGGTCGCCTCCGAGAGAAGACCCGAGGACTCCAGGGCAGCCAGGTCCAGGGGCACGCCCATGATCGAGCGCGGGATCGGCCTCAGCGCGCCGCGCGACCAGATCGACGACTTCGCGTCCGTCGGGTGCACGATCTCCAGGCCGACCTCACGAGCCAGGGACACTCCCTCCGGGCGGCGGTTGAGCATCGCCTCCGCGCCGACGTCGACCAGCTGCCCGGCGACAGACTCCCCGCGGATCTTTCCGCCGACCCGGTCCGAGGACTCCAGGACCGTGACCCGGTGGCCCTTCAGGGACAGATCGCGGGCCGCGGTCAACCCGGCGATCCCCGCTCCGACGACGATGACACGCACAGCAGCAGTCTCCCACCCGCCCCTGAGGCGATGCTGATGAGGTAGCCCGCTGCCGAGGCGTCACCCGCGTCGGCCGAGTTGGCACCGGGATGCCATCTCGGCCGACGTACGTGACGCCTCGGCCGACCTCGCCGACGCCTCGGCAGGGTCTTCTCAGCTGGCCAGCTTTCCGAAGTTGGAGCGGTGGAAGACCAGCGGCTGGCCGGCGCCGTGGTCGGCGGCGTGGAGCTGGAGGAGTACGACGATGTGGTCGCCGGCCTCGACCTCGCGGTAGACGGTGCAGTCGAAGCGCGCCAGGCCCTCGTCGAGGGTGAGGGCGCCGTCGCGGGACGAGCTGACCACGAGACCGTCGAAACGGGAGTCGACCGGTCCGGCGAGCCGGCGGCAGACCTCGCCGTGGTGCTCGGCGAGCACGGTGACGCCCAGGTGAGCGGATCGGCGCAGGTCGGGCCAGGTCTTCGAGGTCCGGGCCACCGAGAAGGAGACCAGGGGCGGGTCCAGGGACACCGAGGTGAACGAGGAGGCCGCCAGGCCGATCGGCTTGCCGTCGATCAGGGCCGCGACCGCGACCACACCGGTCGGAAAGACCCCGAACGCCTTCCTCAAGGCTTGCGGATCGAGATCCTGGTTGGTCGTCAGGGGAGGTACGTTCGTCATCTCTGGTCCTCTCGTCGTGATGTCATCTACTCGATGAGCCCGGGTTCGACGACCGTGTCGAAGTCGACCTTCTCGGGGATCTCGCCTGCCTCGAAGAAGGCATCGGCCAGCTGCTGCTCGGAGGCGATGTGCTCCTCGGTCACCGGGCCGACCACGGAGGCCTTCTTCGCCGCCACCTCGCTGGTCGTCGAGACCGGCAGGCCCGACTCGGAGGCCCAGCCCTCGCCCCACTTGTCGGGGTTCTCCTGTGCCCACTCGAAGCCGTCCCGGACCAGACCGACGAAGTGCTGGATCGACTCGCGGGTGTCGGTCTCCTCCAGCGAGGCCGCCGAGGCGATCTCGAAGGCGAGGTAGGGGTCGGTGGTGCCGCCCTCGTCGGCCGTGATGTCCACGGCACCGTCCTCGTTGACGGCCTGAGTGACGAACGGGTCCCAGATCGACCAGGCGTCGACCTCGCCGGCCTGGAACGCCGCCAGCCCCTCGGCGGGCTGGAGGTACTGCGGATCGACGTCGTCGAGGGTCAGCCCGGCCGACTTCAGCGCCAGCAGCAGATGGCCATGGGCGGAGGTGCCCTTGCCGACGGCGATCTTCTTCCCCTTCAGATCGGCGGAGGACCTGATGTCCGACCCCTCGGGGACCAGGATCGAGTCGGTCTTCTCGTCCTGCTCCTCGACGGTGGCGATGACCTTGAACGCGGCGCCGGCCGCGGCACCGAAGATCGGCGGCGCCGAGCCGACCCAGGCCACGTCGATCTGGTCGGCAGCGGCCGCCTCGATGATCGGCGGCCCGGCGGTGAACTCCGACCACTCGATCTCGTAGGGCAGGTCCTCCAGCAGACCGGCCTGGGTCAGCACGGAGCGGATGCCGTCCTTCTGGACGCCGACCCGGAGCACGGGCTTGCCCTCCTCGGCCGAGCCGGACGAGCCACAGGCGGCCAGGGCACCGCCGAGAAGGACGAGCGCAGCGGGGGCCACGAGGAGTCGCGTCAGGATGCTGTGTGGGGACATGGTGGGGATGCCTTCTGTCTGTCGGTGGGGGGTCATGCGGCCTGGTCGACGACGCCCAGGAGCGCCAGCAGCGCCGCTCGGCGCTCGACGATCTCGGGGTGGTCGCGTCGACGCGGGTGCGGCAACGTGATCTGCTCGTCGTGGACGATGGCGCCCTCGTCGATGAGGATCACCCGGTCGGCGAGCAGGAGGGCCTCCTCGACGTCATGGGTGACCATGAGGACGGCCGGGCGATGGGCGTCGACCAGGCGACGTACGAGATCCTGGGCGGCGATCCGGGTGAGCGCGTCCAGGGCGCTGAACGGCTCGTCGAGGAGGAGCAGGTCCGGCTCACGCACGAGCGCGCGGGCCAGAGCCACCCGCTGGCGCTGGCCGCCGGAGAGCTGGCGCGGCCAGGCCTTCTCGCGCCCGTCCAGGCCGACCTCCGCGAGCATCTGCCGGGCGTGGGCGACCGCGCCGGGGCCCCGCAGACCCAGCGAGACATTGTCGAGGACCGTACGCCACGGGAACAGCCGCGGGTCCTGGAAGACGACCGCCGGGGCGGTTCCGGTGACCACCGTCCCGGTGGCGCCGGTGTCCAGCCCGCCGACGATGCGCAGCAGGGTGGACTTGCCGCTGCCGGAGCGGCCCAGCAGGGCGACGAACTCGCCGGAGCGGATCTCCAGATCGATCCCGGCGAGCACCTCGTGCTCACCGAAGGCGCGGTGTACCCGCGCCAGCGAGGCAACGACGCTCATGCGCCTCTCCCTTCGTCACGCCAGCGCAGAGCGCGGCGCTCGAGCAGTCGTACGGCCCAGTCGGTGAGCAGACCGAGCACGGCGTAGCAGAGCAGGCCGACCACGATCACGTCGGTCTGCAAGAAGTCGCGTGCGTTGTTGATCAGGAAGCCGAGACCGGCGCCGGCATTGACCTGCTCGGCCACGATCAACGCGATCCAGGCCATGCCGAGTGCCTGACGCAGCCCGACCAGCAGGCCCGGCGTGACCGCCGGCAGGTACAGGTGGCGCAGGCGCTCGGACCAGGTGAGCCGCAGCGCGCCGGCCACCTCGGCGAGGTCCGGGTCGACCCCGCGCAGCGCCGCGACCAGGTTGAGGTAGAGCGGCACGATCACGAAGAGCGCGACCAGGTAGATCTTGGGCTCCTCCTTGATCCCGAACCAGATGATGAACAGCGGCACCAGCCCGAACAGCGGCAGTGTCCGCAGCATCTGGACCAACGGGTCGACCAGGGCGTCACCCAGAGCGCTCAGACCGACGATCCCACCGAGCACGAACGCGATCAGCGCCCCGAGCAGGAAGCCGAGAGCCGCGCGGCGCGCGGAGACGGCAATCGCCTCCTGCAGCTGCCCGCTGCCGATCAGCTCCCAGGCGGTGCCGGCCAACTGCACCGGCGACGCCAGCGTGCGCTCGTCGAGGATCCCGAGCGAGGAGAGCAGCTGCCATGCCACCAGCACGAACACCGGGCTGAGCGAACGCAGGACCTTCAGCGTACGCGGCGCCAGCACGCTCCGGCGTGCCGAGACCTTCCGCCCGGCGGGTGCCGCTGCGACCTCCTCGGCGACCGGATCGGCCCCTGCCAGGCCGGCCACCTGGCTCATCGAGGAGCCCCGAACGGGATCGCGGCCCCGCGGCCGGCGACCGGGGCGGGGTGGGACCACAGGCCACGGCGGGCGAGCTCGGGCAGGACGCCCTCGCCGAACCAGTAGGACTCCTCCAGGTGCGGGTAGCCGGACAGCACGAACTCGGAGATCCCGACGGCGTGGTAGGCCTCGATCAGGTCGGCGATCTCGGTGTAGGAGCCGACCAGCGCGGTGCCGGCACCGCCGCGGACCAGCCCGACGCCCGCCCACAGGTTGGGGTGGACCTCGAGCCCGTCGCGCGAGCCCTGGTTGAGCTCGAGCATCCGCCGCTGGCCCTCCGAGACGCTGCGGGAGAGCCCGGCCTGGACGCGCGCGATGTCCTCGTCGGAGATGTTCTCCAGCAGCCGGTCGGCCTCCGCCCACGCGGCCGCCGAGGTCTCGCGGGCGATCGAGTGCAGCCGGATCCCGAAGCGGAGCTCGCGCCCCCGGTCGGCGGCCAGCTTCTGCACGCGGGCGATCTTCTCGGCCACCGCGGCCGGCGGCTCGCCCCAGGTCAGGTAGACGTCGGCGTGCTCGGCGGCCACCTCCAGAGCGGCGGGCGAGGAGCCGCCGAAGTAGACGTCCGGGACGGGCGTCGGCCGCTGCTCGAGGCTCGCGTTCTCCACCGAGAGGTGCTTCCCGGAGAAGGTCACCGTCTCCCCCGCCCAGAGCCGGCGGACGATGTGCAGGAACTCCCCGCACCGCTCATACCGCTCGTCCTTGGCGAGGAAGTCGCCGTACATCCGCTGTTCGTGGTCCTCCCCGCCGGTGACGACGTTGAGGAGCAGCCGCTGCCCCGACAGGTTCTGGAAGGTGCCGGCCATCTGCGCGGCCAGGTAGGGCGAGACCGAGTCGGGCCGGAAGGCGACCAGGAACTTCAGCCGCTCCGAGAGCGAGCTGAGCATCGCGGTCGTCACCCAGGCGTCCTCGCACCACGCGCCGGTCGGCGTCAGCGCCGCCTCGAAGCCGAGCTGCTCGGCGCTGCGGGCGATCTGGCCGAGGTAGGGCACCGTCGCGGGACGGCCCGCCGCCAGCGCGCTGACGCCGTGGCCGCCGCCGATCACGTGACGGCCGTCGCCGCCGTTGGTCGGGAGGAACCAATGGAACTTCAGAGTGCTCATTGCTGCCTTTCGGGATGTGAGGGATGTGCGGGATGTGTGAGAGGTCAGATCTGCCCATGCCGTGGCGGCGGGGTCCGGTCGACGGCCCAGCGCCCGAGGTGCTGGACCTTCCACGCGGCCGGGTCGTGGAGGGTGTGGGTGCGCGCGTTGCGCCAGTGGCGGTCGAGGTTGGTGGTCGTCAGAGCCGACCGGGCACCGGAGACCTCGAGCAGCCGGCTGGTGACGTCGACCGAGACCTTCGCGGTCGACGCACGGGCTGCCGCCACGGCCAGGCTCGCCTCCGCGGCCGAGCTCTCGGTGAGGTCCGCATCGGCCTCGTCCACGCGACGGCCTGCCTCGACGAGGAGCGCCTCGGCGCTGCGTACGGCCAGCTCCATCTCGCCGAGGGCCTGGACGACCAGCGGGTCCTGCGCGGCCTTCTCGACGCCGGCGAGCGCGACGGCGTCGGCGTAGGGGCGGGACTTCGTGCGTACGAACTCGGAGGCCTCGTCCAGCGCGCGCCGGGCGATCCCGGCGTCGATGGCCGCGTGCAGCAGCTGGGCGAAGGCGCCGTAGGTCGTCGGTACGTCGAAGGTGACCGCGAACGGCGTCACCCACTCATCGGCCACGGCGACATCGGTGAGGCGCACCGTGCCGGACCCGGTCGTACGCTGCCCGACGGCGTCCCAGTCGTCGATGATCTCGACGCCCGGAGTCTCGGTGCGGACCCAGGCCACCTGCAGCGGCCCGTCGGCGCCGCGCCGCGCGAGCACGGCGAGGTAGTCGGCGAAGAGGGACCCGGTGCAGTAGAACTTCTCGCCGTTCAGCAGCCACTCCCCCTCCTCCCGAGAGGGCGTCAGGGTCGTCCGGATGTCGCGCACGTGTGACGTCTTGAACTCCGACTGCGCGTTGGCGACCAGCGCCCCGGCCCGCACCTCGCTGTAGATCCGCTGCTGCTGCTCCCGGGTGCCGTTCAGCCGGAGCTGGTTGAGGAAGACGAAGTGGCTGTGCGGGACCTGGCCCAGGTTGGGATCACCCCACGAGACCAGCCGGAACACCTCCGCCACCGTCGTCGCCGGTAGTGCTGGACCGCCGAACTCGAGAGGGACCGTGAGCGCGCCGAGCCCGGCGGCGGCGTACGCCTTGACCTGGTCGTAGGGCAGCGCCCTGACCCGGTCGCGTCCGCCGTCGCCGAGCGCGAGCTCGTCGGCCAGCCGCCGCGCCACGAGCGGCGCGGTCTCGGCATCGAGCCGGGCGATCTCCGTCGTGCTCAAGCCACGGGCTCCAGCTGCTGGGCCTCGAGCTCGCGCACGATGGGGAGGACCTTCTGACCGAAGTACTCGACGTCCTCGAGGTAGTGCAGGAAGCCGCCGAGGATCAGGTCGGCGCCGGCCCGCTTCAGCTCCACGATCCGCTCGGCGACCTGCTCGGGGGTGCCGATCAGACCGGTGCGGAAGCCGTCGTTGTACTGCACCAGGTCCTCGAAGGTGGAGTCCTGCCACATCCCGGTCTTGTCGCCGGTCGACTGCCCGGCCTGCTTGACCGCGGAGCCGAAGCCCTCGACGGCCTCCCGGTCGGCCTTGTCGATGATCTCCCGGAGGGTCTCGCGCGCCTCCTTCTCGGTGTCGCGGGCGACGATGAAGCCGTTGATGCCGAACCGGACCCGGCGACCCAGCGGCTCGGCGACCGCGTTGACGTCCTGGATCTGCGCGGCGAGGCCCTCGGGGGTGTTGCCGTTGGCGAAGTACCAGTCCGAGACGCGGCCGGCCATCGCCTTGGCGTCGGAGGAGTTGCCGCCCTGGAAGATCTCCGGGTGCGGGCGGCCCTCGCTGGCCAGCGGCTTCGGCTTCAGGTCGAAGTCGTGCAGCCGGTAGAAGTCGCCGTTGAGCTCGGCCGCGTCGCTCGTCCAGATCTCGCGCAGGTAGCGGATGAACTCCTCCGAACGGCGGTAGCGCTCGCCGTGCTCGAGCCAGGGCTCCCCGAGCTGGGTGAACTCGTTCTTGAACCAGCCGGAGACGACGTTGACGGCCGCCCGTCCGCCGGAGATGTGATCGGCGGTCGCCAGGAACTTGGCCAGTACGCCGGGCTGCCACAGCCCCGGGTGGACGGCGGCGATCACCTTGAGCCGCTCGGTGGCCAGCAGCAGCGCGAGGGAGAACGAGGTCGACTCGTGCTGGTAGGCCGCGCCGTAGGAAGCCATGTAGCGCACCTGCGAGAGGGCGTACTCGAAGCCGTTGTTCTCGGCCAGCTGCGCGAGCTTCTTGTTGTAGTCGTAGCCCCAGTCGGTGCGCTGCTCGATCTTGCTCACCACCAGGCCGCCGCTGACGTTGGGCACCCAGTAGGCGAACTTCAGGGGCTCGGTTGCCGGTGAAGTCATGCTGGTCTCCTTGGATCGAATGTCTACTAAACTTATCTGATTAAACACACGACGGGACCGGATCTCCCGATGTGGACCACCGGAAGACCCGATCCCGTGATAGGCGCCACCTATCAGGCGGCGACGAGGCGAGAGGCCCTACTGATCACCGCAGGGCGGCTCACGTGTACCAGGTCGGCGCGGGGATCTCGCCGAGCAGCGCGTAGCGGCCCACCTCGGCTCGCTTGTGAGCCACCGGGTCGTGCAGCGAGTGCGTCCGGATGTTGCGCCAGAAGATGTCCAGACCGACCTTGTTGGAGGTCGCCCGGGCCCCGGTGAGGTCGTAGACCTTGGTGCCGATCTCGAGACCGGCGTCGATCGCGACCTGCTTGGCCGCGGCGATCACGACCGCCGCCTCGCCGCGCTCCTGCTCGGTGACCTCGTCGGCATGGGAGTTGATGGTCTCGATCAGCCCGGCCGCCCGCTCGGCCAGCGCCTGGGCCGCCCACAGCTTCGAGGTCAGGTCGCCGTACGTCTCCTGGATGTAGAACTCCTCGCTCCCCTTCTCCTTGACGTCGGCGGCGTAGGGCCAGGCGCGGGTCGTGTCGCGGGTGTAGGTCGCGGCGGTCGTCAGGGCACCCTCCGCGATACCGAGGTAGAAGTTGGTGAAGATCAGCTGGATGATCGGCACGTTGAGCGTGTTGTAGACCCGCGGGACGAACTCGTACGTCCCGTCCTCCTGCCTCACGTAGCCGGCCGCGGACTCCCAGGGGACCCGCACACCGTTGATGTCGACGGCGCCGGACTCGGTCAGCCGCTGGCCGAGGTTGTCCCAGTCGCCAGCGAAGACGATGGCCTCCTGCTGGGTCGGCACGATCGCGAAGACATGCTTCTCCGTGCCCTCGATGACACCCTCGAGCACGGTCAGGTCGGAGATCCGCCCGCCGGTCGAGAACGACTTGCGACCGGTGAAGACGAGCTCGTCGCCCTCGACCTTGATCACCAGGTCGTCGTCGCGGGGGTTGACCGCACCGCCGAAGAAGAAGTTGTTCTCGGTGTAGAGCTGCTCGACGGCGGCGATCTGCTCCGGGGTGCCGACCAGGCGCGCCGCCCAGGCCCACAGGTAGTGGTAGCCGAGCAGCTGCCCGATGGAGCCGTCACCCGCGGCGACCGCCCGGATCACGCGCAGCGCGGTCGTCCAGTCCTGACCGGCGCCGCCGTGCTCGGCGGGGCCCAGCAGGGTGACCAGGCCGCTCTCCTTGAGCAGGTTCACCTCGTACGTCGGGACCTGGTTGGCCCGGTCACGGGCGACGGCGTCCGCGGAGAGCCTGGTGGCCACCTCGCGGGCACGGTCGACCCAGCCCTCCGGAGTCGTGGGTGCCGCGCCGAACTCCGCGGCGTTGCGTACAGCTTCGGTTGTCATCGCGCCCTCTCAGTCTTGCGTCGTGGAAGCTTGCATCTTTAGTCCACTAAATTAGTAGAGAATGAGCGGGTGGGTGGCGGCTGGACGCCAGCGATCACCGATCACCCGCTCGGGATCACCGATCACGGCTCAAGGAGATGACAGCGTGAGGATCGAGCAGCTGGAGTACATCGCAGCCGTGACGCAGCACGGCTCGCTGCGCCGCGCGAGCGAGCAGCTCCACATCTCCCAGCCCGCCCTGAGCGAGGCGATCACCAAGCTGGAGCGCGAGCTCGGCGTGACCCTGCTCGACCGGCGCCGCGCCGGCGCCCGGATCAGCCGCGAGGGCCAGGAGCTGCTGCACTCCATGTCCGACATCCTGGAGGCCGTCGACCGCCTCCGCCTGGCCGCCGGCGACCAGAACGCCGGGGTCAGCTCGGTGCGGGTCGGCACGGTCCACGCCGGCACCTCGACCGTGCTGCTACCGACGTTGCGGAGGTTCGCCGGCGAGCATCCGCGGACGAGCGTCGAGGTGCGCACCATGGTGCAGGAGGACATCTACCTCGCCCTCGCCGAGGGCACGATCGACATCGGCCTGGTCAACCTGCTCGACGGCGACGACCTGCCACCGACGGTCGAGGGCACCGTGCTCCTCCACGGGCGGCCGATCGTCGTGCTGCCCGCGGGCCACCCGCTCACCGCCCGCGACGAGGTCACCGTCGAAGAGCTTCGCGAGGAGCCGTTCGTCGGCATGCGCACGGGCTACCTGATGTACCGGTTCGCCCACCGCGTCTTCGGTCGCGACCTCCCCCGCCACTGGCATGCCACCGACGGCGCCGAGATGGGCAAGATGATGGTCGGCGAGGGCCTCGGACTCACCCTGCTGCCCGACTACAGCGTCGTCGGCGACCCACGTGAGACCGGCGGGCACATCACCGTACGCCCCCTCGCCGGGGACCGCTCCCGGGTGACGATGGTCGCGGTGCGACGGCACAACGCACGTACGACCTCGGGCGCGCGCAGCCTCCTGGACCTGCTCGCCGAGACGGCTGCCCGCTGTCAGCCCTCGGCGGGCGGGTAGCTCTGCACGAACTCGGTGAGCCGGGCGAGCTGGTCGGGGTCGGTGCTCGGGATGACGCCGTGGCCGAGGTTGAAGATGTGGCCCTTCGCGCGGCGCCCGGTCTCGATGATCTTCCCGGCCTGCTCGAGCATCACCTCGGTGGGCGCGAAGACGAGGGCGGGGTCGAGGTTGCCCTGGATGCCGAAGCCGTCGCCGAGCTGGTCGATCGCCCAGTCCAGCGGGGTGCGCCAGTCGACGCCGACGACCTCGGCGCCGGCGCTGCCCATCAGCGGGAGGAGCATGGCGGAGTTGACGCCGAAGTGGATCCGCGGGACACCGAGCTCGCCGATCCGGGACATCACCTGGCTGGAGTAGGGCAGCACGTGACGCTCGTAGTCGGTGGGCGTGCACGCACCGGCCCAGGAGTCGAAGAGCTGCACCGCGGAGGCACCCGCGCGGACCTGGACCTCCAGGAACGCGCCGGAGATCCCGGCGATCTTGCGCATCAGGGCGTCCCACACGTCGGGGGCACCGAACATGAGCGCCTTGGTCTTGGCGTACTCCTTCGAGGGGCCGCCCTCGACCAGGTACGAGGCCACCGTGAACGGCGCGCCGGCGAAGCCGATCAGCGGGGTGCCGCCGTTGATGCCGCCGAGCTCGCCGACCAGGTTCTGGACGGCCTCGGTGATGTAGGGGACATGCTCCGGAGTCAGGTCCGGGATCGCCTCGACGTCGGCCAGGGTGCGGACCGGGTTGGCGATCACCGGGCCGACACCGGGCTTGATGTCCAGATCGACCCCGACCGCCTTCAAGGGCAGCACGATGTCGGAGAAGAAGATGGCCGCGTCGACCCCGTAGCGGCGTACGGGCTGGAGGGTGATCTCGGTGATCAGCTCGGCGTTCTGGCAGGACTCGAGCATGCCGATGCCCTCGCGGACCTTCAGATACTCGGGCAGCGAGCGGCCGGCCTGGCGCATGAACCACACCGGCGTACGGCTCGGCTTCTGCCCGCCGAGCGCCTGCAGGAACGGGGAGGATGCGAGCGCGTCGGCGGTCGTACCAGGGGTATTCACAGCGGCCACCGGGCAATGGTCCCATCCGGTGCGGCGTGTACGCACATCGCGAATCGCGCAGAAGACATACCCTGTTCACATGGTCGTCCGTGGAGAGTCGCGTCCCGCCGCGGGACCGGAGACCGGTCCCGCCGTGTTCCGGTCCGCCGCGGCAGGAATGCGCGCCGCGACCTTCCGGCCCGAGGTGCTGGCCGAGGAGATGCCCGCGCCCCAGCGGATCGCTCCGTACGCCGCAGCGCTGTCGGCCGATGTGACCGTCGGCGACGTCGACGTGGCGACCGGACGGCTGATCCTGCTGCACGATCCCGACGGCAACGACGCCTGGGGCACGGTGCACGGACTGCCCGGCACGTTCCGCCTGGTGGCATACGCGCGGGCCGACATCGACGTCGAGCACATCAGCGACCCGCTGCTGGGCGAGGTCGGCTGGTCCTGGCTCCTCGACGCGCTCTCCGGTCACGGCGCCTCGCACGTCGCAGCGGCCGGCACGGTGACCCGCGTGGCCACCGAGTCCTATGGCGGGATGGCCGATGAGGACGGCACCGCCCAGATCGAGATTCGCGCCTCCTGGACGCCGGTGGGGACCGGGTCGGGCGACCTGGACCTGCGACCGCACACCGAGGCGTGGGGCGAGCTGCTCTGCACGGCCGCGGGACTTCCTCCGGTGCCGGAGGGTGTCACCGTCATGCCGAGCCGGCGAGGGCAGCGAGGCGCGTGATCGAAGACAGGACCGAGGCCGAGACGGGGCCGGACACACCAGAAGATGCTGCTCCGGCGCCGCTGCTGACCCTGCGTGACGGACTGCCTCCGGTGACCGACACCGACGAGGGTCTGGCCAAGGCCGCGGCCGCCATCGCCGCTGGGACCGGACCTGTCGGGATCGACGCCGAGCGTGCCTCCGGCTACCGCTACTCCAACCGCGCCTACCTAATCCAGCTGCGCCGCGAAGGTTCCGGGATCTGGCTGATCGACCCGATCGAGCTGACCACGATGCAGCCGCTGGTCGACGCGCTCGAGGGCACCGAGTGGATCCTGCACGCCGCCACCCAGGACCTCCCCTGTCTCAGCGACCTCGGCCTGCACCCGGCCGCCCTGTTCGACACCGAGCTCGCCGGGCGGCTGCTGGGCTATCCGCGCGTCGGGCTCGGCACCCTGGTCGAGACCGTGCTGGGCTTCACCATGCTCAAGGAGCACTCCGCGGCCGACTGGTCGACCCGACCGCTGCCGGACGCCTGGCTCGAGTACGCGGCCCTCGACGTCGAGGTGCTCGTCGAGCTGCGCGAGGCGCTGGCCGCCGAGCTGGTCGCGCAGGGCAAGGACGCTTGGGCCCGCCAGGAGTTCGACTGGCTGCGCGGGTTCGAGGCGCCGGTGCGTACCGATGCCTGGCGACGCACCTCCGGCATGCACCGCGTCCGCGGCCGCCGCGGTCTCGCCGCGGTGCGTGAGCTGTGGACCGAGCGCGACCGGATCGCGCAGCAGCGCGACGTCACCCCGAGCCGGATCATCCCCGATGCCGCGATCGTCGCCGCCGCGCAGGAGCTCCCGCAGGACAAGGCCTCGCTGCTCGGGTTGAAGGGCTTCCACGGCCGCGGCGCCGAGCGCTACGTGACCTCATGGCTGAAGGCGCTCAACCGCGCGGTCACGATGGACGAGGACGAGCTCCCGGTGCGGTCACCGCGCTCCGAGGGCCCTCCCCCGCCTCGCGCATGGGCCGACAAGGACCCCACCGCCGCCCGGCGTCTCACGCTGGCGCGTGAGTCCGTCAACGTCCTCGCCGAAGCGCGGAACCTCCCCGCCGAGAACCTGCTCACTCCCGACTTCCTGCGCCGCGCCATGTGGACGCCCCCGAAGACCCGCGACCCCGGCGCCCTGCTCGACGGCATCATCGAGATGCTCTCCGGTTTCGGCGCCCGCGGCTGGCAGATCGCCCTCACCGCCCCGCTGCTCACCGACGCCGTCCTCCACGCCGACATCGAACCCTGACCAAGCCCTCACTCCTCGCCGAGAGGTCAGGCACGCCGGCCGAGGCGTCGCGTACGACGTTCGAAGCGTCACGCACGCTGACCGAAACGTCAGGCGCGCTGGCCGAGGCGTCACGTACGACGTTCGAAGCGTCACGCACGCTGACCGAAACGTCAGGCGCGCTGGCCGAGGCGTCACGTACGACGTTCGAAGCGTCACGCGCTGGCCGAGTCGGCATCGGCGTGACGCCTCGACCAACCAGAGTGACGCCTCGACCGACCTGACCGACTTCTCGACCGACGTACGTGACGCCTCAAGCGACCAGGCTGACGCCTCGGCCAACCCGGGTGACGCCTCGACCGACCGGGCTGACGGCTCAACCAACCGGGCTGACGCCTCAAGCGACCGTGCTGACGGCTCGACCGACGTACGTGACACCTCGGCCGACCGGGCTGACGGCTCGACCGACCGGGCTGACCGCTGGACCGACCGGGCTGACGCCTCGGCAGCTAGGAGCTGGGCGAGATGGAGGGGGTGGGGGAGGCCGGCGGGGTGGGCTGCGGGAAGACGGTCTTGGAGAGCTCGTCGATCTGGACCGCGTAGTCCTCGACCTGGTCGAGCTCGGCGACGGCGAAGGAGCCTCGGACGGCGACGGCGGCGACCTTCTGGAGCTGGGCGAGCTGGGTGGCCTCGGGGAGGACCTGCATGTCGCGGACCGTGTCGGTGAAGATGCGGGCGTTCTTGGGGTTGCGCTCGGGCTGGGTGAAGACCGGGGCGTAGCCGACCTCGGAGTTGACCGGTACGAAGTGGCCGGTGCGGACCATCTTCACGACCGACTCGGTCGAGATGAGGTAGGTGAGGAAGTCGGCGGTGGCGTCGGGGTCGGCGGTCTCCGCGCCCATGCACAGCCCGGCGTAGTCGCCGGTGGTGCCGTTGCCACCCGGCATCGGCATCACGTCCCACTGCATCGCGTCGCTCGCCCGCAGGTCCGAGACCAGCGAACGGTCACCGACCAGCGCCACCAGACGGCCCTGCTTGAAGGCCTGGAAGGGAGTGCGTCCGTTGAGGTCCTTCGTGGAGGCCAGCACGTTGGGCTGGGTCAACGCCTCGACCAGGTCCTCGTAGGCACCGGCCGAGTCCTCCAGCGCAGTGGTCGTCGGGGCCAGCGGGTCGTCGAAGAGGGTCGCGCCGGCGCCGGCGAGCCAGGGCATCAGCGAGGAGAGGTTCTGCTCGACGTAGGTGCCCCGGACGCCCTTGTGGTGCTCGGTGGCGTAGGTCATCGCCGAGCTGAACTGCTCGAGGGTCCAGCCGCGCAGGGAACCATCGGCCCGGACGCTGGGGGTGGGCAGGCCCTCCTCCTTCATGGCGTCGAAGTCGATCAGCCCGGTGTTGACGTAGACGACCTGCGGCGAGACCGAGTAGGGCATGCACTCCAGACGGCGTTCGACGGAGAAGTCCTCCATCGCCTCGCGGGAGTACTTGTCACCGAAATCGACGTTGCGCGCCTCGAGCAGGGTGTCGACGGGCTGGATCCGCTTGTCCTCGGCGAACGTGGCGACGTCGGCGCGGGGGGTGAGCACCACGTCGACCTTCTCGCCGCTGTTGACCGCCGCGGTGAGCTGGTCGGCGGTCGGCCAGGACTTCACCTCGACGGTGACGTTGGGGACTTCCTGGGTGTATTCGGCAGCCAGCTGCTTGTAGGTGTCGACCAGCGTCTTGTGGCCGGAGACCCCGAAGACGAGCTTCACCTTCGTCGGCGCCTTCGTCGCGGTGCTCGGCGACGGCTTCGAGGCCGGCTCACCACCGCAGGCGGCGAGGGACACCGAGAGAACCGTCACCAGAAGCGCCGTTGCCAGCCGCGTGCGCCGCACCATTTCCTCCATCTCAACACCAGGACCGGGTCTGTGATGGAACCACAGACCCGGTTTACCAGCGATTCACTTTACGATACGTACCTGGACACTTCCTGAGAACACGGCCCCAGGACGGCCCCAGGACGGCCTCGGATCGGCCTCAGGCGAGGTGATCGCGTGCGGCCTTGATCACATCATCGAAGATCTCCCTGGCCAGCACATCGCCCTCACGGCGTACGTCGGCGGGGTCCATCCGGATCAGCCGGTCCAGGCGCACCTCGGAGGGCCGGCCCTGACGGTCCCAGCCACCGGTGCCGACATCCATCCAGTGCCGACCGTTCCGCGCCTCCTGCGCCTCGTCGCGGTCGTGGTCCTTGCTGGTCAGCATCAGACACAGGAGTACGCCGGCCCGCCGGCCGATCACGAGAACGGGCCGGTCCTTGCCCTGGGTCGCGTCGTCCTCGTACGGCACCCAGCCCCATACGACCTCGCCCGGATCCGCATCGCCGTCACCGATCTCGGGCTCGTAGGAGATGGCGCCCTCGCGCGGTGCGGGCTGGGTGTCGGTCACTTCGGCTCCTCGGTCGGTGGCTGGCGTCATGGCCGCCCAGCCGAGGTGCACCGAAAAAGATGATGAACACGCCGGACCGGGAGCGCCTCACGGCGCAAGGCCGCTCGTAGCGGCTGAAGTTGGGACCCGGGGCTGCCACAGCCCGACGTGTTCGGTCACCATTGTAACGGTGCCCCCAACCTTCGCCGCATCAAAGCGAACAGGAGGCTACCGCAACTCAAGTCAACCGCTGTTCGAGCTCCGCATGACCCGCCGCCTCGAGCTGTTCGGAGAGCTGCAGCATGTTGCGTACGTCCTTGGCCGCGGCGTCCGGGTCCAGGGCCGCGCGCCCGGCGGCGATGACGCGGGAGAACGCCGCGGCGCGGAGGAGCACCACCGCGAAGTCGCTGCCGGCGATGCCGCGCAGCACCTCGTCGACCATCGCCTTGAGCTCCTGCGGTCCGGGCGGCTCGGCGACACCGGCCACGACCTGCGCGACCTGGGCCTTGGCCCGCCCGGCCTCGAACTCGCGCGCGGCGCCGACCGGGTCGGCGTAGACCCAGCTGCGGAGCAGGTAGAGCCGCCACAGGCAGCCGGCCAGCGACTCCGCCGGCGAGCTCGACCAGACCTCCGCGATCGTCTCGATGCCCTCGGACTCGGCCAGATGGAGGATCCGCTCGGCGACCGCGGGGTCGTCGCTGTCCCGCGCCCCACGCACGAGCGCCGTCGCCGCGGCATCGGCCGCCTCCTGCACCAGGGCAGGGTCGTCGCCCCCGAGGAGGGAGTCGAAGAAGCCGTCCCCGGGACGCATCGGCGAATGAAACTCTCTGGCCATCGGATCGAGGGTAGCGGCCGCCGCCGACATGTGACACCCATACCGGGGCTACCCCAGCAGCTTGCGGATCCGCGCGTCGGAGACCTTCTCGGCGGTGCCGAGATGCTGGGCCCAGAGCTGCACGCGGTACTCCTCGAGCATCCACCGCACCTGCCGCAGCCGCGGACCGGGCGGTCGCCCCTCGGGCAGCGCCTCCACCTGGTGCAGATAGGCCTCCTGCAGCGACGCGATCCGGTCGTGGGTCGCCCGGTCCGCGCGCAGGTCGGCGTCGAGCTTGCGACGGCGCTCGACGATCGCCTTCAGGTAGGTCGGATACCGCCTGATGTGCTGCACACCCGCGTCCGCGACGAACCCGCGATACACCAGCCGCGCGAGCTGGTCCTTCATGTCGGTCAGGGCGGGGAGCTGGAACATGTCGGCCCGCCCGGAGAGCGCCTTGTCGGTCTCGCGGTACGCCTCGAGCGCCCGCATCACGTCGGCCAGGACCGCACGGACGGCCGTGACCAGGTCGGCCGGCGTCCCGGCGGCGGCCAGCACCGCGGCGTACGTCTCGGGCGTCCGCGGCAGCGGGCGGGCATCGACCAGCTGGCGGACGACGGCGGCGCGGCAGTCCTCGACGAGCTCGGCGGCGCTCGGGTAGGGCGACCCGGCCAGCGCCAGCTTCTCCATGGTGGAGAGCCCGTCGACGACCTGCTTGGTGACGTCGGGCAGCGCCAGGAGCAGCAGGCGGACGACGCCGAGGCGATGGCGTGCCTCGGCCTCCTCGGCGGAGCCGGCGACGACCAGGCCGACCGTCGCGCCCTCGTCGGACAGGCAGGGGAAGACCGTGACCTCGTGGCCCGCACGCTTCTCCGTCACCGTCGCGGAGATCGTCCCGAAGACCCACGAGGTCTCGCCGGTGCGGGTGTGGCCGGCCGAGGCGGCGACCTCGGCGATCGCGGCCTCGAACTCGCCCTCGAGCGGCGCCTTGAGCGCGTCCAGGTCCTTGCCACGAGCCGTCTCGCGACCGTCCTCGCCGACGACCCGGTAGGTCGGGCGCAGGTGCTCGGGCACCTTGGTCCAGTCCCAGGCCTCGCGAGGGATGTGCACGCCCGCGGTCGAGCGCGCCCAGCGCTCCAGCGCGGTCAGCAGCGGCTCCTCCCCCGGCGGGGTCTCCTTCAGGAAGGCGCGCGCCTTGTCGGGGGCCGGCACGAAGCTGACCCGCAGCGGCTTGGGCAGCGACCGGATCAGCGCGGTCACCAGCTCCTCGCGCAGCCCCGGCACCAGCCAGGAGAAGTCGTCGGCGCCGACCCGGTTGAGCGTGGCGACCGGTACGTCGATCGTCAGCCCGTCATCGGCCGCACCGGGCTCGAAGTGGTAGCTCAGCGAGAAGGTGAGCGGCCCTGCGTCCCACTCGGCCGGGAAGTCGCTCTCGGTCACCTCTCCCGCGGCGTCGTTGGTGAGCATCGACAGCTCGAACGTGAGCAGGTCGGGCGTCTCCCGCCGAGCCTGCTTCCACCACTGGTCGAAGTGAGCGCCGGAGACGATGGAGGCGGGCAGCCGGCGGTCGTAGAAGTCGAAGAGCGCGTGCTCGTCGACCACGATGTCGCGGCGCCGAGCGCGGTGCTCGAGTTCCTCGGCCTCCTCGACGAGCTTCGCGTTGTCGCGGAGGAAGCGGTGATTCGTACGCCACTCGCCGTACACCAGCGCATGCCGGATGAAGAGCTCACGGGAGAGCTCGGGGTCGATCTTGCCGAAGGCGACGGGTCGGTCGGCGACCAGCGGCACGCCGTAGAGGGTCACCTTCTCCCGGGCCATCACCGAGGCGCGCTTCTGGGACCAGTGCGGCTCGGAGTAGGTGCGTTTGACCAGGTCACGACCGAGACTCTCGGCCCACTCGGGCTTGATCGAGGCGTTCTGCCGAGCCCAGAGCCGCGAGGTCTCGACGAGCTCGGCGGACATCACGAACTGAGGGTTCTTCCGGTGCAGCGCCGAGCCGGGGAAGATCGCGAACTTCGCGCCCCGGGCACCCAGATACTCCCGCGGTCCCGGGCGCCGCTTCTCCCGCGCCCGTGCCGCGTCGGCCTTGGAGTCGCGCTCCTCGAGCGCCCCGATGTGCGAGAGCAGCCCGGAGAGCAGCGCCTGGTGGATCCCGTCGGCGTCGTAGGCCACCTTGTCCTCGCCGGCCTCACCGACCCCGCTGGCCTCGATGTCGCGGTGGCCCTTGCCGAGGTCGATCTTCATCTCCCGGCACACCTGCCGCAGCTGCGACTCCAGGTCCTGCCACTCCCGGACGCGTACGTAGTGCAGGAACTCCCGCTTGCACAGCCGCCGGAACGCCGAGGACGAGAGCTCGTGCTGCTGCTCCTTCAGGTAGCGCCACAGGTTGAGCCAGGTGAGGAAGTCGGAGGTCTCGTCCTTGAACCGCGCGTGCAGCTGGTCGGCCTGCGCCTGCTCCTTGGGGTGGTCCTGCCCCGGCCGCTCACGCGGGTCCTGGAGCGAGAGCGCGGACGCGACGACGATGACGTCGCGTACGCAGCCGAGCCGCTCGGCCTCGAGCACCATCCGGGCGAGCCGCGGGTCGATCGGCAGCCTGGCCAGCCGGCGGCCCAGCTTGGTCAGCCGCTGCCCCCGCATCGCGCCGAGCTCCTCGAGGAGCTGTACGCCGGCGGTGATGTTGCGCTGGTCCGGCGCCTCCACGAACGGGAACCGGGCGATGTCCCCCAGCCCGAGCGAGGCCATCTGCAGGATGACCGAGGCCAGGTTGGTGCGCAGGATCTCGGGGTCGGTGAACTCCGGGCGCCCGAGATAGTCCTCCTCGGAGTAGAGCCGGATCGCGATGCCCGCCTCAACCCGCCCGGTACGTCCCGACCGCTGGTTCGCCGAGGCCTGCGAGATCGGCTCGATCGGCAGCCGCTGCACCTTGGTGCGCGCGGAGTAGCGCGAGATCCGGGCGACACCGGTGTCGACGACGTACTTGATCCCGGGGACCGTCAGCGAGGTCTCGGCGACGTTGGTCGCGAGCACGATCCGGCGGCCGGTGTGGGGCGAGAAGACCCGGTGCTGGTCGGCGGCCGAGAGCCGGGAGAACAACGGGACGATCTCGACGAGACCGGTCCCGGAGCGACCCTTGTTCAGCCCCAGCGCATCGCCGAGCGCGTCGGCGGCGTCCCGGATCTCCCGCTCACCCGGCAGGAAGACGAGCACGTCACCCGGCCCCTCGGCCGAGAGCTCCTTGACCGCGTCGACGATGGCCTCGGTCTGGTCGCGGACGACGACCTCACCCTCGCCATCTTTTTCGGGCCCAGTCTCCTCGGAGAGCTCCATCAGCGGCCGGTAGCGGACCTCGACCGGATACGTACGCCCGGAGACCTCGATGATCGGCGCCGGCTCGCCGGTCCTGACATCGGAGAAGTGGGCCGCGAACCGCTCCGGGTCGATCGTCGCGGAGGTGATGATCAGCTTCAGGTCGGGTCGGCGGGGCAGCAGCCGGCGCAGGTAGCCCAGGAGGAAGTCGATGTTGAGCGACCGCTCGTGGGCCTCGTCGATGATGATCGTGTCGTAGCGGCGCAGGTCGCGGTCGCGCTGCAGCTCGGCGAGCAGGATGCCGTCGGTCATCAGCTTGATCCGCGACGCCTTGGACGACTTGTCCATGAACCGCACCTGGTAGCCGACCAGGTCGCCCAGCTCGGTGCCGAGCTCGGAGGCGATCCGCTCCGCGACCGACCGTGCCGCGATCCGGCGCGGCTGGGTGTGCCCGATCAGCCCGGCGGAGCCGCGCCCGAGCTCGAGGCAGATCTTGGGCAGCTGCGTCGTCTTCCCCGACCCGGTCTCACCGGCGATGATCACGACCTGGTGGTCACGGATGGCCGCGGCGATGTCCTCGCGGCGCTGGGTGACCGGGAGCTCGGCAGGGTAGGTGATCGCGACGGAGGTGGCGGCGGGCTGGTCGGACTCGGACATGAGATCACCTATTCTCCCCCGACGTACCCCTCGGCCGCACATCGGTTTCTCCGCAGACCCCGGCCCGCCGGATGGCGGGGACAGTCGATGTGATTCCCGCCACAGGCCGGGTTCCGTGCGCATGGGTCGGGGAGGAGGCTGGGTACACCCCCAGCGACGAAGGAGTGGCCATGACCGAGCCGACCACCAGCGAGATCTTCCCCGACACCCCCGTCCGGCCGCCGTTCGATCCCGAGCTCGTGCCCGTGCTCGAGGCGGTACGCGAGGCCCTCCCGACGTTCTCCACGGAGACGCTCGCCGCGATGCGGCAGCAGACCGCCGAGGGGTTCCCCGGCATGGACCCCGTCGACCTGACCGTCGACGGTGCGGTGCAGGTCGAGGAGCGGCAGGTCCCCGGCCCCGAGGGCGCTCCGGACATCACCCTGCTGATCCTGAGGCCCACCGCCGACGGCGCCCCGCGCCCGGCGGTCTACCACACCCACGGCGGCGGGATGGTGGTCGGCGACCGCAGGTTCGGTGTGGAGACCTTCCTGCCGCAGGTGGCCGAGGGCAACGCCGTGGTGGTCTCCGTCGAGTACCGCCTCGCACCCGAGCACCCGGACCCGGCTCCCGTGGAGGACTGCTACGCCGGCCTCGTCTGGACGGCGAAGAACGCCGCGGAGCTCGGCATCGACCCCGAGCGCATCATGATCGCCGGGGCCAGCGCCGGCGGGGGTCTCGCCGCCGGCACGGCCCTGCTCGCCCGCGACCGGGCCTTCCCGAGGCTGAGCCACCAAATCCTCATCTGCCCGATGCTCGACGACCGCCTCGAGACCCACAGCAGCCGCATGCTCGACGAGGAGGGGGTCTGGGATCGCAACTCCAACCTGTTCGGGTGGACGGCTCTGCTCGGCGAGCGCCGCGGCGGTCCGGACGTCTCGCCGTACGCAGCCCCGGCTCGCGCCGAGGACCTCACCGGCCTCCCGCGCACCTACATCGACACCGGCTCGGCGGAGTCGTTCCGCGACGAGACGCTGACCTACGCGCGCCGGCTGTCCGAGGCCGGTGTCAGCGTCGACCTCCACATGTGGGGCGGCGGGTTCCACGGGTTCGACCTGATGGCGGCGCACACGGCGCTCTCCCGCGCCTCGGTCGCGACGCGCGAGGAGTTCATCCGCAGAGCGCTCGAGGCCTGAACCGCTGGCCCGCTCGCCTCCGGTGGGCGATAGTGGCGGGGGAGGTTCCAGGTGCGAGATCTGATCGGCAAGCTCGAGGTGGTCGACGACGACACGGCCAGTGCGCTGCGCGTCATCGACCACTTCGACCGGCTCGTGGACGAGAGGTCGTCGACGGCCGCGGTCGTGCGCGCCGCGGCGGCGCTGGCCGGCTCCCCCGCCGGCCTCCACGACGCCGCACGCGGCCTCGTCAAGCGGTTCGCGGCCGACGGCCGCGCACTGGCCGGCGAGACCGAGGGCGGCCGGCACCACGAGCCGATCCCCGGCCAGCCCGGCTCCTGGCTCTGGCTCGAGCGCGCCGGTGAGGACGGCCCGCTCGACGCGCTCATCCTCGAGCGCGCCGCCCGCGCCCTGCAGGCGCTCAGCACGGGCTCCTCCGACCCCTCGACCAGCGGGCTGGTCCGGATCGCGTGCGACCCCGACGCGACCGACGCCGACAGACGCGACGCGGTCGCACGGCTGGGCCTGAGCGGCCCCGTCACCGTCGTGCTGAGCACCTCGGCCGACCTGCGCGCGAAGCTGATCAGCACGGTCGGCGCCCTGGTCGTCGAGCTGCTTCCCGGCACGCCCACCCTCCCCGAGGGCGTCCGCGCCGGAGCCGCCGTCGCCCCCGACCCGCTCCGCCTGCCGACCGCGCTGGCGCAGGCACGGACCGCCTTCCGGCTGGCCGCCGACGTCGGCGGCCTGGCGCCCGCGGTGGTCCGCTACGACGACCTCGGGGCACTTGCCGTCATCGCCGAGCGGATCAGCGCCGACGAGGCGGCGGGGGTGGGTGACGTACGACGTCTCGAGGAGCTGCGCGAGGGTCATCCGTGGGTCGTGGACACGCTCACCGCCGTGCTGGACCAGCCGAGCCTGCGGCAGTCGGCAGCGCTGCTCCATGTGCACCACTCCACGCTGCAGGAGCGGCTGACCTGGCTGAGCGGTCAGCTCGGCTACGCGCCCACCAAGGGGCGAGGACGGCAGCGCGCGGCGGTCACGCTGCTGCTGTGGCGTGTGGCCCACGGCACCGATCCGCAGATCGCGGACGATCCGCACTAGGCGGGTCTTGGTCCGGGCACCTAGATTATGTCCCCATGACCGGGGAGCCGAGCGAGACCGATGTCCAGGATGCGCTGCGAGCGCTCCGAGGAGAGGACGACCCCCTCAACGAGCGGTCGGTGCAGACCGCTCTCGACCTCCATCGGCTGCGCGATGCGCTGACCCGGTTCGGCGACGACGAGCCGTCCGGCGACACGAAACCGGCGCGGGACAGGTTCCGACTCTGAGTCGAAATCGGCCAATGGGTGGGACGCCGAGTTACGTCGGGGATTTCAAGAGGGTTACCGTTGCTGATCGTGACCGAATCTCTAACAGTGCGTGACAACCGCACCGGGGTGGAGTACGACATCCCGATCACCGACGGCACCATCCGCGCCGCCGACCTGGGGAAGATCAAGGCCGCTGACCCGGCCACCCAAGAAGAAGGTCCTGGCCTGGCCGTCTATGACCCCGGCTTCGTCAACACCGCTTCCTGCCGATCTTCCGTCACCTTTATCGACGGTGACAAGGGCGTGCTCGAATATCGCGGCTATCCCATCGAGCAGCTCGCCGAGAAGTCGAGCTTCTTGGAGGTCTCCTATCTCCTGGTCCACGGCGCGCTGCCGACCAAGGAGGAGTACGACGCGTGGGTGCACGAGATCACCTTCCACACGTTCGTGCACGAGAACATCAAGGAGTTCATGCAGGGCTTCCGCTATGACGCCCACCCGATGGGCATGCTCATGGCGTCGGTCGGTGCGATGTCGACGTTCTACCCGGACGCCGCGAACATCTCCGACCCCGACAACCGTCGCCTGCAGATCATCCGGCTGATCGCCAAGATGCCGACCCTGGGCGCCTGGGCGTTCCGGCACGCGCAGGGCAAGCCGTACGTCTACCCGGACAACGACCTGTCCTACACCGGCAACTTCCTCTCGATGCTCTTCAAGATGAGCGAGTCGAAGTACGCACCGGACGAGCGCATCGTCAAGGCGCTCGACACTCTCTTCATCCTGCACGCCGACCACGAGCAGAATGCCTCGGCCAACGCCGTGCGCAGCGTGGGCTCGACCCAGGTCGACCCCTACTCCTCGGTGGCCGCCGGCGTCGGCGCCCTCTTCGGCCCGCTCCACGGTGGCGCCAACGAGGCCGTGCTCCGGATGCTGCGCCGTATCGGCAAGGTGGAGAACATCCCCGCCTTCATCGAGGGCGTCAAGGCCGGCAACGAGCGGCTGATGGGCTTCGGCCACCGGGTCTACAAGAACTACGACCCGCGCGCGACGATCATCAAGCAGCAGGCGCTCAACGTCTTCGAGGTCACCGGCACCAACCCGCTGCTCAACATCGCGATGGAGCTGGAGAAGATCGCGCTCGAGGACGAGTACTTCGTCAAGCGCAAGCTCTACCCGAACGTCGACTTCTACTCCGGCCTGATCTACGAGGCCCTGGAGTTCCCGCCGGAGATGTTCACCGTGCTGTTCGCCATCGGGCGTACGCCGGGCTGGCTCTCCCAGTGGCTGGAGCTCGTCCAGGACAAGGAGCAGAAGATCGCCCGTCCGAAGCAGATCTACACCGGCGAGCGCGGACTCACCTTCGTCCCGCGCGACGTGCGCTGGAAGTGACTGTCCCCGGCACACAGACCCCGTCCACCCGCGTGGTGGACGGGGTTGTCTGGGATTTCGGGAACGTATTGATCCGCTGGGACCCGCTCCCGGCGATCGCTGCCGGGGTCGGCGACGCCGACGCCCGTGCGTTCCTGGGGTCCTACGACTTCCACGCGTGGAACTACGCCCAGGACGCCGGGCGCACCTGGGCCCAGGCGCTCACCGCGCTCGAGGGCGACGCACCCCAGTGGCTCAGCGCCGGGGCGGCGTACGTCGACAACTTCCCGCTCGCGCTGCTCGGCCCGGTCCCGGGCACCCACGAGCTGGTCCGCGAGCTCGCCGACGCCGGGGTCCCCCAGCTCGGACTGACCAACTGGTCCGCCGAGCTCTATCCGCACGCTCCGGCGACGTACGACGTGATCGAGCTGCTCGGCGACGTCGTCGTCTCCGGTGAGGTGCGCCTGGCCAAGCCCGACCCGGCGATCTACCAGCTGGTCGCCGAGCGCGCCGGGATCCCGCTGGAGCGGCTGGCGTTCATCGACGACAGCGCCGCCAACGTGGCCGCGGCCGCGGCGCTGGGCATGCACGCGATCCAGTTCACCGGCGCCGAGCAGCTCCGCACGGACCTGGTCGCGCTCGGCCTCCCGGTCTAGAGGGCCTGCTCGGGCGCGCGCTCCAGGCGGCGTACGCCCGCGAAGGAGATCGAGAGCAGGGCGCTGCCGGAGATCACCGCGGCGACGACGAACAGCCAGGTGTCGAAGCCCACCGCGACGGCGACCGGGCCGACGAGCGCGAGCCCCACGGGGCGGGCGACGAACGAGCCGACGATGTCGAAGGAGTAGACCCGGGAGAGCTTCTCCTCAGGGATCTCCTGTTGGATCGCGATCTGCCAGAAGATGTCGAAGACCTGCAGTCCGAACCCGTGCAGGAACGCGCCGAGGAGGATCGGCCAGAGCGTGTCCGAGATGGCCATCGAGATCGGGAAGAGGCCGGTCATCGCGAGGAACAGCACGCCGACCGAGAGCAGCCGGCGCGGGCGGAACCGCAGGCAGAACAGGCCGCCGACGAAGAAGCCCGCCATCAGGGCGGCGAGCGCGAAGCCCCACGACGCCCGGCCGATGCCCTCGCCGACCACGATCGGCCCGAGCACGCTGTGCGCCCCCGACCAGAACAGGTGGTAGAGCAGCGCCTGCAGGATGAGGAACCACAGCCACGAGTGGCGCATCACCTCGCGGAAGCCCTCGGCGAGGTCGCCGAGCATCGAGGCCTTGTGGGGCGGGCGCTCGTGAGGCACCCGCATACCGGCGTAGGCGACGGCGGCGACGGCGAAGGTGAGCGCGTCGACCGTGATCGCCCAGCCGGGGCCGACCGCCGCCACCAGCACACCGCCGAGGGCGTAGCCGATGGTCGACGCGGTGGTCTGGAGCAGCGACCGGAGCGAGACGGCGGCACCCAGATCCTCCTCGGGCACGACCACCTTGGTCATCGCCATCGCCGAGGGCTGGTTGAGGGCCGCGACGATGCCCGCGAGGCCACCCATCACCGCGATCGAGGGGATCGTCGCGACCCCGAGGATCACCGTCGCCGCCAGCGAACCGACCACGACGGCGCTGATCGCGGCCGTGCCCTCCATCATCACCTTGCGCGAGACCCTGTCGCCGAGCACTCCCCCGGCCAGCGTGGTCACCACCTGGCAGGCAGCGAAGACGGCCTCGACCAGGCCGAGCTGGACCGCCGAGCCGCCCAGGTCGAGCACCGCGAACGCCAGCGCGACCGGCGTGATCGCGTTGCCCAGCGACGAGGCGGCCGTCCCGGTCACGAGCCGGCGGAAGTTGCGATGCCTCAGCGGCGAACGCCGTCCGGTCGGCGAGTCGGTGATGGTGGTCATGCAAGAAAGTTACTTCGCCGGCGAACTATTCGCCAACGAATTATCGGTCGGTCCGAACGGTAGGGTCGGGGCATGCCCGAGATGCGACCTTCCTCCGAGACGTCCGAGGCCACGGAGGACCGGGCCGACCGTCACGTGGCGCGGTGGCGCAACCACTGGATCGACGTCGACTTCGACGACGAGATCGAGGCGATCACGGTGCGGATCGGGTTCATCGCGAAGTTCTTCAACGACGCTCGCGCCGCGGCGGCCAGCGAGGTCGGACTGGCCGACTTCGAATACAAGACGCTCCACATGCTGATGATCCGCGACACCCCCGGCCACGCCTCGCCGACCGCCCTCGCAAAGGACCTCGACATCAGTCCGGCGGGGATGACGGGCCGGCTCGACAGCATGGAGAAGGCCGGGTGGGTGCGGCGTACGACATCGGACGAGGACCGCCGCAAGATCAGCGTCGAGGCGACCAAGGCCGGCATCGAGATCTGGCGACGTGCGATGGACCTGCGCGGCGAGGCCGAGACCAGGCTGCTGGAGACACTGAGCCCGGAGCGGCGTACGGAGCTGGCGGCCCTGCTCAAGCAGGTGACCCTGCGGATCGAGGCCGAGTAGCCGCCGGCCGCCGATCCGAGCGTCCCCGGCCTGCGCGGATCTGCGTACGCCACGGTCGCCGGTGAGCGGATCCGCCCACGCCCCGTCCGGAGCAGCCTGGGGGCATGACCACCACACCTGAGACCAGACCCTTCCGCTTCGGCGTCGTCGCGGCCCAGGCACCCACGGGGACAGCCTGGAGCGACCTCGCCCGCCGCGTCGAGAGCGCGGGCTACGACACGCTCGTCATGCCGGACAACGTGTCCTTCGGCCATGCCGTCTTCCCCGCCCTGGCAGCCGCCGCGGCGGTGACCACGAGGCTCCGCGTCGGGACGTACGTCCTGGCCAACGACTTCCGCCACCCCGTCCAGGTCGCCAAGGAGTCGGCGACGCTCTCGGTGCTCTCGGGCGGCCGCTTCGAGCTGGGGATCGGCGCGGGCCGGCCCGACTCGGCCAGGGAGAACGCGATGCTGGGGCTGGGCTTCGACCGGCCCGGCGTACGCGTCGACCGGCTCGTGGAGTCGATCGGCATCATCAAGCGGCTCCTGGCCGGTGAGACCGTCACCGTCGAGGGGCCCCACCACCGGGCCACCGAGGCCTCGGTGCTCCCCTACGGGACCGAACCCCAGCAGGTGCCGATCCTCATCGCCGGCGGCGGTCCGCGGATGCTGCGGGTCGCCGGCGAGCACGCCGACATCGCCGCCCTCGGGGTCCCCTTCGACGCCGAGGAGCCGACCGTGCGCGCGGCCGTCGATCACCTGCGCTCCGCCGACCGTCCCGACGGCGGCACGGTCGAGCTCAACATGAACCTGATGGCCGTGGGCGACACCGTTCCGCGCTACCTGGCAGGGCGGCTCGACCCCGCCGCGCTCGCCGCCACGGGCGCCGTCGGCGTCGTCAGCGGCTCCCCCGAGGAGATGGCCGACCAGCTCCGCGAGCGCCGGGACCGGCTGGGGGTCTCCTACGTCGTGGTCGGGGACGAGCTGATGGAGGCGTTCGCGCCGGTCGTCGGCCTCCTCGCCGGGTCCTGAAGCATCTCTTCGAGACCGCATAGCCCCGTCTCAGCCCGTTCACAGGGACACTGGTCACACTCGAAGACATGACCGAACTCCCTCCTCCGCAGCCGAGTGGGACTCCGCCGCAGTGGACTCCCCCGGCTCCCGCCGGCCCCACTCAGCCTCCCGCCGGCCCGTTCGCGCCCCCGCCGGCGCAGACCTCCGTCATGCCGGCAGTGCCCGGCGCCCCCGGCACCCCGGGCGCCCCCGTCAAGAAGCGTGCCGCGGGCCGCACCGGCCTCGTCGCGGCGGTCCTCGCCGGCGCCCTGGTCGCCGGTGGTGCCGCCGGTGTCGGTGGCGCGGCCGTCTACGGCGCCCTGAACGACGACGGCAGCGGCGGCGGGGCGAACACCCCGGCCACCTCGCAGGTCGTCGACGCGAAGGCCCCCGAGGGCAGCATCGAGAAGGTCTCGGCCAAGGTGCTCCCGTCCGTCGTGAAGATCGAGGTCACCTCCCAGCAGGGCTCCGGCTCGGGCTCCGGAGTCGTCATCTCCTCCGACGGCACGATCCTGACCAACAACCACGTGGTCGAGCTGGCGGCCAACGGTGGCACGGTGACCGTCGACTTCAACGACGGCACCAAGGCCTCCGCCGAGGTCCTCGGGACCGACCCGCTCACCGACACCGCCGTGATCAAGGCGAAGGGCGTCTCCGGCCTGACGCCGATCACGATCGGCAAGTCCTCCAACCTCACCGTCGGCCAGAGCGTCGTGGCGATCGGCTCCCCGTTCGGGCTCGACTCCACGGTGACCACCGGCATCGTCAGCGCCCTCGACCGCCCGGTCAACGTCGGCGTCGACCAGAGCGGCGCGGCCACCGTCTACCCCGCGGTGCAGACCGACGCGGCGATCAACCCCGGCAACTCCGGTGGCGCGCTCGTCGACCTCAACGGCAACCTCGTCGGCATCAACGCCTCGATCCGCTCCGGCGGCGCGAGCAGCGAGGACGCGGGCTCGATCGGCATCGGGTTCGCCATCCCGATCGACGAGATCCGGCCGATCGTCGAGCAGCTCGAGAAGGGCGAGCAGGCCACCCACGCGCAGTTCGGCATCTCGGTCTCCGACGCTCCCCAGGCCCAGAGCGGCCAGACCTCGGTCACCGGCGCGCAGGTCCAGGAGGTCGGCGAGGGCAGCACCGCCCAGAAGGCCGGCCTGGAGAAGGGCGACATCATCACCAAGGTCGACGACCACATCATCACCGGGTCGGACTCCCTCGTGGCCACCGTCCGCTCCTACCGCCCCGACGACAAGGTCGACGTCACCTGGTCGCGCAACGGCGAGGAGCAGACCGCGAAGGTCACCCTGGACTCCGACGCCTCCTGATCTCCCCGCACAGGCGCTGGGCCCCGCAGGGACTCAGCGCCGCGGGGTGCCAGCCCCCGAGCGCCTCATGCCCGACTCCGAGTCGGGCATGAGGCGCTCGTGTTTCAGGAGACCTGCTTCTGGACGCTGCACAGCCACTCGACCGGCTCGAAGCCCATGGCCTCGTTGACCTGGATCATGTGAGCGTTGACCTCGGCGTTGTACGTCGTCAGGGTCGGCACCTCCGGCCGCTCGGCCTGGAGCAGCCTGAGGTTGGCGACCTTCACCGCCAGCCCGAGCCGGTGGCCGCGGTGGGCCGCCTCGACGAGCGTGCCCCACTGGTAGCTGTTGCCGTCCAGGCTGGAGTAGCCGATCACCGTGTAGGCCACCACGCGGCCGTCGGCGTCCAGCGCCACCGAGTGGTAGAGGGTCCGCTTCTGGGCCGCGACCAGCTCCTCGGTCTCGCGCACCCTCGCCACGTCGGGCTCGGGCGCCTCGACGTCGAGGTCGCCGGTCGGCGCCTCGGTCTCCAAGCTTGCGTCGAGCACCGCCCAGCTCTCCACGATCTCGTCGGGCACCCGGCCGACCCAGGACCGCAGCGAGTAGTCGCCGTGCTTCGCGGCGGCCTGCGCCGCCAGCCGGTCGAGGACGTCGTCCGCCACCGGGAGCCGCAGCAGGCGGCGTACCTCCACCAGGGCGGGCGCATATCCCCGGGCGACCCCGAAGTCCCGCCCCGGCGATCCCTCACCGACGGAGCCGAGCGACCAGGGCCACCAGACCTCACCCGTCAGCGACGTACGCCCCTGGGCGCGGGCCTCCGCCTCGACATGATCGAGCAGACCGGTGCCGTGGCCGCGTCGCCGGTGAGCCGGCAGCACCGCCACCACGAGGGTCGCCCGGTGGAGGTTGTCGAGCAGCGGCATCGCCATCCACGCGGCGGCGACCGCCTCGCCGCCGAGGCGCCCGAGATAGGCGCGACGGTCGGTCTTCTCGCTCTGCTGCTGCAGCTCGACGCGCTGCTCCTCGCGCGCCCACAGATCCGCGTCGGGGCCGCGTACGTCCAGCCACGAGGTGGTCATCACGTCGTACCACGCGTCGAAGGCGTCGTCGTCGAACGGGTCGACGCGCTCGATCACCAGCTCACTCATCGCGACCTCTCCACCCTGGTCTCGTCCCAGACCGGTTCCGGGGACTCGTAGACGTCGCCGTTGGCGCCATAGACCAGGAACCGGTCGAAGCCACGGGCGAACCAGCGGTCGTGGGTGACCGCGACGACGGTGCCCTCGAACGCCTCCAGGCCGGCCTCGAGGGCCTCGGCGGACTGGACGTCGAGGTTGTCGGTCGGCTCGTCGAGGAGCAGCAGCGTGGCACCCGAGAGCTCGAGCAGGAGGATCTGGAAGCGCGCCTGCTGCCCGCCCGAGAGCGAGTCGAAGTTCTGCTCCGCCGCGTGCGCGAGCTCGTAGCGGTCGAGCACCCGCGAGGCAGCCTCGCGCCCCATCCCCGCGCGCCCACGCCCGTCCGGCGTCGCCTCGCCGCGGTGCAGGATGTCGAGCAGCGTACGTCCCACCAGCTCCGGATGGGCATGGGTCTGCACGAACCAGCCCGGCCGCACGCGGGCGCCGAGCTTGGCCGTCCCCTGATGGCGGACCGGGTCGATGGGGGTGTCCTCGACCGGGCGGTGCTCCACGTCCGGGTCGGTGCCGCCACGGGCGAGCAGCCGCAGGAAGTGGGACTTGCCCGAGCCGTTGGAGCCCAGCACGGCGACCCGCTCGCCGTACCAGACCTCCAGGTCGAACGGGTTCATCAGTCCGGTGAGCTCGAGCGCCTCACAGACCACCGCACGCTTGCCGGTGCGCCCGCCGCGCAGCCGCATCTGCACCGCCTGCTCTCGTGGCTGCTCGACGGGTGGGCCGGCCTCCTCGAACTTCCGGAGCCGGGTCTGGGCCGCCTTGTACTGGCTGGACATCCCGTCGTTGTACTCCGACTTGACCTTCAGCCGCAGGACCAGCGCCTTGATCTTGGCGTGCTCCTCGTCCCAGCGGCGGCGCTGCTCCTCGAATCGCAGGAACCGGTCTTTGCGGGCCTCGTGGTAGGAGGCGAACCCACCGGGGTGCGTCCACGTGCTGTTGCCGGCGCCGGACGCGCCGAGCTCGACCGTGACCACCCTGGTCGCGGTGTTGTCCAGCAGCTCGCGGTCGTGGCTGACGTAGAGGATCGTCTTCGGGGACTCGCGGATGCGTTGCTCGAGCCAGATCTTGCCGGGCACGTCGAGGAAGTTGTCGGGCTCGTCGAGCAGGAGGACCTGGTCGGGGCCACGCAGGAGGTACTCCAGGACGAGGCGCTTCTGCTCGCCGCCGGACAGGGTGTCCAGCGAGCGGTAGCGAGCGCGGTCGTAGGGCACTCCGAGCCCGGCCATGGTGCACACGTCCCAGACGACCTCGATGTCGTAGCCGCCGGCGTCGGCGTACTCGGCCAGCGCGGTCGCGTAGCGCATCTGCAGCCGCTCGTCCTCCGACGACATCAGCTCCAGCTCGCACGCCTCCACCGCGGCCGTCGCCTCGCGCACCCGCGCGGGCGCGACCGAGAGCAGCAGCTCACCGACGGTCGAGGAGCCCTTGCCGACCATCTGCCGCATCACCCCGAGGCCGCCCGAGCGCACGACGGACCCGGCCGTCGGGGTCAGCTCACCGGTGACGATCCTCAGCAGCGTCGTCTTCCCGGCGCCGTTGGCGCCGACCAGCGCGACCTTCGCCCCCTCGCCCACCCGGAAGGAGACGTCGTCGAGCAGCACTCGTCCGTCCGGCAGCTGGAACCTCACTCCAGCAACGTCCACATGTCCCACAACCGTCCAGTCTGGCACCCGTGTCGAATGGTTATTACCGGTCTGGTTGGATCCAGCGGTCCCATCAGCAGAACGTGACGCTCGACACATTTTGGCGATTAACGATATGACTGTCGCCATGCCTCCGCTCGACAGCCAGATCGCTGACCTGCTCACCCTCTTCGCGAAGGGCCAGCCCCTGGAGTCCTTCGACCCACCGACGGCACGAGCGCTCTACCGCGCGCTGGGCGAGGGCGTCCCGCTTCCACCGGTCGGATCGGTGGAGAGCTCGGTGATCCCAGGGCCGGCCGGCGACCTGAACGTACGCATCTACCGGCCCACCACACAGGGGCCGCTGCCCACGATCGTGATGTTCCACGGCGGCGGCTGGGTGGTCGGCGACCTCGACACCCACGAGGACCAGGCCCGCAACCTGTCCACCATCTGCGACGCCGTGGTCGTCGCGGTCGACTACCGGCTCGCACCCGAGAACCCCTTCCCCGCCGCCTACGACGACGCTCTCGCCGCCGCTCGCTGGGTCAGCGACAACACCGCCACCCTCGGCGGCGACGGCCGCGTCGCGGTCGCCGGTGACAGCGCCGGGGGCAACCTGTCGGCGGCGGTCGCCCAGGCCTTCCGCACCGAGGGGCGCGAGCTCGCCGCCCAGCTGCTGATCTACCCGGCGACCGACATGACCAGCGGCTACCCGTCCTACGCCGAGAACGGCCACGGCTACTTCCTCGAGCTGCCGACGATGAAGTGGTTCTCCGACAACTACGTGGGCGACGCGGACCGCGCCGACCCGCGGCTGAGCCCGATCAAGGGCCGTCTGGAGGGCCTGGCACCGGCGGTCGTGGTCACCGCGGAGTTCGACCCGCTGCGCGACGAGGGCATCGCGTACGCCAAGGCGCTGGAGAGCTCGGGGGTCCCCACGACCTATCACCACTGCGACGGTCTCATCCACGGCTTCTTCGCGATGGGCCACCACTCGCAGGCCGCGCAGCTGGCCATCGAGGAGACGTGCGCACTGTTCAGGACCGTCCTCCACGGGTGATCCCGGGGCGCATCTGAAGGGCGATCCTGAGGGGTGATCCAAGACACAGCGTCAAACCAGGGTTATTCCTGATGACCGGCGTTTGGTGATGGTCCAGACTGGCCGCATGCCGATTGTTGCCCAGGTGCGTCCCCGTCTACAGGCGATGACGCGACCGCTGACCGAGCGTGCCCGCAAGCTTGCCCTGCAGTTCGCGATGCGGGGCAAGGAGTCGCCGATCCCCGACATCACCACGCTGCGCAAGATCCCCGAGCACCTGACCTTCCCGCTGCGCCGTGACGGCCTCGACCCGGTCCCGATGCTCGCCGAGAGCCGCGAGCAGGCGCCGGTCACCAAGCTGGGCTCGGTGCTCGGCCTCGACATCGTGCTGGTCACCGGGCACGCCGAGTCCAAGCACGTCCTGGCCGACAGGCACGCCTACTCCAACGACATGCGCCACCTGCTCGGCACCCGCAAGCGCACCGACGCCGAGGGCATCGGCGGTCTCGGCATGACCGACCCGCCCGACCACACCAAGCTCCGCGGGCTGCTGACCCCGGAGTTCACGATGCGCCGCCTCGGCCGTCTCAACGAGATGATCGACCGGATCGTCACCGACGCCCTCGACGGCATGGAGGCCAACGGCCCCGAGGTCGACCTGGTCCAGCACTTCGGCTTCGAGATCCCGTTCCGGGTGATCTGTGAGCTCCTGGGCATGCCCGAGGACGTACGCGACGAGTTCCACAAGCTCGGCATGGCCCGTTTCGACCTCTCCGAGGGCGGCGCCGGCGCCTTCGGTGCCGCCACCGAGACCCGGACGTTCCTCATCGAGCAGGTCCGCCAGCAGCGCGCCAACCCGGGCGACGGCATGATCGGCGAGATCATCCGCACCAAGGGCGCGGAGTACGACGACGTCGAGCTCGGCGGTCTCGCCGACGGTGTCTTCCTCGGCGGCTACGAGACCTCCGCCTCCATGCTCTCCATGGGCGCCTACGTCCTGATGCAGAACCCGGAGGCGTACGAGATCCTGCGCTCGGGCGACCGCGCCGGCGTCGACCAGGTCGTCGAGGAGCTGCTCCGCTACCTGTGCCCGGTGCAGCTCGCGTTCCCGCGGTTCGCCCGCGAGGACCACGACCTCTTCGGCCTGCCGGTCAAGAAGGGCGCCGTCGTCCTGGTCAGCCTCACCGGCGCCAACCGCGACCCCGCGGTGGTGCCGAGGCCGGAGCAGTTCGACCTCCGCAACGCCGACACCATGCACTTCGCCTTCGGTCACGGCATGCACCGCTGCGTCGGCGCCGAACTGGCCCGCATGGAGCTCCGCGCGGCGCTGACCGGCCTCGCCCGCCGCTTCCCCGACCTGTCCCTGGCCAGCGACGACCCCGGTGACCTCGGCTGGCGCGACCTCTCGGTCGTCTACAGCCTCGACCGCCTCCCCGTCCGGCTCGCCAAGGACCCGGTCCCCGCCTGACCCACACCCCGCCGAGTCGGCGCATCCTGACGCGAAATCCCGCCGAGTCGGCTCGTTATGACGAGCCGACTCGGCAGGATCTCGGGTCAGGACGGGGTGGCGCCCTGCCTCTACCGGCCGAGCGCGTAGGTGAGCACCACCGCACCGTTCCCCAGGTCAGTGACGTTCCGCAGGTTCATGCCGGTGGCGGCTATGCCCGCCAGTAGCGACTCACCGGAGCCCGCGACGAACGGAGAGAGGCTCACGTGCAGCTCGTCCAGCAGACCGGCCTCGATGAGTGCCCGGCTCAGGGGACCGTTGCCGTACTTCACGAGCGAGCCCTCCCCCGACTCCTTGAGGTCGGCGACGGCCTTGATGGCGTCGCCGCGAAGCACCTCGGCGTTCCAGGTGGTCTCGGTGAGCGTCCTGGATGCGACGTACTTCGGCAGGGAGTTGAACCTGTCGGCCAGCTCCCCGCTCCTCGAGGGCCACGATGCGGCGAACCCTTCGTAGGTCACGCGGCCGAGCACCATGCCGGCCGCGCGGTCCAGCAGTCGGAGCGCGTATTCGATCTGGCCGGCGCTCGGCACGATCTTCATCTGCCCTGCCCAGAAGTCGTCACCATCGAACCTACCGTCGAGGGAGACATGGGTGTACTCGATCAGCTTTCGCATGAGCACACCCAAGCAGTCCGACGGCATGCCGGTCTTGTATCGAAGCGAATCAGGGCCCGATGCTCAGAACGCGAGGAACCGGGGGCCGGACCTCAGCTCGCCCGGAGTATGGCCCGTCGCCCACCGCATCGCCCGCGTGAGCTGCGGCTGATCGTAGTACCTGCCGACGGAGACCGCGCCGGCTGTCGATCCACCTGCCATGAGGAACTTCGCGGCGGCCCGCGCGCGCTCGATGCTGGCGGCCTTCCGGCGCGATACGCCTACCGCACGGCGGAACCGGATCTGCGCGGTTCGCTCCGAGACGGCTCGTGATCGTTCGCCATTATGGACCTCCTCGACCAATGGGTCGAGGAGCAGCAGTCCGGCGCGCACCAGCTTGGCGACGAACACATCGACGTTCTGAACCGTCGGCATCTCCCAGTCGCGATTGTCGAGACGGATCCGCCCACCTGCCAGGGTCGGCAGCCGGGCATCGTTCAGGTCGGCGATAGCGGTCGGCGGGAACGACGGAAGGTGGGCACCGACCTGGAGCTCGACGCCGAAGAACTCCCATCCATCCGGACAGGTCAGGTTCGAAGCCCTGGTCTCCGGCCCGTGCAGATACACCGACCACCCCGCATCGTTCCGGGCGAACGAGATCATCGTGGAGGTCTTGACCACAGAGGCGTAGCCGGTCTCGGCCTCGAAGCGTGCCGCCCACACGCGCTCCACCAGAGGCAGCTCCCCTGAGACCTCCTCGAAGATCAAGCCCATGGGCGCAGATTCTCCCGGACGTGGAGACCTTCGGCACGGCCAATTCATGAGGTCGCTGGCTCTGCTCGTCTGACCTGCGTGCCTCGCCTGGTACAGGTACCCCGGACATCTCCCCGTCCGACTGGCCAAGGACCCGGTCCCGGCCTGAGCTCTCAACCGTCGCGGCGCTGAGGCGCCGGTTCCTCGCTGATCGCCACGGCGATCCAGGGCGCCAGGACGTACGCGGGGATCGCCAGCAGCGGAAGGCTCGTCATCGGGGTAGCGATGATCACGAAAGCGGCCCCGGTGCAGAACTTCCCCAGCCCGGCGCGCGCGCTCAGATAGGCGCCGACCAGCGGCCCGATCAGCCCCACGACGACCATCACCGCCACGCTCGCCGGCCGCGACAGCTCGATCCCGGAGCTCGTGACGGCCAAGTAGACGGGCAGCACCGTCACCAGGCTCAGCAGCGCGGCGACGCCCCAGGCCTGGTAGGAGCGGGCCAGGCGCTGACGGTTGCTCAGCGCGGGGGTGGTCATCACGGGACTGGTCATGGAGGGAGTCTGGCAGCGCAGCGCGCGCGAACGGCAGCGAGACTCGCGAGACGGCGGAAACCGACACCTGGACCGTTCAGGAACGGCGCGTCTCGAGGACGCGGAAGCCCTTGGCGCTGGCGATGCGGGTGGTGGGGTAGCCCTGCTCGCCGAGCCAGCGCTGGAGGGAGTCGCCGCCGAGGTTCTTGCCGACGACCATGACCGCGCGACCGCCGGGGGCCAGGCGCGGGAGCCAGGTCAGGAGCAACTCGTGGAGGGCCTGCTTGCCGATCCGGATGGGCGGGTTGCTCCAGATCTCGTCGTACGTCACCCCCGGGTCGATCTCGGCCGGAACCGCCGCGCGATAGCGGTCGCCGAGCCCGAGGGAGGCGGCGTTCTCGTTGGCCAGCAGGACGGCGCGCTCGTTGACGTCGACCCCGGTGACCTGGGCGGACGGTGCGGCCAGGGCGCACGCGAGCCCGATGATCCCGTAGCCGCAGCCCATGTCGAGGATCCGCCCACCGGACGGCGGGTCGGTCTCCCGGAACAGCACCGCGGTGCCGATGTCGAGGCGCCCCTTGGCGAAGACGCCGGACCCCGAGACCAGCGAGAGGTCCAGGTCCCACACGGTCGCGGAGACGGGAATCCGCTCGAAGGGCACCGACGGGTCGGCGGAGAAGTAGTGCTCGTCGTCAGTCCCGGTCAACCTCGTGAGCCTCTCTGCGGTTCATGGTGCGTTCGTGCTGGGCCGCCAGCATCTCGTCGGGCGGGTAGGCGACCTCTTCGAGGGTCAGTCCGTTGGCCGGCGCGATCGGGATCGACGAGGACCGCGAGCGCGAGGCCAGCGACTCCTTGGCCCAGCTGACGTCCTTGCGGCCCTCGCCGATCACCATCAGGCACCCGACCAGCGAGCGCACCATCGAGTGGCAGAAGGCGTCGGCGAGGACGGTGGCCTCGATGATCCCGTCCTCGCGACGGTCCCAGGTCAGCTGCCGCAGGTTGCGGATCGTGGTCGCGCCCTCGCGCGGCTTGCAGAAGGACGCGAAGTCGTTGAGCCCGACGAGGTCGGCGGAGGCGACGTTCATCAGCGACAGGTCCAGCGGCCGGGTCCGGTAGAGCACGTGCCCACGCTGCAGCGGGTCGACATACGCCGGGTCGTCCACGATCCGGTAGACGTAGCGCCGCGACAGCGCCGAGAACCGGGCGTTGAACCCCTCCGGCGCCTCGACGGCCCGATGGACCCGTAGATCGGCCGGGAGGATCCCGTTCAACCGGCGCACGAGCGAGTCGAGCGGCGACTGCTCGGAGCGTCCCCGCGAGGACTCGAGCACCTCGGCGTCGATGTCGAAGTGGGCCACCTGGCCGCGGGCGTGCACGCCCGAGTCGGTGCGCCCCGCAACCGTCACCCACACCGTGGACCGCTCCCCCGTCGCCGGCACCCGCAGCGCGGTCGCCAGCGCGTCCTGGAGCACTCCCTGGACCGTGCGCAGCCCCGGCTGGGTCGCCCAGCCGTGGAACATGGTGCCGTCGTAGGCGAGGTCGATCCTGATACGCACGTCACTCATTGTCCCAGCAACACCTGCCCCGGGCGGAATGCGCGAGGACGCTTTGCCACACTTTGTCCATGCACTATGTGATCTTCGGAGCGGGCGCGGTCGGCGGCGTCGTGGGCGGTCTGCTGCACCAGGCAGGGGTCGAGGTCACCCTCGTGGCCCGCGGCGAGCACCTCCGCACGATCCAGGAGGCCGGCCTCACCCTCGACACCCCCGACGGCGTGCTCACCCTCGACATCCCCGCCGTCGCGGACGCGAGCCAGGTCGCCTGGACCGAGGACACCGTCGTGCTCCTCAGCGTCAAGGGCCAACAGACCGAGGCCGCGCTCGAGGACCTGGCCGCGTACGCCCCACCGGACACCCCGGTCGTCTCCCTGCAGAACGGCGTCGCGAACGAGCCGCGGATCCTGCGGCGCTTCGCCCGGACGTACGCCATCCATGTCATCCTCCCGGCCACCTTCCTGACCCCGGGCACCGTCGTCCAGGACTCCGGTGCCAAGCCCGGCATCCTCGACATCGGCCGCTATCCGACCGGCGTCGACGAGACCAGCAGCGCGATCGCGAGCGACCTCGTGAAGGCGGGCTTCCTGAGCGAGCCGCGCGCCGACATCATGGCCTGGAAGCACCGCAAGCTCCTCAACAACCTCGGCAACGGCATCAACGCCGCGATCGCCCCCGGCCCCAGCGACGAGGAGATCTACGCGCGCTGCCTCGCCGAGGCCGAGGCTGCTCTGTCCGCCGCCGGCATCAGCGTCGTGACAGCCGAGGAGGACCGGGCCCGACGAGTCGGCCACATCACCGGACGCGGCCGCGCCAACAACAGCTCGACCTGGCAGAGCCTCACCCGCGGCACCGGCGTCGAGATCGACTACCTCTCCGGCGAGATCGTGCTGCTCGGCCGTCTCCACGGTGTCCCGACCCCGGCCAACGAGGCCATCCAGCGCGCGGTCCATGACATCGCGCGCACGGGCGCCGAGCCCGGCAGTCTCGACGGCGCCGCGTTCCTCGCCGGCCTCTGACCGCCCCCACCCCAAAGGGGTGGTCACCGGGCAGCGGATCGGGCAGTCTGCCTGCCATGAGCCACGCCCCGCCGCCGTCGCCGTCGCCGTTGCCTCCGACCCACCTCACCGGGGCTTCCCCGCGATCGACCAAGGCCGTCACCATCGTCGTGATCGTGGCAGTGGTGATCCTGCAGGTCGCGATCGCGCTCGTCGGCCTCGTCCTGACGTACGTCCTCGACGGCTCGGCGGCCAGCATGACCCTCATCACGGTCGTGACCGTCGTGCTCAACGCGCTGCTGTACGCCGTGGTGGCAGCCGGCGCGGCGTACATCGCCCGCACACCGACAGGCCGGCTCCTGGGCATCGTGCTGCCGATGCTCTCGTGGCTGCTGAGCTCTGGGCTCTGGTACGGCCTGCCCCGGCTGCTCGACCTCTACAGCGCGGCCGGCGCCGCACTTCTCGGACCGCTGTTCCTCGTGATGGTCCTGGCCGGCTGGGGATGCGCCGCGTGGACCGGCCGCCGTTGGCTCATCGGTCTCCCGATCACCTATCTCCTGCTCATCGGCGTGCAGGTGTCGATGGCGCTCGCGTTGACGCCGGACATGTCCATCGACAACATCCCCGCGATGCTGATCCTGTCCGCATTCACCACCCTGGCGACGACCCTCACCCTGGTCCTCGGCGGAGTCGTCTGCTGGCTGCTCGCCCGCACCGAGCAGCCTGCCGGGAAATGACAGTGGCCCGTCACCCTCGCGGGTGACGGGCCACAGCTCAGAACCAGATCAGGCCTTGGCCTCGTCCTCGGTGGTCTCCGCAGCGGGAGTCTCCTCGGCAGCAGCCTCGGTCTCGGTGGTCTCCTCGGCAGCGGTCTCCTCGACCGGCGCCTCCTCGACCTTCTCCTCAACGGGGGCGGCAACCGGAGCCGCGGCAGCCGGAGCAGCCTTGGTCTTCGGCTCGTAGGCCTCGTTGACGAGCTCGATCACAGCCATCGGAGCGTTGTCGCCCTTGCGGGGACCGATCTTGGTGATCCGGGTGTAGCCACCCGGACGCTCCGCGAACTGCTCCGCGATCTCGGTGAAGAGGGTGTGCACGACCGACTTGTCGCGGATGGTCTTGAGGACCTCGCGACGGTTGTGCAGGTCACCCTTCTTGGCCTTGGTGATCAGCTTCTCCGCGACGGGGCGGAGGTGCCGGGCCTTGGCCTCGGTGGTGGTGATGCGGCCGTTCTCGAACAGCGCGGTGGCGAGGTTCGAGAGGATCAGCTTCTGGTGCGCGGGCGAACCGCCGAAACGGGCACCCTTCTTCGGGGTAGGCATCGTGCCTGCTCCTTCTCTCCGGCCGTATCAGGTACCGGGGTAGACGCCCCTGACGGGGCGGTTTGGTGGAAACTCAGTACTGCTCGTCCTCGACGAACGCGTCGTCGTCATCGTCGCCGTAGGCGGCGAGGGCGGCGGACGGGTCGAAGCCCGGGGCGCTGTCCTTGAGGGAGAGGCCCATCTCGTGCAGCTTCAGCTTGACCTCGTCGATCGACTTGGCGCCGAAGTTGCGGATGTCGAGCAGGTCCTGCTCCGAGCGCGAGATGAGCTCACCCACGGTGTGGATGCCCTCACGCTTGAGGCAGTTGTAGGAACGGACGGTCAGCTGCAGGTCCTCGACCGGGAGGGCGAGGTCGGCGGCGAGCTGCTCGTCGACCGGCGACGGGCCGATGTCGATGCCCTCGGCGTCGACGTTCAGCTCGCGGGCCAGACCGAAGAGCTCGACCAGGGTCTTACCGGCCGAGGCGATCGCGTCGCGGGGAGCGATCGACGGCTTGGTCTCGACGTCGATGACGAGCTTGTCGAAGTCGGTGCGCTGCTCGACACGGGTGGCCTCGACCTTGTAGCTGACCTTGAGGACCGGCGAGTAGATCGAGTCGACCGGGATGCGGCCGATCTCGTTCTCGGCGCCCTTGTTCTGCACGGCGGAGACGTAGCCACGGCCACGCTCGACGACGAGCTCGAGCTCGATCTTGCCCTTGTCGGACAGCGTCGCGATCTTCAGGTCGGGGTTGTGCACCTCGACACCGGCCGGCGGCGCGATGTCGGCAGCGGTGACGTCACCGGCACCGGACTTGCGCAGGTACATGGTGACGGGCTCGTCGTGCTCGGAGGAGACGACCAGACCCTTGAGGTTGAGGATGATCTCGGTGACATCCTCCTTGACGCCCTCGATGGTCGAGAACTCGTGGAGAACACCGTCGATCTTGATCGAGGTGACCGAAGCACCGGGGATCGAGGAGAGCAGGGTGCGGCGAAGAGAGTTGCCCAGCGTGTAACCGAAGCCCGGCTCGAGGGGCTCGATCACGAAGCGGGAGCGGAACTCCTCGACGGACTCTTCCGACAGGGTGGGGCGCTGTGCGATAAGCACTGATTTGTCCTTTCCGGGCCGACCGCTATTTGACGGACCCGAACTTCAAGGGGTGATGACGGAAGGCTGTGGGGCTGGCAAGGCCCCGGCGTACGACTTCGTATGAAGTTGAACGCCGGGGACTCACCGTGGTTACTGCAGAGGGTTGATCAGAGCTTCGAGTAGTACTCGACGATCAGCTGCTCCTGGACCGGGACATCGATCTGCGCCCGGACGGGGAGCTGGTGAACCAGGATGCGCATCCGGTTCGGGACAGCCTCGAGCCAGGCCGGGACGACGCGCTCGCCGTGGGTCTCGCGAGCCACGATGAACGGGGTCATCTCCAGCGACTTCTCGCGAACGTCGATGACGTCGTGAGCCGAGACCTGGAACGAAGGCACGTTGACCTTCTTGCCGTTGACCAGGAAGTGGCCGTGAACGACCAGCTGGCGGGCCTGGCGGCGGGTGCGGGCGAAGCCGGCACGGTAGACGACGTTGTCCAGGCGGCCCTCGAGGAGCACCAGGAGGTTGTCGCCGGTCTTGCCACCGCGACGGTGGGCCTCGGCGTAGTAGGAGGCGAACTGCTTCTCCATCACGCCGTAGGTGAAGCGAGCCTTCTGCTTCTCACGAAGCTGGAGGAGGTACTCGCTCTCCTTGATGCGGCCGCGGCCGTGCTGGCCGGGAGGGTAGGGGCGCTTCTCGAACGCCGCGTCGTTGCCGACAAGGTCGACACCGAGACGGCGCGACTTGCGGGTCATGGGTCCGGTGTAACGGGCCATTACTCTTCAGTCTCCTTCTATGTCTCGGTGGGGATCAAACGCGGCGGCGCTTGGGCGGACGGCAACCGTTGTGCGGAGCCGGCGTGACGTCCTGGATGGTGCCGACCTCGAGGCCGATCGCACCCAGGGAACGGATCGCGGTCTCGCGGCCCGAGCCCGGGCCCTTGACGAAGACGTCGATCTTCTTCATGCCGTGGTCCATCGCGCGGCGGCCAGCGGCCTCGGCGGCCATCTGAGCGGCGAACGGGGTGGACTTACGCGAGCCCTTGAAGCCGACGGTGCCGGCCGAGGCCCACGAGATCACCGCACCGGTCGGGTCGGTGATCGTGACGATCGTGTTGTTGAACGTGCTCTTGATGTGGGCCTCGCCCTGAGCGACGTTCTTCTTCTCCTTGCGACGAACCTTCGTCGCACCCTGACGGGTCTTCGGAGGCATGCATTAACTCCTGTGTTGGCTGGTCTGTGAGATCGAGGCGAAAGCCGGATCAACGCTGCCCGGAGAAATCCGGTGCAGGCATCGGATCACTTGGCCTTCTTCTTGCCGGCGACGGTGCGCTTCGGGCCCTTGCGGGTGCGCGCGTTGGTCTTGGTGCGCTGACCGCGGACCGGAAGGCCCTGACGGTGGCGGCGACCCTGGTAGCTGCCGATCTCGATCTTGCGACGGATGTCAGCCTGCACCTCACGACGGAGGTCACCCTCGGTCTGGATGCCCTGGGCCTCGATCTCGTCGCGGAGCTTGACCAGCTCGTCCTCGGCCAGAGCGTGCACCCGGGTGTTCGGGTCTACGCCGGTGGCCTCGAGGAGCTTCTGCGAGGTGGTACGGCCGATGCCGTAGATGTAGGTGAGAGCGATCTCCACGCGCTTGTCGCGCGGAAGGTCAACACCTTGGAGGCGTGCCATTGTGTTCCTTCTGGTTTCGTCAGAGGTGTCGGTCGGGTCGCGTCCCGGGGTGGCACCCTCGGGCTCCGGCCTCTGCTCCGGAGGTGACTTCGGACCTGCGTCCTAGCGACTCGATGAAGTATTCAGTTGTTGCTGCGAGCTGGGACTCAGCCCTGGCGCTGCTTGTGGCGCGGGTTCTCGCAGATCACCATGACGCGGCCGTGGCGACGGATCACCTTGCACTTGTCACAGATCTTCTTCACGCTCGGGTTGACCTTCATGTCAGCCCTTTCTTGATCGTCGGCTGGTTACTTGTACCGGTAGACGATCCGACCGCGCGTCAGGTCGTAGGGAGAAAGCTCCACCACCACGCGGTCCTCGGGGAGGATCCGGATGTAGTGCTGCCGCATCTTGCCGCTGATGTGGGCGAGAACCTTGTGTCCGTTGCTCAGCTCCACACGGAACATGGCGTTGGGGAGGGCCTCCACTACGGTGCCCTCGATCTCGATCACGCCTTCTTTCTTCGGCATGCCCTCTGCAATCTGTTGGTCGGTCATCTACCGTTCAAACCACGGATCGGATGACCCGCGGGCGGTCCGGGAACCTCTCCGAGCATTCGGAGTGGACCTCGTGAAGCCATCTGCATGTCTCACCCGCGAGCGCACAGAAGCGCGCTGACCGGGCAGCCGCGAGGCACGACGAGACAGACCCACGTTGGACCGACTACCAAGCCTAGACCCCTAGAACAGGAATGCCCTAATCGTCAAGCCCTGGTGGCCGCATCCGCCTGAGCGACCTCCGCGACGTACGCGAGCGCGGCCTCCGGGTCGCCGAGGAAGGGCCCGAGATCCTCAGGGTGCGGGAAGAGCCGGGTGAACCGGTCCGCCACCGCCTGGTGCTGCGTGGCCGCGCCGAGCACCTGCTGCACGTGGTCGGGAAGCGGGTTGAGCAGTGCGTCGGTCAGGCCGGTCGAGTGCTGGGCACGGGTCTCCCAGAACGTCTCGAAGGTCGCCTGCATCCATTCCGGGTCGAACGGCCGGTCGCCCCGCTCGAGGATCGCCTGGGTGTAGATCCCCGCGCAGTGGGCGGCGTTGTTGGAGCCCTGGCCCGCGATCGGGTCGTTGACCACGACGACGTCGCCCATGCCGAAGACGAACGTGCCGTCCGCCACCTCGGCGTACGGCTTGCGGATCGTGCCGGTGAAGGCACCCGAGAGCGAGGCGCGGGCGTCGGTGGGCTCGCAGTCACGCATCAGCTCACCTTCCCACGGCATGTGCTCGAGCATCACGTGCTGCAGCCGGCGCAGGTGCTCGTCGGGACGCGGACGGTCCCAGAAGCAGTCGAAGGGACCGTCGGGGATCGCCTCGACGAACGCGACCCGGCTCGGTCCGAACTGGGTCAGGGCACTGATCACGAACAGCTCCCCCACGCCGGGTGCGACGTTGATCCGCATGCTCCCCGCCGGGAAGTCGTCGGGCTCGACCATGCCGTGGAGGTAGATGGCCGAGAGGGCACGGCCAGGGGTGTCGTACTTGGACCGGACCGGGTCGCGGTCGAACAGCTCGACGATCTCGCCCTTGCCGGCCGCGATCAGGGTCAGCTCGTACATCGAGGCCAGGCCGGCCAGGTCGGAGGTCATCACCGGGTGGTAGATGATCCGGCCGCCGCGGTCCTCGAACAGCTCCAGCCAGGAGGACATCTTCAGACGCTGGTCGACGGACATGGCGTACGGCTCCCAGGGCCCGTCGAACTTGAGCGCACGAACCCCTGGCTCCGGGCTGACAGAGATGCCGACCGCAGGGATGTGGGGCGCCTCGTCCTCCCACAGGTTGAGGCCGTAGACACGTTCGTAGGCGAGGGCGGGGTCGAACATGACCTGTGTCGACATCGGCCAGCCGTCGCGCAGCTCGTCGGGCGTACGCGCTGACATGACCGTCACCTCATAGCCCTCGGCCTGGAGGCTGAGAGCGAGCTGCATGCCCGCCTGTCCGGCGCCGACGATCAGGATCTTGCGCAAGGAAACTCCTTCGGAGTTGGGGGCGCCTCCGGGCTCAGGCGCGTGTGGGGGTGGTTTTCATCGTGTGCGAGAGGCAGGCGACCAACGTCTTGGCCGTCGACCTGCGGTCGCGGGCGTCCACGGTCACCAGTGGCGTCCGCTCGTCGAGGCAGAGCGCGTCGCGCACCTTCTCCAGGGAGTGGGTCAGCTTCCCGTCGAACAGGTTGACCGCCACGATGAACGGGACGTCGGTGTCGTTCTCGAAGTAGTTGACCGCAGGGAAGGAGGCGTCGAGCTGACGGGTGTCGACGAGCACGACGGCACCGCTGGCGCCGCGGCACAGGTCGTCCCACATCGGCCAGAACCGGGGCTGCCCCGGGGTGCCGAACAGGTAGAGCAGCAGGTCGGGAGCGAGGGTGACCCGGCCGAAGTCCATCGCGACGGTGGTGGTCGTCTTGGCGCTCGAGTCCGAGAGCGGGTCCAGCGACTCACCGGCCTGCGTCATCCACGCCTCGGTGTTGACCGGCGGGATCTCCGAGACCGAGGAGACCAGGGTCGACTTCCCGACGCCGAACCCTCCCGCGATCACGAGCTTTGCAGAGGTGACGGTCAGTGCCGGGCGGTCAGCCGAGCTCGGAAAGGCCATCGATAACTCTCTTCAACAGACGGTGGTCGAACGGGGAGTCGTAAGCCCCCTCATTGATCTGCAGGTGCTCGGTCGAGGCAAGATCCTCGAGCAGCACGCGCGTCACCCCGAGCGAGATCCCGCAGTGTGCGGACAGCTCCGCGACCGACTGTGGCCCGAGACGTACGCGGTCGTAGAGCCTGCGCGACTCGGGCGTCAGCTTCGCGGCGGCGCGCGCGTCGAAGTGCGCCGCGGAGATCAGCGTGTGCACGTACAGCTGGTGGTTGGTCTTGGTGCGGCCGCCGGTGAGCACGTAAGGACGTACCCACGGGTTCTGCTGGCTCACGTCGCCGCCTCCGTAGCGCGAGCGCCAGTGTACGGACGCGGCGACGTGTTGATCCCGCGGTTCGCTCGCTGACGCTCGCTCACATTCTCTCCCCGGCCATCGAGCTGACCGTCATCTGACGCAGCTCGTCGCGCATCTGCGGGGTGAGTACGTGGCCGACCGCGTCGACCATCTGGGCCATCTTGTGGGCGACGACGCCCAGGTTCGCACCGGCACCGACGAGGACGGCGAAGCCCGCGAGGTCACCGATGCCCATGAAGAGGAAGTGTCCGGTGTGGAACTTCAGCATCACCTGGTCACAGCCGGGCTCGCCCACCTCACGCGCGATGTTGTTGCCGAGGCTGATCACCCCGGCTGTCATCGCGGCGAGCGGGTCGGCGACGTTGGCGGACATGCCGCCGGCACCGATCAGCGGGAGTCCGTCGGAGGAGACGATGAGCGCATGGGTCACACCGGGGGTGGAGCTGGCGAAGTTGTCGATCAGCCAGCTGAATTCCTTGGGGTCGCGGGGGACGACCGGGCTTTCCATTACGAAAGGGTTCCTTTCACTGCTGGGTCTTAGCTACCAAGGGAGAACGCGTCGAGATCGTCGGCGAAGGAGTGCCGGGCCGCCGACTGGTCCTCGGGCGAGGACTCTTCCGGCTGCGGCCCAACGGCTGCTTCGGGCACGGACTGCTTGCTGCGCAGGCTGACCGGCTCCCGGCGCGGGAGCGCGCCCGACTCTACTGGGCCGCTCTGGTCAGCGGTCATGGAGGCCTCGTTCGTCTCATCCGTCCCATCCGTCTCACCGAGGAGCGGGATCGACGTCTTCATCGTGTCGGTCGAGATGTCTGGCGACGGCTGCTCGCTCGGCGCCGGTGCGAACTGGGCCGCCGGCTGCTGCACGACCGGCTGTTGCCCGGCCTGGGGCGCAGCCGGTGGCTCGAACCGCGGCACCGGCCGGCGGACGGGCTCGAGCGAGGAGGGTCGGACCTCCGGCCGCACGGGCCGGGACTCCGACTGCGGCACGGACTGGGGCACCGACTGGGGCGTGGACCGGGGTCCCCGGCGCCGCGGGGCGGGAGGCAGCACCGCGACGCTGCTCGCGCTCGAGGCCCGCGGCAGCTCGGCGGGCTCGAGCGGCGCGACCGGCAGCTCGCAGAGAAGCTGGGCCGGCACCGTCACCATCGCGATCATCCCGTTGCCGGGGGCGGGGCGGGTGGCGAGGCGTACGTCGATGTCGTACTTGCGGGCGATCCGGTGCACCACCGGGAACCCCGTGTGGCTCCCGGACTTGCTGACCAGCTCCACGATCGGGCCCGCCAGCAGCGCGTTGAGGCGACCCACCGACCGCTCCGGGATGCCGATGCCGGTGTCCTCGATGCGGAACAGCACGTCGCCGGCGTCGGCGAGGTGGACGTTGATCGTCACCGCACCCGGGGAGTACTTGGTCGCGTTGTCCAGCAGCGCGGCGATCAGGCAGGAGACATCGTCGGCGGCGTAGCCGATGACGGCGAGATCGCTCACCCGGCCGATCGTCACCTGGTTGTAGCGCTCGATGCCCGACAGCGCCATCCGGATGATGTCCAGCAGCGAGGTGTCGATGCCGCCCATCTCGTCCTCGGCGCGGCCGGCGAGCGTACGCAGGTCGCGACTCGCGCGCCGCATGCGGGTCACGGCGTGGTCGACCTCATAGAGCTTCTTCAACCGGTCGGGGTCGTCCTCGTCGGCCTCGAGCCCGTCGAGCGAGAGCCGCATCTGCTCGGCCAGGCTGATCAGGTGGAGCCCGAACTGCTCCATGATCTCGGGCCAGGCCTCATCCTCGTCCTCCTGGAGAGGCGGTGGCGTGGAGTGGATCGGTGGCATGACGGGGTTCGATGGCACCGGTGGAAAGGGCACGGCCTGACCCCCGGTCGGAGGGAATGAGCGAGCAAGACCCGGATCTGACTGCTCAGCGAGCGTCGCAGCCTGGGGCCCCCGGCGCTTCAACAAGCGCAGGCTCCAGCGTGTCATGAGGCGGCACTTTCAAATGTGGAGAAGGAAACAGAGCGGTGAACAGACCGGCACAACCGGTGCGCGAGCGTAGCGATACGCGCCCAGAACCAGACAGTGTCCTAGGTCCCCCGTCCCAAGTGGCTCAGGCGCGCCGTCACCTCGCGACGAGGTGGCCCGATCCTAGCGGCCGCCCAGATCAGTCGGCCAGCAGGCGCAGGGTCTCCTCACGAGCCGGCGCGGTGCGCGGGTCCGTCCCCTCGTACGCCGATCCGACCGGGTTCACCATGACCTCGTCCACGCCGTACTCCTCGGCCATCCCGGCCAGGCGCGCCTTCGCGTACGCCGCGGAGCCGATGATCCAACGGCTCCGCATCGTGTCGACGAGCCCCTGGTGGGCTTCCGGGATCTCGGTCTTCTCGGCCTCGTCGATGCTGGGCTGAGCGGTCAGCGGCTGGCCGGTGCGCAGCTTCAGCATGGTCAGCAGCTGGGGCAGCGCCCGCCGGTCGGCCTCCTCGGCGGTCTCGGCCACGCTCGCGTTCACGGTCAGGAACGTCTTCGGCTCGCTGAGGAGCTCGGAGGGCTGGAACGTGGAGCGGTAGAGCTCGATCATCGCCTTGGTGTCGGTGCCGTTGCCCGCGAAGTGGTGGGCGAAGACGTACGGCAGGCCCTTCTGGGCAGCCAGACGCGCCGAGTAGTCCGAGGAGCCGAGCAGCCACAGCTCGGCGACCGATGCGGCCGACGGGGTCGCGTGCAGGACGTGCTGGCGGCCGCCGGCCATCAGCCCGACGCCTTCCGGCGCCATCATCGCGACGATGTTGTCGAGGTACTCCGGGAAGCGGTTGACCGCGTCGTCGCTCACCCCACCGGCGCCGTGACGCAGCGCCCAGGAGGTGACCGGGTCGGTCCCGGGGGCGCGACCGATGCCGAGGTCGATCCGTCCCGGGAACGCCGCCTCGAGCAGCGAGAACTGCTCAGCCACCACCAGCGGTGCGTGGTTGGGCAGCATCACTCCCCCGGACCCGACCCGGATCCGCTCGGTCGCGCCGGCCACCAGCGAGATCAGCACCGGCGGGTTCGTCGACCCGACCGCCGGCATGTTGTGGTGCTCGGCGAGCCAGTAGCGCTCGTACCCGAGCTCGTCGGCCACCTTCGCCAGCGACAGCGTCGCAGCCAGGGCATCTGCGGAGGACTGGTCCTTACGGACCGGGACGAGGTCGAGAACACTCAGCTTCACGTGAAGTCTCAACCCCGTCCGAGGCGTCGCTTATTCCGGCGGCAGCAGCGCGCGCAGTCCGTCGGCGACCGCCGAGCGCCACCAGGCGTAGTCGTGGCCACCGTTGTGCTCGGCGGAGGTGACGTCGATCCCAGCGGCACGGAGCCGGTCGACGAGGTCGTGGTGGAGCTCGTCGAGGACCCATTCCTGGGTGCCGTGCGCCAGATGCACACGGGTCTTCGCCTCCGCCGTGACCGCGTCGGCGAGGTCGTCGAGCCACAGCGAGGCCGACTGGCTGGCGACACCGTGGATGTGCTCGGGATAGGTCAGCCCGGCACGGAGCGCGGTGACGCCGCCGAGGCTCTGGCCCACGACGTAGGTCTCCTCGGAGACCGCGCGACGCTCGCGCACCCACGGCAGCAGCTGGTTGACGATGTAGTCGGCGCCCTCGCCACCGGCGAGCTCCTCCCAGCGCTTGTCGCGGCCGCCGGAGGCGGGCAGGACGCAGCGTACGTGGCGGAGGTGGCCGTCGGCGATCAGGTTGTCGAGCGTGGTCGGCAGCGAGTGGTGGTCGGTCCAGATCTCACCGTCGAGAGCGACCACGAGCGGCAGGTCGACGTTGAGACCTGCGCCGGCGGGGTCGTAGAGCCACACGTCGCGGCCGTCGGGGCCCGCTTCGAGCGTCACCGCGCCGGCGACGACGTCGTCACGGCGGAACAGCCACGGCTGCAGCGGAGCGTCGGGCAAGGAGACGACCGACTGCTTGATGCCCTGCCGGTTGTGGCACCAGTCGGGGTTGAGCGGGTCGAGGTAGCCGCGGTGCAGCACGGCACGCAGCTCGACCTGCCCGCCGCTCTCCCACGGGGCCGGCTCGCCGGGGTGCTTGCACAGGAAGGAGTAGGAGGCCCGCCAGTCGCCCTTCATCAGGAACGACGCATGCCACAGGTCGGTGCCGGCCTTCCGCTCCAGCATCGTCTCGGCGAGATGACGCTCGTCGGTCAGCCGGTTGGCGAAGAGGAGCACCTCTTCGGCCTCGTCGTCGCGCCAGCAGAAGGTGACGATCACCTCGTGGTCGTCCGCACCGGCGCCCGTCTCCTCGACAAGCGGGAGCGAGGTGGCGATCTGGTCCCAGAACATGTCGATGTCCTCGGGACTGAGGCGGTCGATGATCGCGCTTCGCGTCCGTGCTGATGGATTGGGTCGCGCCGCCGTTGGGGGTCGCAACTGCGTACTCATCCGGTTCTTCCTCCCGAGTACGGGGCTCTCTCTGTCCCCGCGGGCTGACCAAGTTACTCACAGTCGGGGCCTCACGCGAGATGCCGAGGTCCCTTTCTCTGTCAACTGATAGGTGATGTCGCATATCCGCTAGTCAAAGGCCTGGATAAGCGGGATTCGTTCAGTTTCCTATCAGTTTTCGGTCCACATGTCGGCACAGATCGCGACCGCGCCGAGGAATCCGGAGCCCTCCCACTGGGTGAGCCGGACCTCCCCCACCCGGTCCGCCGGGGCGCCTCCGGACAGGTCGCCGGACGGGTCGCCGGACGGCTCGCCGTCGAGGACGTCGAGGCGCTGCGCGGCCGCCATGCTGCCGTGCCCGGCCTTGACCAGAGCCTCCTTGCGCACCCACAACCGCGTGAACGCGTACGCAGCGTCCTCCTGCCCCGCGACCCAGGCCGCCTCACGCCTGGAGAGCGCCCGGTCGGGACCACGAGAGATCCTCTCCACGTCGATGCCGCAGCGTCGGCTCGCGGCGACCGCGGCGACCTGGCCGCGGGTGTGACTGAGGCTCACCCGCACCGCAGCGGCATCAGCCACCGAGGGTGCTCCGTGCTCCGAGCTGCCGCAGCGCGCACAACGCTGCTCGATCACGATCTCCTCGCGCGAGGTGCCCAGCAGCTCCGCGGCACACTCACGGACGAGGACGTGCGCGGCGGCGTACGCCTGCTTGTCGGCCTCGGCGACCAGCCGCTCGTGACGGGCCCGCTCCGCAGCGGTGAGCAGCCCGAGATCGGCGTCGATCTCGGCCACCGGCGCGAAGCGCACGATCTGAGTCATCCGGAGACTCAGTGACCGCCCCAGGGCACCCCGAGCTTGCCGAGCATCTCCTCGCCGCCGTCGAGCGCGGTGAGCACCCAGGCGCCGTCGGAGGTGAGCGCGAAGGTGTGTTCGAAGTGGGCCGCCCAGGAGCCGTCGTCGGTCACGACGGTCCAGTCGTCCTCCAGGGTGGTGACCTCAGGGCCACCGAGGGTGAGCATCGGCTCGACGGCGAGCGCGATGCCGCGCTGCAGCTTGGGGCCCTTGCCGGGCTTGCCGTAGTTGAACACCGACGGCTCCATGTGCATCTCGGTGCCGATGCCGTGGCCGCTGAAGTCCTCGAGGATGCCGTAGTCGCCCTGGGAGTCGACGTAGGTCTCGATGGCGTGCGAGATGTCGGTGACCCGTCCGCCGAGGCGGGCGGCGGCGATGCCGTGCCACATGGACCCCTCGGTGACGCGCATCAGCTCGGAGACCTCCTCGGGCACCGAGCCCATGGCCACCGTGATCGCGGCGTCGCCGTGCCAGCCCTCGACGATGGCGCCACAGTCGATGGAGATGATGTCGCCGTCCTGGAGCACCCGGGAACCCGGGATCCCGTGGACCACGACCTCGTCGACCGAGGCACAGATCGAGCCCGGGAAGCCGTGGTAGCCCTTGAACGACGGGACGCCACCCCGGGACCGGATCGAGTCCTCGGCGATGGCGTCGAGCTCGAGAAGGGTGACTCCGGGCCGCGCTGCGGCCCGGAGCACCTCGAGCGTCTCGCCGACCACGAGGCCGGCCCGACGCATCTTCTCGATCTGCTCAGGGGTCTTGATCTGGACCTTGTTCAAGAAGCCCACTGCTCCCCCGTTGCGTACACGATATGTGGTTCAGGACTCAGGGACGATGTCGAGCTCGTCGAAGATCCGCTTGGTCACGTCGTCGACGTCACCCATACCGTCGATCTCGTGGACCAGACCACGGCCCTTGTAGACCTCGATCAGCGGCGCGGTCTCCTCGAGGTAGACCTCCTGGCGACGGCGGATGACGTCCTCGGTGTCGTCGGCGCGACCCTCGAGCTCGGCACGCTGCAGCAGCCGCTGCACGATCTCGTCCTTGTCGACCGTCAGCACGACCACGGCATCCAGCGCGTGGCCGGTGTACTTGATCATCCCGTCGAGCTCCTCGACCTGCGCGAGCGTGCGCGGGTAGCCGTCGAGCAGGAACCCCTGGGCCGCGTCGGGCTCGTCGATGCGGTTGCGCACCATCAGGTTCGTGATCGAGTCGGGGACGTACTCGCCCTTGTCCATGTAGGACGCCGCCTCGACGCCCAGAGGCGTGCCCTGGGAGACGTTGGCGCGGAAGATGTCGCCCGTCGAGATCGCCGGGATCCCGAAGTGCTCGGCAATGAACTTCGCCTGGGTGCCCTTGCCGGCTCCCGGCGGGCCCATGATGATCAGTCTCATCGGAGGAACCCTTCATAGTTGCGCTGCTGGAGCTGGCTCTCGATCTGCTTCACCGTGTCCAGGGCGACGCCGACCATGATGAGGATCGAGGTGCCACCGAACGGGAAGTTCTGGTTGGCGCCGATGAGCGCCAACGCGATCAACGGGATGAGCGCAACCAGACCGAGGTAGAGCGAACCCGGCAGTGTGATACGGGACAAAACGTAGGACAGGTAGTCCTCGGTCGGCTTCCCGGCCCGAATTCCAGGAATGAAGCCGCCGTATTTCTTCATGTTGTCGGCGACCTCCGGGGGGTTGAAGGTGATCGACACGTAGAAGTAGGTGAAGAAGATGATCAGCGCGAAGTACGTCGCCATGTAGACCGGGTGGTCGCCGCGGACGAAGTAGTTGTTGATCCAGTCGACCCACGCCGGCGGGTTCTGCGAGTTCTGGTTGAACTGCGCCGCCATCGCCGGCAGGTAGAGCAGGGACGAGGCGAAGATGACCGGGATGACACCGGCCTGGTTCACCTTGAGCGGGATGTAGGTCGAGGAGCCGCCGAACATCTTGCGACCGACCATCCGGCGGGCGTACTGGACCGGGATGCGGCGCTGGGCCTGCTCGATGAAGATGACCGCCGCCATGATCGCCAGACCGATGACGATCACGATCGCGAAGGTCCACCAGCCCTTGTCGTTCTTGACCGCCCACATGGTGGCCGGGAACGTGGCGACGACCTGGGTGAAGATGAGGATCGACATACCGTTGCCGATGCCGCGCTCGGTGATGAGCTCACCGAGCCACATGATGACCGCGGTGCCGGCGGTCATGGTGACGACCATGACCAGGAAGGTCGCGGTGCCGTCGTCGTGCAGCAGGGGCTGCGTGCAGCCCTGGAGCAGGTCGCCGGAGCGGGCCAGCGCGACGATGCCGGTGGCCTGCAGGACCGCGAGGCCGAGGGTCAGGTAGCGGGTGTACTGCGTGATCTTCGTCTGCCCTGCCTGGCCCTCCTTCTTGAGGCGCTCGAGGCGGGGGATCACCACGACGAGAAGCTGCAGGATGATGCTCGCGGTGATGTACGGCATGATGCCGAGCGCGAAGATCGTCAGCTGCAGCAGGGCGCCACCGGAGAAGAGATTGACCAGGTTGTAGAGGCCGGCGCTGTCACCGGTCTGAGCCGCGTCAAGACACTGCTGGACGTTCGCGACGTGAACGCCAGGAGCCGGGATCTGGGACCCAGCCCTGAAGATCACGACGATGAAGAGAACGAAGAGCAGCTTCTTGCGCAGGTCCGGGGTACGGAACGCTGATGCGAACGCGCCAAGCACGAATGGTTCCTCTTTCGACAATCAGGGGTCGCAGGGCCTGCGCCGATGCGAAAACCCGTGGCAGCCTAACAGCCCCCACGGCAGTTCTTGCACGTAGGGCTGAAACAGCGGGAGCGCGGTCGGGACCCCGAAGGGGCGACCCGGCCGCGCTCCCACGTGACAGGCTCTACGTTAGTAGAACTGTCAGAGAACCGTGACAGTTCCGCCAGCGGCCTCGATCTTCTCCTTGGCAGTGCCGGAGAAGGCGTTGGCGCTGATCTCGACCTTGACGGTCAGGTCGCCCTGGCCCAGGACCTTCACCGGGTGGCCCTTGCGGACGGCACCCTTCTCGATCAGGGTCTCGGGCGTGACGACGCCACCCTCGGGGAAAAGCTCGTTGAGCTTGTCGAGGTTGACGACCTGGAACTCCACCTTGAAGGGGTTCTTGAAGCCCTTCAGCTTGGGGAGCCGCATGTGCATCGGGGTCTGGCCACCCTCGAAGTAAGCGGGGACCTGGTAACGGGCCTTCGTGCCCTTGGTACCACGGCCGGCCGTCTTACCCTTGGACGCCTCACCACGACCCACGCGGGTCTTGGCCTTCTTGGCACCGGGGGCCGGCGCCAGGTTGTGCACCTTGAGTGCCATATCAGTCGACCTCCTCGACCGTCACCAGGTGACGGACGGTCTGGACCATGCCGCGGATCTCCGGGCGGTCCTCCTTGACGACCACGTCGCCGATCCGCTTGAGACCGAGCGTACGCAGCGTGTCGCGCTGGTTCTGCTTCAGACCAACGCGGCCCTTCAGCTGCTTGACCTTGAGCTGCGCCATCAGGCCGACACCTCCACGGCGGGAGCCGCAGCCTCGACCTGCGCCTTGAGCAGCGCGTCGGGGGCGACGTCCTCAACGGGGAGACCACGGCGGGCGGCGACGGCCTCAGGCGTCTCGAGCATCCTGAGGGCCTCCACCGTCGCGTGGACGATGTTGATCTGGTTGGACGAACCGAGCGACTTGCTCAGCACGTCGTGGATGCCGGCGCACTCCAGGACGGCGCGCACCGGACCACCGGCGATGACACCGGTACCAGGGGCGGCCGGACGGAGGAGGACCACACCAGCGGCCTTCTCACCCTGCACCGGGTGCGGGATCGTGCCCTGGATGCGGGGAACGCGGAAGAAGTGCTTCTTCGCTTCCTCGACACCCTTGGCGATCGCCGCGGGAACTTCCTTCGCCTTACCGTAGCCGACGCCGACCAGACCTTCACCGTCACCGACGATCACAAGGGCGGTGAAGCTGAAGCGACGACCACCCTTCACGACCTTGGCAACTCGGTTGATCGCGACGACCTTCTCGATGTAGGCGGTCTTGTCGGCGCTCTGGTTGCGACGGTCGTCGCGACCTCGGCGCTCGCCACCACGCTGTCCGCGCTGGGCTCCGCTCATCAGACTTTCCTCTTCTCTCGTTCGATCGTTGCGATCAGAAGGTCAGACCGGCCTCGCGCGCGCCATCGGCGAGCGCGGCGACACGGCCGTGGTACTTGTTGCCGGCACGGTCGAAGACGACGGTCTCCACCCCAGCGGCCTTGGCACGCGACGCAACCAGCTCGCCGACCTGCTTGGCCTTGGCGGTCTTGTCACCGGAGGCCGACCGCAGGTCGCCCTCGATGGTCGAAGCCGAGGCAAGCGTCTTGCCGGCCAGGTCGTCGACGACCTGGGCGGTGATGTGCTTGGCCGACCGGGTCACGACGAGGCGCGGGCGCTCCGGCGTACCCTCGATCTTCTTGCGACCGCGGGCCTGACGACGCAGGCGCGAGCGGACACGGGAAGCGGTGTGCTTGTTGTTCGACAGCGAGATGGCCATCACTTACCAGCCTTTCCGACCTTGCGGCGGATGTTCTCGCCGGCGTAACGAACGCCCTTGCCCTTGTAGGGCTCCGGCTTGCGCAGCTTGCGAATGTTGGCCGCAACCTCACCGACGAGCTGCTTGTCGATGCCGACGACACCGAGCTTGGTCGGACCGTCGGTGGTGAAGGTGATGCCCTCGGGCGCGTCGAAGACGATCGAGTGGGAGTAACCCAGCTGGAACTCCAGCTTGGTCGGGCCCTTCGACAGCACGCGGTAACCCACGCCGACGATCTCGAGCTTCTTCTCGTAGCCCTCGGTGACACCCAGGACCATGTTGTTGATCAGCGTGCGGGACAGGCCGTGCAGGGCCTTGTTGTCCCGGCTGTCGTCGGGGCGCTTGACGTCGAGGACGCCGTCACCCTTCTCGACGGTGATCGGGTCGACCACGGTGTGCGACAGGGAGCCCTTGGGGCCCTTGACGCTCACGACCTGGCCGTCGATGGTGACGTCCACGCCGGCCGGAACCGGGACGGGGAGCTTGCCAATACGCGACATTTCTTCTCTCTCCCTTCCCTGATTACCAGACGTAGGCGAGGACTTCCCCACCTACGCCCTTCTTGTTCGCCTGGCGGTCGGTCAGCAGACCCTGGCTCGTCGAGATGATCGCGACGCCGAGGCCGCCGAGCACCTTGGGGAGACCGGTGTGCTTCGCGTAGACACGCAGACCGGGCTTGCTGATGCGGCGGACGCCGGCGATCGAGCGCTCACGGTTGCGGCCGTACTTGAGGGTGATCGACAGGGTCTTGCCGACCTGGCCCTCGGTGGGCTCCAGCACCTCGTACTTGGTGATGTAGCCCTCCTGCTGGAGGATCTCAGCGACGCCCTGCTTCAGCTTGCTGTACGGCATCGAAACCGCATCGTGGTACGCCTGGTTGGCGTTACGCAGACGAGTGAGCATGTCTGCGATCGGGTCAGTCATCGTCATTGGCCGAACGGCCCTTTCTCGTAGTGGTTTCCTCACGACACACAGTCATGAGGACCTTCAACGTCAGTGGTTGGAACGGTGATCGCTCACCAGGAGGACTTGGTGACGCCGGGCAGCTCGCCGCGGTGGGCCATCTCACGCAGGCAGATACGGCACAGGCCGAACTTGCGGAACACGGCCTTCGGGCGGCCGCAGCGCTGGCAGCGGGTGTAACTCCGAACCGCATACTTCGGCTTGCGGGCGGCCTTCACCTTGAGAGCGGTCTTCGCCATCTCAGTTGTTCTCCTTGAACGGGAAGCCGAGCGCCTTGAGCAGCGCGCGACCCTGGTCATCGTTGGTGGCAGTCGTCACGAGGGTGATGTCCATGCCCCGCGAGCGGTCGATCTTGTCCTGGTTGATCTCGTGGAACATGACCTGCTCGGTGAGACCGAAGGTGTAGTTGCCGTTGCCGTCGAACTGCTTGCCGTTGAGGCCGCGGAAGTCCCTGATGCGGGGCAGCGCGAGCGAGAGCAGGCGGTCGAGGAACTCCCACATGCGGTCGCCGCGCAGCGTGACGTGCGCACCGATCGGCATGCCCTCACGCAGCTTGAACTGCGCGATGGACTTCTTCGCCTTGTTGATCAGCGGCTTCTGGCCGGTGATCGCGGTCAGGTCGTTGACAGCGCCCTCGATCAGCTTGGAGTCGCGAGCAGCCTCGCCGACACCCATGTTGACGACGATCTTGGTCAGACCGGGGATCTGCATGACATTCGGGATCTCGAACTCGGCCTGCAGGGCCGGGGCGATCTCCTCGCGGTACTTCGTCTTGAGGCGCGGGGCCACAGCGGTGTCGGTCATGATCAGATGTCCTTACCGGTCTTGCGCGAGATGCGAACGCTGCGCTCAGCGGCGTACGTCGACCCGTCGGGGCGACGCTTCTGGACCGTCTCACGGCGGAAGCCGACGCGAACCGGCTCGCCACCCTCGAGCAGCTGGACGTTGGAAACGTGGATCGGGGCCTCGGTGTTCACGATGCCGCCGGTGGTGCCGGCGCGGCCGCCCTGGTCCTGGACCTTGGTGTGCTTCTTGACGAGGTTGATGCCCTCGACGATCACACGGTCCTCCTGGGTGAGGACAGCGATCACCTTGCCGGAGCCGCCCTTGTCCTTACCAGCGATCACCTTGACGGTGTCGCCCTTCTTGATGTGCGAGCGACCCATCACAGCACCTCCGGCGCGAGCGAGATGATCTTCATGAACTTCTTGTCGCGCAGCTCACGGCCGACCGGGCCGAAGATGCGGGTGCCTCGCGGCTCGCCGTCGTTCTTGAGAATGACGGCGGCGTTCTCGTCGAAGCGGATGTACGAGCCGTCAGCGCGGCGGCGCTCCTTGACGGTGCGCACGATGACGGCCTTGACGACGTCACCCTTCTTCACGTTGCCACCGGGGATAGCGTCCTTGACGGTGGCGACGATGGTGTCGCCGATGCCGGCGTAGCGACGACCAGAACCACCGAGCACACGAATGCAAAGGATCTCCTTCGCACCAGTGTTGTCGGCGACCTTGAGTCGCGACTCCTGCTGGATCATTACTTCTCCTTGTCGAGCTGGTTCTCTCCCCGCTCCAGGGCGGGTGAGCCTTGCCGAACGTAATGGGATTTGATGGGCACAGGCCCAGCGAACAATGGTCGCTGGACCTGCGCCCTTTGGTCAATTTGGCGGCGTTTGACGCCGGCCGGATCCGTCTCTAGGAGACGAGGATCACTTGGCGCGCTCGACGACCTCGACGAGGCGCCACCGCTTGGTGGCGGACAGCGGCCGGGTCTCCATGACCAGGACGCGGTCGCCGATGCCGGCGGTGTTCTGCTCGTCGTGAGCCTTGAGCTTGCTGCTACGGCGCATGACCTTGCCGTAGAGCGGGTGCTTCACGCGGTCCTCGACCTCGACGACGATGGTCTTGTCCATCTTGTCGCTGACGACGAGGCCCTCGCGCACCTTGCGCGTGTTGCGCTCGGTGCCCTCAGTGGTGGTCTCAGCCATCTCAGGCCTCCTCGGTGGTCTCGGTGCCCGGGGCCACGCGGATGCCGAGCTCGCGCTCACGCACCACGGTGTAGATCCGGGCGATATCCTTCTTGACGGTGCGGAGCCGACCGTGGCTCTCCAGCTGGCCGGTGGCCGCCTGGAACCGGAGGTTGAACAGCTCCTCCTTCGCCTCGCGCAGCTTCGCCTCGAGGTCGACGTCGGTGAGCTCGTCCAGCTCGAACGCCTGCAGGGAGTTAGCCATCAGAACTCACCAGCCTCTCGCGTGATGAAACGGCACTTCATGGGCAGCTTGTGGATCGCGCGGCGCATCGCCTCGCGGGCCGTGTTCTCGTCGACTCCGGAGAGCTCGAACATGACGCGGCCCGGCTTGACGTTGGCCACCCACCACTCGGGCGAACCCTTACCGGAACCCATGCGGGTCTCGGCCGGCTTCTTGGTCAGCGGGATGTCGGGGTAGATGTTGATCCACACCTTGCCGCCTCGCTTGATGTGACGAGTCATCGCGATACGCGCTGCCTCGATCTGGCGGTTGGTCACGTAGTGACCTTCGATTGCCTGGATGCCGAAGTCACCGAAGGCCAGCTTCGTGCCACCCTTGGCCACGCCAGTGCGCTTCGGGTGGTGCTGCTTGCGGTGCTTGACTCGACGGGGCATCAGCATGGGTCAGCCCTCCTGGGTCGTGGTCTCGGCGGCGGGAGCCTCAGCGGCAGCCGGCGCCTCAGTCTTCGCCGCGCGGTCAGCGCGGTTCGGGCGGTCACCACGGGAGCCACGCGACGGACGGTCGCCGCGGCCACCGCGACGGTCGTTGCCACCGCGACCCGGGACGCCCGCACGGGCGGCCTGGGCGGCCTGACGCTCGGCACGCGAGCCGGAGACCTCGCCCTTGTAGATCCAGACCTTCACGCCGATGCGGCCGAAGGTCGTGCGGGCCTCGTAGAAGCCGTAGTCGATGTCGGCACGCAGCGTGTGCAGCGGGACGCGGCCCTCGCGGTAGAACTCCGTACGCGACATCTCGGCGCCGTTGAGACGACCCGAGCACTGGATCCGGATGCCCTTGGCACCGGAGCGCATGGTGGTCTGCATGGCCTTGCGCATCGCGCGACGGAACTGCACGCGACCGCTGAGCTGCTCGGCGACACCCTGGGCGACCAGCTGAGCGTCGACCTCGGGGTTCTTGACCTCGAGGATGTTCAGCTGAACCTGCTTGCCGGTGAGCTTCTCCAGCTCGGTGCGGAGGCGGTCGGCCTCGGCGCCGCGGCGACCGATGACGATGCCGGGACGCGCGGTGTGGATGTCCACACGGACGCGGTCACGGGTGCGCTCGATCTCGACCTTGGCGATGCCGGCCCGCTCCATGCCCTTGCTGAGCAGCTTGCGGATCTTGACGTCCTCGCCGACGTACTCCTTGTACTGCTTGTCGGCGTACCAACGCGACTTGTGGTCGGTCGAGATGCCCAGGCGGAAGCCGTTCGGGTTGATCTTCTGACCCATTACTTCTTACCGCCCTTCTCGACGACGTCGGCCGGCTGCACGACCAGGGTGATGTGCGAGGTCCGCTTGTTGATGCGGGTCGCACGACCCTGGGCGCGGGGGCGCCAGCGCTTCATGGTCGGACCTTCGTCGACCATGGCGACCGAGACGACGAGGTCGTCACGGTCCAGACCCTCGGTCGACACCGCGTTGGCGATGGCGCTCTCGAGAACCTTGTAAACAGTCTCGGAGGCTGCCTGCGGCGCGAACTGCAGCAGGGCCAGAGCCTCGTCGACGGGCAGGCCGCGGACCAGGTCGACGACGCGGCGTGCCTTCAGCGGGGTGATCCGCACGAAGCGGGCACTCGCGAAGGCACCCGGCTGGTCGCCGAGCAGGGAGTCGCGGCGGGCGCTGATGCGCTGCCGTTCGGTGGTGGTCATCGACGGCGTCCCTTCCGGTCGTCCTTGATGTGACCCTTGAACGTGCGGGTCGGGGCGAACTCGCCCAGCTTGTGGCCGACCATCGAGTCGGACACGAAGACCGGGACGTGCTTGCGACCGTCGTGCACCGCGATGGTGTGACCGATCATCTCGGGCACGATCATCGAGCGGCGCGACCAGGTCTTGATCACGTTGTGGGTGCCCTTCTCGTTCTCGGCGTCCACCTTCTTCTGAAGGTGGTCGTCGATGAAGGGGCCCTTCTTCAGGCTGCGAGGCATTGCTTACTTCCTACCCTTCCCGCTCTTACGGCGGCGGATGATCTGCGAGTCAGAGGCCTTGCGCTTACGCGTACGGCCCTCGGGCTTACCCCAGGGGCTGACCGGGTGACGGCCACCAGAGGTCTTACCCTCACCACCACCGTGCGGGTGGTCGACCGGGTTCATGACGACACCGCGGACGGTCGGGCGAACGCCCTTCCACCGCATGCGGCCGGCCTTACCCCAGTTGATGTTGGACTGCTCGGCGTTGCCGACCTGGCCGATGGTGGCGCGGCAGCGCACATCGACGAAGCGCATCTCACCCGAAGGCATGCGGAGCGTGGCCTTGGAGCCCTCACGAGCGACCAGCTGGGCGCTCATGCCGGCGGAGCGGGCGATCTTCGCGCCGCCACCCGGACGCAGCTCAACGTTGTGGATGGTGGTACCAACCGGGATGTTGCGCAGCGGGAGGTTGTTGCCGGGCTTGATGTCGGCGGTCGGGCCGGACTCGACAACGGTGCCCTGGGAGACGCCGACGGGCGCGAGGATGTAGCGCTTCTCGCCGTCGAAGTAGTGCAGCAGGGCGATACGGGCGGTGCGGTTGGGGTCGTACTCGATGTGAGCGACCTTGGCCGGCACGCCGTCCTTGTCGTAGCGACGGAAGTCGATGATCCGGTACGCACGCTTGTGACCGCCACCGATGTGGCGGGTCGTGATGCGACCCTGGTTGTTGCGGCCACCCTTCTTGGGAAGGGGCTTGGTCAGCGACTTCTCCGGCGTGGTCCGAGTGATCTCGGCGAAGTCGGCCACGGACGAGCCACGACGGCCCGGGGTGGTCGGCTTGTACTTACGAATAGCCATGTTCAGTCAGTCCTTCTCACGCGCCGAAGATGTCGATGCGGTCGCCCTCAGCCAGGGAGACGATCGCGCGCTTGGTGTCGGGGCGCTTGCCCAGGCCGTAGCGAGTACGACGGGCCTTGCCCTTGCGGTTGATCGTGTTGACCGAGGTCACCTTGACGTCGAACACCTTCTCGACCGCGATCTTGATCTCGGTCTTGTTCGCGTCGGGGCGAACGATGAAGGTGTACTTGTTCTGGTCGAGGAGGCCGTAGCTCTTCTCGGAGACCACCGGCGCGATCAGGATGTCGCGGGGGTCGTAGTGCAGCGTGCTCACTTGTCAGCCTCCTCAGCCTTCTTCTTGCCGGCCTCGACGAAGCCTGCGGCGATGGCGTCCTCGGCGGACTTGAAGTAGAACTCCGCCTTGGTGGACTCGTACCAACGGCCGCCCGGGGCGTGGAACTTCTTGTCCTTGCCCTTGACGTTGCCCTTGATGTCGAAGCCCTCGGGAGCCGAGCCGTCCTCGAGCGGCGCGACAGCGCCCTCGGGGAGGTCGATCTCCTTGGCGGGCTCGACGGCAGCCTCCTTGGTCGCGTCCTTCTCGACCTCACCGATGGTGACGGTCTCCTTGGCGGCGACGACCGGCTTGCCCGAGATGAAGACCTCGTAGGCCGGCTTGGAGAAGACAACGTCGTCGGAGACGAGGACGTCGTAGGTGTTGAGCTGGTCGGCCCAGAGCAGGTGCACCTCGGGGGCGTTACGCAGGCTCAGCGCGGCGACGGACTCGGAGCGGTCCAGGACGACGAGGTAACGCTTGACGTCCGAGATCGCCTTGAGGGCGGTCAGCGCGGTCTTGGTCGAGGGCGCCTCGAGGGTGAACTCGGCCACGTGGATCTGGCCGGCACGAGCCCGGTCGGAGAGGGCACCGCGGAGGGCGGCAGCCTTCATCTTCTTGGGGGTGCGCTGGCTGTAGTCACGCGGCTGCGGGCCGTGGACGGTGCCACCACCGGCGAACTGCGGCGCGCGGGTCGAACCCTGACGGGCGCGACCGGTGCCCTTCTGCTTGTAGGGCTTGCGGCCACCGCCGCGGACCTCGCCGCGGGTCTTGGTGGCGTGCGTGCCCTGGCGCGCAGCGGCCTGCTGCGCGACGACGACCTGGTGGATCAGCGGGATGTTGACCTCAACATCGAAGATCTCAGCCGGGAAGTCGACCTTGACAGTCTTGATAGCCATGATCAGGCCTCCAGCTTCTTAGCAGCCGAGCGGAGGACCACGAGGCCACCCTTGGGGCCAGGAATGGCGCCCTTGACCAGGATGAGGCCCTTCTCGGTGTCGACGGCGTGCACGGTCAGGTTCTGGGTGGTGACGGTGTCAGTACCCATGTGGCCGGCCATGCGGACGCCCTTGAACACGCGACCCGGGGTGGCGCAAGCGCCGATCGATCCCGGCTTGCGGTGGTTGCGGTGAGCACCGTGGGAGGCACCGACACCGGAGAAGCCGTGACGCTTCATGGTGCCCGCGAAACCCTTACCCTTCGAGGTGCCCGTCACGTCGATCTCCTCGCCGATGGCGAAGGTGTCGACGGGGAGCTCCTGGCCGGCGGAGTACGACGCGGCGTCAGCGGTGCGGATCTCGGCCAGGTGGCGGCGCGGCGTGGTGCCGGCCTTCTCGAACTGGCCGGCGCCCGGCTTGTTCACCTTGCGGCCGTCGATCTCGCCGTAGCCGATCTGCACGGCGTTGTAGCCGTCGGCCTCGGGGGTGCGGACCTGGGTCACGACGTTGGTGTTCGCCGCGATCACGGTCACGGGGACGACGACGTTGTTCTCGTCCCACAGCTGGGTCATGCCGAGCTTGGTGCCCAGGAGACCCTTCACGTTGCGTTCGATCGTCATGTCGTCAACCTCAGAGCTTGATCTCGATGTCGACACCAGCAGGCAGGTCGAGCCGCATGAGGGAGTCAACAGTCTTCGGGGTCGGGTCGATGATGTCGATGAGGCGCTTGTGAGTGCGCATCTCGAAGTGCTCGCGCGAGTCCTTGTACTTGTGGGGCGAGCGGATGACGCAGTACACGTTCTTCTCGGTCGGCAGCGGCACCGGGCCGGCGACCTTGGCACCCGTACGGGTGACCGTGTCCACGATCTTTCGCGCCGAGGTGTCGATCACCTCGTGGTCATAGGCCTTGAGCCTGATGCGGATCTTCTGTCCCGCCATCTGTCTCTCTCGTCCTTCTTGGTCAGCGTGCCGCGTGCTACAGGCTTCCTCCGGCTGAGTCGGCCCGGTTGCTCACCTCTGGCTCCGACCCCCGCGGTCGGGCGTGTCGCTTATTTTTTACAAGCGAACGCCGACTTCTCGACGGGACTTTCACCATCAGCTTCACTGGAACCACGCCTTCGGGATGGGCACACGACGACCACAGACCACATCCGGACAGGCTGATCAGCCTGCTCAGGTGACGCGATTCAGTAGTCAAGGTGTGCACACCCCAGCGAAGATTCACTGGAGCAACCAGAGAATCTTGTCACGCGTACGCAGGTGGCTCCAAATCAACGATGTCGTCTGGGTGGCTCTGAGAGGATGCCCCCAACCGAGCGAGTTCGCCGGCCGTCGCGACGAGGAGCATCAGCATGTCAGGAGTGTGGCCACCCCCGCCGGGTGAGCAACCTCATCAGGGCGCGGCGAACCCGTGGGCCCCGCCCCCGCCGGGTCAGCCGGCGCAGCCGGTGCAGCCGACGCAGGCCCAGCCGGTGCCACCCGCATGGACCCAGCCGCTGCCGCCGGCCCACAAGCCGGGAGCGATCCCGCTGCGCCCGCTGGGCCTCGGCGACATGCTCGACGGCGCCTTCCGGCTCGTACGTTTCAACCCCGGCGCCACCGTCGGCGCCTCGGTTCTCGTGGCGGCTGTCGCGATGGCCATCCCGCTGGGGGTCACCGCGGCGATGACCTTCACCGGCGACAGCCTGGAGGGGTTCGGGGTCGGCCTCGAGGACCCCGACTACCAGCCCGGCAGCTCCGAGGTCATCGGCATGCTCGTGGCCTTCGGCTCCCTCTTCCTCGGCACGGTCCTGCAGGCGATCGGCGGGATCCTGGTGGCCGGGATGATCTCCCACGTCGCCCATGCGGCCGCGATCGGCCGCAAGCTGACCCTGGCGCAGGCGTGGGCGGCCACCCACGGCAACCGCTGGCGGCTGATCGGGCTGGCCCTGCTGAGCGGGGTGACCTTCACACTGGTCCTGGCGGTCGCGGTGACGCCCGTCGTGGTGCTCGCGATCGTCGTCGACAGCCCCGTCCCGGCGATCCTGGTCGGTCTGCTGATGTTCCTGCTGCTGATCGTGGCCACGATCTTCCTGACGGTACGGCTCTACCTGCTCGCGGTGCCGGCACTGATGCTGGAGCACGCCGGCGTCTTCGGCGCCATCGGGCGGGCCTGGCAGCTGTCGGCGAGACAGTTCTGGCGGCTCTTCGGGATCTGGCTGCTGGCCGCCATCATCGCCGGCTTCGCCTCCCAGATCGTCGCCTTCCCGATCAGCATGCTCGCCAGCGTCGTCGGCATCGTGCAGCCCGACCTCTACTTCCTCGCGACCATCGCCGGCAGCGCCGTCTCGACCGTGGTCTCCGCTGCGATCGTGACCCCGTTCAGCGGCGCGGTGACCAACCTGCAGTATCTCGACCAGCGCATCCGCAAGGAGTCCTACGAGGTCGACCTCATGGAGCAGGCCGGGCTGCTGAGCAGATGATCCTCCTCCAACAGACTCCTCCTCTGACCCCGACGTCCGAGGAGGGTCACTCCTGGCTCCGGCGCGAGCTGGCCGGGCCGGAGTACCACGACCTCGACCTCATCGAGCGGATCCTGCGCTGGATCGAGCGCACCCTGTCCGACGGCCTGCCGTCGGTCGGTGAGGTGCCCTGGGCGCAGACCGTCGCCGCGATGGTCGTCTTCGCTGCGCTCCTGGTCGGGCTCGGCCTGCTGGTCTCCCGTGCCCGGCGCAGCCCCCGGGTCGCCCGCGACCGCAACGGCGACGTCCTCACCGACGCGTCGCTCTCGGCGGCTGCGCTCCGGGCGCGGGCCGAGGCTGCGTACGCGTCGGAGGACCATGGTGCCGCAGTGATCGACGGGTTCCGAGCGCTGGCCAGGCGACAGGTCGAGCGCGGCCGGCTCGCCGAGGACCCGGGGCTCACCGCCGCCGAGGTCGCCGCGAGCCTGGAGCGGGAGATGCCGCTCGAAGGCCGGGCCGGGCGCGCCGCGGAGCTCTTCAACGAGGTGCTCTACGGCCATCACCCCGCCACCCGTGAGCAGGCCGAGGGCGTGCTCGCGCTCGAGCAGGAGCTGGCGGTGGCGCGATGAGTACGCAGGCGCCGGCCCCGGCGGACCGGACTGCCGAAGAGCCGGGCTGGTTCCGCCGACGCAGACCGATCCTGATCGTCGCGCTGGCCTTCGTGATCGCGGTCGTGCTGGCGTACGTCGCGACGCCGAAGGGCGGGGAGTCCTTTGCCGCCTACGACCCCGAGAGTCCCGATCCCGACGGCACCCGGGCGCTGGTCCAGGTGCTCGAAGACCACGGGGTCGAGGTGGAGATCGTCCGCTCGTCGAAGCGGCTGGAGAGCACCGAGATCGGGCGGGACACAACCGTCTTCGTGACCGGCACCGACGCGCTCGGTGAGGACACCGCCTCCGGGCTGCGCGAGCGCACCGACGACGCCGGCGACCTGATCCTGGCCGAGCCCGCTCCCTACGTCTCGGCGATGCTCGGCATCCCCTACGCGGTCGCCCAGACGTCCGAGGCGGTCGAGGCGGGCTGCGACGACCCGCGCTGGGAAGGGCTCAGCATCCAGGCCGATGCGGTCTCGGCGTACGACGCCGGCTCCTGCTTCCCGCACGAGGGCGGCGCGGTCCTCGCGCCCGCCGAGGGCCTCACCGTCTGGGGCGCGCCGCAGGTGCTGACCAACGACCAGATCCTGCGGGCGGACAACGCCGCGGTGGCGCTGCGGCTGCTGGGCGAGAACGACCACCTGGTCTGGTACGTCCCCTCACTCGAGGACCTCGCACCCGACGAGGCCCACTCCCCCAGCTCGTTGTTGCCGCGCTGGATCAAGCCGGCGCTGTGGCTCCTGCTGCTCACGGTCGTCGCCTTCGCCATCGCCCGCGGGCGGCGGCTGGGTCCGCTGGCGGTCGAGCCGCTGCCGGTCCATGTCCGCGCCGGGGAGACGACGCGCAGCCTGGGCCGGCTCTACCGACGATCCGGCGACCGCACGCACGCCGCGACGATGCTGCGGCAGGCCGCCGGCACCCGCCTCGCCCGGCGGCTGCGGCTGGGGCGCGAGGCCACCCCGGAAGCCGTCGTACGCGCCGTCGTGCAGCACACCGGACGCGCCGATCTCGAGGTCTCCGCGCTGCTCACCGACGCCCCGATCGAGAACGACCAAGACCTGATCACGCTGGCCAACGCGCTGGCGGCCCTTGAGGAAGAGGTACGACACCCATGACCCAATCCGAGACCATCCCCTCCGTGTCGCCCGACGGCGCACGCGAGCGGCTCACCGCGGTCCGGGCCGAGGTCGCCAAGGCGGTCGTCGGACAGGACGCCGCGGTCTCCGGGCTGCTGGTCGCGCTGGTGTGCGGCGGCCACGTGCTCATGGAGGGCGTGCCCGGCACCGCCAAGACCCTGCTCGTACGGTCGCTGTCGGCCGCCTTGTCGGTCGAGACCCGCCGGGTGCAGTTCACCCCCGACCTGATGCCCGGCGACATCACTGGGTCGATGGTGGTCGAGTCGTCCCACGGCGAGCTCACCTTCCGGGAGGGGCCGGTCTTCACCAACCTGCTCCTCGCCGACGAGATCAACCGCACCCCGCCGAAGACACAGTCGGCGCTGCTCGAGGCGATGGAGGAGGGCCAGGTCTCGGTCGACGGGGTCACCCGCGCGCTGCCACGCCCGTTCCTGGTGGCCGCGACCCAGAACCCGATCGAGTACGAGGGCGTCTACCCGCTCCCCGAGGCCCAGCTGGACCGGTTCCTGCTGAAGGTCGTCCTGCCGGTGCCCTCGCGCTCCGACGAGGTGCAGATCCTCGACCGGCACGCCTCCGGCTTCGACCCGCGCGACGTCGCCGGCGCCGGGGTCACCGCGGTCGCCTCGGGCGCCGACATCGAGGCCGCGCGCCGGCACGTCGGCTCCGTCCAGGTGTCTCCCGAGGTCACCGGCTACATCGTCGACATCGCCCGGGCGACCCGCGAGTCCCCCTCGCTCTCGGCCGGGGTCTCCCCGCGTGGCGCCACCGCGCTGCTCCGCTCCGCCCGCGCCTGGGCCTGGCTCGCCGGCCGCGACTTCGTCACCCCCGACGACGTGAAGTCCCTCGCCCACGCCACCCTCGCCCACCGCCTGGCCCTGCGCCCCGAGGCCGAGCTCGAGGGTGTCCAGGTCTCCCAGGTCCTCTCCTCCGCCATCGGCGCCGTCCCCGTCCCCCGATGACCACCCCCACCCGAGGCGTCGGCTCTGCAGGCCGAGGCGTCAGCGATCACCTCGGTGCGAGGTCCTGCTGATGGCGATCACCTGGCGCGTCCCGCTGCTCATGCTGGCCGGCATCATCCCGGTCGTCCTTCGTCCCGCCGGAAGCACGGCGGCGGTGTGGATCCTGCTCGTGGTTGCGCTGGCGCTCCTCGACGTGCTCCTGGCGCCCAAGCCGGCCACGCTGGAGATCAGCAGGGTCCCGCTGGGCGGGATCAGGCTGGGCGAGTCGACTACCTCCGACCTGATGCTCCACTCCCCCACCCGTTTCCGGGCGCTGGTGCGTGATGCCTGGCAGCCCACCGCCGGCGCCACCGACAACCGGCACCGGATCCGGCTCGGTCGCGGGGACAGCACCAGGCTGCGTACGCCGCTTCGGCCGCGCCGCCGCGGCGATCTGCGGGCGCTCGGGGTGACCGTGCGAGCCTATGGCCCCCTCGGCCTCGGCGCCCGGCAGCGCACGATCCCGGTGGCGGGCTCGGTGCGGGTGCTGCCCGCCTTCGAGTCACGCAAGCACCTGCCTTCGCGGCTCCAGCGGCTGCGTGAGCTCGACGGCCGGGCCGCGGTCCGGGTGCGCGGTCAGGGGACGGAGTTCGACTCGCTGCGGGAGTACGTCCGCGGCGACGACGTACGTTCCATCGACTGGCGCACCACCGCCCGCTCCCGCACCGTCGTGGTCCGCACCTGGCAGCCGGAACGGGACCGCCGCGTCGTGCTGGTGCTGGACACCTCCCGCACCTCGGCCGGCCGGATCGAGGGAGCCGGCGGCGGAGTGCCGCGGCTCGACTCCGCGATGGATGCCGGGCTCCTGCTGGCCGCCATCGCCTCCCGGGCCGGCGACCGGATCGACTTCATCGCCGGCGACCTGCGCGTACGCTCCCGCGTCCGGCTCGCCGGCCAGCGCGACGTCACCCAGCGGCTGCAGGAGGCGATGGCCGACCTCGAGCCGGTCATCGCCGAGGCCGACTGGTCCCACCTCGCCGGCGCGGTCGCGGGCCTCGGTCGCCACCGAGCGCTCGTCGTGCTGCTGACGCCGCTCGACCCGCACGCGATCGAGGAGTCGCTCCTCCCCGTCCTCCCGGTCCTGACCCAGCACCACCGCGTCGTCATCGCCTCGGTCCGCGACCCCGAGCTCGAGGCCACCGCCGCCTCACGCGACACCCTCGAGGACGTCTACGCCGCGGCCGCCGCCGAGCAGACCCTCCGCCGCCGCGACCACACCGCCGCCATGCTCCGCACCCTCGGCGTCGACATCGTCGACGCCGACGCCGAGTCCCTCCCGCCCGCTCTCGCCGACCACTACCTGCAGCTCAAGGCCACCGGTCAGCTCTGATCAGTCGAGCAGGCGAAGGTCGAACCGCTCAGCGACCAGGGCCTGAAGATCCGAGCCGGGCACGAGGTAGACGACCACGCTGAGGCATTCATCGGCGACAGACACGAGGTATCCACCTTTGTGCCAGAACTCGGCGGAGTAAGCGTACGGCGCGACCTGTACGAAGCTCTCCCAGAGGCGGTCGTCGACCGAGTCCACAAGACCCGTCAGCGCGTAGACGTCCGACTCGACCTTCGTCCCCTTGACCGATCGCAGAATCGCTCGCGCATCGATGACCGCAGGTGGCGCCTCAACGAAGGCAGGCAGGTCGGTCTGAAACTCAGATCCGTAGGGGCGAAGCAGTTGCAGCAGCGCCCGAACCTGGTCACGCTGCTCGTCCTCGGTCGCACCTGGCGGGTACTCGACCGCGTACGCCTTGGGTCTGTCGGCTCTCGATCTACGCCACAGCGCCAATGGGTCACTCCTGTCGAAGCTCTTCGGACCATTCGGTGAAGAACGCCACCAGGTCGGGCACGGAATCATCGTCGAGCGGGAACTGTCGCGCGTTGATCTGGCTCACCATGCGCGCCATCTGGCCGAACACACCGCGGTCGAACCCTAGGTCCCGTTCGGCCGCCAGCTCAAGCAGTTTCGGTTTCCCGAACCGTCGCGCGAGGTTGAACACGTCGACGAAGTCCCGCGGCGCTGCCCGTCCGAAAAGAGCCAAGGTCTTGCGGCCAGCATTCTCCTCCAAGCTGATCGTCGGCCCCAGGAACGTGACTGTCGGCGGCAGCAGGAGGCTCGCGTCGATGCCGAGGTCGACCTCCATCTTGGCGTCGGCTCCGATGACCGAGAGGCGAACGAATTCATCGTTCTCCCAGATGATGATCGTCTCCCAGTCGCTTTCTCTACACCGTGCGACGAAAGCGGCCTTTGCTGACGGGACGCTTCCCGCTCCGCGAGCGGCGAAGAAATCGAGGTCGTCGGTCACCCGTTCCACCGCGCCCAGCGCAATGAGCGCAGCGCCACCCGCTAGTAGGAAGCCTTCGGACTCAGGGAGATCGAAGAACGCTCGAGCAACTTCCTCCTGGAAAGGTGTGATGAAGCCCTTCTTGCTCATCACTAGGCAGCTTCCCGGAAGTCAGCTACTGCGCTCTGCCACGCCTGACGGATCTCCGGCGGGACGAACATGTCGTCCCACATGTCGACGAGCTGGCCGCCATCGACATACTCGACGAGGACCGTCGGGGTCGCCTCGAGCATCAGCGTGCGGTACGCGAGTGCGCGGTCGTTCCAGTCGGCCAGGTCGAACGTGCCGCCACCACCCGACCAGTGGACGCTGTGCGGCAGGGTCACCGTCGCCGTGGCACGCTCGGGTTCGAGGCGCCACAACCGGTTCGGCACGACCAGCGGCCGGCCGATCCGACTCATCACGGTCCTGAAGGACACCAACCCGCTCGGCGTACGCACCATCTCGATGGGGTCGGGCTCGTCGGAGACCTCGAGCCCGACTGCCCGCATGACGTCGGCAACCTTGCGGAGCTCGGCTCGCCCGTGCCCGGCCTCGAGGTCGATGACGAAGCGGCGGCCGACACCGGCGAGCTCCGCAAGCTCGGCCTGTGTCAGACCGAGCGTCTTGCGCACGCTGCGCACCAGCTCGCCGATCTCGCCCGGGGACATGGTTGCCATGCCCCCAGCGTACGCCGAAATGTTCCCGACTGGGAACATTCAGGACTGGGTGGCGACGCGGTCCTCGAGCAGGCGGTCGTCGATGTCTCCGGTCTCACCGTGGGAGGCGGCGGCGCGGCCGACGATGAAGACGTACGCGAAGAAGGCGAGCTCGGCGAGGACGCCGATGCCGACGCGGGCCCAGGTGGGGAGGGGCGAGGGGGTGACGAAGGCTTCGATGATGCCGGAGATGAGGAGCACGACGATGAGGCCGAGGGCGATGCCGGCGGCGGTGCGGCCCTCGCGGGCCATCGACTGCCCGCGGGTCAGCGAGCCGGGGTCGATCCAGGACCAGAAGATCCTCAGGCCCACGGCTCCCGCGACGAAGACGGCGGTCAGCTCGAGCAGCCCGTGGGGAAGGATCAGCCCCCAGAAGAGGCCGCCGCGGTCGTGGCGGTGCATCAGTGTGCCCAGGATCGCCAGGTTGGAGATGTTGCCGAACATCGAGTAGATCACCGGAAGGCCGAGCACACCCAGGGCGATGCAGATGAACGAGACCCAGACGTTGTTGACCCAGACCTGGGTGGCGAAGCTGGAGGCCGCGTGCTCGCTGTAGTAGCCCTCGATGTCGTGCTCGACCAGCTGCCTGACCTGCTCAGGGCCGAGCAGCGACTGCTCGACCTCCGGGTGGCGCAGCAGCCACCAGATCATCACCGCGGTGACCACCACGTTGGCCGCCATCATCCCCAGCCACCACCAGCGCAGCCGGTAGAGAGCCGCCGGGAACCGATGCGTGAAGAACCGCAGGAAGCCGGTCCAGGTGCTCGTCCGGGTGCCGGTGGTGCGGTTGCGGGCCGCGGCCAGCAGCACCGAGAGGTGCTGGACGACCGTGGGGTCGGGGGCGTTGCTGCGTACGACCGAGAGCTGGGTGCTCACCCGCTGATAGAGCTCGACCAGCTCGTCGGCCTGGGCACCGCTGAGCCGGCGCTCGGCCAGCAGCTGCTCGAGCCTGGTCCGGTCGGCGGCGGTAGCGGCCAGATACGCATCGAGATCCACGCCCGCAGCGTACGCTGACCGCCATGACCTCCGCGCCGCAATCGCCCGAGCGACGCCCCCAGCAACAGCCTCCGCCGGAGCGCGCGCTGCTGACCGAGGACGACCTGGTCACCGGAGACGCGGTCGCCCTCGATCTTCCGGCCGCCGGGCTGGCGATGCGGCTGCTGTCGGGCCTCATCGACATGATCGTGGTGACGGCGCTGCTGATCGTGACGCTGTTCGTCTTCATGACCGCCGCACCCGCGACCGATGAGGCCCTGGCCTGGGCCGCCTACATCGCGGCCACCGCCTCGGTCCTGCTGGTCTTCCCCACCGCCATCGAGACGCTCACCCGCGGCCGATCGCTCGGCAAGCTCGCGCTCGGTCTGCGTACCGTGCGCGACGACGGCGGGGCGATCAGCTTCCATCATGCGTTCGTGCGCGCCCTGATCGGTGTCGTCGAGATCTACGCCACCAGCGGCACCGTCGCGTTCCTCACCGCGATGATCCATCCGCGCGGCAAGCGGCTGGGCGACATCGCGGCCGGGACGTACGTCATCCGCGTGCGGGTGCCGCTGCGTCCCCCGGCGCCGATCCGGATGCCTCCCGAGCTCGCCGTCTGGGCCTCCCGCGCGGACGTCGCCACGATCCCTGTCGGCCTGTCGCTGGCGGTGCGGCGTTTCCTGTCGGGCGAGGTCGGCACCTACACCGACCCGGTCCGCCGCCACGCTCTCGCCGAGCGCCTGGCGACCCACGTACAGAAGTACGTCGCGCCCGGCCCGCCTCCGGGCACCCCGCCCGAGGCCTACCTGGCCGCGGTGCTAGCGACCCGGAGGGATCGTGATGCAGCGAGACTGACTCGCGACGAGGAGCTCCGGGCGCGGCTGACGGCTCGCAGCTAGCGCCCCGTCGGGGTAGTCCGGTAGCGAACTGCCCATTACTCGCGGGTATATGGACAGTTCGCTCCCGGACTACCCCTTCAACCCGACCGACCGCAGCTCCAACGCAGCGAGCTTCCCCACCACCTCGGCATCACCGTCGCGCCAGGCCTGCGCGGGGTTGTCGCTGATCTTGGCCAGTTTGTGCAGCGGCTGGGTGGAGATCGCTCGCAATGCCAGCAGGTCGGTGCCGCTGCCGGCCTGCAGGAACCGCTGGGTCGAGGTCGCGTTGCGGATGAAGCGCCACCGCAGAGGCACGTAGACCATCAGCCACATCAGCACCGGGACGACCACGACCCCGACGGCCAGCCAGATCGCGATGGTGGAGACGGCCTCGACCTGGGCCTCCCCCGCCGCGCGGAGCTGGTCGGCAGCCTTCGAGGCGCCCTCGAACGGAGCCGCGATGCCGTCCTTGACCAGCGGCAGGTCATCGACCTTCCCGGCCGCCTCGAGCAGCTTGGCCGAGAGCGAGGTGCCAGCGTCGTCCATCTTCTCGCCGGGGACGGCGAGCGCCGAGACCATCTCGTGGACGAACCTGCCGACGAGGACCCATCCGAGGACCCACGCCACCGTCAGCAGGTCGGCGAGCAGCTGGGCGGCGAGACGCGGGGGCCTGTCGGCGTACAACTTCATGCCGCTGATCTTGGCGGTTCCCCGGCTACAGATCAGTCACGACACGGGTAGTTCGGGTCAACGTCGGTAGAGCAGGTCGGTGATGACCCGGTCCTTGGCCAGCCCCTTGCGCTCGAACTTGGTCACCGGGCGCTCGTCCCAACGCTCGACGACGCCACCGCTCAGCAGCGGCTCGGCGTCGAGGACCTCGACCATCTGCTCGGCGTACTCGACCCAGTCGGTCGCCAACCGCCAGATCCCGCCGGGCGCGAGCCGCTCCGCGACCATCCGCGCGTTGGCGGGTGTCACCAGGCGTCGCTTGTGGTGGCGGGTCTTGTGCCACGGGTCGGGGAAGAACGTCCAGACCTCGCTGACCGACCCCGGCTCGACAAGGTTCTCGAGGGTCCAGAGCGCATCGACGCTGCTGAAGCGCACGTTCGTCGCGCCTGCGGCGCCCACCCGGCCGAGGCTCTCGGCCACCCCGGGGCGCCAGACCTCCAGGGCGAGGATGTTGGCCTCGGGGCGGTTGGCAGCCAGCACCGCGGTCGCCTCGCCTACGCCGCCACCGATGTCGACGATCAGGGGTGCCTGGCGACCGAACCAGGTCTCCAGGGAGAACCCTGGCTCGTCGACGGCCTCGTCGGGGATCACCCACTCCTCGGCGTACGCGTCCCAGGCTTTTTGCTGCTTGGCGTCCAGGCGGCTGCCGCGGCGGGTGTAGGTGAGGACCTCGCGTACGGTGCGGCCGTCGTCTAGCAGCTTCTGGTGGGGTCTTGGGGTGCGGACTGGGTGGTTTGGCTCTGTCATTTCTTCTTGCCTTGGTCTCGTGGCGCGCCGACGCGGCGCAATCCGGTCCTCGCTTCGCTCCGGTCCGTTTGCGCCGAGTCAGCGCTTGCTCGAGCGTATGACCAAAGCGAAAGGCCCCCTTCGCCTAGCGGCTCCGGGGACCTTCCACTTTGGATCAGACGATCGCCGAGACGATCACTTGATGATCTTCGTAACCCGACCCGCGCCGACGGTGCGACCGCCCTCACGGATAGCGAACTTCAGACCCTCGTCCATCGCGATGGGCTGGATGAGCTCGACCGACATCTCGGTGTTGTCACCCGGCATGACCATCTCGGTGCCCTCGGGGAGGGTCACAACGCCGGTCACGTCCGTGGTCCGGAAGTAGAACTGCGGACGGTAGTTGTTGAAGAACGGGGTGTGACGGCCACCCTCCTCCTTCGAGAGGATGTAGACAGAGCCCTCGAAGTTGGTGTGCGGGGTCGTGGTGCCCGGCTTGATGACAACCATGCCGCGCTCGACGTCCTCGCGCTTGGTGCCACGGAGCAGCAGACCGACGTTCTCACCGGCCTGGCCCTCGTCGAGCAGCTTGCGGAACATCTCGACGCCGGTGACGGTCGACTTCTGCGAGGTCTCGCGGATGCCGACGATCTCGACCTCCTCACCGACCTTGACGATGCCGCGCTCGATACGACCGGTGATGACGGTGCCACGACCGGTGATCGTGAAGACGTCCTCGACGGGCATCAGGAACGGCTTGTCGGTCTCGCGAGCCGGGGTCGGGATGTAGTCGTCGACGGCCTGCATGAGCTCGGCGACCGAGTCCATCCACTTCTGCTCGCCCTGCAGGGCGGGGTAAGCGGCAACGCGCACGACCGGGAGGTCGTCACCCGGGAACTCGTACTCGCTGAGGAGCTCGCGCACCTCCATCTCGACGAGCTCGATGAGCTCCTCGTCGTCGACCATGTCGCACTTGTTGAGCGCGACGACGATCGACGGCACGCCGACCTGGCGGGCCAGGAGCACGTGCTCCTTGGTCTGCGGCATCGGGCCGTCGGTGGCGGCGACCACGAGGATCGCGCCGTCCATCTGCGCGGCACCGGTGATCATGTTCTTGATGTAGTCCGCGTGACCCGGGCAGTCGACGTGAGCGTAGTGACGCGACTCGGTCTGGTACTCGATGTGCGCGATCGAGATCGTGATCCCGCGCTGGCGCTCCTCGGGGGCCTTGTCGATGTCCTCGAACGCGAACTCCGGGTTCAGGTCCGGGTACTTCGCGTGCAGCACCTTCGAGATCGCCGCGGTAAGGGTCGTCTTACCGTGGTCGATGTGACCGATGGTGCCGATGTTGACGTGCGGCTTGTTCCGCTCGAACTTCGCCTTAGCCACTGTGGGCTCCTCCTGGTGTGATTTTCTTACTGACTCGTACTGAGTGGTGTTGCTGCCGAAGTCCCTGGACGGGTGACCCGAAGGTCACTCGCCACGGGCCTTCTTGATGATCTCGTCGGCGACGTTCGTGGGAACCTCGGCGTACGAGTCGAACTCCATCGAGTACGACGCCTGACCGCTGGTCTTGGACCGGAGGTCACCGACGTACCCGAACATCTCGGACAGCGGGACGAGAGCCTGGACGACCATGTCGCCGTGACGCTCCTCCTGCGAAGACACCTGGCCGCGACGGGAGTTGATGTCACCGATAACGGTGCCGAGGAACGACTCGGGGGTCGTGACCTCGACGGCGAACATCGGCTCCAGCAGGACGGCCTTCGCCATGCGCGCGGCCTCCTTGAAGGCCTGGTTGCCGGCGATCTTGAAGGCGAGCTCGGAGGAGTCGACGTCGTGGTAGGCGCCGTCCTCGAGCGAGACCTTCACATCGACCATGGGGAAGCCGGCGAGAATACCGAACTCCATGGCGTCCTGAGCACCCTGGTCGACCGAGGGGATGTACTCCTTCGGCACGCGACCACCGGTGACGTTGTTGGCGAACTCGTAGCCCGCGCCCTGGCCGGTCTCCTCGTCGATGTTGGGCTCGACGGAGATGACGACCTTCGCGAACTGACCCGAACCACCGGTCTGCTTCTTGTGGGTGTAGCTGTGGTTCTCGACCTTCTTGCGAAGCGTCTCGCGGTAGGCGACCTGCGGCTTGCCGACGGTCGCCTCGACCTTGAACTCGCGCTTCATCCGGTCGACGAAGACCTCGAGGTGGAGCTCGCCCATACCGGCGATGATGGTCTGGCCGGTCTGCTCGTCGGTCTTGACCGTGAAGGTCGGGTCCTCCTCGGTGAGGCGCTGAATCGCCGTGCCGAGCTTCTGCTGGTCACCCTTGGTCTTCGGCTCGATGGCGACCTCGATCACGGGGGCCGGGAAGCTCATCGACTCGAGGACGACCGGCTTGGCCGGGTCGCAGAGGGTGTGACCGGTCTTGGTGTCCTTCAGACCCATCACGGCCACGATCTGGCCGGCACCCACCGAGTTGATCTCCTCACGCTTGTTCGCGTGCATCTGGTAGATCTTGCCGATGCGCTCCTTGCGGCCGTTGATCGGGTTGACCACGGTCGCACCCGCCTCGACCTTGCCGGAGTAGACGCGCAGGTAGAACAGCTTGCCCAGGTGCGGGTCGGAGGCGATCTTGAAGACCAGGCCCGAGAACGGCTCGTCCTCGGAAGGCTTGCGGGTGACCTCGACCTCCTCGTCCTTGACGTCGTGGCCGATGATCGACTCGACATCGAGGGGCGAGGGCAGGTAGTCGATGATCGCGTCGAGCAGGGGCTGGACGCCCTTGTTCTTGAACGCGGTGCCGGTGAGGATCGGGTTGAGCTTGTCGGCGAGGGTCGCGCGACGGATGGCGGCCTTCAGGGTGGGGACGTCGAAGACGTCGCCCTCCTCGAGGTAGACCTCCATGATCTCGTCGTCGGCCTCAGCGAGGGTCTCGACGAGCTTCTCGCGCCACTCGGCGACCTTGTCGGCCATGTCGGCGGGGATCTCCTCGACGACATAGTCCTCGCCCTGGGCGGTCTCGCCGCGCCAGACCTTGGCGTTCATCTCGATCAGGTCGACGACGCCGATGAAGTCGGACTCGGCACCGATCGGCAGCTGCAGCACCAGCGGGGTGGCGTGCAGCTTGTCGACGATCGAGTCGACGACCATGTAGAAGTCGGCACCCGTGCGGTCGAGCTTGTTGACGAAGCACATCCGCGGGACGGCGTACTTGTTCGCCTGACGCCACACGGTCTGCGACTGCGGCTCGACACCGGCGACACCGTCGAAGACGGCGACAGCACCGTCCAGGACGCGCAGCGAGCGCTCCACCTCGACGGTGAAGTCGACGTGCCCGGGGGTGTCGATGATGTTGATCTGGTGGTCCTTCCACCAGCAGGTCGTCGCGGCGGACGTGATCGTGATGCCGCGCTCCTGCTCCTGCTCCATCCAGTCCATCGTGGCTGCGCCCTCGTGGACCTCACCGATCTTGTACGAGATACCGGTGTAGAACAGGATGCGCTCGGTGGTGGTGGTCTTACCGGCATCGATGTGCGCCATGATGCCGATGTTGCGGACCACATTGAGGTCCGTGGTGATGTCGACGGCCACTGTCTTCAGCGTTCCTTAAAGAGATTGTCTTCGGTCTGGATGGGCGGGGTGCCCACGGTGTGTTGCAGGCACCCCGCCGTACGTCACCAGCGGTAGTGCGCGAAGGCCTTGTTGGACTCGGCCATCTTGTGGGTGTCCTCGCGCTTCTTCACAGCGGCGCCGAGGCCGTTGCTCGCGTCGAGGATCTCGTTCATCAGGCGCTCGGCCATCGTCTTCTCACGACGGTCCTGGGCGTAACCGACGAGCCAGCGCAGCGCGAGCGTGGTGCCACGCGTGCCCTTGACCTCGATCGGGACCTGGTAGGTCGCGCCACCGACGCGGCGGGACTTGACCTCGATGGCCGGCTTCACGTTGTCCATCGCACGCTTGAGCGTGACCACGGGGTCGGTGCCGGTCTTCTCGCGGCAACCCTCGAGAGCGGTGTAGACGATGCGCTGCGCAACCTGCTTCTTGCCGTCCTGCAGGACCTTGCTCACCAGCTGGGTGACCAGCTGGGAACCGTAGACGGGGTCGACGACGAGCGGACGCTTGGGAGCGGGACCCTTACGAGGCATCTCACTTCTCCTTCTTCGCGCCGTAGCGCGAGCGGGCCTGCTTGCGGTTCTTGACACCCTGGGTGTCGAGCGTGCCGCGAATGATCTTGTAACGAACGCCGGGGAGGTCCTTCACACGACCGCCGCGGACGAGCACGATGGAGTGCTCCTGAAGGTTGTGACCCACACCCGGGATGTAAGCGGTGACCTCGACGCCGGAGGAGAGGCGCACACGGGCGACCTTCCGGAGGGCGGAGTTCGGCTTCTTCGGGGTGGTGGTGTAGACGCGCGTGCAGACGCCACGGCGCTGCGGCGATCCCTTGAGGGCAGGCGTCTTCGACTTCGTCGCCTTGTCCTCGCGGCCCTTGCGGACCAGCTGGTTGATGGTGGGCACCTCGGTGGTTCCCCTTCTTTTCTGCTCTCACTACACGGCGCTCTGCCGCGAAGGATCCAATGTTGTGCGTCCAGGTGGTGCGATACCAACTGGTCCCGCCTCGCCCCCGAGGTCGGGCGTGTCGCCCTTACCTCAACGCACACGTTCGCGGATCTTTCGAACCGAATCCCCGTACTGAGGGCGCCGAACCCGGTTCCGAGACCCATTTCTCGAACTTGTTCCGGGCACGCGCGACGGCCTGGTTGTCCCAGACACGCTTCAGAGGCTACCCGGCGGCTTGAGAGGGGGTCAAAACGGCCCGGATACCACCTCTGAGTGCGGCGAGGAGCAGCACCCCCGCAAGCGTACCCACCAACACCAGGGCGCCACTGGCGTACAGCGTCGCGCGGGCGCCGAAGTGCTCGCCGAGGAAGCCGATGAGCGGGGCGCCCAGCGGGGTGCCGCCCATCAGGACGGTCATGTAGATCGCCATCACGCGGCCGCGGAACTCCGGGGCCGCCTCGGTCTGCATCGTGGCGTTACAGGCGTTGAGGGTCGTGATCGTGAAGAAGCCGAGCACCGGGGAGATCAGGGCGAAGAGGGCGTACGTCGGCATCATCCCGGACACGATGACGGTGAGGCCGAACCCGGTCGCCGCGAGCACGATCAGCTTGAGCGGGATCCGGGTGCGGCGGGCGCCGAGCAGTGCGCCGGAGAGCGAGCCGATCGCCAGGACGGTGCCGAGCAGGCCGTACTCGCTGGCGCCCTTGCCGAACTCCTCGGTCGCCATCAGCGCCGAGGTGATCGGGAAGTTCGCCCCGAAGGTGCCGACGAAGAAGATGATGACCAGGACCATCAGCATCTTGGGCTGCGTACGGATGTAGGCGAGGCCCTCACGCAGCATCCCGCTGCGCCGCGCCACCGGGTCGGGAGAGTGCAGCTCGGCGGTGTTCATCCGCTGCAGCTGGCCGATCACGGCGAGGTAGGAGACCGCGTTGACGAGGATCACCCAGCCGGTCGCCTCGGGGCCGCTGCCCAGCCAGCCGATGAGGAGCCCGGCCAGCGCCGGCCCGATCAGCCGGGCGAGGTTGAACGAGGCCGAGTTGAGACCGACGGCGTTGGTGAGGTCGTCGGGGTGGACCATCTCCGAGACGAACGACTGCCGACCGGGGCCGTCGAAGGCGGCACCGGTGCCGAAGAGGAACGCGATCACGTAGACCATCCACACCTCGGCGTGGCCGCTCACCGCCAGCACACCGAGCAGCAGCGACATCAGGGCCATCCAGCCCTGGGCCGCCTGCAGCAGACGCCGCTTCGGGAAGCGGTCGGCGATGACCCCGGCGTAGGGGCTGAGCAGGAGGATGGGCAGGAACTGCAGTCCGGTGGTGATACCGAGTGCCGCTCCCCCGCCGCCCAGGCTCAGGACCAACCAGTCCTGGGCGATGCGTTGCATCCAGGTGCCGACGTTGGAGACGACACTGCCGGCTAGGTAGAGGCGGTAGTTGTGGCTGCGCAGGGAACGGAACGTGGGACTCAACTGGTGGCTATTCTCTCCATGATCGAAGCGGCTGTGCGGAGGGCGGCGAGCTCCTCGGCATCGAGGTCGACGAGCTGCTGGGCGAGCCAGGCGTCCCGGCTGAGCCGGTCCTTGCGTACGGTCCGGCGGCCCTTGTCGGTGATCGAGACCAGCACCTGACGGCGGTCGGTCTCACCCTGGCGGCGGACGACGTAGCCGCCCTCCTCGAGGAAGTTGACCATCCTGGTCATGCTCGGCGGCTGGACGCGCTCGCGCCCGGCGAGGGCGCCGAGGGTCATCTCGTCGCATGCGTACAACGCCCCGAGCACCGCCATCGACCCCAGCGAGAGGTCGTTGTCGGGGTGGCGCTCGTTGGCCAGGCGGCGGCGCATCCGCATGACGGAGGTGCGCAGCACCGAGGCGACCTCGGGGATGTCGGAGGCCGCGTCACGGGCGGAGGCGGGCTGTGCGGTAGGCATGTCGGTAAGCATAACTGCTTACCGGCGCTAACTATTCCCGGAAGCGACGGCGCCCTGTCGAGGGCGCCGTCACAGGGTCAGGACATGGCAGCGAGCATGAGGATGTCGTCCCGGCTGTAGGTGCGGCCGGGGTGAGCCTCGGCGAGGTGCTGCTGCACCTGCTCGACCAGCTCGTCGTCGGTCTCCGTGCGGAAGTTGGTGCCGCACGGGCAGCGGAGCGAAGCCATCAGGGACCTCCAAGTCGTCAGCGTTCCTCCCCCACCCTACCGGCTGGCCCTGACCCCTAGGATGAGGTCCCATGAGCGACCAGTACCGCGACGACGACTATTCCGGCACCTACCCGGAGCAGCAGTACGACGCGTACGAGGGCGACTACTACCCCGAGGACGGCGGCTACGCCCAGGACTACGGCTACGACGAGCCGGCGGCCGAGGAGCCGGCCCAGACCGTGCCGGAGCCGAAGATCGAGCTCGTCGACCAGGACGGCATCCGCGCCTTCGAGCTCGCCACCCTCGGCTGGCTGGTCGGGTTTGTGGCTCTGCTCCCGTTCTGGGGCCTGCTCAACGACCGTGGCTGGACCTGGTGGATCTGGACCTGCCTGGCCGCCTTCGGGATCGGCGCGATCGGGATCGAGCTGACCCGGCGCCGCAAGGCCCGCCGGCTGCGCGCCGAGGGCCTCGCCTGACGGCTAGAACGGCTCGGCGTCGTCGCTGATCGTGTCGAAGACCGGGTCCGGCAGCGGCTGCGGCTCGTGCTTCTTCGCCAGCCGCACCTCCGAGTGCGCACCGCACCCGTGGTTGAGGCTGACGACCTTGCCGTCGTCGTTGGCGTCACCGTTGGCGCAGACACCGAAGCTCGAGGCCAGGTGGCCGGTCAGCCGGACGAGGAAGCCACAGCTGTGGCACTGGTCGGGGGCGGCCTGGGCGAGCGGCGCGTCGGGACCGCCGTCACCGGCGTACCACCGCTCGGCGGCGGCGTCGAAGCCGGAGGTGGACAGGGTCCGGACGCGGCCGAGGCCGAGGTCCTTGGCGACCTCACGCACCTGGGCCTTCTCGTCGGCGTCGAGCGGGTCGTCGCCGAAGGCGTACGTCGGGACCAGCCGTGCGTCATCGTCCTCGACCGGAAGCAGATCACCGGGCGAGAGGTCGCCCGGCTTGATCCGTTCGCGGTAGGGCACCCAGGCGGGCGCGACGATCGCGGCGTCGCCGGGAACGAGGACGACCTCGTTGACGGTCACCGGCGCATCGACGCCGAATCCCGGACCGTCGAGCGAGGGCACGGTGACGAGCGTGACCGACCAGTGCCACCCGACGTAACCCTTGCGGGCGCAGGCGAACAGGTGGGTCACGACGCCCGGGCCAGCACCCTTCTCGACCACATGGCCGAGATGTTCTCCGACGTCACCGGCTGGCACGTCGGACAGGAGCGCGGCGCGGGCCTCGTCGACGGCAGCGACGGCCGTCGCATCGGCGTACGGGGTCGTGATCACGGACCACATCTTCACCCACAGGCGCCTCAGGTGCCACTTCGGGGTCACCTTGCGCCACCACAACCTGAACTTCCGCACAACGCGTGATCCTCCCAGACGTACGCCGCTACTGCACAGTCACGGCACCCTTTGAGATCCCGTCGAACGCCGACACCCGCCGAAGCATGGCTGCGGCGGGTGTCGGTGACGCTTGTGGCTACTGAAGAGCGCGCGTGGAGACCATGGAGAGAACGTACTCGACGAGCGAGATCAGCGTCGCCTTGGTCGACTGACGGTCGCGAGCGTCACAGGTGACGATCGGGATGTCGGGGCGCAGAGCCAGGGCCTCGCGGATCTGCTCCGGCTTGTAGGCCTGGTTGGCGCCGAAGACGTTGTGGGCCACGACGAACGGCACGTTGCGGGACTCGAAGTAGTCGATCGCGCCGAAGGAGTCGGCGAGGCGACGGGTGTCGATGAGCACCACGGCGCCGATGGCGCCCTGGGTCAGGTCGTCCCACATGAACCAGAAACGGTTCTGACCGGGGGTGCCGAACAGGTAGAGGATCAGGTCGGAGTCGAGGGAGACTCGACCGAAGTCCATCGCGACCGTGGTCGTCTTCTTGTTGGGCACGGCGGAGAGGTCGTCGACGCCGGCGGTCGCCTGCGTCATCACGGCCTCGGTCGTCAGGGGGACGATCTCCGAGACGGATCCCACGAAGGTCGTCTTACCAACGCCGAACCCGCCGGCGATGACGATCTTCGCAGACATCGTCGCCTGCTTGGAGTCGGTGGTCACTGCATTACTCCTGTCAAAGCTTCCTCAGGCCGGACAGCACGCGCTCGAGGAGAGCGGTGTCCGGGGCGTCCGGGACCTTGCTGGCGTGCACCTGCACCACGCCGCGCTCCGCAAGGTCACCGATCAGGACTCGGGCGACACCCAGGGGCACCCGGATGAGCGCCGCGACCTCAGCGACGGAACGGCTCTCGCGGCAGAGCTCCGCGATCGTCCGCTCCTCGGGCGACCGGACGTAGCCGTCGATCACGTAACGGTCAGTGATCACCAGTGCTTCCATCGGGAAGACGCGCTTGGGTTGCGTGCGGCCACGGGTCAGGGCGTACGGCCTGACCAGCGGCGGCGGTTCGGATGCGTGGTTGCTCACGATCTCGGTCCTAGGGTCGGGGCACTGATCAGGCGCCGGTTCTGGTATCGGGGGTGAGGGCGGTGGCAACACGCGAGATCAACAGCTGCATCTGGTAGCCAACCTGTCCCAGATCGCAGTCGGGGGCGGCGAGGGCAGCAAGGCTGGAACCCTCACCAACCGCCATGAGGACCAGATAGCCACCGTCCATCTCGATGACCATCTGCTGGACATTACCCGCCGCGAAGCAGCGCGCTGCTCCCTGGGTAAGACTGGTGAGACCGGAGGCGATCGCCGAGAGCTGGTCGGCCCGGTCCGGGGGGGAAGTCGACGGAGCTGGCCATCGGCATGCCATCAGCCGACACCAGGATCGCGTGAGCGATGTCAGGGGTGCGCTGGGTCAGGCTGTCGACAAGCCAGTCCAGTCCTGCGGGGGCCGTTGTCACTGCTGCTCCTCACCTTCGGGGTTGCTTTCCGCCTCAGCGGGGTTGTTGCGGGCGCGGCTGACGCCCTTCTGGAAGCTGGACATGCCACGGGTGCGGCGCGCGTCCATGTTACGCGGACCTGATGACGGTGGTGTGACCGAAGGCGCAGCACCTGGGATCAGATTCTGACCCGGGACGCGGACCGGGAGGCCACCCTGGGTGATCGTCGCCGGCTCCTGCTCCTGCAGGTGCTCCAGCTCCTGGGCCCGGCGCCAGCCCTCGTCGCCCGGCGAGGACCAGCTCATCGGCGTGGTCGGCTCGTCGTCCTGAGCGACCGGCTCCTCGACCGGCTCGCCCGCGGGGGCGGCCGCCGGACGGGACTCGTTGATCCTGGGCCCCGGACCGGCCTTGGCGGCAGGAGCGATCGGGTCGCTGAGCGGGTCGCCCTTGGACTCCATCGCCCGGCGCGCACCGAGCGGGCGGCGTCGGGTGAACCACTCCGACTGGAGGTCGTCGAAGATCGAGCTGCCCTCGTCGTCGAGGATCGGAACCTCGGTGGTCGAGTCGAGCGGGTTCGGCGAGTTGGTCGGCTCCGGAGCCATCGGGCCCATCGGGCTCGGGGCGATCGCGTCACCGGCAGGACCGAACGGGTCGTCGTCGGGACCGAAGCCCGGCGGCGGCGTACGCGGCGTGGTGCGCTCGTTGGGGCGCTCGAAGGTGCGGAACGCGCCGGTGTCGGTGCCGAACGGGCTGCCACCCTGGGCGCCCGGGTCGCGACGCGGCAGCTCGCCGGTCTCGGTGCTCGGGTCGAAGCGACCGTCGGGGAAGCGCGCGGCCAGGTCCTCGGCCTTGCGCACCGGCAGCATGTTGGACAGGAAGCTCTGCTGCTGGCCGCTGGGGCTCTGCGGCGGCGCCGGCGGCTGGTTGGCGCCGAACGCGTCGCCACCGAACGGGTCACCCCCGTACTGAGGCTGGCCACCGCTGAACTGCTGCGGCTGCGCCGGGAAGCTGCCCGTGCGCGCGCCCGGACCCTCGAAGCCCGGGTCGCCCGGCATCGGCGGGACACCGCCGAAGGCCGGCTGCTGGCCGGTCTGCGGCCCGCTCTGACCGAAGCCGTTGTGCTGGCCGGAGTGGCCGTTGGCACCCTGCTGCGAGAAGGCCGACGCACCGCCACCGGAGAGGTTGGGGTGGTTGGAGGCACCCGGGGTGCGGCTCGGCAGCGCCGGGGGCGCCGCGGCGGAGGCCGTGGGCGCCTCGGGGGCCGGGAGGGCACCGACGGGTACGTCGTAGGGGTTGCCACCGGCGTACGGCTGGGCGTCGTAGGCGGGCATCCCGTACTGCATCTCGTACGGGAGCTCGCCGGTGCCCGGGTAGGCGCCGGTCTGCTGGCCGTAGCCGCCCTGCTGGAAGGCGTAGGCGTCGAAGCCCTGCTGCTGGCCGGAGGGAGCCTCCGCGTGAGCGCCGACGATCGTGGTGACCGGCATCTCGACGCGCGCGACCACACCACGGGGGCGGTTGGGTACGAGCTCGATGTAGAGACCGTGACGCGCCGCCAGGCGCGCGACCACGACCAGACCCATCATCCGGGCGACGTCGGCGTCGAGGCCGGTCGCACGGCGCAGCTTCATGTTGGCCGCGTCGAGCTCCTCCGGCGTCATGCCGATACCGAGGTCCTCGATCTCGACCAGCAGCGGCGCGGCGGGGCCGGCGCGGAAGGTGCGGATCGTGACGGCGGTGTCGGGCGGGGAGAAGTTGGTGGCGTTCTCGATCAGCTCCGCGAGCAGGTGCACGAGGTCACCCGCGATCGCGCCCTCGAACTCGGCGTTCTCGTCGGAGTCGATGTCGACCCGGGCGAACTGCTCGATCTCGGAGGCCGCGGCACGGAGCACGTCGAGGACCGGCACCGGACCACGAGCCGCGTGGCCGATCTCGCCACCGGCGAGGACCAGGAGGGACTCGTCGTTGCGGCGCATTCGGGTGGCGAGGTGGTCCAGGCGGAACAGGTTCGCGAGGTCGTCGGGGTCCTGCTCGTTGGCCTCGAGCTGGTCGATGAGCTGGAGCTGACGCTCGACGAGGCTCTGCGAACGGCGGGAGAGGTTCATGAACATCTTGTCGACGTTCGTCCGCAGCTCGGCCTGCTCGCCCGCCAGCCGGATCGCCTCGACGTGGACCGCGTCGAACGCGTCCGCGACGTCACCGATCTCGTCGCGGCGCGCGATGTCGAGGGGCTCCACATGGATATCCACCGGGCCTTCAGCCTGGTTCATGTAGGCGACTCGCTCAGGCAGGTCGTGGTTGGCCAGGTTGTAGGCCAGGCGGCGCAGCTGGCTCAGCGGCGACAGGATCGAACGGGCCGCGACCAGACCGACCGCGAGGGCGAAGATCAGGACGCCGAGAACGAGAAGCCCGATGACGATGGCGTCCCGGTTCGCGTCGCTCTTGATCTGCTCGACGTCGTCGCTGATCTCCTGCGCGGTCTGGACGATCATCTTCTGCAGACCGCGGATGAACTCTGTGCTGGCCTGGGTGTACTGGTCCGGGGTCATCTTGACCCGGTCCGTGCTGCCGCTGGAGATCACCTGGTTGACGACCCGGTGGGCGGGGGCTCCGATCGAGCCCTCGTCGGTGGTGTCGTTGGTCAGCTCGTCGAGCTGCTGGCGGATGTCGTCGGACGTCTTCGCGTAGTAGTCGGCCGTGGACAGGCGCCACTTGGCCTCGGCGCGGGCGAGCTCTGCGAACTCCTCGTCGCTGAGGACGTCGGGGTTGACCTCGCCCTGGCCCTCCTTGACCGCCTTCGCGCTCAGAGCCTTCATCATGATCATGCGCTCGACGCCCATGGCTTCCGAAGCCGGACGCACGTTGCTGATCGCGGCGATCTTGGAGAAGACCTCGTCGTTCTCCAGGGTCGGCATCTGCGCCGAGATCCCGAAGAGGTTGTTCATCACGGTCGTGTAGGCCAGCTGGGCCTCGACCTGGGTGTCCTTCTCCTGGATCTGCGCACGCAGGTCGTCGATGCCGTTCAGCGCCTGCTGGATCTCGACGATGCTGTTCTCGAGGTCCTTGTCGTCGCCGGCGTCGATCTCCTTCGCCTTGGCGCTCCAGGCCTCGATGGACTCGTCGGTCTTCTGCTGCAGCGGTCGCATGACGACCTCGGGAACGCCCGCGAGCGCTCCGTCCCGCTCGAACAGGATGTTGATCGCGAGTTGGTAGGTGTCAGGCAGTGCCTGGGCGACAGTCTCGGCCTGGCGTGCTTCCGCCTGGGCTGAGAGGGCGCGCGAAATGCTCAACCCGCCGAACACCATCGCCGCGATGGTCGGGACGAGCAGCACGAAGATCAGGCGCGCTCGAATTCCCTGCCAGGGCTTACGTTCCGGACGGTGGGTTGTGCTTGCGTATGGCTCGGCCATTACTCCCTCTCGTGGCCATGTCACATCATTCCCGAGAGGTATGCACCCTCTGTGGCGCACACCCCAGTCCCCCGCCGCGAAGTCTGCTGGCACCCGGGCGTGCCTGTCTGCAGTCTTTGGCGACGTAAACTTACGTCATAACTGGTCTCGATTACCAATGGTGTACGAAATCATTTGCAAATCTATGGAGGGGTAGGCGGAGTATAGGCCTCGCCCGCGCAGGGGACGAGCCGGCGACCCGTCCGTGGACCTCGTCGATGGCCGCAGAGGGGAATACCTCACGCGTCCCTGGGCGCTGAGGACTAGGCTCTCCCGCGTCGGCCGTCACAGTCGCCGGGCGACGTACGTTTGAAGCGCTGATGCGCGAGGAAGGGGCAAGCTGCCGTGCCTACTGGCAAGGTCAAGTGGTTCGACGCCACCAAGGGCTTCGGGTTTCTGTCGCAGGACGACGGTCCGGACGTGTACGTCCACGCCGACGCGCTCCCCGAGGGCGCTGCCAAGACCTTGAAGGCCGGCACCCGGGTGGAGTTCGGCATCGCCCAGGGGCGCCGCGGCGAGCAGGCGCTCTCGGTGACCGTCCTCGAGCGCTCCCCGTCCGTCTCCGGGCGCCAGCGTGCCGCCAAGCGCCGCAAGCCCGAGGAGATGGAGCTGATCGTCGAGAACGTGATCAAGCTCCTCGACGACATCCGCGACGGCTACGCCCAGGGCCGCCCGCCCACGCGCGAGCTGGCCAAGAAGGTCTCCCCCGCGCTGCGCCAGATCGCCGACGAGTTCGAGCTCTGACCCGCTAGATCCAGCTCAGGTCGGGGATCAGGGTCTGCACCCCGACCACGAGGCCGGCGACGTTGACGGCCAGCAGGACGAGGATCCAGAGCACCGACGGGATGCCGGTCAGGCCGGCGAGCTGGTCGGGGTCGGAGCCGCGGCGACCTCGCTCGCCGCGGCCGAGGAGCTCCAGGAGCGGCCTCGGTGAGGCGAGCAGGAGCAGCCAGGTGACCAGCGTCGCGACGATGGTCTGGATGCGGCCGTCGGCGTACCAGCTGATCGCACCCAGGGCGGCGCCGAGCGCCAGCAGGACGACGAGGCCGTAGCCGTTGCGTACCCACAGCAGCAGCACCAGCATCGCCGCCACCAGCAGCCACAGCAGCCCCAGCGCGTGGCCGGCGGCGAGCATGGTCGCGCTGAGCAGGCCGAGGAGCGCCGGGGCGAGGTAGCCGGCGGCGAGCATCGCTACCATCCCCGGCCCCGACGGCTTGCCGCGCGAGAGGGTGACGCCCGAGGTGTCGGAGTGGAGCTTGATCCCGGCCAGGCGCCGTCCCACCAGCACCGCCACGACCGCGTGCCCGGCCTCGTGGACGACGGTGACACCGAGACGTACGGTGCGCCAGGTCCCACGCCACACGACCAGCACCAGGGCGACGACCCCGGCGCCGATCAGCCAGGGCGCTTCGGGGACGGGCTGGGTCGCGGTGATCGTGTCCCAGAACTCCCTCACGCCGTCACCTCCGCGCTTCGCGCAGGCCGACGCTCGCTCACGTGGCCGCCTTCTGGTTCATCGATCCGGAGCGGAAGCCCCGCGGGTCGATCTCCGCGGCCGGGAATCCTGCGTCTGTCACGGTCCTGAGCACCTCGTCGGCATGGTGGGGGTCGAGAGGCAGGAGGTTAGCGGACAGCTCCACGGTGGCCTTCTCCCCATGGTCGCGCACGCGCAGATCCACGCGGGCGGCGTCGTGGCCGCGGGCGGCCAGGACGCTGCGTACGCCCTGCTCTGCCCTCTCCACGCGCGCGAGGCGCCTCGGGGTGACCTCGAGGCCGTAGGCGATCCGGCTGGAGAGGCAGGCCGCGGCCGGCTTGTCCCAGGTCGGCAGCCCCCAGCGGCGCGAGGCCTCGCGGATCTGCGCCTTGGTCAGCCCGGCATCCCTGAGCGGGGTGATCGCGCCGCGCTCGGCGGCCGCACGGATCCCGGGCCGCAGGCCGGTGAGCCCCTCGATCGCGTCGTCGGCGTTGGTGCCGGTGGCCACCTGGGCAAGGCCGAGCTCACGGGCCAGCGGCACGAGGGTGTCGAGCAGCTCCGCCTTGCAGAAGAAGCACCGGTCGGTGCCGTTGGCCCGGTAGCCCTCCCGCTCGATCTCGTGGGTCTGCGGGGTGACGAGGCGTACGCCGAGGCTCCGTGCGAACTCGGCGGCCGGGTCCCTCTCGGCGATCGGGAGACTGTGCGAATAGCCCGTCGCCGCGGCGACGTGGTCGCTGCTCAGGGCTCTGGTCGCGGCCGCCAGGAGGAAGGCGCTGTCGGCGCCGCCCGAGAAGGCGACCAGCACGCTGCCCCGAGTCCTGAGATCCGCTTCGAGAGCGTTGAGCCGTTGGTCGAGGTCGGACACGCTCCGACCCTATCCACGTGCTCCACGCGTGTTCGCGGATCGGCGCCGGGAGACCAGGACCACCAGCAGGACCACGAGCACGATCTCGACCACGACGAGGGCGCTCACGACCGCGACCGTGAGCACGACCGCGACGAGCGCGGTGCGTGTCGCCTCGTCGCGGTCGGCCCGCACCTCCTCGGCGATCTCCTGGGCGGAGGCGATGAGCACCTCCTGCAGGCCGCGCCTGAAGTCGGTGCTGGATGCGGCGTACGCCCCCAGGGTCAGCGCAGTGCCGTCACCGGCGATGATCTCGCTGACGCCCTGGAGGGCCGGCACGCCGGTGGCGCCTTCCGCTGCCGTGCCGTCGGTCAGCTCGTCGAGCGCGCGGCGCTGGTCCTTCGAGGATCCCTCGTAGAAGGCGACGAGCGAGCGCCGGAGTCGGGCCTCAGCCTCGGTGAGCGCGGCGATCTCGTCGTCGCCGATCTGCTTCTTGCCGGGCAACGGTGACCTGGAGAGTACGGCCGTCATGATCACGCGCTCCTCGCCCAGCGCCTCCCATATCTCGGGCATGTGGCCGAGCGCCTCGATCGACGAGGCGGCCCGGCCACTGCCCGTGTCCGGCAGCTCGTCCGCGATGTCGAACAGGTCGTTGGTCAGGGCCGCGTATCCCTTGGTCCCCGCGGCGCGATCGTCCGGCAGCTGCGTACGCAGCTCGTCGATGCCGTCGAGCCCTTCGGCGATCCGGGTGAGCGTCGCGTCGAGCTCCTCGTCGGCACCGCTGTCGATCTCCTCCGCCCGAGCGCGCCACGCCTGCACCGACTCGTCGGTGCTCTGCTGGACCGGCCGGAGGACGACGGGAGGCGCGCCGGCCATCATCGCGTCGCGCTCGAAGGACAGGTCGACCGCGACCGCGTAGGTGACGGGGAGAGCCTCGGCAAGCGCCACGGTCCGCTCGTCGGGTCCTGCCTGGCTGGTCGCCCGCGAGATGCCCAGAGAGCCGAGGACTGCCGCCAGGACCGCGACGATCACGGCCAGGGCCAGGACGGTCCAGATCGCCCACGCGCGCTTCTCGGCCCGTTCATGGGTCGGGGATTCCAGTGTGCTGCTCATGACGCCCTCTCGGGTCCGGATGAGTGACGAACCCTAGGGCAGGAGCGACGACGCGCGCCGGTGAATTCTGGATAGCGCCCGGGCCCGGACGGTCGTCTGGATAGGGTCTCAGCATGGGGGCAGAGCTGGGGGCATCGGCAGGTTCGGGCCGGCGTCAGAAGGGACTTCTGGGGTCGCTGGTCGAGATCCTGGTCATCGCGGCAACGGCGATCCTGCTCGCCGTCATCATCAAGACGTTCCTGGCCCAGGCGTTCTACATCCCCTCGGAGTCGATGCAGCCCGGTCTGGAGGTCAACGACCGGGTGCTGGTGGAGAAGCCCTCCTACTGGATGGGCGGCACGCCCGAGCGCGGCGACGTCGTCGTCTTCACCGACCCCGGCGGCTGGCTCTCCGCCAACCAGATCGCACCTGCGCCGACCGGCTTCCGGGCCGTGCTCGCCAAGATCGGGCTCTACCCCACCGGCGACCACCTGGTGAAGCGGGTCATCGGAGTCCCGGGCGACACCGTGGAGTGCTGCGAGTCGGGTCGCATCGTCGTCAACGGCACGCCCTTGGACGAGGCCTCCTACATCGCTCCCTCCGAAACCTGCGCCGGGCCGATGGCGCAGGACAACGGGTCGTACGTCCAGGGCGGCTGCCGAGGCTGGAAGGCCGTCGTCCCCGAGGGCCGGCTCTTCGTGATGGGCGACAACCGCGCCAACTCCGCCGACTCGTCCTTCCACCTGTGCAGCCCCGAGCGCCAGGAGTCGGGCGACGAGGCCTGCTCGAACGCCTTCGTACCCATCTCCGACGTCGTCGGCCGCGTCGCCGTCGTCTTCTGGCCCACCGACCGCTTCGGCGTCGAGCACCGCCCGGAGACCTTCGACTCCGTCGACTGACCCACCCGCCGAGGCGTCAGGTACGTCGGCCGAGACGTCACGTACGTCGGCCGAGACGTCAACGATGTGACGTCTCGACCGACAGGGCTGACGTCTCGACCGACGGGACTGACGTCTCGACCGACCGGACCGACCTCTCGACCGACCAGGCCGACCCTTCGCCCGACGGGGCTGACGCCTCGTCCGACGGGGCTGACGCCTCGCCCGACGGGACCGACCTTTCGACCGACCGGGCCGATGCTTCGGCGATCAGGCTTCGCGCACCACGTCCATGGTGCGGTCGCCGAACTTGACCTTGTCGCCGTCGACGAGAGCCGCGGGGCGGCGGGCGCCGAGGGCGCGCGCGGCACCCTTGCGGATCAGGGTGGTGCCGTTGGTGGAGCCGCGGTCCATGACCACGAGGGTGCCGTCGGCCGCGACCTGGAACTGGGCGTGGGTCTTGGACAGGGACATGTCGCTCGAGGAGAGGGCCACCCGGTGGGCGACCTCCTCGCCGGGGCGCGGCTCGGGACCGCGACCGACGATGGCGAGACCCTCGACCACGAAGCTCTGGCCGGTGTCGAAGGTGACCCGCCAGCGAGCCGTCGCCGCGGGCTGCGCCACCGGTGCGGGTGGCGGCGGAGGGGCAGGCTGCGCCGCCGGTTGCGCTGCGCGCGGAGCCGGAGCCGGAGGCGCGGGCGGGGCGGTGGGTGCGGGCGGAGCGGGCGGCATGGCGACCGGAGGCGCCTGGCGGGCGATCGGCGCCGGGACCTGGGTCTGGGCCGCCTGCGCCTCGGCCGCTGCCTGAGCGGGGCTCTGGGTCGGCGCGGCGGGGGTCTGCGGCCGCTCGGCCCGCTCCGGGGTCGCCTCGGCCTGCTTCAGGCGCATGGTGGTCAGGTTGACGATGCGGCGCGGCGCGGGGGCCTCCTCCTCGGCCTCGACGACCGCCGGAGGACGTACGTCGACCACGACCGAGCCCGCACGGCGGTCATGCCACCCCTGGCGCCGGCCACGGCCGTCCATCGCCGCGACCCAGGCGAAGGTGGCGGTGCCGATGCCGAGCGTCGGGATGGTGCAGATACCGAGCAGGGCCTGGCGTACGAACGCCTTGCCGACACCGATGGGCCGGCCTGCGGCTCCGGAGTCGTCGCTGACCACGCGGAGCCCGAGCGCCATCTTCCCGGGGGTCTTGCCCCCGGAGCCGGTGAGTACGGTGCCGACCAGCCAGACCGCCAGCACCACGCCGGCGATCAGGCCGACACCGGGAAGCGGGTTGTCGTTGCGAAAGAAGATCAGCCAGGCGGCGAACCCCGCCGCGGCGAAGATCGCCCAGGCGATCACCCGGTCGATGGCGAACGCGTAGAACCGGCGGTCCGGCTCCGCGATCGCTGCCTCGACGGCTGAGCCCGGCAGACCGGCCACGCTCATGCCGCCGCCTCCACGTGGGAGAGCGGCGGCACGAGCGAAAGCCGTTCGATCACGGGTTGGTCACCCGGATCGTCAGACTGTCACCGAGGTCGATGACGGCGCCCGGCATGAGCTGGACGGGTACGCCGGGGCGCAGATCCTCCGGGCCGAGCCCGGGCTGGACCAGCACGGTGCCGTTGGTCGAGCCGAGGTCGGTGACCACCGCGGCGCCGTGGTCGACACCGGCACCGGGACGGATCTCGCAGTGGGTCGAGGAGATCTCCTGGTGGGGACTCGGCACGGTCACCAGCATCGGCTGCTCGGTGGGTGTGAACCGGCTCGCCTCGGGGGCGCGGCCCACCAGGACCACCCGGTCGACCTCGACGCGGTCGCCGCTGGAGAACTCCAGGCGTGCGACCGGGTAGGCGGTCACCTTCGGCGCCTCGGGCTGGCCGGGGATCCCGGCGAGACCGGCGTTGAGGTCCTCGCCGACGCCGACCCGGGTCAGACCGTCGTGGTCGTCCTCATCGGGGTTGGGCTCCTCCCAGACCGGCTCGTCGTGGGTCTCGGGAATCGGCGCCACGGGCGGAGCCGGCGGCGCGGGCGGAGCCGGGAACGCTGGCGGGGCCGGGGGTGCCGGTGGGATGTCGGTCAGCGGCGCCCCGGGCGGCGGGCCGTCGAAGGGCGGTGCCTCGATCGGTGCGTCGCTCGGTGCGGCGTCGATCAGACCCTCGGACGGCGCATCCTCGAAGCGAGCGGGCGGCGCGTCCACCGGAGGCGGCGGAGGCGTCGTCAGCGGCGGCGGAGGCGGCACCGAGGGCGGACCGAAGCCGGGCGCCTGGGCGGACTCGGGCTCGTCGTAGGACTCCGGCTCGTAGGACTCCGGCTCGTCGTAGGACTGCTCGTCGACGGCCGGGAGAACCTCGGTCTCGGCGTCGAAAGCGTCGTCCGTGTCGGTCACGGGCTCCGGGGAGACCGCGGAGGGACCGAAGGAGGACGCCACAGCAGCGGCGTGCTCGTCGCTGGCGTAGTCGTCCTCGTAGCCGCCGGAGGCGGGCTCGGGGAAGTCCTGGTCGTCGGCGTCCTGGGAGGCGGCCGGCATCTCGAACGCCTCGGTCGGCTCGGTCAGGTCGTCGTGACGCGGCGCCGACGCCTCGCCGGAGTCGTCCCCGCGGTTGACCGAGATCGGCTCGTCCGCCTCGGCGTCCGCGTCGAAGTCGGCCTCCGGGACGTCGGCCTCCGTGTCGGAGTCGGGCTGCGAGTCGTCCGCGAGACCGGGGAGGTCACCCGAGACCGGGATCGGCGGAACGACCGAGAGCGAGGGCGGAGCCGCGACCGGCTCGTCCTCGTCGAGTCCCTGCTCCTCGGCGGAGTCCAGGTCGTCGGCGGAATCGGCGTAGCTCTCCTCGGGAAGAGGGTCGGTGAGCGGATCGACCGCGGCCGGCTCGTCGACGCTGTCGTCGGAGCCCTCCTCGACCGCCACCGGGGCAGGTACGAAACCCGCGCGGCTCTCCGGCGAGTCGTCCTGGGTGGACTCCGGCGCCGGCGGCGGGACCTCGAGGCCCGAGACCCGCAGCAGGCCACCGAGCGCCGTCATCGGCTCACCGGTCGCGCCCTCCTCGCCGAGCGAGACGGACATCCTGGTGACACCCTCGAGGGTGCGCTCGACCCACGTCTTCGACGACGAGCCGTCGACCTCGACGGCGCCCTCGCCGGCCTCGAACGAGACCACCGACGGGCCGCGCACGACCGTGCGTACGCTGCCGCCGTCAGGCGTGACGTCCCCGGAGATGAGGACGAAGCCCGGCAACGAGCTCAAGCCGGTCGCGACGAGTGCGTCGAGCACCTCGTCGAACCCGGCACCGTCGTCGACGAGCGCCCACAGCGCGCCCGCGCGGCTCTTCTCCGAGGGCGGGAGCAGCACCGTGGCGCTCTCACCGATGATGCCGAACCATGTGCCCGGCGTGTAGGACGTGCTTGCGATGGTTCCTTGCTCGCTCATGGCAGCACTCCTAGCTTCTGCTCCATACTCACCCTTTGTTGCTCCGAGTCATACGGGTTCTCCTCGGTCAATCCCATCACATCGACCACGATCGCGGTGGCGTTGTCCCGGCCGCCTGCCTCGACCGCGGCAGCGACGAGCTTCTCGGCCGTGTCGCGGGCGTCGGTGTCCTCCGCCGCGAGGATGTCGGCGATCTCGGAATCCGAGATCATTCCGCTCACGCCGTCCGAGCACAGCATCAGCCGCGCGCCCACGGGCAGGGTCACCTGGAAGATGTCGGGGACCGCCGGAGCCATCCCGCCCAGCGCCCGGGTCACCACGTTGCGCTCCGGGTGGTGCTCGGCCTGCTCGCGCGTGATCTGCCCCGAGTCGACGAGCTCCTGGACCAGGCTGTGGTCGCGGCTGAGCTGGCTCAGCGTGCCGTCGAAGTATCGGTAGATGCGCGAGTCGCCGACGTTGAGCAGGATCCACAACGGGCTGCTCCCCCCGTCGGCGATCAGCGCCGCCGCGCAAGTGGTGCCGGACTGGTAGTCCGAGGCCCCGCGCGAGCGCTGCTCGAGCGCGAAGGCCACGATCCGGTCCTGGGCCGACTGGAGGGCCTCGACCATCGCCTGGCTGCCGGACTCGGAGACGTAATGGGTGCCGCCGAGCTTGGCGAACTCCTGGATCACCATCTCGCTGGCGATGTCACCACCGTCGTGGCCGCCCATACCGTCCGCGACGACGAAGACCGGTGGCTCGGCCACATGGGAGTCCTCGTTGACCTTCCGCACCTGGCCGACATCAGTCGCGGCCCCGTGCGCGATCACTACTTTCCTGGACATCTCGCCCCCTAGGCCTGCCGGGATAGCGTGATGCCGATGGACACAGGCTTCCGCTCTCTCGCAGACCAGTTGCGCTCTTGGCCCACAGAGCGCATCTCACGCCTGCTTCTTGCTCGTCCTGATCTCGCCACGCCGTCCCCTCATGACTCCGGCCAACTCGCCGCCCGAGCAGCCACTCGCACATCCTTGCACTCCGCGATGGATGACCTTAACCATCTCGAGCTGATCGTGCTTGATGCCGTTGTCCTCGCGAATCAAACCACCAAAGCCCACTTATCTTCCATGCTGAACGCTGAAGTGGACGCCGCGACACGGGCACTTTCTCATCTGGAGGACACCTGCCTGGTGTGGCACTCCCTCGACGGCCTGCGCGCGGTGACCGGTGTCGCGGCCCTGCTGCAGGGGTCGCCGGGCACCTCGGGACTGCAGCCGTTCGCCGCTGACCAGGAAGAAGGCGTACGCAGCCTGCCGGCTGTGTCGGCCGAGGCGCGCGCGATGCTGGCGGCCGTCGACGCCGGCGGCGGGCAGGCCTCCTCCTCCCGCGCGCGCCCGGGCGTCTCGGTGGCCGAGGCGTCCGGACCGGCCGAGGAGCTGATCGCCCACGGGCTGCTGGTGTCCTCGGGCGACGGCATGCTGACCCTGCCCGGCGAGGTCGGGCTCGCGCTGCGGGGCGGACGAACGACGCCCGACCCCGTGGACGTCCCGCCGCCCCTGCCGACCTCCTCGCGGGCGTCCACGCTGGTCGACCGGGCGGCCGCGGGCGCCGCCTTCGAGCTCGTACGCAACCTCGAGCTGCTCCTCGACGCCTGGAGCGCCACGCCACCCCGGTCGCTGCGCGGCGGGGCGGGGCTGACGGTGCGCGACCTGAGGGCGAGCGCCGAGCGGCTCCATCTCACCGAACCCGGAGCGGCCCTGCTGATCGAGGTCGCCTGGTCCTCGGGGCTACTCGCGCTGGGCACCGACGAGGAGGGCGACCCGTCCTGGATGCCGACCGAGCTCTTCGACCAGTGGCTCCAGCAGCCGCTCGCGGCCCGTTGGAGCCACGTCGCCGGCGCCTGGCTGGCCTCGCCGCGCCTTCCCGGGCTCGTCGGCCAGCGGGACCCGGCCGGGAAGACGTGGAACGCGCTGGCGCCCGACCTGGCCGGCGCCTCGGCCGTGGAGACACGGCGGCTGACGCTGCGCCTGCTGGCCGGGCTCCCGGACGGCGAGGTGCTCGCCGCCGGCACCGGGCCGGCGGCGGTGGTCGCCAGGCTCACCTGGGAGCGGCCGCGCCGGCCGCGCACCCGCACCGAGTCCCGCGAGTCGCTGGTGGACTGGACGCTCACCGAGGCCGAGGCCCTCGGGCTCACCGCGTTCGGCGGGCTGGCTGCGTACGGTCGGCTTCTGGTGGCGGGCGAGGACCCGGTCCCGACCCTGGCCGGGCTGCTGCCGGAGCCGGTCGACCACGTGCTGCTCCAGGGCGATCTGACCGCGGTCGCACCGGGGCCGCTGGAGCCCGCGCTGGCTCGCACGCTGGCCGTGGTGGCCACCGTGGAGTCGCACGGCGGGGCGACGGTCTACCGGTTCACCAAGGAGTCCGTGCGCCGGGCGATGGACCGCGGCTGGACCGCCACCGAGATCCACGCGTTCCTCACCGCCGCCTCCCGCACCCCCGTCCCGCAGGCGCTGACCTACCTGGTCGACGACACGGCGCGTACGTTCGGCACGGTCCGGGTCGGGTTCGCCGCGGCCTACCTGCGCAGCGACGACGAGGCCGCGCTGGCCGAGCTGCTGGCCCATCCCGCGGCCGAGTCGCTGGGGCTGCGGCGGCTGGCACCGACGGTCGTCGTCAGCACCGTCGCGCTCGACTCGCTCCTCCCCCGGCTGCGCGAGCTGGGTCTGGCGCCGGTCGTCGAGGCACCCGACGGGTCGGTCCACGTGGCGCGTCCCGACGCCAAGCGCGCCAAGGCCCGCAACGCGCCGCGCCCCGCGGGTGCGCAGGAGGCCCACCTCACCGCGCGGGCGACCGCGGTGGCGGCGCGCATCAAGGCCGGCGACGAGACCGCCGCCTCACGCCCCTCGCCGCCCGAGCCGGCCTCGACCATGGCGATCCTCCACGAGGCCATCGACGCCGGGGAGCAGGTCGTGATCTCCTACGTCGACGGCCGCGGGGTCGCCGACGAGGCCCGCGTCGAGCCCGTGGGCATCGACGGCGGCTCCCTGGCGGCCCGGGTCGAGGACGACGTACGTTCCTTCGCGCTGTCCCGGATCAGGAGCGTCCGGCCGGGGTCGTGACCTTCTCCTCCTCCGCTGCCTCCACCGCCTTCCGCCGGCCGCGCCAGAGCACGCGGCCGCGCGTCTCCCACTGCGAGAGCGCGACGGCGAGGATGAGCGCGACGCCGTAGAAGAGGTCGTTGACCCAGCGCGGCGAGCCGCCCAGCTGAAGACCCTTGATGCCGACGGCGAGGACGTACATCGCCACCAGCGTGCCCCACACGTTGAACCGTCCGCCCCGGAACTGGGTCGAGCCCAGGAACACCGCGGTCAGCGCCGGGAGCAGGAAGCTCGGGCCGACCGTAGGGTCCCCGGCGTTGAGGCGGCTGGTGAGGAGGGCTCCGGCCAGCGCGGCGATCGCGCCGCCAGCCATCAGCGCGCCGGTCTGGATCCGGGTCACGCCGACGCCGGCGAGCCGGGCGGAGTCGGGGTTGAAGCCGGAGGCGTACATCCGACGGCCGACGGGGGTGCGCTCGAGGACGTACCAGCTCACCAGGGCCACCGCGAACAGGACGTAGACCGGCACCGTCACGCCCGCCCACTGCGTCGTGGCCAGCGTCCGGTAGGAGGGACCGAGGTCGAGGATCTGCTGGCTGCCGGAGACCCAGGCCATCCCGGCGAGCAGGATCGAGCTCATCGCCAGGGTCGCCACGATCGGCTCGACCCGCAGCCTGGTGATGACGACCGCGGTGACCCAGCCGATCAGCGCGCCGACGACCAGCACCAGCGGGAGCTGGACCACGATCGGCAGACCCGCCTTCGCCAGCAGCCAGGCCGACAGGATCGCGGTGAAGCCGACCTGCGCCCCGATCGCCAGGTTGAGCGAGCCGGTGACCAGCGGGATCAGCGCGGCGAGCGCGGCCAGCCCGGTGAGCGCCTCGGCGTCGAGGATCGAGCGCCACACCCCGACCTGGAGGAACCGGTCCGGGATCCAGATCGAGAAGACGACGAACATCACCACGAAGATGTAGACGGCGCTGATGTTGCGGAAGGAGAGTGCACGCAGGTTCACGATGGTCCTTGGTTCTGGCTCTCGGGGTGGTCGGGCGTCAGGCCGTAGCCCTCGACGAGCAGGCGGTGCTCGGTGAGCGTCGCGCCGGCGAGCTCGGCGACGAGGCGGCCGTCTCGCAGGACGAGCACGCGGTCGCAGATCCGGAGCAGCTCCTTGGTGTCCGAGGAGCTCACCAGCACCGCGGTCCCGTTGGCCGCGGCCTGTCCAACCGCCTCGTAGATGGTGGTCTTGGCGCCGATGTCGACACCCTGGGTCGGCTCGTCGAGCAGCAGCACCAGCGGGTCGTCGCGCAGCCACCTGGCCAGCACGATCTTCTGCTGGTTGCCCCCGCTGAACAGCCCGAACCGCTGCTCGGTGCGGTGCGGACGGACGTCGTACGCCGCCAGCCGGCGCTCCGCCTCCGCACGCTCCCGACGGGTGCTGATCGCGCCGCCGGCACCTTGGACGGTGCGCAGCTGCGGCAGGGTGAGGTTCTCCCGGGCGCTCATCTGGGCGGTGGAGCCGTGCCGGGCGCGATCGCCCGGGACGAAGGCGACCCTGCGCCGGATGCTGGTCGCCGGGGTCGGCGCCAGCACGACAGCGCCGTCGACGGTGAGGCTCCCCATCTGGGACGGCACCGCGCCGAAGAGCAGCGACGGCACCGCCTCCCGGCCCGAGCCGAGCACGCCGGCGACGCCGACGACCTCGCCCGGGTGCAGGTCGAGGTCGAGGTGCTCGATGGCACCACCGCGCAGGCCACGGACGCTCAGGACCGGGTCGGTGCTGCGTACGTCCTGGGGCCGGTGGCTCTCGATCTGCGCCGGGGTGGCGCCGGTGATGAGCTCGACGAGCCGGTCGTGGTCGAGGCCCTCGACCGGCTCCGCGGCGACGACTCGTCCGTCGCGCAGCACCACGACCCGATCGGCGAGCGCGAGGACCTCGTCGAGGCGGTGGGAGATGAACATGACGCCCGCGCCGTCGGCCGCGAGACGGCGGACCGCCGAGAAGAGGACCTCCACCTCGGCGCCGTGCAGCGACTCGGTGGGCTCGTCGAGGACGAGCACGTTGCGCGGGTGCGTCCACCCGTCCAGGGCGCGTGCGATCGCGACGATCGCACGCTGACCGGGCGTCAGGGACGCGACCGGGACGGTGACGTCGAACGCCTCCCCGAACCGGGAGACGAGCTCGACGGCACGGCGGCGCTCGGCCCGACTGTCATGGGGGCGCAGTCGGGCCGAGCCGATCAGGTTCAGGTTCTCGATCGCGGTCAGCGCACCGACCAGCGCGAGATCCTGATGGATGAAGTGCAGCTCGGCTGCCTCCTCGCCCTCCGAAGCGGGCAGCTCGAGGGTGCCGCCGTCGGCGGCGTACCTGCCCGCGAGGACCTTGACCAGGGTCGACTTCCCGGAGCCGTTGTGGCCGAGCACGGCCACCACCTCGCCGCCGTGCACCTCGAGCGAGACGTCGTCGAGCGCCCGCAGGCCCGGGAAGTCCTTCACCAGGGAGGTGACCCGCAGCAGCGGGTCACCTCTCGATATCTCGGCCGACATCGCTCAGTCGACCAGCCAGGTCTCGGCGAAGAGCGCCTCGAGATCCTCGATCGCCTGGTAGCCGACCGTGGCGTCCTCCGGGAGGTTCGCGGCGTCCGTGACCCGGGTCAGGGTCGAGGCACGCACCTCGGTCGCCGGCCACTCGTACGCATCGCCGTTCATCTCCCGCAGCAGCTGGTCCAGGACCGTCCACATCATCAGGTTGAGGTCGACCGAGAGCGTCGCGTCCTGGTCGCCGGAGCCGATCTGCTCGTAGTTGGGCGGCGAGGTCCACATCCCGATGCCCTGGGTCTCGATACCGGCCAGCTTCAGCTTCTGAGGCAGACCGATCTGGACCTCGTCGACCGCGGCGATGAAGTACTCCGTGTCCGGGTTGGCCTGCAGGTCGCTGACCACCCGGTCGGCCGCGGTGGAGCCCAGCTCGGCGATCGGGATGTCGACGGTGCGCAGCGTGCAGTCGGGGCAGAGCTCCTTCATCTTCGCCTTCGCCCCCTCCAGCTCCAGCGGCGAGAACGGGAACTCGGGCACGTTGTAGAAGACGTACTCGCTCGCGCCCTCCGAGCGAACCACGGCGGCCGCCGCCAGCGCGGCGCCGTTGGCCTTCATCCAGTCCGGGCCGTTGAACGCCTCGGGCAGGCCGTGCTCGACGGTGTTCATCACCGACCCGGAGGCGATCGGGATCCCCTTCTCCGTCAGCGTCTTGATCTGCGTCTCGAAGAAGACCGGGTCCAGGGTGATGTTGATGACCCCGTCGGGCGCCTTCTCGACGACGGTGTTCATCGCGGCGTTGATGCTCTGCGCGTCCCGGCCGACCTCGACCCGCTCCAGCTTCAGCCCGAGCAGCTTCGCCGGTGCCTGCAGGTTGCCCCACATCACCGCGCTGACCGGGGTGCCGACGTCGAGGTAGACGACCTCGGTGCCCTGGGCGATCGGCTTGGAGAGCGGCTCGTCGATCAGCTGACCCTTCTCACCCTCGCCGTTCCACGGCTCCAGGTAGGCCTGCGCGGCCTCGACGTCGGCTTCGGCGCCGGCACCGCCTCCGTCTCCGCTCTCGCTCCCGCAGCCGGCGAGCAGCAGCGCTCCCGCGGCCAGCGCCGCGTACATCCGCTTCGTTCTCATTGTGCGTCGTCCTTGTCTCAGGTGGATCGGGTGGATCAGTGGGGGACCCGAGAGGGTTCAGAAGGGGTACGCCTGGATCTGCGACTGCACCGTGACCCACTGGGTCTCGGTGAAGGCGTCGATGTTGGCCTCGTGGCCGCCGAACCGGGCGCCGGTGCCGGAGTCGCCGACACCACCGAACGGCGCCTGGGCCTCGTCGTCGACGGTCTGGTCGTTGACGTGCACGATCCCGCTGGGGATCCGGTCGGCGAGCTCGTAGCCCGCGAACGGATCCGTGGTGAGGACGCCGACCGAGAGGCCGTAGTCGCTGCGGCGGACCAGCTCGATCGCCTCGTCGACGGTCTCGAACCGGGTCACCGGTGCGACCGGCCCGAAGATCTCCTCGGCGAACGCGGGATGCTCCGGGGTCACCGCGGACAGCACCGTCGGCTGGTAGAAGAGGCCCTCGTACGTCCCACCCGTCTCCAGTTTCGCGCCGGCCTGGATCGACCCCGTGACCAGGGCGTGCACCTTGTCGCGCTGACCCGCGTCGATGACCGGCCCCAGAGGTACGCCGCTGGTCGGGTCGCCCACCGGGATCCCGGCGGCCTTGGCGGCCAGGGTCGCGACGTACTCGTCGTAGATGTCGGCGTGCACCAGGTGGCGGCCGGTGGTCATGCAGATCTGGCCCTGGTGCAGGAAGGAGCCCCAGGCTCCGGCCGAGGCCGCGGCGGCCACGTCGACGCCGGGCAGGACGATCATGGCGTTGTTGCCGCCGAGCTCGAGATGGGCACGCTTGAGCAGGCGTCCGGCGCGCTCGCCGATGACCCGGCCGGCCTCGGTCGAGCCGGTGAAGGAGATGACCGGCACCTCCGGATGCTCGACAAGGGCCGAACCGGCCGCGACCCGTCCCGGGACGACGGCCAGCAACCCGGCCGGGAGCCCGGCCTCCTCCAGCAGCGCGGCGAGGAACAGCCCGCCGCCGATGCTGGTGCGCGGGTCGGGCTTGAGGACGACGGCGTTGCCCAGCGCGAGCGCCGGGAAGACGGAGCGGGCGGCCAGGATCGCCGGGAAGTTGAACGGCGAGATGACACCGACGACGCCCACCGGGCGACGCCGGGCGACGCTCAGCCGCGGGTGCGAGGACTGGAGCAGCTGGCCGTAGGGCATCAGCGCGGTCGCGGCGGCATGGTGCAGCTCGGCGGCGACCAGCCCGGCCTCGAAGGCCGCCTTGCCCTGACCGGATCCGGCCTCGCGCACGAGCCAGTCGACCAGCCCGTCCTGGTGCTCGGCCAGGATCGCGGCGGCCCGGCGCATCACCTCGGCGCGCACCTCGGCCGGTCGTGCCGCCCACTCCCGCTGCGCCTCGACCCCCAGGCTCACCGCCTGGTCCACATCGGTGGCCTCGCCGGACGCGACCTCGGCGATCACCTCGCCGGTCGCCGGCGCGGACACCTCCAGCGTCCCGCTGAGTCTCACCCAGCCCCCGACGTACGCCCTGCCGGTCCACTGGTCCTGGTCGAAGAAACCCATCCCACTCCCTCGTCTGCATCTGGCGACGACGGCCTCTGGTGGCCGCCGCCGCGACGACGCTACGGCGGGTCGCCGCCGTCTGAACCGACGATTTGTGCACGGCGCCGGGCGGATACGAGCGTGACCGGCATCACGTTCCGTAGGCTCTTGTCAGGCCCGGGAGGAGGGATGAGATGAGCGCCGTGGTCGAGGTCGACAGTGCCGACGCCTGGCAGTCGGTGGTGAGCACCTGCTTCGTGCCCCTCGCCTGCAACGACGTCGAGCCCGGGTTCACCGGCCGGATGGAGCACACCCAGCTCGACGACGGCATCGCGGTGGCGCTCGCGACCTCCTCGGGCCACAGCTCCACGCGCACCGCCCGGCTCGCCCGTGGCGCCGGCGGAGACGACCTGCACCTCTCGCTGCAACGCTCGAGCACCGGCACGGTCTCCTCCGGGTCCCGGACCGTTGCGGTGCGCCCCGGGTCGGTGTCGGTCTACCGGGTCGACGCCCCCTACCTCGTGGACTACTCCGCCCCGCACCAGCAGCAGCTTCTCGTCCAGGTCTCCCGCTCCTCGATGCGGCTGCCGAGCGGGATGCTCGGCGAGGCCGCGGACCGGGTCGCGCTCCCCCGGGTCCAGGAGGCACCGGCGGCGCGTGCCCTCTTCTCCTACGCGGCCGCGCTCCCGGAGGCGGAGAGTCCTGCCGAGGTGGCGACCGTGGTCCGCGACCTGGCGGCGGTGATGATCCACTCCGCGTTCACCAGCGCCCCGGTCACCCCGCACACCACCGCCGGGCTGCGCCACACCGTGCGCCAGCACCTGCGCGACCACGCCGGAGACCGCACCCTGACCATGGACGAGGTCGCCCACCGCCACGGTGTCTCCCGGCGGCGGCTCTACCAGGTCTTCGAGGAGTCCGGCAGCTCCCCGGCCGCCTACCTCCGCTCCGTACGCCTCGCCGCCGCCGCCGAGATGCTCTCCGCCGAGCGCCGGCCTCCCGGCGGCATCGGCGCCGTCGCGTACGTCTGCGGGTTCAACGACCCGCTCACCTTCACCCGTGCCTTCCGCCGGGCCTACGGCGTCACGCCGCGGGAGTGGCGCGCCGGGGACCGCGTCGCCTGAGCCCGACCGCGGTCCGCGGGCCGGCCCGTAGGCTGGTCCGGTGAACGACGGCCCCCTGATCGTCCAGTCGGACAAGACGCTGCTGCTCGAGGTCGACCATGCCCGGGCAGGTGAGTGCCGCAAGGCGATCGCGCCGTTCGCCGAGCTGGAGCGGTCACCGGAGCACATCCACACCTATCGGCTGACGCCGCTGGGCCTGTGGAACGCACGCGCGGCCGGGCACGACGCCGAGCAGGTGGTGGACACGCTGCTGGAGTTCTCCCGCTATCCGGTTCCACACTCGCTGCTGGTCGACGTCGCCGAGACGATGGCCCGCTACGGCCGGCTCCGCCTCGAGAAGAACCCGGCCAACGGGCTGGTGCTGGTCTCCTCCGACCGGGCGGTGCTGGAGGAGGTCATCCGGGCGAAGAAGGTCGCCGGGATGCTCGGCGAACGGCTCGACGCGGACACCGTCGTCGTCCACCCCTCCGAGCGCGGCAACCTCAAGCAGGCGCTGCTCAAGCTCGGCTGGCCGGCCGAGGACTACGCGGGCTACGTCGACGGCGAGGCGCACCCGATGTCGCTGGACACCTCCGACTGGACGCTGCGCCCCTACCAGTCGGAGGCCGCCGAGTCGTTCTGGCACGGCGGCTCCGGCGTCGTCGTGCTCCCCTGCGGAGCCGGCAAGACGCTGGTCGGCGCCGCCGCGATGGCGCACGCTCAGGCGACCACCCTGATCCTCGTCACCAACACCGTCTCCGCGCGGCAGTGGAAGGACGAGCTCGTACGCCGCACCTCGCTGACCGCGGACGAGATCGGCGAATACTCGGGGTCGGTCAAGGAGATCCGGCCGGTCACGATCGCCACCTACCAGGTGCTGACCATGCGCCGGAAGGGCGCCTATCCCCACCTCGAGCTGCTCGATGCCCGCGACTGGGGACTGGTCGTCTACGACGAGGTGCATCTCCTCCCCGCCCCGATCTTCCGGATGACCGCCGACCTGCAGGCCCGCCGCCGGCTCGGCCTGACCGCCACGCTGGTGCGTGAGGACGGTCGTGAGGGCGACGTGTTCTCCCTGATCGGCCCCAAGCGCTACGACGCACCCTGGAAGGACATCGAGGCGCAGGGCTGGATCGCCCCGGCGGACTGCGTCGAGGTGCGAGTGACCCTGCCCGCCGACGAGCGGCTCGTCTACGCCACCGCCGAGCCCGACGAGCGCTACCGGATCGCCTCGTGCACCCATCACAAGATCGACGTGGTCAAGGAGATCGTCGCCTCCCACGCCGGCAAGCCGACGCTGGTGATCGGGCAGTATCTCGAGCAGCTCGACGAGATCGCGGCCTCGCTCGACGCCCCGGTGATCGAGGGCAAGACGTCGGTCAAGGAGCGCCAGCGGCTCTTCGACGCCTTCCGCTCCGGCGAGATCGACCTGCTCGTCGTCTCCAAGGTCGCCAACTTCTCCATCGACCTGCCCTCCGCCGAGGTCGCGATCCAGGTCTCCGGGGCCTACGGCTCCCGTCAGGAGGAGGCCCAGCGCCTCGGGCGCCTGCTGCGTCCCGGCGACGGCAACAAGACCGCGCACTTCTACACGATCGTCTCCCGCGACACCGTCGACGCCGACTTCGCCCAGAACCGCCAGCGTTTCCTGGCCGAGCAGGGCTATGCGTACCGGATCGTCGATGCCGACTCGCTCGACGACCTCACCTCCTGACCCTGGGTCGAATCGGTAGGCCTGGCCGGATGCGGCCAAGTCGATGCACGCGGAATGTGACGCACGCCATACTCGGTGAAGCGTTTCAATTCCTCGATCTCAGGAGTCCGCGTGCGCCGACACATCGCCGGGCTGGTCACGGCCACCCTCGCCGTCGTCCTCTCCCCTGCACTGCCCCCACTCGCCGCCAGTGCCGTCCCAACGACCGAAGACGTGGCGACGGGCGCCGTCCCCGTCGTCAGCGAGCTGCGGACGAACGCGCTCGTCGATCCGCTCGGCATCGCGACCACCGCCCCCACGCTGGGGTGGCAGCTCGACTCCGAGCGCCGCGGCGTGACCCAGAAGGCGTACCAGATCCGGGTCGCGTCCTCGGAGCGACGGCTCACCTCGCCCGACGTGTGGGACAGCCGGAAGGTGAAGTCCCGGCAGTCGGTCGACATCCGGTACGCCGGGCCCGCGCTGAAGCCGCGCACGGACTACGTGTGGTCGGTGCGGGTCTGGGACGACGAGGGCGTCGCCTCGGCGTGGAGCGAGCCGGCGACGTTCGCCACCGGCCTCGGTGAGCAGGCGTGGACCGCGGACTGGATCGGCGCGGAGACTGCTGAGCTGGGCGCGGAGTGGACCGACTACACGATCGAGTTCACCGCCTCCGACATCGGCGGAGCTCTCGGCGTCTACTTCCGCGGCGAGGACACCGAGAACGCCTACATGTGGCAGTTCAGCGAGTCCGACGACGCGCTTCGTCCGCACGTGAAGCGCAACGGCGGCTACTCCGTGCTCGCCGCGAAGCCGGTGCCGAGCGGCTTCGACTTCGCCGCGGAGCACGACTACGCGATCACCGTCGCCGACGACACCATCACGACCACGATCGACGGCCAGCAGCTCGACCGGCGTACCGACGCCACCTTCGCCGGGCCCGGGGTCATGGGGTTCCGCACCAACGGCGCCGAGCACGGACTGGTCCACGACGTGACCGTGACGAGCGCCGGTGGCACCGCCCTCGTGGACACCGACTTCCCGGCCGGCGACCGCACCTTCACCGCCGGCACCGTCACCGCCGACGGGCTCAAGGTCGACAGCGCCGGCGGCGAGGCGTGGCTGCGCGGCGACGACGCGGTGCCGCTGCTGCGCAAGGAGGTCGATCTGGGATCGAAGAAGGTCTCCCGCGCCCGGGTCTACGCCTCGGCGCGCGGCGTCTACGAGCTGCGCCTCAACGGCAAGCGGGTCGGCGACGCCGAGCTGGCGCCCGGCTGGACGGCGTACGACAAGCGCATCGACTACCAGACCTATGACGTGACCGAGCTGGTCCGCTCGGGATCGAACGTGTTCGGGGCCGAGGTCGCGCCCGGCTGGTACTCCGGCAAGGTCGCGATGTTCGGCACCGACGTCTACGGCACCGCCAACTCCGTGATCGCCGAGCTCGTCGTCGACTACTCCGACGGAACCAGCGAGGTCGTGCGCACCGACGACAGCTGGCGCACGACCGGCGGGCCCACCCGCGAGGCCGACCTCCTCGACGGCGAGTGGTACGACGCCGCTCGCGCGGCCGAGGTCGACGGCTGGGACGAGGCCGGCTACGACGACCGGGACTGGTCCGCCGTCGCCGTCAGGGACGAGTCGACCGACGTGCTCGAGCCCCAGACAGCCGTCGACGTACGCGTCACCGAGGAGCTCGAGACCGCGAAGCGGATCGACTCACCGACCGACGGCGTCTACCTCTACGACCTCGGCCAGAACATGGTCGGCCACGTCCGCCTCACCGTGCAGGGCGAGAAGGGCCAGACGGTCACGATCCGCCACGGCGAGGTGCTCAACCCGGACGGCACCCTCTACACCGCCAACCTCCGCAGCGCGAAGGCCACCGACACCTACACCATCGGGTCGGACGAGCCGGAGACGTACGAGCCGTCCTTCACCTTCCACGGGTTCCGCTACGTCGAGATCTCCGGGCTGGAGAAGGCGCCCGATGCCGACGACATCGTGGGTGTCGTGGTGGGCACCGACGGCGACCTGACCAGCACCCTGGACACGAGCTCGCCGCTGGTCGACCAGCTGCAGAGCAACATCGTGTGGGGGATGCGCGGCAACTTCCTCTCCATCCCGACCGACACCCCGGCCCGCGACGAGCGGATGGGCTGGACCGGCGACATCAACGTCTTCTCCAGGACGGCGGTCTACAACATGGACTCCGAGTCGTTCCTGACCAAGTGGCTGCAGGACCTGCGCGACACCCAGCGACCCAACGGATCGCTGCCCGGCGTCGCCCCGGTCGTCCCGGGCCGCTTCGACGGCGGGTACGAGTCGGCCGGCTGGATGGACGCGGGCGTGCACGTGCCGTGGACGCTGTGGCAGGCCTACGGCGACACCGGCGTCATCACGGAGAACTACGACATGATGAAGCGCTACGTCGACTTCCTCGACGCCGACTCGACCGGGCACATCCGCTCCGCCGGGGGCTATCTGGACTGGCTCAACCTCGACGACCCGACGCCCGCGGACGTCTTGGACACGGCCTTCGTCGCGAAGAGCACCCGGGAGTTCGCGCAGATGGCGAAGGCCATCGGCAAGGACGCCGACGCCGCGGCCTACCAGGCCCGCTTCGAGGCGATCCGGGCGGCGTACCAGCAGGCGTTCATCGCCGCCGACGGCTCCGTCAAGGGCGACAGCCAGACCGCGTACATCCTCACCCTGACCAACGACCTCGAGCCCGAGGACCGTCGCGACGCGGTCTACGACCAGTTCGTGCAGACGCTCGAACGGCGTGACTACCACCTCTCGACCGGGTTCCTGGGTGTCGACGGGCTGCTGCCCGCGCTGACCAAGGCCGGGCGCACGGACATCGCCTACCGGCTCCTGCAGCACGAGGACTACCCCTCGTGGGGCTACGAGATCGGTAAGGGCGCCACCACGATCTGGGAGCGCTGGAACTCGATCAACCCGGACGGCACCTTCAACGACGTGGGCATGAACTCCTTCAACCACTACGCCTACGGCGCCGTCGGCGAGTGGATGTATCGCACCATGGCCGGCGTCTCGGCCGCCGAGCCCGGCTATCGGAAGGTGAGGATCGCGCCCGAGCCCGGAGACGGTGTCGACCACGTCGACTACAGCCTGCAGACCCCGTACGGCACGGTGAAGAGCGCCTGGGCGACCGACGACGGGCCGATGACCCTCGCGGTGACCGTCCCGGCGAACACGACCGCCGAGGTGCGGATCCCGGCCGCCAACCGCTGGGCGGTCACCGAGGGTGGCTCACCGATCGAGGACTCGGCGGACGTCGATTTCGTCCGCGAGGACGAGGGCGTGGTCGTTCTCGAGGTCGGATCCGGCGACTACGACTTCGCGGTCGCTCCCGTGCTCGGGGACCTCGGTGCCGCTCGGGCGGGCGCGGCCGCGACGGCCGCGCAGGTCTCCGCCCTGGACCTCGACGGCCCCGCGGGTCGTGCCGCCGAGCGCGACCTGCTGAAGCGGACCGCGCTGCTGCGCGGCGAGATCACCGGAGCGTGGGACCTCGCCGCTCGTGGCACCGAGGAGGAGCGGGTCGCCGAGGCGGTCCATCGTGCTCTCGCCGCGGCCGCGAACCTGGACCGCGCCGTCCAGATGTACGCCGAGAACGGCATGCTCAGCGACGCGACCGCGGCAGCTCTGCGCGATCGGCTGACGGCGATCGAGAAGAGCCTCTCGCGGGCCTCGGCCCGGCTGGTCGGCGCCGTCGCCGTCCTGAAGGTCCCCGGCGAGGAGGTCCTGCCCGGCGATGTCGTCCAGGTCTCGGTGCGGGTCGACAACTCCGGCAGGCAGTCGCTGAAGGAGGTGACCTCGTCGCTCGAGGTGCCGGACGGATGGACCGCGGAGCCGGTCGGTGCGCCCGCCGGCACCGTGCCCGCCGGCGGCCAGGTCGAGCACGCCTACGAGGTCACGGTGCCGGAGGACGCCACCGTGGGTCCCGCGGAGCTGAGCGGCGAGCTGTCCTACAGCCGCTCGGGCGGCACCGCCAGGCTTCCGGTGGGAGGCACCCTGATCGTCGGGCCCGGCGTGCAGATCACCACGACGTCCAGCGCCCCGGCGTCGGTCGACGGCGGAGGGACCGCGACGATCACCGCCACGCTGCACAACCGCAGCGACGTCACCCAGCGCGGCGAGCTGTCGCTGACCGGTCCCGCCGGCTGGTCGGCGGAGCCGGTGGGCTACCAGATCCCGGCCGGCCAGGACGCCGACGTCGACATCGCGGTCGTGGTGCCGCAGACGGTCGTCGGTGGCCCGGTGTCCCTGACGGTCGCGACCGGAGCCACCCCGGCGGAGCAGGCGGCGGCGACCGTGACCGTCGGACTCGCGACGCCACCGTCGGAGTCGACCGATCATGTCGACCTCGGTGAGGCGACGTCGGAGACGGCGCACGGGCTGACCGCCTCCGAGCGGTCGGGGACCAACCAGGAGGCCGGCCTGACCCGCCGCTACACGCACTCCTCCTACCCCGGCGGCTGGTTCGAGTTCGACGCCGCGGTGCCGACGGATGGAGCATTCGTGGTCCGCATCGTGGAGACGTTCGACGGCGCACGACGCAAGACCTACGACGTCGAGCTCGACGGTCAGGTCGCGCACAGCGTCGATCTGACCCGCACCGGCGGCGGGCAGGGCACGATGACCCACCAGTTCCTGGTGGAGCCCTCGGCGCAGACCGCGGACGGCTCGGTGCGGCTCCGGTTCCGGGACACCGGCGCCGACTACGACCCGTCGGTCGCCGACGTGTGGGTGGTGCCGGTGGGGTGATCACCACCCGAGCGCAACGACGCGCAGCTGGTGAGGTGGCGGACAGTTCTGGACCCATTGATCGCGGCACTCCCGACACAACAGATAGGTGTGGGTGCACCGGTCATCGGGACAGAGCACGGTCACGGCGTACGCCGCCACCTCGCCACAAGGCTCCGCGTCGCTGTCCGGGCTGCCGCAGCTGCACTCGCAGGCAGGCCGCTCGCCGAGCTCCTCCTCGAGCCGCTCGATCTCCTCGTCGATGGTCGTGCTGATGGTCATGACATCTCCTCCGCCTGGATCGGATGTCGTCCTCACCACCACCTAAACAGAGACCACCGACAGTTCTGCCTCGTGGATCGTGGTCTCGAACCCGTGCTCGGGCCGCGAGCCGCCGACCGGGCTCAGCCGCACGACGATCCCGGTCGCCACGTCCAGCGCGATGTCGTACGCCTCGGGGTAGTCCGTGCCCGCCGGCGGCTCCCACCCCGGGGCACCGTCTCCGTACTCGAACCAGTCGGTGACCCGGGACCACAGCAGCGGACAACAACCGCACCGCGGCTCGTACCCGTCCTCGGGCACGGCCCTCGCCCACCAGGTCTCCCGCCCCGCCCGCGGCTCCGACCGCAGGTCGCTCAGCACGACGTCGGCGGAGAGCTCCTCGGGATCCAGCATCGAGACGAACAGGTAGTTGTTCCACATCGGGTCGTCGATGTCGTGGGTGTGGGCCCGCGGCCGGCTCTCCACGAGACCGTCGGCGCGCAGGACCGGCGCCGGATCGAACACCGGAGCGTCGCCCCTGATCACGCGATCCCCGGCGGCATCGCGCACGCGGAGCCAGCCAGGTCTGCGCAACCAGCATTCGACGTCGCCCTCGTCCCGCGTCCGCCAGGTGAGGTGCAGAGCGGAGAAGCGCCATGGCGAGGACCGGGCCAGCGCCCGGAAGGTGTCGGCGGTCAGCGGGATCTCAGCTGCCATCGGACCCGCCCTCGTCCAGCCAGCGGCCGTTGCGCATCAGGTGGCGTCCCTCGAGCTCGTTCTCCTCGCGCCAGGCCTGGACCTTGGCCGGCCGGATGCGGATCAGGCTGTCGGCCCAGCTGCTCGGGTCCCCGCCCTGCTTGGCCGCATAGATGTCGAGCACCTCCCTGGGCGTACGCTCCATCGGCTCGACCTCGGCGCGACCGTCGACGATCACGACGTCGCGCAGCTCACCGAGTGCGAGGCGTACGACCGGGGAGGCGGACAGGTTGCGCTGGGTGCGCGCACCGCCCATGCTCGCGATCCAGATCTCGCCCGCCCACCACACGAACGAGATCGGCACCAGCCACGGCTGGTCGTCGTGCGCGGAGGCGATCCACAGGTCGACGTCGTTCTCCAGACGGGCGCGGGTGTCAGCGAGTCTCTGGGCGAGGGAGCGAGGGGCAGCCATGGCCCGCACCCTAGTCGCCGACCGAGCCGGCGACGTACTGCTTTCCGGAGGCGGTTCGGGAGAAGATGGGCGGGTGGAGACCTGGGAGTTCGAGGCCGAGCTGTGGCCGTGGAAGGACGAGACCGACGCCCGGATCTTCGTGGAAAACCATGCGCGCCTCCAGGGGCGGACATGGTTGGCTCGGCCACGATGAACGCCGCGATGCACGATGACGAGCTGATGATCGACGAGGACCTGGTTCGGTCCCTGCTGAGGCGCGACGTCGCCGCGTACGCAGAGCTTCCTCTCCGCCCGCTGGACTCGACCGGGTCGACCAACCGGCTCTTCCGGCTGGGCCAGGAGTGGCTCGTACGTCTCCCCCGCCAGCCGAACGGGTCCGCCGAGATCACGCAGGAGGCACGCTGGCTTCCCGAGCTCGCGGCCAACCTCTCGGTGGCGGCGCCCGAGGTGCTGACAGTCGGCGAGCCGGGCTTCGGCTATCCCGAGCGCTGGAGCGTGGTGCGCTGGCTCGACGGCGAGAAGCCGCGCCCCGGAGCCGGGGACGTGACCCCCGCCGACCTGGTCGAGGTCGTGACCGGGCTAGGCCGGACCGCGGTGCCTCCGGAGGCGCTCGACGACCCCGAGCTGCGGTGGTACCGCGGCACGTCGATCGCCGGCTTCGACGCCGACTTCCAGTCCTGGCTGCAGCAGTGCCGTGAGCTCACCGACCTCGATCTGGACCTGGACGCGGTCGCAGGCGTGTGGAAGGAGGCGATGGCGCTGCCGGTGGTCGAGCCCGAGCCGCGCTGGCTCCACGGTGACCTGCTCGCCGAGAACCTCCTCGCCCGCGACGGCCGTCTCACCGCCGTGCTCGACTTCGGCGCCCTCTCCGTCGGCGACCCGACCGTCGACCTGGTCTGTGCCTGGGAGCTCCTGGACGGCCGCGGCCGCGAGGAGTTCCGCAGCGCCCTCGGCATCGACGACGACACCTGGCTGCGCACTCGCGCGTGGGCGCTGTTCATCGCGGTGATGACGTTTCCGTACTACCGCAAGACGATGCCCGTACGCTGCGCCGACCGGCTGGTGATGGCGCGGGCTGCCCTGGCGGGCTGAGAGGGGTCGGCGCTAGCCGAGGCCTTTGAGCCGGGAGCGAAGGACGAGCCGGGCCGCGGGTCCGAGATCCTCGATGACCTCGACGAGCGTGCCGAGCTGCTCGAGGGAGGCGAAGGCCGACTCCGCGCCGGGGCGGTCGACACCGTCGTACATGAGGAGGCCGATGAACGCCGAGCTGATCGCGCGCGACAGACCCGGTGCGTCCACCACGCCCTCGACGGGGCTCCCCTGCAGAGCACGCGCGACCGCGGCCTCGATCTCCTCGTTCCACCGGCCCATCGCGTAGCGCCCTGTCTCGGCCAGCGTCGTGTCCCGCTGCGCGCCGGCCAGGAGCTGAGCCATCACCGTGATGTTGCCCGCGGCTCGCTCCCGCTCGTGAAGCCCCCGCCCGAGCGCCAGCAGCTCGCTCAGCGAGGTCACCTCCGCGAGCTCGTCCCGGTAGGACGCCGCCGCCTCGTCCGTCGCCGCCCGGCACGCCTGGTCGACGAGATCCATGACGGTTCCGAAGTGGTAGAAGACCAGCGCCTGGTTGACCCCCGCCCGGTCGGCGACCGCCCGCGCCGAGATGCCGGCGATCCCCTCCTGCTTGAGCAGGTCGGTCACCGCCAGCATCAGCTTGGCCTTGGTGGGGTTCATCTCGCTGGGGGCTCCTCGGCAATCAGTTGGTTGAAGGCGATCAGCACTGCGCCGAGTATGCCCCCACAGGCGAGTCCCGACAGCACGGACATGGCGATGAGGTCCGGCTCCGACGCCCCCTCGTGCAAGAGGCAGGACAAGACGCCACCAACAGCGCAGATCAGGCCTAGCGCAGGAGCCGAGAGCGCCACGATCGGCAGCGGGATCCGTACACGCCGTGTCACTGCCACTCCGAACCAGGACGCCACCGTTCCGGACGCCCCCGCGATGCCCAGCAGCGGCGCGATGTCCTCCAAGTCGGCCTCGGCCGCTCGGCCCAAGATCACGTAGCCCAGCGCAGCGGTCACCGCAAAGCCCACCAGGCCGGGCCACATGCGGTCGATGACCCTCGACGAAGGGAACAGCACCGCGGGTGCGACCAGTGGCGCCTCTACCAGCCCGACGACGGCACCGACGATGCAGCCGTACCAGGCTCCGGCGAGCACCCCGAAGACCGGGATCGCTGCGCTCCCCACACATCCTCCGACGATGACTCCGAGCACCACCCCGAAGGACCACCAACGGCAGAACGCCCAGACGACGGACCACACCCGATCTGCCACGACGCCTCCTCGAACCCACTTGAGCAATTGCTCAAACTCACGGTAGCGCACCTCTTGAGCGATCGCTCAAATACACCGTATGGTCACACCCATGAAGATCGTCATCCCCGGCGGGACCGGCCAGGTCGGAGGCATCCTGCGGCGTGCCTGGAGCACGCGCGGACACGAGGTCGTGGTGCTCTCCCGCCACCCTGAAGAGCTGGAGGAAGGCGTACGCCATCGCCACTGGGACGGCACGACGCTCGGTCCGTGGGCCGAGGAGATCGACGGCGCGGATGTGGTGGTGAACCTCGCGGGCCGGTCGGTCAGCTGCCGCTACACCGAGGCCAACCTGAAGCAGATGATGGACTCGCGCGTCGAGTCGACCAGGGTCGTCGGCGAGGCGATCGCGACGGCCTCGGCTCCTCCACGCACGTGGCTGCAGATGAGCACCGCGACGATCTACGCCCACCGCTTCGACGCTCCCAACGACGAGGCGACCGGCATCATCGGCGGCAGCGAGCCGGACACCCCCGCCTACTGGGAGTTCTCCACGAGGATCGCCAAGCGCTGGGAGGCCGAGCAGGCGGCAGCGGCGACACCGCACACCCGCAGGGTGGCACTCCGCTCGGCGATGGTGATGAGCCCGGGCAAGGGCGGTGTCCTCGACGTACTCCTGACCATGGCGCGCCTCGGCCTCGGTGGCCCCGTCGCCGGCGGCGACCAGTTCGTCTCCTGGATCCACGAGGCCGACTTCGTACGCGCCTGCGACCTGCTCATCGAGCGCGCCGACATCGCCGGACCGGTGAATCTGGCCGCACCGGCGCCGCTGCCCCAGCGCGACCTGATGCGTACGCTGCGCACGGAGGCCGGCATGCCGGTCGGGCTGCCCGCCACCCGCTGGATGGCGGAGATCGGGGCCTGGGTGCTGCGTACGGACACCGAGCTGCTCCTCAAGAGCCGTCGCGTCGTCCCGGGACGGCTGCTGGAGTCCGGCTTCGAGTTCGAGTACGCCGGGTGGTCCTCCGCCGCTCGCGATCTCGTCACCCGGGCGCGGCGCCGGGGAGGGCCCGCAAACCGGTCGCATCAGCCCACCGGATCGGCCACGATGAAGAGGTGACCCGCGCGACCTGGCAGCCCCGACCCGACGACGCCGAGACCCTGAGACGGTTCTTCGGCAAGGACGGGCGACTGCTGACGATCCCCTCGAAGCACGTCAAGAAGCTGGTCGTGCTCAACCAGCTCGCGCAGTCCTTCGAGCTCGGGAAGGTCTACCCCGAACGTGAGGTCAACGAGATCCTGGGGCGGTTCCACGAGGACGTCGCCGCGCTGCGCCGCTACCTCTTCGAGGAGGGGTTCATGATGCGCGAGGGCGGCTACTACTGGCGCGACGGCGGGAGCGTCGACGTCTGAGCGACGGCGGCGCTGACCGGTCGGGCATGATTCGCCCATGACGATGCCGGAGCAGTCGGGCCAGCCAGTGCCCGGACAGCCGCCCGTGGGGTGGATCGACCTGACCATCCAGGGCAGCCACATGACCTCGAACCTGATCGTGCCGACGGTGCTGCTCAACGGCCACCAGATGCCGACGCAGTACGGCCGGACCGTCTTCCCGGTGCCACCGGGGCGCTGGAACGTCGACATGTACACCCAGTGGACCTGGCGGTTCGGCAAGGCCTCGCTGAGCTTCGACGTCGCCGAGGGCCATACCGTCCCGGTCTTCTACGCCTCGCCGCTGACCGGATTCAGCAAGGGCGCGATCGGGCACGAGAAGCAGCGCAAGCCGGGAGTCCTCGGCTTCGTCCTCTTGATGGCCGTCGTGGTGCTCGTCATCGTCGGCATCGTGGCCCTGGGCGTGGCGTCGGGCTAGCTCCGCCCGCAGGGACGCGGGCCCGGACTGTCGGTGCTCACCGATACCGTCAGCCTTGTGACCACCACCGAATCACGCGGCCGAAGCGAAGCCCGGCGCCACCGAGAGGGCTACGCGGTCCTCGACGTCGAGACGACCGGGCTCGACCCCTACCGCGACCGCGTGATCCAGGTAGCGATCCGCCAGATCGCCGTCGACGGCACCCCCGAGTCGGAGTGGGAGACGCTGGTCAATCCCGGTGCCGGCGTCGACCCGGGGCCGGTCGAGGTCCACGGCCTGACCAGCGCCGACCTCGCCGGCGCGCCGCCCTTCCGAGAGGTCGCCGCCACGATCGCCCAGCGGCTCGCCGGCCGGGTCTTCGTGGCCCACAACGCCCCGTTCGACTGGACGTTCGTGGCCGTGGAGTCCGACCGTGCCGGCGTACGCCTCGATGTGCTGGAGTGGCTGTGCACGATGCGGTTCGCGAAGGCGCTCGCGCTGGAGGTGCCGGACAAGTCGCTGGCCACCATCGCGGCCTACTACGCGGTCGAGCAGCTGAAGGCCCACGACGCGGGCGACGACACCCGGGTGGCCGCGGAGATCCTGCTGCGCGAGCTGGCCGACGCCGACCGGGTCGGTCTCACCTTGCCGCTGGTGGAGTGCAACACCTCGCGTCACCGGCTGAAGCGGACCGTGCGCCGCTGGTTCAGCGGCGTCCGGCGCCCCCTTCGTTGAGAGATCGTCCCACCATCCGGGACACTTCCCGCAGAATTGCAACCGGAGGGCCCGGTTCGGACATCACTATGTCGTCAAGCCCGCGTTACGTGAAGTAACAGCACCTTGAGGGCACCTGGTCCGAAGCGAGGCGATGAAGATGGTCATGCGGGGATTGATCGCCGGGGCGCTCGCCGCCCTCCTGGCAACGACGTTCGCGGCCTGCGCCGTGGAGCCGGCCGCCGCGCCTGCGCCCGAAGCGACCGCGTCACCGGCCGCGGGCTCCTCCACCAGCCCCTCGGCATCGCCGAGCGCCACGCCGACGCCGACACCCAGCGCGAAGCCGAAGCCCGAGCCGAAGCCGTCCCCGACCTCGGGCCCGCGGCTCTTCGGCAAGGGTGACAGCGGTGACGACGTACGCGACCTGCAGGCGCGCCTGAAGCAGATCGGCTGGTTCGACGCGGGTGTGACCGGGTTCTACGGCAACGTCACCACCGAGGCCGTCTCCGGTTTCCAGGCCAAGCGCGGCATCGCGGTCACCGGCTTCGTGGACCAGACCACGCTCGACCGGCTCCGTGCGATGACCCGCGAGCCGACCGAGGCCGAGCTGACCGACGCCCCGCCCCCGGTCGCGGCGGGCAAGCTCGACCCGCGCTGCCTGAGCGGCCGGGTGCTGTGCATCGACAAGTCCACCTCGGTGCTGCGCTGGGTCATCGGCGGCGCCGTGCAGATGAGCGTCGAGGTGCGGTTCGGCTCGCAGGAGCTGCCCACCCGCGAGGGCCAGTTCTCGGTCTTCGCCAAGAGCCGCGACCACGTCTCCTCGATCTACAAGACCCCGATGCCGTTCGCGATGTTCTTCTCCGGCGGCCAGGCGGTGCACTACTCCCCCGACTTCGCCGCCAACGGCTACAACGGCGCCTCCCACGGCTGTGTGAACGTGCGCGACTACGGCGCCATCACCTCGCTCTACGACCAGGTCGGCATCGGCGACAGGGTCGTCGTCTACTGGTCCTGAGGCTCCTCCGCAGCCTGCTCCGTCGACCGCGGCGCCCGCCGCCCGTTGAGGAGCAGGTTCAGCGCGATCGCGGTGATCGCACCGGCGGAGATGCCCGAGTGGAAGATCGTCTGGAACCAGTCGGGGAAGCGGGCGTAGAGGTCGAGGACGACGTTGGTGCCGTCGGCCGTGTAGGAGATCTTCGCCTCGGTGAGCATCGCGACCCCGAGGGAGATCGCGACCACGAGGATGTTCGCGTTGTCGAGCCGCGCCTTCGACAGGGTGCGGATGCCGGTGGCCGCGACCATGCCGAACAGCGCGATCCCGGCGCCGCCGAGCACCGGCTGAGGTACGCCCTCGACGACCGCGGCGAGCTTCGGCACCAGGCCCAGGCCGACGAGGATCACTCCGGCACAGGTGGCGACGTGACGAGAGCGCACGCCGGTCATCGCGACGAGGCCGACGTTCTGCGCGAAGGCGGTGTAGGGGAAGGTGTTCATGATGCCGCCCAGGAGCGTGCCGGCGCCGTCGGCCCGGAGCCCGTCGGCGAGGCCACGCGGGGTCACCGGCCGGTCCACGATCTCGCCGACCGCGATCATGTCCCCGGTGGTCTCGGTCATCACCACGATGGCGACGATGATCATCGCGATCACCGCGGAGATCTCGAAGGTGGGCATCCCGAACTGGAACGGCGTGACCACCCCGACCCAGTCGGCCGAGGCGACGCCGGACCAGTCGGTCATCCCGAGCGGGATGGCGACCAGGGTGCCGAGGAACAGCGCGCACAGCACCGAGATCCGTCGGATCGCCGGCGGCGCGAACCGCTCCAGCAGCACCACGATCAGCAGCGTCCCGAACGCCATCGCGACCGCCCTGGGCGCGCCGAAGTCGGGCCCGAGCGCGGTGCCACCGCCGAACCAGCCGGCCGCGACCCGCATCAGCGAGACCCCGATGATGAGGATGATCGTGCCGGTGACCAGCGGCGGGAAGAACCGGATCAGGCGCCCGAAGAACGGTGCGGCCAGGATCATGAAGACGCCGGAGGCGATCACCGAGCCGTAGATCGCGGTGATCCCGTGCGCGGTCCCGATCGAGATCATCGGCCCCACCGCGGCGAAGGTCACGCCCTGCATCAACGGCAGGCGTACGCCGAAGGGGCCCACCCCGACGGCCTGCAGGATCGTCGCGATGCCGGCGACGAGGAGGTCGGCCATGATCAGGTGGACGATGTCGCCCCGCTCGAGCTGGCCGGCACCGACCATCGCACCACCGACGATCAGCGGCACGGCCACCGCACCGGCGTACATCGCCAGCACGTGCTGGAGGCCGAGCGGCACCAGCTACGCCAGCGGCGGTACGTCATCGACCGGATGCGTTCCCTTCCTGCCGGTCCGGAACGTGTCGATGAGGGACATGCCGCCTCCTTGGGGCTGCCGGCGCCGGCACCGGCTCGTGGGGGAACCATCAGGATGGCTGTCATCGGTTTCGGGGCTCCGTCGCGTGGATTGCACGTCTGTTTCAAGGCTGCAACGGATGTTTCAGACCCGGCCGGCCCGGGCTGTCCGGACTGCGGCGGCGATTCCGGGCAGATCCGCCGACGGCCTACCCTTGAGCCATGAAGGCGCTGCTCCTGGAGAACATCCATCCCGTCGCTGTCGAGAACCTCGAGAAGGCCGGATTCGAGGTCGAGCTGCGCAGCAAGTCCCTCTCCGAGGACGAGCTGGTCGAGGCCCTGCCGGGCGTGACGCTGCTCGGGATCCGGTCCAACACCCACATCACGCCGCGCGCCCTGGACGCCGCGACGGACCTCAAGGCGATCGGCTGCTTCTGCATCGGCACCAACCAGGTCGACCTGGCCGGCGCCGCCGAGCGCGGGGTGGCCGTCTTCAACGCCCCCTACTCCAACACCCGCTCGGTCGTCGAGCTGGTCATCGGCTACATCATCTCCCTGGCGCGACGGCTGCCGGAGAAGACCGAGAAGATGCACGCCGGCGTCTGGGACAAGTCCGCGAAGGGCTCCCACGAGGTCCGCGGCCGCACGCTCGGGATCATCGGCTACGGCAACATCGGCACCCAGCTGTCCAACGTCGCCGAGGCGCTGGGCTTCTACGTCATCTTCTACGACATCGCCGACCGGCTGGCCCACGGCAACGCGCGCCGGATGAAGTCCCTCGACGCGCTCCTGGCCGAGGCCGACGTGGTCTCCATCCACATCGACGGCCGCCCGGGCAACCTGGGCATGTTCGGCGAGGAGCAGTTCGCGAAGATGAAGCCGCGCTCGCTGTTCATCAACGCCGCGCGGGGCTTCCTGGTCGACAACGACGCGCTGCGCAAGCACATCGAGTCCGGCCACATCGCCGGTGCCGCGCTCGACGTCTTCCCGATCGAGCCCAAGGCCCAGGGCGACGCCTTCGAGAGCCCGCTGCAGGGTCTCGACAACGTCATCCTGACCCCGCACGTCGGCGGTTCGACGCAGGAGGCCCAGGAGGAGATCGGCTGGTTCGTCTCCGGCAAGCTGCGCGACTTCATCCGCGCCGGCTCGACCGCGCTGAGCGTCAACCTGCCGGCCGTCCAGCCGCCGCCGCTGGCCGAGGGCTCGCGGCTCGCGCTGCTGCACGACAGCGTCCCCGGCGTGCTCGCCGAGCTCAACAACCTGCTCGCCGCCGAGGGCGTCAACGTGACCGGTCAATACCTGGCCACCAGCGGCGAGACCGGCTTCGTGGTCACCGACGTGACCAGCGTGCCGCCCACGACCCTGGAGAAGATCGCGGGCAACCCGCACACCAGGTGGGTGCGCGCCTACCACGTGTGACGCTAGCGTTCTGGCCCATGGAGCTGCCCCGACATTGGCCGCTGCCCGACGCCACCGAGCTTCTCGGTGACGTTCTGGCAGCGTACGACGAGCCGACCCGCCGCTATCACGACCGCCGGCACCTCACCGAGGTGCTGGACCGGATCGAGGAGCTGCGGGCGGAGGGAGAGCACTTCGACCCGCTGACCGTCACCCTGGCGGCCTTCTTCCACGACTCCGTCTACGACGGGGAGCGGGACGCCGAGGAACGTTCGGCCACCTGGGCCGAGAACGCGTTGGGCGCCCACCTGGATGCCGACGCGGTCGCCGAGGTCGCCCGCCTGGTGCGGCTGACCGAGACCCACGACCCCGCGCCCGACGACCACAGCGGCCGGGTGCTCTCCGATGCCGACCTGGCGATCCTGGCCGCACCGGCGGAGCGCTATGCGGAGTACGCCGCGACCGTCCGCGAGGAGTACCAGCACCTGTCCGACGAGGAGTTCCGCGTCGGCCGCGCCCAGGTCCTGGAGCGGCTGCTGGAGAAGGAGTCGCTCTTCTCGACACCCTTCGCGAGGATCAGCTGGGAGGCCGCCGCGCGGGCCAACATCTCGGCCGAGCTGGAGACCCTCAGCACATACCTGTCAACCGATCAATAACGATTCGTTCGGAACCCCTCACCGGTGACAGAATCTCTCGGTGAGCTTCCAGACGTACGCCGACCTGTGGCGGATTCCTGACGTTCGCCGCATCCTCGTGCTGGGTCTGTTCCTGCGGATCCCGATGCCGGCGTCCTCTGTCATCGTGACCCTGCACGTCGTCGGCCCCCTGGACCGCTCCTACGCCGAGGCCGGCCTGGTCTCGACGGTGCTCGCGATCGCGATGGCGGTCTCCGCGCCCTGGCTCGGCCGGCTCCTGGACCGCCTCGGCCTGCGGCGTACGCTCCTGCTGCCGCTGGCCGTCCTGCCGATCGCCTGGTCGATCGCGCCCTGGGTCGGCTATCTTCCGCTGCTCGTGCTGGTCGCGATCGCGGGGCTCCTCACCGTCCCGTCCTTCTCGATCGTGCGCCAGGTGATGCTCCGCTCCGTCGGCCCCGGGCAGCGCACCGCCGCGCTGAGCGCCGACGCGATCATGACCGAGCTCGGCTTCATGGTCGGCCCGGTCATCGGCGTGCTCGGCGCCAGCTACTTCGGCACGTCCTGGGCGTTGCTGCTGATCCAGTGGCTCGGGATCGCGGCGGCGGTCGTGCTGTGGCTGCTCAACCCGATGATCACCGAGGGCGAGCCGACCGTTCCGGGCGACGCCGTCCCCAGCGACGCCGGCGTCCCGAGGCGCCGCTTCGGGCTCCCCTCGTGGGTGAACCCGGGCGTGATCCTGCTGCTCGCCGGAACCTTCACCGCCTCGCTCATCCTCATCGCCGAGGACCTCGGCACCGTCGCCGCGATGCGCGACTTCGACCGGACGGCCCTGCTCGGGCTCGTGATGGCGATCTGGGCGCTCGGCTCGCTGCTCGGCGCGCTCATCTACGGCGCCCTGAACCGCCACCCCTCGACCGCGGTGATGCTCGTCCTGCTGGGCGCGACGACGGTGCTGACCGCCTTCGCGTGGGGACCGATCTCCTTCGCCGTCCTGCTCCTGCTCAGCGGCTTCTTCTGCGCACCGACCCTGACCGCGGCGCTCGAGGCGATCACCAGCAGCGTCCCCTCGACCGTACGCGGCGAGGTGATGGGCTGGCACGGCTCGGCCATCACCCTCGGCAGCGCCGTCGGCGCCCCCACCGCCGGATTCGCCATCGACCTGATCGGCTGGCAGGGCGGCTTCGTCCTCGGCGGCGGCCTCGGCCTGCTGATCGCGGCAGCCATCTGGCTCACCACCCGACGGATGTCCACCCCAGCCGAGACGACTGAGCGAGGTCGAGCGGCGAGCTTGCTCGTCCGCTCGCGCCGAGCGAGGGAGTAACCGCGCGAAGCGTGGAGGCGTCACTCCCGCCGGGCGAGAAGTCAGCCGCGTCGGCCGAGTAGCCACCGCGGTGACGCCTCGGCCGACGTACGTGACGCTTCGGCCGGCGGGGCGGCTAGCGGGGTTTGCGGCGGCGCAGACCCGCGGCGAGAAGAGCGGAGACCAGGGCTCGGGAGGTGACCTCGACGGCACCCGCGGCGACCATGTCGTCGTAGGCCTCGGCCGGTACGTCGTAGTGATCGCGGTCGAAGCCTCGGGGCGGGATGCCCATCCGGCTCGCGAAGGCGTGCAGCTCCTCGTAGGAGGTGTCGCTGGCGAGGTGGGACCACATCCGGCCGCGGCTGGGTACGTTCGGCGGGTCGATGAGGATCACGGGGCATTCTTACCGGGTCCACCCTGGAGCAGCCTGAACCCACCGCCTTGACCGGTCGGCAAGAATGGTCCGTGATGAACACGACAGTGCTGTTCGAGGCTCGGGCGAGGGTGCTCCATGACCTCGACGCCCGCGGACTCGCCGGTGCGGCAGCCGTCTCGGCCCTCGAGGACGCGATGACCGAGCGCGGCTGGTGGGTGGACCAGTGGCCGGAGGGCAAGGCGTACGTCGCCGGCCTGGTCGCCCAGGACGTGCAGGACCTGCTCTTCGACGGCGAGGCCGCCGCGCGCTGGCCGGTGTGCACCACCTGTCCGCCCGAGTCACCGGTGCACTCGCTCCACATCACCCCCGACCTGGGAGGCCCGGACCCGATCTGGGTCTGCGAGGAGAGCGGCGACGTGGTCGCACCGCTCGGCGACCTCTGAGTCGGCGGCCGGCCCCTCAGGAAGGGCCGAGCTGAAGGTGCAGCGCGTAGCGGTCGGCACGGTAGACCGAGCGGCACACCTCGACGTAGCGGTCCCCCGCGACCGACTTGCGCTGCCTGCGGAGCACGGGGACGCCGACCGAGAGGCCGAGCAGGGTGGCCTCCTCGATGTTGGCCACGTCGGCACGGAAGGTGTCGTCGACCCACGACGGCCGCATCTGGCGGCTGCCCAGCTCGGCGTAGAGGCTGGCCGGCGCGGCCCGCTCGAGCATCCCGGGCACGATCGTCTCGTCGAGGTAGACGTCCTCGATGCAGATCGGCACCCCGTCACCGCGGCGCAGACGGCGCCAGTGGACGACGGCCGCACCCTCCTGGATGCCCAGCGCGCGGGCGATCGTGGGCCCGGCCTTCTCCCGGCCGAGCAGCAGCGTCTCCGAGGACGCCTGCATCCCCCGGCGGGCCATCTCCTCGCTGAAACCGAGCACCGGGCTCGCCGCCCGCGGCGGTCGCGCCACGAAGGTGCCCCGGCCCGGGATCCGGACCAGCAGACCGTCGGCGACGAGCGCGTCGAGCGCCTGCCGCACGGTGGCTCGGGCGACGCTGAACTTCTGGACCAGCTCGCGCTCTGAGGGCGCGGAGGCACCGGGGCTCTCGCCGATGACCAGCTCCCGGACGTACTCCCGGATCTGGACGTGCTTGAGCGACCGCTCTCCCTCGACCGACCGGACCATGAGCTGAGCGTAGGTCTACACCTCGCGTACGTCCCGAGTTTGGTCAAGTTGTGACATTGCAGCGAGATGAGGCAGCTCGGCTGCAACGAAATGACGATGTCCGATCTCAGTAGAACACATGTTCGATCGCGAGGTACGATGAAGGGGTGGACTTCCAGGGAACCCTCTTCGCCCCCACCGACGACGAGACCACCGAGACGACCTACGAGCGGATCCATCTGGACCGTGGCGCCTGGGTGGACATCTCCCGAGCCTGGCTGCCTGATCCCGACGACGTCTTCGCGGCGCTGGTCAGCGACGTCCCGTGGCGCGAGGAGCGCCGGCAGATGTACGACCGCATGGTCGACGTACCCCGGCTCCTGCACACCTACGGCCAGGGCGACCCGCTCCCCCACCCGCGGCTCGCCGAGGCCCGCGGCCGGCTGACCGCCCACTACCTGCCCGAGCTGGGCGAGCCGTTCGTGACCGCGGGCTGCTGCTACTACCGCGACGGCCACGACTCGGTGGCCTGGCACGGCGACAAGATCGGCCGGGGCCGCACCCACGACACGATGGTCGCGATCGTCTCGGTCGGCGACCCCCGCCGGCTCGCGCTGCGCCCCCACGGCGGCGGCAAGGGGATGAGCATCGAGATGGGCCACGGCGACCTCGTCGTCATGGGCGGCTCCTGCCAGCGCACCTGGGAGCACGCCATCCCCAAGGTCTCCTCCGCCGGCCCCCGGATCTCGGTCCAGTTCCGCCCCCGCAACGTCTTCTGAGGCGGGTCCCGGATCAGCCGAAGGGCCGAATGCTGAGCATGCCGGTGCGCCGGTAGTTGGCGACCGCAGCGCTCATCCTGGCGATGAACGTGGCCAGCACCTTGAGCCCGCTCGCGTACTGGCGCCTGCTCGCACGGGCGAGGAAGGCTGCCTCGTACGTCTGTACGGCCCGCAACGAGCGCCCCATCAGCTGGCCCTCGATCTGGTTGAAGTAGCTGGTCACGCGCGGGGTCCGCGCCTGCCACGCCTTCCTCGTGCGGTGCGAGGAGAGATAGGCCCTCTCGGCCCTCAACGAGGAGGTCGCCGACTCGATCGCCGCGATGCTGATCCGGATCGGAGCGGCAGCTTCTGCCGGCGCCGGGGTCGAGGCGACGACGGCACCGATCGGCGCCAGCCCGGCGACCAGCGCCAGTGCAACGATCGACGTACGCAGCCGATAGGGGTGGTGGGGCACGACAAATGTCCTTTCCGAGGAACTCTGGGCTCATCATGGTGGCGCCTCCCACGACCTCCACGAACCCGTACCGCTCCCGTACCCGGACCTGCCGGAGCCCGATATCACCGGTCCTGAGGCGGCCCCCAGATGCGTTCCGTACGCTGGTAGGAAAGGATGGGATCGACAGCCGACGCCTCTGGAGCCGCCTTGACCACCACCGCACCACCCCTCGCCCCGCCATCCGCCGAGGAGATCGCCCGGGCGAAGGAGATCGTCGGGCGGGTCAGCACCGCCTTCAGCAGCCGTGTGGTCGGCCAGGAGCGGCTCAGGACGGCGCTGCTGATCGCGCTCCTCTCGGAGGGTCACGTGCTGCTCGAGAGCGTGCCCGGGCTGGCGAAGACCCTCGCTGCGAGCACCCTGAGCCAGACGGTCAAGGCACAGTTCTCCAGGATCCAGTGCACCCCCGACCTGCTGCCGAGCGACATCATCGGCACCCAGGTCTACGACCAGCGCAACCACGAGTTCGAGACCCAGCTCGGCCCGGTGCACGCCAACTTCGTGCTGCTCGACGAGATCAACCGATCCTCGGCCAAGACCCAGAGCGCGATGCTCGAGGCGATGCAGGAGCGCCAGACGTCGATCGCCGGCCACATCCACCCGCTGCCACGCCCGTTCATGGTGCTCGCCACCCAGAACCCGATCGAGGAGGAGGGCACCTACGTCCTCCCCCATGCCCAGATGGACCGGTTCCTGCTCAAGGAGATCGTCAACTACCCCAGCGAGGGCGAAGAGCTCGTCGTCCTCGAGCGCATCGAGGCCGGCACGCTCGGTCCCGACCACGAGGTGACCCGTCCGGTCGCCGACCCCGACGACGTGATCTGGCTCCAGGAGCTGACCAAGCGGGTCTACGTCGACCCGGCGATCAAGCGCTACATCGTCGCCCTCGTCCAGGCCACCCGCAACGCCCGCCAGCTGCTCGGGCCGGAGACGGGTTCCTACGTCGAGATCGGCGCGTCCCCGCGTGCCTCGATCGCGTTCCTGCAGGCCTCGCGCGCGGCGGCGCTGCTGCTCGGCCGCTCCTACGTCACCCCCGAGGACGTGCGCGAGCTGCGCCACAGCATCCTGCGCCACCGGCTCCACCTCAGCTTCGAGGCGCTGGCCGAGAAGGTCCAGCCCGAGATGCTGGTCGACGCGCTGGTCCGCGCCGTCCCCAGTCCCTGATCGCTCCTGAGCACATGGCGACGTACCTTCCCCGGATCCGCACGCGGCTGATGATCCATGCCCACCGCAAGGTGGTCGGGCTGCTCGACGGGGAGTACGCCAGCCTCCAGACCGGGCGCAGCATGGACTTCCACGACCTGCGGGAGTACGTCCCCGGCGACGACGTGAAGGACATCGACTGGAAGGCAACGGCCCGGTCCCGCAGCCTGCTGGTCAAGCGGTTCACCGCCGAGCGCCAGCACCTGGTGCTGCTGGCGATCTCCACCGGCCGGAGCATGGCGGCCCAGGCGACCGGCACCACGACCAAGCGCGAGCTGGCGATCTTCACCGCCGGCCTGGTCGGCTGGCTGGGCGTGCGCCACGGCGACAAGGTCGCGGTCGCCTACGGCGACTCGGCGACCCAGAAGCTCACCAAGCCCGCCGACACCGAGGTCGCGCTCGAGCGGGCACTGGGGCAGGCCCATGACGCGATCACCCCCGACTCCGCCGAGGCCGACATCGTCGCGGTCCTGCGCCACATCGCCACCAACGTACGCCGCCGGGCGATCCTGCTCGTCGTCACCGACGAGCACTCGCTCAGCGACGAGATGGCCGCGGTCCTGCGCCGCCTCACCGTCCAGCACGAGGTGCTGGTCGCCGGCATCGACGACCTCGACCCCACGACCGCGGTGGCCGGCGGCGCCCCGACCGTCGACATCGACACCGTCTCCGCGCTGCCGGGATGGCTCACCGGCGACGCGGTCCTCCAGGCCCAGTACGCCGAGCTGGCCGCCGCCGAGGAGCAGGGCCTGCGCGGCACCCTGGACCGCCTGGGCATCGCCTACCAGCGGGTCCGCGACGACACCACCGCCATCGGTGCGGTCTTCCATCTCCTGGAGAGGCACCGTCATGCGCGGCGGTAGCGTCCCCGAGGAGTTCCAGCAGCCGATCGCCCACTCGGGCTGGTGGCTGGTGCTCGCGCTCGCGCTGCTGGCCGCGGTGGCGCTCTACTACATCGCGGTCATCCTGCTGACCCGCAAGCGCCGCGAGGTCGTCGAGGTCGAGACGCCCTGGGTGCCGGAGCCCCGTGACCTGCGTGCCGAGCACCTGGCCGAGATCGACCGGATCGAGCGGGCGGTGCACCGCGGCGACGTCCCGGCGCGGGTCGGCCACCAGCACCTGAGCCGCACCGTGCGCGACTACGTCGCCGAGGTGAGCCAGATCCCGGCCGACAAGATGGTCCTCGCCGACCTGAAGGCGACCGTACGCAGCGACCCACGCACCCGCCCGCTGGCGATGGCCGTCGAGGTGATGTACCCGCCCGCCTTCGCCTCCGAGGAGGAGGGCAAGGCCGCCGAGCGCTTCCCCGAGGCGCTCGACCGCGCCCGCCAGGTGGTGACGACATGGACCTGAGATGGCCCGTTCTCGGCGCGATCGTGCTGGTCCTCACCATCGCCGCGATCGCCGCGATCGTCGTCGTCGCCGCCCGGGTGCATCGTCGCCCGGCCGACGCGGTGCTCGTCGCCCACACGGCGCGGCTCAAGCGGCTGCCGCGGTTCCGTGAGCTCGCCGCCCAGCAGCGGTGGCTGTCCTGGTGGCAGACCGCGGGGATCGCGCTCGCGGTGATCGGGTGCATCTGGCTGATCGCCCGGCCGCAGACCACCGACATCACCCAGAACCGCTACTCCACCCGCGACATCGTGCTCTGCCTGGACGCCTCCACGTCGATGTTCGACGAGGACACCCAGGTCACCCAGGCCTACTCCCAGCTCGTCGCCGGCCTCAACGGCGAGCGGGTCAGCCTCGTGCTGTGGAGCGACGCCGCGGTCACCGTCTTCCCGCTCACCGACGACTACGGCTGGGTGCAGGAGGAGCTGGCCCGGGCCGGCCGTGCCTTCGCCCTCGGCGACCAGGAGTACGTCGCCGGCACCTACCTCGGCAAGGAGCGGGCCTCGCTGATCAGCGACGGGATCGTCTCCTGCGTCAAGCGCTTCGACCTGTCCAACTCCGAGCGCGGCCGGGCGGTCATCGTCGCCTCCGACAACGACCCGCAGGGCGGCCCGCCGGTCTACTCGCTGCCCGAGGCCACCGAGTTCGCCAAGGAGCGTGACGTCCAGCTCTTCGGCATCGGCTCCGCCGACCTCAGCTTCCAGGAGGACAAGCGAGCCACCTTCGACAAGGCGATGACCGACACCGGCGGCACCTTCTCGCTGCTCGGCGACGACGGCTCCATCGACTCGATCCTGGCCGGCATCGACCGGCTCTCCGCCGACGAGGTCGTCGAGCCGCCGAAGTACCAGATCCGCGACGCTCCCGGCTGGCCGATCGCGCTGATCGTGCTCGGGGTCCTCATGCTGATCGCCGGGTGGAGCTACGCCCTCGTCCGCTCCGGAAGGGTCTTCCCGGGCTCGTCCCGTCCGACGCCGCCCACGGGCCGGGCGTCCGACCAGGTCCGGGCACCGAGCGAGGTGGCCCGATGAGCGCCGGCGGGTGGCAGATCCTCACGCTCGTACGCCGCGTGCTGATCGTCCTGCTCACCGTCGTCGTCCTGGTGCGACCGAGCTGGGGCGCGGCACCTGCGCAGATGCGTACGGCGGACCTCGACGTCCTCGTCGTGGTCGACCGCACGCGGTCGATGGTCGCCGAGGACGCGCCCGGCGGCGAGGCCCGGATGACCCAGCTCAAGAAGGACCTCAAGGCGCTCTCGGCGGCCCTGCCCTCGGTGCGGTTCGGCGCGATCACCTTCGGTGGCGAGGTCGTCCGCACCGAGATGCCGTTCACCTACGACACCACCGCCTTCAACGCCTGGGTCGACGGTCTCTACGCCGAACGGGCCTTCGACGGGTCCGGCTCGATGGTCGATGCTCCGCGCGACGAGGTCATCGAGGCCCTGGAGAGGGACCAGGAGCGCTTCCCCGAGCGGCGCCGGATCGTGGTGTTCGCCTCCGACGGCGAGAACACCCGCGAGGGCGTCGACCAGCAGTCGTTCGCCGAGATCGACGACCTCTCGGCCGGTGGCGTGGTGCTCGGCTACGGCACCGAGGAGGGTGGCCGGATGCCCTGGGACGACGAGCGCCCCCAGGACGGCTATCTCAAGGACGGCGAGGGCCAGGACGCCCGCTCCCGGATCGACCTGGCCAACCTGCGCGAGATCGCAGGTCAGATGGGTCTTCAGACGCTCCACCGCACGACGAAGGAGACCAAGGAGGTGGCCACGGAGGCCTCGACCTGGGACTCCGAGATGCTCACCGAGGAGACCTCCGCCGGCGGCGAGACGTCGCGGGCCTGGCTCTTCGGCTTCCCCCTGCTGGCACTCTTGCTGTGGGAGCTGTGGGGCCATCGTCGCCGTGGACACGAGGCCGAGGAGGTGCTGTCGTGACCGTCACCGAGACGCCCGTCGACCCGACCGCACCGCAGGTCCCGGTGCGCACTCCCCGCGAGCAGGTCCGGCGCGCGCTGCTGCTCGCCGGGATCGTACCGGTGGTGGTCGGCCTCGTCTTCCTGGGCAAGGTGATCGTGATGGGTCACCACGACCGTGGCGGCCGGGACGCCTGGGACGTACGCGACGCCGCGACCGCGATGGAGCACTACTCGGCCAACCGCGACCTCAACGTCCTGCAGCCCTGGATCGCCCACTTCGACGCCGGCAACGCCGCCTTCCTGCTCGGCGAGAACGCCCGCGCGGTCGCCTACTACGGCGAGGCGCTGGAGCGTGTGCCCGAGGACCACGAGTGCACCGTACGCATCAACCTGTCGCTGACCCAGGAGGCGATCGGCGACCGCGCCCGCGACGCCGGCAACCAGGCCGGCGCGAAGGCGGCCTACGAGGAGGCGCTGGCCACCCTGAAGGAGGGCGACTGCCCCACCGACGCCGGCCAGGGCCCCGAGCAGTCCCAGCAGGGCGAGTCCGTCGAGGAGCGCCTCAAGGAGAAGCTGACCCCGAAGGTGCGGATCAAGCCCGACGAGCAGGACGACCAGCCCGAGGAGCCGCAGAACCAGGACAAGAAGGAGGACAAGCTCGACAAGCGCAACGGCGACGGCGAGAACTACCGCCGCGACGACGCCGACCTCGACGACTACGGCGGGTTCAGCGACGAGCCCCAGTGGTGAGTCCCTGCGCGTTTCACCGCATGAGCGTCTGAGACGGAAGCTCCTGGAACTGCGCCCGGTACGCCTGGGAGAACCGGCCGAGGTGGAAGAAGCCCCACCGGGCCGCGATCGCGGTGACCGAGGTGGCGGTGGCGTCGGCGGCGAGCAGGTCGGTGAAGGCCCGATCGAGCCGGGTCCGCCGCCAGTACTCCAGCGGGGTGGTGTCGAGGTCGCGCTGGAACGCCTCCTGCAGCGTACGGGTGGAGACGCCGACCTTCTGGGCGAGCTCGGCGACCTTCCAGGGGTGCTCGGGGTGGGCCTCGAGGAGGTCGACGGCCATGCGTACGGCTCGGGAGATCGTGGGTGTGACGTTCTCGGAGACGATCTCCAGGGACGTGTTCGCCTGGATCGTCAGCAGGCCCCCGATGAGCGCCTGCTCATAGGGCGCCGCGACCAGCGGAGAGCTCATCAGCGAGCCACCCGCCTCGACGTTGTCGTAGGCCAGCCGGACCATCTTCAGCCAGTCGCGCACCTCGGGCCGGCCGAGGTCGAGCGTGGGATCGAAGACCACCGGTCCGGAGCCGCCGATGCCCGCGGCCGCCTCCTCCACGGCGCTGCGCCGGATGTAGACCTGCAGCTTCTCGCAGCCGTCGGACCAGAGCATGTCGACCGGTTCGGTCGGTGAGCCGATCGAGGCGCGGGTGCGGTCGGCGAGGACGACCTGCTCCCCCACCTTGACCTTGGCGGTGCCCGCGATCGGGAGCTGGATCAGGTAGAAGTCGTCGAAGGTGCCGGGAGTGATCCGCACCTCGTCGCCGTAGCGCATGTAGTTGAGCATCACGTCCTCACCCAGCGGCGCGGCGTTGTGCACCATGTCGAGGTGGGAACCGGCCTTGGTCAGCGCCAGGTAGTGGGCACAGAACCGCTCGGCCACGGCTTCTCTGGCCTGGTCCACGTCGGTGGTGGCGACAACGGTGTGACGACCCAGCAGGGGACGGGGCAAGGGAGGCTCCTGGAGCGTGCTCGATTGACCGAAGAGCGTAGCGGAGCCCGCACCTCGTCAACGCGAACCCGGCGCAATCACCGTCTAAGGTCCCGGCCGTCGGGGTAGTCCGGTAGCGAACTGTCTAAATACCGACGAGTAATAGACAGTTCGCTACCGGACTACCCCGACACTCCGAACCAGATACCGGTCCCACCCAAGAGCACCGGCATCTCGCCGTACTAGCTCCTCGCTGCCAGCTTCTCCACGAGTCTGGGAGTGATGGAGGCGTACGCCTTCGGGTCGATCGGCAGCAGCCACTGGATCGCCTTGACCCGCTTGCTGAGGTCGATACCGACGTCACCGAGAACCTCGTCGATGTTGTGCATCGAGAACGGGATGATGTTGGTGCCGCGGGCGTGGTGGCCGTCGGTACGCTCCCGCATCCAGGCCAGCCGCGCGGCGACGTGAGCCTCCATCTCCTCCACCGGCGGGACCTCGTGGCCGCCACCGAGGTGCGAGCCGATCCAGACGGCGCTCATCTCGGCCGAGAGCGGCGAGAAGAACGAGGAGTTGTAGCCGGCGAAGGTCAGGTCCTGCACGCTCAGCGGGAGGATCTGGCGGTAGAGCTGGTAGTCGCCGTTGTCGTCGGTGAGCTGGTCCTGGATCTCCTCGGAGAAGAACGGGAGCTCCTGCTTGAACCCGGTCGCCGTCACCACGACGTCGGCGGGGACCGCGCGCCCGTTGGCGAGCTCGGCGTACGGCTTGCCGTCCCTCGTCACGAAGGCGGCGATCTCGGTGTCGCGCTCGACGGCGATGTCGCCGGCCTCGACGCCCTCGAAGAAGCCCTCGGTGGCCAGCGAGACCGTCGAGCGGGCGATGTCGGTGAACTGGCCCTTGGGCAGCAGCCCGAGCTTCTTGAGCTTGAGCTGGCTGCTGGTGACCGACTCGACGCTGCCGACCATCGAGCCGGCCACCTTCGAGCCGCCCGCGTGCAGGGCCTTCTCGGCCCCGCGGATGTTCTGATAGGGGAACAGCCCCTCCCCCAGGCGGGTGAGCAGCAGCATCTTGTAGTTGAGGACGCCCTTGATCTTGCGGGGCATCTTCCACAGCAGCTGCCGTGCGACCACGGTGGTCGAGGCCGCCTCCTTGGCGATCTCGACAGCCACGTCGCAGGCCGACTTGCCGTAGCCGACGACCACGACGTTCTTGCCCGCGACGGTCTCCAGGTCGTGCAGCTCGCTCGCCGCGAGGATCCTGCCGCCGGCGGCCTCCAGCTCCTCGACCCCGTCGTACGCAGGGGCGAACGGCTCCGAGAAGACACCGCTGGCCACGACCAGATGGTCGTAGTGCTCGGTGGTCTCGCCGTCGGCCTCCGCAGCCGCACCGCCGCCAGAGGTGATGGCCCAGCCGCCCCCTCCAGCCGGCTGGGCCCTCCGCACCTCGGTGGAGAGCCTGATCATCGGGGCGAGCTCGAACTTCTCGACGTACATCTCGAGATAGCTCTGCACCTGCTCGCCGCTGAGCCACTCGGGGAACACCTTGGGCATCCTCAGGTCCGAGAGCGTGTAGGAGTCCTTGTTGTTCTGCGTCGTCAGACCCGGGTAGCGACGGGTCCGGCTCCAGACGCCGCCGACATCCGGGGCCTTCTCGTAGACGGTGACGTCATGACCGAGCTCGGTGAGCACCTTGGCCGAGGCAACGCCTGCGAACCCGGCACCGATGACCGCGATCTTCACTTTTCTGTTTCCTCTCGCAGCGGGGTCTGCGTAGTGGAAACGCTAGAGAGGTCGAACGGCCCTCGCTATCCAGGTTGCGCGGGTGGTATCCGGTTTGCGCGACGGGTTGCGACGGGTTCAGCCTCGCAGGAGCTTGTAGGCGATCACCGCCGCCGCGACGACCGCCACCCCGATAGCGATCTTCTTGCCGTAGTTCTTGATCAGCACCGGTACGACCGTGGCGCCGAGGTCGATCGCCTCGGTGCTCCCGCTGGTCGAGCCGCCGGAGCCGCTGGGCGAAGGCGTGTCGAGACCAACACGGTCCGCTCCGGTGCTCGATGGTGCCGTGTTGGTCTCGGCACGCTCGCTGGCGCTCGCGGCTCGACCAGCGGCGTCACCGTCGGGCTCGACCAGCGGGGCGGCAGCGGGGGCCGACTTGGACTCCAGACACGCGACGAACTGGCCGAGCAGCTTGTCGGAGACGTCCTGCATGACCCCGCGACCGAACTGGGCGGGCTTGCCGGTGACGGCGAGGTCGGTGACGATCTCGACCTTCGTGCCGGTGCCCTCCGGGGCCATCGTCAACGTCGCGTTGGCGCCGGCGGTGCCGTTGCCGCGCTTGTCCCGTCCTTTGGCCTCCACCACCAGACGACGTGCGGTCTCGTCCTTCTCGACGAAGGTGCCGGAGCCGGCGTAGACCATGGCGATCGGACCGAGCTTGACCTTCACCGTGCCGGTGAAGGTGTCGCCCTCGGCCGAGGTGACCTGGGCTCCCGGGAAGCACTCGGCGAGCGAGCCGATGTCCAGGAAGCTGTTCCAGGTCTCCTCGACCGAGGTCGGAACCGTGAACTCGTGCGTCAGGTCCACGCCTCAGCCCCCGAGGGCCTTCGTGATGGCGCGCCGGGTCAGCACCGTGACCAGATGACGGCGGTAGTCGGCGTCGCCGTTGAGGTCGGAGGGCGGCTCGACGCCGTCCGCGGCCAGAGCCGCGGCGTTGCGTACGACCTCCTCGGTGGCCTGCTGGCCGACCAGCGCCTGCTCGACACCGGCGGCACGCAACGGGGTCGAGCCCATGTTGGTGAGACCGATCGCCGCGCCCTCGATCACGCCGCCGGAGACCTTGAGGCTCGCGCCGACCGCGCAGATCGGCCACTGGTGGGCGACCCGGACGAACTTCTCGTAGTGGGCCGTCCACCCGGTGTGCTTCGGGATGCGTACGCCGATGAGCAGCTCGTCCTCGGAGACGGCCGTCTCGAAGAGCCCCTGGAAGAACTCCGCGCCCGGGACCACCCGCTCGCCGGCCGGCCCGGCGATGACGAACTCGGCATCCAGGGCCAGGGCCGGGGCGCCGAGATCGCCCGCCGGGTCGGCGTGGGCGAGCGCGCCACCGAACGTGCCCCGGTGGCGCACCTGCTCGTCGGCGACCGTCGCCGTGGCACGCGCGACCAGCGCGGCGTGCTCGGCGACCAGAGGATCGGTCGCGACGTCACAGTGGCGCGTCATGGCGCCGACGAAGATCGCCGCACCCTCGTCGCGTACGCCGCGCAGCGAGTCGATGCGACCGAGGTCGATGACCCACTCCGGAGCGTTGAGGCGCATCCTCAGCACCGGCAGCAGGCTCTGCCCGCCGGCGATGATCTTGGCCTCGTCGCCGTACTGCGCGAGGGCGGCCAGTGCCTCCTCGACCGTGGTCGGAGCGACGTAGTCGAACGATGCGGGAATCACTGGACATCTCCTTCCGTGCGGTCGACGTTCCCGGACATGCCCGTCGACGGATCGAAGTGCGGTGCGGCCGCGCCGGTGGTCTCGCCACCGGCCGAGCCCTCGCTGATGGCCCGCCACACCCGCTCCGGGGTGCAGGGCATGGTCACGTCGTGCACGCCCAGCGGACGCAGCGCGTCGACGACGGCGTTGACCACCGCCGGGGTGGAGGCGATCGTGCCCGCCTCGCCGACGCCCTTGGTGCCGAGCGTGTTGGTGGTCGCGGGCGAGGTGGTGTGGTCGATGTCGAAGCTGATCGTGTCGGCGGCGGTCGGCAGCAGGTAGTCCACGAACGAGCCCGACACCAGAGTCCCGGCGTCGTCGTAGACCGCGTCCTCCCACAGCGCCTGGGCGATGCCCTGGACCAGTCCACCGTGCACCTGACCTGCGACGATGAGCGGGTTGATGATGTTGCCGATGTCGTCGCAGCAGACGTACTTCCGCATCTTCACCTGCCCGGTCTCGGTGTCGACCTCCATCGCGCACAGGTGGGTGCCGTGCGGGAAGTTGAAGTTCTCCGGGTCGAAGGTGGCCTCGGAGTCGAGGTTGGCCTCGACGCCGTCGGGCAGGTTGTGCGCGGCGAAGACAGCCGTGGACAGCTCGCCGATGGACATGCCCTGGTCGGTGCCGCGCACCGTCCATCTGCCACCGGTGAACTCCAGGTCCTCGACGCTCGCCTCGAGCAGGTGCGCCGCGATCGGCTTGGCCTTCTCGAGCACCTTGTCGGCGGCCCGCACCAGCGCCTCCCCACCCACGACCAGCGACCTGGACCCGTAGGTGTCATAGCCCTTGGCCGCGATCTGGGTGTCGCCGTGGAGCACCTCGACGTCCTCGAAAGGTACGCCGAGACGGTCCGCCACGATCTGGCTGAACGCGGTCTCGTGCCCCTGCCCGTGCGCACTGGCCCCGGTGATGACCTCGACCTTGCCGGTCGGCGTCAGTCGCACCTGGGCGTGCTCCCAGCCACCGGCGCCGTAGTCGAGGCTGCCGAGGACCCGGGACGGTGCCAGGCCGCACATCTCGGTAAAGGTGGAGATGCCGATGCCGAGCTGGACCGGGTCGTTGTTGGCACGGCGCTCGGCCTGCTCGGCCCGGAGCGCGTCGTAGCCGAACATCTCCTTCGCCTTGGCGGTCGCGGCCTCGTAGTTCCCGGAGTCGTAGGTCAGACCGGCGATGGTCGTGAACGGGAACTCCTCGTGCTTGATCCAGTTCTTCTCCCGGATCTCGAGCGGGTCGACCCCGACCTCCGCGGCCAGCTCGTCCATCAGCCGCTCGATGGCGTACGTCGCCTCCGGCCGTCCCGCACCGCGGTAGGCGTCGGTCCAGGTGGTGTTGGTGAACACCGTCTGGCAGTTGAACTGGTAGGCCGGGAACTTGTAGATCGCGTTGAACATGAAGGCGCCGAGCACCGGGACACCGCCGCCGACGATGGCGACGTAGGCACCCAGGTTGGCGTCGAGCTCGACCTTGAGGCCGGTGACCTGACCGTCCTTGGTGGCCGAGAGGGTCAGCTTCTGGATCTGGTCGCGGCCGTGGTGGGCGGAGAGCAGCGACTCGGACCGGGTCTCGGTGTACTTCACCGGCTTGCCGAGGCGGCGAGCCATCGCGAAGACGATCATCTCCTCGGGCGTCTGCTGGAGCTTGCCGCCGAAGCCACCACCGACGTCGGGCGCGATCACCCGGATCTTGGACTCGGGCACGCCCGTGGTCGCGGCGAACGCGAACCGCAGGATGTGCGGGATCTGGGTGGCGCTCCACACGGTGATCTGCTCACCGGTCGGGTCGCACACGACGCTGCGCGGCTCCATGAACGCCGGGATCAGCCGCTGCTGACGATAGGTCCGCTCGATCACGATCCCGTCGCTCTTCGCCGCACTGATGGCCTCGTCGACGCTGCCGCCGGTGCCGGCCTGGGCGCTGTCGAAGACCCACAGCGCGGACTTGTTGGTGCCGAGGTCGGGGTGGGCGAGCACCTCGTCCTTGACGGCCTCCTCGAGGGAGACGACCGCGGGCAGCTCCTCGTAGTCGACCTCGACCATCTCGGCGGCGTCCCGTGCGGCGGCCGCCGACCGCGCGGCCACGACCGCGACGATCTCACCGGCGAAGGTGACCCGGTCGGACGCGATCGGCGGGTGGGCCGGCGCCTTCTGGTCGGGCGTGATCGGCCAGGCGTTGATGCAGACACCGAGGCCCTCGTCGAAGTCCTTGGCGGCGAGCACGGTCACCACACCCTCGGATTCCTCCGCCGCGCTGGTGTCGATGCTCGTGACCCGGGCGTGCGCGAAGGGGCTGCGCACCATCGCCAGGTGCAGCATGCCGGGAAGGTTGATGTTGTCGGTCCAGCGGGTCCGTCCCGTGATCAGGCGCGCGTCCTCCTTGCGGCGCCGGTCGCGGCCGATCTCGTTGGTCTGCTCCGGACGAGCCTCTACGGCGGTCACAGCGCATCCACCTCCTCGGTGGCGCCGCGCGGGTTGGCGGCGGTGGCCAGATGGCCGCTGGCGTACTGCACCGCGCGGACGATGTTGTGGTAGCCCGTGCAGCGGCACAGGTTGCCCTCGATGCCCTCGCGGATCTCGTCCTCGCTGGGCTCGGGGTTGCGCTTGAGCAGGTCGACGGACTGCATGATCATGCCGGGCGTACAGAACCCGCACTGCAGGCCGTGGCACTCGCGGAATGCCTCCTGGACGGGGTGGAGGTCGCTCTCGACCGTGTCGGCGAGGCCCTCGATCGTGGTCACCTCGCACCCGTCGGCCTGCACCGCGAGCACGTTGCACGACTTCACCGAGTCACCGTCGAGATGGACCGTGCAGGCGCCGCAGTTGCTGGTGTCGCAACCGATCACCGTGCCGGTCTTGCCGAGTCCTTCGCGCAGATACTGCACGAGCAGTGTCCGCGGTTCGACGTCGTCGGTGACCTTCATACCGTCGACGCGCATGCTGATCCGGGCCATGTTGTCTCCCTGCCAGACGTCACTGTGTGGGCCAGATCACAGTAGGACGCGCAGGGTTGGGCTCCGGTTGGCTGCCGTCGCGGCATACCTCTTCTTGGTCAGCGGCTGGCGGCCAAACGTGCCCTGAGCAGGGGCAACGCGGGATGGGCGCTGCCGCCCAGGCGGCGCAGACATACGTCGACGACCTCGGTGTCGTAGGGAGCCAGCTCGCTGTAGCGCAGCACCGCGTCGGGCTGGGGGTCGGCGATCAGCGCCTCGCGCAGCGCGACCGCGACGTACTCGGCCATCTCCGCCAGCGCCGGGCTGTTGGTGCCGGGCAGGAGATCACCGCCGTACGCCTCCACCGCGGCCGCCACCCGGCCGTGCCGGATCAGGGTGAGGACCTGCTCGACGTCGGTCGCGACCGGCATCAGCAGACGGTAGGGCCTCGAGGCGACCTGGCCGCCGAGCGCGTGGCGCAGGTGGGAGACCTCGGCCTTCAGCGTCGAGAAGGTCACCGCCTGGTCGCCGTAGACCATCGCGTGCAGCCGCTCCAGCGAGAGGCCCTCGGGATGGAGCGCGAGCAGGGCGAGGATCTCGGTCTGGCGCCGGTTGAGCAGCAGCCGCTGCCCGTCGAGCCAGGTCTCCGCGGTGCCCAGCAGGGTCAGCACCAGGCCGGGCTGGTCGATCGCCTCGTCCTCGGCGCGCTGCGTCGGCAGCTTCGGCAGCGCCCCCTCGATGAGGCGCGCCATCACCCGGGCCGTGGCCATCCCGATCGGGTGGGTGCGGTCCCAGGTGGTGGAGAGGTCGAGGACGCCGAGGTGCTTGCCGGTGACCGGGTCGTGGAGCGGCGCCGCCCAGCAGACCCAGTTGTGCACGACCTCGGCATAGTGCTCCGGGCCGAAGACCATCGTCGGCGAGTTGGTCCGGTTGGCCAGGTCGAGCGCGTTGGTGCCGGCGCTCTCGTCGTCCCAGCGGCCTCCGGGCACGAAGTTCACCGACTCCGCCTTGTGGCGCATCACCCGGCCGCCGTACGTCCACAGCACCCGGGTGTCCGGGTCGGTGACCGCGATGACCAGGTCGCCGTCGTCGGCGGTGCAGCGCAGCTCCTCCTCGACCCGCTCGACGGCCACCTGGAGCGGCGAGCCTCGCCACATCTCGCGGGTCTCGTCCTCGTCGGCCAGCGGCGCCTCACGCACGTCGGGCTTGATGGCCGTCGCCGAGCGCGTCCAGCTCGACAGGATCTCCGGCCTGACGAAGTCCTCGGCGGCGTCGCCGCTCTCCACGAAGGCGGTCCACGCCCGCGCCGCGCTGATACGGCGCTCCTGCAGATCGCTACGGACCATCAGATCCCCCTTCGGAGTCCGGCCCTTGAGGCTGGTCCTGCCAAGGTAGCACCCTGTGACGTGCCTCACGATCCCCTCGGTGGTACCCGCTCGCGCCACGCCCGATCGCGGCTCCCGGGGCGGTGTCAGAGTGGGTGCATGACGACGCGCACCGCCACGACCTGGGCCGACTTCGAGACCGCTGCCAGGCTGCAGGTCGACTTCAACACCGAGTACGCCTACCCCGCCCCGCCCGCCGAGGAGCTCGCCCGGCACCTCAGCCGGCTCGTCGACGGCGGGGACACGACGGTGATGCTGATCGGCGACCCCGCCGTCGGCCACGGCATCACCCGTTTCCGCCTGCAGACCACGGCGGACGAGCTCGAGGCCTACCTCGCCGAGCTGTACGTCGTGCCCTCCCGTCGCGGGCAGGGGCTCGGCACGATCCTGCTGCAGGCGATCATCGACGAGGCGAAGGCCCGCGGTGCGACGTACATGGACCTGGGGACGAGCGAGGACGACACCTCGGCCCGCGCGCTGTACGAGAAGTTCGGCTTCGACAACCACGAGGGCCGCGGCTCCGGGCCGCGGGCGCTCTACTACGAGAAGGAGCTGTAGCGCGCCCGTGTCGGCCGCTCGGCCACGGTCAGGCCGGAGCGCTTTCGGTGCGGCCGCCGTACGACAGCCCGCGAGCTGTCGCGTGGAACAGCATCGCGAAGACCAGGATTCCGGCACAGACCAGCGCCACGATCGCCACCGACGTGCTCTGCGAGAGCTGGAGCTGGCGGAGCCCGACCGCGACCAGCGCCCAGGCGCAGGAGAACAGCAGCTCTCGCAGGTTGCGCGTGAACAGGAGGAACAGCAGAGCGACGGTGAGCACCACGATCACCAGGGTCGAGGCCAGCGGGCTGACCGTGACGTCCTTGGAGTCGAGGTAGGTCGCGATGTTGACGATGCTGGCCGCGGTCACCCATCCCGTGTAGAGCATCAGCGGCAGCCAGACCATGAGGAAGTCCTTGGTCGAGGGCCGGGTGGTGCCCACCCCGAGACGCCACAGCGCGGCGTAGAGCGTGGCGGTGAGGGTGAGCAGAACAACGACGGAGAGGCCGACCCACTCCTTCACGAAGACGTAGGTCCACAGCCCGTTGCAGATGCTGGCGACGATGAAGAGCGGCCCGAGCAGCTGCGGGACGGCGTTCTCTTCGCGCGGATCACGAAGATCTCTCGCCTGGTAGACCGCGAAGACGATCAGCAGCAGGTAGATGAGGGTCCAGATGGAGAAGGCGTAGCTCGCCGGGGTCAGATAGGTGGCGTACTTGTCCGATATCTCACCGATCGGTGGCAGATCGAGCACCTGTGCACCGGTCAGGAAGTTCGCCACCAGCGCGAAGACGAGGGCGAGAACATTACCGATCTGCCATGTTCGCTTCATCCATCGACCGTAGCAAAGGAGATCGTGGCTCGATCGCACGTGCGCCGAGTGTCCGCAGCGCGCCGCTAACGGTCTTCGTGGATCCTTCCGGTGGTGGTGGCCAGGCGCTCGCCGGAGCCGCCCCAGCGGCCGGCGACGATCTCGGCGGCGATGGAGATGGCGGTCTCCTCCGGCGTACGGGCGCCGAGGTCGAGGCCGATGGGGCTGCTCAGGCGGGCGATCTCCTCCTCGGTGAGACCGGCCTCCCGGAGCCGGGCGAGGCGGTCGTCGTGGGTGCGCCGCGAGCCCATCGCGCCGACGTAGGCGATGTCGGGGAGGCGGAGGGCGACCTCGAGGAGAGGCACGTCGAACTTCGGGTCGTGGGTGAGGACCGCGATCACGGTGCGCTGGTCGATGCGGCCCGCCTCGACCTCGGCCCCGAGGTAGCGGTGGGGCCAGTCGACCACGACCTCGTCGGCCGAGGGGAAGCGTGAGTTGGTGGCGAAGACCGGGCGGGCGTCGCAGACGGTGACGTGATAGCCGAGGAACGCGCCGACCCGAGCGACGGCGGCGGCGAAGTCGATCGCGCCGAAGACGAGCATCCGGGGCTTGGGCGCGAAGGACCACACGAAGACCCGCATGCCCTCGCCACGGCGTTCGCCGTCGATGCCGTAGGACAGTGTCTGGTTGGTGCCGTGAGCCAGCAGCCCCAGCGCGTCGTCGTGGACGGCGTCGTCCATCCGGGCGCTGCCGAGCGAGCCCTTGACCCCCTCGGGGCGGATGAGGACGCGGCGCCCGAGGATCTCGGGGTCGGGATGCTCGATGACGGTCGCGAGCGCGATCGGGCTGCCGCTGCGTACGTCCTCGGCGAGCTCGCCGAGCTCCGGGAAGGTCTCCTGGGACACCTTCTCGACGAAGACGTCGAGGATGCCGCCGCAGGTCAGGCCGACCGCGAAGGCGTCGTCGTCGGAGACGCCGTAGCGGTTGAGCTCCGGCACGCCGCTCTCCGCGACCTCACGGGCCACCTCGTAGACGGCGCCTTCGACGCAGCCGCCGGAGACCGAGCCGACCGCGCTCTCGTCGGGGCCGACGAGCATCGAGGCGCCCGGCGGCCTGGGCGCCGACTGGAACGTCGCCACCACGGTGGCCACCGCCACCGTCTCGCCGGACTCCCACCACTTCATCAGATCGTCGAGTACGTCACGCACGCGCGATCACCTCCACCAGATCCTCGTACGTCGCCAGGGAATGTCCGGCGACGAAGTCGTCCACGTGCGGGAGCACCGCGACGATGCCTCGCTGCAGTGGTTCATATCCAACCTTGCCACGATGTGGGTTGACCCACACCACGCGATGGGCGAGGCGGTGCAGCCTCGCCGTCTGCTCCTCGAGGAGCGCGGTGTCGCCGCGCTCCCAGCCGTCGCTCGCGATGACCACCACCGCGCCTCGGGCCAGTCCTTGGTGTCGCCGCAGGAAGGCCTGCAGGTCGTCACCGAGCCGGGTGCCGCCCGACCAGTCGGGCACCGTCTCGCCGGCCGCGACGAGCGCGCGGTCGGGGTCGCGGTGGCGCAGCGCGCGGGTGATGTCGGTGAGCCTGGTGCCCATGGTGAACACCGCGCCGCTCCCGGTCGTCGAGCTCACCCGGTGGGCGACCCGCAGCAGCACGTCGGCGTAGGAGCTCATCGAGCCGGACACGTCGATCAGCCACACCACGCGGCGCGGCCGCTCGCCACGCCTGCGGTAGTGGATCCCGGCCGGCTCGCCGAGGTGTCGCAGGCTGGCCCGCAGGGTGCGGTGGGCGTCGACGCGGCCCCGCCGCCACTGCTCCTGGCGCGGCGTCCGGCGGCGCGGCGCCCGCGGACGGAGCCGGGCGATCAGCGCGGTCACCCGCTCCTGCTCGGCCGGGTCGAGGTCGGCGACGTCGCGATGACGCAGGGTCTCGAGATCGCTGGCGCGCGCCCTGATCAGGTCGTCGGTCTCCTCGCCCTCTCCCTCGCCCGCCTGCGGCTCGGTCTCGGGCAGGGTCGAGGTGACCGAGACGGTACGCGGCGGCCCCTGCGGCCCCGGGAGCGTGGCCGTCGACCCGAACCAGGCCTCGAAGACCTGGTCGTAGCGGCGCAGGTCGTCGGGCCCGGCGCACAGCGTCGCCCGGCCGGCGGTGTAGGTGGCGACCGGGTCGCCGGCGCCGACGATCGCGGTCGCCTGCAGGAAGCCGTGGGCGCGGTCCTGGGTCACGTGCACCCCGGCCGCCCTGAGCGCCCGGGTGAAGCCGAGCAGGATCTCGGGGCCGTCGTGTCCCTGCTTCACGCCAGCAGCCGATCCAGCGCGGCCCGGACGCGGTCGGCGTCCTCGCGGTGCTTGACGAGCGCGCCGAGCGTCGTGGCGGCGCTCTCCAGGTCCAGCTCGACCACTCCGAGGTGGTGCAGGGCGCGGGCCCAGTCGAGGGTCTCGGCAACCCCCGGCGGCTTGAGGAGGGCGCTCGCACCCTCGGCACCGCGCAGCTGCTGGACGACAGTGACCACCTGGCGGGCGAGCTCCTCGGCGACCTCGGGGGCTCGGCTGCGTACGATCTCGATCTCGCGGGCCAGGCCGGGGTGGTCGATCCAGTGGTAGAGGCAGCGGCGCTTGAGGGCGTCGTGGAGCTCGCGGGTGCGGTTGGAGGTGAGCACGACGATCGGCGGGACCGTGGCGGCGACCGTCCCGAACTCCGGGATCGTCACCTGGTAGGTGGACAGCACCTCGAGCAGGAACGCCTCGAACTCGTCGTCGGCCCGGTCGACCTCGTCGACGAGCAGCACCGACGGTGCCTGGCGCAGCGCGGCCAGCACCGGGCGGGCGAGCAGGAACCGCTCGTCGTACAGGGACTTCTCGGCCTCCTCGACCTCCCCCGCGCCACCGGCCGCCTCGAGGGCGCGCAGGTGCAGGATCTGGCGGGCAAAGTCCCAGTCGTAGAGCGCCTGGGTGGCGTCGATCCCCTCGTAGCACTGCAGCCTCACCAGCGGCAGGTCGAGCGCCTCGGCGACGGCCTCCGCGAGCGCGGTCTTCCCGGTCCCCGGCTCACCCTCGAGCAGCAGCGGCCGCTGCATCTTCAGCCCGAGGAACGTCACCGTCGCCAGCTCCGGGTCGGCCAGGTATCCGGTCGCCGCCAGGCGGTCGGCGATCTCCCGGGGCGTCAGGTCCATGACCTGAGCGTAGAACGCGAAGCGTTGGCTCAGGGTTGGACAACCTCCTAGGAGGGTACGAACGAGAAGTCGTTCAGCGGTGGTCGACGTCGTTCCCGCCGGCCAGGTCGCCACACTCCACCAGGCGTACGTCATGGGCCTTCAGGTAGCCACGAGCGCCCTGGTCGCCGACGGCCGCCTCGATGACGCCCGCCCAGTGGTCGCGTCCGATCAGCACCGGATGACCGGGAACCCCGGCGTACGCCGCCCGCGCCAACCCGGCGGTCGAGCCTGTGCCGGTGGTCGAGCCTGTCGAGACCACCCGGGCGATCACATCAGCCCCGACGTCCGGCAGATCGACGAGATGGACGACGGCGGCCTCGGCGTCCGGCCCGAGAGCCGCCAGACCGACCCGCAGGGAGGCCCCCATCCCCTCGTCCCAGCCCTCGGCGACGACGACCCGCTGACCGGCCGGGAGCAGCGCCCGCGCCTCGTCGGCGGACGCCCCGAGCACGACGAGCACGTCGTCGCAGCCACCCTCACGCAGCACGGCGACGGAGCGGACCAGCCAGTCGTCGACCAATGCCTTCGGCGTGCCCATCCGCCGGCCCGCGCCGGCGGCCAGGAGAAGCCCGGAGATCACTTGAACGCGGAGGTGTAGAGCTTCTGCAGCTTCGGAGTCTTCGGGTCGCTGTAGCCACAGCCGATGACCTCGGCATCACCCGTGGCCGCGACCAGATAGTTCTTGCCCTTCTCGAACTCGGGCATCGGGATCGTGCTCGGCGCGGGCAGGGTGATCCGGACGGTGTCGGTGCCACCGAAGCCGTCGGCGTACATCCACGTCTTCACCCGCAGCACGGCCTCGGTGTCGGTCACGCTCTCCGCGGTGCCTTCGAAGGCCAGCGCGGCGTTCTGGGAGAGCCACTTCGAGGTCGGCGGGATGCATCGGGCGGCGTCGGCGACGACGGTCAGCTCGGTCGCTCCGGCGCCCCCGGCCGGGGCGGACGGGGAGGGGACGGGCGCGGTCTCGGTGACCGTCGCGGTCGGCGACGGAGGCGCGGCATCGGGGTCCTCGGCGGTGTCATCCGAGCTGAGCAGGCCGAAGGAGGCGACGATCGCGACGAGCACGACCGCGGCGGCGATCACGGCTGCGACCCAGCGCCACGGTGACCGCGGCGGCTGCATCCCGGTCTTCGACCCGACGTCCACGCTCATGCCGTCACTCGCTGGCGCTCGCTCATGCCAACATCATGCCTCACCCCTGGGTGCCATCCGCGGACCCGCCGGGCACCCGCCCGTCGACACACGCAGGCGGGGCCCTGGCTTCGAAGAGCCCTGACCCCGCCCGCCGCTGCAGAACCTCACCCGGATATTCCCTTGGGCTTCAAGCCCCCCAGATCCAGACGCTTCCCCGCAGTCGGCCACTGTGTGGAGCACCCATGTTGCGTTACCGAGCTGTTGTCGAGACAGTGTCGAAAGTCCCCAAAAGGATGGGGCCGCTGGGCCCGTCCTCATCGCCTGATCAGGTCATGCCAGCTGACGATCGAGGAACCCGATGACCCGCCGGATCGAGAGGTCCCACTGCGGCCCGAAGGCGTGCTGCTCACCGGGGTAGACCCAGAGACGATGGCGTACGCCCGCGGTCTCCAGCAGGTCCCGGGTGGTGTAGGCCCACCGGATCGGGCACGACTCGTCATTGGTCCCGTGGTGCATCTGGAGCGGGACCGCGATGCGGTCGAAGTACGTCCGCGCCGAGAGCCCCTCCCAGAACTCCGGCTCCGTCTCGGGATCGCCGTACTGCCGGTAGAGCCGGGCCACCTCGTCGGGCCGCGACGGCACCGCCCACCGGTTGATGTTGTCGACGATGTCGGAGGAGACCGACGCGTACGTCACCCCGGCCCGCACCAGCCCCGGCTGGGCGACCAGCGCGTTCATCACCACTCCCCCGCCCATGGAGCGTCCGAGCAGCGCGGTGCGGTCGGGGTCGACGTACGGAAGTCGTTTCATCGCCTGGACGGCGTTGATGGTGTCGCGGGTGTAGCCGAGGCGGCTCTCGTCCTCCTCGGTGCCTTCCGGGATCGGGGACGACCCGGCGTGGCCGCGGTAGTCGGTGTGCAGGACGACGTAGCCCTCCCGAGCCAGCCGGTCCTGCTCCCGCTTCAGCCCCTGCCCGGTGACGTAGATGTCGGTGTCGATGTGGCCGTGCGCGAAGACGACCCCGGGGAACGGCCCCGCGCCCCGCGGCCGGAAGAGCACCCCGGTGATCCTCAGCGGACCGCTCGGGTAGCTGACCTCGAAGCGCCGATAGGCCTCCGTGCTGCCCGACTCCCGCAGCACCTTCACCTCGCCCCCGGGGAAGTCCTCCCGCATCAGCTGCGGCAGCGAGACCTTGTCGGTCACCGGCGGCAGCGTCTGCGACGGGCTCGGGGAGGGCGCGGGCGGAGTCGCCGAGGTCGCCGGAGCTGCGGACCGCGACGGCGGCGAAGCGGCCGGCTCCCCGCCGCACCCGGCGAGAAGCACGGCCGAGAACGCCAGCGCCGACATCGCCTTCAGGCCCATGCGTCGAGCGTAGCCCGGTGGTCCTGGGTCGGCGGGCGGTTCCTTCGTCAAGGCATCGGCCCCCGCCGAAATGCACGAGGGCCTCTCCCGAAGGAGAGGCCCTCGTGGTGGAGCTAGCGAGACGGGCTCAGAAGCCCATGCCGCCCATGTCACCCATGCCACCGGTCGGGTCGCCACCAGCGGCGGCCTTCTCCGGCTTGTCGGCCACGACGGCCTCGGTGGTGAGGAACAGCGCGGCGATGGACGCGGCGTTCTGCAGCGCCGAGCGGGTCACCTTGGCCGGGTCGATGATGCCCGCGGCCAGCAGGTCGACGTACTCGCCCGTGGCGGCGTTGAGGCCGTGGCCCTGCGGGAGGCCGGCGACCTTCTCCGCCACGACGCCGCCCTCGAGGCCGGCGTTGATGGCGATCTGCTTCAGCGGCGCCGAGATGGCGGCCTTGACGATCGAGGCACCGGTGGCCTCGTCGCCGTCGAGCTCGAGCTTCTCGAAGGCAGCAGCGGCGGCCTGGATCAGCGCGACACCACCGCCGGCGAGGATGCCCTCCTCGACAGCAGCCTTGGCGTTGCGGACGGCGTCCTCGATGCGGTGCTTGCGCTCCTTGAGCTCGACCTCGGTGGCCGCGCCGACCTTGATGACGGCCACGCCGCCGGCCAGCTTGGCGAGGCGCTCCTGGAGCTTCTCGCGGTCGTAGTCGGAGTCCGACTTCTCGATCTCGGCGCGGATCTGGTTGACCCGGCCCTCGATCTGACCCTGGTCGCCCGAACCCTCGACGATGGTGGTCTCGTCCTTGGTGATGACGACCTTGCGGGCCTGGCCGAGCAGCTCGATGCCGGCGGTCTCCAGGGAGAGGCCGACCTCCTCGGAGATGACCTGACCACCGGTGAGGATGGCGATGTCCTGCAGCATGGCCTTGCGGCGGTCACCGAAGCCCGGAGCCTTGACGGCGACGGACTTGAAGGTGCCCTTGATCTTGTTGACGACCAGCGTCGAGAGAGCCTCGCCGTCGACGTCCTCGGCCAGGATGACCAGCGGCTTGCCGGTCTGCATGACCTTCTCCAGGACCGGGATCAGGTCCTTGACGCTGGAGATCTTCGAGTTGACGATCAGGATGTACGGGTCGTCGAGGACGGTCTCCATACGCTCCGGGTCGGTCACGAAGTAGGCCGAGATGTAGCCCTTGTCGAAGCGCATACCCTCGGTCAGCTCGAGGTCGAGCCCGAAGGTGTTCGACTCCTCGACGGTGATGACGCCTTCCTTGCCGACCTTGTCCATCGCCTCGGCGATGATCTCGCCGACGGTGGTGTCAGCAGCGGAGATCGAGGCGGTAGCAGCGATCTGCTCCTTGGTCTCGATGTCCTTGGCCTGGGCGAGCAGCTGCTCGGAGACGGCGTCGACGGCCGCCTCGATGCCGCGCTTCAGGCCGGCCGGGTTGGCACCCGCGGCGACGTTGCGCAGGCCCTCGCGGACCAGCGCCTGGGCGAGAACGGTCGCGGTCGTCGTGCCGTCACCGGCGACGTCGTCGGTCTTCTTCGCGACCTCCTTGACCAGCTCGGCACCGATCTTCTCGTAGGGGTCCTCGAGCTCGATCTCCTTGGCGATGGAAACACCATCGTTGGTGATCGTGGGGGCACCCCACTTCTTCTCGAGCACGACGTTGCGGCCCTTGGGACCGAGGGTGACCTTGACGGCGTCGGCGAGGGTGTTGAGACCCTTCTCCAGACCCCGACGGGCCTCCTCGTTGAAAGCGATGAGCTTCGGCATTGCTCCTGCGATCCTTCACTTGGGAAGTTCGTTGGATCCGGTCCGATGGGTTGCCCGCGACGGACGACGCCACTCCCGGCAGAACCCTTCCCTGCCGCTCGCGACGCCTCAACGTCACCGGTCCGGTTGTTGTCACTCTCATGGTAAGAGTGCCAGCCTCATGTTTAGCACTCGACCCCTGCGAGTGCAAGAAAATCCCAGGATGGCGACGGTCAGAGAGGCTTCGCGAGCTCGGCGAACTCCAGGTCGTCGCGCAGCGGGAGACCGAAGCGCTCGTCGCCGTAGGGGAAGGGCTCGAAGCGTCCGGTACGCCCGAACCCGCGCCGCTCGTAGAACGCGATCAGGTCCTCGCGCTGGCGGATCACCGTCATCCGGATCTCCTCCGCACCCCACGCGCGCGCGATCCGTTCGGCCTCGGCGATGACCGACTTGCCGACACCGGCCCCCTGCAGCCGCGGCGAGACGGAGAACATGCCGAAGTAGACGTACGCCTCGCGCTTCTGGAGCTGGCAGCAGGCGACGATCTCGCCGGCCTGCTCCACGACCAGGAGCCGCGAGCCCGGGGCCGTGATCACCTCGCGTACGCCTTCGGGGTCGGTGCGCTGGCCCGCGAGCAGGTCGGCCTCGGTGGTCCAGCCGGCGCGGGAGGCGTCGCCGCGGTAAGCGGACTCGATCAGCCCGACCAGGGCCTCCACGTCGGAGAAGGTCGCGTCACGGAAGGTCAGCTCAGGCACAGGCCCACGATAGCCAGGCGTCGAGGAGCGCGGCGAGGTCGTTCCCGCGCGGTGTCGATTTGGCCTTGTCCCACCCGTCATCCCCGGTGAAAGACTCACATCGAGGCACACGAAGGGATCAAGACGATGACCAGATACATGGTGCTGCTGCCGACGAACGAGGCCTTCTGGGCCGAGTCGACACCGGAGGAGAAGGCAGCCGGGTACGAGGTGCACGGAAGGTTCGCCAAGCTGCTCGCCGAACGCGGCCACAAGGTCACCGGCGGCGCCGAGCTCCACCACTCCAGCAAGGCCAGGACGCTGCGCAAGACCGGTGACGGGGTGGTGATCACCGAGGGCCCGTTCGCCGAGACCGTCGAGCACGTGACCGGCTTCTACACGATCGAGACCGACGACGTCGACGACATGCTCGAGTGCTGCAAGGTGCTCGCCGAGCTCGAGACGGCGCTCGAGGTCCGCGAGATCGTCGAGCACGAGGGGATGTCGGCATGAGGTATCTCCTGCTGCTCGGCGGCCCCGACCACCACGCCCGCTGGGCCGCCCTCTCCGAGGAGCAGAAGCAGAGCGCGTACGCCGACTTCGGCGCCTTCGCGAAGGCGGTCGCGCAGCGGGGCGAGCTGATCGACGGCGACGCCGTCCAGCCCGACACGAGCTCGCGGACCGTCCACGAGGACGGATCCGTGACCGACGGCCCGTACGCGGAGTCGGTCGAGCAGCTCGGCGGCTACTACGTGATCGACGTGCCGTCGCTCGACGACGCCCTGGCCCTGGCGAAGCTGCTGCCGAAGCACTTCGCGGTCGAGGTCCGGCCCACCCAGGGGGTGCAGATCCGATGACCCGCTACTACCTGCTCATCCCCAACGTGGAGGCCGAGTGGCAGGCGAAGACGCGGGCCGAGAAGGACGCCGTCTTCGCCACCCACGAGCGGTTCGCGAAACTGCTCGCCGAACGCGGGCACGTCAACCTGAAGGGGTACGGCGCCGCGCTCGCCGATCCGGCGACGGCCGTGACGGTGCGCGGGTCGGGGGTCACCGACGGGCCCTACACCGAGGCGGCCGAGCACCTGGCCGGGCTCTACGTCGTGGAGTCCGAGGACCGCGACGACCTGGTCGAGTGCTGCAAGCTGCTCGCCACCGCGGAGTCGGCGATCGAGATCCGCGCGGCGGAGCTGGACTGACCACCGACGATGCTGGAGACGCTGCTGCGCGAGGAGTGGGGCCGGCTGCTGGCCCTGCTCGTCGCGCAGTTCCGCCGTCTCGACCTCGCCGAGGACGGGCTGGCCGACGCCTTCGAGGCGGCCGCCCGGCACTGGCCGGTCGACGGTGAGCCCGCCAACGGGCCGGCCTGGCTGCTGACGACCGCCCGGCGGCGGATCGTCGACCGGATGCGCTCGGAGGAGGTGCTGGCGCGCAAGATGCCCCTGCTGGTGGTCGATGCCGGGCTCACCCAGGAGGCGCAGCAGGTCATGGCCACGGTGCCGGCCGGGGCCGGGGGCGAGGCGGTCACCGACGAGCGGCTGCGGCTGGTGCTGCTCTGCGCCCACCCGACGCTGTCGCGCGAGGCGGCCGCTGCCCTCACCCTCCGGCTGGTCCTCGGTGTCTCCACCGAGGACATCGGGCGGCTGTTCCTGCAGTCGAAGGCGACGATGGCGGCACGGCTGACCCGGGCACGGAAGCGGCTGGCGGGCGCCTCCTTCGAGGTGCCCTCGGACCTCGCCGATCTGCGGGAACGGGTCGGCATCGTGGCCGAGGTCGCCTACCTCGCGTTCACGGCGGGCTATGCCCCCGGCACCGGTGCCGACGTCGTCCGCAGCGATCTCGCGGGTGAGGCGATCCGGCTGGTCCGGGTGCTGCGGACGGTGCTCCCGGCCCCCGACCAGGAGGTCGACGCGCTGCTCGCCCTGATGCTGCTGCAGCACTCCCGCCGGGCGGCCCGGATCGGGCCCGACGGCGGCCTGGTCCTGCTCCCCGACCAGGACCGCACCACCTGGAACCTCGAGGAGATCACCGAGGCCCTCGCGATCCTCACCCCGCTCGCCCACGCCGCACCGGCGCCCTATCTGCTCCAGGCCCTGATCGCCGCGGAGCACGCGGTCGCGCCCACCTCGGAGGCGACCGCATGGGACCGCATCGTCGAGCGCTACGACGAGCTGCTCGCGCTCCAGGACACCCCGGTCGTACGTCTCAACCGGGCCGTCGCGGTAGCCGAGGCCTCCGGGGCCGAGGCCGGGCTCCGGGCGCTGGAGTCGGTCGCGCTCCCGGGACACCGGCTGCCTGCCGTTCGTGCGCAGCTGCTGGAACGGTCGGGGCGGCACGACGAGGCGATCGAGGCCTACGCCGAGGCCCTCGCGCTCTGCGCGCACGGGCCGGAACGGGCCGACCTCGCCCGGCGACGCGATGCGCTGGCAGGTTTTTGCGCCCCAATCGCTAGACGAGAACACGTTCTAATTGCCACACTCGGTCCTGTGACCCCGATCACTCTCCCTGACATCCTCGAGGCGATGGCCGACGCCATCCCCGACCGCACCGCCGTGTTCACGATGGAACACGCCTACAGCTTCGCCGAGGTCGACGAGCGCGCGACCAGGCTGGCCAACCACCTCCTCGGGCAGGGCATCCAACCGGGCGACCACGTCGCCATCCACTCCCGCAACCGGATCGAGTGGGTCGACGCCTTCTACGGGTGCATGAAGGCACGGGCGGTGCCGATCAACATCAACCACAAGTACCTCCACGACGAGCTCGACCACCTCTATCGCAACTCCGACGCGGTCGCGGCGATCATCGGACCGGAGCACGTCGAGGCGGTCGCCGCGCTCGGCCTGGGCATCCCGACGCTGGTGCTGGGCGAGGAGTACGACGCCGCGGTCGCCGCCGCCTCCAAGGAGCGCCCCGACGTCGAGCGCAGCCCCGACGACCGCTACATCATCTACACCGGCGGCACCACGGGCATGCCGAAGGGCGTCGTGTGGCGCCAGGAGGACATCATCCGGGCCGCGCTGAACGCGAGCCGGTTCGGGGCGCCGTTCGACACCGTCGAGCAGCTCGCCGAGGAGGCCGCGGCACAGGAGACGCCGATGGTGCTGCTGGCCTGCGGTCCGATGATGCACGGCGGGAGCCAGTGGATCATGGGCAACGGCCATGTCGCCGGCTGCACGGTCGCGCTCTACACCGAGCCGACCTGGTCGGCCGAGACGATCCTCGACCTCGTCCAGGCCGCGGGGGTCAACTCGCTCACCTTCCTGGGGGACGCGATGGGCCGCCCGGTCGCCGAGGCGATCCTGCGCGAGCCGGAGCGCTGGGACCTGAGCGCGCTGTTCGCCGTCTCGAACGGCGCCGCGCCGCTGTCCGCGGGGGTCCGCACCCAGCTCCGGGAGGCACTGCCGGGCCGCTACATCCTCGACTCCTACGGCGCCTCGGAGTCCGGGGCGACCGGCATGCAGGTCGACGAGGGCAACGAGGGCGCACAGGCCGCGCCGAAGTTCCAGGTCGGGATGGACGTCCAGGTCTTCGACGCCGACCTCGAGCCGTGCGCGCCGGGCGAGACCGGGATGCTCGCGCGCACCGGTTCGATCCCGCTGGGCTACTACAACGACCCGGTCAAGACCGCGGCCACGTTCAAGGAGATCGACGGTCAGCGCTGGTCGATCCCGGGCGACTTCGCGCGGCGCGAGGAGGACGGCTCGATCACCGTCCTGGGCCGGGGCTCGGGCTGCATCAACACCGGCGGCGAGAAGGTCTTCCCCGAGGAGGTCGAGTCGGTCCTGCTGCGTCACCCCGACGTCTTCGACACCGCGGTCGTCGGCACCCCGCACGAGCGCTGGGGCCAGCAGGTGACCGCGCTCGTACAGCTCCGCGAGGGCGCCACGACCTCGGCCGACGCGCTGCGCGAGCACTGCCGCAGCCTCATCTCGGCCTACAAGGCACCCAAGGACATCCTGCTCGTGGAGCGAGTCCCCCGCACGCCCGTGAGCAAGGTGGACTATCGTGCGAGCGCTACGGTCGCTGCCGAGCTGCTCGAGGCGCGTAGGTGACGACCGGCTGATCCGACGTACGGTTCGGTGCCGTACGGCCCTATCCCCGGCCCTACCAAGGAAGGCGCAGACGTCCTGTGTCCGCCGTGATCCCCCTCACACTGCCCGACATCCTGGAAGCGATGGCCGATGCGATCCCCGATCGCACGGCAGTCGTCACCACCGACCGCACCTACTCGTACGCCGAGATCGACGAGCGCGCCACGCGCCTGGCCAACCATCTGCTGAGCGTCGGCCTCGAGCCGGGTGCCCAGGTCGCGATCCACGCGACCAACCGGATCGAGTGGGTCGACGCCCTCTACGGGTGCCTCAAGGCCCGCACGATCCCGGTCAACATCAACCACGCCTACCGGCGCGACGAGCTCGCCCGGACGTACGCCGCCACCGACTGCGTCGCGGCCATCGTCTCCCCCGAGTTCACCGATGACCTCGACGAGCTCTCGCTGTCGCTGGATCACCGGGTCGTCCTCGGCCCCGACTACGACGCCAAGGTCGCCGCGGCGTCCAAGGAGCGGCCGACGGTCGGGCGTACCCCCGGCGACTGGCACATCATCTTCACCACCGGCACCACGGGCACCCCGAAGGGTGCGGTCTGGCGCCAGGAGGACCTGGTCTGGGCCGCGCTCAACACGGTCCGCCGCAACGCGCCGATCCCCTCGGTCGAGGGGCTCGCCGCCGAGGCGGCCGCTCGCGACTCGGGTGTCGTCCTGCTCGCCGGCGGGCCGCTGCTGCACGGACAGAGCCAGCTGCTGCTCCTGCGGGCGCTGGTCGCCGGCGGCACCGCGGTGCTCGACACCTCCGCGTCGTTCTCGGCGGAGGCCTTCCTCGACCTCGCCGAGCAGGCCGGCGCGACCGCGATCACGCTCCTCGGCGACGCCCAGGCCCGCCCGGTGGCCAACGCCCGGCTGACCGGCAAGAAGCGCTGGCCGCTGCGCTCGCTCGCCGGCGTCTCCAACACCGCGGCGCCGCTCTCCGACGGCGTCCTCTCCGTCCTTCGCAACGCGTTCGCCCGCCGGGTCATCGTCGACTCCTACGGCACCCTGGAGACCGGCGTCACCGGCTCCCGCGCCGACGACGGCTCCCCGCTGGTGCCCGGCGAGACGCGGTTCATGGTCGGCCCGGAGGTGGAGGTCTTCACCCCCGACCTCACCCCGGCGGCCCCCGGGGTCGAGGGGCTGCTGGCCCGCTCCGGCCCCGCGGCCCTCGGCTACTACAAGGACAACGCCCGCTCGGCCACCGCGATCAAGCTGATCGACAACCGGCGCTGGACATTCCCCGGCGACCTCGCCCGTCGCGAGCAGGACGGCTCGATCACCCTGCTCGGCAGGGCTGCGACCCTCGTCCGGACCGGTGACCTCGAGATCCACCCCGAGACCATCGAGGGCGTGCTCCTCGGCCACGAGGACGTCGTCGACGCCGCCGTCTTCGGCATGCCCCACCCGCGCTGGGGCCAGCAGGTCGCGGCGCTCGTACAGCTGGCCCCCTCCACCGAGACGACCGCCGCCGACCTGCGCAAGCACGCCCGCGACCGGCTCGGGGAGTCCCACGAGCCCAAGCTCGTGCTGCTGGTCGAGTCGGTGCCGCGTACGCCTGCAGGAACCGTCGACTACCGAGCCGCCACCGGCCTCACCGCCGACCTGCTCAGCACCGGCGGCAAGGCCCCGGACGAGGCGGACGACAAGTAGCCCGAGTCGGCGCAACTGTCCCGCCCCCAGACGCCGAGTCGGCGCAACTGTCCCAGCCGTACGGGACAGACGCGCCGACTCGGCGTCGTTGTGCGGGACAGAAGCGCCGGGTCGGCGTCAGGGCTCGCTGTGCTGGGCCGGGTCAGCGAGGCCCGGCGGTTCGGTTGCCTCGGGTGGGAGCTCGGGCAGGTGATGACCGAACGGGACCTGCTGGACCTGCCCGAGAGCGGCGAGGACCGAGGGCAGCATCGCCTTGGCGGTGCGCTTGTAGCCCATCGCGCTGGGATGGAAGTGGTCGATCGCGAACATCTCGTCGGGGTTGGTGATGAAGAACGGGCCGACGACGTCGGAGAGCGAGACGACGTGGGCACCCCGGGCGAGAGCGATCTCCCGCTGGCCGTCGGCCAGCTGCTTGGCGATCCGGCGCCCGAGCGAACGCAGCGGCTGCGGCAGCGGACGCACCGCACCCACGTCCGGACAGGTGCCGACGACGACCTCGGCACCACGCTCACGCAGCGCGTCGATGACCTCCCCCAGCACCCGGGTGGAGTCCTTCTGCGGCACCCGGTGGGTGACGTCGTTGCCCCCGACGACGACCACCGCCACATCGGGCCGGTAGCCCTCCGGCAACGACTCGAGCTGCGCGGGGACCATCGAGGTCTCAGCCCCGACCACGGCGGCCGTACGCAGCCGTACCGGCCTCAGCAGGGCCTTCGCCGTGCCCTTGGCCAGCCGAGCGCCGAGAGTGCCGCCTCTGGTCTCCGCGCCCAGTCCCGCGGCGATCGAGTCACCGAGGACGAGGAGCTCGACCGGCGTACCGCCGTAGGTCTTCTTGTAGACCTTGTCGGCGTAGATCGCCACCTCGCCGAGGGGCTTGCCGATCACGTCGCGCGCGTGCGCCGCCTGTCTCTTCAGCAACGTCACGAACCCGGCCCCGGCCGCCGCCCCCACCACGCCGATCGCACCGGCGACCGCGGCGCTCGCGGCGACCATGCCGAGCCATCTGGCCTCTTCACTCGTCTTCGCGCTGCTCACGTCTCTTATCTGTAGCGCACGAGAGTGAACGGGCGGTTGGTTCGTCTAGGTATGCAGAGGAACCGTCACTTCCCTCGCGGAGTTCCGCATGGGAAGTGACGGCTCGGCTACATACCTAGACGAACATCCGCAGCCCTACGCCTGCGAGAGCCCGGCCTCCTCGAAGGCGTCGTAGTTGGGGGCGATGGTGGCGCGAGGGCCGACGATGCCGCTGATCGCGTCGAGCGTCTTGAGGCCGTGGCCGGTGTTGATGATGACCGTCTCCAGACTCGGGTCCAGAGCGCCGGTCTCGACGAGCTTCTTCGTGACCGCGAGCGTGGTGCCGCCGGCGGTCTCGGTGAAGATGCCCTCGGTGCGAGCCAGGAGCACGATCGCCGAGCGGATCTCGTCGTCGGTGACCTCCTCGACGGCGCCGCCGGAGGAGCGGGTGGCGTCGAGGACGTAGATGCCGTCGGCCGGGTTGCCGATGGCCAGCGACTTGGCGATCGTGTCGGGCTTGACCGGGCGGATGGCGTCGACGCCGGCCTTGAACGCGGTCGCGACCGGGTTGCAGCCGGTGGCCTGGGCGCCGAAGATCCGGTAGGGCTTCTCCTCGACCAGGCCGAGCTTGATGAGCTCCTTGAAGGCCTTGTCAACCTTGGTCAGCTGGGAGCCCGAGGCCACCGGGATGACGATCTGGTCGGGCAGGCGCCAGCCGAGCTGCTCGGCGATCTCGAAGCCGAGCGTCTTGGAGCCCTCGGCGTAGAAGGGACGTACGTTGACGTTCACGAACGCCCAGCCGTCCTCCTCCGCGGCGATCTCCTGGGCCAGCTTGTTGACGTCGTCGTAGTTGCCGTCGACGGCGATCAGGTTGTCGGTGAAGACGGCGGAGTTGACCTGCTTGGGCTGCTCGAGGTTGCTGGGGATGAACACAGCGGTCGGGATCCCGGCGCGCGCGCCGGCGGCGGCGACCGCGTTGGCCAGGTTGCCGGTGCTCGGGCAGGCGAAGACCTTGGCGTCGAGCTCACGGGCCGCGCTCAGCGCACAGGCGACCACGCGGTCCTTGAAGGAGTTGGTCGGGTTGGTGGAGTCGTCCTTCACCCAGAGCTTCTCGAGGCCGAGCTCGCGCGCGAGGTTCTTCGCGTCCAGGAGCCGGGTGAAGCCGGGCTCGGTGTTGGGACTCTGCTCGATGTCGTCGGGCACCGGCAGCAGCGCCTTGTAGCGCCAGATGTTGCGGGGTCCGGCCTCGATCTCCTCGCGGGTCACGGCCGGGAAGTCATAGGCCACCTCCAGTGGCCCGAAACACTCCGGACAGGCGTAATGCGGTCCGAGCTCGATCTGGTGGCCACACTCCCGGCACGACAGCGCCGAGGCGTTGCCGAAAGCACCCTCGCGCAGGCCCTTCGTCTCCGTGGTCGCAGCGCTCATGAGAAACCTCCTCCTCATCTTCCCCGATCACGTCTCTCGCGCCGGGCCGGAATTAGCACCTTGTCCCACGCCCTGCCCGTGGTCGGGAGGAGGCTCGTGGTCGGTTGCCGGGACTTCACTGGGCCGTTCCCTCAGTCCCTCTCGATGAGCAATACCGATCGTACGGCAGGCAACATCCGTCGATCACACCCGGGTTCCACTCCGCGGACCATCCGTCCGCCATCTGGACACCGTGCGGGGGTAACACGGTGTTGCAGCGAACATCGTGTTACCCCCGGGGAGCGAGAACCGAGCTCAGGCGGCGCGCGCCGACTCAGCCCCGCCGTCGGTGGCGGACCCGGCGTCGGCGAGCGCGCCGCGTACGACATCGCGTACGTCGCTGACCAGGTTGATCTTCAGCGCCTGCTTCACCTCGTCGGGGACCTCGTCCAGGTCGGGCTCGTTGCGCTGGGGCACGAAGACCTCGGTCAGGCCGGCCCGCTGGGCGGCGAGCAGCTTCTGCTTGAGGCCGCCGATGGGCAGCACCCGGCCGGAGAGCGAGACCTCACCGGTCATGCCGACCTCGCTGCGCACCGGGCGACCGGTCGCGAGAGAGGTGAGCGCGGTGACCATCGTGATGCCGGCGCTCGGCCCGTCCTTCGGGACCGCACCCGCGGGCACGTGGACGTGGAGCGAGCGGTCGAGCACGGCCGGGTCGACGCCCAGCTCAGCGGCGTGCGAGCGGACGAAGGAGAGCGCGATCTGCGCGGACTCCTTCATCACCTCACCGAGCTGGCCGGTGATGTTGAGCCCCGCCTGCCCCTCGGCCGAGGACGCCTCGATGAAGAGCACGTCCCCACCGAGCCCGGTGACGGCCAGTCCGGTGGCGACCCCCGGGACAGACGTACGCTCCGCCGACTCCGGCGTGAACCGCGGCCGTCCGACCAGGTCCTTGAGGTTGTCCAGGCCGATCTCGACGTGCTCCGCCCCGGTGGCCAGCTTCGTCGCCGCCTTGCGCAGCGCCTTGGCGATGAGCCGCTCGAGCTGGCGTACGCCCGCCTCGCGGGTGTAGTTCGCGGCCAGCTCACGCAGCGCGTCGTCGGAGACCGTGGCCTCCTCGGCGGTCACCGCGGCGCGCTCGAGCTGCCGGGGCAGCAGGAAGTCGCGAGCGATGGCGACCTTGTCGTCCTCGGTGTAGCCGTCGATCGTGACCAGCTCCATCCGGTCCAGCAGCGCGCTCGGGATCTGCTCCACGACGTTGGCCGTCGCGATGAAGAGCACGTCGGAGAGGTCCAGGTCGAGCTCGAGGTAGTGGTCGCGGAAGGTGTGGTTCTGCGCCGGGTCGAGCACCTCCAGCAGCGCTGCCGCCGGGTCACCCCGGTAGTCGCTGCCGACCTTGTCGACCTCGTCGAGAAGCACGACCGGGTTCATCGATCCGGCCTCCTTGATGGCCCGCACGATCCGGCCCGGGAGCGCGCCGACATAGGTGCGCCGGTGACCGCGGATCTCGGCCTCGTCGCGAACACCGCCGAGCGCGACCCGGACGAACTTGCGTCCGAGCGAGCGCGCGACCGACTCACCGAGCGAGGTCTTGCCGACTCCTGGCGGGCCGGCGAGCAGCACCACAGCACCGGACCCACGGCCGCCGATGACCTGCAGGCCCCGCTCGGCACGTCGGGTCCGCACCGCCAGGTACTCCACGATCCGGTCCTTGACCTCCTCGAGGCCGTGGTGGTCGGCGTCGAGCACCTCACGAGCCGCGGTCACATCGGTCGAGTCCTCGGTGACCACGCCCCACGGCAGCTCCAGCACGGTGTCCAGCCAGGTGCGGATCCAGGCGGTCTCGGGGTTCTGCTCGGAACCACGCTCGAGCTTGTCGACCTCGCGCAGCGCGGCCTCGCGTACGGCCTCGGGCAGGTCGGCGGCCTCGACACGGGCCCGGTAGTCGTCGGAGCCCTCGGGCTCGCCCTCGCCGAGCTCCTTGCGGATCGCAGCGAGCTGCTGGCGCAGCAGGAACTCCCGCTGCGTCTTCTCCATGCCCTCGCGTACGTCCTCGGCGATCTTGTCGCTGACCTCCGACTCGGCGATGTAGTCCTTCGCCCAGGCGATGACCTTCTCGAGACGCTCGGTGACGTCCGGCGTCTCCAGCAGCTCGCGCTTGGCGTCGTCGTCGAGGTACGGAGCGTAGCCGGCGGTGTCGGCGATCTCGGACGGCTCGGTGAGCCGGTTGACCTGGTCGATGACCGGCCACGCCTCGCGACGCTGGAGCACCGCGACGACCAGCCGCTTGTACTCCTCGGCCAGCTCCTTCGCGTGCTCCGTGGTCGTCTCGGTGGCGGGCTCGACCTCGACCCACAGCGCAGCACCGGGCCCGGTCACGCCGGAGCCGATCTTCGCCCGGCCGACGGCCCTCAGCACCGCCGCGGGCTCACCGCCCCGGAACCGGCCGACGCGCTCGATCGTGGCGACAGCACCGTACGTCGCATACCGGTCCCCCAGCCGCGGCGCGACCAGCAGGCGGCTCTCCGAGCCGGCCCGGGCAGCGTCGATCGCGGCCTGCGCGGCCTCGTCGAGCTCGATGGGCACGACCATCCCCGGCAGGACCACGGCATCCGAGACGAACAGCACAGGAAGCTTGTCCATTGCGGACCCTCCTAGAAGAGTTGAGTGTTATTGGCTCAACTTCCGGGAGCAACCGGATGTTCCCTCCGGTTAGTGTGTTCGCTGTGAGCGGACGGCGGCCGCGTCGACCGTGTTACACCGGGCGCGACTCGCCGGTCAGCCGCCGCAGCAGCTCCAGCACACCGTCCGGGCCCGCGACCTCGAGATCGGCGAGATCTGCGAGCGGACCTCGGTCGGAACCCGCGTGGGAGTAGACGAGGAGGGTCGGCGACCCGGTGGTCTTCCCCCAGGCCCGGACGGCCTCGAACGCCTCGATGTCGCCCAGGTCGTCACCGCCGAACAGGATCGCGCCGGGCGAGACCTCCGAGACCAGCGTGTCGATCGCGTGGCCCTTGTGCATCCCGGGGGCACGGACCTCGATGACCTGCTTGCCGGGCTCGACCACGAGCCCGTGCTGGCCGGCCAGCTCGGTCAGCGGCGGGAGCAGGCGCGCGGCGAGACCGTCGGGATCGGGGAACCGGCGGGTGTGGACCCCGACGGCGAGGCCCTTCTCCTCGATGTAGGCGTCCTGCGCCCCGTGAGCGGAGAGCACCGCCGGCAGCGCCGCCTCGAAGGCGGCGAGGCCCTCGGGCGGCGGCGGGCCGACGACGACCCGGTCGGCACCGCTCCAGCGCTCGTTGCCGTACTGCCCGAACACGTACAGCTCCTTGCCCGACTCCGCGAGCGCGTCGGCGATCGCGGCCAGACCGCCGAGCTCGACGACCTGTCCGGCCGGTCGGCCGGTGACGATGGCCAGCGCCTTCACCCGGGACGCGAGCGCGATCAGGACCGAGGCCGCGTCCGGATGGATCCGAGCCGCGGCCGGGTCCTCGACGATCGGCGAGAGCGTCCCGTCGAAGTCGAGACCGACGAGGGTCTCGGCGGCAGCAGCCGCGATCGCGGCGTACTTCTGCTCTCCTGCGGCGCCATCAGGCTGGAGTTCGGCCATGCCTCAACTGTGGCACGGCGACCGCCGCGGAGCCGACCTGGAGGCCTCGGCCGTGCGTCAGATCACACACGTTCGAGAACGGCCGGAAAGCCTCAGAGAGCCCCGGTCAGAACCACCGTCAGCCGGTCGCCCTTCATCGAGCCCTCGACCGAGAGATGGGTCCGTTTGATGCCGAGGTCATCGGCGAGCTGCTGGCCCTCGCGCTTCATCTCGGGCGGGTAGTAGACGGTGTTCTCCGGGACCGAGCCCATCCAGTTGTCCTCGCCGACGACGTTCCAGCCGACGGTCGTCGCCTTCGCGGCGACGTCGCTGGCGAGGCCACCGATGTTGGACTGGTTGTAGACCTCGACGCTGACCTTGGCGCGGTCGACCGGCGAAGGCTCGGCCTTCGGCGGCTTCTTCTCCTCGGTCTTGGCCGGCTTCGGCTGGGCCGACGCCGAGGCCGAGGGGCTGCCACCGGCCTGGGCGATCTCCTTGCCCTCGTCTTCGTCGCCCCCGGTGATCCAGAAGATGATCACCGCGGCGACGACGGCCACCACGCTCAGCGCGATGACGGGTGTGGGGAGCGCTACGCCACGCTCACCCTTCGAAGGACGTACGCAGCCGGTCATTCAGACCTCGAAGCCGAGCCGTCTCGCCGAGCGCTGACGCTGCCGGGCCGCGCGGAGCCGTCGCAGGCGACGCACGAGCAGGGGGTCGGCCTCGAGGGCCTCCGGCTTGTCGATCAGGGCGTTGAGCACCTGGTAGTAACGGGTGGCGGACATGTTGAACGCCTCACGGACGGCGGCTTCCTTGGCGCCGGCGTACTTCCACCACTGACGCTCGAAATCAAGGATCTGCTTGTCGCGCTCGCTGAGGCTCGCGGGGTCCTCGCCTGGGCCTGTGACCTGCACGTTGACAGCGCTCATTCCTCGTCCCCCGGTGTCGTCTGCATCTGACCACACCCTAACGCGCCGAACTACACCGCTGTGGTTCACCCTCCCGGCGTGTTACTCGACAGGTATTCGGTCCAGGGGGCCGGAAGTCGTGGGTGGAACGACACGGCGCCGAACCTGGCCCTCGTCCATTACAGTCGGAGATGTGCAGGCTGACCTGGTAATCGTGGCCAATCGGCTCCCCGTCGATCGAGTGGAGATGCCGGACGGCACGAAAGCGTGGCGACGCTCGCCAGGAGGTCTGGTCAGCGCTCTCGAACCGGTCCTGCGAGCCAACGACGGGGTCTGGATCGGCTGGCCCGGCGGCACCGACGAGGACCTCGAGCCGTTCGAGGACGACGGGCTCCACCTGCTGCCGATGACGATGACCGCCCAGGACATCGAGGAGCACTACGAGGGCTTCTCCAACGGCACGCTGTGGCCGCTCTACCACGACGTCGTGGCCAAGCCGGAGTTCCACCGTGAGTGGTGGGACGGCTATCAACGGGTCAACCAGCGCTTCGCCGAGAAGTGCGCCGAGGTCGCCGCCAAGGGCGCGACCGTCTGGGTGCAGGACTACCAGCTCCAGCTGGTGCCGCAGATGCTGCGCGAGCTCCGCCCCGACCTGCGCATCGGCTTCTACCTCCACATCCCGTTCCCGCCGGCCGAGCTCTTCCAGCAGGTCCCCTGGCGCCGCCAGCTCCTCGAAGGACTCCTCGGCGCCGACCTGGTCGGCTTCCAGCTCCCCCAGGCGGCGCAGAACTTCGTCCGCCTGGTGCGCCAGCGCGTCGGCCACAAGACCCATCGTGACCTGGTCTACCTCCCCGACGGACGCACCGTGCACGCGGCCGCCTTCCCGATCTCGATCGACTTCGTCGGCTTCGACGAGATGGCCCACGACGAGGGCGTCAACCAGCGCGCCAAGGAGATCCGCGAGCAGCTCGGCGACCCGAAGAAGATCCTGCTCGGCGTCGACCGGCTCGACTACACCAAGGGCATCTACGCCAGGCTGCGCGCCTTCGGCGAGATGCTCCGCGACACCGAGCTCGACGTCGAGGACGTGATGTTCGTCCAGGTCGCGGTGCCCTCCCGCGAGCGCGTCGAGCAGTACCGCAAGCTGCGCGACGACATCGACCGCCTCGTCGGCCGCCTCAACGGCGACCTCGGCCGCATCGGCCGCCCCGCGATCTCCTACCTCCACACCTCGCTTCCTCGTGCGGAGATGGCCGCGCTCTACCGCGCCGCCGACATCATGGTCGTCACCCCCTACCGCGACGGCATGAACCTGGTCGCGAAGGAGTACGTCGCCTGCCGCTACGAGGACGACGGCGCCCTCGTGCTCTCCGAGTTCGCCGGTGCCGCCGAGGAGCTGCGCCAGGCCTGGCTGGTGAACCCCTACGACATCAACGGGATGAAGGCCGCCCTGCTCGAGGCCTACCAGGCCGAGCCGAAGGAGCTCACCCGCCGGATGAAGGCGATGCGCAAGCAGGTCGCCTCCAAGGACGTACGTTACTGGGCCGACTCCTTCCTCGAGGAGCTCGCCGCGGTGCAGGGCAGCCACACCAAGAACGTGCTTCCGCCCAACGCCCACTGAGGCCCGCCAGGTGGCTAGAGTCGAGCCGTGACCACCAACTCTGACTCGATCAGGTGGGGAATTCTCGGCACCGGCCGGATCGCCCACTCCCTAGCCACCGATCTGATGCTCGTCCCCGACGGCCGACTCGTGGCCGTCGGGTCACGGAGCACGGAGTCCGCGGAGACGTTCGCGAAGGAGTACGCCGCCCACGGCCCGGTCCGCGCGCACGGCTCCTACGAGGAGCTGGCCGCCGACGAGGACGTCGACGTCGTCTACATCGCCTCCCCCCACTCCCACCACCTCGAGCACGCCACGCTCGTGCTCGAGGGCGGCAAGCACGTGCTGTGCGAGAAGGCGCTGACGCTCAACGCCGCCGACGCGCAGAAGATGGTCGACCTGGCCACCTCCAAGAAGCTCTTCCTCATGGAAGCCATGTGGATGGCGACCAACCCGATCATCCGGCGCCTCGTCGCCGACGTGAGGTCGGGCCGGTTCGGCGTCCCGCGTCACGTACACGCCGAGCTCGGCTTCGTCGCCGACCCCGAGCGACACCAGCGCCTGCTCGACCCGGCGCTCGGCGCCAGCGCACTGCTCGACATGGGCATCTACCCGCTGACCTTCGCCCACCTGCTCTTCGGCGAGGCCCGCGCGCTGACCGCTCAGGCCAACCTCGGCGAGGGTGCCGACGGCGCCACCTTCGACCTCGACCTGGTGATGACGGGGAAGTACGCCGGCAACGAGCTCTCCACCATGGTCTCCTCGGTCACCTCCTACTCCTCGCGCTCGGCCGCCATCGCCACCGACCAGGGCCGGATCGAGCTGACCGACTTCCACCACCCCTCCTCGGCGGTCTTCACGCCCGCCAACGGCGACGAGCCCGTCGAGATCGTCGGTGACGAGCCCGTCATCGGCGCCGGTTACGGCAACGAGATCGTCGAGGTGCAGCGCTGCCTGCGCGAGGGCCTCCTGGAGTCCCCCCTCGTCCCCCACTCCCAGACGCTCAGTCTGATGCGCCAGATGGACATGATCCGCGAGTCCATCGGCGCCCGGTACGCCACCGAATCCTGACGAGACGTCACCCCCGCCGGCCGACACGTCACCCCCGCCGGCCGACACGTCAGCTGCGTCGGTCGACACGTCAGCTGCGTCGGTCGACACGTCAGCTGCGTCGGTCGACACGTCAGCTGCGTCGGTCGACACGTCAGCTGCGTCGGTCGACACGTCACTCGCGTCGGTCGACGTGGCAGCTGCGTGACGTCTCGGCCGACGCGAGTGACGTCTCGGCCCAGGTACGCGACGTCTCGCCCGACGTACGTGACGCCTCGCCCGACGTAGGTGACACCTCGCCCGACGTAGGTGACACCTCGCCCGACGTAGGTGACACCTCGCCCGACGTACGTGACACCTCGCCCGACGTACGTGACACCTCGCCCGACGTACGTGACACCTCGCCCGACCTAGGTGCCGTCTCGCCCGACGTACGTGACGCGTCGGCGGGTCAGGCGGTGGACGGCTTTTCGTTGAAGGTGCGGTGGGGCTGGACGACGGCGAGGAGCTCGCGGGCGACATCGGGCCCGAGGGCGCCCCAGTGGTCCTTGTAGCCGTAGACACCGGCGAGGGTGCGTGACTCGTAGTCGCCGTTCATGACCTCGATGTCGTGGGGCGTGATCAGGCCGGGGTGGGCGACGCCCACGGCGGCGGAGACCTTCGTCAGCTCCCGGCGCAGGGTCCTGAGATAGCTGGCGCAGCGATCGCCCTTGTCCTGCGGGTCGAGGCCGCCGGAGAGCCATTTGCTCTGCGTCGCGACACCGGTGGGACAGGTGTCGTCGTGGCACTTCTGAGCCTGGATGCAGCCGATCGACATCATCGCCTCGCGGCCGACGTTGACCATGTCCGCGCCGAGCGCGAAGGCGACCGCGGCGTTCTCCGGCAGGCCGAGCTTGGCCGACCCGATGAAGGTGACCGAGTCGGTCAGGCCGAGCTCGGCGAAGGTGCCGTAGACCCGCGAGAAGCCGATCCGGTAGGGCATCGCCACCGCGTCGGAGAAGATCAGCGGCGCGGCGCCGGTGCCACCCTCGCTGCCGTCGACGGTGATGAAGTCGACTCCCCGCTCCCCCGACCGCATCGTGCCGGCGAGCTCCTGCCAGAACTCCATCTCACCGACCGCCGACTTGATGCCGACCGGCAGCCCGGTCTCGGCGGCGATCATCTCGACGAAGTCGAGCATCGAGTCGACGTCGCCGAAGGCGGAGTGGCGGGACGGCGAGGCACAGTCCTTGCCGAGCTCGATGCCGCGGATCTCGGCGATCTCCGGGGTCACCTTGGCCGCCGGCAGCAGTCCACCGAGGCCGGGCTTGGCACCCTGGGAGAGCTTGATCTCGATCGCCTTGACCGGCGCGGTGGCGACCCGCTCCTTGAGCCGGTCGATCGAGAAGGTGCCGTCGGCGTTCCGGCATCCGAAGTAGGCGGTGCCGATCTGCATCACCAGATCGGCACCACCCTGGAGGTGGTAGGTCGAGATGCCGCCCTCACCGGTGTTGTGCATCGCCCCGGCCCGCCGCGCGCCCAGGTTGAGTGCCGTGATCGCCGGCCCGGACAGCGACCCGAACGACATCGCCGAGACGTTGACGACCGACTCCGGCCGGAACGCCTTCGCGCGCCCGCGCGGACCGCCGAGCACCTTCGCCGAGGGCAGCTTGGCGGCCTGGTCGTGGTCGTCGGGCAGGGCGTCGGCGAACGTCCGGTGCTTGATGTGGATGTGGCCCTGGGTGTGCTCGATGTCGTTGTCGGTGCCGAAGCCGAAGTAGTTGTTCTGTCCCTTCGCCGAGGCGTAGACCCAGCGCCGCTGGTCACGGCTGAAGGGCCGCTCCTCGTCGTTGTCCGCGACGATGTACTGCCGCAGCTCCGGCCCGATCTTCTCCATCAGATACCGCGCGTGACCGATCACCGGGAAGTTCCGCAGGATCGCGTGCTTGCGCTGGGTCAGGTCGCGAGCGGCGACCACGCCGGCGGCAACCGCCACTCCCCCGAGGAGGGTCGTCATCTTCATGTACGTCTTCCTACCGGGCGGTCACCTCGTTGTAAACGTCCGCGACGGTGTCGCCGGGCGTCGCTCAGGCGAACTCGGGAATGACCTTCGACTCGAAGAGCTCGATGGAGGAGCGGTCGTAGGCGGCGTCGGCGAAGTAGCCGATGGCGTACGTCATGCCCAGCTCCTCCACGGCCTTGAGCTTCTCCACGGCCTGGTCCGGCGTGCCGACCAGCGAGGTCGGGCCGTCCACGGCGCCGTTGACGACCTCGGCCGCCTTGGCCGCGCCCAGGTGCGGCACCAGCCGGGCCTCCCAGGCCTTCACCTTCTCGGCGACCTCCGTCTCGTTCTCCCCGAGCAGCACGTTGTAGTTCGACGAGCGGGTGATCTCCGCGAAGTCGCGCCCGAGAGCCTCGCAGTGGCCGCGCAGGATGTCGGACTTCGCCGTGAAGGTCTCCGGGTCACCGAGGAAGTTGGTGTAGTCGGCGTACTGCGCCGCGATCTTGAGAGTCACCTTCTCGCCGCCGCCGGCGATCCACAGCGGGATGCCGGAACGGCCCTGCTGAAGGGGCAGCGGCTGACAGATGGCGCCGTCGACCTGGTAGTACTTCCCGTCCAGCGACGAGATGCCCTTGGTCCAGGCCTGCTGGAAGATCTGGACGCCTTCGCGCAGCATCCCGAGACGGTCGCGCGCCGCGGGGAAGCCGTAACCGTAGGCCCGCCACTCGTGCTCGTACCAGCCCGCGCCGATACCCATCTCGACCCGGCCGCCGCTGATGTGGTCGGCGGTGGCGGCGACCTTCGCCAGATAGGCCGGGTTGCGGTAGGACATGCACGAGCACATCTGCCCCAGGCGCACCCGCGACGTCACCGCGCCCAGACCCGCCATCAGCGACCAGGCCTCGTGGGTCGCCTGGTCGGAGGGCTCCGGTGTGGTGTGAAAATGGTCGTAGACCCAGATGCTCTCCCACGAACCGGAGTCGGCGTGGATCGCCAGGTCCTTCATCGTCGTCCACTGGTCCGCCGGGTCGATCCCGACGAGGTCGAAGCGCCATCCCTGCGGGACGAAGAAACCGAACTTCATGTCTACTCCTTGATGAGTGCAACCTGGGGTGCCACGGACAACTTATCCGTCGGTGCCAGCCGATACCCTCATCATTTATGAGCGCACTCGCCGGACTCGTGGACAAGGGCCTGATGGCTGCCGACTGGGCCGAGGCGCTGGCGCCGGCCGAGCCGCAGATCGAGCAGATGGGCCGCTTCCTGCGCGACGAGCTGGCGGCCAGGCGTCCCTATCTTCCCGACGGCGACCGGATCTTCAACGCCTTCCGGCGCCCGCTGCGAGACGTACGCGTCCTGATCGTCGGCCAGGACCCCTACCCGACCATCGGGCACCCGATCGGACTCAGCTTCGCGGTCGAGAAGGACGTACGTCCCCTGCCCGCGTCGCTGCGGAACATCTATGCCGAGCTGGCCACCGACCTCGACCTGAAGATGCCCGAGCACGGCGACCTGTCGACCTGGGCCGACCGCGGGGTGATGCTGCTCAACACCTCGCTGACGGTGCGCCCCGGCGCGCCGGCGTCCCACTCGAAGAAGGGCTGGGAGGAGGTCACCGGGCGGGCGATCGACGTCCTGGGCAAACGCGGCGGGCCGCTGGTCGCCATCTTGTGGGGCCGGCACGCGCAGAATCTCGAGCCGCGGCTCAACGGGGTGCCCGCGGTCAAGTCCGTCCACCCCTCGCCGCTCTCCGCGCGCCGGGGATTCTTCGGGTCGCGGCCGTTCTCCCGCGCCAACGCGCTCCTGGTCGAGCAGGGCGGTTCCCCGGTCGACTGGTCCCTTCCCGATTAGGCTCTGCCCCAGGGTCGCCCCATCGGCCCGTCGGCACGGTGAACGGGGGTCACGTGGGCGAGAACACGACCGGACCGACGCTGTCGGTGTCACGGCGGCTCAAGATCGTCGGCACCATCGTCGTCGTCCTGATGGCCACCTGGGCGGCCGTGCTCGGTGGACGCGCCCTGCTGGACCGGGCCGGGCCTCCGGAGTTCCCCGCGAGCGACGTACGCGACTGGGCGACCTTCGCCGACCACCTCGTCCTGGGCACCGCCGGCCCCGCCGACCGGCTCGAGGTCACCACCGTCCTGTGGAGCCGGCAGGGAGCCCACTCGATCGGCCGCGGGATCACGCTCGACGCCGACATGACCGAGGGCGAGGCGTACGCCGTGCCGGTGGCCTGGCTCGAGGGCGGTGGCGGGCGCTGGGTGGCGCTGGCCGCCGATGCGGTGCTGCCGCTCGACGGCGGGCGGATCACCGGGGGCGGTGAGACCTGGGCGGCCGACCACACCGGAGAATCGCCCCGGAGCCTCGCCACCGAGCTCTACGAGACCGGTCCGCACCCGGCCGCCGTCCCCTACCTCTACGAGAGTCTCGAGCAGCGGCTCGCCGCTGTGGAGCGGTAGGTAAGATTTCTGGCGTGAGCCAGGACTCCCCCACGCGGCCCCAGCGCGCCAACTGGATTCGGGCCGGTATTTGGTCGCTCGGCTTCGTCGCCCTGCTATGGGTGCTCGAGGCCACCGACTACATCAGCGGGCACCAGCTCGACACGCTCGGCATCCAGCCGCGCACCGACGCCGGCCTGCTCGGCATCGTGTTCGCGCCGGTGCTCCACTTCGGCTGGGCCCACCTCTACGGAAACACCCTGTTCGCGCTCGTCCTCAGCTTCCTGGTGCTCGCCTCGGGCGTCGGCCGCGGGATCGTGGCGACGCTCATCATCTGGGTGGTCGGGGGTGTCGGCGTCTGGCTGATGTCGCCCCCGGGGAGCATCACCGCCGGCACCTCGATGCTGATCTTCGGCTGGCTCGTCTACCTGATCCTGCGCGGCCTGTTCAGCCACCGCGTCGGTCAGATCGTCATCGGTGTGCTCATCTTCCTGGCGTGGGGCAGCCTGCTCCTCGGCGTGCTTCCCGGGCAGACCGGTGTCTCCTGGCAGGGCCACCTCTTCGGCGCGATCGGTGGCGCTCTGGCAGCGTGGCTGCTCAACGACCCGCCCAAGAAGCAGGCCGCCTGAGCCGTTTGTTGGAGACTGGACGCATGCAGATCCTCTCCATCCAGTCGCACGTGGCCTTCGGCTACGTCGGCAACTCGGCGGCAGTCTTCCCCATCCAGCGCCTCGGTCACGAGGTCTGGCCGGTGCTCACGGTCAACTTCTCCAACCACACCGGCTACGGCGCGTGGCGCGGCCCGGTCGTGGCCGCCGACCAGGTCGCCGAGGTCATCGAGGGGATCTCCGAGCGCGACGGTCTCTCCACCGTCTCCGCGGTGCTGTCCGGCTACCAGGGCGACCCGGCCGTCGGCGCGATCATCCTGGACTCCGTACGCCGCGTGAAGGCGCTCAACCCCCGCGCCCTGTACTGCTGCGACCCGGTGATGGGCGACGTCGGGCGCGGCATGTTCGTGCGCGAGGGCATCCCGGAGTTCATGCGCGACGAGGTCGTCCCCGCCGCCGACGTGATCACGCCGAACCACTTCGAGCTCAATTTCCTCGCCGGCCTCGAGTCGACCGACACGCTCCAGGAGGTGCTCGCCGCCGTCGACATCGTGCGGGAGTCCGGCCCGTCCAACGTGCTGGTGACCTCGGTGATCACCAAGGACCCGACCCATCTGGACCTGGTCGCCGTCTCCGACGAGGGCGCCTGGTCGGTCACCACTCCCCTGCTCCCGATCTCCCCCAACGGCGGCGGCGACGTCACCGCGGCCGTCTACCTCTCCCACCTGCTCTCGACCGGCTCCACGCCGGCCGCCCTCGGCCGCACCGCGAACACCCTCTTCGCCATCCTCGACCGCACGTTGAAGTCCGGCCGCCGCGAGCTCGAACTCATCGCCTCCCAGGACGACATCGCCAACCCGCCGACGACGTACGAGGTCACTCAGCTCCGCTGAGGAAGGTAGGGGATGGAGCCGGTGACAGGAGTCGAACCCGCGACATTTCGCTTACAAGGCGAACGCTCTACCAACTGAGCTACACCGGCATGCCGCCTTCAGCACGACGACGGCGGGACAATCGTAGCCAGTCACCATCGGTTGCGCGCATCCGACGCCCCTACCCAGGCGCACGAAGGTGGGCGAAGTTGGTGGTACGCCGGAGGGCGAAGCCGAGGGAGCGGTAGAGCCGGATGGCGTTCTCGTTGGTGCCGCTGGCGTGCAGGAGGGCGCGCTCGCCGCGCTGGTTGATCCCGTACGTCACCGCCCGCACCAGCCGGCCGGCGAGCCCCTGCCCGCGGAAGTCGGCGTCGGTGCAGACCGCGCTGATCTCGGTCCAGCCCCGGGGGTGGTTGCGCTCGCCGGCCATCGCGACGAGGCGGTCGCCGGCGCGGATTCCGAGATAGGTGCCCATCTCGATGGTGCGCGGCTCGAACGGACCGGGCGTGGTGCGCGCGACCAGGTCGAGGATCTCCGGGACGTCGGCCGTTCCCAGGACGACGACATCGGCGTCGGGCACCGCGACGACCCCGGCGTCGATCATCTGCACGCCCTCGCCCCCGCCGAGGATCTCCCATCCGGCGGGCGGGCGCACCGGCCTCGGCGAGGTGAAGAAGCAGGTCCCGGACGGCCCGAGGAGCCCGGCGAGATCGGCCCAGGCCCGCGGCGAGTCCTCGGCGAGGCCGGCGAAGGCGGCGACCTGCGGGTCGTAGCGCGCGGCCAGCCCGGAGATCTCTCCCAGCTGCCGGTTCGGTCCGACGAGGGACTCCCAGACGATGTTGTCCAGGACGGAGCTCGTCTCAGCAATCGGTCGCGCATCAGTGGTCACGCACGGCATCCTATTCTCTAGCAACTCGCTAGACATTATGTGTTTTGTCTGGCGGTCCCCCAGAGACCCGAGGAAGCCATGACCACCACCGCCACCCCGGCCACCGCCGAGGCCGACCCACCGGCGCCACCAGAGGATCCCCTGGCCACCAGGAGGGTCGCGCCGCGCCGCCGCTACGGCCGCTGGATCGTCACCGCGATCGTCCTCGCCCTCACCGTCGAGGCGGTCCGAGCGCTCGCGGCCAACCCGGCCTACCAGTGGGATCGGATCTCCTACTACTTCACCCTCGACGTGGTGCTCGACGCGCTCCTGGTCACCCTCGAGGTGACCGCGGTCAGCGCCGTCGTGGGCTTCGTCGGCGGCGTGGTCCTGGCCCTGGGCCGGATGTCCGGCAACCCGCTGGTCAACGCCCTGAGCTGGTTCTACATCTGGTTCTTCAGGTCGCTGCCCCTGGTCGTACTGCTCATCATCATCTTCAACGCCTCCCTCTTCTTCCCGCAGATCGGGATCAACATCCCGTTCGGGCCGAGCCTGGTCTCCTATGACGTCGATGGCCTGCTGGTGCCGTTCGTGGCCGCGGTCGTCGGGCTCAGCCTCAACGAGGCCGCCTTCGCCGCCGAGATCATCCGCGGTGGGCTGCTCTCCGTCGACCACGGCCAGATCGAGGCCGCCAACGCGCTCGGCCTCTCCCCGTGGCGGCGTCTGCGCCAGGTGGTCCTCCCCCAGGCCCTGCGCAGCATCGTCCCCGGCTACGTCAACCAGCTGATCGGCCTGGTCAAGGCGTCCTCACTGGTCTACTACGTCTCCCTGGTCGACCTCTTCGGCATCGTCTACCAGCTCGAGAGCACCCACGTGAGCGACAAGGTCGCGGTCCTGCTTGTCGGCACCGCGTGGTACCTGATCATCGCTGCCGTCCTCTCGGTCCTCCAGCACTACGTCGAGCGCCACTACTCCCGCGGCTGGGAGGTCCGGGCATGACCGCCACCGAGTCAGCGAAGACGGCCGAGGGCGTACGCGTCCGCAACGCCCACAAGGCCTTCGGCCCCACCCCGGTCCTGAAGGGGATCGACCTCGACCTGGCTCCGGGGACGGTGACCGTCGTCATCGGCCCGTCCGGATCGGGCAAGTCCACGCTGCTGCGTACGCTCAACCACCTCGAGACGCTCGACCTGGGCTATGTCTCGGTGGCCGGTGAGCTGATCGGCGTACGCGAGCACCACGGCCGCCTCCACGAGCTCAGCCCGCGGCAGGTGCGCAAGCAGCGCGCCCGGATCGGGTTCGTCGCGCAGAGCTTCAACCTCTTCCCCAACCTCACCGTCGCCGCCAACGTCGCCGAGCCGCTGCTGGCGCACAAGGTCGCCGGCTGGGATGCGGCCTACACCCAGGCGTACGAGCTGTTGGACCGTGTCGGGCTGAAGCACCGCTGCACCGACTATCCGCGCCAGCTCTCCGGCGGCCAGCAGCAACGGGTGGCGATCGCCCGAGCACTGGCGCTCGAGCCCGACCTGCTGCTCTTCGACGAGCCCACCTCCGCCCTCGACCCCGAGCTGGTCGGTGAGGTCCTCGCGGTCATCAAGGAGCTCGCCGGGAACGGCCGCACCCTGGTCATCGTCTCCCACGAGATCGGCTTCGCACGTGACGTCGCCGACCACGTCGTGTTCATCGACGGCGGCGTCGTGGTCGAGCAGGGTCCGCCGACCCAGGTGCTCGACCACCCTCAGCACGCTCGCACCCGCGAGTTTCTCGGCAAGGTCCGCTAACCCCACCCCCTAGGAGAACAGCCATGTCCGACGACACCAAGACAGAGCCCGACAACAAGCCCGACAACAAGCCCGACAGCAAGCCCGACAACAAGGAAGAGCTCAGCACGGAGAAGCCCGAGACACCCGGGATCCCGCCGCGCCGCCGGACGCCGCTGGTCATCGCGGCCGTCGCGGTCATCGCCGTGATTGCGGTCATCGCCGCCGTCCTGCTCGGCCGCGGGAACGACCAGGAGACAGCGGCGGAGTCCGGCGGAGACGTGACCGAGGTCGAGATCGGCGTGGCTGCCGGGACCGCCGCGAAGCCGACCACCATCGAGGTCCCGGTCGTCGAGGAGATCCGGGCGAAGGTGCCGCAGGAGATCCTCGACCGCGGAACCCTCGAGATCGGCCAGGGCGCGCTCCCGGCCGGGTTCCCGCCGCTCGCCTTCGTCGGCACCGACAACAAGACCCTCACCGGGGCCGAGCCCGACCTCTCCCGCCTCATCGCGGCGGTCTTCGGCCTGAAGCCGGAGCTCAACAACGCCACCTGGCAGAACCTCTTCGTCGGCCTCGACGCCGGCACCAGCGACGTCGCGATCTCCAACGTGACCGACACCGAGGAGCGCAAGCAGAAGTACGACTTCGCCTCCTACCGCCAGGACAACCTCGGCTTCGCCACCGTCGGCACCTCGACGTGGGAGTTCGGCGGCGACTACCGCACCCTCGACGGCCTGAAGGTCGCCGTGGGCTCGGGCACCAACCAGGAGAAGATCCTGCTGGAGTGGCAGGCGAAGCTGAAGGCCGAGGGCAAGAAGCTGGACGTCACCTACTTCCCGGACAACCCGGCGACCTGGACGGCCCTGGAGTCCGGCCAGATCGACGCGTTCTTCGGCCCCAACCCCGGCATCGCCTACCAGATCGCCGGTACCGAGGACACGTTCCGCAACGCCGGCACGTTCTCCGGCGCGGGCGAGTCGCTGCAGGGTCTGATCGCCGCGACCACCAAGAAGGACAGCGGGCTGGTCGAAGCGCTGGCCGACGCGATCGACTACCTGATCGAGAACGGTCAGTACGCCACCTGGCTGAAGACCTACGGGCTCTCGAACGAGGCCGTGGAGAAGTCCGAGATCAACCCGCCCGGCCTGCCGTTGGAGAACCAGTGACCCGCTGAGCGCCACCCGGCCCGGCTCACTGGCCGGCACCCTCCAACGGGACGTACTCGTGGGCGGTGAGCGCCCCGTTGGTCTCCAGCTCGACCGACTGGAGACCGACGGGGAGGCCGTCGGCGTAGGTGATCAGGGTGACCTCGGCGGTGCGGCGGATCTTCCCCATCGCGAAGGCGTACGCAGCACCGCCGGTGGTGCCGTTGGTGTAGGTCCAGCCGACCTGACCGTTCTCGCCGGTCACCTCGGTCGGCCCCAGATGTACGTGGCGATGGCCGCCGACGACGAGGGTCGCGCAGCCTCGGGTCAGGGTCTCGCGACCCAGGGACGGATCGTGGACGAGAAGGGTCGCGACGGGCTTGCCCTCCTCCTTCGAGGCGCAGGCGATGTCGGCCAGCTTCTCGCCGGCCTCCTCGAGGGTGACGCCCTTCTCGTCGATCCAGTTGCCGAGGCCGCTGGTGCGCGGGTCGGGGACGCCCAGGAGCGTCGACCCGCCGGGACCGTCGACGACCTCGCCGTCGAGCATGGTCCAGCCCTTGTCGGCCAGGTAGGTGCCGACCGTCGGGCCGTGGTCGTGGTTGCCGGTGACCGCCCACTTGTCCAGGCCGTCGCTGGCGTCGGTGAGGGAGTCGAGGGAGAAGGTCTCCCAGTCGGAGCCGGTCGAGGTGTCGTCACCGGCGTCGAGGATGCCGGTCGCGCCGCCCTCGTCGGCGATCGCGCGCACCACGGAGTCCATGCCGACGTTGTCGTGTCGGTCGGAGACGAGCACCGACACGGTCTCGTCTTCGGCCGGCTCGCGCAGCGCCAGGTCCGGGACCTTCGCCACCACCTTCTCGTAGAAGGTGCGGCTGGAGTTGTAGGTGTCGACGGCGCTGGCCACGAGCCGGCGGGTCTGGTTGGCGTAGGCGTCGCCGCGGACCTCCACATCGGCCAGCTCCTCCGGCACCGGGATGTCCGTGCCGAGGAAGTCGGCCAGCGGGGTCCAGTCGCCGGCGACCGGTCCGGCCTCCTTGTCCGACGCCGGCGCTCCGGACTCACCCCAAGGCTGCCAGACCGCGACCGCGAGCACGGCCACCGTGACCACGCCGATGCCCGCGGTGGTCAGGCCGTGCCGGGTGCGGGCCGCTTCCTTGACACGTCGGCCCAGGTCGGCGCGGCGCTGGGCCCCGGGCAGCCACCACAGCAGGACTCCTCCGGCGACGATCGCCAAGGAGATCGCGGCACCGCGGAGCACGGCGGCGACGAGCATCGACTCGACCTGCTCCACCACGACCGCGCGCTGACCGTCGGGGGCCGAGCCGAGGACCGCGTAGCGCTCGAAGAGCTCGTCCATCGACCTCAGCTCGGTCTTCCCGAGGGTGACGTCGACACCGACCGGGCCACCGACGTCCAGGCGTACGTCGGGCAGCACCGGTCCGGTGTGGATGATCGCCTTGCCCGACAGCGTCGGGCGCAGGACCGAGTCGTGGCCGGCCAGGACCACCTGGCGTTCGCTGGACAGGAAGAGCCACGTGCTCAGCGCCACGGCGAGCGCGAGCCACAGCACTCCGAGCCCCGCCCAGACGGCGAGGCCCCGAAACAGAGTGCGACGAGAGATCAGCGACGAGCCTCCGCGACCGCGTAGAGCACGACCGACGCGGCGACGCCGGCATTGAGAGACTCTACGGAGTTGGCCATCGGGATCGACACTATCTGGTCACAGGTCTCCTGGACCAGGCGGGAGAGCCCACCGCCCTCGGCACCGACGACGATCACCAGCGGACCGTCGGCGAGGCCCTCGGGAGCACCCAGCTCGGGCAGCGTGATGTCACCCTCCATGTCGAGCCCGACGACCATGCAGCCGGCCTCCTGGTAGGCCTTCAGCTGCCGGGTCAGGTTGACCGTCTGCGCGACCGGGATCCGCGACGCGGCGCCGGCGCTCGTCTTCCAGGCGGCCGCGGTCATCCCGGCCGCACGCCGCTCCGGGATCACCACGCCGTGGGCACCGAAGGCCGCGGCCGAACGCACGATGGCGCCCAGGTTGCGCGGGTCGGTGACCTGGTCGAGCGCGACGATGAGCGGCTTGTCGCCGATCTCGGCCGCCCGGTCGAGCAGGTCGTCGGCGTGGGCGTACTCGTAGGCGGGGATCCGCGCGGCGAGGCCCTGGTGGCCGTTGAAGCCGGTCAGCCGGTCGAGCTCGACCTTGGTCACCTCGAGCAGCGAGATGCCCTTCTCGGAGGCGAGCAGGAACGCCTCGCGCAGCCGCCCGTCGCGCTCGGCGCCCTCGGCGACGTAGAGCCCGTTGACCGGTACGTCCTCGCGCAGCGCCTCGACCACCGAGTTGCGTCCGATGATCCACTCGGCGTCACCGGCGGCCCGCTTGCGCGGCCCCTTGCCGGCCCGCTTCTCGGCGGCCTGGGCTGCCTTGTGCGCCTTGTGGTACGGCCGGTCGACCGCCCTCGGCGTCGGGCCCTTGCCCTCGAGGCCCTTGCGCCGGTTGCCACCGGTGCCCACCTGGGCGCCCTTCTTGCGTCCCTTCGCGATCGCTCCACGACGCTGGGAGTTGCCTGCCATCAGTTAACGCTCCATTTCGGACCCTCAGGGGTGTCCTCGATCTCGATCCCGGCGTCCTTGAGCCGGTCTCGCATGGCATCGGCGCGGGCCCAGTCCTTGGCGGCACGCGCCTCGGCGCGTTCGTCCAGGACCCCGCGAACGAGTACGTCGAGTGCGCCGGTCAGCTTCTCGTCATCACCGCTCGCCGGACCCCACGCCGGGTCGGCGGGGTCCAGACCGAGCACGTCCAGCATCGCACGGACGCTCGCGGCGACCCCACGCAGCGCCGGGCTGTCGCCGTCGGCGAGCAGCTTGTTGCCCTCGCGTACGGCCTCGTGCAGGGCGGCGACCGCGGCCGGGGTGCCGAGGTCGTCGTCCATCGCCTCGACGAAGTCTGCGCACGCGACACCGCCTGCGGGAACCTCACCGATCGCCGAGGCGGCGCGCTCCAGGAAGCCCTCGATCCGCTGGAATCCCGCGGCCGCCTCCGCGAGCGCCTCGAAGGAGAACTCGACGTGGGACCGGTAGTGGGCCGCGACCAGGTAGTAGCGCAGCTCGATGCCGCGTACCTTCTTCAGGACCTCGGGGATGACCAGCGAGTTGCCCAGCGACTTCGACATCTTCTCGCCGGAGGTGGTGATCCAGGCGTTGTGCAGCCAGTTGCTCGCGAAGGGCCGGCCGGCAGCGCGGGACTGGGCCTGCTCGTTCTCGTGGTGCGGGAAGCGCAGGTCGAGGCCGCCGCCGTGGAAGTCGAAGGCGGGACCGAGATACTTCCCGGCCATCGCCGAGCACTCGATGTGCCACCCGGGGCGTCCCAGCCCCCAGGGCGAGGGCCACGAGGCGGTCTCCGGCTCGGAGACCTTCCGGCCCTTCCACAGCGCGAAGTCGCGGGGGTCGCGCTTGCCGCGCGGGTCGGCGTCGGCGGCGGCCTCCATGTCGTCGACCTTCTGCCCCGAGAGCTCGCCGTAGGAGGGCCAGGAGCGTACGTCGAAGTAGACGTCGGCCGAGCCGTCCTCGGCGGCGTAGGCGTGGCCCTTCGTGATCAGCTCCTCGATCAGTGTGATGATCTCGGGGATGTGACCGGTGGCCAGCGGCTCGTAGGTGGGCGGGGCGACGTTGAGCGAGGCGTAGGCGGCGTCGAGCTCACGGTGCATGTCGTAGGCGAGGTTGTACCAAGGCCGGCCCTGGTCGGCGGACTTCGCCAGGATCTTGTCGTCGATGTCGGTCACGTTGCGGATGAACGTGGTCTCGTAGCCCGACGCCCGCAGCCACCGCTGCAGCACGTCGAAGTTCACCCCGCTCCGCACATGCCCCACATGCGGCTCGCTCTGCACGGTCAGACCACAGACATAGAGCGACGCCTTGCCGGGCTGCAAGGGAGTGAAGTCACGTACTTCACGGGTCGCCGAGTCGTAGAGCCTGAGTGCCATACCCCAAGTCTAGGGACGTACGCGGGTTCCCTACCTATCGCGACGCACGATGAGCGAGGTGGCGATCGCGGCGACACCTTCGCCGCGGCCGGTGAGCCCGAGACCGTCGGAGGTCGTCGCGGTCACCGTCACCGGCGCGCCGGCCGCAGCGGAGAGCGCCTGGTTGGCCTCGTCGCGGCGCGGACCGATCTTCGGCCGGTTGCCGATCACCTGGACCGCGACGTTGCCGATCTCGAAGCCTGCCTCGCGGACCCGGCGCGCGGCCTCGGCCAGCAGCACCACCCCGGCCGCCCCGGCCCACTCGGGCTCGGAGGTGCCGAAGTTGGACCCCAGGTCGCCGAGGCCCGCGGCGGAGAAGAGCGCGTCGCAGCAGGCGTGGGCCGCCACGTCGCCGTCGGAGTGCCCGGCCAGACCCTGCTTCTCGTCGGGGAAGGCGAGGCCTGCCACGTGCATCGGGACACCGTCGGCAAGGCTGTGTACGTCGGTCCCGATGCCGACCAGAGGAAGCTGCACGCTCCGCAGTCTCCCAGATCCCCCACGATCGAGACGCAGTCAGGCCGCCTTCCGGTGACCGACATGGATGAGCCCGTCGACGACCCGGACCTCGTAGGCGGGGATGGTCACGTGCGGGTCGTCCAGGCACTTTCCCGTCCGCAGGTCGAAGCCGTGGCGGTGGGCGGGCGAGGCCACGAACGGCACCCCGTCGCGGACCCCGACGATCCCCTTGGCGATCACCGACGCCTTGGCGAACGGATCGTGGTTGCCCAGGGCGTAGACGACGTCGCCGGGCATCCGGAAGATGGCGATGGCCTGCCCGTGGACCAGTGCCGTGGCGCCGCGCTTCACCTCGAGCGCGTCGACCTGGCAGACGGACTGCCAGTCTCCCTGGTCGTCCCGCTGCGTCGCTGCGCTCATGACGTCGCCGGCCCGAGCCGCTTCGTCGACATTCGTCGGGTCCTCCCTTCGCTGGATTTGAACGCTATGGGGCGTCGTGGTCACCTCCTGTTTCGCTCTGTTACGGGTGCGTAAACACCAGCGCCCAGCCCCTCTGCCCTCTCCTCCACCGAACGGATAGCCTCCAGTAGCCTCCAGGGGTGCCCGCCGCTCTCGTACTCCTGGCCGCCGGATCCGGCACCCGCGTCGGAGCCGCCACCAACAAGGTGCTGCTCCCGCTCGACGGGTCCGACGATCCGGCCTCCTCAGCCCTCGGACTCTCGCTCCGGACCGCCCTCGAGGTGCCCGACGTGCACCGCATCGTCCTGGTCGTACGCAGCGGCGAGGAAGAGGCGGTCGCGGCCGTCGCCCAGCCCCTGCTCGAGGACCGTGAGGTCGTGATGGTCGTCGGCGGCGACACCCGCCACGCCTCCGAGCAGGCCGCGCTCGCCGTGCTCCGGCCCGACATCGAGGCCGGCGACGATGGCGCGATCGACGTCGTCGCGATCCACGACAGCGCCCGGCCGTTGGTGGCGCCCGAGCTCTTCACCGCGGTCATCGGCGTCGCCCGCGAGCACGGCGGGGCCATCCCCGCCGCCCCACTCACCCACCTCACCACGCGCGACCTGCAGCCGGTGGACGGTGCGCTCGTCGGCGTACAGACTCCGCAGGCGTTCCGAGCCGCCGACCTCCTGGCCGCCTACGCCCAGGCCGCGGCCGACGGCTTCGACGGCACCGACACCGGCGCCACCCTGGAGCGCTACGCCTCAGGCGTACGCATCGTCGCGGTGCCCAGCACGCCGCTGAACCTCAAGGTGACCTTCGCCGACGACCTCGGCGCGGTGACGGCGCTGCTCAGATGAGCCGCCCGGTTCATCCCCGGGCCGAGCCGTCGAACGACAGCGCCTCCAGCAGGCGCAGGTCATCCGGGGAGGCGACGCGGCGGCCGACCGACGGCGCCTCGACCGAGACGACGGGGAACCGGCGGGCCAGCGCGCCGGCGATCTCGGCGAAGTCGCCCTCGGGCCAGTCCTCGAGCGAGGCGACCACGGCGGGCGGCAGCACGATCGGCGAGGCGACCGAGACGAGCGAGGTGCGGTCGATGGTCGCGCCCAGGACCGGGACCCCGTCCTCGACGAGGAGGTTCTTGACCGTGTCGGTGACCGGGCGTACGCCGACCACGACCGCCTCGCGGGCGAGCGCGGTCGAGACGCAGTGGGCGATGAAGGCCGGCGGGGTCATCGGGCACAGCGAGTCGTGCAGGACCAGCGGCTCCTCGGCCGCGACGATCCCTTCCCAGGAGGTGGTGAAGTCGACGGGGGTCACCCCGGACTCACCGAGGGACCAGGTCGCCGCGGCGACCAGCGCCTCGCCGTGGATCAACGCGAACGGCAGCGAGCCCCTGTCGTCATCGGCGACGATCCCGAGCGCGGGCGGGACCTCGGCGGTCTCGTCGAGCTCGTCGTAGCCGGCGTAGGGATCCTCCATGGAGGTCACCGTATCCGCCCCAGGACGCGAAACAGGCCCCGGGATGACCCGGAGCCTGTAACGCAGACCGAAACCAGCTTCAGCTGGCCAGCACCTCGTCGAGGAGGACTTCAGCCTTGTCTTCGTTGGTGTGCTCGCACAGCGCGAGCTCCGAGACGAGGATCTGGCGTGCCTTGGCGAGCATGCGCTTCTCCCCGGCGGAGAGGCCACGGTCACGCTCACGACGCCACAGGTCACGCACGACCTCGGCGACCTTCATGACATCGCCGCTGTGCAGCTTCTCCAGGTTTGCCTTGTAACGACGCGACCAGTTGGTCGGCTCTTCGACGTGCTCCGCACGAAGCACCTCGAAGACTCGATCAAGCCCGTCCTTGTCTACGACGTCTCGAACTCCGACGAGCTCGAGGTTGTTGGCCGGAACACGCACCACGAGGTCCTGCTGAGCGATGATGCGGAGGACCAGATACTGCCGCTCCTCGCCCTTGATGGTGCGCATCTCGATGTCTTCGATGACGGCCGCGCCATGGTTCGGGTATACGACGGTCTCGCCGACGGTGAAAGTCATATTTTTAGGTACCCCTTCCTAGGGCTATAAGTCTACCACGGATCTTAGAATTCGGATTCCGCGTTTGCGCAGGTCAGGGGCTCAATCTGGGGTTGACAGATCGACAACTTGTGTGGTTCCGCGCGCGCAGGCCCGCCGGACGTGGCAGCATGGCTGATTTCGAAACGACTGCGAAATCTCGTCGTAGCCAGCCTGTTGTCCTGCGCGTCTCGGTCGAGTGCCCGATACTGCCGCCATGGCGAATGCATCGCAGAGCGCCCCCAAGACCATCTTCACCGTGTCGTCGCACGCCCAGGATCAGGACCCGGAAGAGACGCAGGCCAGTGCGTCGGCCGTTCCTGATGCCCCGGCGGGCAGAAAAAGCGTCATGGACAAGGTCGGCAACTGGGCCCCGCTCCTCCTCATCCGCTCCGCCCACCCCCGTCAGGCGGTGCTGACCGCCATCGGGCTGTCGGGGGCGGCCGTCCTCGCCGGGCTGACCACACGCGAGGTGGCGCTGATCGCGGTCACCGTGCTCGTCGGCCAGGCCGTGCTCGGCTGGCACAACGACCTCGTCGACCAGGTCGTCGACCGTCGTCACGAGCGCGAGGGCAAGCCGATCTCGGACGGCCGCCTCGAACCGGGCGGCGTCTGGTTCGCGCTGTGCTGCGGCGTACTGCTCGTCATTCCGCTCTCGGTCACCTCGGGCACCGTCGCGGGGCTGTTCTACCTCGGCTCGCTGGTGATCGGGATGCTCGCCAACGTACTGCTGCGCAAGGGCCTCTTCTCCTGGGTCCTGTGGGCGGCGGCGTTCGCCTGCTACCCCGGTTACCTCTCCTACGCCGGCTGGGCGGGTGAGTCCACGGGCGGACCGCCCCACTGGGTGATGGTCGTGCTCGCCGCGGCGCTCGGTGTGGGTGTCCACTTCCTGACCGCACTGTGGGGCCTGGTCGCCGATCACGAGGACAAGTGGACGTACCTGCCGCTCAAGGCCGGACTGAAGCTCGGGGCCGGCAAGCTGCTCCTCGTCACGCTGATCTACATCGCCGCGGTGGTCGCCGGGATCCTGTACGCCGCGAGCGCCGTCGGACTGCGTGCCTGACCCAGTTCCTTCGATCAGCGGATCGGGCGGATAGAGTGTCGCGCGTGACGACCAAGGTTATGCAGAAGCGGCTCGCAGTGACGGGCGCACTCGTGGCTCTCGCCCTCCCGGCGCTCACCGCCTGCAACAGCTTCGACTACGCGACCGACCGGCCCAACGAGATCAGCCACGGCGGCTCGACGCTCGACGGTGCCATCCGGATCAACGCCGCTCGCATCGTGACCGCGCAGGAGGGCTCCGGCGTCCTGGTCGGCACCTTCTCGCTCGACCCGGCGATCAACCCGGCGGTCGCCGGCAAGGCGCTGCCGTCGGTCACCGGGATCTCCACGGCGGCCGACGCCGAGGAGACGGTCACCCCGGAGTCGTTCACGTCGATCGAGCTGCCCACCTCGGGCATCATCAACCTGGCCGACCCGACCATCGGTGGCATCGCGGTCACCGGCGACTTCAAGCCGGGCGACAGCATCCCGATGACCTTCACCTTCTCCGAGGGTGAGGAGAAGACCATCTCCGTCCCGGTGGTCACCCAGTGCGGTCCGTACGCCGAGGTCGTCGCCGCCGTCGACGAGACCGCCAAGCCCGCCAAGAAGGGCAAGAACGCCGAGACCCAGGCCTCCGAGGGCGCTGCCGGCGAGGAAGCCTCCGAGGGCACCGAGGAGGCCTCGACCCTGCCGGCCGAGGAGTCCGCCGAGGGCGAGACCGAGACCGAGGCGCACAGCGCGTCCGAGGTCTCCGAGGACCCCTACTCGTGCGAGTTCCCCCCGGCCGCCCTGCCCGGCGCCGAGGAAGCTCACTGATGACCTACAAGCTCGTCCTTCTGCGTCACGGCGAGAGCGAGTGGAACGCGCTCAACCTCTCCACCGGGTGGGTCGACGTCGACCTCACCGACAAGGGCCGGGCCGAGGCCGTCAACGGCGGAAAGCTGCTGACCGAGGCCGGGATCCTTCCCGACCTGGTCCACACGAGCCTGCTGCGCCGTGCGATCAACACCGCCAACATCGCCCTCGACACCGCCGACCGCCACTGGATCCCGGTGCGTCGCGACTGGCGCCTCAACGAGCGCCACTACGGCGCGCTGCAGGGCAAGAACAAGTCCGAGACGCTGAAGAAGTTCGGCGAGGAGCAGTTCCAGCTGTGGCGGCGTTCCTACGACGTCCCGCCCCCGCCGATCGAGGCCGACTCGGAGTACTCCCAGGCCGGTGACCCGCGCTACGCCGGCATCGAGGTGCCCGCCACCGAGTGCCTCAAGGACGTCGTCGCCCGGATGATCCCCTACTGGGAGTCGGCGATCGTGCCCGACCTCCGGGCCGGCAGGACCGTGCTGGTCACCGCCCACGGCAACAGCCTGCGCGCGCTGGTCAAGCACCTCGACAACATCTCCGACACCGACATCGCCAAGCTCAACATCCCCACGGCCCAGCCGCTGGTCTACGAGCTCGACGAGTCGCTGAAGCCGGTCGTCGCCGGCGGCACCTACCTCGACCCCGAGGCCGCTGCCGCCGCGGCCGAGGCCGTCGCCAACCAGGGCAAGCAGTAGCCATAAGAACCGCCGAGTCGGCTCGTCATGACGAGCCGACTCGGCGGTTTTGTACGTCAGGAGTCGGCCGGGGTCTCGCCGGTGACCACGAAGACGACCCGGTTGGCCACCGTGACGGCGTGGTCGGCGATGCGCTCGTAATAGCGACCCAGGAGGGCCACGTCGACGGCGGGCTCGACACCGTGGGTCCAGTCCTGGCCCAGCAGCTCGGTGAACGACTTGCGCCGCAGCCGGTCCATCTCGTCGTCGTCGGCGACCAGGTCCGCGGCGGCGGAGACATCGCGGCTGCGGAGGATCTCGCAGGTGCGCTCGACCATCTGCTGGGCGATCTCGGCCATCTTGGCGATGGTCGGCTGGGCCAGCTCGGGGACGGCCTTGTTCGGCGTACGCAGCCTGGCGATCTTGGCGACATGGACGGAGAGGTCGCCCATCCGCTCGAGGTCGGAGATCATCCGCAGCGCGGCGACGACGACGCGGAGGTCGCCGGCGACCGGCGACTGGAGACCGAGCAGCTCGAGGGCGTTCTCCTCGATGCGCTCACGGGCGTCGTCGATCTCGACGTCCTTGTCGATCACCTGCTCGGCGAGGTCGTTGCGGGCCTCGAGGAGAGCGGTGGTGGCGTCGCGTACGGCCACCGACACCAGCTCACAGACACTGGTGAGATCGGTGAAGATGGCATCGAGGTCCTCATGGAAAGCAGCGCGCATGTCGCCGATCCTAGACACTCGACATGTACTGATCTTCATCCCGAGTGAACCGACGGTGAACGTTCGGCGCGGAGACGTCCAGAGGCGAAGTTTGGGTGTTTGATGGGCTTACCCTGATCGTGTGGACTCGACGACGCAGGCCTTTCTTGCTGCGCTCCTCGGCGCTGTCGTCGCCGGAGCGGCGGTGCTTGCGTGGGCGATGAGCGAGCGTTCCCGACGCCGGATCCCCGAGGTCGAAGCCCCGAAAGTCCCCTCCGAGGTGGCCGCCGTCCTCTCGGTCCTGCGCAGCAGCGCGGTCGTCGTCGACGAGCACGACACGGTGCTCAAGGCCAGCGCCCCGGCGTACGCCCTGGGCCTGGTGCGCGGCACCTCGCTGGTCTCACCCGAGCTTTCCGAGCTCGTCCACGGGGTGCGCCGTGACGGCCAGATCCGGGAGACCGAGCTGGTGATCTCCCGCGCCAACGGGGCCACGCGGCACGTCACCGCCCGCGTCGCTCCGCTCGGCACGCGCCTGGCGCTCGCCCTCGTCGAGGACCGCACCCGCGAGCGCCGCGTGGAGGCCGTACGCCGCGACTTCGTCGCCAACGTCAGCCACGAGCTCAAGACGCCGGTCGGCGCGATCAGGGTTCTCGCCGATGCGGTCACGGAGGCCTCCGACGACCCCGAGGCCGTACGCCGCTTCTCGCACCGGATGATCATCGAGTCCGAGCGCCTGACCGAGCTCGTGCAGCAGATCATCGAGCTCTCCCGGCTCCAGGGCGACGAGCCTCTGGAGGCCCCGATCGCGGTCGACGTCGACAAGGTCATCGCGGCCGCCGTCGACGCCTCGACGGTCGATGCCGACGCCAAGGGCATCAACGTGGTCAGCGCCGGCACCGCCGGGCTGCACGTCTTCGGCAACGACGAGCAGGTCTCGACCGCCGTCACCAACCTGGTCTCCAACGCGGTCGCCTACTCCGACCCCGGCTCGACCGTGACCGTCTCGACCCGCGCCACCGACGGCTCCGTGGAGATCTCCGTGGTCGACCAGGGCATCGGGATCCCGTCCACGGAGATCGACCGGATCTTCGAGCGCTTCTACCGCGTCGACCCGGCTCGCCACCGCTCCACCGGCGGCACCGGGCTCGGCCTCTCGATCGTCAAGCACGTCGCCGCCACACACGGTGGCGAGGTCAAGGTCTGGTCGCAGGAGGGTCAGGGTTCCACCTTCACCCTCACCCTGCCCCAGCACCTTCCAACTGCCGGGCAGTCCGGCACAAGCAAGGAGGAACGCCCGTGACCCGGGTACTCGTCGTCGAAGATGAAGCCAGCTACAGCGAGGCACTGTCCTACATGCTCCGCAAGGAGGGCTTCGAGGTCGCCGTCGCCGAGGACGGCACCGACGCGCTGAAGGAGTTCGACCGCAACGGAGCAGACATCGTGCTGCTCGACCTGATGCTTCCCGGCCTCTCCGGCACCGAGGTGTGCCGGCAGATCCGGGCCACCTCATCGGTCCCGGTCATCATGGTGACCGCCAAGGACGACGAGGTCGACAAGGTCGTCGGCCTCGAGCTCGGCGCCGACGACTACGTCACCAAGCCCTACTCCCCGCGCGAGCTCGTCGCCCGGATCCGCGCCGTCCTGCGCCGCGGCACCGAGCCCGATGCCGCCCCCGCCACGCTCGAGGCCGGGCCGGTCCGGATGGACGTGGAGCGCCACGTCGTGACCGTGGACGGCTCCGAGCAGCGACTCCCGCTCAAGGAGTTCGAGCTCCTGGAGATGTTCCTGCGCAACCCCGGCCGGGTGCTCACCCGCGGCCAGCTCATCGACCGCGTCTGGGGCTCCGACTACGTCGGCGACACCAAGACCCTCGACGTACACGTCAAGCGCCTGCGCGCCAAGCTCGAGCCCGACCCGTCGGAGCCGAAGTTCCTGGTCACCGTGCGCGGGCTGGGCTACAAGCTCGACCTCTGACGGCGGGCTGGATGTTCGTCTAGGTATGCAGCCGAACCGTCGCTTCCCACGTGGAACTCCACTTGGGAAGCGACGGTTTCTCTACATACCTTGCTGAACCGCCACCGGCTCCCGCGGCATCACCAGCGACATCAGAGCGGCGGCGGCGCACAGCGCGCCGGCGGCGTACCAGACCAGGTCGTAGGAGCCGGTGACGTCGCGGACGACGCCGCCGACCCACGCGACCAGGCCGGCGCCGACCTGGTGGGAGGCGAGGACCCAGCCGAAGACGATCGGGGCATCCTCGGGCCAGACCTCGCGGCACAGCGCGAGGGTGGGCGGCACGGTGGCGACCCAGTCGAGGCCGTAGAAGACGATGAAGAAGACCATCGGGAGGTGCACCTCGGGCGCCAGCAGCATCGGCAGGAAGATCAGCGAGATCCCGCGCAGCGAGTAGTAGACGCCGAGCAGCACCACCGGGTTGAACCGGTCGGTGAGCCAGCCGGAGAAGATCGTCCCGGCGACGTCGAAGATCCCGATCACGGCGAGCAGCGAGGCGGCCGCGACGGTGGCCATCCCGTGGTCGTGCGCGGCGGGCACGAAGTGGGTCCTGATCAGCCCGTTCGTGGTGATGCCACAGATCGCGAAGGCACCGGCTAGGAGCCAGAAGGCCTTCGTACGCATCGCCATCCCGAGCACCCGCACGGTGCGTAGCGCGGCGCCGGTCGCGGGTGCGGGCCGCGGCACGATCTGCGAGGCGCCGTAGGGCGCCAGGCCGACGTCTGCCGGGTAGTCGCGGAGCAGGAGCAGCACGAACGGGATCACCGCGGCGGCGACCAGGGCGATGGTGACCGAGGCGGCCCGCCAGCCGAACTCGCCGATCAGGATCGCCAGCACCGGCAGGAAGATCAGCTGTCCCGAGGCGCCGCCGGCGGTCAGCAGACCGCTGACCAGGCCCTGCCGCTTGTCGAACCAGCGGGTGGTGATCGTCGCGCCGAAGGCGAGCGCCATGCAGCCGCTGCCGCCCCCGACCAGGACGCCCCAGCCGAGGACGAACTGCCAGGACTGGCTCATCCAGACGGTGCCGAGCGAGCCGAGGGTGATCATGGTCAGCGCGACGGCGACCACGGGGCGGATCCCGAAGCGGTCCATCAGTGCGGCGGCGAACGGCGCGGTCAGGCCGTAGAGCGCGAGCTGCAGCGTGATCCCGACGCCGATCGTGCCCCGCGACCAGCCGAACTCATCGTGCAGCGGGCCGACCAGGAGGCCCGGTGCCGCGGTGAAGGCCGCGGCGCCGACGATCGTCACGAAGGCGATGGCGGCCACCCACCAAGCGGGGTGGATGCGGGGGCGGCGCGGCGAGGTGCGGCCGCCGACCGGCGGGGTCGTCGTCTGGCTCATGGGGATGATCCTGCCGAGTCCGCATCCTTCCGGACAGTGGCCTGATTGACATCTATCGGTAAGATCCAGCCATGAGCGACGTGTGGGTGGCTTCTCCGCATCGGGTAGCGGTGCTGATCCAGGACGGGTTCATCCCGTTCGAGATCGGCATCCCGCACCGGATCTTCGGCAAGGCCCGCGACAGCGAGGACCGGCTGCTCTACGAGGTCGTCACCTGCACCACCGACGGCCCCGGACCGGTGCAGTCGGACTCGGACCTGGTCGTGCTCGCGCCGCACGGACCCGAGGCGCTCGCGGACGCGGACACCGTGGTGATCCCGAAGTTCGGCCGCGACTACCCGACGGTCTCGGACGGGGTGCTGTCGGCGCCGCTGAAGGAGGCGCTCGACCTGATCCGCCCCGGCACCCGGATCATGTCGATCTGCACCGGCGCGTTCGCACTCGCGGCCGCGGGCCTCCTCGACGGCCGGCCGGCGACCACCCACTGGGCCCACACCGACGACTTCCGCACCCTGTTTCCGCAGGTCAAGCTGGACCCTGACGTACTCTTCGTCGACGACGGCGACATCCTCACCTCCGCCGGCGTGGCCTCCGGTCTGGACCTCTGCCTGCATGTCGTACGCAGGGACCACGGCGCCGCGGTCGCCAACCGCGTCGCCCGGGTGACGGTCGTACCTCCCCACCGCGACGGCGGACAGGCGCAGTTCATCCGGCACCACGCACCTGCTCCCGGCGACACCGGCATCTCGGCGGCGACCGCCTGGGCCCTCGCCCATCTCGACCGGCCGCTCAGCCTGGAGACGATGGCGGCCCAGGTCTCGATGTCCGTACGCACCTTCACCAGGCGGTTCCGCGACGAGACCGGCGACTCCCCCGGCCGCTGGCTGCAGCGTCAGCGCATCGAGCTCGCCCGCACGCTCCTGGAGACCACCGATCTCTCGATGGAGCAGGTAGCCGCCCGCTGTGGCCTCAACACCGCCCAGTCCCTCCGCCTCCACTTCCACGCCGCCCTCGGCATCACCCCCACCGCGTACCGCCGCACCTTCCGCGGCTGACCACCCTGCCGAGGTGGGGACGAGATGGCGGGATGTCGAACATCGATGACGGTTATCCGCTCGCCCGAAGGCGTACGGGTCTCTAGCCTTTTACCGTGACGACGACGATCGACCCCGCGCCCGCAACCACGACACCGCTCTGGAAGCCACTCGTGGCCTGTGGGGTCACGCTGGTGCTCTGGGCGTCGGCGTTCGTGGGGATCCGTCATCTGGGCGACACCGTCCCGCCGGGGAGCCTGTCGCTGGGGCGGCTGGTGGTGATGGTCGCGGCGCTCGGCGCCTACCTCGCGCTGAAGGGCGGGTTCCGGCTGCCGACGCGGAAGGAGTGGCCGCTGATCGCTCTGGGCGGGGCGTCATGGCTGGGCGTGTACAACCTGGCGCTCAACGAGTCCGAGCGCCGGATCGACGCGGCGACCGCGGCGCTGATCGTGCAGGTCGGCCCGATCGTGGTGGCGCTCCTCGCGGGCCTCGTGCTCAAGGAGACGATCCACCGGTGGATCCTGATCGGCACCGGCGTCGGCTTCGCGGGTGTCGTCGTCATCGGGCGCGCCTCGGCCAACGGTGACACCGGCGACTGGATCGGCGTCGCCCTCTCGGTCGTCGCCGCGCTCACCTTCGCGGTCGGCGTCCTCACCCAGAAGAAGCTGCTGCCGACGATGAGCGCGCTGCTGCTGACGTTCTGGTACGCCATCGCCGGCCTCGTCATCTGCCTGCCCTGGTCGTACGAGCTGGCCACCACGATCCCCGACATCAGCGTCGCCAACGTCGGCTGGATCGTCTACCTCGGCCTCTTCCCGAGCGCGCTGGCCTTCGTGACCTGGGCGTACGCCCTCTCCCACTCCGATGCCGGCAAGTTCGCGCAGTCGACGTTCCTGGTGCCGTTCATCACCGCGCTGATGGCGTGGCTGGTGCTCGACGAGGTGCCGCCGGCGCTCGCGTTCGTCGGTGGCGCGATGTGCATCGCGGGTGTGCTGATCACCCGCCGCCGACCGCGCTGATCACTCCTTCTCGAGCCAGCCCCGGAACGCCTCGAGGTTGGCGGTGGGCTCCCCGCGCAGCTTGCGCCACTCCCACTCCTTGCGGATCGAGGAGGCGAAGCCCAGCTCGAGGATGGTGTTGAAGGACTCGTCCGCGTAGGTCAGGACCGAGCCGAGCAGGCGATCGAGCTCGTCCGCCGTGACCATCGCCAGCGGCAGCCGGCCGTCGAGATAGATGTCGCCGAGCCGGTCGAGCCCGAACGCGACCCCGTAGAGCCGCAGGTTGCGCTCGAGCAGCCAGCGGTAGACGGCCTCGAAGTTCTCGTCGGGACGGCGGCACACGAAGGCGTGCACGCCGAGGGCGTGCTGTCCCAGGTCGAGCCGGACCGGCGTCTGCAGCTTGCGCTCGCCCGGGAGCGAGAACGAGAAGACCACCTCGTCACCCGGCTGCGACGTCTCGTCCCAGGTCAGGTCGTTGGACTTCAGCCAGCCGCGTACGACCTCTTCCAGGTCTGCCCGCGATTCCGCAGTCATGCCGTCAGCTCCTCACGCATCGACATCTTGGCGTCTGCATAGACCTCGAGCGTATTGCGTGCGGTGAGATCCCAGGAGAAGTCCTGGGCGTGTCTGCGGGCGCCTTCGGCCAGCGCCGACCAGCGCGAGTGGGAGGCGATGGCGTTGGTGAGGGCGTCGGCCCACTGGGCGGGGTCGTGCCCGTCGACCAGGAGGCCGCTGCGGCCGTGGTGCACCGCGGTGGTGAGACCACCGACCGCGGCCGCGACGACAGGGGTGCCGCAGGCCTGGGCCTCGACGGCGACCAGCCCGAACGACTCGTTGTAGGAGGGGACGGCGACGACGGAGGCGGCGGAGTACCAGAGCGCGAGCTCGTCCTGGCGCACCGGCGGGACGAACCGGACCACGTCGGATATCCCCAGCTCGGCCGCCAGATCGGCCAGCCCGGTCGGGTGCTCCAGACCGGAGCCGGAGGGCCCGCCGACGATCGGGACGACCAGGTTGCGGCGCAGGGACGGGTCGCGGGCGAGCATCACCGCGGCCGCCCGCAGGAGTACGTCGGGAGCCTTGAGCGGCTGGATGCGACCGGCGAAGAGGAGCACGTGAGCCCGGGCCGGGAGCCCGAGCGCGGCCCGCGCCTCGGCCCGACCGCGCGGACGGAAGACCCGCAGGTCGACCCCGGGATGCACGACGGCGACGCGGCCCGGCTCCGCGTCGTACATGTTGATCAGCTGCTTGGCCTCGAGGTCGGTGTTGGCGATCAGCATGTCGGCCGCCTCGACCACCTGCTCCTCCCCGATCACCCGGGCCTCCGGTTCGGGGCTGTCGCCCTCGGCGAGCGCCTCGTTCTTGACCTTGGCCATGGTGTGCATCGAGTGGACCAGCGGCACTCCCCAGCGGTCGCGGGAGAGCGCCCCGACCTGGCCCGAGAGCCAGTAGTGGGAGTGCACGGCGTCGAAGTAGCCCGGCGGGTTGGACGCCTCCGCGCGGAGCACCTCACGCGCGAACGTGCACAGCTGCCCGGGAAGGTCGCCCTTGGCCAGTCCCTCGAACGGACCGGCGTGGACGTGGTGCACCGCCACCCCGTCGTACGCCTCCACGACCTGCGGCAGGCGCGAGGAGGTCGCGCGCGTGAAGATGTCGACCGCGATGCCCTGGGTGGCCAGCCGCCGGGAGAGCTCGAGCACGTACACGTTCATCCCGCCGGCGTCGCCGGTGCCGGGCTGGTCGAGCGGAGAGGTGTGCAGACTGACCATCGCTACGCGGTGGATCATTCCTGCCCCTTTGTGTCTATGCCTGTGGTCCCGTCTCTCAACACCCGGAACCCGTTCATCATTCCCGGCCGCGCGAACCCGCGTGAATCGTCTTCGATCGTGGGACCCGGTGGGCATAGTCGAGCGACTGACGAGAGAATGGCCGCATGTCGTCCAAGAATGCTGTCGTCACCGGCGCCTCGAGCGGGATCGGCGCCGCCACCGCCCGCCAGCTCGCCAAGGAGGGCTACCACGTCTTCCTCGCCGCTCGCCGAGCCGACCGGATCGAGGCCTTGGCCGCCGAGATCGGTGGCACCGCGATCGCGACCGACGTCACCTCCGACGACTCCGTGGCCGCGCTCGTCGAGGCGGTCGGCGGCCGTCTCGACCTGCTGGTCAACAACGCCGGCGGCGCCTTCGGCGTGGACAAGGTGGCCGAGGCCGACCTGACCAAGTGGCAGGCGATGTTCGAGGTCAACGTGATCGGCCTGACCCGCGTGACCAAGGCGCTGCTCCCGGCGCTGGTCGCCTCGGGAGCGGGCGCGGTCATCAATGTCGGCTCGATCGCCGGCCGGCGCGCCTACGAGGGCGGCGCGGGCTACAACGCGGCCAAGTTCGGCACCCGGGCGGTCACCGAGGCGCTGCGCCTGGAGATCGTCGACAAGCCGGTGCGGATCATGGAGATCGCCCCGGGCATGGTCCAGACCGAGGAGTTCTCGCTCGTACGCCTCGGGGGCGACCAGGCGGCGGCCGACGCGGTCTACCAGGGCGTCGCGGACCCGCTGGTGGCCGAGGACATCGCCGACGCCATCGTGTGGATGGCGACGCGTCCGGCTCACGTCAACATCGACGAGCTGGTCATCAAGCCGCGCGCCCAGGCAGCCCCGCACAAGGTGCACCGAGAGGGCTGATCAGCCGAGGATTCAGCACCCGGCAGCCGACGGTGCCACACTCGATGTCGTGCAGACGATCGGACTCATCGGCGGCATGAGCTGGGAAAGCACCGCCGCTTACTACGAGGGACTCAACAAGGGTGTCCAGGAGCGGCTCGGCGGACTCCACTCCGCCAAGATCGTGCTGGCCTCCGTCGACCTGGCCGAGCTGACGGCACTCCAGGAGAAGGAGTCCTGGGACCAGGTCGCCGAGATCCTGGTCGCCGCGGCCCGCAGCGTGGTGGCAGGCGGCGCCGACTTCATCCTGCTGTGCACCACCACCTTCCACAAGGTCTACGACGAGGTAGCGGCCGCCGTCGACGTGCCCGTGCTGCACCTGGCCGACGAGCTGGCCGCGAAGGCCAAGGAGCTCGGCATCACCAAGGCCGGGTTCCTCGCCTCCCGCTACACCGTGGAGAACGACTTCTTCGCCCAGCGGATCTCCGACCACGGCGTCGACGTGAACCTGCCCGACCCCCTCCACGTGGAGATGCTCGACTCGATCATCTACGAGGAGCTCATCCACCGGATCGTCGTGCCCGGCTCACGCAAGCGTGTCCTCGAGGTCGTCCACGAGCTGTGGGACGCCGGCTCCGACGGCGTGATCCTCGGTGCCTCCGAGCTCAGCCTCCTGGTGCGGCCCAGCGACGTCGACGTACCCATCCTCGACGCCATCACCGTGCACGTCGAGGCCGCGCTGGACCGCGCCCTCCCGGAGTAGCCCCCAGCGGCAGCGGCGCCGGCTACTTCTCGAGGAGCTCCTGGGCGAGCGCGTGCAGCTCGGGGGTCAGGTCGCCCTCGTGGACGACGACGGTGCGGCCGTCGACCTCGAACTCGTAGATGTATCGGTCGGCCCCCTTCGGCTTCGACGGAGCGGCGCCGCCGGCGACCAGGTCGCGCACGGTGGCCACCTGGGCCGCCGAGGGGGCGAGCTCGGCCGACCCCTCCTTGGTACGTCCCAGGAAACCGCCGCTGCGGCGTACCTTCACCAGGGTCGGCGCCTCGCCGTCGGGCGCGGGCGTCCCGGACGCCGGGGTGACCCCGACCTCGGACCAGGCGGTGGTGACCGCCTCGGCGTGGTCGCCGGCCTCGGCGACCGTGGCCGCGGCGAACCCGGCGAAGTCGGTGTCGGTGGAGACGGCGCCGTTGGTCAGCGCCGCGTACCAGATCTTGCCGGCGCCGTCCCACGAGCTGCCGCCGATCGCCGTGGCGGCGAGGGCGAAGGCACGGTTGGGAATGCCGGAGTTGATGTGGACGCCGCCGTTGTCGTCGGTGCCGTCGTAGAGGTCGTCCATGTGGGCCGGCTGCGGGTCCTTGCCGAGGGTCGGGTCGTCGTAGGCGGTCCCCGGCTCGAGCATGTGTCGCAGCCCGACGCCCTGGACCGACTCGGTGAAGAGGCCCTCGCCGATGATCCAGTCGGCCTCCTCGGCGATCTGGCCGAGCAGACGCTGCTTGAGGCAGGAGCCGAACACGTCCGACATCGACTCGTTGAGCGCGCCGGGCTGGCCCTGGTAGACGAGCCCGGCGGTGTGCTCGGTGACCGCGTGGGAGAGCTCGTGGCCGATCACGTCGACGGCCTTGGTGAACCGCTGGAAGATCTCGCCGTCGCCGTCGCCGAAGACCAGCTGGGTGCCGTCCCAGAAGGCGTTGGCGTAGTCCCGGTCGTAGTGAACGGTCATCACGACCTCCGCGCCCTGACCGTCGTAGGAGTCGCGGCCGTAGACCTCCTCGAAGAGGGCCAGCGAGCCGGTGATGCCCGTCGCGGCCTCGTCGACGCTCTCGTCGCCCGACTCGGGCTCGCCCGCGGCGCGGACCTTCTCCCCGGGCAGGTCGGTGCCGTTGTTCGCGGTGTGGACCGTCCAGTCCCCGGCCTCGGCGGTGGTCTCGGCCGTGGTCTCGCCGGCTTCGGGGGCTGCACGCAGGGCGAGAACCCTGGTCAGGTGCTCGGACCGAGCGGCTCGAAACGCGTTGTCCCGGTCGACGCGGCCGGCATCGATCCGCTGCATGAGATACGGGGGCACGATCTGGCACACGTGTTTCCGAGAAGTCATGGACCTCAGCCAACCGTCATCTCCGGATGCGGGTCAAGGAGGTCACGGCGGATAAGATCAGTCGTCCCGTCCCGCGCCAGAAATCGAGCCGCTTCGCACATGTCCGAGACCCTCAAGGCCAATCTCCGCAACGTCGCCATCGTTGCGCACGTCGACCACGGCAAGACCACGCTGGTCGACGCCATGCTGCGTCAGGCAGGCACCTTCACCGAGCACGAGGCCGAATCGGTCGCCGACCGGGTCATGGACTCCGGTGAGCTCGAGCGCGAGAAGGGCATCACCATCCTCGCGAAGAACACCGCCATCCACTACACCGGGCCGAGCGCGCCCGAGGGGATGACGATCAACATCATCGACACCCCCGGCCACGCCGACTTCGGTGGCGAGGTCGAGCGCGGCCTGTCGATGGTCGACGGGATCGTGCTGCTGGTCGACGCCTCCGAGGGCCCGCTCCCCCAGACCCGGTTCGTGCTGCGCAAGGCGCTCAACGCCGACATGCCGGTCGTGCTGGTGGTCAACAAGGTCGACCGCCCCGACGCCCGCATCGAGGAGGTCGTCGACGAGACGTACGAGCTCTTCATGGACCTGCTCGACGACTCCCACAGCCAGGACGCGCTCGACTTCCCGGTGATCTACGCCTCGGGCAAGGCCGGCGTGGCGTCGCTCGAGCAGCCGGAGAACGGCACCCTGCCCGACTCCAAGGACCTCGAGCCGCTGTTCCAGACGATCATGGAGACCATCCCGGCTCCGACCTACGTCGAGGGCGCGCCGCTCCAGGCCCACGTCACCAACCTCGACGCGAGCCCGTTCCTCGGCCGCCTCGCGCTGGTCCGCATCCACCAGGGCACCCTGAAGAAGGGCCAGAACGTCGCCTGGATGCGGCGTGACGGCGAGGTCAAGAACGTACGCATCACCGAGCTGCTCATCACCGAGGGGCTCGAGCGCAAGCCGGGCGAGATCGCCGGCCCCGGCGACATCGTCGCCATCGCCGGCATCCCGGACATCACCATCGGCGAGACCCTCGCCGACCCGGAGAACCCGGTCGCGCTGCCGCTCATCCATGTCGACGAGCCGGCCATCTCGATGACCATCGGCACCAACACCTCGCCGCTGGTCGGCAAGGTCAAGGGCTCGAAGGTGACCGCGCGTCTGGTCAAGGACCGCCTCGACTCCGAGCTCATCGGCAACGTGTCGCTGAAGATCCTCAACACCGAGCGCCCCGACGCCTGGGAGGTCCAGGGCCGTGGCGAGCTGGCGCTGGCGATCCTGGTCGAGCAGATGCGCCGCGAGGGCTACGAGCTGACCGTCGGCAAGCCGCAGGTGGTCACCAAGGAGATCGACGGCAAGATCCACGAGCCGTTCGAGCGTCTGACCATCGACGCGCCGGAGGAGTACCTCGGCTCCATCACCGAGCTGCTCGCGAACCGCAAGGGCCGCATGGAGGGCATGACCAACCACGGCACCGGCTGGGTGCGCATGGAGTTCATCGTGCCGGCGCGTGGCCTGATCGGCTTCCGCACCGAGTTCCTCACCGAGACCCGTGGCACCGGCATCGCCCACCACATCTCCGAGGGCTATGACCGCTGGGCCGGCGAGATCCGCTCGCGCAACAACGGCTCGCTCGTCGCCGACCGGGCCGGTGCGGCCACGGCGTACGCGATGACCTCGCTGCAGGAGCGCGGCGTCATGTTCGTCGAGCCGGCGACCGAGGTCTACGAGGGCATGATCGTCGGCGAGAACTCTCGCGCCGACGACATGGACGTCAACATCACCAAGGAGAAGCAGCAGACCAACGTCCGCTCCGCCACCTCCGACAACTTCGAGAAGCTCATCCCGCCGAAGAAGCTCTCGCTCGAGCAGTGCCTGGAGTTCTGCCGCGAGGACGAGTGCGTCGAGGTCACCCCCGACATGGTCCGCATCCGCAAGGTCGTCCTCGACCAGAACGACCGCGCCAAGATCGCGAGCCGGGCGCGCAAGGCCAACAAGTCCTGACCGACCTTCGTGACGGCCGCCGACCCTGTGGGCCGGCGGCCGTTTCGTTGTCATCTGCCTGCGACACTTCCCCCATGAGGCGTACGCATGTGGAGGCCGAGATCGCGACCCAGCCGTCGACGTGGCGAGCGGCGGCGGCCTTGCTGCCGGAGGTGGCCGGTCTGTTGCCGCGCGCCGGCGAGCGGGTGGCGGTGGTCGGGTGCGGGACGTCGTGGTTCATGGCGATGGCCTACGCCGGCCTGCGCGAGGCCGCGGGGCAGGGCGAGACCGATGCGTTCACGGCCTCGGAGCTCCCGCCGCGGCGTCGCTACGACCGGGTCGTGGCGATCACCAGGTCGGGGACGACGACCGAGGTGCTGCGGCTGCTCGCCTCGGTGGAGGCCCCGACCGTCGCGATCACCGGGGTCCCGCAGGAGCAGGTCAAGGACGTCGCCGACGAGGTCGTCGGGCTGCCCTTCGCCGACGAGGAGTCGGTCGTGCAGACCAGGTTCGCGACCACGACGCTGGCGCTGCTGCGGGCCCATCTCGGTCACGACGTCGAGGCGCTGGCGACCGACGCGGAGCACGCCCTGAGCGAGGACGTCGCCCCACATCTGAGCGCCGAGCAGATCAGCTTCGTCGGGCAGGGCTGGACGATCGGGCTGGCCCAGGAGGCGGCGCTGAAGACCCGCGAGGCGGCCCAGTTCTGGGCCGAGGCGTACCCCGCGATGGACTACCGTCACGGACCGATCTCGATCGCCGAGCCCGGCCGGGACGTCTGGTCCTTCGGCGAGGCACCCGAGGGCCTGCGGGAGCAGGTCGTCGCGACCGGCGCCGGGTTCGTCACCAGCGACCTCGACCCGCTGGCACAGCTCGTCCTCGCCCAGCGGGTGGCCGTCGGCCTGGCGCTCGGCCGCGGCCTCGACCCCGACCGGCCACGCCACCTGACCCGAGCCGTCGAGCTCCCGGACCGATGACCACGGCAGCGGCCGCCGTCCGACCTCTCGTCCCTGTCGTCAAGGAGAGCTGAGTGACCCTCACGACCACCGCCTCGCTGATCAGCGCGGCCTACGCGGAGGGCCGCGGCGTCGCCGCCTTCAACGCGATCAACCTGGAGACCGTCGAGGCGATCGCCACCGGCGCCGAGAGCGCGAACCGGCCGGTCATCGTGCAGATCAGCGAGAACGCGGTGCGCTACCACGGCGGCCTGGCCCCGCTGGCCCAGGCCGCGATCGCGGTCGCGTCCGGCTCGACGATGCCGATCTCGCTTCACCTCGACCATGCGACCGACGAGCGCCTGGTCGGGATCGCGGTCGATCTCGGCTTCTCGTCGGTCATGTACGACGCCTCCCAGCTCCCCTACGAGGACAACCTCACCCGCACCGCCGCCGTCGCCCGTCGCTGCCACGACCGCGGCGCCCACATCGAGGCGGAGCTCGGCGAGGTCGGCGGGAAAGCTGGCGTCCACGCGCCCGGCGTACGCACCGACCCGGGCGAGGCGGCCGCGTTCGTCGCCGGCACCGGTGTCGACGCCCTCGCCGTCGCGGTCGGCTCGAGCCACAAGATGACCACCCGCGACGCGGCCCTGGACGAGGCGCTGATCGCGAAGATCCGCCGTGCCGTCGGCGTCCCGCTGGTCCTGCACGGCTCCTCCGGAGTGAGCGACGACGGGCTCCGAGCCGCCATCGCCGCCGGGATGACGAAGATCAACGTCGCCACCCAGCTCAACAAGGCCTTCACCGCCGCGGTCCGCGAGGCCCTCGGCGCCGACCCGGCCCTGGTCGACCAGCGCCGCTATCTCGGCGCCGGGCGGGACGCCATGGCTGCGGAGACCGCACGTCTGCTGACGGTGATTTCGAGCCGCTAGAAGTGGAAGCGCTCCCACACCAACTAAATCGTTACCACCGCTCCTCTTGACAGAGTCTTGTGAGGGCAATCACACTCTCCCTAATCCCGAGAGTGGAAGCGCTCTCACTCCCCACACAGACGTGCAGGAGCACTCCCGTGTCCAACAACTCCAAGCCCTGGCTCCGCCGGCCCAGGACCGCCCTGGCCGCATGTGCCGTCGCCTCTCTCGTCGCCGGCCTGACGGCCTGCGGCGGCGGTGACGGCGACGAGCAGTCCTCTCTCGGTAAGGACGACACGCTCACCATCACCACGTTCAGCGAGTTCGGCTACGACGACCAGATCAAGAAGTGGAACGCCGACCCCGAGCGTCCCTTCAAGATCAAGCAGACCAAGATCGCCGAGTGGGACACCTGGAAGGAGTCCATGACCAAGGCTCTCCAGGCCGGCACCGAGCTCCCCGACGTGATCGCGGTCGAGGGTGACGCCATGGCGGCGCTGGTCGCCGAGGGCGCGAACGAGCAGTTCGCCGACATCTCCGACCCCGAGCTCGACGGCCGCTGGGTCGAGTACGCCTACAAGGCCGGTCAGACCACCGACGGCAAGCAGATCGGCTATCCGACCGACATCGGCCCCGAGGCGATCTGCTACCGCGCCGACCTCTTCGAGAAGGCCGGCCTCCCGAGCGACCCCGAAGGCGCCGCAGCCCTCTTCAAGGACTGGGACACCTACTACAAGACCGGCGAGCAGTTCACCAAGAAGCTCCCCGAGACGAAGTGGTACGACGCCTCCGGCTCGGTCGCGCAGGCCATGCTCAACCAGGTCGAGTTCCCGTTCCAGACCGAGGACCAGAAGGTCAACGTCGAGAACGACGAGCTGAAGGCGGTCTACGACACGGTCACGAAGTACTCCCCGACCCTGTCCACCAAGGTCGTCCAGTGGGGCGAGGACTGGCAGGCGAACTTCACCAACGACGGCTTCGCGACGATGCCGTGCCCGGGCTGGATGTTCGCCAACATCAAGTCCTCGGCGCCGGACGTGACGGGCTGGCGGATCGCTGACGCCTTCCCGGGCGGCGGCGGCAACTGGGGCGGCTCGTTCCTCGCGGTCCCGGCCAGCGGTGCGCACACCGAGGAGGCCCAGGAGGTCGCCGACTACCTGACCAACGCCGAGTCGCAGGTCTCCGCGTCCAAGGCTGCCGGCAACTTCCCGGGCAACCTCGAGGCGCAGAAGACCCTCCAGGCCGAGAACGCCGAGGACCCCTACTTCGGCAACGCCAAGACCACCGAGATCCTGACCAACCGTGCCGCTGCGGTCACGCCGGGCGTCCCGTTCAAGGGCGACAAGTACTCCGACGTGCTCGGCCTCTTCCAGACCGCGATCCAGCGTGTCGACGAGGGTGAGGACCCCGAGACGTCCTGGACGACCTTCGTCGGGGCCGTGGACAAGCTCTGATCTGACGATGCTCAAGACATCCCCCCAGGCGAGCCGCTCGCCGCAGGGCCCCTCGGCCCTGCGGCAGCGGCTCAGCCGCTGGGACGTGAAGTACGCGCCGTACCTCTTCGTCGCGCCGTTCTTCATCGTCTTCGCGGTGATCGGCCTCTACCCGCTGCTCTACACGGGCTACCTGTCCTTCTTCTCCTGGCCGCGCTTCGGCGGCGCTGTCGGTGACCCGGTCGGCTGGGCGAACTATGTCCACGTCATCACCGACCCGGTCTTCCACAAGGCCCTGGTCAACACGATCGGGATCTTCCTGCTCTCCTCGGTGCCGCAGGTGATCGTCGCGACGCTCATCGCGGCGCTCCTCGACACCAACCTGCGCGGACGCTCCTGGTGGCGGATGTCGGTCCTCCTGCCGTACGTCGTCGCCCCCGCCGCGGCCGCGCTCATCTGGAGCGCGATCTTCGCCGACAAGTCCGGGCTCGCCAACCAGATGCTCGGCGTGATCGGGATCGACCCGATCGGCTGGCACACCGACCGCTTCGCCAGCTGGACGGCGATCGCGACGATGGTCAACTGGCGCTGGACCGGCTACAACACGCTGATCATCCTGGCGGCGATGCAGGCGGTCCCCCGCGACCTCTACGAGTCCGCCTCCCTCGACGGGGCCGGCAGCACACGCCAGTTCTGGAACATCACGCTGCCTTCGATCCGCCCCACGATGATCTTCGTGATCGTCACCTCGACGATGGGCGGTCTGCAGATCTTCACCGAGCCGCGGCTCTTCGACACCAACCTGCAGCACCAGGGCGGAGCGAACTACCAGTTCCAGACCCTGACGATGTACGTCTTCAACACCGCCAACAGCGCGACCGACCCCTACCCCCGGGCGGCCGCCGCGGCCTGGCTGCTGTTCCTGCTCATCGTCGGGATCGCCCTGCTCAACTTCGTGATCACCCGCGCGATCCAGAACAGAGGTGCCCGATGAGCGAGCGTCAGCGAGCGAACATCGAAACTTTCATCGGGCCGCGTCCGTATTCTGGCGCTCGCGCTACGGAGGTGGCCCGATGAGCTCCAAGATGCACAGCATCAACAAGCCGGGCTTCCTGGTCTACGCGCTGCTCGCCGCGTTCGTCCTCGGCTCCGTCTTCCCCCTCTACTGGTCGTACGTCATGGGCACGGTCACCAGGGAGCGGACCCTCCAGTCGCCTCCCCCGCTGGTGCCCGGCGGTCACTTCATCGACAACGCCAAGCGGGTCTTCGACCAGATCGACTTCTGGTCGGCGCTGCTCAACTCGGTCGTCGTCTCGAGCATCGGCGCACTCTCGGTGGTGGCGTTCTCGACGCTGGCGGGCTACGCGTTCGCGAAGCTCCGCTTCAGGGGGTCCAACGTGCTGATGGCGTTCATCGTCATGACACTGGCGGTCCCGACCCAGCTCGCACTGGTGCCGATGCTGAAGCAGTTCAGCAACCTCGGCCTCGACGGCACCCTGACCGCGGTCACCCTGCCGTGGCTGGTGACCGCCTTCGGGGTGTTCTTCATGCGTCAGTACCTCGTCGACGCGATCCCCGACGAGCTGATCGACGCGGCCCGCGTCGACGGCTGCTCTCAGATTCGCATCGTCTGGACCGTTGCCGTCCCGGCAGCACGTCCGGCGATGGCGATCTTGGCGCTGTTCACGTTCATGAGCGTCTGGACGGACTTCATGTGGCCCCTGCTGGTGCTGCAGAACTCCGACGTCCAGACCCTCCAGACCGCGCTCGACAAGCTCAAGATCGCACCCGGGCAGGGGCTGAGCGACCTCGCTCTGCTCCAGGCCGGGACCATCATGGCGACGATCCCGTTGCTGCTGTTGTTCATCGCCACCGGACGCCACCTGGTGTCCGGCATCATGCAAGGAGCCGTCAAAGGATGACCACCCCGACCTACCCGGGCCGCACCTTCCCCGACAACTTCCTCTGGGGCGCGGCCACCGCGTCCTACCAGATCGAGGGAGCCATCGACGAGGACGGACGTACGCCCAGCAACTGGGACACCTTCTCCAAGGTGCCGGGGGCGATCCTCAACGGCGACACCGGCGAGGTGGCCTGCGACCACTACCACCGGGTGCCCGAGGACGTCGCGCTGATGAAGCGCCTCAACCTGGCCTCGTACCGGTTCTCGACGGCGTGGCCGCGGATCCGCCCCGACGGCGGGAAGGTCAACCAGGCGGGGCTCGACTTCTACAGCCGTCTCGTCGACGAGCTGCTGGAGGCCGAGATCGCGCCATGGGTCACGCTCTACCACTGGGACCTGCCGCAGGCGCTGGAGGACCAGGGCGGCTGGACCAGCCGGGACACCGCCTACCGGTTCGTGGAGTACGCCACGACCGTCTACGACGCGCTCTCCGACCGTGTCGACCACTGGACGACGCTGAACGAGCCGTGGTGCTCGGCGTTCCTCGGCTACTCCGGTGGTCAGCACGCGCCGGGTCGTCAGGAGGGTGTGGCCGGGATCGTCGCGGCCCACCACCTGATGCTCGGGCACGGCCTCGTGGTCAACGAGCTGCGCGACCGCGGCGCGACGCCGGAGAACGGCAAGTATCTCGGCATCACCCTCAACCCGACGGTCGTCGACCCCTACGACGCCGACCGTCCCGAGGACGTCGACATGACCCGGCGGATCGACGGCCTGCACAACCGGGTGTTCTTCGAGCCGCTGTTCCGCGGCAAGTACGCCGACGACCTGGCCGCCGACACCGAGGGGCTCACCTTCCAGGGCCGGCCGTGGCAGGACTGGGTGCTCGAGGGCGACCTGGAGGTCATCTCCGCCCCGCTGGACGTGCTCGGGATCAACTTCTACTTCGGCAACGCCATCGCGGCGGAGCCGTTCGAGATCGACCCCGACCAGGTGCTGGGCAGCCGGCTCGTGCACTCCGACCTGCCGCGGGGGAACCCCTACCCCGGCGCCGAGTTCGTCACCCCGCGGACGGGTCGCCCCACGACCGCCCGCGACTGGGAGATCGACCCGGTCTGGCTCACTCGGCTGCTGACCCGGCTCAGCGACGAGTACGGTGCCCCGCCGATCTACATCACCGAGAACGGCGCCTACTATGACGACGTGGTCGAGGACGGAGCAGTGCACGACACCGCCCGGCTCGACTACATCGACCAGCACCTGCGCGCGACCCTCGACGCGATCGAGCAGGGTGCGGACGTACAGGGCTACTTCGCCTGGTCCCTGCTCGACAACTTCGAGTGGAGCTACGGCTACGCGCACCGGTTCGGGATCGTGCACGTGGACTTCGAGACCCAGGTGCGTACGCCGAAGGACAGCGGCCTCTGGTTCGCCGATGTCGCCGCCCACAACCGGGTGCCGGCCCGGAAGGAATAGGCACTGTCGTGAACATGCCTACGCTCGACGAGGTCGCCCGGCTGGCTGGTGTCAGCCGGGCGACCGCGTCGCGCGCGATCAACGGTGGCTCGCGCGTCTCGGCGAAGGCCGCCGAGGCCGTCGCCGAGGCGGTCCGCACCCTCGGCTACACCCCCAACCCGGCGGCGCGGTCGCTGGTGACCCGGCGCACCGACTCGGTCGCCATGGTCATCCCCGAGGCCGACGAGCGGGTCTTCGCCGACCCGTTCTTCGCGCGTACGCTGCGCATCGTCACCCGGGCCCTCTCGGCCCGCGACCTGCAGGTGGTCCTCCTGATCGCGCGTCCGGGCGAGGAGGAGGAGCGGATGCTGCGCTACCTGCGCGGGGGCCACATCGACGGCGCCATCGTCGTCTCCTCGCACCGCAGCGACCTGCTCGCCGACCATGTCGCCGACCTCGGTCTGCCGGCGGCCTTCGTCGGCCGCCCGTGGACCGGTGCCCACCGGGTCTCCTACGCCGACACCGACAACTTCGCCGGCGCCCGCGAGGTCACCCAGGTGCTCATCGACCGTGGCTGCCGCCGGATCGGCACCATCACCGGCCCCGCCGACATGAGCGCTGGCGCCGACCGGGTGGCCGGCTGGCGGGCCGCCCTGGACGCTGCCGGTCTCGCCGCCGACGCGGTCGTCGAGGGCGACTTCACCGAGGACGGCGGCGAGGCCGCCTGCGAGATCCTGCTGGGCAGACATCCCGACATCGACGGCCTCATGGTCGCCTCCGACCTGATGGCCGCGGGCGCCCTCCGCACCCTCGGCCGGGCCGGCCGCCGTGTCCCCGACGACGTCGCGGTCGTCGGCTACGACGACCTCGGCATCGCCGAGCGCACCGCTCCCCCGCTCACCACGGTCAAGAACCCGATCGGCGACATGGCCGAGGAGGCCGCCCGGCTCCTCCTCGCCCAGCTCGACGGCACCACCACCATCCCGCGGCGCGTGGTCTTCGCGCCCGAGCTGGTGCGGCGTACGTCTGCCTGATCAGGGCGGCGGGATCGATCAGTCGACGCGTCCGACGATGCGGCCGCGGGCCTCGCCGAACCCGATCCGGGTCCCGTCGGCACCGGGGGCGGTGGCGAGAAGCGCGATCTCGTCGCCGTCCTCCACGAAGGTGCGCGGGGCGCCGTTGACCTCGATCGGCTCGGCTCCACCCCAGGTCAGCTCGATGAACGCGCCGCGCGCGTCCTTGTCCGGGCCGGAGATGGTTCCGGAGGCGAACAGGTCACCGGTACGGCTGGGGGCACCGTTGACGGTCTGGTGTGCGAGCATCTGCGCGGGTGACCAGTACATGGCCGCGTACGGCGGCCGGGACACGACCTGCCCGTTCCAGACCACCTCGAGCTCGATGTCCAGACCCCACGGACGCTGCATCTGCAGGTAGGGCAGGACCGCGGGCTCCTGGGTGGGAGTCGGGACCCGTGCGGCGTCGAGCGCGAGCAGCGGGACGACCCAGGGCGAGATGGTCGAGGCGAACGACTTGCCGAGGTTCGGGCCGAGCGGGACGTACTCCCAGGCCTGGATGTCGCGCGCGGACCAGTCGTTGAACAGCACCACGCCGAAGATGTGCCGCTCGGCGTCGTCGGCGGGGACGCTGGTCCCCATCGCGCTCCCGGTGCCGACGACGAATCCCAGCTCGGCCTCGATGTCGAGACGGGTGGACGGACCGAAGACCGGCAGCTCGTCGGCGGCGTCCTTGCGCTGGCCGGACGGGCGGACGATCTCGGTGCCGGAGACGACGATCGAGGAGGATCTGCCGTGGTAGCCGACGGGCAGATGCTTCCAGTTCGGCAGCAGCGGCTCGGCGACCTGAGGACGGAACAGCCGGCCGAGGTTGGCGGCGTGGTGCTCGGAGGCATAGAAGTCGACGTAGTCGGCGACCTCGAACGGGAGGTGGAGCGTGACGTCCCGCAGATCGTGCACGGCCTCGTCGGGCACCTCACCCTGGATCCGCTCGGTGATCGACGCGCGCACCTCGACCCACCGCTCATGGCCCTGCGCCATGAACGGGTTGAGGCTGCCGGTGGCGAAGACGTCGTCGCCGAGCAGGAGGGCCAGGTCGACCACGTGCTCGCCCAGCCGGACCCCGACCCGCGGCTCCTGGCCGGAGACGGAGTAGACCCCGTAGGGCAGGTTGGCCAGGCCGAAGAGCGAGCCGTCGGGGATGCTGATTCTGGTCACGCGAGATCCTTCTTGTAGCGGGGGTCGAGCAGGCCGAGGTCGACCAGCTCGGTGATGGGCTCGTCCACGGAGCAGGTGCCGAAGGAGCAGAACGCCTCCCGCACCGCGGGGTCGAGCGCCCGGACCTGCTCGGCGAGACGGGCTCCGTCCCGCTCGGCGAGCAGTGTGGCGACCTTGGTGTCATCGGCGCCGTCGCGCGCAGACCCGGTCGCCACCAGGACGTTGAGGAAGCCGTGCTGCTCGAACCCCGTCGCGGGGTCCGTGTTGCGCACCGCGTGGTGCAGGCCGGCGGTGGCCTTGAAGGGCACCCCGAGGGCGACCGCGGACCTGACCGCCGCCGCCAGCTCCGCCTCGTCGGGGTAGAGGTCCGCGCGGACGCCGCCGGTGCGGAACTTGGCCCGGTAGCGGGTGCCCGCCAGTGCTGCGAGGACGTCGCCGCGGCGACCGTCCCGGGGCACCTCGACATAGATGGTCAGGCCGGCGTCGAGCCCGGCGGCGTCGAGCGTGGACAGAGCCTCCGCGGCGGTGGTCCCGTCCGGAAGCGCGACCTCGAGCCCGACGAGCCGGACGGACCGGACCGCTCGTGCCGCGGCGATCGCCGGAGCGAGTCCCGGCAGCGGAACCGTCAGGGTGAGGTCCAGGGAGTTCTCGGGCCTATCTCCCAGGACGCGTTCGAGCGCGCCCAGGTCCTTGGCGGCCAGGACGAGCGGCCCGATCAGGCCGGCGTGGACCGACCGCAGGTGACGTACGTGTCCGGCGACGGCCTCCTCGATCGACGCGTTCCCCGGCGGGAAGACGGCAGCGTCGTCGAGCAGCTCGGTCAGGAGCCTCATCGGTTGCGCACCCAGGAGTAGGCGTAGGTGCCGTCGTCGGTCGAGCGGCCCGCCTCGCCGAGCAGCAGCGGCCGGAAGGTGTCGACCATGACGGCGAGCTCGTCGAAGAACTCCGCACCGATGCTGCGCTCGTACGCCCCCGGCTGCGGGCCGTGCGGGTGGCCACCCGGGTGCAGCGAGATCGAGCCCTGGCCGATGCCGGATCCCTTGCGTGCCTCGTAGTCGCCGCCGCAGTAGAACATCACCTCGTCGGAGTCGACGTTGGAGTGGTAGTAGGGCACCGGGATCGCGAGCGGGTGGTAGTCGACCTTGCGCGGCACGAAGTTGCAGATGACGAAGTTGTTGCCCTCGAACACCTGGTGCACGGGGGGCGGCTGGTGGATCCGGCCGGTGATCGGCTCGAAGTCCCGGATGTTGAACGCGTACGGGTAGAGGCACCCGTCCCAGCCGACGACGTCGAAGGGGTGGTGGGGCAGCACGTGGACGCTGCCCGCGATCCCGTCCGGACCACGGTGCTTGATGTAGACCTCGACGTCCTCGCCCTCGACCAGCTTCGGTCCCTCGGGCAGCCGGAGGTCGCGCTCGCAGTAGGGGGCGTGCTCGAGCAGCTGACCGTGCTTCGAGAGGTAGTTGCGGGCCGGCCCGATGTGGGAGCTGGCCTCGATCGCGTAGATGCGCAGGACACCGTCGGGAACGATCCGGTACGTCGTCGCCCGCGGGACGATCACGTAGTCGCCGTCCGCCACCTCGAGGTCACCGAAGACGGTCTCGACCCGTCCCGCGCCGTCCTCGACGTAGAGGCACTCGTCGCCGAGCGCGTTGCGGTAGTAGGGGCTCACCGCGTCGGCCACGACGTAGGACAGCCGTACGTCGTCGTTGCCGAGCAGCAGGCGACGGCCGGTCACCGCGTCGATGCCGGTCGCACCCTCCGCGAAGATCTTGTGGGTCGAGAGGTGCCGCGGGATGAGCGGGTGGTTCGGCACGAGGGACTGGTCGCTCAGCTCCCAGGTGCGGTACTCGCGCACGGCCGAGGGGATGTTCCGGTGGTAGAGGAGCGAGGAGTCGGAGGAGAAGCCCTCCTCCCCCATGAGCTCCTCGAAGTAGAGGTTCCCGGCTTCGTCGCGGTGCTGCGTGTGCCGCTTGGGGGGAACGGCACCAGCGGAGTGGTAGTACGGCATGGGGTCTCTCCTTGTGCGTTGAACGCACATTTATGTGCGCTCTAAGCGCAAACGTAGGACGACGCCGCACGACACGTCAAGAGAGCCGGCTCAGTGCGAGCTGAGCTGCGCCAGCTGCCGGGCGGTAGCCCCCACGAGCGGACCGACCTCGGCCGGGTCGAGCTCGTCCATGGTGACGATGCCGACCGACGCCCGCACCGGGCCGGGAGCCTCGAACCCGACGGCGATGCCGACCGCCCCGCGCTGCAGCTCGCCCGCGGTGTGGCTGTAGCCGAGCTCACGCGCCTCCCGGACCGCCGAGGAGTCCGCCGGGTCAGGCTCGGCGAGCGCGAGGATCGCGATCCCGCTCGCCCCCTTGTCCAGCGGGTAGCGAAGGCCGATCCGGTAGCCGACCCGCACCGGGCCCTGCCCCACCTGCGGGTCCGCCTCCAGCACCGGGACGCACTCGTCCTCGCCGTGGGCGACCGTCAGGAACGCCGGAGCGCCGACGGCATCGGCGAGGTCCTGCAGGGCAGGCTCGGCCGCCCGGACCAGCTGGGGCTGAAACCGCCCGGCGAGCGCGATCACCCCGGCACCCAGGCGCAGCCGCTTGTTGACCCCCTGGGCAACCAGGGCACGGGCCTCCAGCGTGGCGACGATGCGATAGGCGATCGCGCGGTCGACACCGAGATGGGCAGCGACGTCCGCCACCGTGACCCCGGCCGGGTGCTGAGAGACGTAGGCCAGCGCCGCCAGCCCACGGTCCAAGCCCTGAAGCGTGGCCATCATCATCCTCTCGATCGGGGTCGTCGACTGAGCGCATCAGCCCCCAGCCGCACACTAGAGCACGCATCCGGCAGGCAACCACTGCCGCCGAGCCCGCCACCTCAAGGAGCGCACGGATCGGCCGACCGGTGTTGCGCCCATCACACATTGGTGGTTATGGTGACTCATAATTGAACGCTTCGTTCGTTATTTGAACGTCCGAGAGGCAGTAATGAGTCCTTCCGTCACCGCAGGCAGTCCGACCGAGACCAGCCGCCCAGCACAGTCCACCGTCAAGGTGATCCGTGCCGCCGTGCTCGGCACCGTCGTCGAGTACTACGACTTCGCGATCTACGGCTACATGGCCACGATGATCGCGAGCCACTTCTTCATCGAGAGCGACCCGACCACCGCGCTGCTGAACACCTTCGCCGCCTTCGCGGTCGCGTTCTTCCTGCGCGTGCCCGGCGGGATCTTCTTCGGGCACATCGGTGACAAGTACGGCCGCAAGCGCTCCCTGACCTACACGATCCTGCTGATGGCGCTCGCCACCGCCGGGATCGGGATCCTGCCGACGTACGCCACGCTGGGCATCTGGGCGACGGCGGTCCTGGTCCTGTGCCGCTGCCTGCAGGGCTTCGCGGCGGGTGGCGAGCTCAGCGGCGCGAACGCGTTCGTCGCGGAGAACGCGCCGGCCAGGCACCGTGCCTTCCAGACCTCGTTCGTGAACACCGGCACCTACCTGGGGTCGCTGCTGGCCGCGCTCGTCGCCCTGGGCGTCAACACGGCCTTCAGCGAGGACACCATCAGCGAGTGGGCCTGGCGGGTGCCGTTCCTGATCAGCCTGGTGATCGGCCTGATCGGCCTCTACATCCGCAGCCAGCTCCACGAGACCGACCAGTTCGAGGCCGTCCAGGAGTCCGACGACATCGAGCAGTCGGCGTACCCGATCACCGACGTCCTCCGGCACGCCTGGCGCCAGGTCCTCCTCGTGATCGGGCTCGGTGCGCTCATCGTCGGCGGCTACTACATCTGCTCGGTCTACGCGGCCAGCTACCTGCAGACCGAGGGCGGCCACTCCGCCGACGTCGCCTTCACCTCGACGTGCATCGCGATGGTCGCCGCCGTCATCAGCCTGCCGATCGCCGGCCACCTGGGCGACAGGTTCGGACGCCGACCGGTCTTCTTCACCAGCTCCGGCCTGGTGGTCGTGCTGACGATCCCGGCCTTCCTGCTGATGCGGGACGGCTCGGTGGCGGCCGCGATCGCGGCCCAGGCGACCCTCGCCTTCGTGATCGGCTGCAACAACGGTGTGTCGTTCTCCACGTACGCCGAGATCTTCCGCGCTCGCTACCGGTACAGCGGCATCGCGCTGGCGAACAACTTCACCAACATGACGCTGGGTGGCACCGCCCCGTTCATCGCCACCCTCCTGATCAGCCTGACCGGCAACAACCTCGCACCGGCGGGATTCCTGCTGTTCACCGCGGTGCTGTCGTTCGTGGCCACGTTCTTCCTCCCCGAGACCCGGGGCAAGGACCTCGAGCTGTGACCAGCGGCGACGACTTCGAGGGCAGGTCCGTCCTCGTCACGGGCGCGGCCGGGGGCCTGGGCAGTGCGTACTGCCTCGCCCTGGCCGCGCGCGGCGCGCACGTGTGGGTCGCCGACCTCGACGAGGACGGCGCCGCGCGCGTGGCTCAGGAGATCTCGGCCGCCGGCGGCTCGGCGCGAGCGGTCGCCCTCGACGTCGCCGACGCGGAGTCGTGGGCCCGGATCGCCCAGGAGGTCGAGCAGGCAGGTCCGCTGCACGGCCTGGTGAACAACGCCGGCGTGAGCCTGCGCCTGGGCATCGGCGAGACCAGCGTCGAGCAGTGGAACCAGGTGATGGCGGTCAACCTGTCCAGCGTGTTCTACGGGATGAAGTTCCTCGCCCCGGCTCTGACCAGCGCGAACGGCGCCTCGGTCGTCAACGTCTCCTCCATCGCCGGGATGGTCGGCTACTTCTCCGCGACCTACGGCACCAGCAAGTGGGGTGTGCGGGGACTGTCGAAGGTCGGCGCTCTGGAGTTCGCGGACCGGAAGGTGCGGGTCAACTCGGTCCACCCCGGGCTGACCGGCACCCCGCTGCTGCACCAGGCGCCCGACAGCAGCTTCGTGGACGCGAGCCTCCGGGCGGTGCCGGAGGGGCGGCTCGCCTCGCCGGACGAGATCGCCGCCGTGGTGTGCTTCCTGCTCTCCGACGCCTCCTCCTACATCAACGGAGCCGAGCTGGTCGCCGACGGCGGACTGACCTCCGGTGGCCTCTACCACCGGATCCTCGCCGACCTGGAGGACGAGCGATGAGCCCCGAGCTCGAGGTCTTCCTCGAGGTCCAGCACTTCTACGGGCGGCAGTCCCTGGCGATCGACCGGGGCGAGGCCGCCGACTGGGCCGCGATGTTCACCCCGGACGGCGTCTTCGACTCCCCGACCTACCCCGACCCGGTCGTCGGTACGCCGGCACTCGAGGAGTTCGCTCGCACGGTGCATCGGGGCAGCCCCCATCTGCACCACATCGTGACCAACGTGGCGCTCGGCGAGGTCACCGACGACGCGGTCCTGGTGCGGGCCAACCTCCTCATCGTCACGACCCACGACATCACCACCGGCGGGGCGCGCATCGAGCGCATCACCACCATCACCGACCGCTTCCGGCGTCTGCCGCACCTGCGGCTTCACCACCGTCTGGTTGTCCGCGACGGGCAGCCGGATCCCACCCAAGAAGGAGCTACCCATGACTGACGAACGTGCCACCACGAACCCCGGCCGCGTCGACTTCTCCCCGCTGCCGGCCCTCAACCCCGAGCTCAGCGGCCGGACCGTCGTCGTCACCGGCGCGGGCCGAGGCATGGGCGCACTCTTCGTCGAGGAGCTCGCCCGCCGCGGCGTGAACGCGGTCGGCGGCGACCTCGACGGCGACGCGATGGCGGCGGTCGCCGAGAAGATCAACGCCAACCTCTCCGGTGTCCCCGACGCGGGCCGGGTCGTCGGGATCGGTGCCGACGTGACCGACCCCGCGGCTCACGACGCGATGGCGGCCAAGGCGCTCGAGGAGTTCGGCCGGCTCGACATGTGGGTCAACAACGCCGGGGTCTTCCCGCAGGCTGAGTTCACCGACATCTCCCCCGATCAGCTCGCGATGACCTACGGCGTCAACCTCAACGGCGTGGTCTACGGCGGTCAGACCGCGGCGCGTCACTTCCGCACCGTGGGCGGCGGCGTGATCGTCAACATGGGCTCGGTCGCGGCGGTGCGCGCCCGGGTCACCCGCGCGACGTACAACTCTTCCAAGGCCGCGGTGAAGCACCTGACGACCTGCATGTCCGTCGAGCTCGGTCCGGACAACATCCGGGTCAACTCGATCGCTCCCGGCTTCATCGACACCGAGATGACCCGCTGGGTGCAGGAGGACCCGGTCGCGCTCGACCGCGCGCTCAGCACCGTGCCGCTGCGTCGCCTGGGCGCCCCGATCGAGGTCTTCAGCGCCCTCTACTTCCTGCTCTCCGACAGCGCCCGGTACATCACCGGGACCAACATCCCGGTGGACGGTGGCTCACAGCATGTCTGAGCCGTACGACTACGACCTGATCGTCGTCGGCGCCGGCGGCGCCGGCCTGGCCGCGGCCATCGCGGCCGCCCAGGACGGGGCCAGGGTCCTGCTGCTCGAGTCGGAGACCGAGGTCGGCGGATCAACCCAGCTCTCCGCGGGTCTGCTCACCGCGGCGGGCACCGGCGTCCAGGCCGCGCTCGGGGTGGAGGACTCCCCCGCCCGGATGTTCCAGCACTACATGGACCTCAACCAGTGGCGGGTCCTGCCCGGTCCGGTCCGGATGTTCTGCGAGGAGTCCAGCACGATCGTCGACTGGGTCACCGACCTCGGGGTCGAGATCCCCGCTCAGATCTCCCACAGCGCCCACATGCCGGGGCTGTCCCGCGCGGGCGTCGAGGACGTGTGGCGCGGCCACGTGCCGAAGGACCAGGGCTACGGGCTCGTGGTCGCGCTCGACAAGGCACGCGCCCGGCTCGGCGTCGACCTGGCCCTGGGCAGCCGGGTGGACGACGTCCTCATCCGCGACGGTGAGGTCGCCGGCGTGGTCGTCGAGGACACCGAGATCACCGCGCCGAGCGTCGTGATCGCCTCCGGCGGGCTCGCCGCCGACCCGGAGCTCGTGGCGAAGTACTTCCCCGAGACGTCGGTCGCCGGAGAGGCCCTGTTCGTCGTCGCCGCGCCCGGATCCCGCGGGGACCACATCGGGATCGCCGAGCGCCACGGCCTGTCCCTGTTCGGCGAGGGCTGGGGCCTGCTCCTGGTCACCGCCGAGTTCCAGCGCTACCACCACTGGCAGAGCGGCTTCCCGCCGCCGTCCCGCATCCACGTCAACACCGACGGCCGTCGCTGCATGGACGAGGACGCGCCGTACGCGGTCAGCCCGGGGATCCTGAAGGACCACGGCGGCTGGGTCTGGTCGGTCTTCGACGAGAGCGCGCGGACGGCCCTCCCGGAGGGGTACGCCGACTGGACGGCCGATCGCATCAGCGAGGAGGTCGCCAAGGGCGTGGTCCGGCGGGCCGAGACCCTCGAGGAGCTGGCCGCCCTGATGGAGGTCCCGGCCGAGAACCTGACCGCAAGCGTCGAGCGGTTCAACGAGATGTTCCGCAACGGGCGCGACGACGACTTCCTCCGGCACGAGACCCTGGCCGGAAAGGGCGCCGGTCCCCACCTCGACCCGATCGGGTCCGGCCCGTTCTACGCCGTCCGGATGATGCCGGCGGAGCTCGTCTGCACCCACACCGGACTCCAGATCGACGCCCACACCCGGGTGGTGAGGACCGACGGCCGCGTCGTCCCGGGACTGTTCGCGGCGGGCGAGGCCGCCGGCGGCATCCTTGGCGAGCGCTACGTCGGCGGCGGGAACTCCGTCGCCCATGCGCTGGTGCTCGGTCGGGTGGCCGGACGTGAGAGCGCCCGGCGCGCGGCAGAGATCACCGAGAAGCAGAAGGAGGCTGCGGACGCATGAGCCGCATCGAGGACCGTTTCGAGATCCAGGACGTCCTGTTCCGGTACGCGCGCGCCGTCGACCGGCTGGACTACGACGCGATCGCGGCGTGCTACTTCGAGGACGCGATCGATGTCCACGGTGGCTACACCGGGAACGCGGCCGGACTCGTCGAGGACATCCGGCAACGGCACCGGACGATCGACTCGTCCCAGCACTTCATCAGCAACGTGCTCATCGACTTCGTCGACGACGACACGGCCGAGGTCGAGTCGTACTGCCTGTGCTTCCTGCGCCAGAAGCCGGCGCCGGGCACGACCGAGCAGGAGCTCGCGATCATCCGCTGCCGCTACGTCGACCGGTTCGAACGTTGCGAGGGCCGTTGGGGCATCGCCGACCGTGTCGTGGTCTTCGACGAGTCGCGCACGGTGTCGATGGTCGACCGGCTCGACCCCGCCTGGGTCGCCTCCCGACGCGACCTGACCGACCGCGTCTACTCCTGACCGAGGGCTGACCCCGGCTCGGATCCCGGGTCTCGAGGCGTATCGCCCGAGGCCCGGGATCCGGTGTTCCTCAGCGCTGACCGCCGTGCACGAGCAACAGCGACCTGAGCTCCTCGGCCGCCTTCACCACCAGCGGGGCCGCCCGATCCGCCGCGTTGCGGTCCACCAGCGAGATGCCGAGGCACGCCTCCGGCATCTTCGAGGGGGTGGGCACCGGCACCGACACCCCCGCGACACCCGGGATGATCTGCTCGAACGAGAGCGCGTAGCCGAGGCGCCTGGCCTCCCGCACCTCCTCGGAGTCGTCCTCGCTCGGCGGCCTGCCGGCCAGGATCGCGATGCCGCCCGAGCCCCGGTCGATCTGGTGGCGATGACCGGTCCGGAACGAGAGATGGACGGCGGCGTTGCGCGGCTCGACGACGGCTATCGCCTGGACCTCGTTGTCACTGACCGGGACCATGATGTGCGCCGTCCCCCCGGTCGCGTCGGCCAGCTCCGCCAGCACCGGATAGGCGATCCGGTGCAGGTCGCTGTCGACGTGCGAGGCGAGCTGCACGAGCCCGTAGGACAGGTGGAAGCACTTGTTCTCGTCGCGACGGACGATGTCGTGGGCCCGGAACGTCTCCATCAGCCGGTGCAGCGCGGTGCGGTTCATCCCCAGGTCCCGGCTCAGCGACGCGAGGGTGACCCCCCAGGGATGCTCGGCCAGGTACCACAGCACCCGCAGACCACGATCGATCGTTTGCGCACCGGCAGGCGGCGCGGAATCAAGCATCTGCAGACAACCCTTCTGAAATGTGCGTTATCTGAACACTCTACCCGTCCCGACGGGCGCCCGGCAGGGACCTGCCACTCCTCCGCGCCGCATATCGGAGTGCGGACGCGGCCCGGGCGTCCCGTCCGTCACCCTGTTAGCGTCGCGTGGCGATGCCACATCGCAATTCGACTGGCAGCGTGCCCCGCCCGAAGTCGGCTTCCCGAGTCGACTTCCGCTCACCGGACCTCGAGGACGGTCAGCATCTGTGGCGGATGGCACGGGAATCTCGGGTACTCGACGTCAACACCTCGTACGCCTACCTGCTGTGGGCGCGCGACTTCGCGGCGACATCGATCGTCGCGACCGTCGATGACGATCCAGGAGGATTCGTCATCGGCTACCGCCGTCCGGACGAGCCGGAGACCCTGATGATCTGGCAGGTCGCCGTCGACGAACGGCACCGCGGCCAGGGTCTGGCCCGCCGCATGCTCGACACGCTCGTCGAGAGCCTCTCCGGGGAGGGCGTACGCCGCCTGGAGACGACCATCACCGCGGACAACAGCGCCTCGATCGCGCTGTTCACCTCGTTCGCGAACGCACGCAGCGCCCCGATCGAGCGCACGCCGCTCTTCGAGGCCGAGATGTTCCCCGACGGGCACGACCCGGAGCTGCTGTTCCGCATCGGCCCGTTCTCGACCGCACGACCCGAGCGGGACCCCGCCTCGGGATCGACGACACACGGAGGTGTCATGTCCATGACGACGACCACCGAACCCGCCACCGCGATCTTCGACTCCCTCGAGTCGCAGGTCCGCAGCTACTGCCGCAGCTGGCCGGCCGTGATGACCCACGCCCAGGGCTCCACCCTCACCAGCGAGGACGGGAGCGAGTTCCTGGACTTCTTCGCCGGGGCCGGCGCGCTCAACTACGGGCACAACAACCCCGCGCTGCTGGACCCGCTGCTCGACTACCTGCGCGAGGGCCGCATCGTGCACTCGCTGGACATGCACACCAGCGCCAAGCGGGACTTCCTGCAGGCCTTCTCCGACCTGATCCTCGAGCCGCGCAACCTCGACTACAAGGTGATGTTCCCGGGACCGACCGGGACCAACTCCGTCGAGGCCGCGCTCAAGCTGGCCCGCAAGGCGACCGGACGCCAGCACGTACTGTCCTTCACCAACGCCTTCCACGGGATGACGCTCGGCTCGCTGGCGGTGACCGGCAACTCGATGAAGCGCAGGGGCGCGGGCATCCCGCTGACCAACAGCTCGAAGATCCCGTACGACGACTACTTCAACGGCGCCGTCGACGACTTCATGTGGCTGGAGCGGGTGCTCCAGGACAGCGGCTCCGGCGTGGACAAGCCGGCCGCGATCATCGTGGAGTCCGTCCAGGGCGAGGGCGGTCTCAACGCCGCCCGGCTGGAGTGGCTCAAGGCGCTCTCGGACCTGTGCCGCGAGCACGACATCATCCTGATCCTCGACGACGTGCAGGCCGGCTGCGGCCGGACCGGCACCTTCTTCAGCTTCGAGGAGGCCGGGTTCACCCCCGACATCGTCTGCCTGTCGAAGTCGATCTCCGGCTTCGGCCTGCCGATGGCGCTGACCCTGATCCGGCCCGACCTGGACCAGTTCGAGCCCGGCGAGCACAACGGCACCTTCCGCGGCCACAACCTCGCCTTCGTCACCGCCCGGGTCGCGCTGGAGACCTACTGGGCCGATGAGTCCTTCCAGGACGAGGTCCAGGAGAAGGCCGCCGAGCTGCACGCGGGGCTGACCGCGATCGCCGAACGGTACGAGGGCGCGACCGTCCGCGGGCGCGGCCTCCTGACCGGCATCGCCTTCCCGGACGCGAGCGCGGCCGGGAAGATCGCGACGGCGGCGTACGAGCACGGCCTGCTGGTCGAGACCTCCGGTCCCGAGGACGAGGTGCTCAAGACGATGCCGCCGCTGACCATCACCTCCGAGGAGCTGGGCCGCGGTCTCGCCGTCCTCGAGGAGGCCACCGCGTCCGTCCTCGGCAACGCTGCCTGACCCCCGACCCGAAACGGAGAGAACATGCGCGTCACCTATCTGGAAGACCTCGACGACACCGACCGAGACGTACGTGTCGAGTCCGAGCACGGGACCTGGCGCAGCCGCCGGATCGTCCTGGCCCGCGAAGGGGTCGGCTTCTCCTTCCACGAGACCAACATCCCCGCCGGGACGACGAACGAGTTCTGGTACGCCCACCACATCGAGTGCGTCTACTGCGTCGCCGGCGAGGGCGAGCTCCTCGACCGCGAGACCGGAGAGACGTACGAGATCCGCGACGGGATGTGCTACCTGCTCGACAAGCACGACAAGCACACCGTCACCGCCACGACCGACCTGCGTCTGATCTGCACCTTCAACCCGCCCGTCACGGGCCGTGAGGTGCACGACGCCGACGGTGTCTACCCGCTCCTCACCGAGACCGACCTCACCGAGACCCAGGAGGTAACTGCATGACCGCTACCACCGAGCACGCCGAGGACGTGTACCCCACCCGCCTCGAGGAAGGCTTCTCCACGCTCCCTCGCCACGACCGGGTGGTCTGGGGCACAGGGGCCGAGGGACCGATCGACCAGCAGACGCTCGACTCCTACGACGAGCGCGGCTACCTGACCGTCCCCGGGCTGATCACCCCCGAGGAGGTCGAGGAGCTGCGCGCCGAGCTCCACCGGCTCAGCAACGACCCGGACATCCGGGCCGACGAGCGCACCATCATCGAGCCCGCCTCCCAGGAGGTGCGCTCGATCTTCGAGGTGCACAGGACCAGCGACGTCGTCGCCCGGCTGGCGGCCGACCCGCGCGTGGTCGGCCGCGCCCGGCAGATCCTCGGCTCGGACGTCTACATCCATCAGAGCCGGATCAACCTCAAGCCCGGCTTCGGCGGCGGTGACTTCTACTGGCACTCCGACTTCGAGACCTGGCACGCGGAGGACGGTCTGCCCCGGATGCGGACCGTCAGCATCTCGATCTCGCTGACCGACAACCACTCCTTCAACGGGCCGTTGATGATCATGCCCGGCACCCACCGGACGTACGTCTCGTGCGGCGGCGCCACCCCCGAGGACAACTACAAGTCCTCGCTGGTGATGCAGGGCGCGGGCACGCCGGACCAGGAGACGGTCACGAAGATGGCGGACACCTACGGGATCGACGTCCTGGCCGGTGCCGCCGGCAGCGCGGTCATGTTCGACTGCAACTGCATGCACGGCTCCAACGGCAACATCACGCCGTACCCGCGCTCGAACGTCTTCCTGGTGTTCAACAGCGTGGAGAACACCGCGGTCGAGCCGTTCTCGGCCTCGAGGCCGCGGCCGACGTTCATCGGGGCGCGCGACTTCACTCCGGTGGGCTGACCGCTCCGCCGCTCCGGCCGCCGGCCCTCCGCCCTCTCTGGGGAGGGCCGGCGGCCGTTCGCGTGCCGGCGCCCGAGCTGGTGCGGCGTACGTCTGCCTGATCGTCGGCTACCTCTAGTCTGAGCCCATGACACGCATCCGCGCCTTCTCGGGCGCCATGACCGGCGCGACCCTGCTGGCACTGCCGCTCGCGCTGACGGCCTGCGGCTCGAGCGGGGACTACGTGCAGGAGAAGACGGTCGAGCGGATCGCGACCGAGCAGCTCACCAACGCCATCGGCGTCACCCCCGAGGGTCTCGACTGCCCCGGCGACCTCGAGGGCAAGATCGGCACGGAGATGACCTGTGTCCTCACCTCCGAGGGCGAGAAGTACGACGCGATCATCACCGTCGACGAGGTCGACGGCGGCCGCGTCCACTTCAAGATCGACGTGCCGCCCAACGCCGCGGAGTAGTCCCGCAGAGTCCCCGGACCAGATAACCTGTTGAGTCGTGTCCCCTCATACGAGGCCCTTCTTCGACCATGTCGCGCGCGTGTGCGACGGAACTCCCTACAAGGCGACCGAGACCGCACGCGGTTTCGACGTGGAGCTCGACCTGGCCGACGAGCGGTGGCACTCCACCCTGATGGCCGCGAAGCTGCACTGGGTCTTCACCTACCACGTCTCGATGCCGACCCGCTCCTCCTACGCGATCATCGAGGACACCCGCAGCCTCGTCTGGTTCGGCGACGTGCCCCACACGCAGAAGACCGGCGTACGCCGCATCGAGGCCGATGACGAGCAGACCGACCAGGGCGTGTGGACCGTGCACGACCCGGAGGCGGCCCCCGACCTGGACCAGTTCCGTTTCGACGCCGAGGAGGGGCGCACGCTGATCACCAGCGTCGCCCGGCTCTACGCGCTGCAGCAGCGCGGCGCGCGCCACGAGGGTGCGGGCTTCTCCGTCGCGGTCGGCCTGGTCGTGACGCTCTCGGTGATCGCGACCGTCATCGGCGTGGCGGTGATTCTCAACCTGCTCGGGACGTTCGGCGCGCCGTCGTGATCCTGTCGTAAAGACATCTGTGTGATGCTGGCCCGCATGGATCCGATCCGCGAGGCGAAACGGCAGTGGATCGCGCACGGCTGGGCCGACGCCGCCGACGGGATGGCGCTGGTGACCTCGCTCGTGCGCGTGCACCAGCTCGTCATGGAGCGCGTCGACGCCGCGCTGCGACCCCACGACCTCTCCTTCGCCCGCTACGAGGTGCTCCGCCTCCTCTCCTTCACCCAGGACGGCCAGCTCCCGATGGCCAAGCTCGGCTCCCGCCTCCAGGTCCACCCCGCCTCGGTGACCAGCGCCGTCGCCCGCCTGGAGAAGCAGGGCTTCGTACGCCGCAGCCGCTCCGCCGACGACGGCCGCGTGGTCCTCGCCGCCATCTCCGACGCGGGACGCGAGGCCGTCGAGGCCGCCACGGTCTCTCTCAACACCGAGGTCTTCGAGAAGCCGGGGATCGAGGACGTACCCGGTCTGACCGCGCTGCTCACCCAGGTCCGCGCCGCCTCCGGCGACGCCGTCGGCTGAGACACCGCACAACGCGTACTGGCGCGTATGTGACGGACGACCTATGCTGGAATTACTTGGACGTCCAACTATTTCCCTGGGAGCCCCGCCCATGCCCGACCTCCACATCCCTCAGAACCACGTACGGATCGTGACCGCGAGCAGCCTGTTCGACGGTCACGACGCGGCGATCAACATCATGCGCCGGATCTTCCAGGCGCAGGGGTGCGAGGTGATCCACCTCGGTCACAACCGCTCCGTGACCGAGATCGCCGACGCGGCCCTGCAGGAGGATGCCCACTGCGTCGCGGTCTCGTCCTACCAGGGCGGGCACGTGGAGTTCTTCGAGTATCTGGTCCGCGCGCTCAAGGAGCGTGGCGCCGGGCACGTCAAGGTCGTCGGCGGCGGTGGCGGGGTCATCGTTCCTTACGAGATCGAGCGGCTGGCCAACTCCGGCGTCAAGATCTTCTCCCCCGAGGACGGCCAGCGGCTGGGGCTGCCGGGGATGATCAACTCGGTCGTACGCGACATCGACCGCGACCTGTGGCCCACCTTCGACTTCGCTGCCGAGGACGTGCTCGGCGGTTGCCCTCTCTCCTTCACGCGGTCCATCACCGCGGCCGAGCAGGGGCGGCTGCCGGCCGAGATCGCGGACCCGCTGCGTGAGGCCGACCGGGCGGTCGTGCTGGGCATCACCGGCACCGGCGGCTCCGGCAAGTCCTCGCTCACCGACGAGCTGGTCCGGCGGTTGCGCACCGACCAGGAGGACAAGATCCGGATCGGCATCCTCGCCATCGACCCGTCTCGGCGCCGCGGCGGCGGCGCGCTGCTGGGTGACCGGATCCGGATGAACTCGCTCGCGCCCATCACCGACGGCGGCCCCTCCTCGACGTTCTACCGCTCCCTCGCCACCCGCGGCGGTCACGAGGTGCCCGAGCACTTCGCCGACGTGCTCGCCGTGATGAAGTCCGCCGTCGACCTGGTGATTGTCGAGACCCCCGGCATCGGCCAGGGCGACACCGGGATCAGCGACTTCGTCGACGTCTCGCTCTACGTCATGACTCCTGAGTTCGGCGCCGCTTCGCAGCTGGAGAAGATCGACATGCTCGACTTCGCCGACGTCGTGGCGATCAACAAGTTCGAGCGGCGCGGGGCCGAGGACGCGCTGCGCGACGTGTCCCGCCAGCTCGTCCGCAACCGGGAGGCGTTCACCTCCTCCCCCGACGACATGCCGGTCTTCGGCACCTCGGCCGCCGCCTTCGACGACGACGGCGTCACCGCCCTCTACCAGCACATCAAGGGGCTCCTCGGCGAGGCCGGCCTCGCGCTGAGCGAGGGCACGCTCCCCCGTGTCCACACCCGCCACTCCACGGGTCTGCACCCGATCATCCCCGAGAAGCGGGTCCGCTACCTGGCCGAGATCGCGGGCGACGTACGCGACTACCACGCGCACACCCTGGAGCTCGTCGCCGCGGTGCGCAAGGAGCAGGCCTACGAGATCGTCGCCCAGGACCACCCCGAGCTCGAGGCCCCCGCCTCCGAGCTCCCCGAGGACCTGCGGAAGCAGCTCTCCTCCTGGGAGGAAACCAAGGAGACGTACGCCGCCGACGAGAGTGGCCGCACGTCGCTGGCGGGCAACTACATCCCGCGGGTCGCGACCCCGCGCTACTCCGACCGCGGCGAGCTGACCCGGTTCCTGCGCAACGAGAACCTGCCCGGGTTCTTCCCGTTCACCGCGGGCGTCTTCCCCTACAAGCGGGCCAACGAGGACCCGGCGCGGATGTTCGCCGGCGAGGGCGACCCGTTCCGCACCAACCGTCGCTTCAAGCTGCTCTCCGAGGGCCAGCCCGCGACCCGGCTCTCGACCGCGTTCGACTCGGTCACGCTCTACGGCCGCGACCCCGACGTACGCCCCGACATCTACGGCAAGGTCGGCACCTCCGGCGTCTCGGTGGCGACGCTGGACGACATGAAGGCCCTCTACGACGGCTTCGACCTGCTGGCCCCGACGACCTCGGTGTCGATGACCATCAACGGCCCGGCGCCGACGATCCTGGCCTTCTTCCTCAACACCGTGATCGACCAGGCGCGCGAGCGCGGGGTCGACCCGGCCAAGGCGCTGCAGACGGTCCGCGGCACGGTGCAGGCCGACATCCTGAAGGAGGACCAGGGCCAGAACACCTGCCTGTTCTCCACCGAGTTCAGCCTGCGCTGCATGGCCGACATCCAGGAGTGGTTCATCGAGAACGGGGTGCGCAACTTCTACTCGGTGAGCATCTCCGGCTACCACATCGCCGAGGCCGGGGCGAACCCCATCTCCCAGCTCGCCTTCACCCTCGCCAACGGCTTCACCTACGTCGAGTCCTACCTGGCCCGCGGCATGGACATCGACGACTTCGCGCCCAACCTGTCCTTCTTCTTCTCCAACGGGATGGACCCGGAGTACTCCGTCATCGGCCGTGTCGCCCGCCGGATCTGGGCGATCGCGATGCGCGAGCGCTACGGCGCCTCGGAGCGCTCGCAGAAGCTGAAGTACCACATCCAGACCTCGGGCCGGTCCCTGCACGCGCAGGAGATGGACTTCAACGACATCCGCACGACGCTGCAGGCGCTGATCGCGATCTACGACAACGCCCAGTCGCTGCACACCAATGCCTTCGACGAGGCCGTCACGACCCCGTCCGAGGAGTCGGTGCGGCGTGCGCTGGCGATCCAGCTGATCATCAACCGCGAGTGGGGCCTGGCGTTCAACGAGAACCCGCTCCAGGGCTCCTTCATCATCGACGAGCTCACCGACCTCGTCGAGGAGGCCGTGCTGAAGGAGTTCGACCGGATCTCCGAGCGCGGCGGCGTGCTCGGCGCGATGGAGACCGGCTACCAGCGCGGCAAGATCCAGGACGAGTCGATGCTCTACGAGCACCAGAAACACGACGGCACCCTGCCGATCGTCGGCGTCAACACGTTCGTACGCGACACCAACGGCGAGCCGGCCGGCCCCGTCGAGCTCGCTCGTGCGACCGAGACCGAGAAGAAGTCCCAGCTCGACCGCGTCCACGCCTTCCAGGCCGCCCACTCCCGTGAGGCGGAGGAGGCGATCGTACGCCTCAAGCAGGCCGCCACCTCCGACGAGAACGTCTTCGCGGCGCTCATGGACGCGGCCCGGGTCTGCTCGCTCGGGCAGGTCACCGAGGCGTTCTTCGAGGTCGGTGGGCAGTACCGGCGCAACGTCTGAGCCAGCGACTGCCCGACGAAGGAGGGCAGTCGCGTCGGCGAAGAGATCGAGCAGGCGCACGCCCGGGAGCTTGCGACCGGGCGTGACCGCCGTGTCGAGATCTACGCAGGTGCGCCCCCGCCATACGTCACCCCTTGCTGTGGGCTCCGGTCATCAGGGCCGCGAGGTCCTCGGGCTCGAGGAACGACGGCGGGGGCGGTGGTCCCCAGCTGAACAGGCCCTTGGCTCCCTCGAGCACCTCGGGCGCCCAGATCTCGTCCTCGGGGATGCAGTCCATGTCGGAGAAGTACTCCGAGAAGTTGCCGGCCGGGTCCTTGAGATACCAGAAGAAGTTCGAGCCGGCGTGGTGGCGACCGAGCCCCCACACGTGGCGCTCGGGAGCGCCCTCGAGCATGGCGTGCGCCCCGCGGCCGACGTCGTCGACGTCGTCGACCTGCCAGCTGGTGTGGTGCAGGTAGTTGACCGGAGACTGCAGCGCCAGGAAGTTGTGGTGGTCCGTCGAGCAGCGCATGAACGCGCCCTTGTCACCGATGTGGTCGGAGACCTTGAAGCCCAGCCCGTCGACGAAGAACCGCATCGTCGTGGCCAGGTCGGTGGTGCCGGCCACCGCGTGCCCCAACCGCCGGGGCCGGACCCGTTCCGTACGCAGCACCCCGGGCGCACGCCCCGACCGCTCGATACGGCCGGGCCCGTTGTAGGGCGTGGCCGGCTGCGGTTCCTGCCGCAGCCGGGGCAGGACGCGTACCCGAACCGTGAAGCCGCTCACCGGTTCGGTGGTCAGCAGCGCGTCCCCGTCCAGGGACGCCGGATGACCGAGACGCTGCAGGGACGCGGCGACCCGGGCGAGGTCGTCGGGGTCGTCGGCCGCGACACCCAGCTCGACGAGCCGGCGGAAGGGTGCTCTCGTGAGCTGGAGCTGGTCGCCGCCGTCCCGGGTCGCCAACGTCGCCTCGCCGCTCGGCCGGAGGCCGAAGTCGGTGTAGTAGGCCGTGGTCGCGGCGACGTCAGGAACGCCGATGGTGACATGACTGAGACGGTGCAGACTCATCGCGGTTCACTCCCGGTCGGCGGAGCCGCGAAGGTCTGTCGCAGGTCGCCGATCCCTTCGATCGTACTCACCAGGGTCTGGCCGGCTTCGATGAAGCGTTGCGGGTCACGGCCGAGGCCGACGCCGTCGGGCGTACCGGTGAAGATCAGGTCGCCCGGATACAGCGTGACGACCTTCGACAGCTCGGCGATCAGGCGGGCAACCGGCACGATCAGGTTGCTGGTGCGGCCGAGCTGGACGTTCTCGCCGTCCAGGTCGCAGCGCAGCTCGAGGTCGTCACGGTCGGGCAGCTCGTCGGCGGTGACGAGCCAGGGACCGGTCGGCGAGAAGCCGGGGAAGGACTTCCCGAGGCCGAACTGCGGCGCCGGGCCGCTGAGCTGGGTGACCCGCTCGGAGATGTCCTGGCCGACGGTGACGCCGGCGACGTGATCCCACGCGTCGGCCTCGGCGACGTGGTTGGCGGTGCGCCCGATCACCGCCACGAGCTCCACCTCCCAGTCGGTGTTGCCACCCGCGGGCAGCACCACCTCGGTGACCGGTCCGGTCAGGCTGCTGACGAACTTCGGAAAGACGGGCGGCAGTCCGGTGGGAGCTTCGAAACCGGACTCGGCGGCGTGCGCGGTGTAGTTGAGCCCGATCGCGAAGATCTGGCGTGGCGCCGGGGACGGCGCACCGAGCTCCGCCAACTCGAACCCGAGCGCGTTCTCCGGGTCGTCGATCCGAGCGCTCAGCGCCCAGTCGACGAAGGCCGACCAGTCCGCGAACAGGCTGGCCGGATCGGGTCCGAACCGGCCGTCGCTGGCCTTGTGGACATCGACGGCTTGCGGCTCGTCGGGGTTGTCGGTGGTGATCAGGACGGCGCGTCCGTCCAGGTTGCCGAGCTTCATGATGACTCCTTCGTGGATCGGTCAGGGTCGGTCAGGGTCGGTCGAGCACGGCGCGAAGAGCACGCTCGAGATCCTCGGCGGGGTCGTCGGTGATGTCGTGGGCCCGCCAGGCCACGTGCTGGTCGGGGCGGACGAGGATGGCGCCGGCGTCACCGATCTCACGTCGTGCCGCCCAGTCGCCCGTGGGGTCGGTGTGGTCACATCCGGGACCGATCGCCTTCACGCTGATGCGTACGCCCAGGTCAGCCGCCACCTTGCCGGCGGCGTCGGCCCAGGGTTCGCCACCGACACCGGTGAGCAGAGTGAACTCGCCGTGGCCGGCGAGGTCGAGGGTCGAGCGCCGGACGCGGTCCTTCTCGACCCAGGCGTGCGGCAGCCGCGCCCCCGGATGGGTGGTCGGGTGGTGGTAGAGCTCGGGGTCTCGCTCGGGCGTGGGCCATGGCGTCCCGTCGTCGAGGACGGCACCCGAGGCGTATCGCTGGTCGAGCTCGACGCCGTGCGCGTTGAACTGGTAGTTCTGCAGACGTACGGCCTCGGCGAGCTGCCGGCGCCGCCGCTCTCCCTCTGGGCCGGGGACGCGAAGGCCGTCGAGCGCCCGCTGTCCGTCCTCGGCGCTCTGGCCCGGCTCGAAGCCGAGCGCCTGCGAGATCGGCAGCATGTCCTGCACGCTCTTGAGGGCCCTGTCGACCACCTGCCGACCGACCGGCTGACGCTCGTCGTGATAGCTGGCGAGAAGCTCCTCGCCGGCGTCGCCGCGGATCACCATGGCGAGCTTCCAGGCCAGGTTGTAGGCGTCCTGCACCGAGGTGTTGGTGCCCAGCCCGTTCGCGGGCGGGTGCCGGTGCGCGGCATCGCCGGCGAGGAAGGCGCGACCGAGCTGGTAGCGCTCGGCGACCATGTGGTTGATCTGCCACAGGCTGGTCGCCTTGATCCTGATGTCCACGTCGGGGTCTCCGATCGTGGCGCGGGCACGAGCGATGACGGCTTCCTCGGAGAGGTCGGGCTCACCTTCGGCGGGGTCGTACATGAAGAGCAGGACCCACTCCGTCCACGGCTTCACGCAGATCCAGGTGCCCGACCCCACCCAGTAGTCGTTGCCGGGCTGGCACATCCAGTAGAGGGTGCCGGGACGGTAGGCGGTGTGGTCGGTGAGGTCGGCCTCGAGCCAGACGTTGGCCGCGGCACCCAGGCCCAGCTCGCCGTCCATCGCGAAGCCGAGCTGTTCGGCGACGGTCGAGCGGCCGCCGTCGGCACCGACGACGTACGCGGCCCGGATGGTCTCGGTTCGGCCGCTCTCGCGGTGACGAACGACGGCGGTGACACCGTCGTCGTCCTGGCTCACCTCGACGAGCTCGGTGGAGAAACGCAGGTCGGCGCCGAGCCGCTCGGCACCGGTCCGCAGCACCGGCTCGAGGATGTGCTGAGGGACGTTGCACATCGCGCTCGGGCTGGCCAGGTCGTAATCGGTGCGGCGCTCCGGCCCACTCCCCCAGGTGAGCAGGCGAGCGATCTCCGGGGCGGCGAAGCTGGTCGCCCAGACGTTGTTGCCCATCAGCTCGTTGGGCGTCGCGACCTCGCGAACCGCATCCTCGAGGCCGAGGTCACGGAAGACCTCCATGGTGCGCTGGTTGGTGATGTGGGCACGAGGAGAGTGCGCGGTGCCGGCGTACTTCGTCACCGTGATCGCATCGACGCCGTAGGCCGCCAGCAGGGCCGCCATGCTCAGGCCCGCGGGTCCGGCCCCGATGACCAGGACGTCGGTGGTGTTGTCGTACGTCATGACGCCGCCGATCCCATCGGCTCGGGCTCCGCTTCGACCAGCCAGGGGTAGCGCTCCGTGTCGGCGCCGGCGTAGTCGGGGTCGAGGTAGACGAACAGCCGCTGGATCCGGCCGTCGCGGATCTCCATCACGTCGCACCAGCGACCCGCGTGCGTCACGCCGGCACGGAACTCGGTGCCGTCGGAGGTCGTGCCGGCCGAGGTGCCCTCGACCACCACGGTGTCTCCGGCGACCACATAGTTGAAGTACGCGTAGTCGTGCTTGATCCCACCGAGCAGCGAGCCGACCTTGGCGAAGGCCTCTCGGACGGCGTCGATCCCGTCAACGATCCCGATCTTCGGGAAGTAGAGCTGGATGTGCTCGTCGAAGAGCTCGAAGAAGTCTTCACCGCGGTCGAGCCGCTTCAGATACTCCAGGGCGAGGGCCTTGCGCGCCTCGTCCGTCATTGCCTCAGCCATGTCCAAACCCCTTTCGGCACAGGTGGTGACTGTCATCACAGTCTGACCACAGATAATCGAAGAAACAAGAGATATTCGAAAATCTCTGAATATTCGCATCATGCTAGGGTGCTCACATGGCGACCCGACCACGTGCAAGCACCGAGGAGGTCTACGCCCGTCTTCGCGCGGATGTCCTCGGCGGCGTCTACGCTCCCGGCGAGCGGCTGAAGTCCACGCCGCTGTGCGAGGCGTACGGGGCCAGCGTCAGCGTCATCCGTGAGACCCTCTCGAGGCTCACCGAGCAGGGGCTCGTGGAGTCCGAGCCCCGGATCGGCTTCCGTGTCCGACAGGTGAGCGTCGAGGATCTTCGCCACCTGACCAGCGCCCGCATCGACATCGAGACGCTCACGCTGCGCTACGCGATCGAGCAGGGCGACATGAACTGGGAGTCCGAGGTGGTGGCAGCCCACCACCGGATGGAACGTACGCCGATGCTCACCGCCGACGCTCCGCCCCGCGTCTCCGACGACTGGGAGGTTGCCCACAGCTGCTTCCACGGCGCGCTGCTCGACGGCGCCCAGAACCCGTGGCTGCTCGGCATCGCCACGACGCTGCGTGACGCCGGCGAGTTCTACCGACGCTGGTCACAGGTCCACGAGCCGGGGCGAGACGTCGCCGGCGAGCACCGCGAGATCCTGGAGGCGACCCTCGCCCGGGATGCCGACCGGGCCGTACGCGCGCTCACGCAGCACTACCAGCACACGGCCGACATCCTCGAGCGAGCCCTCGCCGAGCGCGACACGGCTCGGCACAGCTGACGTGCGGATCGTCAGTCTGGTCCCCTCGATCACCGAGGCGTTGGCATCGGTGGACCCGGACGCACTGGTCGGAGCCACGGACTGGTGCACCCGTCCTGCCGACCTCGAGGTGACCCGAGTTCGCGGCACCAAGAACCCGAACCTCGCTCTCATCCACGAGCTCGAGCCGGACCTGGTGATCGCCAACAAGGAGGAGAACCGGGAGCTCGACGTCCGCCGGATGCGCGAGGCCGGCATCCGGGTCGAGGTCACCGAGATCGAGAGCGTCCCGGCGGCCGTGGCGACCTACGAGCGGCTCTTCGACGACCTACTCGGCTGGGACCGTCCGGACTGGCTGGCGGAGGCCCGCCGGCTGTGGTGCGGGCCGCTCCCCCGGGTCAGCCGCCGGGTCGCGGTGCCGATCTGGCGCGACCCGTGGATGGTGGTCGGCTCGCGGACGTTCACCGGCGACCTGCTGCGGCGGCTGGGCTGGGAGAACGTCTTCGCCGAGCACGCGGACCGCTATCCGCACGTCGACTTGGCCGAGATCGACGGCGCCGGGGCCGATGCTGTGCTGCTCCCCGACGAGCCGTACGTCTTCACCGCCGAGGACGGCCCGGAGGCCTTCGCGCGGACGTCGACCGAGCTGGTCAGCGGCCGGCTGATCACCTGGTACGGGCCGAGTCTCGTCGAGGTAGCCGGACTGGCCTAACGCCCGATCGCGTCCAGATCCGCCAGATCCTCGGGACCGAGCTCGAGCGCGGCGCCGGCGACGTTCTCGCGCAGGTGCTCCACCGACGAGGTGCCGGGGATGAGAAGGATGTTGGGTGAGCGCTGCAGCAGCCAGGCCAGGGCGACCCCCATCCGGCTCGCACCCAGCCGGCCGGCAACGGCGTCGAGGGCACCGGACTGGAGCGGCGTGAAACCACCGAGCGGGAAGTACGGGACGTACGCGATGCCCTGCTCGGCCAGCGAGTCGATCAGGTCGTCGTCGCCGCGGTTGGCCAGGTTGTAGAGGTTCTGGACGCAGACGACCGGCGCGATCTCCTGGGCCGCGGCGACCTGCTCGGCGGTCACCTCGCTGACCCCCAGGTGGCGGATCAGCCCCTGGTCCCGCAGCTCGGCCAGGACGGCGTAGCCGCCGGCGACGTCCTCGACGCCCGCACCGTCCATCACCCGCAGGTTGACGACGTCGAGCGCGTCGACCCCGAGGTTCGCCAGGTTGGAGTGGACGGCCGCACGCAGCTCGTCGGCCGAGGTGGCCGGAAGCCAGGCTCCCTCGGCGTCTCGTCGCGCGCCGACCTTGGTGACGATGCGCAGGTCCGTGGGGTAGGGATGCAGCGCCTCCTTGATGAGCTGGTTGGTGACGTAGGGCCCGTAGAAGTCGCTGGTGTCGATGTGGTCGATGCCCAGGGCGACGGCCTCACGGAGCACCGCGATCGCGGCTTCCCGGTCGGCCGGCGGCCCGAACACGTGCGGCCCCGCGAGCTGCATCGCGCCGTAGCCCATCCTGCGTACGGCGAGGTCTCCCAGAGCGTAGGTGCCGTAGGTGGTGGTGTCGGTACCGGTGTCGGTCATTGATGGTCCTCTCGTTCCGTCCGATGTCCCCACCGTGCCTCGCCGGACGGGCAGGAGGGAGAGGGCCAGTGATCCTGGGGGCGCGAGGACCAGTCTGGAGCGCGCTCCGTGAGCAGATGCGCGACTATCGTGGGGGTCGTGAGCGAGGACAACCGGCTGGGCGTCTATCTCCGTGCCAGACGAGAGCTCGTCCGTCCCGACGAGGTGGGTCTGCCGGCCACGGGCGTACGCAGGGTGCCGGGGCTGCGCCGGGAGGAGGTCGCCCTGCTCGCGGGCGTGAGCGCCGACTACTACCTGCGTCTGGAGCAGGGCCGCGACCGCAACCCGTCACCGCAGGTGCTGGAGTCGATCGCCCGGGTGCTGCAGCTCGACGAGGCCGGCACCAGCTATCTGCTGGGTCTGGTCGCGCCCCGCGCGCGACGTGCGCGTCGCCGCCGGACGGCTCAGGTGCCACGGTCGCTCGCACAGCTCCTCGAGGTCGTCGGCGTGCCCGCGGTCATCGAGGACAGGTATCTCGACGTCCTCGCCGCCAACCCGCTCGCCCGGCTTCTCGACCCCACCCTCGTGCCTGGCGAGAACCGGCTCCGGTCGGTCTTCCTCGACCCTGCGGTGCAGGCCCTGCACACCGACTGGGAGTCGATCTGCGGCTCCCTGGTGGCCGCCTTCCGCACCTCGGTGGGCAACGACACCGACGACCCTCGAACCGTCGAGCTCGTGGGCGAGCTCTCCCTGGTCAGCGACCGGTTCCGGCAGCTCTGGGCGCGCCATGACGTCAAGGCGCTCGCCGGTGGCACGCTGCTGCTCGACCACCCGCAGGTCGGAGCGCTGACCCTGCACCGCCAGAAGTTCACGCTCGGCGACGGGAGCGGCCTCATCCTGGGCACCTACCACGCCGAGCCCGGCTCGGAGAGCGCCGAGAAGCTGGCGCTGCTCGGCTCTCTCGGGTCCACGGAGCGCATCAACCAGCCGTGAGACGGAGCTGGTGCCGAGTCGGCTCGTCATGACGAGCCGACTCGGCGCATCTGGTCGGCGGGCAGGCGGCTGATCGCCGGCAGCTGAGCCAGGCCGTTGACGACGACCGAGAAGACCAGCAGGGCGAGCGCCCATCCCGGGTGACCGGCGTCGAGGAGCGCCAGCGAGGCGAGCCCGAAGACGATCACCTTGGCGACCGGCCGGACGACGGGACCACCGCGAGGCGCCCTCGGCGAGGCGAAGGCCCACCAGACGAACATCGCCACCAGGGGCAGCAGCCAGACCAGCAGCCAGCGCGGATCGTGCTGCCAGCCCCACACGCCGAAGGCGGCCATCGCCAGCAGCTCGTCGAGGAACACCAGGGTCAGCACGAACCAGCCGAAGACAGCCACGGCGACATCGTAGGGTCGGCCGGCGTACACGGCGTCTGAATATTGCGCCACGGCCCGAGCCTCGTCGAGGCTCACCTGCTCCATCGCTCGGTCTGAGTGAGCCGGAAGAGCAGGACCAGCGGAGGTCCGACCACGACCCCCGCGATCGCGACGGCCACCAGCAGTGCCCTCGAGGTCGCCTCGGCGCCGCCGGCATCGGTGAGAAGAACCTCGTCGACCAAGAGCCACGGATACTGGCCGACTCCCCAACCCGAGATGACGGTGGCCACCGCGATCAGGGCCGGCAGCCGGGCGACGGCGAAGCGTTTCTTCCACAGCAGCCACAAGGTGGTCACCCCGGCCAGGAACGAGCAGACGATCAGCGGCGCGGCTTGGGTCTCCAACCCCTTGGCCAGCGTCGGCGCATCCATCTGGATCGGGATCAGCGCGACGAAGACGACCAATCCCGTGACCAGCCCGACCCCGAGGGTCCGGACCTGGAGGGTCGAGGCCAGAGCCGGCCTGCCACCACGTACGGCGTCAGCGCAGAGGAACACACCTGCCAGGAAGGCGCAGGTGCCGACCGCGATGATCCCGCCGAAGATCGAGGTCGGGTTCATCCATGACGACCAGCGGTCGCCGTAGCCCTCGGCAGGCACCCTGCCGGAGGCGATCGCTCCCGCCACGGTCCCCAGGAAGAACGGCGTGATGATCGAGGAGGTCGCGAAGACGACACCGAACGTACGAGCCTGGGACAGCGTCGCGGAGTACTTGCGGAACGCGAACGATGCACCTCGGAGCACGATGCCGAGCAGCGCCAGCAGCAACGGCACGATCAACGTCGTCATCACTGCGGCGAACGACTCCGGGAACGCGGTCCACCACACCACCAGGCAGTAGATCAGCCACACGTGGTTGACCTCCCACACCGGCCCGATGCTGTGGTCGACCAGCGTTCGGAGCTCCGCACCCCGACGCGCTCCACCGGCGGTGAGGTCGAAGAAGCCGGACCCGAAGTCGGCGCCGCCGAAGAGTGCGTACGCCAGGACTCCGACGAAGAGCGCCGCCGCTACGGCCACCTCCAGGCTCATCGCCGGCCGTCCTCCGAGAGCGCCGCCGGGCCGTACGGGCTGGGCAGGTCCTCACCGCCCTCGCGCCACCGTCGCGCCATCGAGCGCAGCACCAGGACCGCACCGATCGTCAACAGGGTGTAGACCACCAGCATCGTGCCGAAGACCCACCACAGGCCCGGGTTGTCCCCGGCGGCGTCGACGGTGCGCATGATGTCGTAGACGACCCACGGCTGGCGCCCGACCTCGGTGGCGACCCAGCCGGCCTCGAGCGCGATCACGGCCAGCGGTCCGGCTGCGACCGCGAACCAGCAGAACCATCGGGTCTCGAGCAGGTCGCGACCGCGCCAGCGCAACAGCCAGTAGCCGATGACGGCCAGCATCAGCAGTGATCCGATACCGATCATCGTCTGGAACGCGAGATGGGTGATGTTGACCGGCGGGACGTCGGAGGCAGGGAAGGTGTCGAGCCCGCGCACGGGCAGGTCGAAGCTGCCACGGGCGATGAAGGAACCCCAGTTGGGGATCTCGATGAAATAGCGCGGTTCGCCGTCGATCATCACCCCGCCCAGGCGCAGCGGCGCCGGCAGCTCGGTGGTCTCGGCCAGCTCGAAGGCGGCCAGCTTCGCCGGCTGCGTCTCGCCGAGGCGGATGCCGAGGACGTGTCCGACAACGGGCTGGAACACGGCAGCCACCGAGGCGAAGACGAACGGCACCGTGAAGCCGAGCCGGTGATGCGGGTCCCGCCGCCCCCGCAGCGCACCGGCGGCGTACACCGCTGACACGACGAAGCCGGCCACCATGAACGCGGCCAGCCACATGTGCAGGAACTGCAGCAGCGCGCCCTGGTTGAACATCGCCTTCCACGGTTCGACGTCGACCACGTCACCTGCGGCGTTGATCCGGAAGCCGGTGGGCATGTTCATCCAGGCGTTGACCGAGATGACGCAGAAGGTCCCGAAGATCCCGGCCGCCGCCATCGGAACCAGGCAGAGCAGGTGCAGGCGCGGCGACATCCGCCCCCAGCCGTACAGGTACAGGCCGAGGAAGATCGCCTCGGTGAAGAACGAGAGCCCCTCGAACGCGAACGGCAGCCCGAGAACGTCGCCGAACTTCTCCATCAGTCCCGGCCAGAGCAGTCCCATCTCGAAGCTGAGCACGGTGCCGGAGACCGCACCGATCGCGAAGAGAACCGCGGAGACCTTCGCCCACCGTTTCGCCAGGGCGAGCGCCACCTCGTTGCCACGGAGCCCGAGGAGATGGACGACGAAGATCATGCTCGGGAAGGCGACGCCGAAGCAGGCCAGGATGATGTGCCACCCCAGCGAGAAAGCCATCTGCTGTCGCGCCGGCAAGAGCCCTGCGGGCTCCTCGGCTGCAAGCGCAAGCGCTTCGGCGATCACGGTTCGAGCCTACGCACACCGGACCAAACGACCACCAACTGCCCGTACGGCAGGCTCGACGCCCGAGTCGGCGGCTCAGTCCCGCGTCGTCAGAACCGCCAGGTCACGGACGGCATAGCGGTGGTGCTCGGCCTCCTCGGCGAGCACGACCTTGAGGCAGCGGCGAACGGTGTAGTCGGCCTCGGGGTTGTTGCCGACCGGGGTGCGGGCACAGAGCCGGTCGAGCCCCGCATCGGTGATCCCGGAGACGAGCTCGCGCATCGTCGCCATCCGGGCGAGACGGGGCTCGAGGACCTCCGCCAGCGTCGGGTCGGCGTCGACGGCGAGTCCCATGGCCGTCTCGTCCGAGCCGCCGGGGACGTACCCGAGCGGGTGGTGGGGATCGTCCTCCTCCAGGATCGGGTTGCCGAGCCACTTGTCGCTGGCGTGGAGGAGGTGACGCAGGGTCTCGACGAACGACCACTCCTGGTCGACCCGCTCGTGGAGCAGCTTCTCCGGCAGCGCCCGGACACGCTCGACCGTGGCCGCCCAGGTCTCCTCGATGGCCGCCCAGGCCGCCCGGATCTCGGCCGCGGTCTCCGCCTCACGGGCCAGCACCCGGTTGGGCTCGGCCCGGTCGAGCTCGGCCTCGACGTACGCCGTGACGTCGACGTCGTTGACCACGACCCGCCCGAAGTCGCCGGCGAGATAGACGTCGCGGCCGTAGCAGTCGACGACCTTCAGCCGCTCCTCGAACCAGCAGTCCCGGATCTCCAGACCGCTGACATCGCTCTGCCGGATCAGCGCGTCGCGGAACAGGTCGCTGTCGACGTACGTCTTCGGCTCGGTAGGCATACGCCATGGTCGACCCGCCCGGCGCACGCGTCAACGGACTATCTGAAGGCCGGCTTCTCCTTGGCCAGGAACGCGCGTACGCCCTCCTTGAAGTCGGCGCCCGTGTAGACCTCGCGCAGCAGGTCCTCATCGCCCTCCGGCGAGGCCTCCGCCCGGGCGGCGTACGCGGCGAGCTGGCTCTTCGTGGCCCGGACCGTGACGCCGGAGAGCGGCAGGATGCCCTCGACCAGCGCGTCGACCTCGTCGGCGAGCGAGTCGGTGACGGCGCTCAGCGCGCCGGTTGCGTAGGCGCGGTCGGCGCCGACGAGCCGGGCGGCGAGGAGCATCTCCCGCACGATCGGCTCGCCGAAGACCGCTGTCGCGCGGTAGACGATGGAGGCCGCGAGCGCGTTGCCGAGGGTCTTCGCGATCGGGTAGCCGAAGCGGGAGTGGGGTGTCGCGACCCGCAGGTCGCAGTGGGTGGCGACCGCGAGCCCGCCCCCGACACAGACGCCGTCGACCGCGGCGATGGTGACCTGCGGGAGCGCGAAGAGCTTCTCGAGCAGCGCTCGGATCCAGTCCTCGTAGTCCACCGCGTCGCGGGAGAGGAAGTCGGAGATCTCGTTGCCGGCGGCGAACGCCCGGCCGCCCGCGCCGGTCAGCACCAGCACCTTCACCGACTCGTCCGTCGCCAGCTCGTCGCACAGATCGTGCAGCGCCGCGTACATGGCGTGCGTGAAGGCGTTGTGCTTCTGCGGCCGGTTGAAGGTCACGCGTACGACGCCCGGGCGCCGCTCCACTACCAAGTCCTCGCTCACGAGAACCGAGCGTAGGGCACCCCGCGGGGTGCCCTACGCGGGTGTTCATCAGATGTGCGGCTTCACCTGGTCGGTGTAGATCTTCTCCAGCGCCGCCTTCAGGCTGTCCATCTCGGTCTGGACGTCCTTGTTCTCGGTGAGGATCGAGGCCATGTGGTTGGCCATCTCCAGGTCCCCGCCGGGCAGGAAGACGCGGGCGTAGTCCTGCGAACGGGTGTTGGGGAGCTGGTCGATCGCGACCTGCGCCTGCGGGGTCTTCTGCAGGATCGCGGCGGGGTCGGCCGACTTGCGGATCGGCACATAGCCGGTCGCCTCGGAGAACTTGATCGCCTGCTCGGGCTCGGTGAGGAACTTGGTGAAGGTGCCGGCCGCGAGCTGCCGCTCGGGGCTGATGTCCTTCGGGATGCCGACGCCCGAGCCACCGGTCGGGCAGATCTTCTCGCTCTCCACCGGCCCCGCGGGCAGGGGCGCGACGCCGACGTCGAACTTCGCCGAGGTGATCGCGTTGATCAGGTCACCGGTCGAGCCCACCGTGGCGCTGGCGACGCCCGCGGCGAAGTCCTGGATCTGGTCGACACCGGCGACCCCGGCGACCTTGTCCTGGTAGACCCAGTCCTTGAGGAAGGAGAGCGCCTCGACCGACTCGGCCGAGTTGCAGGTGATGTCGAAGGACTCCTCCTTCGACCAGCCGCCGCCCCAGCCCCACAGGTTGTTCTGCAGGGTCCAGCCGGCGTACCCCGCCAGGGCCGGGAACTGGAAGGCGAACTTCGCGCCGCTGGCCTCGGCGAGCTTGGTCGTCCACTCACCGAACTCCTCCCAGCTCTGCGGGCCCTGGTCGGACAGCCCGGCCTTCTTCCAGTGGTCCTTGTTGTAGTAGAAGAGCGGCGTCGAGCGGGCCCACGGAACCGCCCAGTGGGCGTCGTCGTAGAGGTAGTCGCCCAGCAGCGAGTCGACGTAGTCGTCGGTGTCGAACTCGAGCGCCTCGAAGAGGGAGTCGAGCGGGATGATCTGGTCGTTCATCTTGTAGCGGAACCACCACACGTCCGACAGGTTGATGATGTCGGGCAGGTCGCCGCCGGTCTGCGCGGTCTGGAACTTCTGCGCGATCTCCTCGTAGTCGGCACCGGCCGTGACGAGCTTGACGGTGATGTCGGACTGGGAGGCGTTGAAGGCGTTGACGATCTCGGTGCTGACCTTGATCGAGTCACCCGGGTTGGAGGTCCAGAAGGTGACCTCCTTGGCCGGCTTCACGCCGCTGAAGTCGATCTGCTCGACGGCGCTGGCGCCGCCACCGCCGCTGGTCGAGGGGCCGCCACCGCAGGCGGAGAGCGCCGCCGCGGAGATGCCCAGGGCGCTGAGGCCGAGGAACCGTCGTCGGTCCAGGATCAGACCCGAGCGATGCAGGTTGGACGAGGTGTTCATGAAGCATCCTTTCCCTGTTGTGCCAACTGTGGGCTGAGAACGTCAGCCTTTGACGCCGCCTTGGGTGAAGCCGTTGACGATGTGTCGCTGCAGGAACGCGAAGACGGCGAGGATCGGCAGCAGCACCATCACGGTGCCGGCCATCAGGACGCCGAACGAGCTGGCCGCGGACTCGCTGTTCTGCAGCAGCGTCAGACCGCGCGGCAGCGTCATCATCTCGGGATCGGTGATGATGATCAGCGGCCACAGGTAGTCGTTCCACTCGTAGACCACGCTGACCAGGGCGACGGTCGCGATCGACGGCAGCGACATCGGCACCACGCAGTGCCACAGCCTCCGCCAGTGGCCGGCGCCGTCGAGGTGGGCCGCCTCGATCACCTCGTAGGGCAGCTGCAGGAAGGCCTGGCGCAGCAGGAACGTACCGAAGCCCGTGCCGAGGCCCGGCAGGATGAGGCCCCAGTAGGTGTTCTCGCCGCCGAGGCTGCTGATGAAGACGTAGTTGGGCAGCGCGGTGACCTGGGGTGGCACCATCATCGTGGCGAGCACGCCCCAGAAGACGTACTTCTTGCCGGGGAACTCGCAGAAGACCAGGCCGTACGCCGTCAGGATCGCCAGCAGCACCTTCAGCCCCGCGCCGACGACCGTGACGATGCCGGAGTTGAGGAAGAGCCGCGCGAAGGGAACCTTCTGCGCGGCCTCGGAGTAGTTCTCCGGCCGCCAGACCTCGGGGAAGACGACCAGGTCGGTGGTCGCCAGGTCGCCCGGCCCCTTGAAGGAGGCCAGCATCATGTAGCCCAGCGGCAGCACGACGACGAGCACCGCGAGCAGGAGCACCAGGTAGTCGCGCACGGTCAGCGGCGTCAGCCGCAGCCGGCGTGAGGGAGCAGCGGCGCTCGTCGGGGTCCCCGACCGATCGTTCGCCGCAGAGGCGACGCGGCGGGAGATGCGGGGCCGAGTGGGTTCGGTCATCGGTAGTGGACCCGCCTCTCCACGACGATCAGCTGGACGAGCGTGAGCACCACGAGGATCGCGAAGAGCACCGTGGACAGCATCGCGGAGTAGCCCGCCTGGCTCTGCTCCTTGAAGCCGGTCAGGTAGGCGTCGAAGATCAGGGTGCGGGCGCCGCGGCCGAGCTTGTCCATCGCGATCAGCAGGTCGAAGGCCTGCAGGCTGTTGAGGATCGTGGTGACCATCAGGAAGAACGTGGTCGGTGACAGCAGCGGCAGCGTGACCGTGAAGAACCGCCTCACCGGGCCGGCACCGTCGAGATCGGCGGCCTCCAGCACATCGCCCGGCACCGCCTGCAGCCCGGCGAGGTAGATGACCGCGGCATAGCCGAGGTTCTTCCAGACGTAGACGATGGTCACCATCGTCAGCGTCCACGGAGGCGAGTTGATCCACTCCGGGCTGTTCAGGCCGACATCGCGCAGGATCGCGGAGAGCGCGCCGATGTTGGGGTCGAAGATGTAGAGCCAGGCGAGACCGACGCCGTAGCCGGAGAGGATGTAGGGCGCGAAGACCGTCGCCTGCGCGAACCCGGCACCCGGGAGCTTGCGGTTGAGCGCCAGCGCAACACCGAGGCCCAGGGCGAGCGTGAGGCCGACGGTCGCGACGGTGAAGACCGCCGTCGTGGTCAGCACCCTGCTCGCCTCACCGGAGGTGAAGAAGTCGCGGTAGTTGCCCAGCCCGACCGGGGTCGCGAACTTCGAGCCCAGCGTCCAGTTGAGCGTCGAGTAGTAGATGTTCTGGAAGAGCGGTCGGTAGGTGAAGACCACGATCAGCGCAACATTGGGCCCCACGAACGCCAGAAAGATCAGCCACTCCCGCAGACGTCTTCCCGAGAGTGCCTGACGTGGTCGCTTGGTGGTGACGGCCGTCATACCTGGCACGATCGGTGAGTCAAGCGGCTGGTACGGACCCCGTCAAGAGTAAAACTCTCGGTCTCAAGATTTCGTTACCGGAAACTGACCGTGAACGTCAGGTGGTTACGAGCCAGCGTCCCAGCAGCGTGCCGTCGTGCTCGATGAGGGATCCCAACGACACCGGTACGTCGGTGGGCGGCCCGGCCACGATCCGCCGGCCGTCGCCGGCGAGGAGCTTGGGCGTGATCGTGTGACAGAGCTCGTCGACCACACCTGCCTCCAGCAGCGAGCCGAGCAGGGTGGGCCCGCCCTCGCAGAGCACGTGTCGCATGCCCTCCTCGTGCAGCCGGTCGAGGAGCGCCGACAGGTCGACCTCGGAGGTGCCGGTGACGTAGACGTTCTCCTCCCCGATCTCCTCCCGCGCGGCGTCCAGGCCGGGAGCCTCGGCCACCGTGGCGAGCCGGACCGCGCCGGGCACGCGGCCGCGGAGCTCGTCGGGAACGCGGCCGCGGCGGGAGACGACGACGATCGGCGCCCCCTCCCCCTTGGCGGTGTACGTCTCGGCGACGGCCGTGCCCGCGCCGACCAGGACGGCGTCGGCGAGGTCGCGCAGGAGGTGGAAGACGTCGACGTCGACGGCGTTGTTGACGGTGCCCGAACGGCCGTCGGAGCCGGTCGCCGCACCGTCCAGGGAGCTGACCATGTTGGCCCGCAGCCACGGCAGACGGGGCGGGGCGTAGAGGGCACGCAGGCCCTCGGGGGTCGTCGGGTCGCCGTCACCGTGCAAGAGCCTCACCCCGCAAACCTAACCGGTCGGGGCACCCCGCTATCTTCGTCGCATGAGTTGGTTGGTTACCGGAGGCGCGGGCTACATCGGATCGCACGTCGTGCAGGCACTGCTCGACGCGAGCATCGAGCCGGTCGTCATCGACGACCTGTCCTCGGGGTTCGCGAAGTTCGTGCCCGACAACGTCGCGTTCGTCGAGGCGACGCTGCTGGACAGGTCCGCGATCGAGCAGGCGATCACCGACCACGGCGTCGAGGGCGTCATCCACCTCGCCGGCTTCAAGTACGCCGGCGTGTCGGTGCAGCGGCCGCTGCACACGTACGCGCAGAACGTCACCGGCACCGCCAACCTCCTCCAGGCGATGACGGACACCGGTGTCGACAAGCTGGTCTTCTCCTCCTCCGCCGCCACCTTCGGCACCCCCGACGTCGACGTGGTCACCGAGACCACGCCGACCAACCCGGAGAGCCCCTACGGCGAGTCGAAGCTGATCGGCGAGTGGCTGATCGCCGACGTGGCGCGTGCCGAGGGGCTCGCGCACACCAGCCTGCGCTACTTCAACGTCGTCGGCTCCGGCAGCAAGGACCTCTACGACACCAGCCCCCACAACCTCTTCCCGCTCGTCTTCGACGCGCTGGCCAAGGGCAAGACCCCGCAGATCAACGGCGACGACTACCCGACCCCCGACGGCACCTGCGTACGCGACTACGTGCACGTCGCCGACCTCGCCCACTCCCACGTCGTCGCCGCCAAGCGGCTCGCCGAGGGCAAGGACCTCGAGCCGGTCTACAACCTGGGCTCGGGCGACGGCTCCTCCGTGCGCCAGATCATGGACGCCATCCGCGAGGTGACCGGCATCGACTTCGAGCCGGTCATCAAGCCGCGTCGCCCCGGCGACCCCGCCCGCATCGTCGCCACCGGCGAGCTCGCCCGGCGCGACCTCGACTGGGAGATGCGCCACGACCTGCGCTCCATGGTCGCCACCGCCTGGGAGGCTCGCCAGGCTGCGGGTGCCGACTACCCGGGCTGACCTCGGGGCGGATGCTCACCGAGGTAACTCGGTCAACGCCCGCTCCCCTCGTGGAACTCCACGAAATAAGCGACGGCTCACCGAGGTACCTCGGTGAGCCGTCGGTCGTGCTGGGCCAGGATCAGGCCTTCTTGGCAGCCGTCTTCTTGGCCGGAGCCTTCTTGGCAGGGGCCGGCTTCTCGGCCGGAGCGGCCTCGGCCTTGGGGGCCTCGGTCTTGGGCTCCTCGGCCTTGGGCGCCTCGACCGGGGCCTCGGCGGTCTCGGGCTTCTTGAACTTCGCGACGACGGCCTCACCGCGGGTGGCGAGCTTGTCGTAGGTGCCGGTGGCGGAGCCGGTGGTCTCGTCGAGCTTGGCCTTGACGGTGGTCTTCAGCCTCTCGGGAAGAACGGTGTACTGCTCCTTGGCCAGGGCCGGGAGGGTCTTCGGGTCGAAGCCGCTCACGGTGGACTTGGCAGCGGTGGCCTTCTCGGTCGCCTGGGTCCGGTAGGCGGTGGCCTTCTCGGTCGCCTTGGTGCGGGCGTCGGTCAGCTTGGTGGTCGCCTCGGAGCGGTAGTCGTCGACCTTCTTCTGCAGGTCGGTGGCGTAGCTCTTGACGGTCTCGTAGGCGAGGTCGGCGACGCCGGCGACGGCGTTCAGCGGCTTGGTGGTCTCAATCTTGGGCAGCGTGGGCATCTGGGTTCTCCTCGTGATGTGGTTCAGCGGTTTCATCGGCGGCCGGCGCATCGTCGGTGACACGACTGTTGAGAGCAAGGAACGAGTGGTAGACGTCGAGCAGCGAGTGCTTCTGCCGCTCGGTCAGGCTCGGGTCGGCGAGCACGGCGAGCTCCACCGATCCCCCGACGTTGGAGTCGGGGCTGAGGATCCCGGCACGGACATAGACCTGCTCCGCGGAGATACGCAGCGCCTTGGCGATCTGCTGGAGGACCTCAGCCGATGGCTTGCGCAGACCGCGCTCGATCTGGCTGAGGTAGGGGTTGGACACGCCTGCCTGGTCGGCCAGTTGACGCAGAGACATCTCGGCCGAGATCCTCTGTTCCTTCAGATACTCGCCGAGCGTGCCGACCGCACTCGTGACCTTGCTCTTGACCATGACTCCAGTGTGCTAACAATTGCTAGCAATCACAAGTCCTGGGCAACCGAAGTGACACACATCACCCACTAGTTGCTTCATCAACCGGGGGAAACATGCCTGAAACAGGGGGTGCAGCCTCGCTAGCGGACCGCTAGCAGCTCACAGGAGCGCGCGGATCTCCCCCACCCGGCGCCCGCCGCCGAGGATCGGTGCATCGCCGGTCGCCCGCAAGGCGTCCGCGTCGACCCCGTCCAGGTCACCGACCCCGTCACGCAGCAGCGCGGCGGCCATCACCACCGCTCGCGCCCGGTCTCCGCCGTCGTCGGCCTTCACCGTCCACGCGCGGCCGTCGGGAAGCGCGACGGCGTAGACCGCCTCGGCACCCAGCTTGCCGATCAGCCCCGGTACGGCCCGGTGCAGCGCGACCTCGTCGCGCGTGGTGCCCGAGACGTACTCGGGGTGGGACCGGATCGCCTCGGCGACCCGCGCTGCCGGACCGTCGAGCGCCGAGCCGAGCGTCGAGAAGGCCCGCGCCAGCCCGGTCAGCGAGGTGGACAGGGCCGGTGCGCCACAGCCGTCGACGGTGGCGATCGCAGCCTCCCCCGTGCATGCCTCGAGCACTTCCTGGATCCCCTCCTGGAGCGGGTGCTTGGGGTCCAGATAGCCCTCCAGCGGCCAGCCGGCCGCGACGCAGGTGGCGAGCATCGCGGCGTGCTTGCCGGAGCAGTTCATCGCCAGCCGGGTCTTCGGCTCACCGCGCCGGAGCGCCTCCTCCCGCGCCTCGACACCGAACGGATAGTCCTCGATGTTGCCGAGCGCGGACTCGTCCAGGCCGACGGTGGCGAGGATGCGGCGTACGCCTTCCTGGTGGAACGCCTCGCCCGAGTGGGACGCGCAGGCCAGGGCGAGCAGGTCGGGTGGCAGGTCGAGGCCGAGGATCACCATGGCGAGGGCTTGGACCGGCTTGTTGGAGGAGCGCGGCAGGATCGGGGAGTCGACGTCCCCGAGCGACCAGTTCACGGTGCCGTCGGCCGCCAGGGATACGGCGGACCCGTAATGGTGTCCCTCGACGAAGTCGGAGCGGATGATCTCGGCGAACGGCACGGGTGCTGGCATGGGGGCGAGACTATGTGAGAGTTGCCCCGTGTTCGCCGACCTCCTCACCCAAGACGCGTTCAGCGTGCTCGTGGTCAGCTTCGGTATCGGCATCGTCGTCGGGCTGACCGGCATGGGCGGTGGCGCGCTGATGACGCCGGCGCTGATCTTCCTCGGGGTGCCCCCGACGACCGCGGTCGCCAACGACCTCGTCGCCGCCTCGGTCAACAAGTCGGTCGGCGCCGCGGTCCACTGGCGCCACGGCTCACCCAACATCCGGCTGGCGACCTACCTGATCATCGGCTCGGTGCCGTGCGCGTTCCTCGGCACCTTCGTCCACAAGCTGGCACCGGGCGACACCGACCACTTCCTCAAGCTCGTCCTCGGCGGGGCCCTGCTGTTCGCGGCGGCGTCCTACATGTTCCGGATGTACCTGCAGCTGCGCCTGGTCACCGGCGGCAACGAGGCTCCCGAGGAGGACCCCCGCCTGAAGCCGCTGCTCACCATCGTCATCGGCGCGCTCGGCGGTCTCCTGGTCGGCATCACCTCGGTCGGCTCCGGCTCGGTCATCATGATCGCGCTGCTGCTGGTCTACCCGACCCTCTCCGCGGTCAAGCTGGTCGGCACCGACCTGCTCCAGGCGGTGCCGCTCGTCCTGGCCGCCGCGATCGGCCAGGTGCTCAACCACGGCGTCGACTGGGCGGTGCTGATCCCGCTCATCCTCGGCGGCACCCCGGGCACGTTCCTCGGCTCCCGGATGGCGCGCTGGGTCTCCCAGTCGGTCATCCGGCGCGGCATCGTCATCATGCTGACGCTCTCGGGCGCCAAGATGCTCGGCGCCGACGCCACCTTCCTGCTGCTCCTCGGCGGCGCGATGCTGCTCCTCGGCCCGCTCCTGTGGGGCTTCATCCGCCAGTCGCGCGGCCTGGACGCCTTCGACAACAACGCCGCCGCCTGGCGGGTGCCGGAGCGCTCCGAGAAGTAGCTGTCAGGCCTTGAGGTAGCGGCGCAGCGCGTCGAGGTGGTCCTCGGGCTCGAAGCCGGTGGCGGTGAGCTTGTCGAGGGACATCACCGAGTTGAGCGGTCGCGGCGCGACGCCCTCCTTGCCCGCGAAGTAGGCCTCGGTGGAGGTGGCGCCCACATCGGCCCGGTCACGACCCGAGAGCGAGAACACCTCGGCGGCGATGTCGCGCCACGAGCACGGCTCTCCGGCGTTGGTGCAGTTGTAGACCCCGTACGCAGCCCCGGACCGCAGCAGGTGAGCGGTGGCCGCGGCGAGCGTGTCGGTGAAGGTGAGCCGGCCGATCTGGTCGTCGACGACGGTGGGCGAGACGCCCTTTTCGGCGAGAGCCGCCATGGTGCGTACGAAGTTCTTGCCGTCTCCGACGACCCAGGAGGTGCGCAGGATGTAGTGGCGGGGGGCGCCGGCGACGGCGATGTCGCCGGCGGCCTTGGACTGCGCGTAGACGCCGAGCGGCGAGACCGGCTCGTCCTCGGTGTGCTCGGTGGCGGTGCCGTCGAAGACGTACTCGGTCGAGTAGTGCACCAGGGTGAGCCGGTGCTCGGTCGCGACCCGGGCGAGCAGCGCCGGCGCGGTCGCGTTGGCGGCCCAGGCGGTGCGCCGGCCGTCGGGGGTCTCGGCGACGTCGACGGCGGTGTAGGCGGCGGCGTTGAGGATGAGCTGGTAGTCGGGCCACGGCCAGGCCGCGACCGCCTTCTCGTCGGAGATGTCGAGCTCGTCGAGGTCGACGGCGTCCGCACCCGGGAAGACCGAAACGAGGGCCCGGCCGAGCTGGCCGTTGGACCCGATGATGAGGGTCTTCTTCGGCTTCATCGGGGTGATCTCGGCGAGGCGCGGGTTGGCCCTGTCCTTCTCGGAGACCTCCGCGGAGTCCAGCGGGATCGGCCAGGCGATCGCGGCGGTCTCGTCGGCGAGGTTGAGCGCCGGGTAGGCGAACCCGGGACGCCAGTGGTCGTTGACCAGGTAGGAGTAGACCGTGCCGTCCTCCAGCGCCTGGTAGGAGTTGCCCACGCCTCGCGGCACGAAGACCGCGGTCTCCGGGCCGATCTCGACCGAGAAGGTCGTCCCGAACGACGAACCCTCGCGCATGTCGACCCACGCCGCGAAGACCCGCCCGCACGCGACGGAGACGAACTTGTCCCACGGCTCGGTGTGGATGCCCCGGGTCGCGCCCCGGGAGGCGTTGAAGGACATGTTGTTCTGCACGGGCCCGAAGTCGGGGAGCCCCAGCTCCACCATCTTCTCGCGCTGCCAGTTCTCCTTGAACCAGCCGCGGGCATCGCCGTGCACGGGCAGCTGGACGACCAGCAGCCCCGGGATCGGGGTCTCGTCGACACGAAGCTCAGTCACCGCGGATCACTGCCCCTTCGCGGCGTACTTGGCTTCGGTCTCGTGCTTCAGCGGCGACCACCAGGCCTCGTTCTCCTGATACCAGGCGATCGTGGCGGCCAGGCCCTTGTCGAAGTCCTGGTACTTCGGCTCCCAGCCGAGCTCGGTGCGCAGCTTGCCGGACTCGATGGCGTAGCGACGGTCGTGGCCGGCCCGGTCGGTGACCCACTCGATGTCGTCCTCGGGCTTGCCGAAGTGGCGCAGGATCGCACGGACGACGTCGACGTTGGACTTCTCGCCGTCGGCACCGATCAGGTAGGTCTCCCCGATCCGGCCCTTCTCCAGGATCGTCCAGACCGCCGAGGAGTGGTCGTCGGTGTGGATCCAGTCGCGGACGTTGAGCCCGTCGCCGTAGACGCGCGGGCGACGCCCCTCGATCACCTCGGTGATCTGGCGCGGGATGAACTTCTCGACGTGCTGCCAGGGGCCGTAGTTGTTGGAGCAGTTGGAGATCGTCGCGCGTACGCCGAAGGAGCGCACCCAGGCGCGGACGAGGTGGTCGGAGCCGGCCTTGGTGGCCGAGTAGGGCGAGGACGGCTGGTAGGGAGTGTCCTCGGTGAAGCGCTTGGGGTCGTCCAGGTCGAGGTCGCCGTAGACCTCGTCGGTGGAGACGTGGTGGAAACGTACGTCGTGGCGACGGACCGCCTCGAGGAGCACGAAGGTGCCGACGATGTTGGTCTGGACGAACGGCGCCGGGTCGGAGAGGGAGTTGTCGTTGTGCGACTCGGCCGCGTAGTGCACCACGGCGTCCGACTCCGCCACCAGCGGCTCGACGACCGCGGCGTCCGCGATGTCGCCGACCACGAGTTTCACCCGGTCTTCGGGGAGCCCTGCCAGCGATGCCTCCGAGGACGCATAGGTCAGCTTGTCGAGCACCGTCACGTACGCGTCGGTCTCGGCCACGAGGTGGTGCACGAAGTTGGAGCCGATGAACCCGGCCCCACCGGTCACAAGAATCCGTCTCACCGGTTCATCGTAGGCAGAATTCACCACCCGGTGGTCGCCGAGTCCCGGCGGGTTCCCTAGAACGTCGGGTGAACATCCGTAGGATCAAGTGACCATGAAGGGGATCATCCTGGCCGGCGGCACCGGCTCACGTCTGCACCCGATCACTCTCGCGATCAGCAAGCAGCTGATGCCGATCTACGACAAGCCGATGATCTACTACCCGCTGACCACGCTGATGCTGGCCGGCATCCGCGACATCCTGGTGATCACGACGCCCCACGAGGCCTCCGGCTTCCACCGGCTGCTGGGTGACGGCAGCCATCTCGGCGTCAACATCAGCTACGCCGAGCAGCCCTCCCCCGACGGCCTCGCCCAGGCGTTCACGATCGGTGCCGACGTGGGCTTCCTCGACGAGTCCGAGGACGGCGTGGGCCTGGTCCTCGGCGACAACATCTTCTACGGCCCCGGCCTCGGCACCCAGCTGGCCCGCTTCAAGACGATCACCGGCGGCGCCGTCTTCGGCTACCGCGTCGCCGACCCGCGTGCCTACGGCGTCGTCGAGTTCGACGAGAACTTCAAGGCCGTCTCCCTCGAGGAGAAGCCGGAGAAGCCGAAGAGCCCGTACGCCGTCCCCGGCCTCTACTTCTACGACAGCTCGGTCATCGGGCACGCCCGCAACCTCAGGCCGTCCGCGCGCGGGGAGCTCGAGATCACCGACCTCAACCGGATCTACCTCGAGGCCGGCACCCTCTCGGTCGAGGTGCTGCCCCGCGGCACCGCCTGGCTCGACACCGGCACCCTCGAGGACCTCAACGAGGCCGCCAACTTCATCCGCGCCATCGAGCACCGCCAGGGCACCAAGATCGGTGCGCCTGAAGAGGTCGCCTGGCGCCAGGGCTGGCTCTCCGACGAGGAGCTCTCCGAGCTGGCCCAGCCGCTGCTGAAGAGCGGCTACGGGAAGTATCTGCTCGGTCTGCTGGCCTGACCCGGCCCCAGACGGGACGTACGCGGCGGGGCAGGGCCCCGCCGCGTACGTCGTGGTGGTCTCAGGCCGTCGCGGTCCGCTCGGCCTCGGCCCGGCCGAAGTCGTCCTCGAGCCGGACGATGTCGTCCTCGCCGGTGTAGCCACCGCGCTGGACCTCGATGATCGAGAGCGGCTCGTCGGTCTCGTTGCAGATCCGGTGGGCCTGGCCGACGGCGACGTCGACGGACTCACCCGGGCCGGCGATGGTGGTCACGCCGTCGATGATGCAGGTCGCCTTGCCGTAGATGACGACCCAGTGCTCGGAGCGGTGGGTGTGGGTCTGGTAGGAGAGGCGGCTGTTGGGCAGCACCTCGATCCGCTTGACCTTGTAGCCCGGACCGATGTCGATGACGTGCCACGAACCCCAGGGGCGGGTCTCGGAGTCACCAGCCATGATGTTGCCTCATTCCTAGACACTGAACAGAAGACGCGACAATAACTGTACGCATCCGCGCGCGGTTCATCGCGAGTCGATGTTCACCGGTCCGTTACCCGGAGGTCGTCCACCGGTGCTGATCTCACCGCCGGAGCGGCTCAGTCGCGCCCGTAGATGTCGCGCGTGTAGACCTTGTCGGCGACGTCGGCGAGCACCTCGGTGCGCCGGTTGGCGATGATCACGTCGGCCCGCTGCTTGAACTCGTCGAGGTCCTTGATGATCTCGGAGTGGAAGAACTGCGACTCGTCGAGCTCGGGCTCGAAGATGACCACCTCGACGCCCTTGGCCTTGATCCGCTTCATCACGCCCTGGATCGAGGACTCGCGGAAGTTGTCCGAGCCGGACTTCATGATCAGCCGGTAGACGCCGACCACCTTCGGCTCGCGCCGCAGGATGTCGGTGGCGACGAAGTCCTTGCGGGTGGTGTTGGCCTCGACGATCGCCGAGATGAGGTTCTGCGGGACGTCTTGGTAGTTGGCCTGCAGCTGCTTGGTGTCCTTCGGCAGGCAGTAGCCGCCGTAGCCGAAGCTCGGGTTGTTGTAGTGGGAGCCGATCCGCGGGTCCAGGCCGACGCCCTCGATGATCTGGGTCGTGTTGAGACCGTGGGTGGCGGCGTAGGTGTCGAGCTCGTTGAAGTAGGCGACCCGCAGCGCCAGGTAGGTGTTGGCGAACAGCTTGATCGCCTCGGCCTCGGTGGCACCGGTCATCAGCACGGGTACGTCCGGGTCGAGGGAGCCCTCGAGCAGCAGCTCGGCGAAGCCCTTCGCGGCCGCGGAGTCGTCGCCGACGACGATGCGGGAGGGGTGGAGGTTGTCGTGGAGCGCCTTGCCCTCGCGGAGGAACTCGGGGCTGAAGAAGAGCGTCGCGTCGGGGTGCTGCTGTCGCTTGGCTGCGATGTAGCCGACCGGGATGGTCGACTTCACCACGATCGCCGCCTCCGGCGCGTAGCTCACCGCGTCGGCGATCACGCCGTCGACGCTGGAGGTGTCGAAGTAGTTCGAGGCCTCGTCGTAGTTCGTCGGGGTGGCGACGATGACGTACGCCGCGTCGGCGTAGGCGTCCTCCTTGTCGAGGGTCGCGCGCAGGCCGAGCTCCTTGGTGGCCAGGAAGCTGGTGATCTCGGCATCCTCGATCGGGGTCCTGGCCGCGTTGACCAGGTCGACCCGCTCCTGGGAGATGTCCAGGACGACGACGTCGTGCTTCTGGGCGAGCAGGACGGCGAGCGACATCCCGACGTACCCCACGCCGACAACGGTGATCTTCATGATCGGACTGTAAGCACCGGTTCGAGCCGTGCCCCAGCCACTTTCGCCCTCCATGTTCCCGTACGGGAACATCGCGTAGAGTGTTCACCGTGCCGTCGCCGTACCTGACCTCACCGGCCGCCTTCGGGTCAGCCGTGCGGACGGCCAGGCGCCGCGCCGGCCTCACCCAGGAGGACCTGGCCCACCGCGCCGGCGTGGGCCGGCGGTTCGTGGTCGACGTCGAGTCCGGCCACCCGCGCGCCGAGCTGGGCAAGGCGCTCGCGCTGCTGGAGGTGCTCGACGTCTATCTGGCGCCCACCCAGCTCCCCCCGATCGCGCCGCCCCTGGAGGACGTCGACCTCGACGCCGTCCTGGCCCACTGCCTGACCGGTCCCTGATGCGCGAGCTGTACGCCTTCGCCGGCCGCCGCCGGATCGGCACCTTCCGTCAGGTCGGCGACCAGGTCGACTTCACCTACGCCGAGACCGCCGGCCCGACACCGATCTCGCTCTGCCTGCCGCGCACCGGCCCGGCTCTCGTCCCGGGAGCCGCCCGCGCCTGGCTGGACAACCTGCTCCCGGCCCGCGAGGACGTACGCCGCCGATGGGCGCGCGAGCGAGGGCTGCCGGACACCGAGCCGATGACGCTGCTCGCCTCCTACGGCGACGACCTCGCCGGCGCGGTCTCGCTCTCGGCCGACCCCGACCTGCCCTGGCGCCGGGCGCCGCATCCCGTCGAGGTGCCGCTGCCCGAGATCGCGACCCGGCTCGCGGCGCTGCGCAACCAGCCCACCTCCTGGCTCGACCAGCGGGCCCGTCCCCGGTTCTCCCTCGGTGGCCACCAGGGGAAGTTCGCGCTGCGGCGGGCCTCGGGGACGTGGTTCTGGCCGACGTACGAGCACCCCTCGACGCACATCCTGCGCCCGACCACGGCCGAGGAGGCCAGCGCTCGGATCGCGGAGCTCGACCGGGCCCGCGCCGCCGGGATCCCCGCCGCCCGCACCGAGCTGGTGACCTTCGGCGCGCAGCCGGCGCTGGTCGCGGAGCGCTGGGACCGGCTCGGCGGCCGGCGCATCCACGCCGAGACGATCCGCCAGGCGCTGGCACTCCGGCCAAGCGAGGAGACCGACCGCGGCGGCGTACGCGAGCTGTTCCTGCGCCTCGGGCTGAACCTGGAGCCGGCCGACGACGTCGACGGGATCGCCTTCCTGCTGGCCGGGAGCCGGGTCGTGGTGGCGCCGCGGCGTTGAGGCATCTCACCGTGCGGGTGGTGTGAGCGGAGGCGACCCCGCTGCTGCGTACACTCGGATTTCCAGCCCACGCGGGGATGGGACATTTCGCCGTGCCGTGGAAGCCGCCACTAGCATGGGCGCCTCAACCTGACGGAGAGGTCCTCTGGTTCCGTAATGACTGCAACACACGCCGACTACCGGCTCAGCCAGCTCGACCAGCTGGAAGCCGAGTCGATCCACATCTTCCGCGAGGCCGCGGCAGAGTTCGAGAAGCCTGTCCTGATGTTCTCGGGCGGCAAGGACAGCATCGTGATGCTGCGACTTGCGGAGAAGGCTTTCTTCCCTGCCAAGATCCCGTTCCCGGTCCTCCAGATCGACAACGGCCTCGACTTTCCCGAGGTCGCCGAGACCCGTGACCGCTGGGTCAGCCGTCTGGGCGTACGCCTGGTGATCGCGAGCATCGATGACGCCATCGCGCGCGGCATCGTCGTCGACGACGGCAAGACCTCGCGCAACCGGCTCCAGACCCCCACCCTGCTGAACGCGATCGAGGAGAACGGCTTCACCGCCGCCTTCGGTGGCGGTCGCCGTGACGAGGAGAAGGCCCGCGCCAAGGAGCGCGTCTACTCCCACCGCGACGAGTTCGGCCAGTGGGACCCGAAGAACCAGCGCCCCGAGCTCTGGTCGCTCTACAACGGCCGCCTCCACGAGGGCGAGCACATGCGGGTCTTCCCGATCTCCAACTGGACCGAGCTGGACATCTGGGACTACATCGGCCGCGAGGGCATCGAGATCCCGCAGGTCTACTTCGCTCACCAGCGTCGCGTCTTCGAGCGCGACGGCATGCTGCTGACCGAGACCCCGCTCAACCCGCTGCGCGAGGGCGAGGTCGTCACCGAGCGTACGGTCCGCTACCGCACCTGCGGCGACATGACCCTGACCGGCTGCGTCGAGTCGACCGCATCCACGATCCCCGAGATCATCGAGGAGGTCGCCGCCGCCCGGGTCACCGAGCGTGGCGCGACCCGCGGTGACGACCGGTTCTCCGAGGCTGCCATGGAGGACCGCAAGAAGGAAGGTTACTTCTGATGGCCATGGACCTTCTGCGGTTCGCCACCGCCGGCTCGGTCGACGACGGCAAGTCCACCCTCATCGGGCGGCTGCTGTTCGACTCGAAGTCGATCTTCACCGACCAGCTCGAGTCGGTCGAGAAGACCTCGCAGGACAAGGGCCACGGCTACGTCGACCTCTCGCTGCTGACCGACGGGCTGCGCTCCGAGCGCGAGCAGGGCATCACCATCGACGTGGCCTACCGCTACTTCGCGACGCCCAACCGCAAGTTCATCATCGCCGACACCCCGGGCCACGTGCAGTACACGCGCAACATGGTCACCGGTGCCTCCACCGCCGACCTCGGCCTGGTGCTCGTCGACGCCCGTCACGGGCTGACCGAGCAGTCGCGCCGTCACGCGGTGCTCCTGTCCTTGCTGCGCGTGCCTCACCTGGTCCTGTGCATCAACAAGATGGACCTCGTGGACTACTCCCAGGAGGTCTACAACAAGATCTCGGCCGAGTTCACCGCGTTCGCGACCAAGCTCAACATCCCGGACCTCGAGGTCATCCCGATCTCGGCGCTCCAGGGCGACAACGTGGTGCAGCGCTCCGAGAAGATGACGTGGTACTCCGGCCCGACGCTGATCCACCACCTCGAGCACGTCCACGTCGCCTCCGACCGCGACCTGGTCGACGTGCGCCTTCCGGTGCAGTACGTCATCCGGCCGAAGTCCGACGACCACCACGACTACCGCGGCTACGCGGGCCAGATCGCCGGTGGCGTACTCAAGCCGGGCGACGAGGTCATGGTGCTTCCCTCGGGCATGACCTCGAAGATCGCCGGGATCGACCTGTTCGACCAGGAGATCCCCGAGGCGTTCCCGCCGATGTCGGTGACCGTCCGGCTCGAGGACGATGTCGACGTGAGCCGCGGCGACATGATCTCGCGGGTCAAGAACGCCCCCGAGCCCAGCCAGGACATCGACGCGATGATCTGCTGGATGACCAACGCTCCGCTGCGCCCGCGGCAGAAGCTGGCCATCAAGCACACCTCCAACTCGGCGCGTGCGCTGGTCAAGGACATCCAGTACCGCCTCGACGTCAACTCGCTCCACCGTGACCTGGAGACCAAGGAGCTCGGCCTCAACGAGATCGGCCGCGTGCAGCTGCGCACCACCAAGCCGCTGCTGTGCGACCCCTACTCGAAGAACCGCACCACCGGCTCCTTCATCCTCATCGACGAGGCGACCGGCGTCACCGTCGGCGCGGGCATGATCAACGACTGATCATCGGTTTCGTACGAAGCGGCGGCTCCCGACCCGGGAGCCGCCGCTTCGTGTTTGACGGCGGGCCGGATGCTGACCGAGGTAACTCAGTCAGAGGTCACTGCCCTCGGGGAGTTCCACGAAGGCAGTGGTCGTTCGCCGAGTTACCTCGGTGGACATTCAGGGGACCAGTCCACCCACGAGCGTGGTGCTGGCCGCCACCGAGCGCGACGTTAGAGTTCGGGGCGTGCCTGTGCCGCAGTACTCTCCCTCTTCCCGTGAGCTCGACGACGTCGAGCTGATCGTCTCCGGAGCCCTTCCCGGGCCGGTCAACGCAGACGGATCGGCCCTGACCCTGCACCTGCCGGCCGCGGTCGAGGAGTCCGCGGTCGCGGCGGGAGCCGTCGAGATCGTCGACCCTGAGGGCCTCCCGCTGGCGCGAGTCACCTGGCCCGCCGGCGACGTCACCGGCCTGTCCTCCCCTGCCTACGGTCCTTTCCGAAGGCTCTATCTGACCCCCGAGCAGACCCGGAAGGCGTACCCCGGGCGGACGGTCGTGCCGGTCACCGACGCGCTCACCACCACCGAGATCGAGGAGCTCGCCGACCTCGGGCCGGTGCTGCTGCTCGCTCTCGTCGGGCACGGCACCCCCTCGCTCTCCCCCGTCGCGCTGCTCCGTGCGACGTTGCTGGCCGCGGAGGACCTGCCCGACGCGGCCGTCGTCGCGGTGCCGCTGGCTTCGCACGACGACCCCGAGGCCGACCATGCGCTCGGCGTGGCCGTCGTCGAGGCGTACGCGGGCGGGGATGCGGTCCACGCGCTGGCTTCTCCGGCGTCGGACGACTACCCCGACGCCGTCGCCGCGATCATCGACGCCGACCAGCCCGCGCCCGAGGAGCAGGGCCTGGTCGTCTTCTTCACCGGCCTGTCCGGCTCCGGCAAGTCCACCCTCGCCCGCGCCCTGATGGACCGGATCCTCGAGCAGGGTGCGCGCACGGTCACCTCGCTCGACGGTGATGTCGTGCGCCGCAACCTGTCGGCCGGGCTGACCTTCTCCAAGGAGGACCGGGAGACCAACATCCGCCGGATCGGCTGGGTGGCCGCCGAGATCTCCCGCCACGGCGGTCTCGCGGTCTGTTCCCCCATCGCGCCCTTCGACTCGACCCGCCAGGACGTACGCGGCTTCGTCGCCGACGCCGGCGGCGCCTTCTTCCTGGTGCACGTGGCCACGCCGCTGGAGGAGTGCGAGCGGCGCGACCGCAAGGGCCTCTACGCCAAGGCCCGCCGCGGCGAGATCCCGGAGTTCACCGGCATCTCGTCTCCGTACGAGGAGCCGGCCGACGCCGACGTACGCGTCGACACCACCGGCCGCTCGATCGACGACGCCCTGTCCGACGTGATCGAGGGTCTCCGCACGGCTGGCTATCTCTCGCTCTGAGTCGCCGGGAGCGCACCGTCGGTTCGTCTAGGTATGCAGGTGACCCATCACCTCCCATGCGGAGCTCCGCCAGGGAGGTGCCTGTTGGTCTGCATACCTAGACGAACATCCACGGATCACCGGCCGCGGTAGACCAGCCCCGACAGGCGCCAGGCGAGCATCGTGCGGAAGCGAGGGAGCCTCGCGAGCGTGGACAGCACCAGGTTCCGTACGCCCCGCCGAACCCCGTGCGCGATGCCGAACCGGGTCAACCGGTCGGAGAGCGCGATGACCTCCTCGGCGACCGGCCGGCGGCGGGAGGCGTAGTCGTCGAGCGCGGCCTCGTCACCGGTGGTGATCGTGGCGACGAGGGCATCGCCGAGCACGACGGCGTCTTGGAGGCCGGTGTTCATGCCCTGGCCGCCGGCCGGGCTGTGCACGTGGGCGGCGTCGCCGGCGATCAGCACCCGCCCGGCGCGGTAGGAATCGGCGACGCGGTGGTGGACCCGGAATCGCGATCCCCACAGGACCTCGGTGACCTCGACCGGGCTCTTGACGCCTCCGCGCTGGTCGAGAAGGCGCTGGACGTAGTCGACGTCCGGCTCCTCGGGGGCCTCGGGGACCGGGGCCACGAACCGGAACGAGCCGTCGGGCAGGGGCGCGCAGACCAGGGTGCCCTCGGGCGAGAAGTAGAGGATGACCTCGTCGTGCGGCAGGTCGCCCTCGATGCGTACGTCGGCGAGGCTGAACGACTCGGCGTACTTCCCTCCCGGGAAGCCGATCCCGGCCCGGTCGCGCACGGTCGAGTGCATGCCGTCGGCACCGACGAGATAGCGCGCCCGGATCTCGGTGCCGTCCTCGGTGGTGGCGGTGACGCCGGTGTCGTCCTGGACGAGGTCGACGAGCGTGATCGGCCTCCGGACGTGGCCGCCGAGCTCGGTGAGACGCTCGAGGAGGACCCGCTCGGTGACCGCCTGGGAGACCATGAGGGCGTAGGGGAAGTCGCTGGGCAGGTCGTCGAAGCGGATTGGGACCAGGACCTTGTCGCGGTCACGGATGGTGAAGCGCGGCGCCTCGATGCCCTCCTCGACGAGACGAGCGGAGACACCGAGACCGGCGAGCACCTCCAGCGTGCGGGCGTGGACGACCGCGGCCCGGGAGGTGTTCTCCCCGGCGGCCTGATCGTCGATGAGGGTGACGTCGATGCCGGCCGCGGCCAGCGTGGCCGCCACCGCCAGCCCGGTGGGACCGGCTCCGGCGACGAGGACATCAGTGGTGATGGTGGACATGATGCTCTCCCTGCTCTCGCTTGGTCAACGAGTGTTGGCCAACTGGTGTTGACTAAGCTAGCGCGGCGTCATGGTTGACGTCAACAAGTGTTGGCCTACACTTGTTGGCATGACCGATACGCGCCGATCCGGAGCCGAGAGCCGCGACCGCATCCTCGCCGTCGCGCGTGAGCACTTCGCGCGACAGGGATACGACCGCACCACCATCCGCGCGATCGCCTCGGAGGCGCAGATCGACCCGTCGATGGTGATGCGCTACTTCGGTAGCAAGGAGGAGCTCTTCACCGCCGCCGCGGCGATCGACCTCGCGCTACCGGACCTCACCACGGTCCCCACCGACGAGGTCGGCCGGACGATGGTCGCCCATTTCGTACGCATGTGGGACTCCGACGGCACCCTGATGGCACTCCTGCGCCGTGCCGCCTCGGACCCGGGCGCGGCGGAGCAGATGCGGAGCATCTTCGCCGCCCAGGTCGCGCGCGCGGTGGCCCCGGTGTGCCCCGACCCGTCCCAGGCGCCACGCCGCGCAGCACTGGCCGCCTCCCAGCTCCTGGGCATCGCCCTGGGCCGCTACGTGCTCCATCTCCCACCCATCGTCGACATGACCCCCGAGGAGATCGTCGCCTGGGTGGCCCCCACGATCGACCGCTACCTCACCGCCGACTCGGCTCGTCCTGACCAAGGCCCTGGCCGAGTCGGCTCGTCCTGACCAAAATCCCGGCCGAGTCGGCGCAAATGTCCCGCGAGACCTCGCCGAGTCGGCGCACATGTCCCGGCCTCGAAGAGCGTTGGCCGCGGAGACCGGGACAGATGCGCCGACTCGGCAACGCGAAACGGGACAGATGCGCCGACTCGGCGGGATGACTACCGCTTGAGACCGAGAAGGGCCCAGGCCTCGTCGGTGCTCATCGGCGCTCGCTGAGCGACCGCGGCGGCTTCGACGGCGCGCTCGACGAGCTGGCGGTTGGCGTCGACCGGGACTCCCTTGGCGAGGGTGAGGACGTCCTCCATCCCGACCCGCAGGTGGCCGCCCATGGCCAGCGAGGTGAGCATGACCGGGAGGGTCGAGCGGCCGACGCCGGTCGCCGACCACGAGGTCACCTCCTCCGGCAGGGCGGCGACGCCGGCGACCAGCGCGGCGGAGGTGCCGGGCATGCCACCGGGCACGCCCATGACGAAGTCGACGTGGACCTTGCCGCCCGCGGGCAGCCCGTACTTCCCCAGCAGCCGCTGCAGCGCGGCGACGTGGCCCAGGTCGAAGAGCTCGAACTCCGGCACCACGCCGCGCTCCTGGGTGAGCTGGTAGAGCTCGGTGATGAACGGCCACGGGTTGGAGAAGACGTCGTCGCCGAAGTTCGTCGTGCCCATCGTCAGCGAGCACGAGTCCGGCCCGGCGTCGAGCACCTTCAGCCGCTTGTCCAGCGGGTCATGGACCGAGCCGCCGGTGGAGAGCTGCACGATCAGCTCGGTCTTCTCGTGGAGCGCATCGACCGTCTCGGTGAGCCGGCCGAGGTCGAGCGTCGGCGCATGGTCGTCGTCGCGGATGTGGACGTGGATCATCCGCGCCCCCGCCTCCTCACACTCGACGGCCGTCGCCACCAGCTCCTCCAGCGTCGTCGGCAGCTGCGGGCAGTCTTCCTTCGCGGTCTCCGCCCCGGTCGGCGCCACGGTCACAAGCAGTCCAGACATGAGGACAACCTATCGTCATATCCCGCTTAGACCGCAAGATTTCCTTCAGTCGGGACGCCAGAGGTCGCCTGCGTACGCCGGTGGTTGCCCGCCTCGCCGCTTCGAGCCCGTCGTGGCCATGGGCGTGACCACTCGCTCGAGGCGACCGCGAGGGCGAGTCCGCACCCGACGTACAGGACCATTCCGACCGCGAGAGTGGGAGCGGGCGGGTTGTCGGTGGCTCCCCTCGAGAGGATGACGATCGGAGCGACGGATGCGGACGCGCCGATCAGCATCACCACCGCCCGGACCAGGGGTACGCGACAGCGACCGAGGACGATGCCCGTGACGACGAACGGCACGAGGAGCATCCCGGGCCCGAAGAAGAGCAGCAGTCCCGGCACGGGCGCGAGCCGCCACCATCGCGTACGTCCTGAGAGCCGAGCGCCCCGGACGGCCCCGAGCCCGATGAACTCGAGCAGCACGAGGCCGACGATCATGCCGGTCCCCTGCAGCGTGAACGAGGGGTCGTTGCTGAAGAACCGCATGAAGAGCCGAGCCGCAGCCGCCCAGGCGAGCCCGAGCCCGACGAAGAGGAGGACGGAGCGGCCGAGCTCACCGCGCCTGGACACCCGGAGTCCTACCGCCGTGCCCGACGAGATCGCGGACGAAGTCGCTGAAACGCCTCACCAGGACGTAGACGCTGTCGGTGTGCTGGTGCGTGGGCTTCGGGAGCCACTCGACGGGCACGCCCGGGTTCTCGGCGTAGAGAGCGGCCTGGCGCGCGAGCTGTTCGGCGTACCTCGCCTGCCGTCGAGCCTGCCTGGCGAGCCGGAGCCGGTGCCGAGCCTGCTGGGCGGCGATCTCGCGCGCACGGTGCTCCGCGGCCATCTCGATAGCCATCTCGGGGCTGTTCATGAAGGACATTGGACCCCTCCTTGGGAGTAGAGGTGTTTGTAAACTCTGCTTCGAAGACGTCTGTGCCGGCCGGGGAGGGTGACCGGCCGAAGCAGTTCTTTTTTCGTCTCGGGGGCTGTCACCCCGATCGCCCGTCCCACTCGTCTAGAGAGTGATGGGACGAGTGCCATGGACGATGAGGACGTCGACGTCGCGATCGGCGACGGCCTGCTCGTGGCGCTCTTCGAGAGCGAAGGGGCGGCGCTGGTGCACATGGCTCGGTGGTATGTGGACGACAAGACGGCGGCCGAGGATCTCGTCCAGGAGGCCTTCATCCGGCTGGCCCGGCACGCCCACCGGCTTCGGGACCACACCAAGGCGACCGCGTACCTGCGCGTGATCGTCGTCAACCTGGCCCGCGATCACAACCGCCGCGGCTTCGTCTCTCTGCGCCATCAACCGCCGGCGGAACCGTACGAGGCCTCTGCCGAGGACCACGCCGTCGGCCACGCCGTCCGGGACGAGGTGATCGCCGCGCTGCGCGCGCTCCCGACCCGACAGCGCGAGTGCATCAGCCTGCACTACTACTACGACCTCGGCGTCGCCGAGATCGCCACCGCTCTCGGTCTCTCGGAGAACTCCGTCAAGACCCATCTCCGGCGCGGCCGCAAGAGCCTGTCGGCAACCCTGGACGGGTCCCGATGAGCCGGCTCGACGACCTGCTGCGAGAGGCGATGGGCGACCCGGCCGATCCGCCACCGCCGTCCGGCGATCTCTTCGCCAGGGTGGTCGAGGGCATCGCCGGGGACCGGGCGCGCCGCCGGGTGCGCCGCCGGGTCGTCGCCCTCATCGTCCTCGCCGCCGTGGTCACCGGCGCGGTGGCGTACGTCAACAAGCTCCGTGAACTGAACGGGGAGGAAACCATGCCCTGGTGGACGCTCGAAATCCTGACGACCGCGATCCTCATCGGACTCGCCCTGTGGCTCGGTCCGCTGATCAAGCGGTTCGGCCGCGCGTACGCCGCCGACGTGTTCCACGACAACCCGCGGACCGGCAAGAGCTACATCGTGCTGACCGACATCGTCTACTACCTGATCTTCATCGCCTACATCCTCTTCACGATCCGGTTCGAGCCGGCCGACTCCTGGCTCGGGTCTGCTGGCTCAATCTCGGCCGACCAGCTCAGCGACGAGTTGGCGAGGATCGCCGGGATCCTGCTGATCATCGGCATCCTGCACGCGATCAACATCGTGCTCATGCCGGTGCTCGGCCGGCTGTTCTCACTCAACCGGCGGCTCCCGCCGGGCTCCTCGGTCCCGACCGGAGCGCTTGGCCGAAATGCCGACCGGCCCGCCCTGCCGAAGCAGGACGGGCCGGAAAGCATGGAACGGCGCGAATGATCAGCCGATCGGGATCGTCACCTCGGCGACGTTGCCGACCGCGGCGTGGACCTTCTTGTCGACCGGCTCCGCCTTCGGCGCGAGCGTACGCAGCGTCCACTCGCCGTCGCCGGCGAAGAACCGGAAGTGGCCGGTGGCCGAGGTGGGCACCTCGGCGGTGAACTCGCCGCTGCGGTCGAGCAGCCGGACGTAGGCACCGTGGACCGGCTCGCCACCGCGGGTCACCTGACCCTGGATGACAGCCTCCTTGGCGACATCGACGCCGGCGAGCGAGAGCCCGCCCTCAGTTGCTCCGCACATGCTCAGGCCTCCCCGGGCTCGTCACCGAGCGCCACGGGAACGCCGACGAGCGAGCCGTACTCGGTCCACGAGCCGTCGTAGTTCTTCACGTTCTCGTGGCCGAGCAGCTCCTTGAGCACGAACCAGGTGTGCGAGGAGCGCTCACCGATGCGGCACAGGGCGATGGTGTCCTTGCTGTCGTCGAGGCCGGCCTCGCCGTAGATCTCGCGCAGCTCCTCGTCGGAGCGGAAGGTGCCGTCGTCGTTGGCAGCCTTGCTCCACGGCACGTTGATCGAGGTCGGCACGTGACCGGCGCGCTGAGCCTGCTCCTGCGGGAGGTGGGCCGGAGCCAGCAGACGACCGGCGTACTCGTCGGGCGACCGCACGTCGACCAGGTTCTTGACGCCGATGGCCTCGACGGTCTCGTCGCGGAAGGCGCGGATCGAGAGGTCCTGGTCCTGGGCGGTGTAGCTGGCCGGCTCGCGGGTGACGGCCTCGTCGGTCAGCTCGCGGGAGTCGAGCTCCCACTTCTTACGGCCGCCGTCGAGCAGCTTGACGTCCTGGTGGCCGTAGAGCTTGAAGTACCAGAAGGCGTACGCGGCGAACCAGTTGTTGTTGCCGCCGTAGAGCACCACGGTGTCGTCGTTGGAGACGCCACGCTCGGAGAGCAGTGCCGAGAACTGGTCCTTGCTGACGAAGTCGCGGCGCACCTGGTCCTGCAGGTCGGTGGTCCAGTCGAGCTTGATCGCACCCTTGATGTGGCCCTTGTCGTAGGCGGTGGTGTCTTCGTCGACCTCGATCAGCACCACCTTCGGGTCATCGAGGTGCTCCTCCACCCACTGGGCGGAGACGAGGGAGTTCTCGCGGGTCATCTAGGTACCTTTCGTTGGTGTTTCTGGCGTTCAGGGGGTCAGGCCGACGGGGTGGGAGCCAGTCGCCTGATCAGCAGGTAGATCTCGCAGCCGAGGCAGAACCGGAAGACGGCATTGAGCACGGCCGCGACCAGCGCGAGGCCGAGGGCGATCTGCGCCACGAGGGTGGCGCCGAGGAGGTAACCCACGAGCGCGACCAGCAGGAAGGCGAGGCCTACCCCCTGGGCGAACCGGGGCGGGGCCGGGTCCTCGAGCTCGTCCGGCGCACCGAGGCGGGGACGTACGAACTTCTTGAAGAGCCAGGCGTGAGGGGTCCGCTGAACGCCGAGACCTGCCCCGATCGCGAAGAGCACGGTCTGGATCACCGTGACCACCAGAGCCCAGGGCTGCGGGAGCAGCAGGGCCAGGATGAGCACGACAACGGTCACCGCTGCAGTGAACTGCGGGCCGCGGGGGTCGATTCCGGTCTGTGTAGCCGTCGTGCTCGAGGTCTCGGACATAGGTGTGCTCCTGCGAGAGTGGAGGGGAGGTCGTCAGGAACGAGCCTGACAGGCGAAAGCGATCCCCGGGGTCGACCAGGTCGACAAATCTCAGGGAATCAGCGGCAGGAACGACACAGCGCCGAGCGCACGCGGCAGTGATCCACTGCGCGGCGCTTGGTCAGCATGGTCGAGAACATGCGATGACAGTAGCGCGATGCTCGACGGCGACGAAACGAATGTCTCGGAATGCGGACGCGAGTGTCACGATTCGAGATCGTAGGCCGGGATCGCGCTCAGGACCTGCTCCTTGCGAGGCGCACCGGAAGCCCGGGCGACCTCGTTGCCGGCACCGTCGAGCACCAGCGTCGTGGGCGTCCGCAGCACGTCGAGGCGGCGGACCAGGTCGAGGTGGTGCTCGGCGTCGATCTCGAGGTGCACGACGCCGGGAACGATCTCGGCGACATCGCCCAGGATCCTCCGGGTCGCCCGGCACGGCGCACAGAAGGCGCTGGAGAACTGCACGAGCGTCGCGCGCTCACCGAGCTCGCTCTCCCCCAGCGCGTCGGTGACCGCATCCCAGGCACGCGGCTCGGGGGCGTGCTCCTCGTGGGCCACGTGCAGCTCCTTCGTACCTCTGAACCGTCCATCGGTGAACAACCTGAACAGGCCGAACCCGAGGGCGGCGACGACCGCGATGACGGCGATCCAGGCTCCGGTGCTCATGGAACTATTGAACCGGCAATCCGCTCCACTCATTCCCGCGAGGTACGCCGAAGCCTCTGATTGACCGCCTCCAGGCGGCGTACGTCCTCCTCCAGGGCCAGCACACGGGCGATCCCGGCGAGGTTGAGACCGTCGGCGAGGAGGTCACGGATGCGGACCAGGCGCTCGACGTCGGCGCGGGAGTAGAGCCGGGTACCACCCGAGGTCCGCGCAGGGTCGACCAGCCCCCGCCGCTCGTAGACGCGGAGGTTCTGGATCTGCATCTCGGCCATCTCTGCGGCCACCGAGATGGCGTAGACAGCCCTGGTTCGCTCCGTCATGCGATCAATTCTGACACGAGGGGTTGAAATCATCTAGCGCTTGGGATATATGAAAGGTGTAACCGTTGATATAGATCCCGTCAGGAGGGAAACCATGCTGATCCGAAGCACCGATCCGTTCCGCGAGTTCGATCGCATCACCCAGCAGCTCCTCGGCGGCGGCACCACCAACCGGCCGGCCGTGATGCCCATGGACGCCTGGCGCGAGGGCGACAGGTTCGTCATCGAGTTCGACCTGCCCGGGGTCAGCCCGGACACGATCGACCTCGACGTCGAGCGCAACGTGCTCACCGTCAAGGCCGAGCGGGTCGCCAAGAACGGCGACTGGCAGATGCTGGCCAACGAGCGCGTCCGAGGCAGCTTCAGCCGCCAGCTCGTGCTCGGTGACAACCTCGACCTCGAGCACATCGAGGCTGCGTACGACGCCGGGGTGCTGCGCCTGGTCGTGCCGGTGGCCGAGAAGGCCAAGCCGCGCAAGATCCAGATCGCCACCAGCCCCCAGTCGGAGCCTGCTGCGATCGAGGGCTGATACGTGCCCGCCCCGGCAGGCCCTTACGCAGGCGAGTCTCCGGGTGCGGGCTCCCCAACCCTCTGCGAACTAGCCGCCGGCGAACGGCGGAAGGAACTCAACCGTCGACCCCGGTGGGACCTCGATCCCGCCGGGGTCGCTCGTCCCCGCGGGACGGTCGCCGATGAGTGCCGAGCAGACCTTCAGCACCTCGGGGAGACGGGTGTCGGCGTGCAGCTCCGCGGCACGGCGTACGACTTCTGCCAGCGTCAACGGGCCGTCGACCTCGAACCGGTCGGACGGAGTCCCGGCCGCCGACTTGGCCGCAGCCCAGTAGCGGACCTCTATAACATTCGTCACTTTCTCGTGGACAACCTTCCTATGTCACCGTGAGGTTTCGTTAATATGGTCCAACGATCACCTCACCGAGGCTCAATGTTGCGTTTCGGTGCTCCTCTTTCTCTGACCGAGAGGCACCCCCATGAGCTCGCTTCTGTTGTTGACCAGTTCACTCCAGCCTTCGACAGATGTCCTTCCCGGGCTCTCGCTCCTCGGCCATCAGGTGAAGATCCTTCCTGCTGAAGGTAGCGCGCTCCTCGAGGCGCCCGACTCCGACCTGCTGCTCGTGGACGGCCGGCAGGACCTCGCCCAGGCCCGCGACCTGTGTCGCCTGATCCGCACGACCGGCACCGACATCCCCGTCCTGCTGATCGCCACCGAGGGTGGCCTCGCGGTCGTCGCCCACGACTGGGGCATGGACGACGTCGTGCTGCACACCTGTGGTCCGGCCGAGCTCGAGGCCCGGATCAAGCTCGCGATCGGACGCATCTCGGCGGCTCGCGACGCCTCCGACCCCGAGGCCCACGTCATCCGCTCCGGCGAGGTCGTCGTCGACGACGCCACCTACACCGCCAAGATCGGCGGCCGCCCGCTCGACCTGACCTTCAAGGAGTTCGAGCTCCTGAAGTTCCTCGCCCAGCACCCGGGCCGCGTCTTCTCCCGCCAGCAGCTGCTGCAGGAGGTGTGGGGATACGACTACTTCGGCGGCACCCGCACCGTCGACGTCCACGTACGTCGCCTGCGCGCCAAGCTCGGCCCCGAGAACGAGACCCTCATCGGCACCGTCCGCAACGTCGGCTACCGCTTCGTGCTGCCCTCGAAGAACAACGACGCCGCCGCCGACGGCGCCCGGCTGACCCCGTCTCCTCGCCTGGGGGCCGACGCCTAGGCTGGCCCCATGGCACTCACCGTCGAGCAGGTCCTGGCCATCGCGAAGGCGACCGAGGCGTACGACGGCGTGGCGCCGCTCGACGAGGCAACCCTCCTGACGCTGCGCAACCGACCCGACGACGCGACGATCTGGGGTGACGTACGCGGCTTCGGGCTCTTGATCGGCACCGAGCTGTCCTTGGTGGTGCTCACCCAGCATCGAGGTGTCGGCCTCGGCCGACAGCTGCTGCTCCGGGCGCCGTCGCTGGCGCCCGGGACCACGGCTTGGTCCCACGGGGACAACCCGGCGGCCGCCCGGCTGGCCACCACCCAGGGCTGGGAGCGCACCCGTGAGCTGTGGGTGATGCGGCGTCCGGTCGCCGGCCTCCCGCCGGCCTCGGAGGCTCCCGACGGCATCGTCGTACGCGGCTTCGAGCCGGGTGACGAGGCCGAGCTGCTCCGGGTCAACGCCGCCGCCTTCGCGCACCACCCCGAGCAGGGCTCGCTGGACGAGGCGGGTCTACGGGAGCGGATGTCGGAGCCGTGGTTCGACGCATCGGGGCTGGTCACCGCGTGGGAGGACGAGAAGCTCCTGGCGTTCCATTGGACCAAGCGCCACAGCGACACCGAGGGCGAGGTCTACGTCGTCGGCGTCGATCCCTCCGCCCAGGGTCGCGGCCTCGGCAAGCTGGTCACCCTCCTCGGGCTGGGTCATCTGGCCACCGTCGGCGTCGAGCGGATCCATCTCTATGTCGAGGGCGACAACACCCCGGCCGTACGTCTCTACGAAGGGCTCGGGTTCACCCGCGCCGCGGCGGACACGCACGTCCAGTACACCCGCGGCTAGGGTCTGGCGCGTGGACCTGACCCAATCCCATCTCACAGAGTCTCAGAGTGACCGGGCCGTCGGGGCCATCGTCGGGACCGCGGTCGCGGATGCGCTCGGGGCTCACTACGAGTTCGACCGCCCACGGCTCGGAGCGGACGAGAGCGCGCAGATGCTCGGCGGCGGGCTCGGCCCGTTCGCGCCCGGGGAATGGACCGACGACACCACGATGGCATGGTGCATCCTCGACGCCGCCGCGAGCGGCCACGACCTGCGGACCGAGGACGGGCTGACCGCGGTCGGCCGCAACTTCCGGACGTGGGCGGAGTCGGAGCCGAAGGACATCGGCAACCAGACCGCCCGGGTGCTCGGCGCCGCCGGACCCACGCCGACCGCCGCGGACCTGCGGCTCGTCTCGGAGAAGCTGCACGCGACGACCGGCCGCAGCGGAGGCAACGGCTCCCTGATGCGCACCGCCGCGGTTCCGCTCCGGTTCCTCGGCGACCGTCCCGCCGTGGCCGAGGCCGCCGCCGCGGTGAGCGCCCTGACCCACTGGGACGAGCACGCCCGCTCCGGCTGCGTGCTGTGGTCGCTCGCGATCGAGCACGCGGTGATGCACGGCGAGCTCGACGTACGCTCCGGCCTCTCCCACCTCTCCCCCGTCGAGGCCGCCTTCTGGGCCGAGAAGCTCGACGAGGCCGAGACCGCGCCGCCGGCGACCTTCAACCCCAACGGCTGGGTCGTCACCGCACTGCAGGCCGCCTGGTCCTCGATCGCCCAGACCCCGGCCACCGGACCCGAGCACTATGTCGAAGCGCTCGACACCGCCATCCGCATCGGCAACGACACCGACACCGTCGCCGCCATCGCCGGCGGGCTCCTCGGCGCCCGCTGGGGCGCCGCGGCCGTCCCCGTCGAATGGCGCGCCCTCAGCCACGGCTACCCCGGCATCCCCGGCGACGCCCTCGCCGCCCTCGCTCGGGACGCCGTTGCCGCCGGTCGCAGCTGACAGCGCCATGGCCCGGGCCTACATCAATGGGCGGCACTTTGTGAATCGTTCACGAGGTGCCGCCCACTGATGTAGGAGCGACAACTACACGCGCACACAGAGAACTGTCGGTGCTCACGCCTACCGTCGATTGCATGAAACTCACCGCCCGTGCCGCCGCCGAGATGATCTCCGCCGCCCACAGCATCGGCTTGCGAGATGCGGCGCGAGTGCTGACCGCCGGCATGGCGGGGCCGGCAACGCGGCAAGGCAGTGCGCTTCTCTATGACGAACGGCGGCTCGACCAACTGCTCGACCGCCCCGAATGTCCCACGTCGGAACTAGACCGCTGGCGTCCGTTCATCGTCCGCATCAGCAGGAAGCAATCCTTCGACACCGACGCCGCTTGGAGCGACCGTGCTCGTGCCATCGCCGGGCCATGGCAACTTCCTCTGCCGACCTCGATCTACCTCGCCTGGCACAGCAGCTTGAGTCCAGCAGCCGGCATGCGACACCCGATGATCGGTGTCATGGCCGGCTGGGTGGCAGTCGGCGCCGAGATCGTCGGATATGACCAGGGCAGCTTTCGCCTCGAGCCGCCGGGTCACTGGTTCGACTCGTTCCACGACACCTGGCTTGCTCTCCCGCCACGGCGGCGCTGGGTTCTGTGGGGTGCACCCTCAACCGTGATGCAGCCCCCAGGACCACCCGAACGCAGAGCATCCCAGGCGGCCTACACGAGCTCACGCGACTGGCTGAGCGACAAGGCACCCGTACCCGTCCGGTCGAACGGGCGGCTCTGACCCACCCACGGGATTCAGCGCAGCGGGCGGATGTGGAGACCGATCTCGGGGTCGACGAGGACCTCCTGCGCGACCGGCATCCCGTCCACGACGAGCTGCTCGTCCACGGGTACGTTGCGCTTGACCAGCCCCAGCGCGATCGGGCCGAGCTCGTGGTGCCGGGCGGAGGACCCGACGAAGCCGACCGTCTTCTCTCCGAAGACCAGCTCCGACCCCGCAGCCGGCAGCCGGTTCTCGGAGCCGTCGAGGTGGAGCAGCACCAGTCGCCGCGGCGGACGGCCGAGCGTGTGGACGCGGGCGACCGTCTCCTGGCCGCGGTAGCAGCCCTTGTCGAGGTGCACGGCGTAGTCCGGGCCGACCACATCCGCGGCACCCGGCACCCAGCCGACCTCGTTGGGGATCGTGCGCGCGTCGGTGTCCACCCCGAAGCGGGGCTCACCACGCTCGATCCGGAGAGCCTCGAACGCCCAGAACCCGCAGGCGGGGCCCGCGGCGGCGGCATACGTCTCCAAGGACTCGCGCGGGACGAACGAGTAGCCCTGCGCGGGGCGCCAGACGGAGGCCTGCGACTCGTCCAGGGCGACCGTCACGTCGGACCAGAACTTCATCCGCTCCAGGTAGGTCACCAGCGCCTCACCTGCTCCGGGCTCGGTCCACGCGAGGAAGGAGGAGCCGTCGTCGACGCCGGAGAAGAAATGCTCGACATGACCCTGCGGCGACAGGATCAGGGCCGAGGTCCAGACCCCCGGGGCCAGTCCCTCGAAGGCCTGCGAGGTGAGCGAGTGCAGCCAGGTCAGCCGGTCGGGCCCGGCGATCCGGAGGACGTCGCGGTGGGAGAGATCGACGAATCCTTCACCTGAGGCGAGCGTCCGCTGCTCCAGGTTGAACGAGCCGTAGTGCGCGGCGACGGGTGCGTCGGCACCGTCGCCGGCGACGGCGCCGGGCAGGGACAGAAGCGGGCTGGCAGTCATCATGCTGTGCTCCTACTGGGGCTCGGAAGAACAGTCGACGCACGCCCCGAAGACGGTCAGATGAGCGACGTCGACCTCGAAGGCGTACTCCTCACGCAGCCGCTCGCAGATACCGTCGGCCACCGAGGGGTCAACACTGGTGACCTTCTGACACTTCCTGCAAACCGCATGAAAATGTGGCCGCCCCGAGACCGAGTGGTAGGTCGAGGCCCGTTCGCCCAGATGGGCGTGGCGCACCAGCCCCAGCTCCTCGAGCACCTCGAGGTTGCGGTAGACGGTGGAGAGGTTGATCGCCGAGGACGACTCGCGCACGACCGCGAGCACCTCCTCGGGGGTGGCGTGCCGCAGCCGCTCGACGGCGCCGAGCACCAGCTCGCGCTGGGGCGTGAGCCGATAGCCCTTCGCCCGAAGGGCTTCGCGCCAGTCCTCAGCGGCCTCGGTCATCGTGCCTACTTCCGTGAGCCTATTTGTGGGCTCGCTTGAGCCGCGCCCACAGGTGCGGCTGCAGTGCCTGACCCATCGCGGCCATGTCGTACGCATAGAGCAGGTCGCCCTCGACGTTGCCGTAGAGCCGCTTGCCGGCGGTGTACTCCTTGGCCGTCTCCGTGCGGGCGACCGCGTCGGTGACGACGTCGAGCTTGCCGCCCGCGGCCTTGCCGTACCAGATCTCCACGATGCCGCTGCTGTGCGTCATCACCCACTCGACCTCGCCCTCGGGGCGGAAGCGCAGGAAGCCGGTCTCCAGCGCGGCGTCGCGCACCTTCTCCCCCGTCTCGGGGTCGATGATCCACGAGCGCGCGAAGTAGTGGAAGAACGGTCGCCCGTCGTGGGTGAAGATCAGCTCCTGCCCGAACTCGAACTTGTCGATCGTCGGATAGTCACCGTGCCCGTTGCCCTGCCAGGTGCCGAGCATCCACGCACAGGGACCGGCATCGGGGTGAAGGTTCTCCGGAAGTTCGAAAGCCACACCCCGAGTTTAGGCCGTACGTCGGCTACGACCCGAAACGCAAGCGCTAGTGTGCTCGGCATGCAAGAACTCGTGGTGAAGGTGACCGTGGGCGCCGAGGCGCCGGAGCGTACGAACCAGGCCTTCACGGTCGCCTCGGCAGCCGCGACCGCCGGCGCGAAGGTGTCTCTGTGGCTCACCGGTGAGGCGACCTGGTTCGCGGTGCCCGGGCGCGCGGAGGAGTTCACCCTCGAGAACGCGGCGCCGCTGCAGGAGCTGATCGGCCTGGTCATCGAGGCCGGCCAGGTGACCGTGTGCAGCCAGTGCGCCTCGCGCCGCGACCTGTCCGAGGACGACCTCATCGACGGCATCGTGATCAAGGGCGCGGTCGTGTTCGCCGAGGAGATCCTGCGCGACGGCGTGCAGGCGCTCGTCTACTGAGGTTGGCCCCGGCAGGAATTACACTGATGTAGTTCCAGGTAGCGGGCGTGTTAATCCTCTCGGAGACTCCACACACCGCCTACTTCGCCGTTAGCATTCACCCTCGTGAGCACGCAGACCCCCAGTGGCAAGTGGTGGAGCCGGGACTCGGCCGCCCAGCCGGGTGACGACGAGGACCTGACGGCGCGCGCTGCGGAGTTGGCCCGCGCCGCTGCCGCAGCCGAGTCACTTCGCATCGCAGCCGAGCAGGCGGCCGCCGAGCAGGCGGCCGAGCGGCTGGTGGCCGAGGAGTCCGCCGCCCAGCACGCGACCGCCCGCGCGAAGGCCGACGAGACCGCCAAGCTCCACGCCGAGCTGGCCGCCGACGCCCACCAGGCCCGTGAGGTCGCGGAGAAGGCAGCAGAGGAGTACGCCCGCGCCAGGGTCGAGGCCGAGAAGCTCGCCGACACCCGTGCCAAGGAGCGCGCCGAGGCCGAGGAGGCCGCGGTCGCGAGGGGCAAGGAGCTGGAGGCGGCGGAGCGCCGCCTCCTCGAGGCCGCCCGGATCGCCGAGGAGCAGGCCAGCGCGCGCACCGAGGCCGAGGAGGCCGCCCGTGCCAAGGCCGAGGAGGCCACCGCCGCGGCCGCCTCCGCCGCGGAGGCCCACACCAAGGCCGCCGAGCACGCCGAGCTGGCCCAGGCCGCCTACGCCGCGCGCAGCGTCGCCGAGGCAGCCGCCGAGGACCGCCTCGAGGAGATGGACGAGCTTCGCGATGCGCTGGCGGCAGCCGAGAAGGCCGCCCGCAAGGCCGCGGACGAGGCCCGCGCCGCCTACGAGGCCCGCAGCGAGGCGGAGGCCGCCGCCGAGGCCGCCTACACCGCCCGCGCCGCGGCCGACACCCGCTCCGAGGAGCTCGCGCGGATGCGCGAGGAGGCCGACGCGGCCGCAGCCGGCCGGGCCGACGAGGCGCTGGCCGCGTTCACCGCGCGCCAGGCTGCCGAGCAGGCCGCCAACGACCGGGCGACGGAGGCCGAGAAGGCAGCCGCCGCGCGGATCACGGCCGAGGAGGCCGCGGTCGCGATGGCGACGCAGGCCGAGCAGGCCGAGCAGGCCCGCAAGGAGGCCGAGGCCGCCGCCGAGGCCGCCTATGCCGCGGCCGAGGCGGCCGCGACCGCCCGCGCCGAGGCCGAGGAAGCGGCGAAGGAGGCCTTCGAGGAGCGCAAGGCCGCCGACGCCAACGCCGAGGACCACGCGATGACCCGGGCCGCGGCCGAAGCGACGGCGGCCGACCAGTACGCCGTGGCGGCCGAGGCGCTGGCCGCGCGCACCGAGGCGGAGGAGGCCGCGCTGCGCGCCTTCAAGGCCGCCGACGCCGCCAACGACGCCCGTCTCGAGGCCGAGAAGAGCGCGAAGCAGTACGCCGAGTTCGCCGCCGCCGCCGCGCACGAGGCCAACGAGAACGAGGAGCGCTACCGGCAGCTCACCGAGCTCGCCTCCCAGGCCGAGCAGGCGGCCGAGTCCGCCAACCTCGCCCGGATGGCGGCCGACCAGCGCGCCTCCGAGCACGCCGATCTCGCGGTGCAGGCCCTGGAGGGCCGGCGCGCCGCCGAGCGTGCCGCCACCGAGGCGAACGAGGGTCGTCGCGCGGCCGAGTCCGCGCTGCGCGCCGCCCACGAGTCGATGACCGAGCTCATCACCGGGCAGGCCAGCGAGCGCGAAGAGGCCGAGCGCCGGATGACGGAGATGATGAACCGTCTCGCCGACGTCCAGGAGCAGGCCGCCGAGGCCGTACGCCTGCGGACGGAGGCCGAGGAGGTCGCCGGCCAGAAGGCGATCGACCGTCAGGCCGTCGAGGCCTCGATCCTGCACAACACCCAGCTGGTCGAGCAGGCCATCGTGGACCGGCAGATCGCCGAGCGGCGTAGCGCCCAGCTCGCCAAGCAGCTCGCCGACCTGCGCGAGGCCGTCATGCTCGCGGTCAAGGGCGGCAGCACCAACAAGCGTGCGATGCAGGCCCTCGAGCTCACTCTCGCCGCGACCCCGTCGCCGCCCGAGGCGCAGTTCCCCATCCCGGACGCTCCCGACGAGCCGCTCGTGGTCGAGCCCCTCGAGCCGGTCGCGCGCAATCCGTTGGTCGAGCCTGTCGAGACCACCGCGCCCGCACCGGTCGACTCACCGGCCGCGCCGACGGCCGGTCCTCCGACCGCACCCGTGACGCTGCCCGAGCGGCCGACCGGCAAGAAGCAGGCCAACAAGAAGCAGCCCGAGGACTCGCGCACCGCGCCGGCGGACCTGCCCGACACCCCGAGCGACTCCCTCCCCCAGCGCTCGAGCGGCTGGCTGGCGGCGGTCAAGCTCGCCGAGTCCGGCAAGTTCCCCGGCGCCAAGATCCCCGGCGCCGGCAGCGCCGCGCCCGAGGCCGCCACGGCTGCCGACGACGCGCCCGCCGACGAGTCGGAGGGCGAGCCGTTCGGCGCCAAGAGGCTCACCGTGCGCACCTTCCGGCCCGAGGACGGCTCGCTCATGACCGAGAGCACCGTCACGGTCACCGAGGAGGGTGTGCTCGACGTACGCAAGGACGAGCAGACCCACACCTACGACCTCTACGACACCCAGACCGACATCACCATCAAGGGTGAGCCGGCCACCGACGAGTGGGTCGTCGAGTTCAACACCGACGAGGCGGGCGCCGTCAAGGTCGACAAGTCGATGGTCGACCCCGAGGCGTTCCAGCGGGAAGTGCTCCGCTGGCGCCCCGACATGGCCGGCTGAGTCAGCCTCAGAGGTTGTCGCGCAGGACCTGCGCGAGCTCCAGCACGGCCGCGCGTGAGGTACGTCCGGCGCCGACCACGTTCAGGAACCCGTGGATCTGGTCGGCGAAGCGCTTGTGCGCGACCTTGACCCCGGCCTCCTCGAGCTTGGCGGCGTACGCCTCGCCCTCGTCGCGCAGCGGGTCGAAGCCCGCGGTCGCGACGTACGCCGGAGCGATCCCGGTCGCCGGGATCTCCGCGTACAGCGGGGCGTGGCGCGGGTCGCGGCGGTCGATGCCCTCGGGCAGGTAGTTGTCGGTGGCCGCGGCGATGAAGTCGGAGGTCAGGTAGAAGCCCTCGCTGAGATCCTGGCGGCTGCGGGTGTTCTGCTCCGACTGCGTCACCGGGTAGATGAGCAGCTGGAACGCGCAGGCCTCACCGACCGCGAGCGCGACCCCGGCCGCCAGGTTGCCGCCGGCGGAGTCGCCGCCGACGCCGATCCGGGCCGGGTCCGCACCGAGCTCGGCCGCATGCTCGACCGCCCACCGGAACGCCGCGACCGAGTCGTCGTACGCCGCCGGGAACGGTGACTCCGGCGCCAGCCGGTAGTCGATCGAGAGCACCTTGACGCCCGACTCGCTGGCCAGCAGCCGGCAGGGGGCGTCGTGGGAGTCGAGATCACCGAAGATGAAGCCACCGCCGTGCAGGAAGACCAGCAGCGGCGCGTTGCCCGAGGCACCCTCCGGGACGTAGAGCCGCGCCTTCAGCCCCGCTGCCCAGAGCTCGCGCACCGAACCGATCTCCTGGCGACCACCGCCGAGCTGCGACTGCCGCAGCAGCGCCACCCGCCCCTTCGGGATCGGCAGCGTCGACGGGTCCGGCTCCCCCGACACCTTCATCAGCGCCAGCATGATCTGGGTGTCCACCGCGAGCGTCTGCCCGTCGTACGTCACCGGCTTGCCGACAAGCCGCCGCTGCACCGCGGCCGGAAGGTTCAACGCCGTCGTGAACGCGGGCCGCTTCAACGGCACCAGCAACGGATCGATGAGGGACGACGCACGCTCGAGAATCGACATGGGCCAAAACTACCCGCTAGTAGGGACATCGTGTAACAGGTAGTTCACCAGACGACCGCGAGCCGCGGGCCTGGCTATCGGCTCGATCTCAGATGGGACGTACCGTGGAATCGAGGGTTTCAAAACCCCCGTCGGATGAAAGACTGGATCCATGAGTCTCGAGCCGCAGGCCCCCACCCGCTCGGCCGAGGACACCGTGAGCCTGACTGCGGTTCCCGACCAGCCGTTCGACGTCGAGCCCGAATACATCCCGGACCACGAGGCGCTGGCCGAGGTCGAGAAGTACGAAGACCGGTTCCTCGACCGGGAGCTGTCCTGGCTGCGGTTCAACGAGCGGGTGCTGGAGCTCGCGGAGGACGAGACGCTGCCGCTGCTGGAGCGCGTGCGCTTCCTGGCGATCTTCACCTCCAACCTGGACGAGTTCTTCATGGTCCGCGTCGCCGGACTCAAGAGAAGGATCGCGGCAGGGGTGGCGGTCAAGGCCGCCTCCGGCCTGATGCCGCGTGAGGTGCTCGAGGTGATCTGGCGGACGACCCGCGAGCTCTCCGAGCGGCATGCGGAGGTGTTCCGCGGCAAGATCAAGCCGGCGCTGCTCGACGAGGGCATCCAGCTGCTGCACTGGGAGGACCTCACCCCCGAGGAGATCAAGGCCTGCAAGAAGCTGTTCAAGGAGCGGGTCTACCCGGTGCTGACACCCCTCGCGGTGGACCCGGCCCACCCGTTCCCCTACATCTCCGGGCTCTCGCTCAACCTCGCCGTCCGGCTGCGGGACCCGAAGACCAAGAAGAAGCACTTCGCCCGGGTGAAGGTCCCGCCGATCTTCAGTCGCTTCGTGCCGCTGGGCAACGACCGCTTCGTGCCGCTCGAGGAGGTCATGAGCGAGCGCCTCTCCAAGCTCTTCCCGGGCATGGAGATCCTCGAGGTGCACACCTTCCGGGTCACCCGCAACGAGGACCTGGAGGTCGAGGAGGACGACACCGAGAACCTCCTCACCGCGCTGGAGAAGGAGCTGCTCAGGCGCCGCTTCGGCCCTCCCGTACGCCTCGAGGTGCAGGAGTCGATGACCGACTCGACGCTCGACCTGCTGGTCTCCGAGCTCGGCATCTCCGACAAGGAGGTCTTCCGGCTGCCCGGCCCGCTCGACCTGCGCGGGCTGCACGGCATCGCCGACATCGACCGCGAGCAGCTGAAGTATCCGGCCTTCGTGCCGAGCACCCACCCGGCGCTCGCGCCGGTCGAGAGCGCCGCGCCGGTCGACGTCTTCAAGGCGGCCCGCCGTGGTGACGTACTCCTCCAGCATCCCTACGACTCCTTCGCCACCAGCGTGCAGCGCTTCATCGAGCAGGCCGCTGCCGACCCGCGGGTGCTGGCGATCAAGCAGACCCTCTACCGCACCTCCGGCGACTCCCCCATCATCGACGCCCTGATCGATGCGGCCGAGGCCGGCAAGCAGGTGCTGGTGCTGGTCGAGATCAAGGCGCGGTTCGACGAGGTGGCCAACATCCGGTGGGCGCGCAAGCTCGAGCAGGCCGGCTGCCACGTGGTCTACGGCCTGGTCGGCCTGAAGACCCACTGCAAGCTCGCGATGGTGGTCCGCGAGGAGCCCGACGGCACCATCCGCCGCTACACCCACATCGGCACCGGCAACTACAACCCGAAGACCTCCAGGCTCTACGAGGACATGGGGCTGATCACCACCAACGAAGCGATCGGCGAAGACGTCGCCCACCTGTTCAACAACCTGTCCGGCTGGAGCCGGGAGGCGACGTACGAACAGCTTCTGGTCGCCCCCGGAAACGTCCGCAGCGGGCTGATCGAGCAGATCCACGCCGAGATCGCCCACCACCTGGCGGGGCGGCCGGCGAGGATCCGGCTGAAGGCCAACTCCGTGGTGGACGAGGCGATCATCGACGCGCTCTACCTGGCCTCCCAGGCGGGCGTGCCGGTGCAGCTGCTGGTGCGCGGCATCTGCGCGCTCCGTCCGGGCGTGGAGGGCCTGAGCGAGACCATCGAGGTGCGCTCGATCCTCGGCCGGTTCCTGGAGCACTCGCGGATCTTCTGGTTCGAGAACGGCACCCCCGACGACGGCGACGGACCGAGCGCCTGGATCGGCTCGGCCGACATGATGCACCGCAACCTCGACCGGCGTGTCGAGGCCCTCGTACGTCTCCCCACCCCGGAGCTCGTGGCCGAGGTCGGCGCACTGTTCGACCTGGCATTCGAACCGACCACGGATGCCTGGCTCCTCGGGCCCGACGGGACCTGGACCCGAAACCACGCTCCCGACCATCTGCAGGCGATGTTGATCACTCGACAGCGCCAGCGCAGGCGCGCCGCGACAGGCTGAACACACCCTGGCTTTCGTCGTGTCAAGCGGACTCGCCTAACATGAGCCCGCAGGTCTGCCTCATCCAGCCAGGAGCCCCCCGTGCGATTCCGAATCCGCCCGGTCGACACGTCGTTCTACGACCTGTTCGCCGAGTCCGCCAACCACCTCGTCGGCGGTGTCTCGCTGCTCGCCGAGATGCTCAGCGACACAGCCGATCGCGAGGACGTCGCGCGACGGATGCGCGACGCGGAGCACGCCGCCGACGAGACCACCCACGAGATCGTCAAGAAGGTCAACTCGACCTTCGTCACGCCCTTCGACCGCGAGGACATCTACGCCCTCGGCTCCGGTCTGGACGACGTGATGGACTCGATGGACGAGGTCGTCGACCAGATCTTCGTCTACGGCGTCAACGTCCTGCCCCCGGAGCTCTCCGACCAGGTGACCGTCCTCCAGCGCTGCGCCGAGCTGACCGCCTCCGCGATGCCGAACCTGCGCTCGATGAAGGAGCTCTCCGAGTACTGGATCGAGATCAACCGTCTCGAGAACCAGGGCGACAAGAACCACCGTCGCATCCTCGCCAAGCTCTTCTCCGGTGAGTACGACGCGATGGAGGTCCTCAAGCTGAAGGACATCGTCGAGTCCCTCGAGGACGCGATCGACGGCTTCGAGAAGGTCGCGAACACCGTCGAGCAGATCGCCGTCAAGGAATCCTGACACCGTGGAACTTGCCATCGTCATCGCGGTGGTCGTCGTTGCCCTGGTGTTCGACTACACCAACGGCTTCCACGACGCAGCCAACGCCATCGCGACCTCCGTGTCGACCCGCGCGCTCACCCCGCGCATCGCCCTCCTCCTCGCGGCGGTGATGAACTTCGTCGGCGCCTTCCTGGGCCAGAAGGTCGCCCACACCGTCTCGGACACCATCACGCCTCCATCGGGGGCACATGGTCTGACAGTCGTGATGGCCGGCCTGCTCGGCGCGATCGCCTGGAACCTGATCACCTGGTACTTCGGTCTCCCCTCGTCCTCCTCGCACGCCCTCATCGGTGGCCTGGCCGGCTCGGCGATCGCCGCCGGCGCGTTCGTCAACTGGATGACGGTGCTGGAGAAGGTCGTCATCCCGATGTTCGTCTCCCCGGTGGTCGCCTTCGGACTCGGCTTCGGCGTCATGCTCGCGATCATGTGGATCTTCCGCCGCGCCAGCCAGCACAAGGCCCAGAAGGGCTTCCGGATCGCGCAGACCATCTCGGCCGCCGCGATGGCCCTCGGCCACGGCCTCCAGGACGCCCAGAAGACGATGGGCGTCATCTTCCTCGCCCTGGTCACCGGCGGTTTCCTCTCGGCCGACGACGACCTCCCGTTCTGGGTGATCGCCGCGGCCGCGACCGCGATCTCCCTCGGCACCATGTCCGGCGGCTGGCGCATCATGCGCACCCTGGGCCGCCGGATCATCCACCTGGACCCCTCCCGCGGCTTCGCCGCCGAGTCGGTCGCCGCCTCGGTGCTCTACACCACGGCGTACGTCTGGGAGGCCCCGATCTCGACCACCCACACGATCACCTCGGCGATCATGGGTGTCGGCGCGACCAAGCGCTTCTCCGCGGTCCGCTGGGGCGTCGCGAAGTCGATCGTGGCCGCCTGGGTCTTCACCTTCCCGGCAGCCGGTGGCGTCGCGGCCCTGACCTACCTGATCTGCCACTTCGTCTTCCAGCTCCCGTAAAGACGACAAACGCCGAGTCGGCGCGTCATGACGCGCCGACTCGGCGGTTTTTCTTGTCAGGACGAGCCGACTCGGCGGCTCTTTAGCCGAAGCGACCGGAGATGTACGCCTCCGTGTCCGGGTTGTCCGGCTTGGTGAACATCTGCTTGGTGGGGTTGAACTCCACCAGGTGACCCGGCTGGCCGGCGGCCTTCAGGTTGAAGAAGCCGGTGTCGTCGGAGACCCGGGCGGCCTGCTGCATGTTGTGGGTGACGATCACGATCGTGTAGTCGGACTTCAGCTCGTGGATGAGGTCCTCGATCGCCGCGGTCGAGATCGGGTCGAGAGCCGAGCACGGCTCGTCCATGAGCAGCACCTCCGGCTGGACCGCGATCGCGCGGGCGATGCAGAGCCGCTGCTGCTGACCACCGGAGAGCCCCATGCCGGGCTTGCCGAGACGGTCCTTGACCTCGTTCCACAGGTTGGCGCCGCGCAGCGCGCTCTCCACGATCGAGTCCGCCTCGGACTTCTTGATCCGCTTGGAGTTGAGCTTGTTGCCGGCGAGCACGTTGTCGTAGATCGACATCGTCGGGAACGGGTTGGGCCGCTGGAAGACCATGCCGACCTTGCGGCGTACGGCCACCGGGTCGACGTTCGGGCCGTAGATGTCCTGGCCCGCGATCTGGATCTTCCCCTCGACGTAGGCGCCGGGGATGACCTCGTGCATCCGGTTGAGGGTGCGCAGGAAGGTCGACTTGCCGCAGCCGGAGGGCCCGATGAAGGCGGTCACCGACTTCGGCTTGATGGACATGGAGACGTCCTCGACGGCCTTGAAGTCGCCGTAGAAGATGCTGGCGTCCTTGACTTGGATGGACATGTGTTTCTCCTAGCGCCCGGTCTTGGGGGCGAAGATCGTGCCGACGATACGGGCGATGAGGTTGAGGACCATGACGAGGATGAAGAGCACCAGTGCTCCACCCCAGGCGTACTCGACGCCCTTCGCCGTGGCCTCGGACAGCTGGGTGTAGATGAAGACCGGCACGGTCATCATCGGGCTGTCCTCGAAGGCGTTGGTGTTCAGGTTCGGGTTGAAGCCCGAGGCGACCAGCAGCGGCGCGGTCTCGCCGATCACTCGCGAGATCGCGAGCACGACGCCGGTGACGATGCCGCCGATGGCGGTCGGGAGCACCATCCGGGTGATGGTGCGCCACTTCGGCACCCCGAGGGCGTACGCAGCCTCGCGCAGGTCATCGGGGACCAGCTTGAGCATCTCCTCGGTCGAGCGGACGACCGTCGGGATCATCAGCAGCGAGAGCGCGACACCACCGCCGAAGCCGAAGCGCGTGCCCGGCCCGACGATCAGGGTGAAGAGCGCGAACGCGAACAGACCCGCGACGATCGACGGGATGCCGGTCATGACGTCGACCAGGAAGGTGATCGCCTTGGCGAGGCGGTTGCCCTTGCCGTACTCGATCAGGTAGATCGCGGTCATGATGCCGATCGGGATCGAGATCAGCGCGGCGATGCCGGTGACGATCAGGGTGCCCATCAGCGCGTGGTAGAGGCCGCCCTGCTCGTCGCCGGTGACCGAGCGCATCGAGTAGGTGAGGAACTCCGGGCTGATGGTCGCGGCACCGCGGGCGATGACCATGTAGACCAGCCAGACCAGCGGGATGACCGCGACGCCGAAGGCCGTCCAGACGAGCCCGGTGACGAGCTTGTCAGTGGCCGAGCGCCGGTTCTCCACCAGCAGCGCCCACAGCGGGTAGCCGATCAGGAAGCCGAGCACGCCGATGACGACGGCCCCGACGATGCCCACACCGAGCACCAGGGCCAGGCCTCCGAGGGCGACCGCGGCGACGCCGACCAGCCACTGCGCGCCTCGTGGGAGCGTGGCGTGGGAGAGCGTGGCCTCTTCCCGGGCCACGTCGTTCACGGAGGGGTCGATATTGGTCACTTGGCCCTCCCTCGGGCGACGATCCAGCGGGCGAGCGCGTTGATCAGGAAGGTGAAGGCGAACAGCACGAGGCCGGTCGCGATCAGCACGGACAGGCGGTCGGGCGTGCTCTCCTTGTAGCCCTGGGCGATGTGCGCCGCGATCGTCTGCGGGTTGTTGGTACCGATGATGAACAGCGTGATCACCACCTTCGGCGAGGCGATCATCGCGATCGCCATGGTCTCACCGAGCGCCCGGCCGAGGCCGAGCATGACCGCGGAGACCATGCCGGAGCGGGCGTAGGGGAAGACCGCGTAGCGGATCATCTCCCAGCGGGTCGCGCCCAGCGCGAGAGCAGCCTCCTCGTGCAGGCGCGGCGTCTGCGCGAAGACCTCGCGGCAGATCGAGGTGATGATCGGCAGGATCATCACGGCCAGCACGATCGCGGCGGTGAACAGCGTACGTCCGTTGCCGGAGGGCTGGCCGTCGAAGAACGGCAGCCAGGCGAGGTTTTCGGCGAGCCAGGCGTGGGCCGGCACCAGGTAGGGGCCGAGCGCCACCGCACCCCACAGGCCGAAGACGACCGACGGGACCGCGGCGAGCAGGTCGATGACGTACGCCACCGGGGTCGCGATCCGCCGCGGGGCGTAGTGGCTGATGAAGAGCGCGATCGCCACGCTGAAGGGGACCGCGACGATCAGCGCCAGTACGGCGGCGTACATGGTGGCGTACAGCAGGGGCACGACCAGGCCCAGGAACGAGCCCTGGCCGGCATAGTTCTGCTCGTCCACGTTGAAGCCCGGGACGCCCTCGATGCCCAGGAAGATGAAGACGGCTGCCAGCGCCACCAGAATGAGAGTGGCGGCGATGACGGCGAGGCCTCGGAAGACGACATCACCCACCGAGCCACGGCCGGAGGAGAGCTCCGACTTCGGGTCAACGCCAGGGTCGGCGCCGGGGTCAGCGGCGACAGTCACAAGGCTTTCCTCGACTTTCTTGTTTCGGTTCAAAGACAGCCGTACGGGCGGCGGCCGCAGCCACCGCCCGAACGGCGATCAGGTCAGACGTATCGGCACTTATTTGAGACTGGTCACTTGATTCCGGCGACGAGCTCGAGGGCCTTGTCGGCGGTCTCGCGGTCGAGCGGCGCGGAGCCGGCCTCCTCGGAGGCGACCTTCTGGCCGTCCTCGGAGAGGATGTACTCCAGGTAGCCCTTCACGTTGGCGGCGTCCTCGGCGTTCTCGTAGGTCGGGCACGCCAGCAGGTAGGACACGAGCACGACCGGGTAGACGCCGGCCTCGGTGGTGGTGCGGGCGACCTCGACGGCCAGGTCGCTGTCGCTGGTGCCGACCGGCTTCGAGGCGGCCAGGATCTTCGCGGCAGCCTCGGCGGACGGCGCGACGAAGTCATCGCCGACCTTGACGCTGACGGTGTTGAGGTCGTTCTCGCGAGCCGCGGACTCGTCCATGAAGCCGATGTAGCCGGCACCCTGCATGGCGGTCACGACACCGGAGGTGCCGTCGCCGCCCTCGCCGCCCTTGATGGAGGCGGGCCACTCACCGGACGGCTCCTCGGTCCAGCCACCGGCGGCCGCGAGGTAGTCGGTGAAGTTCTCCTGCGTGCCGGAGTCGTCGGAGCGGTGGACCGGGGTGATCGCGGTGTCCGGAAGCTTGGCGTCCGGGTTGGTCGCGGCGATCGCCGGGTCGTTCCACTTGGTGATCTTGCCGGAGAAGATGCCGGCGAGGGTCTTGGGGTCGAGGTTGAGCTCGTCGACACCCTCGACATTGAAGACGACGGCGATCGGCGAGACGTAGCCGGGGACCTGGATCGGGTCGGCTCCGCACTGCTCCTTGGCCTTGGTCAGCTCGCCCTCGTCGTCGTTGAGGGCGGAGTCGGTGCCGGCGAAGAGGTAGCCGCCGGTGATGAAGCCCTCACGACCCGAGCCGGAGCCCACGGGCTCGTAGACGACGCTGAGGTCGGGGTTCGCGTCCTGGATGCCGGCGACCCATGCCGCCTGGCCCTTCTCCTGCGAGGAGGCTCCGCCACCCTTGATGGTGCCCGAGAGGGTGCCTTCCCCGTCGCTGCCGCTGTTCTGCTCGTTGGCAGCGCCGCAGGCGCTGATCGCAAGAGCAAGGGCCGCAGCCGTGATGCCCGGGACGAGTGCCCGGCGCAGCGAGGTGGTGTTCACGCAAGTCTCCTGATGATGATGCAGTCGATTCGGAGTTGTCGCGATGACCGTAAGGAGCCGAGGTGGACGGGAAACTCGGTGAAGGTGAACGCAGGCTGAACGAGGAACACAGAGTCAGTGGCAAATCAGTGTCAGTTCCGGGCACAGGAGATGAACAGGCCCGCCTCAAGCCCCTCTCAGACCTGAAATGCCTCGACGGCCCGCACGTCACCCGCGCGCACATGCAGCACCATCAGCTCGCCCTTCGCCAGCTTCGGATCACGCATGCCCAGCCCGTCGAAGACCCACGGGAGCACCGGTCGGTGCGTGCAGATCACCGTCGGAACGGCCAGGTCACGCAGGGTTTCCGCGGCCAGGGCCGACACGCTACCTTCCTCCGCGCCCTCCTCGCTCAGCAGTCTCATCTCCTCCGGCGCGATGCCGGCGAGCCCGGCGTACGGCGCGACGGACTGGGTGCAGCGCACGCTCGGCGAGGTGATCACCCGACCGATGTCGTAGGCCATCAGCAGGCCGGCCAGGGCGACCGCCTGGGCCCGCCCGGTGTCGTCGATCGGCCGCTCGTGGTCCGACCGCGACCAGGCCGAACGGCCGACGGCCGAGGCGTGACGGAGGATCACGAGGGGCGTCGTGGGATCGCGTACGTCCTCGGCCTGCTGCAGCGTGGCCCGATCGTGCGGATAGGTGAGCCGCGTGCGCGCCGTGTCCACCGGCAGCCACGCGACATCATCGATCTCGTCGTTGATCAGGTAGCCGTCGACGTCGTCGTCGGCGCCGGCAGCGGTGCGGCCGACCCAGTAGTGGACCACCTTCTGCCCCGCCTCGACGGGATAGCGCTGCGGCCGGAGCGGGCGGCCGAGAGCGACCCGCAGGCCGGTCTCCTCGCGCACCTCGCGGATCGCGGTCACCGGCACCGCCTCACCGGGGTCGACCTTCCCCTTGGGAAAGGACCAGTCGTCGTACTTGGGCCTGTGGACCAGTGCCACCTCGGGCAGGTCTTGGTGCTCGCGAAAAACCACTACGCCGGCGGCCGGGATCTCGGGCATGCGCACAGGGTATGTCGAGAACATGGCCGGTTCGTCTAAGGTTCGTCGGGATGTTCCGCACCCCGCAGCTTCTCGGCGGCCCCAGGACGTGGGTCGGCCGCTCATCCCGAGTCCTTCGCGCCCACCCCTTGTTAACCATCGCGGTGGGCGTCGTCGTCGTTGCGCTCGTCATCTTCCTCGCCCGCGCCTGGGCGACCCGTGGCGGCGACCTCGACGAGGCGCTGCGGCTGGCCCCCGCCGAGGCGACGCGGGTCTCCTTCACCGACTGGACGGGAATCCGCGAGAGCATCGGCGCCGACCTCGATGCCGACTCCACGCCGGAGGAGGTGCACGAGATGATCGACGAGGCCTACACGAAGGACCTCACCTCGACCTCGGTGCTGCCCGACGCCTCGGGGCTCCTGCAGCAGCACTTCGGCTGGTCCCCCGCGACCCTCGACTGGGAGCTCTACACCCAGTCGACCGAGGGAGCGCTCATGGTCGGACACCTCGAGGACATGGACGCCGACCATCTCGTCGACCAGCTCACCTCGATGGGGTTCACCGCTCCCGAGGACGACCCCGCGGACGGCGGCGTGTGGGACGGCAGCCTGGTCCCGTTCTCCACCTTCACCGACTCCGGGATCGACTCGACGATCAGCCCGCAGCTCACCTACATCTCGTTCCTGCCCGAGCACGACCTCATCCTGGCCTCGGACGGCCGGCGCTACCTGAGCGACCAGGTCGAGAACCTCGGCGACGGCGACCTGCACGAGCCGATGACGGACGCCGCCGACCGGCTCGGCGACCCGCTCTCGGCGTTCGTCTACGACGGCGACTTCACCTGCACCGAGATCGGGCTGGGCGGCGCCTCGGCCGCCGACCAGGACCAGGCCGACGGTCTCGTCGACGCCGCCGGCGACATCAACCCGATCGCGGGCTTCGCCATGGCGGCAGAGCCGAACGGGGACGTACGTGTGGCGATGTCGTTCGAGAACGACGACCAGGCGCGTACGAACGCCGACACCCGGGCCAAGCTCGCCGTCGGCCCGGCGCCCGGCCAGGGCGGCACGTTCGACGAGCGGTTCGAGCTCGGCAAGGTCTCGGCCGAGGACGAGGTCGTCACCATGCAGCTGCAGCCGAAGGACGGCACCGCCGTGCTCTCCGACCTCGCCAACGGGCCGCTGCTCTTCGCGACCTGCTGAGCGTCCTCAGGGGAGGATGCCGAGGATCCGGTCGATCTCATCCTGGGAGAGGTGATCCTCGGATTCGCTGGCGGCGACGATGAGATTGGTCGTGAGCTCGACCTCGAGGAGCAGCTCGGGATCTTCCAGCGTCACATCGAACTGATCAGCCATGCCCGCCGCCTCCTCACGTCAACTCAAAGCTCGTCTTCACATCATCGCCCAGTCTTGGTGGATCCGCGCGCTGATCCACCAAGAACCATCAAAAGTTGTCACATCAAGCGTGACACAGAAGCCTGAGAAGGCCCCAACCAGACCACCGGGCCCCGCCCCAGCCGACCACGAGGCCCCAGCCGAACGGCTGGGGCCTCGTTGCAGATGATCATTGTCGGCAGGTGCCGAACCCGAGATCGCCTTAGCTACTCATGGAGCCTTGTTTCAGAGAGGACGAACGTTCTCCGCCTGCGGGCCCTTCGGACCCTGGGTGACGTCGAACTCGACCTTCTGGTTCTCGTCCAGCGACTTGTAGCCGTTGGTCTGGATCGCAGAGTAGTGAACGAAGACGTCGTCGCCGCCGTCCTCCTGCGCAATGAAGCCGAAACCCTTCTCGGCGTTGAACCACTTAACGGTGCCCTGAGCCATCTGCTCGTTACTCCTTAGTCGGGGCGAGAGGCCACCAGGTTCGGTAGCCCCGCATCAGGGGCGGGTGACACGTCGCTCCGACCTGTGTTCCCGGACCGGGGTCCGGGCGGGCACAGAGCAGAAACGCCGTTGGATCACAAACTCCGCAGGCGTCAGACCTTCTGGAACTTGCACCTGTTGCGGGAGTGACACTAGCAACTCACACGCCTGAGCGAACCCCCCTTGACCGATCGTTTTACGTGCGAAGCGGTGAAGGTTGCCCCACAGAGCGGTGAAACGGCCGCTCAGCGGGACGTGCACGGGCGGTTTCCGGACCGGGTCTCCGGACAGCAGAAGACCCTCGCCCGGCCCGGGCGAGGGTCTGATCTGGTAGGCCGTGTCGGTCTCGAACCGACGACCCATGGATTAAAAGTCCACTGCTCTACCAACTGAGCTAACGGCCCGCCGGGAGTCTACCGGAGCAGCCGCCGTCTCCTATTCGTGGTCGCCCGGCGATGCGGACGGCCGTCCACGCTCGCTGATGATCCGCGCGCACCGCTCGGCGGCGGCCGCTCCCGTCAGCGCATGCTCGAGCAGGAGCTGCGTCCAGCGCTCGTAGCGGGCGACCTCGACCGGGTCGGCGATCTCGAGGTCGCCGGCGCTGGTCTCGAGGGTGACGATCCGGTCGCGCTGGTCCCAGCCGTGCTGGACCAGGACGGGGAAGCTCTCGAAACCGACGATGCCGATGGTCGCCTGGGTCGTGGTCGCCAGATGGGCGATGTGGTCGATCTGGGCACGCATGATGTCGGGCGAGCCCACCAGGTGGTGGAGGGCCGCCTCGCCGACCAGGATGGTGATCTCGCGGCCGGCCTCGTAGAGGATCGCCGAGCGACGGAGCCGCGCCGCGATCACGTGGGAGAGCTCCTCGGCGTCAGTGGCCCGGTCCCGCGAACCACCTGCCAGCGCCAGCAGGGCACGGGCATAGTCCGGGGTCTGCAGCAGCTCGGGGACGCTGTGCGGCTGGTAGCTGGTCAGGACCGTGGCGGCCACCTCGGCCGCTGCGTACGCATCCTGGTGCTGCTCGGCACCGCCGCCGGTCGGACGGGCGTCGCGGAACGCCACGTGCTCCTGGTCGGCGCGGGCGCGTAGCGCGAGCAGCATCTCCCGGTCGGCACCCACCGCGGCCGCCCAGGCACGGACCTCGGCCTCGGAGACCGACTGCCGGCCCGACTCGATCTTCGACACCTTCGGCTGGGACCAGCCCGAGCCCAGGGCGTCCGCCAGGCCGGCTCCGGTCAGGCCGGCGGCGCGACGGGCATCTCGAAGCGCCTCGGTCAGTGCCTCACGGGCTCGACGACTCGGGCGGGACAAGAGAGCCTCCTTCGACGGATTCAGCGAGCCACCATCGTGCCCGATGGGCATACCGCACGTCCAGATGCACATCATGATTGGCAGGATCACAATATTATGCTCTACTGGATCCGGGGTCGACGTCGACAGGAAGGCAGGGCCTCGATGAGCATCCGACGAACCCACCCCGGACGACCACGCCTCATCCCCTCGAACACGCCAGCCCCACCCCGCGAGCAGGTGCTCCACGCCGCGGCGCAGCTGTTCGTGACCAAGGGCTTCGCGGCCACCTCCACCCGGGAGATCGCCGACAAGGTGGGGATCAGGCAGGCATCGCTCTACTACCACTTCACCGGCAAGGACGAGATCCTCGCCGAGCTCCTGGAGCGATCCGTCCGCCCCACCGTCGATCGGGTCGACCAGATCGAGCGACTGACCGCCTCGACGAGCCCGGAGGCCGCCCTCTACCTGCTGGCGCTCGTCGACGTCCGCACGCTCGCCGAGGCCCCGGACAACATCGGCATGCTGGCGACCCACCCCGATGTGACGAGCAGCGAGGCGTTCGACGCCTTTCGGAGCGCTCGCGCCGAGCTCGCGGAGGCCTACGGGAGGATCGCCACCCGGGCCGCAGCGCCCGGCATCGCCACGACGACCGAGCCGGGGCACCTCGGCGAGATGCTCATGCACCTGGTCGAGGTCACCACCACCCTCCGCGGCAGCGGCGTGCCGATCGACGACACCACCGCAGCCACCATCGCCTCGACCTGCCTTCGCGCCTGCGGGATCCCCGACAGCCGGATCGCTCCTGCAGCCTCGTCAGCGGCAACCCTCGTCGACGGACTACCGCCCGAGCCTCACTCCCGCACGGCCTCGCCATAGGCGCCCACGAACCGCTCGAGCAGGTCGAGGAACTTCTCCGACTCGTCCCCGAGAGCGGCCAGCCCGTCCGCATAGGCGCCCAGCGCTCGGGCCGAGGCCGCCTCATAGACGGCGAGGCCTTCCTCGGTCGGCTCGATCAGCCGCGCCGAGCGTCCCGGCTCGGCGAACCGACGCAGGTGGCCCGCAGAGAGCGCGGCGTTCACCTGACGGTTCACGGTCGACTGCTCGAGGTTGAGGCCGTCGGCGATCTCCCGCAGCGTGCGCGGCCGGCCGTCGGAGAGAAACCAGAGCAGGCGGCCGTCGGCCTGGTTGAGCGCGCTGCGGTCCTCGGCGAGACGGCGGTGCACCTCGAGCCGTCCGACCAGCGAGGCCAGGCGGCGATCGGCAGACAGGTCCGGGCTGATCTGCTTGAAGAGAGGGTCCTCGGAGGAGGGCTTTGTGGACGGCATCACATCTCCAGGCATTGTCGTTCGAACCTCACGATGTGTAGCATACATACGTCAATATGTAGATTACACATCCGAGGTGTGCTGTGAGTCCCTCCCCGTCCACCACCCGCGAGCCGTCCGCGCGCTCGACGGGTGGCGCCGTGGCCGTCATCCTGGTGCTCTGCTTCGGCAGCCTCTGCGCCGCGCTGATGCAGTCACTGGTCATCCCGATCCAGAGCGAGCTCCCCGAGCTGCTCTCCACCACGGCCAGCACCGCCTCCTGGGTGGTCACGGCCACATTGCTCGGCGCCGGTGTGACGATGCCCGTCACCGGCCGCCTCGCCGACCTCTACGGCAAGAAGCCGGTGCTGGTGATCTCCGGCATCGTGCTGGTGCTCGGCTCCGTCATCGTGGCGCTCTCCGACGCCGTCGGCCCGGTCCTGGTCGGCCGCGTGCTCCAGGGCATGGCGATGGGCTACATCCCGGTCGCGATCAGCCTCGTTCGCGAGATCGCGCCCGAGCACCTGCGCAACACCGCGGTCGCGGGTGTCAGCGCCACCCTCGGGGTCGGCGGTGCGCTCGGCCTGCCGCTGGCCGCCTGGATCGCCCAGGACTTCGACTGGCACACCCTCTTCTGGGTCTCGGCCGGCCTGGCTCTCGCCGTCACCGTGCTGACCGCGGCCGTCGTCCCGCACGTACGCGACGCCCACCCGGGCCGTCTCGACATCATCGGGGCGCTCGGGCTCGCGGCCGGCCTCGTCGGCGTGCTGGTCGGCGTCTCCAAGGGCAACGACTGGGGCTGGGGCGAGCCGCAGACGCTCGGCATGATCATCGGCGGCGTCGTGATCCTGCTGCTCTGGGGCTGGTACGAGCTGCGCCACGACGACCCGCTCGTCGACCTGCGCACCACCGCGCGCAGGCCGGTGCTGCTCACCAACATCGCGGCCGTCCTGATCGGCTTCGGCATGATGGCGCAGTCGATCGTGGTCCCGCAGCTGCTCCAGATGCCCGAGGCCACCGGCTACGGCCTGGGCCAGACGATCTTCCAGGCCGGCATGTGGATGGCACCGGCCGGGCTGATGATGATGCTCTTCACCCCGGTCTCCTCGCGGCTGCTGACCCGCCTCGGCGGTCGTGGCACGATGGCGATCGGCGCGGTCGTCCTGGCTGCCGGCTACGTCGTCGCGGTCTTCCTGATGGACGCGCCCTGGCAGCTCATGCTCGCCTCCTGCGTCGCCTCGGCCGGCGTCGGGATCGGGTACGCCGCGATGCCCACGCTCATCCTCGGCAACGTCCCCGCCGCCGAGGCCGCCGCGAGCGTGGGGCTGAACAGCCTGATGCGCTCGATGGGCACCACGATCGCCGGCGCGGTCATGGCGATCGTGCTGACCAGCCGGACCATGGTCCTCGCGCCCGGAGCTCCGGAGATCCCGACCGCGGGCGCCTTCCAGCTCTGCTTCGTGATCGGGGCGCTCGCGGCCGGGGTCGGGGCGTTGATCGTGCTCCTCATCCCGAGGCCCCAGAAGGCCACCGACGACGCTGCGGAGAGCGCGGCCCTCGCCGGAGCGCACTGAGCACCGGACATCCGGATCTCGAGACGACGAACGGGCCCGACCAGCTCAGCGCTGGTCGGGCCCGCTGCGTACGAAAGAAAAGTTTCTTTCAGTGGGTGCCGGTGATGCGGTCGAGCGGGCCCGGGGTGTAGGGCGAGTTGGCCTCCAGGTAGGCGGCGAAGGCGTCGATGTCGAGGCCGCCGTAGTAGGGGTCGGTGCCCTTGGTGAAGGCCGCGAAGGCGTCGCCGCCGCCCTGCAGGAAGTTGTTGGTCACGACCCGGTAGGACGCGGCCTTGTCGATCGGCTGGCCGTTGAGCGTGACCGAGCCGTCGACGGGACCCGAGGGGCTGATCTGGTAGGAGAAGCCCTTCGAGACCTGCAGGATCTTGTGCGACGCGGCGTTGGCGCCGGTGACCTGCTGGGTGAGCAGGTCGTAGATGTCCTGGCCGGTCATGGTCAGCGAGACCAGGTAGTTGTTGAACGGCTGCACCGTGAACGCCTCGTCGTAGGTGACGTCACCGACGGCCTCCCCGTAGGGGGAGTTGGCCGCGGTCAGGTCGGCACGGATGCCGCCCGGGTTCATGAACGCGATCACCGGCGTCTGCCCGTTGACGACCGTCGACGGGTCGGCGAGCTGGGCGTCGGCGATGAGGTCGCCGAGCGCGGACTCGCCGGCGGCGCTCTGGTCACGCTTGACGTCGGACGAGATCGAACCGAGCACCCGGGAGGCGATCGGGGTGACCAGCTCCTTGTAGGTGTTGATCAGCGTGGTCTGCTCCGGGGCCTTGGCCACGTCACGGGTGACGAGCAGGTTCGACCCCTTGACGGAGGAGCGGACGATGTCGCGCTTCTTGAGGTCGTACTTCAGGTTGGTCTCGGTGTAGAGGCGACCGAAGGACGAGGCCGAGGTGACCAGGCGGGACTTGCCGTCGGGGTCGGGTACGTCGCAGACGTAGGGGTTGTGGGTGTGGCCGGTGACCAGCATGTCGATCTCGGGGTCGAGGTTCTGCGCGATCGGCACGATGGGCGAGCCGGCGACCAGCTCGCCGCCACCCTCGCAGGTGTAGTCGTAGCGGGCGTTGACGTCGTAGACCTTGCCGGTGGCTGGGTCGGTCCACTTCTCCTTCGGCAGGTTGGCGCCCTCGTGGATCAGGGTGACGATCGCCTTGACGCCCTTCTTCTTCAGCTTGGGCACCAGCGCGTTGGCGGTCTCGACCTCGTCCTTGAAGGTGAGGCCCTTGACCCCCTCGGCGGTGACGATGTCGGGAGTGCCCTCCAGCGTCATGCCGATGAAGCCGATCTTGACGCCGTCGACCTCCTTGATCGCGTAGGACGGCAGGATCGTCTTGCCGCTCGCGTCCTCGATCACGTTGGAGGCGAGGATGTCGAAGTCGGCGCCGGCGTACTCGTGGGCGGCGCAGGAGTTCTGGTTGTCCTCGCCGTCGCCGTCGTCGATGCAGCCGCCGTCGGCGATGCGCTGCAGCTCCTTGTAGCCCTCGTCGAACTCGTGGTTGCCGACCGCGGTCACGTCCAGGCCGAGCTTGTTGAGCGCCTCGATGGACGGCTCGTCGTGGAACGCGGCCGAGAGCAGCGGCGAGGCACCGATGAGGTCACCCGCGGCGACGGTCAGGGACCGGTCGTGGCCCTTGCGGGCCTCGGCCAGGTGGGAGGCGAGGTATTCCACGCCACCGACGTTGACGGTCTCGTCGACCGGCGCACCGGTGGCCGGGTCGATGTGGTGACCGGTGACCAGGCGCCCGCTCGAACCCGACGGCGCCTCGAGGTTGCCGTGGAAGTCGTTGAACGAGAGCAGCTGGACATCGACCAGGTGCTTGCCGGGCTTGGCCGAGGCGGAGTTCGCGACCGGGTTGGCGACTGCGACGGCCGCGAGAGCGACGGCGGCAACGGCCACAACGGGGCGAAGCTTTCGGATGTTACGAGGCATTGCTGGGCTCCCCATCTCAGAGTTCGACGAAGGGAACAATGCCCCTTCGGGTTCTTCTTGTGAAGAGGTAATCGGATTACCGCTGCCGAATCGTCATCAACCGTTAATCAGCCGAAAAATTCGGTAACGTCCACCGCTCCACCGGCCTCCTCGAACTCCTCGCGGACCGTCTCGCGCAGCTTCGCGTCGGAGAGGTAGTCGGCCGCCACCCCGGCCAGACCGTAGGCGGCGTCGACGAGCACCTCGTCGGCGTACGGCGTGACCGCGGCAGCGGCGAACTCGCGGCTGTGCAGCGACACGTCGGGCTCGGCGATCTTGACCATCGCGTGCAGTCCGGGGACCCGGAAGGAGACGTTGCCGAAGTCGGTGGACCCGGCGAGCAGGTCCGGGACGACACCGGGCGCCAGGACGGTGTGGTTGCGCTCCTGGTAGCGACGGTTCCAGGCCTGCGCCAGCCCGCTGTTGTTGCGGATCGGCAGGTAGACCGGCGACTCGTCCCAGGTGAACTCGACCCCGCAGCCCGTCATCAGCGCGGCGCCCATCGCCATCTCCTCCAGCCGCTGGGAGAGGATCTTGAGCGTCTCGGGGTAGGCGGAGCGTACGTAGAACTCGATCGTGGCGTGCTCCGGGATCACGTTGGGGCGCAGGCCGCCGTCGGTGATGATCGCGTGCACCCGGTCGGTCGGCGGCATCTGCTGGCGGTTGAGCGCGACGCCGGTGTAGAGCAGGTTGGCCGCGTCCAGGGCGTTGCGACCCATGAACGGCTGGATCGAGGCGTGCGCCGGCACCCCGACGTACGTCACCTTCAGCTGCCTGCGGCCGAGGAAGACGGGCTCGGAGTTGTCGTAGGTGAACGGGTGGACCATGATCGCCGCGTCGACGCCGTCGAAGGCGCCCTTCTGCGCCATCAGCTCCTTGCCACCACCGCCCTCCTCGGCCGGGGTGCCGAGCCAGATCACCCGACCGCCGAGGCGGTCGATGACACTCGCGATGGCCAGGAACGCGCCGACGCCGACCGTGGCGATCAGGTTGTGGCCGCAGCCGTGGCCGATGCCGGGAAGCGCGTCGTACTCGGAGAGCACCGCGATCGTCGGGCCGTCCTTGGCGCCTCCCGCGGAGGCGTAGAGGGCGGTCGGGAGGCCGTAGGCGCCACGAGCCACCTCGATGCCGTGGGCCTCGACGAACTCGGCCAGCCCGGCCGAGCTGCGGTGCTCCTCGAAGCCGGTCTCCGGGTGCTCGGCGAGGTCGTGGGAGACCGCGACCAGCTCCGGGCCAAGGTCGGCGAGCCGGTCGCGGATCGCGTCGAGGATGCCGCGCGGCGCTCCCGCGGCCTCGGTCTCGACGGCCTTCGTGACCAGAGCCTTGGCGTCCGTCTCGTCGCGAAGCTGGTTGACCAGGAACGGGTTCGGCTGCTGCGGCTGCGTCATGCCGCCAGAGGCTATCGCTGACTTGTCACCTGTCGCTGAGGGCCCAGCCGTCGGCGACGATGCGTGCCTCGTCGCCGGGCCGGGAGGAGTCGAACACCGTACGCCGCCCCTGACTGACCACGATGCCGTCGACGTAGATCCCACGGCCCTGGGACGTCGAGTCGGTCTCGTAGGTCCACCGGACCGCCGTCGTCCCCTGCGGGAGCTCGGCCCGTCCGCGCAGCCAGCGACGGCCGCCGTAGCCGTTGACCGCCTCGCCGGTCTCCCAGCTCCAGTCGCCGCCCTCGAGGGTCCAGGGCAGGGCGCTGAAGGTGGTGCCGTCGGTGGAGTGCTGCAGCCGGCCGACGTCGTAGCGTGGCTCGGTGTCGAAGTAGTAGTCGAAGCGGAGCGTCGCCGTCCCGGTGGCGGGCAGCGGCACGTCGAGGGTCGCCTTCTTCGCGTTGGTGCGACCCGAGAACCACGACGTACGTCCCTGGGCCGGCCGGACCGCCGAGGCCATCCCCAGCGCGTCGGAGACGGCGCGACGGGAGGGGTTGTTGCTGCCCCAGTCGCGGCTGGGGTGGACACGGTTGGTCATGAGCACGACGAGCTGGTGGCCGATCGGGTCCATCACGATGCTGGTGCCGGTGTAGCCGGTGTGCCCGAAGGAGACCGGGGACCAGATCGGGCCGTGGTACCAGGTCGTGGCGAGCTCCCAGCCGAGGCCGCGGGAGCTGGTGAACCGGGCCCCGGTGTAGTCGAACAGCGACAGCCTGACCGTGTCCTCCGCCAGGATCCGGGTGCCGTTGTAGACGCCGCCGTTGAGGTACATCTGGCCGAACCTCGCCATGTCGGCCGCGGTCGAGAACACGCCCGCATGACCGGCGACGCCACCGAGCGCCCAGGCGTTCTCGTCATGCACCTCGCCGCGGATCATCGGCCGGCCGGCCCACGGCTGGTACTCGGTGGCGGCGACCCGGTCGAGGCGGTCTGCGGGCGGGTTGTACATGGTGTCGCGCATCCCGAGCGGCTCGGTGATGTGGTCGCGGACGTAGACGTCGAGCTTCTTCCCCGAGAGCCGCTCGACCAGCAGGCCGAGGGTGATCAGGTTGATGTCGGAGTAGCGGTAGATCTGCTCGGGCGCGTGCGTCGGCGTCGTGTCCATGATCGCCGCGACCCGCTCCTCGTAGGTGTCGTAGCCCGCCCACAGCGACGGCGAGGGACCGGCGAGCAGGCCGGAGACGTGGGTGAGCAGGTGGCGCACGAGGATCGCGTCCTTGCCGTGCGGCGCGAACTCGGGAAGGTAGGTGACGACCGGGGCCTCGAGGTCGAGACTGCCCCGCTCCATCAGCTGGAGGATCACGGTCGTGGTGAAGAGCTTGGACATCGAGGCGATGTCCCACATCGTCTCCAGCCCGGCCGCGACCTGCTGCTCGGCCGGGAGCTCGACGACAGTGGTCCCGTCGAGGCCGTAGCGGAGCGCCTTGCCCACGCTCTCGTGGGCGACGACGACACCGTCCTTGACCGCGATCGCGGTGGCGCCTGCGTACAGGGGGTGGGCGGGGTTGTCCGGCGTCGGCTCGAGGAACCGGGTCAGCTCGCTGCGGATCCTCGCGATCTGCGCCGGGTCGAGGCCCACCTGGCGGGGGTGGCCGGGGCGCAGGACGGTGCGTGGGGTGAAGGTGAGCTCGTCGGGCGTGATCGTCGGCGGCTGCCCGGCCAGCGAGGCGAGCGTCCGCCGGGCCGCCCTCGTCGGGTCCTCCGGCGTCGTGGCCACCGCGGCACCGCCACCCAGGAGAGTCATCGCGACCCCACCCAGCGTGCTGCCGAGAAGGGTGCGCCGAGAGGTCATGAGCATGTCCGGAGACGGAGTCATACCCCGATACTGCCGCTCCGGCACCGGCAAGGTGTGGTGAAAGGAAATTTTCTTTCACGCCGCCGGGCTCAGAGCGTGGGCCAGAGCTCCGCCCACGGCTTCGCCTGCTCCAGCTGAGCGGCGACCTGCAGCAGCAGCGCGTCGTCACCGAGCTGCCCGGAGAGCTGGATGCCCAGCGGCAGCCCGGCAGCGGTCCGGTAGGTCGGCACCGAGATCGCCGGGCGTCCGGTGATGTTGGCGAGCTGGGTGTAGGGCACCCAGCCGAGGTTCTCGTCGACCAGCTGGTCGATCATCCCGGTCGCCCGCATGATCCGCCCGCCGTGCACCTTGTGGAGCACGCGCGCCGCGGTCTGCAGAGCCTTGGGTGTGGTCAGCTGGCCGACCTTCAGCGGCGGCTTCGCCAGCGTCGGGGTCAGCAGCAGGTCGTACGTCTCGTGGAACTCGCTCAGGCGGCGTACGTGGTTGCGGCGGTTGATGTGCGCGAGCTCGACGGCGACCACTCCCCCGGCCCGGCCGAGCTCGGCCACGGCCAGGGTGTCGGCCTCGAAGTCGGCGTCCTTGGCCCCGACGCGGAGCTTGGCCTCGGCGACCTCGGCGGCGGCCGAGGCGAACCAGATGGTGAGGAAGTCGCGGCCGAGCTCGGCGGCGTCGTAGGGCGCCTCCACCTCCTCGACGTCGTGGCCGAGCGCCTCGAGGGCCTTGGCCGCGTCCTCGACGGCGGCGATCGCCTCCGGGTCGGGCGCGGTGATCGAGGAGGTCGAGGTGAACCCGATCCGCAGCTTGCGCGGCGCGGTCGCGATCGCCTCGGAGAAGGCGGCACCGGGGTGCGGAGCGTGGATCATCGCCAGCGGCTGGTCACCGATGAGCGCGTCGTAGAGCCCGGCCGCGTCGCGCACCGTGCGGGTCACCACGCCCTGGACGACGAAGCCGTTGGAGGCATCCAGGCTCTGCGGGCCCAGCGGCAGCAGGCCGCGGGTGGTCTTCAGCCCGACCAGGCCGTTGCAGGCCGCCGGGATCCGGATCGATCCGCCGCCGTCGTTGGCGCCGGCGGCCGGGACGATCCCGGCGCCCACCGCCGCCCCGGAGCCACCCGAGGAGCCGCCGGGCGTGTGGTCGGTGTTCCACGGGTTGCGCGCCGCGCCGAACAGCTCCGGCTCGGTGATCCCCTTCGACCCGAACTCCGGGGTGTTCGTCTTGCCGAAGATCACCAGACCGGCGTCCAGGGCGCTCCGGGTGAAGTACGAGTGCTCCTCGGCGACGTCGTCGACGAGCGACCGCGAGCCGTAGGTCGTGGGGTGCCCCTGATACTCCTGAGCCAGGTCCTTCACCAGGAACGGCACCCCGGCGAACGGCCCGCTCGGACCGTCGCCGGCGACCTGGGCGTCCGCTTCGGGGATGTCGGCGACGATCGCGTTGATCCGCGGGTTCACCGCCGCCGCCCGCTCCCGCGCCGCGGCCAGGACCTCGGCCGCGGTCACCTCCTGGTCAGCGACCAGCTTCGCCAGCCCGGTGGCGTCGTACGTCAGATACTCATCGACCCGCATGAGCGCAGGCTAGCGGTCATCGCGCCGGTGCGGAGGCCTCAGTTGAAGATCTCTCGGTAGTCACCCTCGACCCGGTCGCGCTTCCACAGGTCGATGCCGGTGGACGCGGCGTACTCGTCGATCCTGGCCAGCTCCTCGGGGGTGAGCTCGGGACCGGAGAGCGCGCCGAGGCAGTCGGTGACCTGCTCGGGGCGGGAGGCGCCGATGACGACCGAGGTCATCCGGGGGTCGCGCAGCGCCCAGGCGAGCGCCATCTGGGCCAGGGTCTGGCCGCGCTCGTCGGCGAGAGCGTTCAGCGACTCGATGCCGGCGAGCGTCTCGGGCGTGAGCGCCTCCGGGGTCAGGAACCGTGCCTTGGCGGCACGGGAGTCCTCGGGAACGCTGCCGCCGAGGTACTTGTTCGTCAGCAGACCCTGCGCCAGCGGCGAGAAGGAGATGGCTCCGGCCCCGACCTCGTCGAGCGTGTCCAGCAGCGAGTCGGTCTCGAGCCAGCGGTTGAGGATGGAGTACGACGGCTGGTGGATCAGCAGCGGCGTGCCGAGGTCGCGCAGGATCGCGGCCGCCTCGCGGGTCAGCGCCGAGGAGTAGGAGCTCAGCCCGACGTACAGCGCCTTCCCGGACCGCACGATCTGGTCGAGGGCGCCCATCGTCTCCTCCAGCGGCGTGCTGGGGTCGGGGCGGTGGTGGTAGAAGATGTCGACGTAGTCGAGCCCCATCCGCTTCAGCGACTGGTCGAGGCTGGAGATCAGGTACTTCCGCGAGCCGCCGATCTTCCCGTACGGCCCCGGCCACATGTCCCAGCCGGCCTTGGTCGAGATCACCAACTCGTCCCTCAGGCCGGCGAAGTCGCCGCGCAGGTGGCGGCCGAAGTTCTCCTCGGCGGAGCCGTAGGGCGGGCCGTAGTTGTTGGCCAGGTCGAAGTGGGTGATGCCCGCGTCGAACGCGGTGCGCAGGATCGCCCGCTGCCGCTCGAACGCCAGGTCGTCGCCGAAGTTGTGCCACAGCCCGAGGCTGACCGCCGGCAGGTCCAGGCCGCTGTGCCCGGTCCGCCGGTACTGCATCGCGTCGTAGCGCGACTCCGCAGGAACGTACGTCATGCGCCGGTCCCCTTTCCGGCGCGCAGCGCCACCTTGATCATCGGCCACTGCAGCGGCAGCCGCGCGAGCGTACCGGCGAAGAATCCCGCCGACGAGGCGGTCCGCTTCCGGTTCGCCCGCTTCCCGGCGTCGACGCTCATCTGCACGTTGGCCGGGAACACCCCGACCAGCAACGCCGCACTCGCCAGCCCCGCGATCCGGCGGGTCTTCGGGTGCAGCAGCCCCAGCCCGCACACGATCTCGGCCACCCCGGACACCTCGACCACCTTGCGCGCCTCCGGCAGCTGCCGCGGCACGATCGACTCGAAGACCTGCGGCCTCACCAGGTGCAGGGTGCCGGATCCAAGGAACAGAACGGCGAGGCCGGCAAGCGGCAGGTCGAGAGAGGATTCGGTTCGCACGGGTACGACTCTTCCATAGCCATCAAAGGCTCACCGCGGGACCGTCACAACCGTCCTTCGGACCCGCTCAGCTCTGCTCCCGCAGAACGCCCGTCCCTCAGGTTGGCGGTGAAGGCGCGGATGTCCTCGACCAGGCCCGGGTGCGCCCCGTGAGCGGGGACTTCGGTCTCGACGATCTCGGCGATGTCTGCCAGAACGCCATCGACCAGCGTCTCCGCATCACGGAGGCGCCACGAGCCGACCTCGGCGACCAGGTTGGCGCGCGTGAGCGCAGCGTGCCGGTAGACCCCGTCGACCGCGAGCGCCAGCTCGCCGTCGTTGGGCAGATGCCGTTGCGGAACAACGTCGTAGGCGGGAGCGATCTCGACCGAGCCGTCCGGGTGATGGAGGAGCGAGATGTTCTTCGCGTGCATGTCCAGGTTTCCGATGGCCGCCGCCAACACGGTCATCCGGGCCAGCTTCCGCAGCGAGGCGGAGTCACCGAGCGCACTGAACTCACCGGCGATCCGCTTCAGCGAGACCTTGCCTCCGTACTTCTGATACTTCTGATCTCCTCGAGCACCCAGGACCTGGTTGAAATCCTCCTGGTGCACTCGACGCGGAACACCGCCGACCGCATCGCCCCGGTCATACCGCTCGATCACCAGCGCCGGCACGCCCGCGAACTCCTCGATGAACGTGTCGTACGTCGTCAGCCCCAAAGCCTGCGCGAACCGAGCGCCATACTCCTCGTCGTAGATCATCGACGGGAAGTCAGTGGTGACCGGCTTGAGGATGTGCGTGGACGGATACCCGTCCAGCGCTCGGTGCCAGCCGTCGTCGTTGCGCACCAGGACGATCTTGTCCTGAACCCCGGCGAGCGACGTCTTGCCGCCAGTCGGCTTGTTGGCGAGCGGGAAGGAGCTCACCTCGCCGAGAAGGTCAGCAACACCTTGCTCACCGACCGGTTCGAGCTTCGGGATCCGCGGCTCGCCGGGAACGTCCGGGTCCCAGATCTGCAGCGCCCCCGCGACGTCTCGCCCATAGGCCCGCAGCAGCCCGATCACGTCGCGCTCACTGACATCGGCCATCGCCGCGAGCCTCGTCCGCATCCGACCTTCGGGAAGCATCTCGGCAAAGAAGTTCTGCCGTCGCGGCTTGCGCCCGCGTGGTGCGACCGGGGCCAGCGGAAGGGCCAGCGACAAGACCGTGCTGTCCAGGCCGTACGTCTCCACCGCTTCGGCGGAGGCGATGAAGTCGTACGTCGTGCTCGACCCGCCCAACCGACCGATCGGCTTGCCGTAGAGCTCGACGACGAGGTCACTCATCGTCGCTCCTGGGCTCGATGGTGGCCGTCAGCTCGGTCCCGGTCTCCCGCATGAGCGCGAACAGCCGCTCGACGAAGATCGACGGCTTCCCCGCTTCGATCTCCCAGATGTAGCGCTGCGTCGTCCCGATCCTCGCCGCGAGCTCACGCTGACTCCAGCCGTTCAGCAGCCGCGCCTGCTGCAGGATCCTCCCGAGCGACTCCGGGCTGGTGACCTTTCCGGTGTAAGACATGAGCACCTCCTACGACTACGATAACGTATTCAGGTCCTTTGACTACGAAAACGTAGTCAAAGGACCTGACTCCCTTTCGGTAGTCATGGCGCCATATCGGGATATCCCGATAAACCAGTTGTCGCCCACACGAGCGGCTGCGTAGCGTGGTGGTCATCGAGCGCAGCACCGAGCCGCGCGGATCCAAGGAGGTGGAGCAGTGGGACACATGCCGACTGCCCGTCGCTGGCGACGCCACCTCCAGGAGCGAGCCCTGTAACAGCCGATCCGGCACAGAGCTCGCCTGCATCTGGGTGAGCCAACGGATAGGCGGCCGGTCTCCAAACCCGCGGAAAGTGGGTTCGACTCCCACCGCCCGGGCTTAGACCTTGATTCGACGCGAGTGTCCGGCGACGCCTTGGGCCTCATAAGCCCGATGGTCCTGGTTCGACTCCAGGCCCCGCCACGCCCTTGTGGTCCAACGGACTACGACGCCGGCCTACGAAGCCGGAGATGGAGGTTCGACTCCTCCCGAGGGCACGTACGTCTCGCTCAGACCTGCGCCCCCGATCGCAACTTCCACACATATGTGCCGAAGTTGCGGCTTCAGTCACACGGTGGCCCGTCATTTCCGTGCATGCGCATGGGAATGGCGAGCGACGGTTCGTCCAAGCCTGACGTGGGAGTCCCGACGTCACCCTGTGACCTCAGGACTCCCACGTCCGGCTGACTCCGTCAGGCGTCGGCGGCCTCGCGCTCGGCGAGCTTCGTCAGGCAGATGTCGACGATCATGTCCTCCTGGCCGCCGACCAGGCCGCGGCGGCCGCACTCCATGAGGATGTCGCGGGTGTCGACGCCGTAGCGGGCGGAGGCGTTCTCGGCGTGGCGGAGGAAGGACGAGTAGACGCCGGCGTAGCCCATCGTCAGCGTCTCGCGGTCGACGCGGACGGGGCGGTCCTGGAGGGGACGGACGATGTCGTCGGCGGCGTCCTGGAGCTTGAACAGGTCGCAGTTGTGCTTGAAGTCCGACAGGTTCGCCACCGCGATGAAGGCCTCGATCGGGCAGTTGCCGGCACCGGCGCCATGACCGGCCAGGGACGCGTCCACCCGGTAGACACCGTTCTCGACCGCGACGACCGAGTTGGCCACCGAGAGCGACAGGTTCTCGTGGGCGTGGATGCCGATCTCGGTCTCGTCGTCGAGCACGGACCGGTAGGCACGGACCCGGTCACGGACGTCGTTCATCGTCAGCCGGCCGCCGGAGTCGGTGACATAGACGCAGTGGGCGCCGTAGGACTCCATCAGCTTGGCCTGCTCGGCGAGCTGCTCGGGCGGCGCCATGTGCGAGAGCATCAGGAACCCGGAGACGTCCATCCCCATCTCGCGCGCGGCGGCGATGTGCTGGGCCGAGACGTCCGCCTCGGTGCAGTGCGTCGCGACGCGCACGGACCGTACGCCGAGGTCGTAGGCCCTCTTCAGGTCGTGGATCGTGCCGACGCCGGGGAGCAGCAGGGTGGTCAGGCGGGCGTTCTTGATGACCGAGGCGGCCGCCTCGATCCACTCCCAGTCGGAGTTGGAGCCGGGTCCGTAGTTGACCGACCCGCCGGTCAGACCGTCGCCATGGGCGACCTCGATGGCGTCGACGCCGGCCTCGTCGGCGGCGATGACGATCCGCTTGACGTCCTCGGGGGTGATCCGGTGGCGGACGGCGTGCATGCCGTCGCGCAGCGAGACCTCTTGGACATAGATGGGAGTGCTCATCGCGCGGCCTCCTTGGGCGAAGCGATCCGGTCGGCCATCTGCAGGGCGGCCGAGGTCATGATGTCGAGGTTCCCCGCGTACGCCGGGAGGTAGTGCGCGGCGCCCTCGACCTCGAGGAACACCGACACCTGGTGCGTCGGCCGGGCTTCGTCGGCCGAGGCGAGCAGCGTCTCCACCGGCTGGTCACCGGGGATCTCCTGCACCTGGACCTTCTGCTTGAGGCGGTAGCCGGGGACGTACGCAGCGACGTCGCCGACCATCTTCTCGACCGACTCGGTGATCTCCGCGGTCAGCTCTTCGAGGGACCGCGAGCCGCCCTCGACCAGGGCATACACCGTGTCGCGCATGATCAGCGGCGGCTCGGCCGGGTTGAGGATGATGATCGCCTTGCCACGCTTGGCACCGCCGACCTGCACGATCGCGCCCGAGGTGGTCTCGGTGAACTCGTCGATGTTGGCCCGGGTGCCGGGACCGGCGGAGCGCGAGGAGATCGAGGCGACGATCTCGCCGTAGGCGACGGGTACGACCCGCGCGACCGCGGCCACGATCGGGATCGTCGCCTGCCCGCCGCAGGTCACCATGTTCACGTTCGGGGCGTCGATGTGCTCGTCGATGTTGACGGCCGGGATGACGTACGGCCCGATCGCGGCAGGAGTGAGATCGATCAGCCGCTTCCCGTAGGGCTCCAGCGCGGCCGCGTTGGCGACGTGCGCCTTGGCCGAGGTCGCGTCGAAGACGATCTCGATGTCGTCGAACCCCGGCAGGGCGATCAGCCCCTCGACGCCGTCCGACGTCGTCGCGAACCCGAGAAGCTCGGCGCGAGCCAGACCGTCCGAGGCAGGGTCGATCCCGACCATCGCGCCCATCTCCAGGTGCTGCGAGGTTCGCATCACCTTGATCATCAGGTCGGTGCCGATGTTCCCCGAACCGATGATCGCCACTTTCGTCTTGGCTGTGCTTTCCGCTGGCATGGACGTCACTTCCCTACGCTGAAGGTCACCGAGCCGAGGCCCGACACGGTGGAACGAACGGTGTTGCCCGGGGCGATCGGCCGCATCGGGCCGAGCGCGCCGGAGAGGATGAGCTGGCCGGCACGCAGCGGCTCACCGAAGTCACGGGCGTAGCGAGCCAGCCACTGGACCGCGTTGACCGGATCGCCCAGACAGGCGGCGCCGGTGCCGGTCGAGACCTCCTCGTCGTCGATCGACATCGACATGGTCACCTCGCGCGGCTCGAACTCGTCGAGCCGTCGCCGTTCCGACCCCAGGACATAGGCACCGGCCGAGGCGTTGTCCGCGACCGTGTCGCCGAAGGCGATCTTCCAGTCGGCGATCCGGCTGCCGCAGATCTCGATGGCGGCGACGGCGTAGTCGATGGCCTCGCGCACCTGGTCGTAGGAGAGGTCGCCGTCGGCCAGGTCGGCCGCGAGGACGAAGGCGATCTCGGCCTCGGCCCGCGGCTGCAGGATCGCGTCGGCGGGGAGCGTGTCCCCGTCGGCGTACGCCATGTCGTCGAAGAGCACGCCGAAGTCCGGGGTGTCCACGCCGATCTGCTCCTGCACCGCCTTGGAGGTGAGCCCGATCTTGCGGCCCACGATCGTCGCCCCGGCGGCGAGCCGGCCGGCGGTGAGCCGCTCCTGGATCGCGTACGCCGTCTTCAGATCCGTCGCGTCCAGCAGGTCCCGCATCGGCGGCACGGGGACACCGGTCGCCGCGGCGGTCAGCAGCCGATCTGCCGCGGCATCGACGGCAGCATCGGACGGGGAGGTCACTTCGTTCATAGGCCCACGGTCTCAGCAGTTGGGCGAAAGGAGCGGGCCAGGCGTCCCGCTGACCGGTACGGTGATCCCATGACGCACCAACCTGCCGATCTCGACACCGTGCTCGGCAAGGCGGTGACCATCCTGCGGGCCTTCACGGTCGACGACCAGGTGCTCTCGCTGGCCGAGCTCGTCCGCCGCACCGGACTCCCCAAGGCGACCGCCCACCGTGTCGCCGGCGACCTGGTCACCAACCGCCTCCTGGACCGCACCAACCTCGGCTACCGCCTCTCCGGCGGTCTCTTCGAGCTCGGCATGCGGGCCTCGGTCGAGCGCTCGCTCCTGGAGCTGGCGATGCCGTTCCTCCAGGACCTCTACGAGCGCACCCACGAGACCGTCCACCTGGGCGTACGCGAGGGTCACGACGTCGTCTACGTCGCCAAGATCGGCGGCCATCGGCAGGCGAAGTCGCCCTCCCGGCCGGGCGGCCGGATGCCCGTCCACTGCACCGCCATCGGCAAGGTCCTGCTCGCGTACGCCGACCCCGAGGCACAGCAGGAGATCCTCAGCAGCCCCCTCGAGCGACGTACGCCTCACACGATCGTCGCGCCCGGCCTGCTGGAGAGGCAGCTCGCTGCCGTGCTCGAGAACGGCGTCGCCTTCGAGCGCGAGGAGTCGGCCGTCGGGCTGCAGTGCATCGCGGCTCCGGTCCTCGCCGAGGGCGGGGACAAGGCGCTGGCCGCGATCAGCGTCACCGGCCCGGTCGGCCGCTTCCGGCCCGAGGCCCACGTGACCCTCGTCCGGGCCGCGGCCCAGGGCCTCTCCAGCCTGGCGAGTCGCCGCCGTTCGCTGTCGAGCTGACGGGCTACCAGGAGAGGTCAGTCGGTGCGTGCCGGCGGCAGATCCGCCAGCCGGGCGTCCGGGTGCGCCCGGACCGCGTCGAGGAGCTCCAGCCAGGCTCGCCCGACCTCGTCGAGCCTGTGCTCGGAGACGAGCCGGAAGGCCGCGGCCCGCAGCACCTCGACGTCCACCTCGGGCGCACGGCCGGTGGTGCGCAGCCCGGTCAGCACCTCCTCGACCAGCTCTGTGGGGGCGGCAGAGTCACCGGCCAACGCCCACTCCAGCTCGCCCTCGGTGGCGACGCCCTGCTCGTTCACAGCTTGATCCAGTAGCGCCGGGTGGGGCCGTAGCCGTACGCCGCCGCGTCGATGACGTCCTGGAGCTCGCCGCCCTGGGACTCGATGGTCCGGGCGGAGGCCTCGTTGTCGTCGTCGCAGGTGAGCAGGACACGCTCCAGGCCGAGCTCCCGGGCCTCGTCGAGGACCAGCCCGAGCGCCCGCCCGGCGTGACCTCGCCGGCGGGCCGAGGAACGCACCGAGTAGCCGATGTGGCCGCCCACGTTCTCGAGGAACTCGTTGAGCGCGTGCCGCAGCTGGATGAACCCGACCACCTCGGAGCCCTCGGTGATCCAGAAGGACGAGGCGTGCACCCGCCCCGCGGGCGGCGGGATCGTGACGTCGCGGTCCCGGGCGGTCTTCGCGACCAGCCGCTCGCACGCCTCCCGGCTCACGTCGGCGGCCTCCTCGTCGGGGATGGACGCACCGTCGAGGTGGGCTCCGCCGAACTCCGCGACGCACGCCGCCCAGGAGTCGTAGAGATCGATGGAGGGAACGGCGAGGGCGGTCATGTCGCACAGGACATCAGCCCGCGGCCCGAGGGGCAAACCGTTATCGATCAGCCGTCGATCACCACGGTCCCCTTCGCGCGCGAGACGCACAGGATCATGTGGCCGTCACGCTCGTAGTCGGCCAGCGCGTGATCGCGGTGCTCGACCTCGCCCTCCAGGACCCGGACCCGGCAGGTGCCGCAGAAGCCCTGCTGGCACGAGTACGCCTGGGCCGGCCGCACCCGCCGGACCGCGGTCAGCGCCGACTCCTCGGCGCCCACCTCCACCTCGACGTCGGAGTCGCCGAGGCGTACCCGGAACGGACGGCCGCCGAGCACCGGCGGCGGCGAGAACCGTTCGTAGTGGAGCGTGTCGATCAGCGGGTCGGGGATCTGCGCACGGATCGCGTCGATCATCGGCATCGGCCCGCAGCAGTAGAGCGCGGCGCCCTCGGGCGCCATCGAGATGATCTTGGCCGCGTCGGGCACGCCCCGCTCGTCGTCAGGCCACAGCTGGATCTCGTGGTCACCGACGATCTCCCGGATCTCCTCCAGGAACGGCATCGTCTCGCGCGAGCGTCCGGTGTAGACGAACTCGTACGGCACGCCCCGCCGCACCACGTCGCGCAGCATCGGCAGGATCGGGGTGATCCCGATGCCGCCGGCGACGAAGAGGTAGCCGGCGGGCGAGTCGACGAACGGGAAGGCGTTGCGCGGACCCTTCAGGACCAGCCGGTCACCGACGGAGAGGTAGTGCGCCTCCACCGACCCGCCGCCTCCGCCCGCGGTCGGCGCGATCCGTCGCACGCTGATCCGGTAGGCGGAGAGGTCGTCGGGGTCGGAGTTGAGCGAGTACTGCCGCAGCCGCCCGCTGGGCAGCACCACGTCGACGTGCGCGCCCGGGTCCCAGGCCGGCAGGTCGCTGCCGTCCTCACGCTCGAACCAGATCGCCCTGACGTCGAGACCCTCCTCGTCGATCCGGCTGACGCGTACGTGCAGGTCGCGGTCGATCCGCCCGAGCGGCCTGCGACCGCGCCAAGAGCGGTAGGCGGCCTTGGTCCAGTAGCCCCCGACGATCGCCTCGAAGCCTCGGTAGAGCCGTGAGTCGGGGATGTCCGGGACCGTGTAGTGCGCGGGCTTGGTCACGTGCCCTCCACGCTGTGCGTCTCCGCGATCGCGTCGGCGCGCAGCGCCGCGGGCGACTTGGCCAGATAGCTCACCGCCTGGGCGGTCGAGCCCTCCTTGGCCGGGTCGTAGTTCGGCAGGAAGAACTTCCACGTCGCCCACCCGATGCGTACGACACCCGGCACCAGCCCACGACGCTCGGCGTCGATCAGCTGGAACAGCCTCGCCCTCGGCCGCCTCGCCGGATCGGGCTGTGCCGGATCGAGCGGGGTCGGGTCGTGGTCCATCAGGTAGCCGGCGCCACGCCACCACAGCACGAGCAGCGCGGTGCCGCCGAGCAGGTAGGAGCGGACCCGACGCAGGTAGCGCCCGTCGACGTGCTGGAAGACGTCGTAGGCCACGTTGCGGTGCTCGACCTCCTCGGCACCGTGCCAGCGCAGCAGGTCGAGCATCGTCTCGTCGGCGCCGGCCGCGTCGAGCGCGGGCGAGTTGAGCACCCAGTTGCCGAGCACGGCGGTGAGGTGCTCGAGGCCGGCGATGATCGCGGCCCGCTCGATCAACCACTCCTCCTTGGCCCGGCCGGTCAGGTCGCGGTCGCCCAGGATCTTGCGGAACAGCGCCTCGATCTCGGCCGCGAACGGACGTACGTCGAGCCCGTTGTCGGTGAAGTAGTCCTGGACCTCCTGGTGGGCGGCGGCATGCACGCCCTCCTGCCCGATGAAGCCGATCACGTCCTCACGCAGCTGGTCGTCCTCGATCAGCGGCAGGATCTCGGAGAAGACCTTGACGAACCACCGCTCGCCCTCGGGCAGCAGCAGGTGCAGGACGTTGACGTAGTGGGAGGCGAAGACCTCGCCCGGGATCCACACCAGCGGCAGCTTGCTCCAGTCGAACTTCACGTTCCGCGGGTGGAGAGCCACCTTCGCCGGCTCGTGCCCGCGCTTGCTCTCCTTGGTCGTCCTGCTCATCGCACGCCCTCCTTCTCGATGAAGGCCACGATCTCGCCCGCGACCAGCTCGGGTTCGGCGGCCACCACCCAGTGGCCGCCGTCGATGACCTGGGTGGCCAGCGACGACACGTACGCCCGGGGCGCCTCGGTCTGCAGCGGCACCGTCACGTAGTCGTCGCCGCGCGGGGCGATCACCAGCACCGGCACCTTCGTCGACCGGGGCTGCGGACGGAGCAGCTTGCCGAGGAAGTTGGCGCGGTAGAGCTCGACGCCGTTGACCTGGTCCTTCGTCGGTCGTGGCCCGCCACCGACGAACCGGTCGAGCAGCCCCGAGCGCACCATCGCCTCGGGCAGCAACGGCAGCTGGAAGGCGAAGACGTACCAGGAGTGGGCCAGCTGCCGCAGCGAGCTCCCCAGGTGCGTCCGCTCGCGCAGCCACGTGGTCGCCATCCCGAGGTCGGGCCCCGAGATCGAGACGTACGTCGCGATCCGGCTGTCCAGGGCCGGGTCGGTCACCGACTCCCAGGTCTGGATCGAGCCCCAGTCGTGCGCCGCGACGTGCACGGGCGCATCGGGCGAGACGGCGTCGATGACCGCCTGGAAGTCCGCGGAGAGCTGCGCCAGGCGGTAGCCGGCGGTCGAGCCCGGCACCCCCGACTCGCCCGTGCCGCGGACGTCATAGGCGACGACGTGGAACCGGTCGGCGAGCACCTCTGCGACCCCGTCCCAGACGGAGTGGTTGTCGGGGTAGCCGTGAACCAGCACCACCGTCGGCGCGTCGGCCGGTCCCTGCTCGAAGACCGCGAGCTCCAGCCCGTCGGTGGTCTCGACCAGCCGCTTCGTCACCTCGGTCACCTGGTTCACTCGCCGGCGCTCGTTCACGCGTCCTCCTCCGATAGCGGGTGTCTCATCAACGGATTAATGAGACACCGTGTCTGCATACAATAGCAAGCACCGATCTCGGAGCGCGGAAACAGATCGGCCCGCCGCAGACATCGTCTGCGGCGGGCCGGTCGGGAAGCAGCGGCTACGAGGCGCTGTGGGAGTCGGCCAGTCGCGACTCCTCGGCAGCGTGCTCCTCGAGCTCCTTGCGGCGGCGTTCGACCTGCAGAGCCACCTCGGCCGGGTCGTCGATGAGGGCGGCCATACCGCCCGGGACGCGTTCGAGCGCCTCACGGGCGAAGATCTGCTGCATGGTGGTGGTGCGCTCCGAGCGGTCCTTGCCGATGAAGGACATCATCCAGTGCAGCGTCGCGGTGAGCCGGTTGCGGAACCCGGTCATGTAGGCCAGGTGGACCAGCAGCCAGCCGAACCAGGCCAGGACGCCGGAGAGCTTGAAGCTGCCCATCATCAGCACCGCGTTGAAGCGGGAGATGGTGGCCATCGAGCCCTTGTCGAAGTACTTGAAGTCGCCGGGCTCCGGCTTGTTCTTCAGGCGGGCCTTGATGGTCTTGGCCGAGTGCTTGCCACCCTGGATCGCGACCTGGGCGACGCCGGGCAGGTGGTTGAGGTTGATCATGTCGCCGACCACGAAGATCTCGGGGTGGCCGGGCAGGGTCAGGTCGGGGTTGACCGCGATCCGGCCGGCGCGGTCGAGCTCGGCGCCGGTCTGCTCGGAGAGCGTCTTGCCCAGGGAGGACGCCTGCACACCGGCGGCCCAGATCTTCGCGATCGAGCCGATCCGCTGGGTCTTGCCGTCCTTGAACTTCATCTCGATGCCGAACTCGTCGACGTGGGTGACCATCGCGCCGAGGACGACCTCGACACCGGCCTTCTCCAGCGCCTTCTCCGCCTTGGCACCGAGCTTCTCCCCGAACGGCGGCAGCACCTGCGGCGCGGCGTCGACCAGGACCACCCGGGCCTTCTCGGACTGGATGTAGGTGAAGTCCTTCTTCAGCACTCGGCGGGACAGCTCGGCGATCTGGCCGGCCATCTCGACACCGGTCGGACCGGCACCGACGACGACGAAGGTGAGCAGGTCACCGATCGGCTCACCGCGCGAGGCGGTCAGCTCGGCGATCTCGAAGGCGCCGAAGATGCGGCCACGCAGCTCGAGCGCGTCGTCGATCGACTTCATCCCGGGCGCGAACTCGGCGAAGTGGTCGTTGCCGAAGTAGGACTGGCCGGCACCGGCGGCGACGATCAGCGAGTCGTAGGGAACATCGATCTCCTGGTTGAGGATGCCCGCCTTGACCGTCTTGGCCTCGGTGTCGATCTCGTTGACCTCGCCGAGCAGCACGGTGGCGTTCTTCTGCCGGTGCAGGATGTCGCGGGTCGGCGGGGCGATCTCGCCCTGCGAGAGGATTCCGGTCGCCACCTGGTAGAGGAGCGGCTGGAACAGGTGATGGGTCGTCTTCGCGATCAAGGTGACCTCGACGTCGTCGCGGCCCTTGAACGCCTTCGCGGAGAAGAGCCCCCCGAAACCGGAACCGATGATGACGACCCGGTGCTTTGCCTGGTCCGCTGACATTGACTAATCCCCTACCTCAAACGAGACCTTTTGAACGTTCCACCTCATATTCTGAACCATGCCGGCGGATCTGTTCATTCCCGGGCACGACTACTTCGTCACAGTTGCCGGACGGCCGCCGAGTATGTGCTCGCACCGCGTGTCCGTTATCGAGTCGAAACCCCTTGACTTTAATCTGTGAGGGCGACCGGGACCTTATGCCCTAGTGGTCCATGGCCCGGATCAGACACCTTCAAGTGCGGAAAATTCTTGCAACGAACAGCACACAACGAGATCGTGTGCATGCCGACCCGCGAGATCGGAGGAGGAGACATGCCGTTGAGCCGGCCCGCTCTCCTGCTCCGCACCGGTTCCCGCGCCGTCCAGGACGCTCGCGTCTGGGTCCGGGCGGCCTGCGAGGAGATCGAGCGCACCGACCTCGTCGACTGCGCCGAGTTCGGCGTCTCCGAGCTGGTCTCCAACGCGCTGTTCCACGGCACCGCCCCGGTCACGATCCGGATGCGCGGCACCGTCGACCACCCCCGCGTCGAGATCCGTGACGGCTCGACCGAACCGCCGCTGCTGCCGGTCCCGCTCGCCCTCGACGACGAGGACGAGGTCCTGCTGACGGTCGGTCGCGGCCTCTCGATCGTGGCCAGCGTCTCGGAGGCCTGGGGCGCCGACATCGACGCGTCCGGGAAGACCGTCTGGTTCACCCCCGCCACCGAGATCGATGAGGGCGACGGCGTCGAGGGCGTGATCACCGGGCCCGCCGGCGCACCACCCCGGCTCGAGCGCCTCGGCCCGGAGGCGGTCGAGGTCAGCATCCTCGGCGTGCCCGTCGCCCTCTACAAGGGCTTCCAGCACCACTTCCGGGAGCTGCGGCGAGAAGTACGCCTCCTCTCGCTCGCCCATGCCAACGACTACCCTCTCGCCGCCAGCCTCTCGGCCCTGTTCGGCTCGCTGGAGCGCCAGCTCCTCGACGGCCTCGGCCACGGCCAGCTCTCCGGGGTGATCGGCTCGAGCTCGGGCCGCGACCGGGAGACGGCTGACCTGCACGTACGCATGCCGCGGTCCGCGGCCGAGACGATGCGCCGCTTTCTCGACATGCTCGACCTCATCGACGAGTTCTGCCGCCAGGAGCGTCTGCTCGTCCTGGCCCGCTCGCCCGAGCAGGTCACCTTCCAGCGCTGGTTCCTCGGTGAATACCTCACCCAGGCCGCCGGCGGCCGCCCCACCCGGTGGAGCGCGGCACAGATGACCGGGCCGCTCCGGTAGGGCATACGCTGTCCGCGTGCTGCGTGAGCATGGCGACCTGCTCGCCCCTATCGCTGCCGGCGGAGCGCTCGGCTCGCTGGCCCGCTGGGGCCTCACGACGATCCTCCCCCACGGCGGCCACTCCTGGCCCTGGTCGACCTTCCTCACCAACGTCTCCGGCTGCCTGCTGCTGGGCGTGCTGATGGCGTTCGTCCTGGGCCCGTTGTCCACGGTCCCGTTCTGGGGCCGCTACCTGCGCCCGTTCCTCGGGGTCGGCGTGCTCGGTGGCTACACGACGTTCTCGACCTACGAGCTGGAGACGTACGTCCTGGGCGGGCACATGCCCGCGATCGCGATGCTCTACCTGCTCGCCTCGGTGGCCTGCGGGATCGGCGCCGCCTGGCTCGGGCTGACACTCGGCCGGGTGGTCGTGCTCGACAGCGGCCGAGAGGTCGTGGTCGACGGCATCGACCCCGACCTCGATCCCGACCCCGGCCCGGATACGGGCCGAGGAGTGGAGCGATGACCGCGCTCCTGGTCGTGCTCGGTGGTGCGATCGGCGCTCCGGCGCGCTACCTGACCGACCTCTACGTCCGGCGATGGACCGGTTCGGACTTCCCGTGGGGGACGATGGCGGTCAACGCCGTCGGCTCGTTCGTGCTCGGCCTGCTGGCGGGGGCGGCCGCGAACGGCGTACTTCCCGGCTGGGTGCTCACCCTGGCCGGCACCGGCTTCTGCGGGGCCCTGACGACGTTCTCGACCTTTTCCTACGAGACCGTCCGCCTGGCCGAGGACGGCCGCTGGCGATCAGCCGCGCTGAACGTCCTCGGCTCCCTCGCCGTGGGAAGCGCCGCGGTCGGCCTCGGCTGGCTGATCGGGTCGAGCCTCTAGGGACCTAGGCCCAGCCGAGCTGGTGGAGCTTGTCGTCGTCGATGCCGAAGTGGTGGGCGATCTCGTGGACGACGGTGATGCGGATCTCGGCGGCCAGGTCGGCCTCGTCCACGCACATCTGCTGGAGAGGCTGGCGGAAGATGAAGATCCGGTCCGGCAGGGTGAGGCCGTAGAGGTCGTTGCGGTCGGTCAGCGCGACGCCGTCGTAGAGTCCGAGGGTGTCGCGAGGCTCGCCCTCCGGCGGCCACTCCTCGACGAGCACGACGAGGTTGTGCACCTGGGCGGCGAGCTCATCCGGAATGGCGTCGAGCGCCTGGTCCACAAGTGCGTCGAAGCGCTCTGGGCTTATCTCAATCCCCACAGCAGACATTCTGCCGGGTGACAGATACGACTACGCAACTGCTTCCGACGTATTTTTCCGAAGGTTTGCGCGAGCCTGGCGCTCCAGGTCCCGCTGGTGGAGCTCTCCGTTGCGCGGGCGGCCCCGGGTGCGCTTGCGCGCGACGACGATTCCCTCGTAGAAGACCTCGCCGCCCCACACGCCGTGCGGCTCCTGCCGAGCGATCGCGCCCTGCAGACAGGAACGCTGCAGCGGACACGTACGGCACAGCTCCTTGGCGCGGTCCGCGTCGGCGCTGGTCGCGGCGAACCACAGGTCCGCGTCCTCGATCGCGCACGGCAGCTCGCTCCAGTGCACGCCGGTCGTCTCTCTTGCCGTCGCCACAGGCGAACCAGTCATCACAGCCCCATCCCCTCGCCGATCCCCGTCGTCAGGGATACCCACCGAAGAGGGTGGTCGGACGGCCTGTCAGTTTTCTGTCAATAGGCAGGTGTGCGTAGCCGTCATGCAGTTGAGATGTCATCTACATCAGGGGATTCCACAACATCGCGACCCTGCTGGTACAAACTGTCCACACTAGAAGGAGGAAGGGCTAGGGTTTGCGAACATGCGCTCAATGAGAAGGGCCTCGGCGTCCATCACCGTAGGCCACCGACCCGTGGAGGATTTCCACCGACGGATGGCGCATGATCCCAACAGCCGAGCCATCGCCTCGGAGACCCGAGACTGGCTCCTGGTGAAGTCGCTGCTGCAGCCCGGTGAGGTCCAGTGGGCCCGGGTCGCGGTCAAGTTCCCCCACGAGGGGAACGCCTCAGGTCACGCCTTCCTGACCGACCGCCGGGTGATGTTCGAGTTCCACGAGCGCGTCTTCTCCGTCAACCTGGCCGTGCTGACCTTCATCGGTGTTCCTCCGCCGCCCAGCCTGGGCGACTTCATCATCGAGGCGCTGGTCCCCGGATCGTCCTACTCCACGACGATGAAGATCCGGGACAAGGACGCCTTCCACGACTTCTTCCCGACCCTCGACTACGCCGCGCGAGCCGCGGGCGCGCAGGTGAACGTCGACGCCAGCTGGGGCGGTGAGTACGGCACGGGCAACGCCTACGGCCAGCCCACCCCCACCGCCACCAGCTACGGCGTCGCGCCGGCACCGGGGTCCTACCCGAACCCGGGCTCCTACCCGAACACCGGCTCCTACTACCCCAACCAGGGCTCGTACGGCACCAACACCGGCGCCTACGGGCAGGCGCCGAACACCGGCGCCCAGCGCGCTGTCGGCAGCGCGTACGGCGGTCAGGCGGGAGCCCAGCAGCGGGCCCGCGAGGAGGCCGCGCTGATCGAGGCCAACCTCACCCACGCGCTCCCCGCCTTCCTGCACGAGGGCGAGTCGATCGTCGCCGGGGCCGACATGATCCAGAACATGACCGACGTCGAGATGAAGGTGATGGCCACCGAGTCACGCCTGATCGTCGTCGAGGGCAACATCGTGTGGGCCTCCCCGCTCGAGCACACCCACGTCATCTACGCCGGTGGCGAGCGCAGCCACCTGCGGCTGCTGGCCGAGCGGGTCACCGAGACCATGGCGCTGACCCCGGGACCGCCGACGGCCAACCCGTCCGACCGGCGCCGCCTCGTACTCCGTACGCTGCGCGACGCCGCTGCCGGCGAGCAGCTGCACAACCACCTGACCACCAACGGTGGCCAGGTCTTCGACGCCTGGCCCGAGTAGTCTGCGGCTGCTCCGCAGCTCGCCCTGTCGGGCAGACATGAAGAAGAGCCCCAGCCGTTGGCTGGGGCTCTTCGTGTTGCTGTGGGTCAGTCCTGCGGGTTGAAGAACAGGCCGAGGGCGACCGCCCAGACGACGTGCCACAGGTAGACACCCAGGACGGTGCCCCATCCGAGGTTGATCGAGAAGAAGCCCGGGTCGATGCCGATGACATCCTCCGGGTGCAGGGCCGGGATCCACCAGCCGCAGGACGCGGTGGCGAGGAACATACCCATGCCGAGCGAGCGCGCGAGGTTGCTCGAGGTGGTGTGGGTCTTGCCGAGCCACGGGAAGATCACCAGGGCGTAGGCGAGCGCGAAGACCATGCCGTTGAAGTAGTGGAAGCCCATACCGGCGAACCACTGCGAGACGGCGAAGCCGGCCTCGTTGGCGGTGGCGTTCGGCGTCAGGATGACGCCGTTGAAGAACGCGAAGTCCAGCGGGCCCTCCATGATGCCGAGGCCGTAGATCCAGTAGCCGAACATCGTGGCGAGCTGGGTGGCACCGAAGCCGGCGATGAGCGCGCCGATGAGACGGTTGTTGTTGACGAACTGCGGCCAGTGCGTTCCGGTCGTCTGCGCCATCACGGCCGGCTGCTGGATCGCGGGCTCCTGGTACTGCGGCTGGGCCTGGGACTGCTGCGGACGCTGGTCCCAACCAAGGGCGGGGGGCTGCTGCTGCGCCGGGGCGGCCGGGGTGCGGTAGGCACCGTTCGTCTGCATCCGTGACGCAAGCTCGTCCGCACTCGCCGCATGGGGCGGCCGATGCGGGTAGTACGACGACATGGTGGTGTTGCCTCCTGAATACCGAACGTCTTAGTCGTTCCCCCGTGCCCTGCCGAGTTGCGACGTCGACACAAGCGGCAGAATCCTCTCACGAGAGGACAGCAGCCCGCACGTTACCGCCAAATCGGCTTATATCCCACACGGTTGAACGGCCCGAACCGGGGGTGAGATCGAGGGATCTCCGGCCCGAGACTCCTGCCGAAGCAGGACGACCACCCTCCCACGCTCGAGCCCCGTCGCGCTCGCCACAGCCCGGCGTGTCCCGCCGTCCCGGAACAACACCCGACCCACAGGTCACACCAACCGAAACAAGGCCCTCCAGCCACAGCAAACAGGGGCAAACGACGAGCCGGACGAGCTGGACGAGCGGGCCGAGAACTGTGTTGGTCTCGACACGCCTCCGCCTAGCGGGTCCGGCGGCTCGACCACCGGACGAACGCGAAACACTCTGACCCCGAGGGGGCTAAGGGGGTGCGGGGATATCCCCCGCCGCGGCCGGAGCCCGCCATGTAAATGACGAAGAGGACGTGGTCGCATTTCTGCGACACACGCCCTCTCTGATTCGTCCGCGACCCTGACGAGACTTGAACTCGCGACCTCCGCCGTGACAGGGCGGCGCGCTAACCAACTGCGCTACAGGGCCTTGTTTGTTTCCGCTGTGTGCGGCAACGGGAAAAACATAGCCCATGGGTGCGGGGGATTCACAATCGGGGATGCGTCCTACTCCTCGAAGGGTTCGTCGCCCTTGGGTTCCTCGTCGGTGAGGCCCTCCACGAGCCGGTTCTTGACCATGTACGCCATGGCCCGTTCGGCCGCGCGGGCCTTGCGTCGGAGGGCCTCGACGCCGGGGGCCTTCTCGTCGCTGTAGGCGGCGAGCCGGGCGACCTCGCGCCCGGTCTGACGCTGGATCTCGGACATCGCGAGCCAGACCCCCAGATCCTGCTCGAGGCCTTCGCGGGCGCGCAGGATCGCAGCGGTGAGGAGCTGGATGACGGTGACCTCGACGTCCTCGGCGGTGGACGAGCTGGAGACGAGGGTGGCGGCGATCGTGCCGGCACCGGTGGTGGTGATCGCGCCGGCGGTGACGAGCCCGCCGACCATCCCGCCGGGCCCGAAGGCGGAGAGCGCGCCGACGATCGCCGCTCCCCCGGCCAGCCCGGCGGGGGCGGCCAGGGCGAGCCCGATCGGCCCGGCGACCAGCACGGCCGCGCCGATCCCGATGCCGACCCACAGCTTCCACTGGTCGACCGGGTAGACGGCCTTCGACGCCGACTGCATCGCGATGTGCAGATTCTCGCCGAGCCCTCCCCCGAGCCCCATCCAGACCGTCAGGTCGTGGAATGCCTGACGGCGTACGTCGTCGGGGACGTCGATCTCGTAGGGCCGCACCGGATTGGCGGTCGCCAGCGCGACCAGGGCGAGGACGGCCTCCTCCTTGGAGAGCTGGGTCAACGGCTTGGGCCGAGGCAGGTCCCGGGCCCCCGGGCCTTCCGTGAACGGCACCGTCGGCGAGACGCGCAGGTCGAGGAGCTGCTGCGGGATGCGTACGTCATCGGCCTGGTAGTTCTCGATCAGCCGCTCCAGGACCTCGTGCTGCACGACACGGAGGGCCGCGCCGAAGCGTTCCTGGGTGGCCCCCTTGAGGTGGTCGCGGAGGAACTGGGCGTAGGCGAGCCACAGCGCCAGGCGCACCTCGAGGGAGTTCAGCGCGACGTCGGGGGTGCCCTCGACGATCGCCACCTCCTTGCTGAGGGAGCCGAACAGGCCGCGCCCGATCGCGTTGGCGACCGGCTTGGAACGGAGGTAGGTGGTGGTGCGGTGGTCGAGACCGAGCCCGACCTGGAGGTCGAGCGCCCAGGGGAAGTGGCGCCAGATGCCGCGCAGACCGGTCACCGCGTCGCCGTTGCTCCACACGTTGACCCACCACCCGACGTGGTCCACCGGTGCCTTCATCTCCAGGCGGTCGGAGTCCTCGTGGAGGTTCGGGTGGGCGGCTGGGCTACCGATCGTCACCAGCCCGGTGACCGTCAGCTTCGGGGGGAGCCGGCGGAGCAGGTCGATCGCGATGATCGAGCCGAGGCTGTGGCCGACGATGACGATCTCCCCCTCCTCGGGAAGCTCGTCGAGCACCATCCGCAGCGTCCGCGCCCGGATGCCGGGCTTGGTCACGTAGTTGTGCGCCTGGCGGAGCACCCGCAGCACGATCGGAGCCAGCGAGTCGGTCACGCCCACCGGCGAGGCGGGCACGGGTTCGCCCAGGACCGACTCGAGCTCCGCGGTCGCGCGCTCGACCCGGCGGCGTACGTCCCGCTGCTCCTCGGCGCTCAGCTTGGGAGCGGTGATCGGCGGGATCTTGATGGTCTTGTCGCCGTCGGCGGTGCGGAGCACGTCGGGATACTTCGGCGCGATCACCTCGACCTCGTCGAGCCCCGGGTAGCCGGCCTCCTGCAGCGAGCTGTCCAGCGCGCGACGCCAGGCGTCGCGGGGGTCGCCGTTGCCGACGCCGTGAAGATAGAGAAGCGAGACCACCCTTGGATTCTCTCGTATGACTCGGCCGGATGACTGTTTCTCGGGTTGGTGTGGGCCGCTACTCGGGGTTGGTGTGGGCCGCCGACCCGTTCTCGAGTGTTTCTCGACCTGGCCCGGAGTCAGGGACGGCCTGCGGCCGCCGGCTTCGCCGGCCGCTTGCGCGGTCCTTGACACCGGACCAGGTCGAGAAAGATTTGGCTGGCTATCGGGGCGGCGGCCCGGGTGTGGCCGCGGAAGATTCGCTCCTGGGAAGGTGACTGTTCTGGGGCGAACGAACATTCGTTCGCCCCGCCGAGCCTCCCTGCTGGATGCCCACCCCCGGTGAAAGAAACATTTCTTTCACCCACCGATCCCATGTTCCGCAGCGAAGGGCTCGGCACGAACGAACGTTCGTTCGCCTCCCACCCCGCCCTACCGACCGGGACGAAACAACACCGGCCGACCCTCCCAAGCCGGCACCCAACCAAGACCGTCGCACCAAACCCCTGCCGCCGACCCGATAACCAGCCAAAATTCTCGGCGACGGCCGGTGTCAAGGATCGCCGAAGGCGACCGGCGAAGCCGGCGGCCGCAGGCCGTCCTTGACTCCGACGCCGCCGAGAACACCCTCCAAGAAAGGGTCGGCGGCAAACCCCAACCCCAAAACACACCACCCGAAGCGCGTCAAAAAAGAGGCTCAGTCAGCATCCAACCCCTGCTCGATCGCATACCGCGTGAGCTCGACCCGGTTGTGCATCTGGAGCTTGCGCAACGTGTTCTGTACGTGGTTCTGAACCGTCCGGTGAGAGAGCACGAGACGGTCGGCGATCTGGCGGTAGCTCAGCCCCTTGGCGACGAGCTTGAGGATCTCGGTCTCGCGGTCGGTGAGCATGGGCTTGTCGCCCCGCACCTCGGTGGCGGCGCTGTGCTGGAACTCGCCCAGGACCAGGCCGGCGAGGCCAGGGGTGAAGACCGGGTCGCCGTCCGCGACGCGGCGTACGGCCTCCAGGAGCTCGTCGCGGGAGGCTGACTTGACGAGGTAGCCGGTCGCGCCGGCCTTGACCGCGGCGAGCACGTCGTTCTGCTCGCCCGAGGCGGAGAGGATGAGGACCTTGGTCGCGGGATGCAGGGCGACGACCTCGGTGGTGACCTGGACGCCGTCGGGCTCGGGGATCTGCAGGTCGAGCACCACGACGTCCGGCCGGGTCGCGGCGAAGCGGGTGATCGCCTCGCGCCCGGTGCTGGCGGTGGCGACGACCTCGAAGCCCGCACCGGTCAGGTCGCGCTCGACCGCGTCGCGCCACATCGGATGGTCGTCGACGACCATCACCCTCGCGGAACTGTCAGTTCCCATTCCGTTCCCGTCCCTCCTGTGATGAGTTCGGCCGTGCCCCCGAGATCGAGGATCCGGCCCCGGATCGAACCGACGATGCCGAGCCTGCCGTCCTGCTCCGCCACGGCGAGGCGACCGTCGGGGATCCCCGGGCCCTCGTCGCGCACCGAGACCTCGACATGGTCGGGGAAGGCCTGCAGGAGCACCCAGGCGCGGGCGTCCTCACCGACATGGCGGCGTACGTTGTCCAAGGCCGCGCGGGTCGCGGCGAGGATCTCGCCGACCCGGCGTGCGGGCATCTCGACGGCGTTGGCGGGGCCGGACACGGTCACGGTGCCGGTCTCGAGCTCGGCGAGAGCGGCGGCGAGGTCGGCCATCCCGTGAGCCGGTCCGGCAGCCGAGCCCCGGCCGGGCTGCTCGCCGCGGATCAGCAGCCGCAGCTCCCGCTCCTGCTCCCCCGCCAGCCTGCCCAGCTCGGCGGCGTCACCACCCAGCTCGCCCCCGCGACGCTGCACGAGGGCGAGGACCTGGAGGACCCCGTCGTGCACCGCCCGGGCGAGCCGTGCCCGCTCCTCCGCCCGCGCGGCCGCCCGCTGCGCCTCGTCGCGCTCGAGCGCCATCCGCTGCACCGACTCGCACATGTAGCCCACCACGGGGCCCGCGATGACCAGCAGGAACGCGTTGCCGTAGATCGACTGGTCGATCTCCTGACGGAGCACGAGGTCGGCGGCCGCCAGCGCGACGCCGGCCAGCAGGCCGCCGAGCCAGCGATAGTGGATCGCGCACGCGAGCAGCGCGCCGCTGACCCAGAATCCCGGCACGCTCGCCTGGAACCCCGGACCCTTGACCAGCGGGGTCACGAGCAGAAGACCGAGGGCGACCACCAGGTCGGCACCGACGAGCACCGCCGTGCGGCGGCTCGGCTCTGCGTACGCCCAGACGACGAAGACGGTCCAGCCGATCATGACGAGCGCACAGACCAGCGCGGCCGTGGGCGAGACGAAGTTGCCGGCCCGGTAGACGGTCAGCCCGACGGCGTTGACGAGCACCACCACGCGCAACACCGCGAGAGCCCGGAAGAGCCTGCTCTCGACCTCGATCGCCGCCGGCGACGTCCACGCCCTCACGCTGGCACCCATGCTGGGAAGTGTGGCATCCGGGCGGCCCCGTGCGTCGTGGATATGAGTATCCGTGCGGATGCCGGCCGGCCTGTCGCGCGGCGAGACTCGAGCCATGGAAAGACTGTGTACCCCCTACCGGATTCGAACCGGCGCTACCGCCGTGAAAGGGCGGGGTCCTGGGCCGCTAGACGAAGGGGGCCTGCCGGGACATCCTAGAGGCCTGCGTCCGAGGCCGCCAAAGCGAGGCCGCGCGTCCGGTTTCGGGTCCCGATTCGGAACGTCGCGGTTGCTTCCGGTAATGTTTCACCTCGCTTGGGCAGGTAGCTCAGTTGGTACGAGCGATCGCCTGAAAAGTGATAGGTCGGCGGTTCGACCCCGCCCCTGCCCACAAGCAACAACCGGCTTCGACCAGCAGTTATGGGTCGAAGCCGGTTGTCGTTCTGGATCAAGTCTCAGCGCACACCCTGCGTTTCCCGCACGCACATCGGCGGATCTACGCAAGGATGGTTGGCTGTGAAGTACGCCGATCCTGGTCGCTGCCCCGACTGCCGGGAGGCCTTCGAGCCCGGCACCAGCCCCTGCCCGCACTGTGGTCTGCCGCTGGAGAACGCCGTCGCGCAAGAGCTCTACGGCACCCTGCTGCGGGCCGACGTACTCATGACGCGGTTGCGCTCGATCCGGGAGGAGGCGAGCCGGGCCGCGCGACGGACCCCGTCGCCCGCTCCCGTGCCGGTCGGCGCGCCGCCCGCGGCGCCGCCGCAGATCCAGCCCGAGCCCGACGTCACCCCCCTCCCGGCCCCGGCGCCGGCCGTGGCCATGGCCGGACCGGCGCCGTTCCCCGGTGCTCCGGTCGCCCGGCGGGCGCCGATCACCGTGCCGCTGATCCTGGTCGGCGTCGGCGTGCTCTTCCTGCTGGTCGCGAGCGTCATCTTCCTCGCGGTCGCCTGGGCCACGATGGGCGTCGGCGGCCGCACCACGATGCTGCTCGTCTTCACCGCGCTCTTCACGATCGGTGGCGCGGTGCTGATGCATCTCGAGCTGCGCGCCGGCACCGAAGGAGTCTGGACGCTCGCACTGGGTCTGCTCGCCCTGGACGTAGCCGGGATGAAGTACGCCGGTTGGCTCGGTGGCGCCGACTGGGACCGTGGCTTCCTGGTCGTCGTCGGCGTGGTCGTCTTCCTGGCAGGCACCGCGATGTCCCTGATCGGCGCGCGCAGCGAGAAGCTCGACTCGGTGATCGGGCCGCAGGTGGCAGCCGCAGCCGGCGTCCTCACCGCCCTGATCGGTCTCGAGCTCATCTCCGACCTCATCTGGTTCCCGCTGGTCGCCGCGGTCATCGCCCTCCTCGTGGTGATCGTGGCGAGCAAGACCGACCTGCAGGCGCTGACCATCGGCGCGATGGTCGTGATGGCGGGCTTCTGGCTGATGCTGATCGTCCGTGGCCTGGCCGATCCCGCGCTGACCGGTTCCGAGCTGCTGCGCGGCGGCACGCTGCCGCTGCTGCTCGGCGCCGCCGCGGTGCTGACGGTCGTGGCACTGCTGTTCCCGCTGCCGAAGGACGCGAAGGTCGCGATGGTCGGGATCTCCCTCCTCATCACCGCCTACACCTTCACCCAGCCCGCCCTCGACGACGGCGCGGTCACCCTGACGGTCGTGGCCGTGGTGGTCACCCTGGTCGCCGCGGGCGCCCTGGTGGTGCTCCCCCGGCCCTGGCGCTGGGCCGCCACCGCGTTGACGCCCTACGCCGTGGGCCTGGGCATCACCGTCCTGATCCTGACGGTCTCGGCCGCCGTGCGGCTCGCGGCCGTGCCGTGGACCGAGTCCGCGTTCTCGCCGGTCACCGGTCCGGAGCCGTTGCTGCCGGGCTGGCTGGCCCTGCCGGCGCTGCTCGCGATCCTCGCCCTCGGCACCGCCTGGTTCTACCGGTTCAACCCACCCGCGTTCCGCACCTACCGACCCACGGTCGGCTGGATCACCTTCTCCGGCGGCCTCACCGGGTTCGCGATCACGGCCGCCTGCTACGGCGCCCCGCTGCTCGTCCCGGCGCTGCTGCTGCTCGGGGTCGCGGTCGCGCTGGCCTGGTGGGCGGAGCGGTGGCCACGGCTGGTCGCCGCGGGCATCTTCGGGCTGGTTGCACTGGCCACCGCACTACCCAGCGACCTGCTCACCGTGGTCGTCGCGCTCGCGCTGGCGGCGGTGGCTGCGTACGCGGGTCAGGGTCTGCTCGGCATCCACCGCGAAGTCGCCGCCAGCTACTCGGTCGCGACGCTCACCCTCGGCCTGTGGTCGCTCGCGCCGCTGATCGACGTGGAGCGGCAGTGGGCCGCGTGCGTGATCGTGACGCTCCTCGGGCTGATCACGCTGTTCCGCTTCCGGGCGTCGGGCTGGTGGGCGACGGTGGCCTGCGCCGCGATCTCGATCGGGATCGGCGCGGTCGACGTCACCTGGGCTGCGGTCCTGCTGACCATCGCCACCATCCTCGCCGCGGCCATCGGCGTGCACCACCGCCAGCCTCCCGCGCTCGCCGTGGCCGGCACCGTCGGGCTCGGCGCAGCCACGGCCGCGGTGCTCTCCGGCGACGTGCTCGCGCTGGCCGTGACCCTCATCCTCACCGCCCTGGGCATCGTCGTCGACCGCGTCCAGTCCGGCACGACCCGGGAGGTCGCGACCGCCTACTGGATCCTCGCGCTGACCGCCACCGTGTGGCAGGCGGCCCGGCTGGCCGACGTCGACCGTTCCTACACCGCGGTGGTGGTCGTGGTGGCGATGGGCGTCATCGTGCTCGTCCGCCGCAGCCCCGCCATCGAGGCCGCGGCCGCCACCGGTGCCCTCGTGTCGATCGGCCTGGGCTCCTTCGGCGAGGCCGGCGTGCTCGACACCGACTGGCTGTCGATCCTGCTGCTGATCGCCGGTGTCATGTGCATCGCGACGATCCTGCGCCACGAGCCGCAGCAGTCCGGGCCGCGGCTCACCGTCGCCGGCCTGCTCGGCCTGGGATCGCTCGGCGCCGCCTTCGGCAACGAGCTGCTCGCCCTGGTGGTGGCCGGCGTCCTCACCGCCGCCGCGGTCGCCGTGGACCGCCTCACCCAGGAGCTGCAGACCAAGGCCGTCACGGCGCCCTACTGGATCGTCACGCTGACGGCCTTCTGCTGGATGTTCGCGTCCCTCACCGGCATCGCCGAGCCGCACACCGCGGCCGGGATCATCGTGATCCTGGCCCTCGTGACCATTTTCCGGCTGCTGCCCTCGGCCGAGATCACCGCCGCCGTCGCCGCGGTCGTCTCGATCGTCGTCGGCACCGTCACCTTCGGCCCCACGATCGTCCTGACCCCGGACGGGCCGACCGCGGTCGGCTCGAGCGGAGTCGATCTTCCCTGGCTGAGCATCCTGATGATCCTGCTCGCCGCGGCCGTCTCCGCGCACGCGATCGCCCACCACGAGCGGCGCTGGCTGGGTTGGGTCGGCGCCGGCCTGGCCACGGTCGCGCTGTGGATCCGGCTGGCCGACACCTCGGTCACGACCTGGGAGTCCTACACCCTGCCGCCCGCGATCGCGCTGCTCGTCTTCGGCGTCGTCAAGCTCCGCCTCGACCGCGAGGTCGCCTCGCTGCCGGTGCTCGGGCCGGGCGTCTTCCTAGCCCTGGTCCCGTCCGTGCCGGCAGCCCTCCAGGACCCCGTCTCCATGCGCACCGCGGTGCTCGGCATCGCCTGCCTCGCCTTCATCATCGGCGGCGCCTGGCTGCGCTGGGCAGCACCGCTGGTCGGTGGCGCCCTGGTCGCCTCCGTCCTGGCCCTGGCGCAGATGCCGTCGGCCCACTCGCTGCAGCAGTGGTGGGTCCTCGGCGCGGCCGGGCTCCTGCTGCTCTTCCTCGGCATCACCTGGGAGGCGCGGCTCCACGACCTACGGCGGGCCACGGCCTATGTCCGGGGGTTGCGTTAGGGCGCGGCCCACGCGCCCGGAAGACTGGAGCCGATGTTTCCTGAATTCGAGGTCGTACGTCGCCAGCGCCCCGTCACGATCGCGGCCGAGTCCACCGGCTTCCCCCGGCCCGCGGCCAACGCCGCGATCGAGGTTGCCTGTGACGGCCCGGTCTCGCTGACCTTCACCTCGGGTGAGGACGTGCTCACCGGGACGTACGACGGGCGGCGGGTGTCGCTCGTGGTGACGACCGGGTCGCGGCGTACGTCTCATGCGAGCCGGCGCCACGGCAGGGCCGGCCGCGGGGTCGGCCGGTTCGCGTTGACGCTGACCGGGACGATGCTGACCGCGCTGACCTGTGAGGCGAGCGGGGCGTGGGTCGCCAGAGCGCGGGTCGATCTCTCCGAGGTCGGGATCGAGCCGCGTGCGGAGTCGTGGCTCAGCGGCCTGACCGCGGACCATGAAGGCTCGGCCGACGACGTGCGCACCGGCGCCTTCGGGCAGCTCGGCCTGCGCGACATCCGGGTGGTGACGTACGCCGACGGCTCCCCCTTCCGCGAGGAGGACGGCACCCTGCTGCTCACCGCCACCAGCGCCGGGCCGGGCTTCTTCCCCACGGCGCACACCTCGGTGTGGTCGCTGGACCCGGTGACGTACGACCTCGTCCGTCGCGGCGCGCTCTACTTCCGCCGCGACGGGCTGGTCCAGGGCGACCACGCGACCCATCTGGTGCGCGACGGCGACGAGTGGCTGGTCGCGACGAGCACGTGGGCCTCGTTCAAGGCGCCGGACAAGACGGATCCGAGCAAGCCCTGGAGTCCCGTCGGCGTCACCGTCGCCCGCTCGCGCGAGGACCTGACCACGGGCGAGCACGTTCTCGACGCGAGCCCGCTGACGCTGCCCACGGAGAGCCCCGGGACCGGGCACAGTACGTCGGTCGGGGTCTGGGACCCCCATCTCGTCCGCCACGACGGCGAGTGGCTGGTCGGCTACGTGAGCGCGGAGAGGTACTTCGAGTTCCACCCCGTGCTCGCCGGCGGGCCGAGCCTGGACGCGCTCAGCCTGCGGGCAGCACGGACCGACCGCACGGCCACCGAGGGCACCACGCTCGTCCCGCTGGACGGCACAGTGGTCGTCGGCGCCAGCGACGGACGCGACAATCCGCGTCGCGTCCGTGCTCGCTACCCGATCTTCGATCTGGACCTCAACGAGGTCGCAGAGCTCCGGTCGGAGTACGTCTCGAACCTTCCGTGGCCCACGCTGATCCCGGTCGGGGACGAGTGGTTGCACGTCGCCTTCGACGGCACGCCTCACGGCGGCCGGCTACCCGGCTACGGCACTCACGGGGAGGTTGTCCTGAGCCGATCGACCCGGGGTCGATCGGTCTGAGGGGATGTCGACCAAAGACGTTGCCGCCGTTGGCCGACAAGCCCTAGTCGCGCGAGGATCCCGCGTCGTAGTCCGACCAGTCGTCGTAGTCGTCCGGCTTCTGATCGGACTTCTGACTGGTGTCTTCATCACCGTGAAGTTCGCGCGCAAGGGCCCCGAAGTCCGTCTCATAGGTCCGGTACTTCAGGTCGCGTGCGACCTTCGTCTGCTTGGCTTTCGCTCGGCCGCGCCCCATAGGGTCCAGCCCCCTCGTCGCACTTGGCCGGGATAGTCCCGGGCTGTTCACAGGTTTCTCGTAGGGATAACGCTACCGGTTCATGCCAAGAAACCGCACGCCGGGGTGTCGAAAATCCGTTCGCTAGCAGCGAATGTTACTGAGGTCACACGAATCTGAGCCTGTTGACTCGTCATTCGCCGTTCACCAGGACGACAGATTGAGGGGCCGGACGGTTGTCTCGCCGCGCATAGCCTCCCTTCCGATTCTCGGGAGACCTGACACCACGCGTCTTGAACGGAACTGCAGTGAGCGAACTGAGCGACATCCAGACCGACACCGCCTGCCCCTCGTGCAGCGACGAAGGAGCCCCCGCCGTCAGCGACGGCCGCCGCACCATGCTGTCGCTGCTGCCCATGAGCGGCCACACGCGCGGCAAGCGCAGCGCCGTGACCTGTGCCCTCAAGTGCGACAGCGCGTGCGCCAAGCCCGTGCCCAACACCTCCGACAACGAGTACTTCCGCGACATCGCGGGTTCGGTGTTCAGCCGCCGAAAGATGCTGGGCTTCGCGGGCATCAGCGCGGGCGCGATCGCCCTGGGCGCCACCTCGCCCGCCGCCGCAGCCGCTGTGACCGGTCCGGCCGCCTCGGGTGGCATCGCGGCCAAGGGCAACGGTGGCCGGCCCGGCAACCTTCCCTTCGCGCCCATCTCGCCGGTAGACGCCACCGTCGACGAGCTCGTCGTGCCGCGCGGCTACACCTGGGAGCCGATCCTGCGCTGGGGCGACCCGATCCTGGCTGGTGGCACGCCCTTCGACGCGTCCGCGCAGACCGCCGCGAAGCAGGAGCTGGCCTTCGGCTACAACTCCGACTACCTCGACATCATCGTGACCAACAGCGCCGGCACCAAGGCGCTGCTCTGCAACAACCACGAGTACGTCAACGCCGGCATCATGTTCCCGCCGGATCTCGACGCGACCGAGAAGGTCAAGATCGCCATGGCCGCCCACGGCTTCTCGATCGTGGAGCTGAAGCGTTCCGGCAAGGGCAAGAAGTGGACGTACGTCCAGGGCGCCCCCAAGAACCGCCGGATCACGGCGACCACGACATTCGCCGCCACCGGGCCGGCGGCAGGCTCCGACCTGCTCAAGACGGTCGACGACCCCACCGGCAAGAAGATCTCCGGCATGGTCGGCAACTGCTCCGGCGGCACCACCCCGTGGGGCACGATCCTCACCGGCGAGGAGAACTTCAACGGCTACTTCCTGACCGCCGGGACCAGCGCGAGCGACAAGCGCTACGGCCTCGCGAGCGGGACGAAGACGACGTACGGCTTCGAGACCGTCGAGGACCGCTGGGACGCCCGCAAGCCGGGCTACGAGAACGAGCCGAACCGGTTCGGCTACATCGTGGAGATCGACCCCACCGACCCGACCTCGACGCCGCGCAAGCACACCAACCTCGGTCGCTTCAAGCACGAGGGCGCCAACGTCACGATCTCCGCGTCCGGCCACGCCGTCGCCTACATGGGCGACGACGAGCGGTTCGACTACCTCTACAAGTTCGTCTCCGAGGGCAAGTACGACCCGAACGACCGGGCCGCCAACCTCGACCTGCTCACCGAGGGCGACCTCTACGTCGCACGTCTCTTCGGCGACTCGGCCCCGGCCGAGATCGACGGGTCAGGCACGCTTCCCGCCGACGGCAAGTTCGACGGCTACGGCCAGTGGGTGCCGCTGGTGCTGAACGGTGCCAGCCGGATCCCGGGCATGACCGTGGCCGACGTGCTCGTCTACACCCGGCTGGCCGCCGACCAGGTCAACGCGACCAAGATGGACCGTTGCGAGGACGTCCAGCCGTCGCCGAAGACCGGCAAGGTGTACGTCGCGTGCACGAACAACACCGACCGCGGCAAGGTGGGCAAGGAGTCGGCCACCGAGCCCAACCCGCGCAACACCAACCGCGACGGCCACATCGTCGAGATCACCGAGGCCCGCAACGACGCGGCCGCGGGCACGTTCACGTGGTCGCTGCTCCTGGTCGCCGGGGACCCGGCGACCAACACGTCGACCTACTTCGCCGGCTACCCGACCGACAAGGTCTCGCCGATCTCCTGCCCCGACAACGTCGCCTTCGACTCCGAGGGCAACCTGTGGATCTCCACCGACGGCGCACCGAGCACGATCCAGAAGTGCGACGGTCTGTTCAAGGTCCCGCTGGAGGGACGCGAGCGCGGCCACGTCCAGCAGTTCCTGTCGGTCCCGCGCGAGGCCGAGACCTGCGGTCCGGTCATCCACGACAAGGACGGCTCGGTCTTCGTCGCCGTCCAGCACCCCGGCGAGGACGGCTCCTGGGCCGACCAGCACTCGCTGTTCCCCGACTACGTCGAGGGCACCGCCGCCGAGGGTGAGTTCGCGGGTCCGCGGCCGTCGGTGGTTCAGGTCTTCAAGAAGTAGCGCCGAGAGACGCCGAAGGGCGCCGGAGCAGTCGCTCCGGCGCCCTTCGTCCGTCGTGAGGCCTCAGGCGATCCAGCCGGCGTAGGAGCCGGTCAGCTCGACCTTGCCACCCGGGGTGTCGGTGACCTCACCGGCGGCCCAGGCGCGGATGTCGTGGCCGGCGAGGATGCGTACGGCCTCGTCGACGTCCTCGGGGTCGATCAGCGCGACCATGCCGACGCCGCAGTTGAGCGTCATCTCCAGGTCCGCCAGCGCGATGGAGCCGGTGCGGCGGACGAGGTCGAAGACGGGCGCCGGGGTCCAGGTGGTGCGGTCGATGCGCGCGGAGAGCTCCGGCGGCATGACCCGCTCCAGGTTGGCGGCCAGGCCGCCGCCGGTGACGTGGGACATGGCGTGCGTGCGGGTCCCGCGCGCCAGCTCCAGGCAGGCCTTGGCGTAGACGCGGGTCGGGGTGAGGAGCTCCTCGCCGAGCGTACGGCCGAGCTCGGCGACCTGCGCGTCGAGCGTGTAGGCGCCGGAGTTGAGGAGCACGTGGCGAACCAGGGAGTAGCCGTTGGAGTGCAGGCCGGAGGCCTCCATCGCGAGGACGACGTCGCCCGCCTTCACCAGGTTGGCACCCAGCAGGTTGTCGGCCTCGACGACGCCGGTGGCCGCACCGGCCACGTCGTACTCATCGGCCGCGAGCAGGCCCGGGTGCTCGGCGGTCTCGCCGCCGACCAGCGCGCAGCCGGCCTCGACGCAGGCCTCCGCGATGCCCTTGACGATCGCCGCGACGCGCTCGGGGACGACCTTCCCGGTGGCGATGTAGTCGGTCATGAACAGCGGCTCGGCGCCGCAGACGACCAGGTCGTCGACGACCATCCCGACCAGGTCGAAACCGATCGTGTCGTGCTTGTCCAGCGCCTGCGCGATCGCGACCTTGGTGCCGACACCGTCGGTGGAGGTGGCCAGCAGCGGCCGCTCGTACGCCTTCAGGGCCGAGGCGTCGAAGAGACCGGCGAAGCCACCGACCCCGCCGAGCACCTCGGGGCGCCGGGACTTCTCGATCCAGACCTTCATCAGATCCACGGCGCGGTCGCCGGCGTGGATGTCGACACCTGCTGCGGCGTACGCGTTCTGGCTCTGGGTCACTGGTGGATCTCCGATCACGGGTTGTTCAGGACCGGCAGGGCCTTGCCCTCGGTCGGGGACTGCAGCGAGACCTCGAGGAGGTGCTTGCCGAGCATGCTCTCGTCGGGCAGCTCTACGGGGTATTCGCCGGTGAAGCAGGCCGTGCAGAGCGCGCTGCGCTCCTGCCGGGTCGCCGAGATCATCCCGTCGAGGGAGATGTATCCGAGCGAGTCCGCACCGACCGAGGCGGCGATCTCGTCGACGGAGAGACCGTTGGCGATCAGCTCGGCGCGGGTGGCGAAGTCGATGCCGTAGAAGCACGGCCACTTGACGGGCGGCGACGAGATCCGCACGTGGACCTCGAGGGCGCCGGCCTCACGCAGCATCCGCACCTGGGCGCGCTGGGTGTTGCCGCGCACGATCGAGTCGTCGACCACGACGACCTTCTTGCCGCGCACCATGTGCTCGAGCACGTTCAGCTTGAGCCGGATGCCGAGCTGGCGCAGGGTCTGGGAGGGCTGGATGAAGGTGCGCCCGACGTAGCCGTTCTTCACGAACGCCTGCCCGAACGGCAGGCCGCTCTCCAGGGCGTAGCCGGTCGCGGCGGGGATGCCGGACTCGGGCACCGGGATGACCAGGTCGGCGTCGACCGGGAACTCGCGAGCCAGCTCGCGGCCCATCTCGACGCGGGACTCGTGGACGTTGCGGCCGGCGATGTTGGCGTCGGGGCGGGCGAGGTAGACGTACTCGAAGACGCAGCCCTTGCGGTCGGCCTCGGCGAACCGCACCGAGCGCAGGCCGGACTCGTCGATGATGATCATCTCGCCCGGCTCGACCTCGCGGACCACGCTCGCGCCGACGGTGGCCAGCGCGGCGTCCTCGGAGGCGATCACCCAGCCACGGTCGAGACGGCCGAGCACCAGCGGGCGGATGCCCTGCGGGTCGCGCGCGGCGAACAGGGTGTCCTCGTTCATCCACACCAGCGAGAAGGCGCCGCTGATCGTCGGCAGCACCTCCAGCGCGCGCGCCTCCAGGGAGGAGTCGGGGTGGTAGGCGAGGAGCTCGGTGAGCAGCGAGGTGTCGTTGGTCGAGACCGGGGCGTGGCGGCCCTCGGAGTGCTCGGGCAGCGCCTCGACGGCCGAGCGCATCTCGGCGACGTTGATCAGGTTGCCGTTGTGGCCGAGGGCGACGGAGCCGTCCGGCGTCGGCTTGAAGATCGGCTGGGCGTTCTCCCACACCGAGGCGCCGGTGGTGGAGTAGCGGGCGTGGCCGATGGCGACATGGCCCTTGAGCGACTCGAGGGTCGGCTCGTCGAAGACCTGGCTGACCAGGCCCATGTCCTTGTAGACCAGGATCTGGCGTCCGTTGCTGACCGCGATACCCGCCGACTCCTGGCCACGGTGCTGCAGCGCGTACAGGCCGAAGTACGTCAGCTTCGCGACGTCCTCGCCCGGCGCCCACACACCGAAGACCCCGCAGTGGTCCTGGGGACCCTGGTCGTGGGGGTCGAGGGCGGCGGTGAGCCGGCCGTCGCCACCCTTGCGTCGGGACACGTGCCTACCTGAGCTGGTGAGGTTGACCACGGCATCGAGTGTAAGGGCGTACGCAGGCGATCAGCGAACCCTTGACAGTCCTGTAAGGGTGGTCACATGAACGTCTCGGAATCATGAATGTAAAGAACGATCCACGTCTGCCCTACCGCACGGGACCGACATCCCGGATAATCGATCCGATGACTTCTCCAGCGCCCAAGCCCGCCGGCGGTCACCGACTGACGGTGCCGCCGGGATTCGCCCCACCACCGTTGGGCGGGAAACGCGCCAGAAGCGACCTCACCACGACGATGACCACGATCACGACCGACCTGGCCGAGATCGGTGGTCTGCTCACCCCTGGCGAGGATCTCTCCGACCTCCAGCTCATCGCCGACAGCCTGACCGCCCTGGCGGGCTTCGAGATGGCCACGATCAGCGTCGCGCGCGCTGACGGTCACCTCCACATGGTGGTGGTCTCGGGCCAGGACTCCGCCCGCGCCGACCTGCTCGGCACGGTGACCCCGATCGAGCGCCTCGAGGCCGAGCTGGCTCGGGCCGACGACTGGGGCATCTTCAAGTTCGTCCCGGCGGAGCGGCTGGACCCGAACGCCGACGTGTACGGCTGGATCCCGACGATGACCCCGATCGACGCCGCCGGCGCCTGGAACCCGCTCGACCTGCTGGTCGCGCCGCTGCGCGACGACGCCGGCAGACTCCGCGGGACCCTGATCGTCGACGTACCGACCGACGGCCTCCGCCCCAACCCGGAGAAGCGCGCCGTGCTCGGCCGCCACGCGGTGCAGGCGCAGCGCGCCATCCTGCTCGCCCTCGAGCGTGAGGAGCTCTCCGAGCAGGTACGCCTCGCCGAGGCCGCCCGCGACGTGATCCGCCGCGCCGGGCGCGAGCTCGACCCCGACGAGATCCTCAACTCGCTGAGCACGGGGCTGGTCGACGTGCTCGACCTGACCGACTTCTGGCTGCACATGTCCAAGCCTGGCGGCAGGGGCATCCGCACCAAGGTCTACCGGGAGGACTTCAAGCTCCCGATCGGTGACCTGACCAGCCCGTTCATGGTCGACTACGGGCAATACCTCTGGGACCAGCGCAGCATCACCGTGCAGACCCCCGACGGCGCCGAGCGGCTGCCGCACCCCGACCCGGAGGCGCAGCAGCGGATCACCGAGTGGATCCGCCACTACAAGGTCGGCTCGATCGTCGGGGTCCCGATCGGCTCCGGCCAGACGTGGTACGGCGCGATGCTCCTCGGCCGCGGTCCCGACAAGCCCCACTGGAGCGAGCTCGAGCTGATCACCGCCGCCGACCTCGGCCGCGACTTCGGCCGCGTGGTCCACAACTCCAGGGCCTACCTGCGCCAGAAGGCGGCGGTCGACTCCCTGCGCGAGCTCGAGGCCCACAAGAGCCGGCTGATCGCGACGGTCGCCCACGAGCTGAAGAACCCCCTCTCCGCGTTCCGGTGGAACATCGAGTCGCTGCCCTACGCGGAGTCGGAGGAGGAGTACGCCGAGGTGTTGACCGCGCTGACGCGCAACCGGGACCGCACCGAGAAGATCGTGGCCGACCTGGCGATGCTGTCGAAGGTCTCCGACCCCGACCACCTGCCGACCACGGTGCCGATCCAGGTCGCGTCCGTGCTCGAGGAGGTCCACAGCCAGCTCAGCGCCGAGATGCCCACCAGCGACGCCCACGAGCTCGTCTTCGAGATGCCGTCCGACGACGTCTACGTGACCCTCGCCCCGGGCGATCTCGACCGGGTGGTGATCAACCTGGTCACCAACGCGATCAAGTACAGTCCCGAGGGCGGTCAAGTCATCGTGAGCACGCGCACCAGCCCCGGCTGGTTCGAGCTCCGGGTGACCGACCACGGCCTCGGGATCTCGCCGGAGGATCAGGACCGGCTCTTCACCGAGTTCTTCCGTTCGACCAACCCCACAGCGCTCAAACAGCCAGGCACGGGCCTCGGCCTGACGATCGTGTCTCGAATCGTCAGTCGCCGCGGCGGACTGATATCCGTCGACTCGACCCCTGGCGCGGGAAGCACATTCCGTGTGACGCTGCCCATTGTTTAACCTTACGCAACGGTAACGGGTTGCATTTCCATCTCGGCGGAGAACTCCATGACCAGTACGCCCTCAGAGGGTCCGGACGCGCCGTCCCGCGCCTCCGGGGCGTACCCGTCCCCGGACCCCGGTCTGCAGCTGATCGCGGAGGGTGTCACCGAGCTCGTCGGCTTCGGTGCCGCCGTCATCAACATCCGCCGAGGTGATGAGTTCGAGATCGTCGCCGCGTACGGCGACGAGACCGGTCACACCGTCGAGGGCGAGATGACCGTCGCCGAGATGCTCGGCACCCGGTTCCCGGTCTCGGTCGTCACCGACCTGCTGGACATGTCGGTGGACTGGGGCGACATCAAGTTCGTCCCGCATGAGAAGAACACCATCGGCGAGGCGGAGGGCTACTGGGTCCCCGACACCGACGAGGACATCCTGAAGGACCCGCAGGACTGGCATCGGCTCGACGAGCTCCTGGCCCCCTTCTACGACGAGAACGGGGAGCTCGTCGGCGTACTGTCGATCGACCGTCCGACCAACGGCCGCAGGCCCGGGCGGCGCCAGCAGCGGATCCTCAACCGGTTCGCCCGCCAGGCGCGACGGGCGGTGCTGCTGAGCCTGCAGCGCGAATACCTCGAGGAGCGGGCCAACAACCTGCTCGAGGCCCAGAGCTTCCTGCGCGAGGCCAACTCCCAGCTCGGTCTCACCGGGGTGCTCGAGGCCACCCAGGAGGCGATGAGCCGCGGTCTCGACGCCGACGGTCTCTACGTGCAGGCACAGGACGGCGAGGGCGGGTCCGTGGCCTATGCCTCGCCCGGTCTGGGCTGGAACGCCAGTGACACCAACAACATCGCCGCGGGGCAGGCCTACCAGGCCACCCGGCTGTGGCACGCGGGCCAGCACGCCATCGTCAACCGGGACCTGCTCCTCAACACCCTGCGCCACGGTGATGCCGAGCGGAAGATGTTCGCCAGGATCGGCATCGAGTTCCTCGATGCCGTCGGGGCCGACTCGCTCCTGGTCGTGCCGATCGGCGTGGAGACGACGGCGCTGGGTCACCTCGTGCTGGTACGTGGCGCCGGCCGGCCACGATGGACCGATGCCGAGGGACGGCTGGCGATGGAGTTCGGTCGGGACTTCGGCCGCATCGTCCTCACCTCCAACGCCTACACCCAGGAGCGCGACCTGGCCCAGCGGCTCGCCACCGCCGACAAGGTGCACAGCCGGCTGATCGAGTCCGTCGCGCAGGAGCTGCACAGCCCGCTCACCGCCCTCACCACCGGCATCGACGCGATGCGTCACGAGGACCGCGGCTCGCCGACCTGGTTCCAGCAGGTCGGCAACCTGATCAGCCGGTCCGACCAGCTGGTCGCGATGGTCGACGACCTGCTCCTGTTCTCCCGCTTCTCCGACCCCATGTCGCGGCCGACGCTGACCCACGTCGACCTGACCTCCCTCCTGCAGGAGATCTTCGAGCAGAGGACGTACGAGTCCGAGAAGCGTGGGATCGAGGTGAGCATCGATGTGCCGCCCCGCAGCGTCTACGTCCTGGGCGACCGCAGCGAGATCAAGGCGGCGATCCTCCGGCTGGTCGACAACGCGCTCGTCTACACCCACCGTGGTGGCCACGTGCGGCTCTACATCGTGGAGAGCGCGAGCGAGGCCGCGATCTCGGTGACCGACAACGGCGTCGGCATCCCCGCGGCCGAGCAGATCCAGGTCTTCACCGAGTTCTACCGCGGGTCCAGCCAGGCGATCGGCGGCCGGAAGGGTGTCGGCCTCGGGCTCAGCATCGTCGACCGCGTCGCGCGCCGCCACGACGGCCGCGTCACGCTGCGCTCGGAGCCCGGCACCGGCACCCGCGTCTCCCTCGTCCTTCCGTTGGCCAACGACGCCACCTCGCTGGGTTAACCAAACGTCACAATCTGGTCGAGACGGACGCCAACGGCTGCACAGCGCGCGCGTTTCGTGCAACACTCCGTGGTGCCCAGGTCCTCAGGACTGCCACGCTGTTGCAACACCTGCCCTGACCGACCTACCTGAGAGCAAGGATGCCCCCACCACAGTCAGTCGATGCCCTCGACGTGCCTGCGAGCACGCCGAGCAGGCCGTCGCTGCCGGTGGCAGATCCCGCGCTCCAGATGATCTCCGAGGGCATCTGCGAGCTGCTCGGCTTCGGCATCTCCGCGATCAACGTGGTCCGCGGCGACGAGCTCGAGGTGGTCGCGGTCCACGGCTTCATCAGCGGCCTGAACGCGCACGGCCGACGGGAGACGGCGGAGGAGATCCTCGGCACGCGGTGGGCCCTCTCCGACCTGCGCGACAACCTCGCTCGCGGCGAGAACTGGGGCGCCTGGCGGTTCATCCCCCACGAGCGGGTGAACCTTCACGAGGGCAGCTGGGTCTCCACCACCAACATGATCGACGCCGCCGACGCCTGGCACCCGCACGACATGCTGATCGCGCCGATCCTCGGTGACGACGGCTCCATCCAGGGCTGCCTCTCGGTCGACATGCCGATCAGCGGCCGCCGGCCCGACTTCACCCAGCGCCGGGTGCTCAACCGGTTCGCGAAGCGGGCCCAGCGGGTCGTCCGCGGCTACCTCGAGCGCGAGCGTCTCTACGAGCGCGCCGCGAACCTCGAGACGGCCAAGGAGCTCCTGCGCGACGCCAGCTCCAAGCTCAGCATCGCCGAGGTCCTCGACGCCAGCCACGACGCGCTGATCCGCGGTCTGGGCGCCGACGGCATCTGGATGGCGACCAAGGGACCCCGCCGCGAGATGGTCGTGCATGCGACCCCGGGCCTCGAATGGGACCCCGACCCGGGCCTGGCCGCGCTGACCTCCCGAAACACCTCCCGCTACTGGGTGGAGGGCACCTACTCGATCCTGTGCCGCGAGCGGATCACGGACTCCTCGGAGTGGAGCGAACAGGCCGCCGTGGCCAGCAAGTTCTTCGAGAGCCTGGGCGCGGACAGCGCTCTGGTCGTGCCGGTCGGCGCCGACCACGAGTGGCTCGGCCACATCGTCCTGCTCCGCTCCCCCGGGCGGCCCACCTGGACCGACGCGGAGGGCCGGCTGGCGATGGAGCTGGGCCGCGACTTCGGCCGCATCGTGCTCACCGCCAACGCCTACACCCAAGAGCGCGACCTCGCCCAGCAGCTCGCCCACGCCGACCGCGAACGCAACCGGCTGATCGAGGCCGTCGCCCGCGAGCTGCGGATCCCGGTGAACGCGCTCGGCACGTCGCTGAACGCCTTGGCCGGCGAGCAGGTCAACACCCTGCCGTGGATCGTCCAGGTGGAGACGCTGACCGTACGCAGCGCCCAGATCGAGGGTATCGTCAGCGACCTGCTGCTCCTGTCCCGGATCCGCGACCCTGCCAACGCACCCGGCGAGACCACCATCGAGGTCTCCGAGATGCTCGACGACGTGCTCGACGAGCTCGATCCCGACGCAGCCCAGAAGGACATCGAGTGCGTCCTGACGACCCCGACCGGGCCGGCGTACGTCGTCGGTGACCCGCGCGAGCTGCGTGCCGCGTTCCTGCACCTGGTGAAGAACGCGCTGACCTACAGCTACCGGGGCTCGCGGGTGCAGGTGATGCTCTACAGCGCCGGCAGCGAGGTCACGATCATCGTCGCCGACGCCGGTGTCGGGATCGCCTACGAGGAGCAGCCGGAGGTCTTCGACCCGTTCTACCGAGGCTCCAACTCCGCGCTGGGTGGATCGCGCGGAGCTGGGCTCGGGCTGACGCTGGTCGAGCAGATCACCAGGCGCCACCACGGGTTGGTCGAGCTCGACTCACGCCCTGGCGAGGGCACCCGGGTGGCGCTGACGCTGCCGGGGGTCTAGGGGTGGATGTTCACCGAGGTAGCTCGGTGAACGCGCACTGCCCTCGCGGAACTCCACGAAGGCAGTGCCACCCCACCGAGGTGACTCGGTGAACGGTCAGCGGCTCCCCAGCTTCTGGAGCAGCAGCGCCTCGGCGACGACGACCTTCCGGAACTCGGCGAGGTGGAGGCCCTCGTTGGCGCCGTGGGCGCGGGTGTCGGGGTCCTCGACGCCCGTGACCAGCACACTGGCCTGCGGGAACGCCTCGAGGAACTCCGCGATGAACGGGATCGAGCCGCCCACGCCCATGTCGATCGGGGCGGTGCCGTCCCAGGCCTCGGTGAAGGCGGCACGGGCGGCGTCGTAGGCCGGACCCGTCGCGTCCAGGGCGATCGGCTCACCGGTGTCGACGACCTTGGTGGTCAGCTGGGCACCCCACGGGACGTGCTTCTCCAGGTGCTGGGTGAGCGCGGCGACGGCGTTCTCGCCGGAGTCGCCCGGGGCGATCCGGATCGTGACCTTGGCCCGCGCGCTCGGGGAGAGCGTGTTGGAGGCGCCGTCGACCTTGGGGGCGTCCAGACCGGTGATCGTGATCGCCGGCTGCGTCCACATCCGCTCGACGGCGCTTCCCTTGCCGACCCACTGGAGGCCGGCGATCGCACCGGACTCGGCGCGGAGCCGCTCCTCGGGGTAGTCGACGTCGGCCGCCTTCCCGGAGACCAGGCCCTCGACCGCGGGAGCGCCGTCCTCGTCCCAGAGGGTGTTGAGGAGGCGTACGAGCGCCATGATCGCGTCGGGGGCCAGCCCGCCCCACATGCCGGAGTGGACGGCGTGACCCAGGGTGCGGAGCTCGACGTCGACGCGGATCAGGCCGCGCAGCGACGTCGTCAGCGCCGGGACGCCGATGTCCCAGTTGCCGGAGTCGGCGATGACGATGACATCGGCCCTCAGCTTGTCCTGGTACTTGCCGAGCAGCTCGGGAAGCGTCGCGGAGGCGACCTCCTCCTCGCCCTCGATGAAGAGGCGCACCGTGACGGGAAGGTCACCGTTCTCGTCGAGGCTGGCAAGAGCCCGGACGGCACCGATGTGGGCCGCGATGCCGGCCTTGTCGTCGGCCGCACCGCGACCGTAGAGCCGGTCGCCGACCTCGGTGGGCTCGAACGGCGGGGTGTCCCAGTCGCTGTGGTCGTTCTCCGGCTGGACGTCGTGGTGGGCGTAGAGCAGCACCGTCGGGGCACCCTCGGGGCCCTTCTTCTCCCCGACGATGGCCGGCGGGGCGCCGTCGAAGGCGCGCACGATCTCCACGTCGAAGCCCTCGGCCGCGAAGAGGTCGCGGGTCTTCTCCGCGCTCTTCTCGACCTCGCTCAGGCGCTCGGGGTCCGCGCTGACGGACTCGATCCGCACCAGGTCCTCGAGGTCCTTGCGGATCCCGGGGAAGAGGTCGTCTACACGGGCCTTGATGTCTTCGGTGGAGTGGCTCATAGGGCGAGATTATCTGGGCGGGCGCGGACGTCGGGTAGTCCGGTAGCGAACTGCCTATTACTGGCGGGTATATGGACAGTTCGCTACCGGACTACCCCGACGTGCACTCCTCACCCCGCCCGATTCGCCACGAAGCGCTCCCGCTGCACGTCGTTCAACGCTCGGCGCTGTTCGACGGTGTGGGTGGGGGTCCACCAACGGGGCGGATCGATCGTCCAACGGCGGTCGGCGACGGCGATCCGACGCATACGAGATCTCGCCTCCAGGGTGCGGCGGAGGAACCCGTTCGGGTCGCCGATGTCGCGAGAGACCATGGTGACGTACTCGAGCCCTGCTGCACGGAACAGACCCTCGCGTTGGATGTCGACGGCCCTCCGCTTGCCTTCCAGATGGAGCTTGCCGTCGTACTCCCCCACGACACCGGCTTCGAGATCGAGTACGTCGGGGGTCCCGATGTGCCGACCCTCGAGATCGAAGACCGGACGATTACATACCAGCGCGGTGAGCCCGAGATCGATCCGCCACAGGAGTCGTAGGTCGACCTCCCTCGGCGACCAGACGTTCTCGTCAGCCAGGACGATCGCCTCCCGAGCCATCCCGACACCAGTCCAGCCGTTCAGCGTCGATATGTACGCTGCCGCTTCGTTCTGACTGACATGGTCGCTCGCCATCGCCAGGTCGAGCCATCGCACCGCGTCACGTACGTCCGATGAATACCGCATCTCGAAGACGATCGACCTGGCGGGACTCGTGACCGGCAGCCCGTCGATCCAGCGACGCTCTTGCGGCGGCATCCGTTCGGCCGAGACCGCAAGGCCAGGCTGGGTGAGGAGCTTGTGACCGTACGTCGCCAACGTCACCGGCCGCGCCTCGCCCATCCCGGCGAACCACTTCGCACCGGCCCATGCGTACGCTGCCCATCCCGTCACTGCGCCCGTGTTAGGCGACAGGACCGCAGCCTCCAACACCCTCTGCTGTGCGTCGGACGGATCGACGCTCGCCGGAACGTACAGCCCACGCCAGACCCGCCTCCATCTTCGACCGCGGCTCTGCCCGGTTGTGGGTCCCGCCCGCCCTGTGAGGTCTAGGGCCATCGGCATCACCACGTGTGGCCGCTCCGCTGACCATCGCGGCGGCCCGAAATGCTCTGCTCGCTTCACCATGCCGCCAGCGTGCGCGTCAACCGGCACCCTGGCATCCCGTTTTCTGGCTCCTGTGGATAAGTCCCGAAGGTCGGCGGGGTAGTCCGGTAGCGAACTGTCTATTACTGGTGAGTATTTGGACAGTTCGCTACCGGACTACCGGCTCAAGGGCAGGTACGCCGACAGGTCGGTGCGTTCTCCCGAGGCCTTGACCCGGGCCTGATCGACGGCGTCGGACCAGGTCATCGCCCCGGTGGCGAGGGCGATCCAGGTGGTCGCGTCGGTCTCGATCACGGCCGGTGGGGTGCCGCGGGTGTGGCGTACGCCTTCGATGACCTGCGCCGCGGCATAGGGCGGGACGCGCACCTCGACGCTCTTGCCCGGCGCGCGCTGCTCGAGCAGGGCGAGGAAGTGCTTGGTGAGGAGTCGCAGGTCGGCCTTCTCCGCCGATCCCGTCAACCGTTCCAGCGCTGCGGAGACCTCGGCGGCCGGGGCGGGCTTGAGTCGTGCGGGCACAGCGGCGAGCCTACCGCCGCGGCCACCAGGGACCGGGCGGTAGGCGACGTACGTCAGGCGCGATGCGTCAGGCGCAGGTCCGCAGCGAGGAGCGCTTGTAGTCGCGCACCTTCGTGGTGGACTTGTAGTGCCCGGGGTCGACGTACCCGACCCAGACGCCGAGCTTCAGCGCGTTGAAGCTGGTCTCCCGGCTGTCGAAGGTGAGTCGCCTGATCGTGTTCTTCGTGGTGGTCCTGTTGGCGTAGTAGGTGCCGCCGGTGACCTTGTACTCCCACTGGGCGTGCTTGCCGGTGTTGTTCCACAACGAGAAGTACATCTCGGTGGAGCTCTTCCTGCAGGCGAACAGGGTGCCCCCGGCAACCCAGGCGACGGCGGTGCCGTAGCGGTTGAGCTTGGCCCAGGTCTTCCTGCCCACGACCCCGTCGGCGGAGAGTCCGGTATCGGCCTGGAAGGAACGTACGCGGTTCCGGGTGCCGGCGCCGAAGACACCGTCGGCACTCAGCGCGCCCAGGCGCCGCTGCAGCTCCTTGACGCAGGTGCCCTTGCTGCCGAGCTTCACGGTCTTGGTCGAGCAGCTCGCCGCCTGCGCCTCGGGGGCGGTGGCGATGGAGACCCCGACGACCGAGGAGACGGCGACGGCGGCGGCAGCCGTGATGACGGCGAGCTTGCGGATGACATTCATGGGCAGCACGGTAAAGGCGGTGCAGGTCCCGGAACTCCCGTACCTTTCCCGTACCCACCCGATAGGGTCCGACCGTGGGACTGGAGAGACTCGAGTCGGAGATGGTGCTGACGACCGTCGAGACGCTGCACGGACGGATCGCGGCCCGCTTCCCCGACCGGGGCTTGGTGAAGGTCGCCGAGGAGCTGGCGGGTCTGATCAGGGAGTCCTCCGGCGTCGGGGAACGGCTTCGGCGACGGCTGGCCTGGACGCGCGCGATCTCGCGCGTGCTGATCCTGGCCGTCCTCGCGCTGACGCTGGCCGCCATCGTCTGGGGTCTCGCGACGGCGTTCGGCGACGAGACGCTCACCGGCGTCCAGTGGCTGCCGCTGATGGAGAGCACCGTCAACGACCTCATCTTCGCCGCGGTCGCGATCTTCTTCCTCTACACGATCCCCGAGCGGCTGCTGAGGTCGCGCGCGCTGAAGCTGCTGCACCGGCTGCGCTCGCTGGCCCACATCATCGACATGCACCAGCTCACCAAGGACCCCGAGCGGCTGCGTACGGGGTTCAAGGAGACCGCGGCCAGCGTCAAGCTCACCCTCGACGCCGACCAGCTGATCCACTACCTGGAGTACTGCTCCGAGCTGCTCAGCCTCGTCGGCAAGACGGCCGCGCTGTGCGCCGAGGACTCCCAGGACAACGTCGTCCTGGACACGGTCAGCACCGTCGAGGGCCTCACCGTCGACCTCTCCCGCAAGATCTGGCAGAAGATCCAGGTCGTCGGCGAGCTGCGTGAGGATCAGTCCTCCACCTCTGTCTAGGCTCCATGAGCATGAGTTCACGGACGGAATGGTCGATCCTCGCGGTCGACACCGGCACCGGTGAGACCCTCGTCGAGTCCGCCCCGGACCAGCTGCTGCCCACCGCGAGCGTCGCCAAGATCTTCCTGCTGCACCACCTCGCCGAACTGCTCGACGAGGACCCGGCGCTCGGGCCGTTGATGCTGCGCAAGGACAGCGTCGAGCCGGTCGGCGACAGCGGCCTGTGGCAGCACCTCGACGCCCCCGCGCTGACGCTGAACGACTGCGCCCGGCTGGTCGGCGCGGTCTCGGACAACCTGGCCACCAACGTGCTCCTCGGCCACGTCGGTCTCGCTCCGGTCCAGGCCGTCGCCCGGCGGCTGGCCGCGGGCGGGTCGATGCTGAACGACTCGGTCCGGGACGTACGCGAGCCCGAGGACCCGCCGAGGCTCTCCATCGGCTGCGCCGCCGACTGGGTCGCCTACTTCCGTACGCCGCACCCGACCGTCCTGTCCTGGCTGGCGCCGTCCGCGGACCTATCGATGGTCTCCGCCGCCTTCGGGCTGGACCCGCTCGCCCACACCGATCCATCCCCGACCGATCCGGCCGGTGACCTGCGCGTATGGAGCAAGACCGGCACCGACGACGGTGTCCGGGCCGAGGTCGGGCTGCTCGAGGCCGGTGGCCGGCAGGCGGCCTACGCGGTCATCTGCCGCTTCCAGGGCGAGGTCATCCCGGTGCTGGCCCAGATGCGGGCGTACGGCACGCTGATCCTGGAGGCGTTGCAGGGCGGCTACGCTCCAGGTCCCGGTCCGGCACGGTAGGAGATCAGTTGTTCAGCATCGACCTCGGCAACGGCGCGGAGATGGTCCTGCGTGACCGATCGACCGACTTCGCCGTCCACGGGCTCATCAACGCCAACCTCGACCACCTTCGCGAGTGGGAGCCGTGGGCGCACGGCAACCAGACCATGCTGAGCGTCGCCGGCTTCGGCACCTACCTGCTCAACCAGTGGGTGAAGGGCGAGGCGGTCCCGTGCGTCATCCGCCAGGACGGCCAGGTCGCCGGCGCCACCACCGCGCGGATCAACCTCTACGAGAAGTCGGCCACGATCGGCTACTGGCTGGGCGAGGCCTACGAGGGCCGCGGCCTGGTCACTCGGGCCGTCTCGGCGCTGCTGGACACCCTCTTCAACGAGTACGACATCGCCCGGGCGATCATCGACACCTCGGTCATGAACAAGCGCAGCCGCGCGGTCGCCGAGCGCCTCGGGTTCACCCACGAGGGCACCATGCGCGGCGCGCAGGCCTATCCGGGCGAGCGCCGGGATCTGGTGGTCTACGGGCTCCTGCGCGAGGAGTGGCTAGGGCGCAACGGCGCCTGAGCGGACGAACCGCTGCCCCGCCTGCTCGACCAGCTCGGCAAGCTCGGTGGGCTGCTCGACCGTGAAGTCGGCGTCGACGCCGGCGAGGATCATCATCGGCCAGCTCAGATCGTCGACCTGCATGCGCAGCCGGCAGCCACCCTCGGCGGGCTCGACCTCACCCCAGCGCCCCACCTGCCGCGCGACCACGTCGGGCTCGACGCCGAAGCGGACGCTGACGTCGTGGGCTGCCGGGCGCGAGCGGATCCCCGCCTGCACGTACGTCGCCGCGTCCCCGCCGGGGATCTCCCGTGGGCGGAACACCTGGCCGGTGGTCATCGGGTCGCTGACCCGGTCGACGCGGAAGGAGCGCCAGTCCTGGCGGACCCGGTCGTAGGCGAGGAGATACCAGCGGTTGCCGAGCGTCACCAGCCGGTGGGGCTCCACGCGCCGCTGGGTCGGCTCGGCCCCGGGCGCCTGGTAGGTGAACGTCAGCGCCTCGTCGTCGCGGCACGCCTGCGCCAGGATGCCGAGCACCCCCGCGTCCAGCGGGACCCGGCCACCCCAGGGGAGCGAGTCGGTCTGCGAGGTGACCGCGTCCATCCGCCGCCGCAGCCGGGGCGGCATCAGCGCGACGACCTTGCCCAGCGCCTGGGCGGAGGTGTCCCCCATCCCCGCGACCAGGCCGGCGGCGGCGGTGCGCAGCCCGACGGCGATCGCGACCGCCTCCTCGTCGTCGAGGAGCAACGGGGGCAGCGCGTTGCCCGCCCGCAGCTGGTAGCCGCCGGCCACCCCGCGGGTGGCGTCCACGTCGTAACCGAGATCGCGCAGCCGCTCGATGTCGCGCCGCAGCGTCCGGTCGCTGACCTCGAGGCGTACGGACAGCTCCGTGCCGGGCCAGAACCGGTGGGTCTGCAGCAAGGAGAGGAGCTGCAGCATCCGGGCGCTCGTGCTCATTCCGTCGCCTCCGTCGGGAGGCACGGACACGGACGCGACGGGCCGAGGCTGATTGTCGCTCGCTGAGGCTCGCTCATGAGTCCGACCTTAGGTGTCATTGCGGTCAGTTCGTGGCCTGATTATCCGCGAACCTGGATCGCGCCCGCACGCCGGTCGGCTCGCCCCCTCCTCGAGCCGACCGACGCCGCGCCATCCCCCTCTTACCCGCTCCGCGGACTTCTAAACCCGATCTCGGAAGAAATTTTCGAAAGCGGACAGAACCTGGCCGGATGACCGCAGAGGCTGGAGACATGACGAACCACAGCAACCAGCGGCCGGTGATCCGCACTCAGGCGCTGACCAGGCACTTCACCCGTAGCAAGAAGACCGTCGAGGCCGTACGCGGGCTCGATCTCGAGATCCACCGAGGTGAGCTCGTCGCCTTCCTCGGTCCCAACGGCGCCGGCAAGTCCACCACCTTGCGGATGCTGACCACCCTCATCCCGCCCACCTCCGGCACCGCCGAGGTCGCCGGCCATGACGTCGTACGCTCACGGGCGGCCGTCCGGCGCTCGATCGGCTACGTCGGCCAGGGCAATGCCGCGGCCTTCGTGCAGCGCGGCCGCGACGAGCTGATGTCCCAGGCCCGCGCCCACGGCATCCCGCGCACCGCGGCCAAGGCGCGCATCGAGGAGCTGCTCGTGGCCTTCGACCTCCAGGAGTACGCCGACCGCCCGGTCCAGACGCTCAGCGGAGGCCAGCGGAGACGGCTCGACATCGCGATCGGGCTGCTCAACCACCCCGAGGTCCTGTTCCTCGACGAGCCCTCGACCGGCCTCGACCCGCAGAACCGCGCCAATCTGCAGGAGCAGATCCACCGGCTCCACCAGGACGGCACCACGATCGTGCTCACCACCCACTACCTCGAGGAGGCCGACGCTCTCGCCGGGCGCGTGATCGTCGTCGACCACGGGGTGGTGATCGCCGACGACACCGCGACCCGGCTCAAGGAGCGGCTCGGCGACCTGGTCCTCCTCGGCTTCGGCACCGAGGCCGACGCCACCGCCGCCGCATCCCGCGCCGAGTCGGCGCTGTCCGGTCCGACCCTCATCGAGCGCGAGGGGACGCAGGTCTCGATCCGCACCCCGCGCGGTGCCGACAGCGCGCCGGCGATGGCGATCGACCTGGCCGCCCACGGCACTCCCGCGATCCGGATGGAGGTCCGCACTCCCACCCTCGACGACGTCTTCCTCGACCTGACCGGCCGCAGCCTGCGCGAGTCGGCCCAGTCCACCTCCCAGTCCACCACCACCCAGACCGAAGGAGCAGCAGCATGACCACCCTCACCGTCCCGACCGCACAGGTCCGGCACACCGACCGGGTGCCGAGCAACCCGACCGGGTTCCTGACCGACACCTGGACCGTGCTGCTCCGCGAGCTCACGCCCAAGCTTCGCCAGCCCGCCTCGATGCTCTTCGCGATGATGCAGCCGCTGGTCTTCCTGGGCCTCTTCGCGCCGCTCCTGCCCGACGTCCAGAGCGGCAGCGCGCTGCAGTGGTTCGTGCCGGGCATCGTCGTCATGACCGCGCTGATGGGCGCCTCGATGACCGGTGCGGACCTGACCGCGGAGATCCGCTCCGGCTCCCACGAGCGGCTGCTGGTCTCGCCCCTGTCGCGGCCGTCCCTGCTGGTCGGACGAGCCCTGAAGGAGGTCGTGCCGGTGCTGGTCCAGACCGCCGTCATCCTCGCCGTCGTGACCCCGTTCAGCTTCGACCTCCATCTCGGCGGGGTCCTGGTCGGAGCCGTCATCGTCTCGCTCTTCGCGATCGGCCTGGGTGCGCTCAGCTTCGCCCTGGCCACCGCGGCGAAGGAGCAGGACTGGGTCTTCTGGACGGTCCAGCAGATGCTGATCTTCCCGCTGCTGCTGCTCTCCGGCGTCCTCCTCCCCCTCGACGGCGCCCCCGGCTGGCTCCGCTTCCTCAGCGACATCAACCCGATGACGTACGTCGTGGAGGCGGAGCGGGCGCTCTTCGCCGGTCAGTTCCCGGCCGATGTCGTCATCGGCGGCTTCGTCGCGGCGGCAGCGGTCGCGGTGTTCGGGGTGCTCGTCGGCGTACGGACCATGGAGAGGTCGAGCTGAACCGCCGGGATAGTCCGGTAGCGAACTGCGCAAATACTCGCCAGTAATAGACAGTTCGCTACCGGACTACCCCCTTTCCCTTGACCTCAAGTCAACTTGAACTTGCAGGCTGAACGCATGACTCGACAGCCCAGTCCGACCACGATCGTGCTCACCGTCATCGCCGGAACGGTGATGATCCCGATCGACATCACGATCGTCGCGGTCGCGATCGCCCGTCTCTCCCAGGAGACGGGCGCTTCGCTGCCCGTGATCCAATGGGTCGCCACCGGCTACACGCTCGCCCTGGCAACGGTCATCCCGGCCGCCGCGTGGGCGATCAGCCGGTTCGGCGCCCGCCAGGTCTTCCTGACCGCGATCGGCGTGTTCACCATCGGCTCCGGCCTGGTCGCGGCCTCGTGGAACGTCGAGTCGCTGATCGCGTTCCGGGTGCTGCAGGGGCTCGGCGGCGGCTTCGTGATGCCGGCCGCGATGACCCTGACGCTGCGCTCGGCGCCGCCCGAGGAGCGTGGCCGTCTGATGGCCCTGATGGGCCTGCCGGTGCTGGTCGGCCCCGTCTTCGGACCGGTGCTCGGCGGCTGGCTGCTGGACACGATGTCGTGGCGTTGGATGTTCCTGATCAACCTGCCGCTCGGCCTGCTCGGTCTCGTCCTCGGGATGCGCAACCTTCCGCGCCTGGAGCGCGGTCCGAGCGCCCGTCTGGACGTACGCGGCCTGCTCCTGCTCCCTCCCGCGATGGCACTCCTCGTGCTGGGCACCTCGTTCGCCGAGGGCACCCTGCTCGACGCACAGGTGCTGGTCCCGATCGGGGCCGGAATCGTCCTCGTGGCGCTCTTCGTCCGGCACGCGCTCCGCGCCGCGGCTCCTCTGCTGGACATCCGGCTCCTCGGCCGGCGCCTGACCGGCGGCAGCGCCGCGCTGCTGGTCTGCTTCGCCGGCGGCTACTTCGGCTCGATGATCTTGGTGCCGCTCTACTGGCAGGTCGTACGCGGCGAGTCCGCCACCACGGCGGGACTGCTGATGGCTCCGGCCGGCATCGCGGCCGGGATCATGATCCAGATCTCCGGCCGCCTCATCGACCGCTTCCCGCCCCTGCCGGTGATCGGCTCGGGCATCATCGTCTCCACGCTGGGCTTCGGTGCCCTGGCGCTCCAGCTCAGCGCCGACGCACCGATGGCGACCCTGGCCGCCACCCATGCAGTCGCGACCGCCGGCGCCGGGTTCGTGATGCTGCCGACGATGACCATCGCCACCCGCTACCTCGAGGACAGCGCCATCCCGGCCGGCTCGACGATGATCAACGTGATGAACCAGGTCGCCACCGCGCTGTGCACCGCCGGCGTCTCGGTGCTCCTGGCCGCCGCGCTCTCCGCCCGCCTGCCCGGGCTGGGCAGCGATGGCGTCGGGGCGCTCAGCGCCCTCTCCCCCACCGAGCGAGCAGCCGTCGCGCCGCTGGCCGCCGAGGCCCTGCAGGTCGCGTTCTGGCTGCCGGTCACGATGATGGCGATCTCGGGGGTCGTCGCGTTCCTCGTCTTCCGGCGTACGCCGTCGGCTCGCTCCGCCACCGGCCCGTCCACCGAGTCGGCGCGAGCTGACATGACAACCGACCGAGTCGGCGCGAACTGACACGACCCACGCCGAGTCGGCGCGTCATGACGAGCCGACTCGGCGAGCTTGGCCGCCTCGACCCTCAGCGCTGGTGGCGACCACCTGGGGCGCCTGGGTACGGCTGCAGCGGGTACGTCTGGGGCGAATACGGCTGGGGCGGGTACGGCCGCGGCGGGAATGCCTGCGGCGGGAACGGCCGTGCCGGGCGGGTTCTCGCGAGCTGGGCCTGCTCAGCCAGCATCGCGCGTCGACGCTGCTCACGGCGGCGGCGCGAGGCCAGCAGGAAGGCGATGAGCAGCCCGAGACCGGACAGCCCGAGCACGGCGACCGCCATCTCGACGTAGCCGATCCCGAACAGCCCGCTCGAGGCCGGGCTCGGCGAGTCCGAGGCGCCGGTGAAGGTCACCGGGCCTGCGGTCTCGGAGTCGCCCCCCGGCGGAGCCGAGGCAGACTCCGACTCGGAGGCCGACGCCGAGGGCGACGTCGACGGCGATGCGGAGACGGAGGCGGAGGGCGTACGCGACGGGGTCGGCGAGCTCGTCGCCGACTTCTTGGGCTTCGCGGTCTGCCGCGGAGTCGGGGCCTTGGTCTTCGTCGGAGTGGTCGGTGCCGGCGCGGCGGTGGCCTCCGGCTTCGCGGTCGGCCGCACACCCGGCGGGTACTTCGCGAAGACCTGGACGCCCCAGCTGGTGCCGTCGACCTTCACGAAGGCGATCCCGATGTGGGTGTAGTCGCCCAGGATGTTGGCCCGGTGACCGTCGGAGCCCATCCAGCCCCGGTGCATCGCCGCGCCGGTCGGGTAGCCCATGGCGACGTTCTCCCCGACCCCCTGCCACCCCTCCGGCACCTGCTCGGCGAGGTCGGGGTTGTGCGAGAGCGCCCGATCAGCGGCGATCTTGTAGGCCCACTTCCGGGCCAGCCCGTCGAGCGCGGAGTCGCGCGCGAGCGGGTCCAGACCTGCGTCGGCGCGCGCGGAGTTCGCCAGCCGCTTGATGGTGCCGCCCTCCCCCGCGGACGCGGGAGCGGCGCCGAGGAGCAGCGCTCCGGCAGCGAGCACGAGGGCGAGGACGTAGGACACGGGGCGATGCAGGTGGGGGAACATCCCCGCCAGGGTATCGACCTTTACTTGGGAACGCTGCGCTCGAGATGGCGCTCGATGTGGGCCGCGATCCCGGCCATCAGCAGGCTCTGCCCGAACGCGGACGGGTCGTCGGAGTCGGATTCCTCGTCGGGCCCGGCGGGCTGCCAGGTGGCCATCGACGCCATCAGGTTCGGGAACCGCTCCGGGTCCGCGTACGTCACGAGCATCTGCTCGAACGTCGCATAGGGGTTCTCCGTCAGCCGAGCGGCCTCGACCTCGATCCTCGCCTCGCCCAGGCCGTACTGCGCGATGATGCCCAGGATCGCCAGCTTCTCCTCCGCGGGCAGCGCCACCTCGCGCAGGTAGTAGAACCCCAGGTCGAGCCAGGCGAGCCGGTTCGGCCCGGGCAGCGCGGCCCCGAGCGGCAGGTCCAGGAACCACGGCTTGCTCAGCGCCAGATCGACCTGCGCACGCATCCAGGCCGCCAGACCCTCGCGCCACCCCAGGTCCCGCGACGGCTCCGGCAGCTCGGCACTGAGGCGGTCGGCGAGCAGGATGAGCAGCTCGTCCTTGTTCTTCACGTGCCGATACAGCGCCATCGGCGAGCAGCCGACCGCTTCGGCGACCCTGGCCATCGAGACGGCGGCAAGGCCCTGCTCATCAGCGATGACGTAGGCGGCCTCGACGATCTGGGCGACGCTCAGCGCCGGCTTCGGGCCACGCCGGCCGACCGGAGGCTTGCCCCAGAGACGAGGGATCAGTTCGGAGCTCATCGCGTCCATCATGCACTGCTTCTTCCAGAAACGGGTTGACCACCCTCTCTAACTGCGTACCCTGTAAACAGTTAACATCATACGCTATTAGATCGGACGGCTCATGAGCACTTCGACAAGACCCCTGGCACGCCAGTGGTGGGTCTTCCCGCTGGCCGCGGTGACGGTGATCTTCCTGGTGACGGCCCTGCCGCGGTACGTCGGCCTGGACCCGTCGCAGTCGCTCGTCGACACCGACCGCGGGCCGGCCTTCTACCCGGCGCTGGTGACGCACATCTTCTTCGGCTCGGTGATGCTCTGCTGCGGCGTACTCCAGCTGTGGCCGTGGCTGCGCACCAACCACCCGAAGGTGCATCGCTGGACCGGGCGCACCTACGTCGCCACCGCGATCCCGACCGGCGTGGCGGCGCTGGTCACCAGCCAGTTCCCCGCCGCCGGGCCGTCGCAGCAGGTCGGCAACACCTTCTTGGCCGTGCTGTTCCTGCTGTTCACCGTGCAGGGCTACCGCGCCGCCCGGCAGCGGCGCTTCAAGGACCACCGCGAGTGGATGTACCGCAGCTATGCGATGGCGTTCTCGATCGTCGCCAACCGGTTCTGGGGCATGGTGCTGCTCATGATCTTCGTGCCCGAGGTCATGACCGGCGCCGACATCGGTACCGAGGACCCCACCCTCGCGAGCGCGGCCGCGGCCTCGGCCTGGGTCAGCTGGGTCGTGAACCTGCTGATCGCCGAGTGGATCATCCACCGCAAGCCGCGCCGGCGCGCGGACCGCGCGGACCGCGCGGACCGTCAGGCCAGCGCGTCGCGCAGCGTCGAGCGCCAGACGCCGGTGAGCTCCTCGAGCGGGATCTCGACGGCGCCGCCGTCATAGGCGATCGAGTAGGCAGCGCCACCGGTCACCCCGAGCTTCGTCGCGGCGACCCCGTGGCGCTCGGCCAGCGAGGTGAGCCGCTCGACGTCGTCAGCCTTCACGGTGACGATCGCGCGGGCGACCGACTCCGAGAAGAGCGCGACGAACGGGTCGCCGGCCAGCGTGACCGAGACGCCGATCCCCGAGGACATCGCCGGCTCGGCGAGCGCCTGCATCAGGCCACCGTCGGAGAGGTCGTGGGCGGAGGTCACGAAGCGTGCCTCGAGCAGCAGCTCGGCGAGCGCCTTCTCGGCACCGAGGTTCACCTTCGGCGGCAGCCCGCCGAGGTGGCCGTGGACGACGTGGGCCCACTCCGAGCCGGAGAGCTCCTCGTGGGTCTCGCCGAGCAGGACGACGACCTCGTCGGCCGCCTGGAAGTCCGAAGGCGTACGCGTGGTGACGTCCTCGATCACACCGAGCGTCGCGACCACCGGCGTGGGGTGGATGGCGACGTCGCCGGTCTGGTTGTAGAGGGAGACGTTGCCGCCGGTGACCGGGATGCCGAGCTCGAGGCAGGCGTCCTTCAGGCCCCGGGTGGCCTCGGCGAACTGCCACATCACGTCGGGGTCCTCCGGGGAGCCGAAGTTGAGGCAGTCGGAGATGGCCAGCGGCTTGGCGCCGACGGAGGCGACGTTGCGGTAGGACTCGGAGAGCGCGAGCTGGGCACCGGCGTAGGGGTCCAGCTTGGCGAAGCGGCCGTTGGCGTCCGTCGCGAGCGCGACACCGAGGTTGGTCGACTCGTCGACGCGGATCATGCCGCCGTCGGCGGGCTGGGAGAGGACGGTGTTGCCGCGCACGTAGCGGTCGTACTGCTCGGTGATCCAGGACTTGTCGCACAGGTTCTCGGAGGCGACCAGCGTCAGGATGGTCGAGCGGAGCTCGTCGGCCGAGGCCGCGCGCGGGAGCTTCTCGGCCACGTCGGCCTGCAGGGCGTCCTGCCACGACGGACGGGCGTAGGGGCGCTCGTAGACCGGGCCGTCGTGGGCGACGGTGCGCGGGTCGACATCGACGATCGGCTCGCCGTGCCAGTCGACGCGGAGCCGGCCCTCGCCGGTGACGGTGCCGATCGTGGCCGCTTCGACGTCCCACTTGTCGCAGATGGCCATGAAGGTGGCCTCGTCCTCGGGCGCGATGACGGCCATCATCCGCTCCTGGGACTCGCTCATCAGGATCTCCTCCGGCGCGAGCGTCGAGTCACGCAGCGGGACCTTGGTCAGCTCGACGTGCATGCCGCCGTCACCGGCAGCGGCGAGCTCCGAGGTGGCACACGAGATGCCGGCCGCGCCGAAGTCCTGGATGCCGCGCACGATGCCGGCGGCGAAGAGCTCGAGGGTGCACTCGATCAGCAGCTTCTCCATGAACGGGTCGCCGACCTGGACGCTCGGGCGCTTGGCCGGACCGTCCTCGTCGAACTCGACCGACGCCAGGATGGAGGCGCCGCCGATGCCGTCGCCACCGGTGCGCGCGCCGTACATGATCACCAGGTTGCCGGCGCCGGACGCCTTGGCGAGGTGGAGGTCCTCGTGGCGCAGTACGCCGACACAGAGCGCGTTGACCAGCGGGTTGCCGAGGTAGGAGGCGTCGAAGACGGCCTCACCACCGATGTTGGGCAGACCGAGGCAGTTGCCGTAGTGGCCGACCCCGGAGACGATCCCGGGCAGCACCCGGTGGGTGTCCGGCTCCGAGAGCGGGCCGAAGCGGAGCGGGTCCATCACGGCAACCGGCCGCGCGCCCATCGCGAGGATGTCGCGGACGATGCCGCCGACGCCGGTCGCGGCGCCCTGGTGGGGCTCGACGTAGGAGGGGTGGTTGTGCGACTCGACCTTGAACGTGACCGCGTAGCCCTGCCCGACGTCGAGCACGCCCGCGTTCTCGCCGATGCCGGCCAGCATCTTGCCGGCCGGGGTCTCCTGCGGGATCTCGCCGAACTGCTTCAGGTGCACCTTGGAGGACTTGTAGGAGCAGTGCTCCGACCACATCACCGAGTACATCGCCAGCTCGGCACCGGTCGGGCGGCGCCCGAGGATGCGGCGGATCTCGGCGTACTCGTCCTCCTTCAGGCCGAGCTCGGCCCAGGGCTGGTCTCGGTCAGGGTCACCGGCAGCGTGGTGCACGGTGTCCAGGAGCGGAAGATCGGACGCAACGGCAGCGGACGAAGTCTCGGTCACGGGCAGAAATCTACGTCAGAAGTGCCCAATCCCCCGACTCGTCACCGGTCGTCAGCGGGGCAGCCCGCGCCACTCCCGCAGGTCGCGGATCTCACCGAACTCGTCGAGCGCGGCCCGGGCCACCTCACCGTCGCCGGCGTAGGCGGCGACGCTCCAGCCGTGACCCTCCACCATCTCGGCGGTGACCCAGGAGGCCTCGCCGTGCGGGGTGGGCAACCGGCGCGGGCGCCAGTAGAGCGACATCGCGCCGTCGGGGCGCTGCTCGATCATCGGGGTCGACCCGATGGCGGCGTACTTCTTCTGGCCGGTCCGCCACTCGTCCCAGTAGGCGTAGTGGAGGTAGACCGGGGTGTCGCGCCAGGACATCGAGCACTCCACGAAGAGATCGCGCGGGCCGGTCTCACCGTGGGCACAGTCGCCGCTCCGGGCCGCCTCCTGGTAGCCGGGGAAGACCCACTTCATGCCGTCCTCGCCGCGCGGGTCCGGGCACCGGGTCAGCGAGCCCGAGCCGTTGCCGTCCCAGCAGACGTAGGGGGTGTTGGCCTGCTTGGTGGTCGAGCTGACCTGGTCGGCGACCGCGAAGGGTCCGATCACCTCGCCACCGTGGGCGACATGGATGATCCCGGCGACCGTCAGCGCGAGCATGACCGTGATCGCGAAGAGGACCGGCGTCACCCGATCACGTCGCTGCTGCACAGGTCCCCACCCCCTTGGCGATCCGTTCCTTTACCAAGGTAACGCCGTCGCGCGGCTTTGGTTAGGGCCCATATGCCACGGGACCAATGTCCCGTGGCGTCCGCGACCCGAGACCCCCGCCCACCGGTTGGACCACCACCTAGTCTTCTATCCGTAGTTATTCACTAAAGAAAGGCCATCCGGTGTCCTCCCCCAGCACGTTCAGCCGACGCAGCCTCCTCGCCACCGGGGCCGGCGCGGTCGCCGCCACCGGCCTCGCCACTCCCGCCAACGCAGCCACCGAGGCGCCGTTCAAGGCCCGCAAGGTCACCCGTCCCAAGCGCAAGCCCAACCTCCTGGTCATCCTGGGCGACGACCTCGGCTGGGCCGACCTGTCCGCCTATGGCTCCCCGGACATCGAGACGCCCCACCTGGACCGGCTCGCGGCCTCGGGCGTGCGGTTCACCGATGCGTACTCCGCCTCCTCGGTCTGCTCCCCCACCCGCTTCGGCCTCTACACCGGGCGCTACCCCGGCCGCCTGGCCGGCGGGCTCCCGGAACCGATCTCGTCGCCGAACGAGCTCCACGGCATCCCGCTCGACCACCCGACGCTCGCCTCGCTGCTGAAGGAGCAGGGCTACGCGACCGCGCTCTTCGGCAAGTGGCACTGCGGCTACCTGCCCTGGTACAGCCCGACCCGGGTCGGCTGGGACGAGTTCTTCGGCAACTTCTCCGGTGGCCTCGACTACTTCTCGAAGATCAACCACAACGGCGACCACGACCTCTACGAGGACGAGGTGGAGGTCGAGGACCTTCGCTACTACACCGAGATCGTCACCGAGAAGGCCGTCAGCTTCATCGAGCGCGACCACGACGCCCCGTGGCTGCTGAACCTCAACTTCACCACCCCGCACTGGCCCTGGGAGGGCCCCGAGGACAAGGCCGTGAGCGATGAGCTGACCGCCCGGATCGAGGACGGCGAGAAGGGCGTCCTCTTCCACAACGACGGCGGCTCGCTGGCGACGTACAAGACGATGGTCGAGGACCTCGACCAGTCGATCGGCCAGGTCATCAGGGCCCTCGAGCGCACCGGCCAGCTCCGCGACACCGTGGTCTTCTTCGCCAGCGACAACGGCGGCGAGCGGTTCTCCAACGTGTGGCCGTTCACCGGAGCCAAGTCGGGCCTCAACGAGGGCGGCATCCGGGTGCCGACCATCCTGAGCTGGCCCGGCACCCTGCCCGGCCGCCAGGTCAGCGACGAGCCCGCGGTCACGACCGACTGGACCGCGACCTTCCTGGAGCTCGCCGGCGCGACGCCGGCGGAGGACTACCCGCTGGACGGCACCAGCCTGGTCCCGCACCTCTTCGGCGGCCGGCCGCGCGAGACCCAGGACCTCTTCTGGCGCATGCGCGGACAGCGGGCCCTGCGCCGTGGCTCGCTGAAGTACCTGCAGCTCGACGGCACCGACCACCTCTACGACCTGAGCCAGGACGTACGCGAGCAGGCCGACCTGGCCCGGAAGCGGCCCGAGGACCTGGCGGAGCTGCGCGCGGCCTGGGAGAAGATCGACGAGACGCTGCTGGCGTACTCCTGACCCACGCCGGGCGAGTCCACTGGTAACTAAGTGACGGTTGTGACTACCGTGACGAAATATGGGGGACTTCACCAGGTTCAAGTACGTCAGACGGGCACTCGGCGCGAGCCTGATCTCCGGTGTCGTCGGCGTCGCGGGGCTGGCAACACCCAGCCCCGCGGCCGCCGCGAACCCGGTCACGCCGGGCAACTTCACCGGCTACGGCTTCGACCAGTGCCAGGCGCCGTCGCAGGCGGCGATGGACCGCTGGTGGAAGCACTCCAACTTCGGCGCGGTCGGCATCTACATCGCCGGCAACTCCCGCGGCTGCCGCACCCAGACCAACCTCAGCGCGACCTGGGTGCGCACTCAGCAGGCCCGCGGGTGGCGGCTCCTGCCGATCACGCTCGGCCCGCAGGCCTCCTGCAACCCGCACTTCCCGCGCTACCGCGACGACCCACGGATCAGCGCCCGCTCGACCGACCAGTACGCCACCGCCAAGCGCCAGGGCGTCAACCAGGCCGACGCGACCGTGAACGCCGCCAAGCGCTACGGCATCGCCGCCGGCAGCACGATGTTCTACGACCTCGAGGGCTTCGACATCGGCAACAAGCGCTGCCGTGAGTCGGCGATGTGGTTCGTCTCGGCCTGGAGCTACCGGATCAAGAAGCTGGGCTACCGCCCGGGGCTGTACTCGAGCGCGTCGTCCGGCATCAAGGCGATGCAGGCCGTCTGGCACGCCCAGCCGCGCGGCTTCGTCTACCCGGCCGACCTGTGGATCGCCGACTGGGACGGCCGCGCCGGCACCTCGACCCGCTACATCCCCGAGAAGCCGTGGAGCCCGCACCGCCGCGTCAAGCAGTACCGCGGCCCGCACAAGGAGACCCACGGCGGCACCACCATCGAGATCGACTCCAACTTCGTCGACCTCGGCCGAGGCTCCTACGCGCGGCCGGTGACCCACTGCGGTGGCGTCCCGGTCAGCTTCACCTCGTATCCCGCCCTGAGGCCGCGCACCAGCTCCTACACCCCCTCGCCGATCTACACCAAGGCGCTCGAGTGCATGCTCCGCGAGCGCGGGAGCTTCGGCGGCCCGATCGACGGGACGTACGACGCGGGGCTGGTGCGCTCGGTCAACGCCTGGCAGCGCTCCCACGGGCTGACGGTGCGCAAGACCTGGACCCAGGGCGCTTGGAAGACGCTGTGGGCGGCGAACAGCCGCCCGCTCCTGAAGCGCGGCTCCTCCGGCGAGAGCGTCCGCGACCTCCAGCGCGCGCTCAGTGCCACCTCCGAGCCCGAGCGTCCGAAGATCACCGGCGTCCTCGACTGGAACACCCAGGTCGCCCTCGTCGCCTACCAGAAGCGTCTCGGCCGCAGCGCGACCGGCATGGCCACCGAGGTGACCTGGTACGACCTGGCCCACGGCCGCTGACCGCTCAGCTTCGCAGCTCCTCGGGCTCCGAACAGAACAGGTGCTGGGCGGCGCCGGCGTGGCCGACGGTCCGGGTCTGGCCCTCCTCGGTCCGCGGCGTCATCGACTCGGGAAAGGGTGCCGAGACCACGCCGAGACAGAACCGGACCTCGTCGACGTCGTTCGGGATCGACATCGGCCCTGTTCCGAGGTCGGTCCCGAACGGATGGAACCAGGTCAACGGCAACGCCGACCGCACATCGACCTCGACCGCCTGGCCCGGCGCCACCTCCGTGACCCCGACCCTCGGGATCGACGCCCAGGTCTGGTCGGTGTCCGGGAAGCCGAAGATCGCCTGCGACAGCAGTGCCCCACCCCCGGCGTCCTCGGTGACGTACGCCGCATCCTCCCGATAGCGGACGCCCGCCCCCGCCGGGACCGCGGGCCGGTTGATGAGGAGCAGGGGCGCAGCACCGTCATTGACGAACCGGTAGATCACCCGGACCTCGGTGTCGCCGACTGCCACCTCGGCATCGAACGTCGCCTCCGGCGCGGGAGACGAGCCCGACGGACCGAACTCGCCGTAGGGCGAGTCCTCGGCGCACCCGCTGAGTGACATCAGCAGCGCCACCACGAGTGCGCCGACGCGCGTCATCAGTCCAGGGGCGCCGGATCGGAGCAGAAGATCTGCTGGGCCTCGGCGGCCGAGTCGGAGTGGGCGAGCCCGGTGACCTCGGCGGGCACGCCGTCGGGGTAGAGATCGCGGAGGTCGAGGACACCGACGCAGAAGATGACCTCCTCGACCGGGTCCGGGAGCTCCTCGACGGAGTCGTCGGTGAACGGGCGATTCTCCTCGAGCGGGAGCGGCACGCGTACGTCTCGCTCCAGCTCCTCACCCGCCGCGAGCTTGGCCCAACCGACCGCCGGCATCTGGGCGAACGTCTTGTCGTCCGGCAGCGCGAAGACCCGCTTGCTCACCTCCGCCCGGCTGCCGCCGCTGCCCAGGACGTAGACGGTGTCCGCCGATGGCGGCTGCAGCGCCCCGTTGGCGTACGTCGGCACCGCGTCGACCACGTAGACGTCGGTCTTCGCGCCGTTGATCACCCGATAGCTGACCTCGAGCGCATCGCCGGCCGTGGCGATCCGGGACTCGAACTGGACGCCCTCGATCTCCCGCTCCCCCTCCGGAACCTTCGCGCAGCCGCTCATCACCAGACCTCCCGCCGTCAGCAGCGATGCGAGCATCATCGACCTAGTAGTGATCACGGTGCGGCGCTCCCATCTCGTCGCGGAGCCCGTTCTCGGTGTAGACGTAGGGATGGTCGGGATCGATCTGCTCCGGCGTGCTCGGGTCGTTGTCGTGGTCGACAGGTAGGCCGGCAGCCTCGCGCTCACGGTTGTTCGTCCCCTGGTTCTCGGGGTCGTCACCGTGATACTCGCCGGGCTCGAGCGTGTCGTGCATGTAGTCGTAGACGTGCGCCATCTCGTGGTAGAGCACCCCGACCGGCGGGCCGTCGACAGGCGTCTGGGGATACCGGTTGCCGGTGTTCATCGTGTCGATGTCCGGCATGTACTCGATCTCGTTGCCGCCCATCGGCCCGTCGGACGCCGAGCTGTTCGGGGTGTCACCGACGTACTCGCGGATGGTCAGGTTCTCCTGCCCGATCCCGAACACACCCGAGTCGTCGTGCCTCCGGTCCAGCGCAGCCAGCATCTGCTGCCCTGTCGGGGATGCGGCCAGCATCTCGAGGTCGGCACGGGTCCGAGCGACGAACTCGGGTGAACCCTCGATCTTGATCCACTCCGGGACCTCGGTGATCTGGACCGTCACGTGCTGCTCGACGTCTTCGTCGGTATCGCCGGACTCGCTGTGGGCCTTGTCGTCACCCGAGCCACCGTAGGTGGTGTCGGTCCCCCGCCCGGCGTAGCTCACGTCGTCACCGGCGCCGCCGTGGATCCGGTCGTTGTCGTCACCACCGGAGGCGATGTCGTTGCCGTCACCGCCGACGAGCAGGTCGTCGCCGTCGGCACCTTCGAGGTAGTCCTGGCCGCGGCCGCCGCTGATCCGGTCGTTGCCGGCCATGCCGTAGACGGTGTCGTCGCCGCCCGCTCCGGTGGCGAGGTCGTTGCCGCCCTGGGCGTCGATGTAGTCGCGATCCGTGCCACCCGAGATCCGGTCGTCGCCGTCGCCGGCGAAGATGTGGTCGCGGCCCTGGCCGCCGAGGATGCGGTCGCTGCCGCTGCCGCCGTTGAGCCGGTCGTCACCTCTGCCGCCGAGCAGGGAGAGGTTGACGTTGGTGCCCTGCGGGACGTTGATCTCGTCGTTGCCCTCGCCGGCGCGGATGACGATCTCGTTGCCGGGAGGCACCTCGTACATCTGACCGTTGACGGTGACGACCTGCTTCCCGGTCAACGGGTTGATCCCGACCGTGACCACGTCGTCGCCGCTGCCGGTGTTGATGTAGGTCTTTCCGTCGACGTTGATCATGCCGACCGAGTCGACGTCGGCGGGGAGGTGGAACGGGTCCTGCCCGGACTCGGCGATCGCCGCCATGCTCCTCGACAGCCCCTGCCAGGCAGCGGTCGTGTCGACCAGCACCTGCCGGTCGGCGTCGAGGTCGCGGTCGAGGCCGGACCGGATCTCGGAGGCTCGCGCGATGGCGTCGGTGACGAGCTTGCTGTCCGCGGGGGTCTCGGGCTCGAACCGGATGTCGCCCGAGGGGCTGCCCTGGTGCGGGACGTGGGCCACGGTGGCCCAGGACTGGTCGAGGTGACCTTGGGCGATGCGTACGGTGCCGGCGATCCGGGCCGTCGCCGCGGACGCCTTGTCGGCGAGGTCCCGCGCCTTGTCGAGGTCGGTCAGGAGCGTCTTGCGGTGCCCCTCGTAGGACTCGGCCGTCTGGCCCTCCCAGTCGGCGACCACGTCCTTGGAGCGGCTGATGAACGACTCGGTGACGCCGTCGAGCGCCTTCGCGATCGAGGTCCAGCCTCGCGACGCGTCGTCGATCGACGCCGCGTCGTCCCACAGCTTCCAGGTGCCTTCGGACATCTCGGGGCTCCTCAGCGCGGGGTCGGGGTGGGGCCCGGGGACGGGCTCGGCGTGGGCGAAGGCGGCGGCGGACCCGGGGTCGGCTCCGGCGGTCGCGGCGTCGGCCCAGGGGGCAGCGAGTTGCTGGACCGGGCCGCTCGGGCGACCTCCTCGTCGGTCGCGGAGATGTCGAACGCACACAGCATGAGGGCGTCGGCGTCGGCCTCGAAGACCGCGGCGAACGACTCGAGCGCGCTGGACGCGGCCTCGACCAGCGGCCCGTGGGCAGCCGTGGTGGCGTAGCCGCCCGCGGTGTTGCCGGCGTCGCGCGAGGCGACCTCGAGCGCGCCGGCGTTGTCCGTGGTCGCAGCGGTCAGGTCCATCGCCCAGTCGATGCAGCGGTCGGCGAGCCTGACGAGATCGTCGGGACGTACGTTGATCTGAGATGACATCGGGGCCTCCCTCTCCATCGGAGTTCTTCCCCGGAAGACGCGTGACTACACGCGAACGCCGCGCCTGTCTCATCATCTGAGACAGGCGCGGCGGTGAGCGCTCAGGAGAAGGGGTTGGGGAGGGCGCCCGGCAGGTCGGCGAGGAGCTCGCGGGCGCGGGCGGCGACCTTGTGCTCGACCAGCACCTCGTACTTGGTCGGCACGATCACCTTGACGCTCGAGAAGTCGCGGGTGCCGCGGGTGGCGGCGTAGCCGATCAGCGACCAGATGAGGCCGAAGACGACACCCAGCAGCACCGTCGAGAGCAGGATGAAGAGGAAGTTCTCGTTGCCGAAGAGGGACATGATCAGGCCGACGAAGACACCGAGCCAGGCACCGGACAGGACGCCCGCCAAGGCGACCTTGCTCCAGGTGAGGCGGCCGGTGATCCGCTCGATCTGCTTCAGCTCGGTGCCGACGATCATGCAGTTCTCGACCGGGAACTCCTTGTCGGAGAGGAAGTCGACCGTCTTCTGGGCGGCGGCGTAGTCGTCATAGGTCGCGAGCGACTGAGGAAACTCCAGCTTCAGCGGGCTCTGCGGGCCGCTTACCGGCGAGGTGAAGGACATATGTCCAGTCTGCCCCAGATGGGGTCAGGATTTGAGGACGCCGTTCGCGATGACGTCGAGCATGGGACGTACGTCCTTGGGTTCGAGCGAGGACTGGTCGGCCATGGTCGCGACGCCGCCGAGGAGACGGCACACGTCGAGGTTGTCGACACCGTCGCGCAGCACGCCCTGGTCGGCCATCTCCGTCAGGACACTTTCGTTGGCGTCGGCGTAGGTCTGGCACTTGGTGCGCAGCGGGGAGTCCTGGCAGCCCAAGGAGGCCGTGATCTTGGCGGCGGCACCCTGGTGACGGGTCAGCAGCGAGACGTACTCCTCGAACCAGGCGAGCAGCTTCTCCCGGCAGCCACCCTCGGTCGCCATCGCCTTCTCGACATGGGCGGAGACCTCCTCGATCCAGGTCGCCATGATCGCCTCGTGGAGCGCCTCGCGCGTGGGGAAGTGGCGGTAGAGGGTGCCAGGACCGACACCCGCGCGCCGAGCCACCTCGTCCAGAGGTGCGTCGAGGCCGCGCTCCTTGAACACCGCATGGGCGACCTCGATCAGCCGCTCGCGGTTGCGCTTCGCGTCGGCTCTCATCCAGACCTCCTCCGTGGCTCCCGCCACTCTGCGGGGGCCTCACGTTAACAGCAGTCACCGCCGGCACGACACGGCGCCCGATCGAAAAGGCGTTGCTAACCGGAGACACACTCCGGTAGTGTTCCATACAAGCGGAGACTTCCTCCGCTTCACTGTACTCTCTTTCCGTCTCCAACAGGAGCTCTTGAATGACATCCACCGTGGCACCACCCAAGCCACCCGCGGCCGCCAAGGCCGCCGGCGCCGGGATCGCCCTGGTCCTGGTCGCCCAGCTGATGATCGTCCTCGACTCGGCGGTCGTGAACGTCGCACTCCCCCGGATCGCCGACGACCTCGAGTTCACCCCGGCGGCACTCACCTGGGTGCTCAACGGCTACACCCTCGCCTTCGGCGGCCTGCTGCTGCTCGGCGGCCGGCTCGGCGACGTCTTCGGCAGGCGGCGTACGTTCGTCGCCGGTCTCTCCGTCTTCACCCTCTTCTCACTGGCCGGCGGGCTCGCGCCGACCGACGACCTGCTCGTCATCGCCCGCGCGCTGCAGGGCTTCGGTGCCGCGATCGCCGCACCCCAGGTGCTCGCGCTGCTGACCACGTCGGCGAAGGATGAGGCCGGCCGCGCCCGGGCGATCGCCCTCTTCGCGGCCGTCTCCTCCAGCGGTGCCTCGATCGGCCTGATCCTCGGCGGGATCCTGACCGACATCGCGTCGTGGCGCTGGACCCTGTTCATCAACGTGCCGATCGGGCTCGTCGTGCTCGCCCTCGTCGGCCGCCTCGTCGCCGAGACCGCCCCGCGACCGGGGCGCTTCGACATCGTCGGCGCCGTGACCGCCACCGGCGGTGCGGCCGCGATCGTCTGGTCGCTGATCGGCGCACCGGAGCACGGCTGGACCTCCGTGCGCACCATCGGCGGCATCGTCGTCGGCCTGCTCCTGCTGGTCGCCCTCGTGCTCACCGAGCGCCGGGTCGCCCACCCGCTGCTGCAGCTCCACCTCTTCAACAGCCACCGCCGCGTCGCCGCGTTCATCGCCGCGGTCGGGCTGGTCGGAGCCCAGTTCGCGACGTTCTACCTGACCGTGATCTACCTGCAGGGCGTGCTCGGCATGGGACCGCTCGCCTCGGGACTGGCGTTCCTGCCGCTCACCCTGATGATCTTCGCGATGTCGCGGATCGCGCCGCGCATCGCGGCCCGGATCGGGATGCCGCGGGTGCTGGTCCTGGGCGCCACCGGCCTGACGGTGTCGTTCCTGTGGCTGAGCACGCTGACGGAGTCGAGCACGTACGCCGGCGCCGTGCTGGCCCCGTTCCTGCTCAACGGCGCCTTCGCCTCGCTCGTCTTCACCTCCACCACGGCTCTCGGCCTCGAGGGCGTCGACGCCGCCCACGCCGGCTCGGCCTCGGGTCTGGTGCAGACCATGCAGCAGCTCGGTGGCTCGATCGGGCTGGCCGTGATCGCCTCGGTCTACGTCGCCAACGGCACCCCCGGCGAGGTCGTCCCCGGGATGCGGGAGGCCTTCTACGCCGCGGCCGCCCTCGGCGCGCTCGGGATCATCGCCTCGCTGAGCGTCGTGCTCCGGCGACCCTCCGGGTCGCGTGCGTACGTCCCCGGGCGGGTCGCTCCCGGGGTCGAGTGAGCGTTCCTCCAGCAAGGCGGAGGAACAGACCCAGACGACGATCGGCCCGGTTCGCGATTCGCGAGCCGGGCCGATTCGTACGCCTGAGGTCAGGCGAAGGCCTTCTCGGCCAGCGAGGTGAAGAAACCGAGGCCGTCGGTGCCGGAGCCGGTGAGGGTCTCGACCGCGTGCTCGGGGTGGGGCATCAGGCCGACGACATTGCCGGCCTCGTTGGTGATGCCGGCGATGTCGTTGACCGAGCCGTTGGGGTTGACGTCGAGGTAGCGCGCGACGACGCGGCCCTCGTCCTCGAGCCGCTTGATGGTGTCGGCGTCGGCGACGTACTGCCCCTCGCCGTTCTTCAGCGGGACCACGATCTCCTGGCCCTGGGTGAACGCGGAGGTCCAGGCGGTGGAGGCGTTCTCGATGCGCAGCTTCTGGTCGCGGCAGATGAACTTGAGGTGGTCGTTACGCAGCAGGCCGCCGGGAAGCAGGTGGGACTCCACCAGCATCTGGAAGCCGTTGCAGATGCCGAGCACCGGAAGGCCCTTCTGGGCGCCCTCGATGACCTCGGTCATGATCGGGGCGAAGCGGGAGATGGCACCGCAGCGCAGGTAATCACCGTAGGAGAAGCCGCCCGGCAGGATCACCGCGTCGACGCCCTGCAGGTCGTGGTCGCCGTGCCAGAGGGCGACGGCCTCGTTGCCACCGACGCGGACCGCGCGCTGGGCGTCGACGTCGTCGAGCGTGCCCGGGAAGGTGATGACGCCGATCTTCACTGCTCGACCCGAACGACGAAGTTCTCGATCACCGTGTTGGCCAGGAAGGTCTCGGCCAGCTTCTCGATCTGGGCGAGCGCGTCGTCGGTGACCTCAGGGATCTCCAGCTCGAACCGCTTGCCCTGACGGACCTCGGTGACCCCGGTGAACCCGAGCCGCGGCAGGGCGCCGAGAACGGCCTTCCCCTGCGGGTCGAGAATCTCGGGCTTGGGCATGACGTCGACGACAACGCGAGGCATGGCTGCAGTCTAGGTGGGCCATACGCCGCTCACCTAAACCGTTGGCGATCGGCCATCACCGGCTTTACCGTCGGTCCTCGTGCGCCACCTGCTGATCGACATCACCCCGTTGCGTACGTCACCTGCTTTCCGCCGGTTCTTCATCGGGCGGGCCGTCTCGGGGCTCGGTGGGCAGATCTCGGTCGTCGCGGTGATGTACCAGGTCTGGGAGGCGACCCACAGCCCGTTCTGGTCCGGCAGCGTCGCGCTCGCGCAGCTCGTCCCGATGCTCGTGATCGGTCTCTGGGGCGGCGCCGTGGCGGACCGCGTGGACCGGCGCTCGATCCTGATGGCGACGACCGTCGTCCAGCTCGTGCTGGCGCTGCTGCTGGTCGCCCAGGCCCTCTGGCTCGGCACCTCGCCCTCCTCGCTCGGCCCCGTCCTCGCGCTGGTCGCGCTCATGGCGGCCGCCGGGTCGGTAGCCGCTCCCGCGGGCATGGGCGTGATCCCGCGGCTGCTCACCACCGACCAGGTCGCCGCCGGGCTCGCCCTCAACCGGCTGAGCTTCCAGGGGTCGATGCTCCTGGGCCCGGCCCTGGGCGGGCTGATCATCGGCTATGCCGGTCTCGAGATCGCGTACGCCGTCGACGCGGCCTCCTTCGCCGCCGGGTTCCTCGGGGTCGCCGGCCTCCCGGCCCTCGCGCCCGCGACGAGGACGAGCGGCGGCGGAGTCCTCGAAGGCCTGCGCTTCGCGTCCACCCAGCCGGTCGTACGCGGCGTGCTCCTCGTCGATCTGGCGGCGACCGTCCTGGCCATGCCGGTGAGCCTGTTCCCGCTGGTCAACGAGGAGAGGTTCGACGGTGACCCGCGCACCCTCGGGCTGTTCCTGACCGCGATCGCGGTCGGCGGGGTCGCCGCCTCCCTCTTCTCGGGCTCGTTCACCCGGCGCAGCCGGCCGGGCGTGATCACCATCGTCGCCGCCGCCGTGTGGGGCCTCAGCCTCGGCGCCGTCGGGCTGGCCACCTCGCCCTGGTTGTGCCTGGCCCTGCTCGCCGTCGCCGGAGCCGCCGACTCGGTCAGCGTCGTCACCCGCGGCACCCTGATCCAGCTCGCCGTGCCCGACGACCTGCGCGGCCGGACCGCCGCGATCGAGATGATCGTCGGCGCCGGCGGGCCGGAGATCGGCAACCTCCGCGGCGGCGCTGTCGCCCAGCTGACCTCGGGCTCGTTCGCCCTGGTCAGCGGGGGCGTCACCTGCCTGCTCGCGCTGGCCGCCGTCGGCGCCGGGGCCCACGAGATGCTCCGGTTCCGAACACCGTCGCATTTTGATCCACCCGGCGGGCGGCCGCGGCGGCGCACGTCGGGGAACACCGACCCACGGCGGCCGGTCCCGAAAAGGCATGGCCCGCCACGTCCCGACACGCGATGATTCAGTGCTCTTGAAGACTGGAGATCTCGCGATGCCCGCACCACGCAGACGGCTCGACAAACGCGCAGAGCGTCGCAACCATCTCGTGAAGGTCACGCTCGGCGTCGCGCCACTCGTTGCCCTACTGGCAGCCCAAGCGTTCGGCGCCGACGGCAGAGCCATCGGGGTCCTGATCACCGTGGCCGTGTCCTCGGCTCTGTGCGCGGTCGTGATCGCCGTGGTCATGCCGATGATGACCCGACGCCGACGCGTCCTCGCCGAGCGCATCCTCGCGGCCCATCCCGATGCCGCCGTCGTCACGGGGTTCGCATCGAAGGGCACCAGGGAGCACGCGCGGGCGCTCGGGGTGAACCAGGTCGGCCTCAACAACGGAGCGGCGATCGCTCTCGGCGTACGTCCTGGTCTCATCGAGGTCTGGGGCATGGGCGACACGGAGCCGAGATGGGTTCTCGACCGGAGAGCGGAAGCCTTCCGGGTGCAGGTCGAGCGGCTCCCTCACGCCGACCGCACCCTCCTGGGCATCCGGATCGCCGACGGCCACGCTTCCGTCGAGCTCATCCCGGCCGACCGAGGCGGGCGGATCGCCGCGGTCGAGGCGGCCCTCGACGCGCTCGGCGTGGATCGCAACGAACACATCGCACCGTAGGTCGAAGATCGCAGCCACCTGGTGAACGCGATCTTCGAGCTTATCCGGGAGAGCCCGAGGGGCAGGCTGAGCACGAACGCACCTGACCTTCCCAGCCCCCGAACCGAAGCAGCTCGCCTATGCGAGCCGCTGTCCGGCACGGGTCGCCGAGCACCTGGCCGTAGGTCAGCCGAACAGTCCGAACCTTGTGGGCTGCGGCAGCATCCAGATCACGAGCGTGGTCGGCGTCGCGAGCTGCGGCGCTGCCGTGGAAGGCACGGCCGTCGAGCTCCACGACCAGCCCGTACGCCGCATAGGCGACGTCACGCTCGACCGAGACGCCCCGGATCGAGTCGGGGACCTGCCGCTCTCCCGTGGGCAGGCCGTGGGCTCGCTCGACACGGCGGAGGTACTCGCGTTCGAGGACCGAGCACGCTCCGGCCTTCAGGTCCTCGAGAAGCTCTGCCAGAAGGCTCCGGTTGCTCAACCGTTTGCGGTAGCCGAGAGCCTCAATCAGGGCCGATGCCGTCACGGCCTTGGTCTGAACGAGGTCCGCGAGCATCGAGAACGCTTGACCGACATGCGGCCCCTCCGCGGCCGCATCGATCGCCGCCTCGGCGATCAGCTGTCGCGGTGGATACGCAGCCCAGTCGACGTACCCGTCGAAACGAGCGCGCCGCCGGACGATCACGCCGTCGGGCGCGCGCACGGTGCGACTCATCGGGACCATCACCCGGATCGGGCCTCGCTCCGGCGGCTTCGGCAGCGCCGATCTCCCGGTCAGTGCCGCCGGCCAGCACACCAGCACGGCCGCCCACGCACGCTGGCCCCAGGTCGGAATGCCGGTGTGACCGATGTAGACCCCGGGGTGGATCGCGGCGAGCTCCCGGTTTCGTACGAGACGGCGGATGTCGTGGTCGTGTGCGTGCAGCTCGCGCAGCTGCCATCGCGCGACGACGCCGCCCTGTATCTCGTCACGAAGTCGCACCATGCCGGCATGGTCGAACGGCAGCTTCGCATCCCCCGAGTGCTCCACGAAACCGTTCTACCCCAGATCAGACCGTCCTAAACTCGAAGATCGCAGCCACGGAGTGACTGCGATCTTCGAGCTACGGCACCTGCCGACGTACGAAAGACCTACTTGAGCTCGCGCTTGAGGATCTTGCCGGTGGCGGTCATGGGGAGGGCGTCGACGATCTCGACGATGCGCGGGTACTTGTAGGCCGCCATCTGCTCCTTCGACCAGGCCACGATCTCCTCGGAGGTCGCGGAGGCGCCGGGCTTGAGGACGAGGACGGCCTTGATCTCCTCGCCGTGGGAGTCGTGCGGGACACCGATGACGGCGGCCAGCGAGACCGCCGGGTGGGTCAGCAGGACCTCTTCGATCTCACGCGGGTAGACGTTGAAGCCGCCGCGGATGATGAGCTCCTTGGCGCGGTCGACGATGTAGTACCACCCGTCCTCGTCGCGCTTGGCGAGGTCACCCGACCGGAACCAGCCCTCCGAGGTGAGCACCTCGGCGGTGGCCTCGGGACGGTTGTAGTAGCCCTTGAAGATGTTGTGGCCCTTGATCGCGATCTCGCCGATCGCGTCGGGGGTCCACTCGATGTCGTCCCAGGAGGCCGGGTCGATCAGGCGCATCTCGACGCCGGGGATCGGGACCCCGATCGAGCCCGGACGCACCGGCTGGCCGTAGAGCGAGAACGACGCGACCGGGGAGGTCTCGGAGAGGCCGTAGCCCTCGAGGATGGTGACCCCGAAGCGCTTCTCGAACTCCTTGTGGATCTCGACCGGGAGGGCCGAGCCACCGGCGGCGGCGACGCGGAGGTTCTCGGCGAGGGTGGCCACGTCGGTGTCCTCGGAGAGGGCACCGAGCAGCCCCCAGTACATCGTCGGCACACCGGCGAAGAACGTGACGCTCTCCTTGAGCATCGTCGCCAGCGCGGCCGTGGCGTCGAAGCGGGGCAGCAGCACGATGGTGCCGCCGAAGGCGATCGCGCCGTTCTGCACCACGGTCTGGCCGAAGGCGTGGAAGAGCGGCAGCACGGCGAGATAGGTGTCGGGCCGCTCGGCCGAGGCACCGAAGAGCTCGGCGCCGGCCAGCGCGTTGTCGCGCATGTTGCGGTGGCGCAGCTCCGCGCCCTTGGGCTGCCCGGTGGTGCCGGAGGTGTAGAGGATGACCGCGGTGTCGTCCTCGTCGGTCGCCACGGTGTCGAAGGTCGGCGGCTGCGCCCCGATGCCCTGGCCGAGCGTGGTCACACCCTCGATCGGCGACGCGGCGGTCGGGTCGGCGGTGATCAGGAAGAAGTTCTCGACCCCGGCCTCCTGCGCGCCCGCGTGCGCCTCGGCGCCGATGGCGAGCTCCGGGGTGCCCTCGAAGGCGAAGAGGGCCTTCGCGTCGGAGTCCTTGAGGTGGTAGGCCACCTCGCGTCCCTTGAGCAGCACGTTGAGCGGGACGACGGTGGCTCCGGCCTTGAGGATGCCGAAGTAGACCATCGTGAAGTAGGGCAGGTTCGGGCTCATCAGGGCGACCCGGTCACCCGCACCGACGCCCTTGCTCGCCAGCAGGTTCGCGACCTGGTTGGCGGCACCGTTGATCTGGGCGTAGTTCAGACGGATGTCCCCCAGCACGATCGCGGTGCGCTCGGGATAGTTCGCCGCCGAGTCTTCGAGCAGCGAAGCGAGGTTGTACGTGGACACATGGCCTCCAGTGGTGTGCGTGTTACGCGTCACAACTTACCCGCAGGTAGCCACCCGAGAAACACGGTCCGCGGTTTTTAGTGCGACACGTGTCTCAGAATCGATGCCCGGTCAGCTTCTCGTACGCCTCGACGTACTTCGCCCGCGTGCGCGCGACGATCTCCTCGGGCAGCTCCGGCGGCGGACCACCGGCGGCCCGGTCCCAGCCGGACTCGGGCGAGAGCAGCCAGCGCCGGATCACATCCTTGTCGAAGCTGGGGATCGCGCTGCCCGGGTGCCACTGCGCCGCGTCCCAGTAGCGGGAGGAGTCGGGCGTGAGCACCTCGTCGGCGAGCACGATCGTGCGGATGCCGAGGTCGTCCTGGCGTACGCCGAACTCGAACTTGGTGTCGGCGAGGATGAGGCCGCAGCCGCGGGCGATCTCGTCGGCGCGCTGGTAGACCGCCAGGGTGAGCCGGCGCACCGCGGCGGCGTCGTCCTCGCCGATCAGCTTGGAGATGTACTCGTAGGTGACGTTCTCGTCGTGGTCGCCGAGCTCTGCCTTCGTGGCCGGCGTGAAGATCGGCGGGGTGAGCCGCGAGCCGTCGACGAGACCGGCCGGGAGCCGGATGCCGCAGACCTCGCCGGTGGCCTCGTACTCCCGCAGGCCGGACCCGGTCAGGTAGCCGCGCGCGACGCACTCGACGGGCAGCATGTGGAGCTTCTGGGCGACCACCGCACGGCCTTCGACGGCCGCGGGGACATCGGTCGAGAGCACATGGGTCGGCACCAGGTCCTCGAACTGCCCGAACCACCACAGCGACAGCCGGGTGAGGATCTCGCCCTTGTCCGGGATGACCGTGTCGAAGACGTGGTCGAAGGCCGAGATGCGGTCGCTGGCGACCATCAGGAGCTGGCCGGCGTACGGCCCCTCCTCCAGCTCGTAGAGGTCACGCACCTTGCCGGAGTGGACGTGCTTCGCGCCCGGGATCGCCGGCGCCGGGGGGATGTTGAGGTCAGCCACGGGATCAGCCTAAGAGATACCTCTCCCAAACCGTTTCTCGCTTAAGTAGACTGTTTCGAGCAATTTAAGCGGGAGGGCCGCGCGCATGGAACGACGACCACAGCCAGACTTCTTGATCATCGGGGCACCGAAGGCCGGGACCACGGCTCTGCACTCGGCGCTGGCCAGGCACCCGCAGGTGTTCGCCACAACGCCGAAGGAGCCGAAGTACTGGCTGTGCGACGACGCTCCGCCGCCGCACTGGCGCGGCCCCGGCGACAAGCACTCCCAGCAGGAGTGGATCTGGCGGCGTACGGACTACGACCGGCTCTTCGCCGCCGCCCCCGAGCACGCGGTCAGGGGCGAGAGCACGCCGTTCTACCTCTGGTCCACCGGCGCCCAGCGGCGGATCGCCCAGGAGCTTCCGGGCGTGAAGCTGATCGCCGTCGTGCGCGACCCGATCGACCGCGCCTACTCCAACTGGATGCACCTGTGGTGCGACGGACTGGAGCCCGTCGCCGACTTCCCCACGGCGTTCCGGCTCCAGGACCGGCGCGCCCACGACGGCTGGGCGCCGTTCTGGCGCTACCGCGAGCTCGGGCTCTACGGCCGCCAGCTCGACCACCTCTACGGGCTGGTCGGCCAGGACCGCGTGCTGGTCGTGCGCTACCGCGACATCGTCGACGAGCCGGCCGCGACGGTCGACCGCGCCTGCCGCTTCCTCGGCATCGAGCAGGGCCACGTCGACCACATCCCGAAGGACAACAGCAGGACGTACGTCGAACCCGGCTGGCGTCCGAAGGTGCTCGGTCCCGTGGTCAGGGGCGGTGCCTGGCTCGCCCAGTTCGCGCCGCCGGAGGTGTGGCGCAAGAGCTATCCGCCGCTGCTGCGCCAGCTCTCCGGACCGGGCGACCACCACCGGCCGCGACTGACGCCGGAGCAGCGCGAGCAGCTCCTGCCTGCCTTCGCCGAGGACATCGAGCTGCTCACCAAGGTGAGCGGACAGGACTTCTCCGACTGGCTCTCCACCTCGAGCCGGGGTTCGTTCCAGGAGCGGGCGAGGTCCGCCCAGAACCTCAGCGAACCAGCGTGATCAGGTCGTGGGCGCCGTCCTCGCGGGCGGCCTCCACGTAGTAGCGGATCCGGCCGTCGGGCAGCGCCACGGCACTGGCGTAGCGGAAGGCTCCGTCGGAGTGAGGGCTCGCGATCGGGGCCACCTCGGCATCGGCGACCAGCCGGGTGCCGTCCCAGCGGGCGATGCCGGTGGTCTCGTACCAGTTGGACTCGGCGTCGGCGCGGCCGTCGTAGAGGACGACGAGCGGGTCGTGGGAGACGACCGTGGTGACCCGGGCCCCGCGGGCGTCCCAGCGGCCCGGGCGGCCGGCGAGGACCTCGCCGTCGTCGTGCCACTCCAGGCCGTCGGTGGAGGTGAGGTAGCGGGTCGTCATCCGGTCCTCGTGGCCGGGCTCGGTGAGCGGGTGGCAGCACAGCCACATCTGCCAGGTCTGGGTCACCGGGTCGATCGCGATGACCGGGTCCTTGACCGCGACGGTGTCGCTGCCGGCGTGGACGACCTGGCGGCGCCCCTCGGGGAGGCCCTCGACGGTGTCGGCGGTGAGGCTGTCGACCCACCAGTGCTTGGAGTCCCAGGTGGCGCAGGAGAGGTAGAGCCGCCAGCCGCCCTCGGGCAGCGGCACCAGCACCGGCCGCTCCAGCGACTCGCAGCCGAACTGGTCGCGGTGGACCTCGGTCACCGTCTCGAAGCGCACCCCGTCGGTCGAGCGGGCGACGCTGACCGTGACACCGCGTCCGTCGGAGAGCGGGCGCCGGTTGCGCCAGGTCAGCCAGAAGACACCGTCGGCCAGGACCGCACTCGCGGCGCCGGCCCAGTTGCCCGGACCCTCGCCCGGCGCCGGGACGACGAGCTCGGCACCGTCGTAGGACGGGAGGGACGGAAGCAAACCGGTGGTCATGGAGGCATCTTAGTCAAGTCACTCACTCGACTAAGCATCCACGCCGCAGGGTGGGCCGGGATATGGCATGGTTTCGAGCCATGGCCGAGACAGCTGATCAGATCTACGCCCGCGTCCAGGCCGGCGGTGACCTGCCCGCGCCGAGCGTGACCGAGTGGGACGTCTTCCCGTGGGTCGTCCGCGAGGGCGAGATCGCCCCCAAACCGCTCGCTCCCCCTGCCCCCGAGGAGCCGCGCAGCGGCCAGGACGGGGTGGACTGCACCCTGTGCGGCACCGATCTGCCCGGCGTGATCTGGCAGGACGAGAGCTGGCGGGTGAAGCACCTGGCGCAGTCCGGGCTCCCGCTCGTGCTGATCCTCGAGCCGCTCGAGCACTACGACCTGCCCGATCTCGACGAGCACCAGGCGGCCGAGTTCGGTGTCCTCACGGTGCGGCTCGCCCGGATCGTGGAGAGCCTGCCCAACATCGCCCGCTGCCACGCGATGCGGATCGGCGACGGCGCCGAGCACCTGCACATGTGGTTCCTGGCCCGCTCGAAGGACCTGCTCTCCGTACGCGGCAGCTTCTCGCCCGACTGGGACGACATCCTCCCGCCGGGTCCCGAGGAGGTCTGGCGCGCCGACCTCGCCGAGGTCGCCCGCAAGCTCGCCACCCACGGCGGCGAGGCGCTGGTCTGATGGATCTGACCGACGAGGCGGACGTCCACCGCCTGCTGGACGTGATCGAGCAGGAGATCGTCCCGCTGACCCGTGTCGGGGTCGCGGCGGGCAACAAGATCTTCGGCGCCGCGATCGTGCGCCGCGCGGACCTGTCGACGGTGGTCGCCGAGACCAACAACGAGACCGAGAACCCGCTGTGGCACGGCGAGATCCACGCCATCAAGCGCTTCTTCGAGCTGCCGGCAGAGGACCGGCCGGCGCCCGCCGACTGCCTGCTGCTGGCGACCCACGAGCCGTGCTCGCTGTGCCTGTCGGGGATCGCCTGGTCCGGGTTCCCCGAGTTCGCCTATCTCTTCAGCCACCAGGACTCGGCCGACTCCTTCGCGATCCCCTACGACCTGGCGATCCTCAAGGGCGTCTACGCCGTCCCGGATCCCGACCGCGACGAGGTCGCCCCGGGGCGCGACCTCTACAACCGCACCAACGCCTACTTCGTCAGCACCGGGCTGGCCCCGCTCGCCGACCCCGAGCAGCTGGCCCGGATCACCGCGGCCTACGACGAGCTCTCGGCGACGTACCAGGAGAGGAAGGGTGGCGGCGCGATCGCGCACCCCTGACCCGGCCCTGGTCAGTCGTCGCTGCGCCAGCGCAGCAGGCCGGCCGCGGCCGAGAGCACCACGACGACGGCACCGTAGGCGTAGGTCGTGGTCGCGAGACCGATCTGCGGCGTCAGCAGCCCGGCGACGACAGCCGGGATGCCGAAGGCCAGGTAGGAGACGATGAAGATCACCGCGAACACCTCCGCCCGCTCGTGGGCCGGCAGGAGCGGCATGATCGAGCGCAGGATGCCGAAGAAGGCGGTCCCGAAGCCGGAGCCCGCGACGACCACGGCGACGAGGTACGCCACCACCGACCCGGTCGGGAGGGCGAGCAGGCTCAGCACCGTGCCGCCGGCCAGCGCGGCGGTCCCGTAGAGGGTCGTCGCCCGGGCGGAGCGGTTGCGGAAGGCGTACGCCGCCACCGCCCCGGACCCGGCGAGGGCACCGATCGCCAGCCCTTGCAGGACATGGCTGCCGGCGCCCAGCTCGGTGCGTACGATCGCGGCTCCGAGGGAGAGGAACAGCCCACCGGTCGCCCAGCCCGCGAAGATCGCCGGCGCGCTGCGGGCGAGCAGACCCCGGATGGCCGGCGGCACGGCGACCCGCGGACGCAGCGAGGCGAGGAGTCCCTCGTGACGGGGCGCGGTCTCCGGCACCAGCCACACCCCGGCGGCGAGGACGAGGGACAGCGCGACGAGGGCGTCGAACACGATGATCCGGGCATCCGCGGCCACCTGCAGGATCACACCGGCGACGACGGCGCCGAGCGCCAGGCCGACCATCGGCGCGATGGCGTTGGCCACGGCCGCGGAGCCGGGCCGCGAGGGCCGCTCGAAGTCGGCCACGGCTGCCGACAGGGTCGAGAGCAGCAGGCCGCTCGCGACCCCCTGCAGGACCCGCGCCTCGAAGAGGACGGCGGCGGTGTCGGCACCCTGGAAGAGCGCGAAGCTGCCGGCGAGCAGGAGGAACCCGACGGTCACCACCGGACGCCGGCCGACGTGGTCGGAGACCGAGCCGAACACGAGCAGGGTGGCCAGCAGGGCGACGGCGTAGACGGCGAAGACCGCCGTCATGACCCAGGGCTGGAGCCCGAGGCCGACCTGGAGATCGGGATAGAACGGCGACGGGGCACTGGCCCCGGCCATCATCAGCACCACCGCCCCGAGGGCCACCCCCGCGCCGAGGCGCCGTCCGACGACCGCGCCCGTCCTCGTACCGGTCGTACCGCTCACTACGTCTGCCGACATCATCACTCCATCCACCGTTCGAATTATTTCGAACCTTTTAGGAGAGTACGTGCCTTCCACTGACTGTGCAACTATTATCGAACCATGAGTTCTTCCCCGGACCTCCCGCACCCCGAGCGGTCGGAGCTCTCGCTCACGACGGTGCTCTTCGCACTCAGCGACCCCGAGCGCCTGGCGATCGCCCGCCAGCTGGTCGACGGGCCTCTCGACATGGCGGAGTGCCACCTGAGCAACCCGGACGTGCCGAAGTCGACGAAGTCGCACCTGATGAAGGTGCTGCGCACGGCGGGCGTGGTCCGCAACGAGGCCAACGGCCGCGCCCGTCGCCTCTCGCTGCGCCGCGAGGATCTCGACGCGCGGTTCCCCGGGCTCCTCGACGCGGTGCTCTCCGCCGACGGCGGCGCCCCCAAGCCCTAGCTGCGGCGCCAGGGCGCCGGGCGGCCGTGCAGGAACCACTCCATGTTGCGGGTGATCCACGGCAACCCGAAGTAGGTCATGAACGGCAGCGTCACGACCATCACTCCCAGCACCTTCAGCGGCAGCGCCCACTCACCGACCACCGGCCCGAGGGCCCAGTTGGCGAGCAGGCTGACCGGGAAGAACATCAGGAAGATCGTGATCGTCTGCTTCCACCGCGGCGGCGCCGTCGCGACCCCGGAGACCTGCTCGACGTCGTAGGTGCTGGGCGGGTCGAACCAGCCCTCGATGCCGGTGCGCCGCTCGATCCGGGTCTCCTCCACGAACGGCTCCCCCGCGCCCAGCCACCAGCCGCGCTGGCGGCTGTTGTCCCAGCTGCCCAGGGTCTCGTGGGAGTCGAAGCGGTAGAGCAGGTGCCACTGGTCGGACTCGGGCGCCGGCCGCACCCAGCCCGCTCCCAGGAAGCCGGGGAACTCGCTGGCCAGCCGGATCCCCGCCTGCATCCAGGCGACCATCTCGTCACGGCGCTCCACGGAGACTCGACGGGCGATGGTCACGGTTACCGGATCGGACATGCCGTCCATCGTCGCAGGCACGTACGCCACCTCCCCAGCCCTCGCATAGGTTTGCGGCATGTCTGTGGTGAAGATCAATGCAATCCAGGTGCCGGCCGAGGCGGGCGCGGAGCTCGAGAAGCGGTTCGCGGCGCGTGCCGGGTCGGTCGAGAAGTCACCGGGCTTCCTCGGCTTCCAGCTGCTGCGACCGGTCGCGGGTGAGGACCGCTACTTCGTGGTCACGCACTGGGACTCCGAGGAGTCCTTCGCGGCCTGGCGCGACGGGGATGCCCGGGCCGCGCACGCGACCCCGCCGGGCGAGGCGCCGCGCAAGCCGGTCTCCACCGGTGCCGACCTGCTGGAGTTCGAGGTCGTGCTGGACGTCAAGCCTGCCTGACCTCAGGCCGAGGTGACGTCCGAGACGCCGGGGATGCTGACGCCGCCCCGGCGTACCAACGACTGCTCGCCCCGCTGGACGACCTGGTAGAAGCGCTCGCTCCGCCCGCGCAGCAGCGGCGTGGGCCCGAGGAGCGAGAGGCGGCCGTGCAGGAGGCGGCTGGCGGTGCGTACGGCCCGCCATCTCCTCTCGGCCGCGGCCGACCACGCGATGCCGTAGTGCTCGCGGACGAGCGCCGGGAGGCTGCCCTGGACGACGGTCCGCAGGGTCTCGGAGGTCGGTGACCCACCGGGGAGGTGGTAGCCGGCGGTGCCGGCGATGTGGCGTCCGACCAGACGGGCCTCGTCCACGAGATACGGCTCGTCGGAGTGGAGCCAGGCGTCGAAACGGCGCCGGAAGTCGGGATAGGAAGCCGGCGCGGCCGAGGCCGGCATGCCGAAGAGACCGGCCCAGGTCACGAACCCGTCGAAGAGCTCCTCGCGCTCGTCCGGCCGCAGCGGGCGGACGAGCGCGTCATACATGAACTCGACCGAGTCGAGCGCGAACGCCGCCGTCCACCACATCAGCCCGGGGTCGGTGGCCGAGTAGTGCGAGCCCGCGGGATGGGCCGGGCCTCCGTCGACCTCCATCGTCCCGTCGACAGGCACATGCCTCTTCGCCGTGAACGCGAGCGCTCGGTCGGCCTCCTGCTTCGTCCCGAGGAAGACCGTCTCCATCAGCCGGGCCGTCAGCGCGAGCCGGGTGTAGGGCGTCGCCCGATGGGCCGTGTGCTGGGCGGTGCCGACGAAGAGCCGTGGGTGCAGACCGCCGATGATCAGCGCCCGCTGTCCCCAGGTCAGCCCGACGGCCCGCTGACGCATCGCACGGACGACCATGGAGTCGGCGGCGAAGTACCCGGGCATGCCGACAGTCTGGCACCGTGCGGTCTGGCGCCGCTGTGGTTCAGGCGGGCTGGAGAGCGGGGACCACGTATTCCCTGGTCAAGGGCGCGAAGTCCGCTCCCTCGGTGATCTCCGCAAGGCTCGCCCAGCGCAGCTCCGCGATCTCGGCAGCGGCGTCCGGCGCGACCTCGCCGGCCCAGGTGAACACCGTCGAACGGACCAGATGACCCGGCTCGTTGGCGGCGTCCGCCTCGAACTCGCCGAGCAGCGCGAGCTCCCCGACCCGAAGCCGTACGCCGAGCTCCTCGCTCACCTCGCGGACGGCCGCCGCCGCGGCCGACTCCCCCGGCTCCAGCTTTCCGCCGGGGAGCATGAAACTCGCGGTGCCGTTCTTGCGGACGGTCAGCATCCGGCCCTCACGGTCCCGGAAGACGACCGCCGCGACGGTGATCACCGGGCCCGTCAAAGGGCCTGTCACCGAGCTCAGAGGATCTCCCCCGGCGTGTAGGCAGCGGCCTCCGGGTGCGCGGCCGTGACGGCCTCCACGCGGCGTACGACCTCCTGGACCTGCGCGACGGCGGCACCGGTGAACTCGATCGGCGCCGCGACCAGCGAGGTGATCTGCTCCTCGGTCAGGCCGAGGCGGGGGTCGGCACCGAGCTTGGCGAAGACGTCGTTCTCGGCCTGCCCCTTGCGCATCGACAGCGCGGTGCCGACGGCGGCCTCCTTGATCGCCTCGTGCGCCTCCTCGCGGCCGACACCGTTGCGGACGGCGGCCATCAGCACCTTGGTGGTCGCCAGGAACGGCAGGTAGCGGTCGAGCTCGCGCTGGATCACGGCCGGGAAGGCGCCGAACTCGTCGAGCACGGTCAGGAAGGTCTGGAAGAGGCCGTCGGCGGCGAAGAACGCGTCCGGGAGCGCGACGCGGCGCACGACGGAGTCGGAGACGTCGCCCTCGTTCCACTGGTCGCCGGCCAGCTCGGAGATCATCGAGAGGTAGCCGCGCAGCACCACCGAGAGGCCGTTGACCCGCTCGGTGGAGCGCGAGTTCATCTTGTGAGGCATCGCGCTCGAGCCGACCTGGCCGTCCTTGAAGCCCTCGGTGACCAGCTCGTTGCCGGCCATCAGCCGGATCGTGGTGGAGAGGTTGGAGGGGCCGGAGACCAGCTGGACCAGCGCCGAGACGGCGTCGAAGTCGAGGGAGCGCGGGTAGACCTGGCCGACGCTGGTGAAGACGTTCTCGAAGCCGAGGTGGGTGGCGACCCGCTCCTCGAGCGCGGCCAGCTTGCCGGCGTCGCCGTCGAGCAGGTCGAGCATGTCCTGGGCGGTGCCCATCGGGCCCTTGATCCCGCGCAGCGGGTAGCGGGCGATGAGCTCCTCGACCCGCTGGAGACCGACCAGCATCTCGTCGGCGACGGTCGCGAACCGCTTGCCGAGCGTCGTCGCCTGCGCCGCGACGTTGTGGCTGCGGCCGGCCATGACCGTGGTCTCGTGCTCGGTCGCGAGCCGCGCCAGGCGCGCCAGCGTCGCGACGGCACGGTCGCGGATCAGCTTCAGCGAGGAGAGCACCTGGAGCTGCTCGACGTTCTCGGTGAGGTCTCGCGAGGTCATGCCCTTGTGGATGTGCTCGTGGCCGGCCAGCGCGGCGAACTCCTCGATCCGCGCCTTCACGTCGTGACGGGTCACCCGCTCCCGGGCCGCGATCGAGTCGAGGTCGACGCCGGCCTCACCCTGGGCGACCACCTTCTCGTACGCCTCCACGACCCCGTCGGGGACGTCGATGCCGAGATCCTTCTGAGCCTTGAGCACCGCGACCCAGAGCTGGCGCTCCAGCACGATCTTGTGCTCGGGACTCCAGATCCCGGCGAGGTCGGCCGCGGCATAGCGGTTGGCGAGAACGTTGGGCACCACAGTCACGGCGGACATTCTCCCATGTCCGATGCCCCGCCCCACTAACGTGGCGGTATGGCCCTGCGGATCCTCGCCAGCCGGCCCGACCCGGCGATCTACACCTTGCCCTGGTCACTCCCCCTGGAGGAGTGGCCGGATGACGTCGTCGTGCCGCTGACCCGCGGCCTGAGCCGCCATGTCGTACGCATCGTGCGGGTGCGCAACAACGTCTACGCGGTCAAGGAGACCCAGGCCGACATCGCGCGTCGCGAATACAACATGCTGCGCGAGCTGCAGCGCCTCGGCCTGCCGACCGTGGTCGCCAAGAGCGTCGTCACCGGTCGCAAGGACCACGACGGCAACGACCTCAACGCCGCGCTGATGACCGAGCACCTCACCTACTCGCTCCCCTACCGCGCCCTGTTCGAGCGGGGCCTGGCCGCCGACCGGCTGCCGAGCCTCATCGACGCCCTCGTCGTCCTGCTCGTCCGCCTCCACCTGGCCGGTTTCTACTGGGGCGACGTGTCGCTGTCGAACGTCCTGTTCGTGCGCGACGCGGCCGGGTTCGCCGCCTACCTGGTCGATGCCGAGACCGGCGAGCTCAAGCCGGAGCTCTCCGACCGGCTGCGGGAGTACGACCTCGACGTCGCCTACCAGAACATCTATGGCGAGCTGCTCGACCTGCAGGCGAGCGAGTCGCTGCCGGAGGCCTTCCCGATCGACGCGATCGTCGAGCGGCTGCAGAGCCGCTACGACGCGCTGTGGCGCGAGCTCACCGAGGAGCAGGTCTTCTCCGCCGAGGAGATGTGGCACATCGAGCAGCGCATCGAGCGCCTCCACGACCTCGGCTTCGATGTCGAGGAGCTCGACATCACCACCAGCGAGGACGGCGACACCGTCGCCCTACGACCGCGGGTGGTCGAGCTCGGCCATCACCGCCGCGAGCTGCGTACGCTGACCGGGCTCGACGTCCAGGACGCCCAGGCGCGGCGGATCCTCAACGACATCTCCGCCTTCCGCGCCACCCGCGAGCTCGGCGACCTGCCGATCGAGGTCGCCGCGAGCCGCTGGCTGCGCGAGGTCTACGAGCCCATCGTCGCCATGCGCCCGCCCGGCGCGGCGGCGAAGCTCACCCCGGCGCAGATGTTCCACGAGATCCTCGAGCACCGCTGGGTGCTCTCCCAGTTCGCCGGCGAGTGGGTCAAGCTCATCAACGCCGCCGAGTCCTACTACGAGGACGTCATCCAGCACCGCCCCGACGAGGCCGTCACCCCGCCCTCTGCCGAGCTGTGACCACACTCGGGTCCGCCACCTCGTCGCAGCATAAGGTAGGCCCGTGAGGATCCTCGTCGTTGGCACTGGTGGTCGTGAGCACGCGCTCGCTCTGAAGCTCTCCCAGGAGGGGAACGAGGTGTACGCCGCGCCCGGAAACCCCGGGATCGCGGAGTTCGCCACGCTCCGGGACGTGGACATCATGTCCGGTCCCGCGATCGCCTCGCTGGCGGGCGAGCTGGGTGTCGACCTGGTCATCGTCGGCCCGGAGGCACCGCTGGTGGCCGGGGTCGCCGACGCGGTCCGGGGCGCCGGGATCGCGGTCTTCGGGCCGTCGGAGGCAGCCGCGCAACTGGAGGGGTCGAAGGCGTTCTCCAAGGACGTGATGTCCGCGGCCGGCGTGCCGACCGCGGGCTCGCGCGTGGCGACCACGCCCGAGGAGGCGGCCGCCGCGCTGGACGAGTTCGGCGCTCCGTACGTCGTCAAGGACGATGCCCTGGCCGCAGGCAAGGGCGTCGTCGTGACGCGTGACCGGGCGGAGGCGCTGGCCCACGCCGCCGCGTGCGAGCGGGTCGTCATCGAGGAGTTCCTCGACGGTCCCGAGGTCTCGCTCTTCGCCATCTGCGACGGCACACGGGCCTACGCGCTCCAGCCGGCGCAGGACTTCAAGCGGATCTTCGACGGCGGCAAGGGCGGCAACACCGGCGGGATGGGTGCCTACTCACCGCTGCCGTGGGCGCAGCCGGACCTGGCCGAGGTCGTGCTGGCGACCGTCGTGGAGCCGACTCTGGTCGAGATGGAGAAGCGCGGCGCCCCGTTCGTCGGCTGCCTCTACGTCGGGCTCTCGCTGACCGCCAAGGGCCCGAAGGTGATCGAGTTCAACTGCCGCTTCGGTGACCCCGACATCCAGCCGGTCCTCGCGCTTCTGGAGTCCTCCCTCGGCGACCTGCTCCTCGCGGCGGCCACGGGTGCGCTGGACACCGTCGAGGCGCCGACCTTCTCCGACGGCGCGTCGGTGACCGTCGTCCTGGCCTCGGCCGGCTACCCCGAGTCCTCGTCCAAGGGCGACGTCATCACCGGCGCCGGCAACGCCAACTCGATCAACGACGTGGACGTGATCCACGCGGGCACCGCGATCGTCGACGCCTCCACGCCCGAGGAGCCCGACCACCGCCACCTGGTCACCGCGGGCGGCCGGGTGCTGGCGGTCCGCGCCACGGGCTACGACATCGATGACGCGCGCTCGCGGGCGTACGCCGCCGCCGACCTGGTCAGCTTCGACGGTCTCCAGCGGCGCTCCGACATCGCGGCCGAGCCGCTCGGAGTCGTCGAGGGCGCCTCGCTGCTGTGAGCTCGGGCGTAGTCTCCCGACCATGACCTGGATCGTGTTCGGTGTCGCCGTCGTCGTCGTGCTCGGCCTGATGATCGCCGCCTGCGACAAGGCCCTGCGCTCCTCGCGCCGCGGCGTCTCCTCCGGGCTCGGCGACGGCCTCGGCAGCTTCATCGACGTCTTCGACCCCGGCAACGCGCGCGCCGCGCGCGAGCTCGAGGATCAGGACAACATCGGTCACGTGATCCCCTCGCCCGACGGCGACGACCCGGCTCACGGGGTCGACCTGAAGGCCGGGCGGATCACGATCCGCCGCTAGCACCGCGCACGCCGCGGCGGCGACGCCGAGAGTGACCGACAGGCCCCTCTCGGCGTCGCGCCGTCAGGTGAGCGAGTTGATGATGACGGTCTCGTCGCGGGCCGGCCCGACGCCGATGACCGACATCGGGGCACCGGAGATCTCCTCGACGTACTTCACGTACGCCTGAGCGTTGGCCGGGAGGTCGGCGAACGAGCGCGCGCCCGAGATGTCTTCCTTCCAGCCCGGCAGGATCTCGAAGATCGGCTTGGCGTGGTGGAAGTCGGACTGGTTCACGGGCATCTCGTCGTGGCGGACACCGTCGACGTCGTACGCCACGCACACCGGGATCTCGTCGAGACCGCCGAGCACGTCGAGCTTGGTCAGGACGAAGTCGGTGACGCCGTTGACACGGGCGGCGTAGCGCGCGATCACAGCGTCGTACCAACCACAGCGGCGCGGGCGTCCGGTGGTCGTGCCGAACTCGTGGCCGTTCTCGCGCAGGTAGTCGCCCGACGCGTCGAAGAGCTCGGTCGGGAACGGTCCCTCGCCCACGCGGGTGGTGTAGGCCTTCACGATCGCGACGACGCGGTCGATCCGGGTCGGCGGGATCCCCGAGCCGGTGCAGGCGCCGCCGGAGGTGGCGTTGGAGGAGGTCACGAACGGGTAGGTGCCGTGGTCGACATCCAGCAGGGTCGCCTGGCCGCCCTCGAGCAGCACGGTCTCGCCCCGGTCGAGCGCCTGGTTGAGCAGCAGGCCGGTGTCACAGACCATCGGCGCGATCCGGTCCGCGTAGGACAGCAGGTCCTCGACGACCGCGTCGACGGTGAAGCCACGACGGTTGTAGACCTTGGAGAGCAGCTGGTTCTTCAGCTCCAGCGCGCCCTCGACCTTGCCGCGCAGGATCGACTCGTCGAAGAGGTCCTGGACGCGGATGCCGATGCGGTTGACCTTGTCGGCGTAGGTCGGGCCGATCCCCCGGCCGGTGGTGCCGATCTTGCGCGAGCCGAGGAAGCGCTCGGTGACCTTGTCGAGCTGGCGGTTGTAGTCGGCGATGACGTGGGCGCTGGCGGACAGCTTCAGCTGGGAGATGTCGACGCCACGCTCCTCCAGACCGGTCAGCTCCTCGAAGAGGACCGCGAGGTCGACGACGACGCCGTTGCCGATCACCGGCGTCACGCCGGCGGTCAGGATGCCGCTGGGCAGCAGGTGGAGGGCGTACTTCTCGCTCGTCCCGTCCTCCTGGCGGATGACGACGGTGTGACCGGCGTTGTTGCCGCCGTTGAACTTGACGACGTAGTCGACGTGCTCACCGAGCAGGTCGGTCGCCTTGCCCTTGCCTTCGTCGCCCCATTGGGCACCGATGATCGTGATCGCGGGCATGTGTGTCGCTCCTTCGCTCCGGACGGAGTCCCTCCGGGCGTGCCCGGCTGCTCAACGCACCAATATCTAGTGTGTGCTCGATCCACCTACAAATGCAGAAAACCCTGGCAAGACCAGGGCTCTTGCGACCACACGCTAGCAAATTCAGGCGCGTACGTCACAGCCAGGCTCGCCGTGCGGCCTCGACACCGGCCTCGAACCGTGACGTCGCACCGAGCTCCTCGAGCAGCTCGGCCACCCGTCGCCGGACCGTTCGGAGCGAGACTCCGAGCCTCCGGGCGATCTGCTCGTCCTGGGCTCCGCTGGCCAGCTCGGCGAGCAGCAGGCGGCGCTCGGCGTTGGGCAGGTCCTCGAGCTCGGCCGCAGGGAGGGCGCGGCGCCACAGCTCCTCGAAGTAGCTGGTCACCACCTCGACGATGCCCCGCTGGCGTACGTTGATGATCGGCTGCTCCACCGGGCCCAGCGGGTCGGGGAACATCGCGTGCGTGGTGCCGACCACCATCAGGTGGGTGGCGACGCGGGGCAGGATCCGGATCTCCTCACCGATCTCGACCCGCATCCGCAGCACGTCGGGCGAGTGCTTCAGGGCCGCCACCGGGTAGATGCCACGGCATCGGCGTCCCGACCTGATCGTGGACTCGATGACCGAGATGAACCGCATCTCCGAGGGATGCACGGTCACCGCGGGGCGCAGCCACATCATGTCGCCCGAGGTGGCCGAGACCAGCCGTTCGAAGGTCTCCGGGGTGAACTCGGCCGCGATCACCTCGCCCTCGATCGGGTGCTCCTCGCCGATCGAGGCCGGGAGCCGTGCGGCGGTGCCGGCGACGTACGGCACCGACTGGGAGATCTTGAGCAGGTGGTCGTGGGCGTCCTGCGCCCGGGTCGCGGCCCGCTCCAGCATGTGGGCGACCACCGCGGTCGGGCTGAGCACGGTCAACGTCTCGCCGATGGAGATGACACCGCTCTCGACCAGCGGAGCGGCCTCCTCCAGCAGCTCCTCCTCGGAGGAGGACAGCGTCGCGGCCACGACCACCAACGGCCACCCGTTGAGCGGGAGCAGGCGGCTGTAGAGCTGCGCCGCCCCCGGGTCGAACCCGAGCGCGGTCATCAGCGTCTGCGACCGGCCGTTCTCCATATCGGCACCTTAGTCGTGTGTCGGTTCATCAAGGTATGCAGGGAAACCGTCACATCCCGTGCGGAGTTCCGCGAGGGATGTGACGGTTCGGCTGCATACCTTGACGAACCGCCCGGCCCTCAGACCTCCGGCTTGAGCAGCGGGAAGAGGATCGTCTCGCGGATCCCGGCGCCGGTGAAGAGCATGATCGCCCGGTCCAGGCCGAGCCCGAGACCACCCATCGGCGGGGCGCCGTACTCCAGCGCCCGCAGGAAGTCCTCGTCGAGCTGCATCGCCTCGGCGTCGCCACCGGCGGCCAGGAGGGACTGCTGGGTGAGCACCTCGCGCTGGACGACCGGGTCGATCAGCTCGGTGAAGCCGGTGCCGCGCTCGACACCGCCGATGATCAGGTCCCAGGCGAGCACCTTGCCCGGCTCCTCGTCGTTGATCCGCGCCAGCGGCTGGGCGATCGCCGGGAAGTCGCACAGGAAGGTCGGCTGGATCAGGTGGGGTTCCACCAGCTCGCCGCACAGCTCCATGACGATCTTGTCCGCGCCCCAGGCCGGGTCGAGCTCGACGTCGTGCTTGTCGGCCAGCGCCTTGAGCGTGTCGACGTCGGTGTCGGGGGTGACCTCGACGCCGACGGCCTCGGAGACGCCCTCGTAGACCGGCAGCCACTTCCACTCGCCGTCGAGGTCGATGACACCCGCGTCGGTCTCGACCTGGCGCGAGCCGACCGCGTCGGCTGCGGCGAGGTACATCTGCCGCATCTCCTCGGCGATGGTGAACTGGTCACCGTAGGCCTGGTAGGCCTCGATCATCGTGAACTCGGGGCTGTGGGTGGAGTCGACGCCCTCATTGCGGAAGATCCGGCCGATCTCGTAGACCTTGTCGACGCCGCCGACGACGGCCTTCTTGAGGTTGAGCTCGAGCGCGATGCGCAGCGTCATCGGCTGGTCGAACGCGTTCATGTGGGTGTTGAACGGCCGCGCGTGCGCACCACCGTGGATGAGCTGCAGGACCGGCGTCTCGACCTCGAGGTAGCCGTCGTCCTCCAGACGGCGGCGGATCGCCTGGGTGATCTTCGCGCGCGTACGCACCATGTCGCGCGCCTCCTGACGCACGATCAGGTCGGCGTAGCGCTGCCGGACCCGGGCCTCCTCGGAGAGGTCCTTGTGGAGCACGGGCAGCGGACGCAGCGCCTTGGACGCCATCTCCCAGCTCGAGGCCATGATGGAGAGCTCGCCGCGCCGCGAGGAGATCACCCGGCCGGTGACGGCGACGTGGTCACCGAGGTCGACCAGGCTCTTCCACTCCGCGAGCGACTCCTCGCCCACCTCGGCGAGCGAGAGCATCACCTGGAGCCGGGTGCCGATGCCCTCCTGCAGGGTCGCGAACGCGAGCTTGCCGGTGTTGCGGACGAACATGACCCGACCGGCGACCGTGACCACGTCCTGGGTCTCCTCGCCGGCCTCGAGCTTGTCCTCGTAGGCCTCGCGCACCTCGGCGAGCGTGTGCGTGCGGCCGACCTCGATGGCGTACGCCTTCTTGCCCTCGGCCAGCAGGCGCTCGCGCTTCTCGCGCCGGACCAGCATCTGCTCGTTGAGGTCCGGTTCGGGCGCGTTGGTGGTCTGCTCAGTCACAGGGCAAGGCTAGGCGAAATCGCTGGTCCGACGCGATTCGGTATGGGGTTGGCGGAGGATCAGCCGAGAAGCGTGTCGTACGCCGTCGGGCTGCTGTCCCGCAGGAACTCGCTGCAGCGCTCCCACTCCTCGGTCTCGCCGATCGCCTTGGCCTGCTCGGCGAGGAGGGCGAGGCTGGTCAGGAACCCACGGTTGGGCTCGTGCTCCCACGGCACCGGGCCGTGGCCCTTCCAGCCGTTGCGGCGCAACATGTCGAGCGAGCGGTGGTAGCCGACGCGGGCGTAGGCGTAGATGGTCACGTCCTCGGCGCCGGCCTCCTTGGCGGCCGTCGCGAGCGCAGCCCAGGCCGCGGGCGAGGCCGGGTGGCGGCGGACGACCTCGGCGGGCTCGGTGCCGGCGGCCAGGTCGTCGGTCGCGGGGTCGGCGGGGAGGTGGGTCGGCGGCGGTCCGGCCATCAGGTCCTGGTGGGTCATGCCCACCATTGTGCCCGCAGCCACCCACCGTCTTACCCCGGGCAGTCCGATCGCGGAGATGTCGGCGAACAGGTGTTGACTGTGGCCATGACCCAGCCCGTGACACAGAGCACCGCAGCGCCGACGACCGAGCATCCGTGGCGGGCGCTGTTCGCGCTGTGCATCGGCTTCTTCATGCTGCTGGTCGACATGACGATCGTGACCGTCGCGACGCCGGACATCATGGCCGAGCTCGACGCGAGCGCCAACGCCGTGCTGTGGGTGACCAGCGCCTATCTGCTGACGTACGCCGTGCCGGTCCTGATCATGGGCAGGCTCGGTGACCGTTTCGGGCCCAAATGGGTCTACATCGCCGGCCTGGCGGTCTTCACGGCGTCGTCGCTGTGGTGCGGGCTCGCCGGCAGCATCGAGTCGCTGGTGGCGGCGCGGGCGGTGCAGGGTCTCGGCGCGGCGATGATGACGCCGCAGACGATGGCGACCATCACCCGGATCTTCCCGCCCGAGCGGCGTGGCTCGGCGATGGCGCTGTGGGGCGCGACCGCGGGCATCGCGACGCTCGTCGGCCCGCTCGCGGGCGGGGCGCTGGTCGCGGCCGGCGGCTGGGAGTGGATCTTCTTCGTCAACGTGCCGATCGGCATCGTCGCGATCGTCCTCAACTGGCTGATGGTCCCCGAGCTGGAGACCCACGCGCACGTCTTCGACTGGCTCGGCGTGGCACTCAGCGGCGTCGGGATGTTCTGTGTGGTCTTCGGCCTGCAGAACGGCGAGCAGCGGGGCTGGGACGCCCTCACCTGGGCGCTCGTCGTCGGAGGCGTCGCGATCATGGTGCTCTTCGTCTGGTGGCAGGCGCGCAACCGCAACGAGCCGTTGGTGCCGCTGTCCATCTTCAACGACCGCAACTTCTCGGTCTCCAGCCTGGCGATCTCCTGCATGGGCTTCGCCGCCGTCGCGCAGGGCTTCCCGCTGATGCTCTACGCCCAGCTCGTCCGCGGCTACACCGCGCTCGAGGCCTCGCTGCTGATGGTCCCGATGGCGCTCGTCTCCCTCCTCGCCGCGCCGCTGGTCGGCCGGCTGAGCGACCGGGTGCACCCTCGGCTGCTCACCGGCGTGGCCTTCTTCCTCTGCGCCACCTCGCTCTTCTGGCTCGCGGTGCCGATGACAGTCGACTCCCAGCTGTGGCAGCTGCTGGTGCCGATGGCCGTCTTCGGCCTCGGCTCGGCCGCCGTCTGGGCGCCCCTGGCGGCGACCGCGACCCGCAACGTGCCGATGCGGCTGGCCGGCGCGGGGGCCGGGGTCTACAACGCCACCCGCCTGGTCGGGTCGGTGATCGGCTCCGCCGCCGTCGCCGTGCTCATCGACCTCCGCCTCAACGCCCACGGCCTGGGCGGATCGCTGGCGGCCGGCCACGAGACCGCGGCGGGATCCTCGATCCCGCCCGCGGTGGCCACGGAGTTCGCCTCGGCGATGTCGGAGGTGATGCTGCTGCCGGCGGTCGCACTCACGGTCGGCTTCGTGGCGGTGCTCTTCTTCACCACCCCGCGCCACATGGCGAAGCCGTCAGCCTAGAGCGACGGAGAGCGGAAGCCCGCGGCACGGGATCATGTCGCGGGCGGTGGTGAGCGGGGCGCCGGTGGGCAGCTGCGGGTCGGCGGAGACGATCGCCTTGCCGTGGCCGTTGACCAGCGTCGCGCCGGCCTCACGCAAGCCGGGCAGCAGCATCGTCTCGAGCGTCTCGACCAGGGTGTCGGCTCCGGCGACGCCGACCATGCGGCCTCCGGCGTAGACCGGCATCGTCGTGGTCATGACGTACTCGTCGGTGCAGACGAAGTCGACGTACGGCCCGACGAGGGTCAGCTCTCCGGTGCGCTCCGGGCTGCGGTACCAGGGCTGGCGGGTGTAGTCGATCGCCTCTCCGGTGCCCGGCGCGTCGGCGTCACCGAGGAAGTCACGCTCCTCACCCTGCCACCAGACGAGGTAGAGCCGGCGGTCGCTGAGCACACCCGGAGCCACGACGAAGCCACCACCGACGAGATCGGGGTTGCGCAGGAACTCCAGCGAACCGGGCTCGAGCAGCTCCCGTAAGGAGGTGGTGGTGACCGGGCCCGCCTCGAAGAGAGCGGCCACCTCGCTGCGTACCCGTTCGAGCTCGGTCACGATCGGCCCGAAGTGCTGCTCGACCTGAGCCACACAGTCGATGGGAGTCATCGTCTCAGTCATCGTCGCACCGCCTCATGGATCTCGGCCAAGCGTTCGAGGGAGTGGGTGACGTGCTCACGTACGCTCTCCCGTGCCCTCACAGCATCTCCTGCCGCGAGGGCTTCGACAAGCTCCCGATGCCGGGTCGCCGCGGCCTCCCGGAAGCCCGGCTCGTTGAGCGGGATCCGGAGCAGCGCGCCGAAGTCGGCCTCCTGGCGGACCACCTCGCGAGTCATCCGGGCCGACTGGGTCAGCGCGGCCACCGAGAGGTAGAGCTCGCTGTCGGCGCTGCGCCAACGGGCCACGTCGCTGACGTTGAGCGGGATCAGCAGGTCGCGCAGGTCCTCGACCTCGTCAGGGTCCGTACGCTCCGCCGCGATCTCCGCACAGCCGGTGAGCACCACCAGGTAGACCGTGGCCCGGTCGCGCAGCTCGACCCGCGACATCGCGGCGAGCCTGTGCTCGACGAGGTCGCCGCTCTCCGGGGCACGTACGAACGAGCCGCCCCCACGCCCCCGGGTCGTCACCACCAGACCCTTGGCGCGCAGCGCGACCAACGCCTCGCGCGCGGTGACCGTCGCGACGCCGAGCATCTGGGCGAGCTCGGGCTCGCTCGGCAGCCGCTCGCCGTGCGCGAGCACGCCGGAGCGGATCGCCTCCGCGAGCCGGTTCTCGACGCGCGCCGCCCGGCCCTCGTCGCCGATCGGAGCGAAGATGGCCGCGCGAGCTCGGGAGGTCATCACACGCACGCCGAAATCCTAATGTATGGATCCAGATGATTCGGCCCCTCGATCTGTTCGAATCTGTTCGAATCGTGACAGGAAGTTCATGAATTTCGTCTTAACTATCTGGATCCATGGGCGTTTCTATGCCTAACCTGTGCGCACGACTGACGCAGACTTGGTGTCGGTCACCCAAGATCGTCGGATGTCCAGGGCTTGTGGGGGGCGCTGGGCATCCGACTCCTTGGTTTTCGGGCGTCTGTGCGGATGGATGCCGACCGAGTTACCTCGGTGAACAGTCTGCCGCCGCTCCTCCACACCTCCGACGCCCACATTCAGGTACGTTCCTCACGCGTGCGCTTGCGTGGGGAAGTCTTCGGTGCCGTGGGCGACCGCGCCGCGGCACCCCGACAACAGACAGGGCGGGGAGAGCCTCTCGGCTCTCCCCGCCCTGTTTCTCGGCGTGTGATCGGTTAGAACACCGCGGCCACGGCGCTCGTCACCGAGTCGACGATGTCGCCCAGCAGGCCACCCTCGTCCTCCTCGGCGGGAGCGTCCTCGGTCGCCTCCTCGGCAGGCTCCTCGGTCGTCGGCCGTGCGGCCGGGGACTCCGACTCGCTCGGCGTCGCCTCGGGCTCGGCCGGCTCCTCAGCAGGAGCCTCGGCGGCGTCGTCGCCACCCGGGAGGATGTCGTCCAGACCCGGCAGCAGCGGCGAGTCCTCCTCGGCCGGCTGCTCCTCGGCAGGAGCGTCCTCGGCCGGGGCCTCCGGCGACGCCGGCTTGTCGGCCGGAGCGTCGGACTTGTCCTCGTCCGCGGCGTTCGGGCGGAGTGCAGTGTTGCCCTTGAGCGGCTGCGGCTCGGTACCGTCGGAGTTCACTGTGAGCACCCGGCTGGGGGCCGACTCGTTGCCGTCACCGTCGATCGCCGTCACCGTGACCCGCGTGGTGTCCCACAGCAGGACACAGGTCGCGTCGAAGGTGGTCTCACCGGTGACCGTGCCACCGAAGCACAGTCCACCGTTGACGCTGATCCGGTAGTCGATCTCCGCGGCCGGCGTGACGCCGTCCTCATCCACCGACGGGTTCCAGGTCAGGGTGAAGCCGAGCGCACCCTCGCCGCTCGCGTCGAGACCGGTCGGGACCGTCGGCGCGATCTTCGTGGTCGTGCCCGAGACCCCGGCGGAGCGCCGGGACTCGTTGCCGGCACCGTCCACGGCCTGCACGGAGTACGTGTACTCCGTGCCGGCCTTCAGGCCGGTGTCCTCGAAGGACGTGTTGTTGCCGGCGGCGATGAGCTCGCCGTCGCGGTAGAGGTTGTAGGTGACGTCGCCGACGCCGCCGTCGTTGTCCTCGGACCTGGACCAGCTCACGTCCAGCGTGCTGTCGCTCGGGTCGCCCTCTTCGACGGTCAGGTCCTCAGGCACCTCAGGCGCCGTGACGTCCATGACGCAGTCGACCTCGTTGCTGTCCTCGGACTCGTTGCCGGCCTTGTCGGTCGCGGTGACCGAGAACCTGTAGGTCTCCCCTGCCCGAAGGTCGGGGAAGGTCGCCGAGGTCTTGTCGGTCTCACCCGGGTTGCCGGCGTTGGGACGCGACGTCACCGTGTAGTGGTCGATCCCGCTCTTGTCCTTGGCCTCCGACCAGTCGATGGTCGCGGAGGTGTTGCCGTTCACCACACAGGGGCTGACCGTGACCGCGTCAGGAGCCGTCTCATCGTCCTCGGGCTCGCCGGGGTTCTCCGGGTCCGGGTCCTCCGGGTCGGGGTCGGGGCAGAGCAGGCCGAAGGGAAGCAGGCAGTCGTCGTCCGGCGGCGTGGTCGGGTCGCCGTCACCCGGCGGGGTGGTCGGCGGCTCGGGCTCCTGGCACTGGGTCAGGTCCGGGCGGATCTCGCAGATGTCCACACCGGCGCCCGGCGGACGAGTGTCCTCGCAGGCGCTCGGGTCGAGCTCACAGGTGGGCGTGCTGCCCGGGGCACGTTGCCCGCGGGGATGAAGGTCACTCCGGTGTTGGCGGCCGGGACGATGTCGTCGTCGACGATCTCCGGCTCGTCGGACTCCTTCTCCGACGGCTTCTCGTCAGGCTCGAGCGTGTCCGGATCACTGGGGAGCGAAGACTCCCCGGTGGTCGGATCCTTCTCCGGCGAGCTCTGTGGATCACCGCTGTTCACGGTGCAAGAGAACAAGACGAGCAGCAGGATCAGAATGATCGCGCCTATGACGATCCCGCCGATTGTGCGGTTTCGCGCAGTGGTTTCCATACCGAGGATGTCCCTCCCAAGATCAACGCCGAGGGGACGGTCCGACTTGATTACCCGAGAGTCGCCGTCCAGCTAGGGGCATTGAATCGCTTTACCAATGACCGGCACAACGACATAAGCCCGAGTTTGCTATGCCGTGTGCCACAACGTTTTCCGAATCGGGACCATTGGCCTGTCCCCGGCGTGTCGATCAGCCGATGGAGTTGCCCGCAGAACCGAGATGCTGGGCACCCTCGACGACCCGAGTGGCCATACCGGCCTCAGCGAGCTTGCCCCACGCGCGAGGATCGTACTGCTTCTTGTTTCCGACCTCGCCGTCGACCTTGAGTACGCCGTCGTAGTGGGCGAGCATGTGGCCGGCGACCGGGCGGGTGAAGGCGTACTGGGTGTCGGTGTCGATGTTCATCTTGACCACGCCGTAGGACACCGCCTCGGCGATCTCCTCGGCGCTCGAGCCGGAGCCGCCGTGGAAGACGAGGTCGAAAGGCTTCGAGCCGGAGGGAAGGCCGAGCTTGGCGACGACCGCGTCCTGGGCGTCTCGCAGGATCGAGGGGCGGAGCTTGACGTTGCCCGGCTTGTAGACGCCGTGCACGTTGCCGAAGGTGAGCGCCGTCAGATAGCCCGAGGTGCCGAGTGCGTCGGCGGTCGCGATGGCGTCCTCGGGGGTCGAGTAGAGCTTGTCGTCGATCGCCCCGACGATGCCGTCCTCTTCGCCACCGACCACACCGACCTCGATCTCGAGCACGATGTGGGCGGCCTTGGCCGTGGCCAGCAGCTCCGAGGCGATCTGCAGGTTCTCCTCCAGCGGCACCGCGGACCCGTCCCACATGTGGCTCTGGAACAGCGGCGCCTCACCGCGCTGGACACGCTCGGCGGAGAGCTCGAGCAGAGGACGTACGAAACCGTCGAGCTTGTCCTTGGGGCAGTGGTCGGTGTGGAGCGCGATGTTGACGTCGTAGGACTTGGCGACCTCGGTCGCGTAGGCGGCGAAGGCCACCGAGCCGGTCACCATGTTCTTGACGGTGGGGCCGGAGAGGTACTCCGCGCCGCCCGTGGAGATCTGGATGATGCCGTCCGAGCCGGCCTCCGCGAAGCCGGCCAGTGCCGCGTTGAGCGTCTGCGACGAGGAGACGTTGATCGCGGGGAAGGCGAACCCCTTCTCCTTCGCGGTCGCGAGCATCTCGGCGTACTTCTCGGGGGTGGCGATGGGCATCTGGGGGTCTCCTTGAAGATCCGTTGTCGACCGGTGCGCTGGTGGCCAGCGTAATGCGCCCCCGTGCACCCGTTACCAACGCTCGGAGTTGGATCGATCAAGCAGGACAACGGATCTGCCACCAGATCCGTATCCAGGGGTGAGACTGACCTTGGAGGCAACATGGACTGGCAGGAAACCCTGGAACGGGCGATCCCCCAACCCCCGCCCACACACCCCGACCCGGCCGCGCTCGTGGCGGACGGGAAGAGGCTCGTACGCCGCCGGCGGCTCGCCGTGGTCGCCGGCACCGCCGCCGCGGTGGCCGCCGTGATCGGGATCGGCGCGGTCGTCGTCCCCTCGCGTGAGAGCGCCACCCCGGAACCGCCGATCGCGTCGCATTCGACCGATGAGGAGTGGCCGCCGCCGGCTGACATCCCATTGAGCGACCTCGCCCCCGTCGCGTACGACTTCGACACCGGCGAGACCACCTTCCAGGACGGTTGGACGGAGGTCGAGCGAGTCGAGGAGCCCACCGGTCTCAGCGACACGCTCGCGATCGCCGCGACCGACGGGCAGAAGACGATCTACGCCTACTTCCCGTACCCGTCCGACATCGCCTTCACCGACGCTTCCCGCACCACCAACGACTTCCAGACGTGGGCGCACAACATCTCCAACACCACGCCGGGCGCCTCCCTGAGATCCGACGGCGGGTTGGAGGCCAGCGGAGACGGCTGGAGGGTCGTCCGAAGGATCTCGAACCCACTCGGCTACGACGCGCCCTGGGGCTCGGCCGGGGTGGTCTTCGAGCGAGACGGCATCGAGCGGTGGGGTCTCGTCAGAGCGTGCCACACGCCAACCACCACCCTGAACGCTGAGGGTGGTTCCACCTATGCCATCCCCGGTCAGACCATCGAGGGCTGGCTGGCCGACATCGAGGGGTCGGATCGCACGGCCTATCGTCCGAATGACCGCTACCTCGAAGAAGCCGTCATCACCGACGCGGTCGAGTTCAGCGGCTCGACGATCGTCCCCACCGAGGACGGGGTGAAGGTCCTCGAACAGGTCGCCGACCCGGACATCAACGAATCCTTCACCGCCGAGACGTCGCAGACCGCAGCCGCCCGGATCACGGTCGACGGCAAGGAGCAGTACGTCCTGGTCCAGGAGAAGGAGAGCGCCACGCGGACGAAGGACGTCTCGTGGGCTTTCGCCTACACCCTGCTCCCGGCGCCGTACGCCGAGGACCGAGGTCCGTTCTCGCTCGACGAGTTCGCCGAGATCGTTCGGCGAAACAACGGTCCTAAAGGGCCGTGGGCATGAGCGCGCACGACGAGGCTTTCACCGCGTTCGTCGCGGCCCGGCGGCCGCACCTGGTGCGGGTGGCGTACGCGCTGTGCGGAGACTGGCACCGGGCGGACGACCTGGTGCAGACGTCGCTGGTGAAGCTCTATGCGGCCTGGCGGCGGGTGGAGCCCGGGTCGGAGGAGGCGTACGTCCGGACGATCCTGGTCCGCGCCCACATCGACCAGACCCGGCGGCCGTGGTGGAAGCGGGAGCGGTCGGGCGACCTGCCCGAGCGGTCCGGTCCGGCGGACCAGGTCGAGGAGCGGTCCGAGCTGTTCGAGGCGCTCCAGGCGCTGCCCGAGATGCAGCGCAAGGTGGTCGTCCTGCGCCACTGGCTGCAGCTGTCGGTCGCCGAGACCGCGCGCGAGCTGCGGATCAGCGAGGGGACCGTGAAGAGTCACTCCTCCCGCGGCCTGACCGCGCTGCGTACCTGCCTGGAGTCGGGGGACGCCTCCCGGACCTAGGGATGGAGCAAGAACGGTCGGGCGGGCATGCCCCTGACGCACCTAGCGTCGGGGGCATGCCCAAGGTCACCTACTTCACCGCGACATCGCTGGACGGCTACATCGCCGATGAGAACAACTCGCTGGACTGGCTCTTCGAGACGCCGCACGGGGACGACGAGACGTCCTGGGAGCGGCTGATGGCGGAGTCGGCGGCGCTGGTGATGGGCGGGACGACGTACCGCTGGATGATCGAGCACGACCCGGAGATGCTGACCGGGCCGGAGAAGTGGCGGGAGTACTACGACGAGCGGCCGGTGTGGGTGTTCACGCACGCGACCGACCTGCCGGAGGTGCAGGGCACGCAGGTGCACTTCGTGCAGGGCGAGGTGAGGCCCGTCTACGACGAGATCGCGGCCACGGTCGACGGCGGCATCTGGCTCGTGGGCGGCGGGGACCTGGTCGGCCAGTTCGACGACGCCGGCCTGCTCGACGAGGTGGTCGCGGGGATCTGCCCGGTCACCCTCGGTGCCGGAGCGCCACTGCTCCCCCGCCGCATCACCAGCAAGAGGATGAGCGTCATCGACGTGCTGCAGACCGGCGAGCAGGTGCAGATCCGCTACCGGGTCGCGAGGCCTTGAAAGAGCCCCCGCTGCCGCCCGGCCCCGAGGCCACGCACCCACGAAGTGGGGCACATCCGGGCGACCCGGGAGTTAACTTTAGCGGGTCGTGTTTCCGTGGGTGACACCGGGTCGTAACCCGGTTACAACCACCCGAATTGACTATGCCCCGCCAGGCATCTCGCTGCAAGGATTCAGCGGCCACATCCCACCCATTCGAAAGCACGATCATGTCTCGACTTCGTGCCGGCGCGCTCGCGCCTGCGCAGAAGCCCATGACGGCCGCCCTCATCCTCGGGCTCGTCATCGGCGTCTTCTCCCTCATCGGACTCACCGCCACCAAGGCCGACGCGGCGGTGCCGCCCAAGCCCACGGTCGGCACCTGCTATAACTACGGCTGGACGGCCTACGGCTCCTGGTCCCAGACCGGCAAGAAGGTCTCGTGCAGCGCGGCCCACACCGCGAAGACCATCGCTCTGGGCACCCTGGTCTCGGGTACGACCCGCACCGAGGCCTCGCTCACCCGCGAAGCCAACTACTCCCACATGGTCAAGACGTGCGCGCGCGCGCTCAGCAAGAAGCTTGGTAGCACCGCCTCGAAGCGGAACCAGTCGGCGTACACGACCGCGTTCTACGTGCCCACCCCCGAGCAGTTCAAGGCCGGCCAGCGCTGGTTCCGCTGCGACGTCGTCCTCCCCGGCAAGGACTCGCTGAAGAACCTGCCGACCAACCGAGCAAAGTTCCTCGAGGGCATCGCGCTGACCCAGCGCACCCGCGGCTGCATGAGCGCGAAGTTCGCCGGGCCGTACTCCTGCCTGAGCGGGCACACCTACAAGTCGATCTCGGCCTTCAAGAAGTCCGGTACGACCTACCCGAGCACGACCTCCATCCAGAACGCCGTCGCGAAGAACTGCCCGGCCAGGACGAGGGCCTACAGCATCACGAGCAAGTACGAGTGGCAGACCGGCGACCACACGGTCGTCTGCTACGAGCGGAACACCAACTGACCCGCTGACTCCAGCTGCTCCACCGATCCCCCGGGCCGTGCGCCCGGGGGATCGTTCGTCTCTCAGCCGCGCCAGGCCTCGTCCGAGCCCAGATCGGCGTGCTGGACGACCCAGGAGTGCATCGCGATCGCCGCGGCCGCCGAGGCGTTGATGGACCGCGTCGAGCCGAACTGAGCGATCGAGAAGGTGCCGTCGACGCTCTCGCGGGCCTGCTCGGACAGGCCGGGGCCTTCCTGCCCGAACAGGAAGCAGACCGACTTCGGCAGCTCCATCGTCTCCAGGTGGAGGGAGCCGGGCAGGTTGTCGATGCCGAGGAGGCGTACGCCTCGTTCATGGAGGTACGCCGCGAGCGCGGGCACGTCCGGGTGGTGATGGACGTGCTGGTAGCGGTCGGTGACCATCGCGCCGCGGCGGTTCCAGCGGCGGTTGCCGACGATGTGCACCTCGGCGGCGAGGAAGGCGTTGGCGGTGCGGACGATGGTGCCGATGTTGAAGTCGTGCTGCCAGTTCTCGATGGCGACGTGGAAGCCGTGGCGGCGCTGGTCGAGGTCGGCGACGATCGCCTCCAGCGTCCAGTAACGGTAACGGTCGACCACGTTGCGGCGGTCACCGTTGGCCAGCAGGTCCGGGTCCCAGTGCTCCCCCTCGGGCCACTCTCCTTGCCACGGGCCCAGCCCGACCTCGGGCTGCCCATGGGGCATCGGGTCGTACGGCGCTCTGGATTCAGCCTCGGACGGTCGTGTCTCGTTCATCGCCGAGTCAGAATATTCGACAACAAGAGTTGTTACCTATGGGTACCGTAGGGGCCGTGACAGGTGCGGGGAATTTTGCGCCGATGTTGGCCGGTTTGGAATGGATGAGTCCGGACTTTCTGCTGGCCACTTTCGGCGAGCCGCTCTTCTGGATCAGCCTGATCATCATCTTCATCGAGTGCGGTCTCTTCTTCCCGTTCCTCCCCGGCGACAGCCTGTTGATCGCGCTCGGAATCTTCATCGCGACCGGCAAGATCGACCTCTTTCCCGGCCCTCCCGGTGTCGAGATCGTGATCGCGATGCTCTTCTTCGTCGCGGCGGCGTTCGCCGGCAACGTGACCGGCTATGAGATCGGCCGAAAGATCGGCCCGCGGCTCTATGAACGCGACGGCCGGTTCATCAAAAAGAGGCATTTCGACCAGACCCGGGAATTCTTCGACAAGCACGGCAACAAGGCGTTGGTGATCGGCAGATTCATCGCCTTCGTACGCACCTACGTCACCGTCGTCGCCGGAGTCACCCACATGGACCGGCGACGGTTCTACTTCTGGAGCCTGGTCGGCGGCGTGCTGTGGGTGCTCGTGGTGACGTTGTTCGGCTTCTTCGTCGGCTCCCGCTGGCCCTGGCTGGCCGACAACATCGACTACCTGATCCTGCTGCTCTTCGCGCTCGCCTTCGTGCCCGCGATGGTGGAGTGGTGGCGCCGGCGGCGTACGGCGTCGCGGCTGGCCGCCGACCTCGACCACGACGGTCACCCCGATCGCGACATCCTCGGCCTGGCCGTGCCGCCGCGCGCTCCGGCCGACGACGACGCGGACCGCCGGGCCGACCGCCGGGCCGACCACTAACGCGTCAGCTCTCCGCGGGCGAGACGTTCCAGTGCCTCCTCGATCACCTCGCGCTGCTTGGTGAAGGTCCACCTGACCAGCTGCTTGCCGGCATCCGTGTCGTAGAACCCCTGCAGCGGGATGGCCACGACGCCGGCCCGCTCGGGCAGCGCCCGGCAGAACTCGAGCCCGTCCTGCCACCCGAGGTCGCTGATGTCGGAGACGGCGAAGTAGGTGCCCTCCGGGATCGTCACGTCCAGGCCGATCTGCCTCAGTCCGTCGCAGAGCAGGTCGCGCCTGTGCTGCAGGTCGAGCGCCAGCTCCTTCGGCCAGTGGTCGAGATGCTCGAGCGCGTACGCAGCGGCGGGCTGCAGCGGCGCACCGGAGGTGAACGTCAGCCACTGCTTGGCGCCCAGCAGCGCCTGGACCAGGTGCTCGGGGCCGGTCGCCCAGCCGACCTTCCAGCCGGTGAAGGAGTAGGACTTGCCGATGCTCGACAGCGTCAGGGTGCGCTCGCGCATCCCGGGGAACGTGGCGATCGGGAGGTGCGGGGTGTGGTCGAAGGTGAGGTGCTCGTAGACCTCGTCCGAGACGACCGTCAGGTCGTGGTCACGCGCGAAGGCGGCGACCGTCTCCAGCTCCTCGCGGGTGAGCACGGTGCCGGTCGGGTTGTGCGGGGAGTTGAGGAGGAGCACCGTGGTCTTCGCCGAGACCGCCGCCTCGAGGGCTTCGCGCGGCAGTCTCCCACCGGGTGCGTCCGGGTCCAGGCTGAGCGTCACCGGGCGACGTACGCCGCCGGCGAACTGCACCATGGCGGGGTAGCTGTCGTAGTAGGGCTCGACGAGGATCACCTCGTCGCCGGGGTCGACGAGGGCGAGGATCGCCGCCGCGATGCCCTCGGTGGCGCCGGTGGTCACCGCGACCTCGCGGGCGGGGTCGAAGGTGAGGCTGTAGTGGCGCTGCTGGTGGGCCGCGACGGCCTCCCGGAGCGCGGGGATACCGGGGCCGGGGGCGTACTGGTTCCGGCCGCTCTCCAGGGCGCTGACGGCCTCCTTGATGATCTCGGCGGGGCCGTCCACGTCGGGGAAGCCCTGGCCGAGGTTGACCGCGCCGGTGGCGACGGCCAGCGCCGACATCTCGGAGAAGATCGTCGGCGGGATGCCGTGAAGTCGTCGCGCGGTGGTCGTTCGCTGGCGCTCGCTCATGCCACTTAGGCTAGGGGGCGTGACCACGGACCAGAGCCTTGCTGCTGACATCGACGCCACCTGCCGCCTGCACGGGGAGTTCACGCTCCGCTCGGGGCAGGTCAGCGACACGTACTTCGACAAGTACCTCTTCGAGGCGGACCCGGCGCTCCTGGACCGTGTCGCAGCGCGCATGGTCGAGCTGCTGCCGGAGGGCACCGAGCTGCTCGGCGGCCTCGAGCTCGGCGGCATCCCGATCGTGACCATGGTGTCGGCCAAGACCGGCATCCCGGCGATCTTCATCCGGAAGAAGGCGAAGGAGTACGGCACCGCCAAGCTGGCCGAGGGACCCTCCTTCGACGGCAAGCGCGTGACCCTGATCGAGGACGTGATCACCTCCGGTGGTGCCGTGCGCGACGCGGTCAACGCGCTCCGTCCGCTTGGTGCGATCGTGGACACTGTCGTGTGTGCGATCGACCGGTCGCCCGAGCCCGGCGAGTCGCTGCGTGACGTCTCCCTGGAGATCCGATCCGTGCTGACCCGGGCCGAGCTGGACGCGGTCAGCGCAGCCTCCTAGGCTTCGGCCGCCCGGCCCACCCACACACTTCGAAGAGAGCCTCATGATCCTCACCGCCGCCCAGACCGAGGAGCTCACCGGCGTCGCCGGCTGGGCGGTCGACCTGATGGACAAGCTCGGCCCGGTGGGTGCGGGGCTCGGCATCGCGCTGGAGAACCTCTTCCCGCCGCTGCCCTCGGAGATCATCCTGCCGCTGGCCGGCTTCACCGCCGCCCAGGGCCGGTTCACCATCGCCGAGGCACTGATCTGGACCACCCTCGGCTCGGTCGTCGGCGCGCTCGCGCTCTACCTGATCGGTGCCGCCATCGGCCGCGAGCGGGTCTACTGGATCGGCGAGAAGCTCCCGCTGGTCAAGACCTCCGACCTGGAGAAGACCGAGGCGTTCTTCGAGAAGTACGGCGCCTGGACGGTCTTCTTCGGCCGGTTCATCCCGATCTTCCGGTCGCTGATCTCGGTGCCCGCCGGCGTCACCCGGATGCCGATCTGGAAGTTCCTGATCCTCACCACCGTCGGCTCGGCGATCTGGAACACCATCTTCGTCGTCGCCGGCTACCAGCTCGGCGACAACTGGGAAAAGGTCGAGCCGATCGTCGGCCGCTTCCAGAACATCGTCATCGTGGTCGTGGCCGTGGCCGTCGTGGCCTGGATCGGCCTGCGCGTCTACAAGATCGTCCGCGGCTCCGAGAACGGCGCCAAGGACGACTCGCTCGTCCCCTGAGCCCGGCTAGAACCGCTGGTGGGTCGGCGGTGTCGTGCCCGGCGGTGGCGTGCCCGGCGCCGCCGGGGGCTGCAGCGGGTCGGCGGGCGTACGCCGGGCGAACCAGGTGCCTGCTCTGCCGGCGTACAGCATCACCAGCGCGGAGATGATCAGCGCCGGATAGAGCACCGTGAGGAGCGAGAGCAGCGCGGCGATGGAGCCGACGACGGTCAGCAGGATCCGGGCCACCCTGGAGCGGAACAGCACCATGATCCCGAGCGGGAACGCGATCAGGCTGAGCACGCCGCAGACGGCGAACCAGATCACCATCACCAGCGTCACGCCCTTGTCGGAGGACGCCGGGTCGTTGTAGTCGGCGATCCCCGCGGGCACCATGAACACCGAGACCAGCAGGGCGATCACCGACCCCACGATCGTCATGACCGACGCCGCGACCACCGTCCCCGGCCGGGTGTCGGGATCCGGCTGCGGATAGTAAGGACGAAGGTACGCCGGGGGCTGCTGCCCCATCGCGTACTGGCCGTAGGCCGGCGGCGCCTGGCCCCATCCCTGGGGCTGCGTCGGCGGCGCCTGCTGTGCCGGCGGTGTCGGCTGCGGGGAGGCGTACGGCGTCGGGGGCGGCGGCTCCTGCCCCTGGAACGGCGGCTCGCCGCCATAGGGGTTGTCGAAGGAGCCGTACTGATCTGACATGCCGCGGAGCCTATCCGGCCGCGAGGGTCAGCTGCCGCGCTTTATGGCCGCCGGCCTCAGCCACGGAACCACGCGGCGACCTCGGGACGCAGCAGGAACGAGAAGGTCGCGACCGCCGCGCCGAAGAGGACCACCGCCGGCGGGAAGGCGAGGGCGAAGAGGAGCAGCGAGAGCGCCGAGGTGCCTGCCGCGATCATCAGCGCGACCCGGGCCCAGGAGTGGCGGCGGATCGCGAAGGCGGCGAACACCCCGGCGGCGACACAGACGAGCGTCACCAGCACGGCCATGATCCAGGCCGAGGCGACGATGACGTCGGTGGTGTAGAGCCCCGCCACCTCGCGCATCGCCGGGTCGCTCTCCGCCTGCTTGCGCACCTGGTCGAGGATCAGGTCGGGGTTGGCGGTCGCCGTCACCGCCGAGGCGAGCATCATCAGCGCGGTGAGCCCGGAGCCGATCCAGGTGAGCACGGCCGCTGCCATCACGGCGCCCGGCCGGCGCTTGGGCGCCGCCTTGGCGGGCTGGGCGACCGCGCCGGTCCACGGCGGCGGCTGCTGCGCCGAGAGCCGAGCCGGTCCGGAGGTCGGGCCGGTCGGGCTGATCTCGGTGGTCGTTGCGGTCGGGGCCTGCGGCGGAGCCGGCGCGACGTACGACTGCTGGTCGGGGTCGCCGTTCTCGAGCGCCTCCCGCTTGGCCGGCGCGACGCCGTCGAACCAGTCGCGGGTGGGCGACATCCACAGAAGTACGACGGCCACCGCGGCCAGCGTGGACCAGAAGCCTCCACCGAACATCCCGGCGAAGAAGAGCGGCGCAGCGATGACCGTGAGCGCGAGCCGGGCCTGCTTGCTGCGCTGCAGCACGTGCCAGCCGAGGATCACCGCCGCGGCTGCCATGGCGCCGGTCACCAGCGCCATCACGTGCATGAGGTCGAGGATGTTGTCGAGGCCGATCCCCGAGCCGGCCAGCGGCGGCTCGGCCAGCACCTCCTCCACCCGCTCCCGGGTGTCCAGGCTGCGCAGCCCGGCGATCTGGTCCCAGGCCGTCACCACGGTGAGCAGTGAGCCGAGCACGATGAGCCACCCGGCGAGGGTGGCCTGACCGGGGCGAGGAAGCTTCGTTTCAGACATGTCGGGAATCATTTTCTCATCCCTGCCAACCCCGCCCGCCGAGAGGTCGCCCCCGCCGGCCGAGAAGTCAGCCGCGCCGGCCGAGAAGTCACCGGCGTCGGGCGAGTGGGCACGGCGATGACGCCTCGGCCGACGCACCTGACGCCTCGGCCGACCGGGGCGCCTACTCGGAGCGAACGAGGCGGAGGCGGTCGAACGCCTTGGGCGCGGTGAGAGCCGGAAGGGCCTCGGCGATCTCCTTCGCGCACGCGGCCGGGGTCGCGGTGGTGGAGTCGACGCGGAGGTCGTACGCACCGTGGGCATAGACCTGGGTCTGCGACCGGGCGAGGCCCACCGGACGGTCCCCGCGCGCCGCCTCGCGCCGCTCGAGCTCCTCCGGCGAGCACCAGACCTCGACGAGAGTGACGTCGTAGCCGTCGAGCACCTCGAGCAGGTCTTCGAGGCGCCAGGGCTCGCTCAGCGGGTAGTCCATGATCACGTCGTTGCCGACCGAGGCCAGGGCCGCGACCGCGCGGTGGTAGCCCAGCCGGGTACGCCGCAGCATCTCGGCGATCTCCGCGTCGTCGAGCTCCCGCGTGTGCACCGTCGACCGCATCCCGCTGATCCCGTCGACCGGCACCAGGAACCACGGGTCCTCGAGCAGAGGCAGGAGCTCCCGCCCGATGCTGCTCTTGCCCGAGCTCGACGCCCCGTTGAGCAGGATGATCCGACCAGTCCGCATGCACGGAGGCTACTGGCCACCCGCTCGCCGAGGCGTCACGTACGTCGGGCGCGGGGGGGGGGCGGGGGCCCCCCCGCCCCCGGGGGGGGCGCCCCCGGCGCCCCGGCGGGCGCCCCCGGGCCCGGCCTACACCCGCGG
>NZ_JBVJKY010000002.1:666194-1083413 GCF_055585005.1 Nocardioides sp. NPDC054178
CCCCACCGCCCCCCCGCCGGCCGGGGCGGCGGGGGGCCGGCGGGGGGGGGGGCCCCCCCCCCCCCCCCCACCCCCCCCCCCCCCCCCCCCCCGCCGGGGCGGCCGCCGCCCCCCCCCCCCCCCCCCCCCCCCCGGGGGGGGCCCCCCCCCCCGCCCGACCTGGCTGACGCCTCGAGTCAGGACTTCAGCGTGAGTCCGTCGCCGTCGCGGTCGACGGTGACCTGGCCACCGTCGGACACCTCGCCACCGATGAGCATCCGGGCCAGCGGGTCGCCGATGGCGGACTGGATGAGGCGGCGGAGAGGCCGGGCGCCGTACGCCGGGTCGTAGCCGGTCTCGGCCAGCCACTCCCGGGCCTCGGGGGTGACGGAGATCGAGATGCGACGGGCGGCCAGGCGCTTCTCGAGCAGACCCAGCTGGATGTCGACGATCTTCGTGAGATCGGCGAGCGTGAGGGCGTCGAACATGACGATCTCGTCGAGGCGGTTGAGGAACTCGGGCTTGAACGACGCCCGGACCACGGCCATGACCGACTCGCGCTTCTCGTGCTCGTCCATGACCGGGTCGACCAGGAAGGCCGAGCCCAGGTTGGAGGTGAGGATGAGGAGCGTGTTGCGGAAGTCGACCGTGCGCCCCTGACCGTCGGTCAGCCGCCCGTCGTCGAGCACCTGCAGCAGGATGTCGAAGACCTCGGGGTGAGCCTTCTCGACCTCGTCGAGCAGCACCACCGAGTAGGGGCGGCGCCGTACCGCCTCGGTCAGCTGACCACCCTCGTCGTAGCCGACGTAGCCCGGAGGCGCTCCGACCAGCCGAGCGACCGAGTGCTTCTCGGCGTACTCGGACATGTCGATGCGTACGATCGCGCGCTCGTCGTCGAAGAGGAAGTCGGCCAGCGACTTGGCGAGCTCGGTCTTACCGGTGCCGGTGGGGCCCAGGAAGAGGAAGGAGCCGGTGGGGCGGTTGGGGTCGGCGACCCCGGCGCGCGAGCGGCGCACCGCGTCGGCGACGGCGGTCACGGCGGACTTCTGCCCGATCAGCCGGCGACCGATCTCGGTCTCCATCTCGAGCAGCTTGGCCTGCTCGCCCTGGAGCATCTTGCCGGTCGGGATGCCGGTCCAGGCCTCGACCACCTCGGCGATCTGCTGGGCAGCGACCTCCTCACCGACCAGCCGGTCGGTGACCTGCTCCTCCTCGGACTCCGAGGCCGCCTCGGCGATCTGCTGCTCGAGCGCCGGGATCTTGCCGTAGAGGATCCCGGACGCCTCGCCCAAGGACCCCTCGCGCTGGAGCCGTTCGGCCTCGCTGCGCAGCGCGTCGAGCTGCTTGCGCAGGGCGCCTTCGCCCTCGAGAGAGGCCTTCTCCCGCTCCCAGCGGGCCTCGAGCCCGCGCAGCTCCTCCTCCTTGTCGGCGAGCTCCTTGCGCAGCGCCGCGTGGCGCTCCAGCGAGGCGTCGTCGGACTCCTTGGAGAGCGCGAACTCCTCCATCTTCAGCCGGTCGACGGCACGCCGGAGCTGGTCGATCTCCTCGGGGGACGACTCGATCTCCATCCGCAGCCGGGACGCGGCCTCGTCGATGAGGTCGATCGCCTTGTCGGGCAGCTGTCGCCCGGTGATGTAGCGGTCGGACAGGGTCGCGGCGGCCACCAGAGCGGCGTCGGTGATGCGGACGCCGTGGTGCGCCTCGTACTTCTCCTGGATCCCGCGCAGGATCTGCACGGTGTCCTCGACCGACGGCTCGCCGACGAAGACCTGCTGAAAGCGACGCTCCAGGGCGGGGTCCTTCTCGATGCGCTCGCGGTATTCGTCGAGCGTGGTCGCACCGATCATGTGCAGCTCACCGCGGGCGAGCATCGGCTTGAGCATGTTGCCGGCGTCCATCGCGGAGTCGCCACCGGCGCCCGCGCCGACGACGGTGTGCAGCTCGTCGATGAAGGTGATGACCTGCCCCTCGGCGGCCTTGATCTCCTCCAGGACGGCCTTGAGCCGCTCCTCGAACTGACCGCGGTACTGCGCACCGGCGACCATCGCCGCCAGGTCGAGGCTCAGCACGCGACGGCCCTTCAGCGAGTCGGGTACGTCGCCGGCGATGATCCGCTGGGCGAGCCCTTCGACGACGGCCGTCTTGCCGACGCCCGGCTCACCGATGAGGACCGGGTTGTTCTTCGTACGCCGCGACAGCACCTGGATGACACGGCGGATCTCGGAGTCACGGCCGATGACCGGGTCGAGCTTGCCCTTCTCGGCGGCCTCGGTCAGGTCCTGGGAGTACTTCTCGAGCGCCTCGTAGGAGTCCTCGGCGTCCTGGCTCGTCACCCGGCGGTTGCCGCGGACGGCCTTCAGCGACTCGCGCAGCCCCTTCTCGGTGAGCCCGGCGCGCTTGAGCACCTTCTGCGCCGACGACTCGACCGTGGCCAGCGAGATCAGCAGGTGCTCGGTGGCGGCGTAGTCGTCCTTCAGGGACGTGGCCAGCGTGATCGCCCCGGCCAGGACGCGGGTCAGCGCACCCGAGGCAGCCGGCTGCTGCACCGTGGACCCGCTGGCGCGCGGGAGCCCGGCGAGCTCGGTGGCCGCCGCTCGCGACAGCTCCTCGGCGTCCACGCCGGACTTGGTGACCATCGACGTCGCGGTGCCCTCGTCCTGCTGGAGCAGCGCGACGAGCAGGTGGATCGGCTCCGTCGTGGTGTTGCCCGCCGTCGTGGCGGAGAGCTGCGCGGCCTCGATGGCCTCGCGAGCCTTGGTCGTGAACTTGTCTGCCGAAAACTGGCTCATCTGTCTCTGCACTCCTCCTGGGGACGCGCTCAAGTCTGTCGCGAGTGCCTGTCACCCGCATCTATCTCAACACACTCAAAGTTGAGTCTGTTCCACTCAACTTTGACATTTCTATATTGTGCGGCGGCGGTCCAAGCGATCGGGCACACTGCTCCCCGTGGACTCCCGAGGCGCCGTGCGCGACCAGCTCGCCGCGCGCCAGCGCGAGGTCCTCGACGACCTGCTGGCCGGACGTACGCCGCCGGGGTTCGACGCCGCCGGGACGACCGCGACGACGCGGGTGCTGCACCACAAGCGCTCCTCGGCCGCGCACGACGCCGCCCCCGAGCTCGACCTCCTCCCGGACTGGCGCGCCCGCTTCCATGCCTGGGCCGCGCAGCATCCGCAGCAGGGCTGCGCCCACGATGACGTACGCGACTTCCTGACCACCATCGGCGCCGACTGGCTCCGCCTGCACGAGGTCCATGAGGGCCGGCGGCATTGGGCGATCACCCGGATCGACGGGCGCCGGGTGCTCACCGTCGGTCTCGGCCCACAGATCTGGCACCTCACCCGCCGCACCTGGAAACGGAGCTCCCCGTGAAGACCCTGATCATCATCGTGATCCTCGGCCTGGTCATCTACGCGCTGACCAAGGCCGCGGTCAGCGCCGGCCGCGGCAACCGACGCCGAGGGCCCCGCAGACGCGGCGGAAGCAGCGGCAGCTCGAGCTCGTGCGGCTCCACCTACAGCTCCGGCGACCACCACACCAGCTCGTGCAACAGCTCCTCCTGCAACAGCTCTTCGTGCGGCTCGAGCTGCGGTGGCGGAGGCGGCGGGGACTGACCCTTCGGATGCCGAGTCGGCTCATCTTGACCGAGATCCGTGCCGAGTCGGCTCGTCATGACGAGCCGACTCGGCGTCAGAAGAGGTCGAGGGCGGTCACCTTCCACTGGCCATCGATCTTGGCGGCCTCGACGGCGATCTGGGCGGCGGAGATCGAGGACTCCTTGTCGGTGGAGCGCTGGGAGGCCTGGTCGAGGAAGACCAGGAGTGAAGCGGAGTCGGCGTCGAGGGACGTGACCGCGGCGACCTGGACCTCGGCGCTGAGCACGAGCTTCTGACCGGGGGCCTTCTCCTGGAGCTGCTTGAAGAGGAGGTCGTACTCCTTGCGGGCGTCGCCGGCGAGGAACTCGTCGGCTGCGGCAGCGGTCGGTGAAGGGTCGGAGAAGTCGTAGGAGAAGACCTGGAGCAGGCCGGTGGAGACGGCCGACTGCACCTCGGTGGTGGCCTCGGCGTCGACGACGGCACGGTTGCCGACGTGGTCGGTGCGGCGTTCCCGGTCGGCCTGCCAGAACGCTCCCAGCCCGAGGATCAGGGCGAGCGCGGCGAGGAAGGGCGCCCAACGGCGTACGAGAAGGGTCATGACATGTTCACCGCCACCTGCTCGAGGCTCTCCAGGAGCCAGTCGTCGCCGACCTTGACCAGGTCGGCCGCGAATCTGTTGCGCTTGACGGTCGGCTCGGCGTCCTCGCCGGAGGCCGACCCGTCGCGGACCGTGATCTCGACCGCCGCGATCACGGTCGCACTGTCGTCGTCGAGCTCGGTCACGGCGGCTTCCATCACCGAGCCGGTCGAGATCTTCTCCTGCTCGGCAAGGACCGTGCGGTCCTCCTCGGAGACGCTGGTCAGCTGGTCGTGCAGGGTGCCGGTGGTGACCGCGGCCCACCCCTTCAGGCCCTCGTCGACCTTCCGGTAGTCGAGCGAGTTGAGGGTCTCGATGTGGCTGGTCGCGACGATCAGCACCCGGTCACGCCGGGCGGCCTCGTCGACCATCTCCTGGTCGTGACCGCTCGCGCGCCACCAGGTCAGGGCGCCCGCGACCAGCACGCACAGCGCCACCAGCGGGAGGGCCCAGGTGAGCACCCGATCGCGCCGCGACGGCGGCTCGGGCGCCTTCTCGACCACCGAAGCCTCCGTCCGGGTCTCTGTTGGATTCTCTGTCGTCGTGCTCATCGCTCCCCCATCAGTCCGGCGAGCGTGGTGGGGACGCTGACCGTCCCCGGCTCGGCTGTCTCGGTCTTCGTGGTTCTCGGTTCGGGTACGGCAGCACAGCCCGCCGCGGTGTTGAACGGCTTGCCCTTGCTCACGTCGGTGCCGGCGCGCAGGTCGGTGCCCTCGTAGCCGGCCACGCAGGCGGGCGGGTCGAAGAACGACGGCATCAGGCTCAGCCGGGGCCCGTTGGAGGTGTTGATCGCCCAGCCGATGCTGACCGCCTCCGGCACGGTCACGAAGGTCGACTCGAGCGCGGCCGCGTTCGTCCCGAAGAGCGTCGCGGGCGTGACCAGGTTGCTCATCAGGATCCCGAGCGGCTGCCCGACCTCCTTGACCAGCAGCGAGATCTCGGTGGCCGCGCCGGGCGCGGCCCCGATCAGGTCGCGCAGGTCCTTGTCGGAGTCAGCAAGGGTCGAGGAGAAGAGCGCGAGGTCGTTGCTCCAGGCCCTGATGCTGCTCGCCGACTCCTCCTGGGTCGCGAGCACCTGGTCGGAGTTGCGGATCAGGCTCGCCGAGACCAGGAAGCTGCGGTCGGCCTCCTGCTGGAACGAGAGCGAGGTGTCGACCAGCTTGCGCAGGTCGGACCCGGCTCCCCGGGACAGCAGGTAGGACTCGTCGATCGTCGTCACCAGCGCCTCCTCGGGGACCGATGCGACGAAGTCGCGGCCGGTCTCGATGACCTGGGAGGCGTCGTACGGCAACGCCTCCTCCCCCGCGCTCAGCCGGTCGCCGTCGGAGAGCCGGGCGGAGCCCACCGCGCCCCCGCGCAGGTCCAGATACTGCTCGCCGATCGCCGACCGGTTGGCGACCTTCACGGTCACGTCCTCGGGGATGGCGGGTGCGTCGCCCTCGATCTCCAGCACCGCGCGTACGCCGTCGGAGCCTGCCTCCAGGGACGTCACCTCGCCCACGGGCACCCCGCGGTAGGTCACCTCCGAGTTGACGAAGAGCCCGCCACCCTCGGGCAGCGAGACGTCGACGCGGTAGGGCTCGTCGAGCAGGTCCAGGCCGACGTAGCGGGCCCCGACGTAGCTCGTGCCCACGAGCGCGAGGGCGACGAAGAGCCCCAGCTTGACGCGTACGCCTCCGGTGAGCCGTTGCATCACTCGCTCCCTTCCGCGGAGCCGGTGTCACCGGCTCCGCCTTCCGGCGAGGTCTCGGAGGTCGCCGACCCCGACCCGGCAGGATCGGGCGGCGTCTCCGACGGCGACCCGGAGGGATCGGACGGGGACGACGAGGACGACCCGGACTCGGAGGGCGACGGGTCCGAGGAGGACGACGTCGAGCCGGGGTCCGAGGGCAGGATCGACTCGCCCGGGATCGACGGCGAGGACGAGCCCGGCACCGGTGAGGTGGTCGACGGCAGCAGCCCCGGCGGTGCGTCCGACGACCCGGACTGGGAGGAGACCGAGCCGCCGGACCCGCCTTCGACTGCCGGCTGCAGCCACTCGCAGCCCTTGGACCGGCAGCCGGCAGGAGTGCGGAAGTTCGTGACCAGGAACAGGTTCAGGTAGTCGCCGCGGATCGCCTCGAGCACCTCGTCGGGGAACGGGTAGGTGAAGAGGATCTCGAGCGCGTAGGGCAGGTCGGAGCCGGCCTTGGCGAGCTGGTCGAGGATCGGGTCGAGCAGCTTCAGGTCGGCGACGATGTCGTCCTGGGCCTCGTCCAGGGTGCTGATGGTGACCTTGGAGAGCTTGTCGAGGGCCTCCAGCATCGCGACCAACTGCGGACGCTGGTCGACGAGCACCTGCATCCCCGGCGAGAGTCCTTCCAGCGCTCCCGCGATCTTGGCCTTGTCCTTCTCCAGCGTGACCGCGAGCTCGTTGAGCGACTCGATCGCGGAGGTGATCGAGGCCGAGCGTGAGTCGAGGACCGAGACGAAGCGGTCCATCTCCGTCAGGAAGGCCTTGATCTCCTCCGGTCGGCCGTCGGAGATCTGCTGCATCTCGCGGGAGATCTCCTGGAACTGCGCGATCCCGCCGCTGTTGAGCACCATCGACAGGGCCCCGAGCACCTCCTCGACCTGCGCGGCCGCCTCGGTGTCACCCCTCCCGAGGACCGCACCATCACCCAGGGGCGAGCCCGCGACCGGTGTCGCGGGGCGGATCAGCGCGACGTACTTCTCTCCGAGGAGTGAGGTCTGCTGCAGTCGCGCGGTGGTGCCGGCGGGGAGCGAGACGTCGTCCCTGACCACCAGCGACACCCGCGCGCTGCGACCGTCCTCGGTCAGCCGGATCTTGGAGACCCGGCCCACCGCGACGTTGTCGATCTTGACGCTCGACTGAGGAACCAGATCGAGTACGTCGCCGAACTCGGCGCTCAGCGTGATCGGGTCCTTCCCCACGTCGGCGCCGCCGGGCAAGGGCGCCTCGTAGACGCCGCCGCTGACGGCACCGAGGCCGCAGCCGGAGAGTGTGAGCGTGGCCGCGGCCAGCACCGCCACCAGAGGCCTGGACAGAGGACCCATCACTGCTCCTCTCCCCCACCGGACCCGACACCGGGAAGCAGGACCGGTGGCGCGTCCTCGGAGGTCTGGCCGGTGAGACCGTCGCCGGACCAGACGCTCAGCTCGTTCAGGTTGGTGCGGCCGACGAGGCTGTTGGTCGTCGGGTCGTAGGCGTTGATGTACTTCTGCAGCACCAACGGGATCGTGGCGACCGCCTCCTCCAGCGACTCGTTCTGGTCGACGAGGACCTGGGTCGGCCCCTGCAGGTTCTCGACGCTCATGCGCATCTCGCCGCGGTTGTCCTTGATGAAGGACTCCAGCAGCGCGAGCGCCTCGCCGAGGTTGCCGACCGCGGCGGCCAGGTCGTCGCGGTCCTCGGCGAGGTACTCGGTGACCTGCGCGAACCGGCGGTTCGCGTCCTCGACCCCGTCGTCGTGCTCGAGCAGGGTCTTGTTGAAGGTGTCGAGGTTCTCGACGGTGGCGAAGAAGTCCCGGTCGACGTCGGCCAGGGTCGCCGACGCGTCGGCTCCTTCCCGGATCACCTGATTGATGTCGGCGCCCTGCCCGTCGAGGTTGGCCGCCACCACCTCCAGGAGCCGGGAGAGGGCGCCGTCCCGGTTGGCGCCGTCGGGACCGAGCTGCTCACCGGCCTCGGTCAGCGAGGCGTAGAGGTCGTCGATCTCGACCGGGACGGCCGTCTCCTCGATGACGGTGCCGTCGCGGAGCTCGGGCCCGTCGACGTACGGCTCGGTGAGCTGGACGAAGCGGTCCGAGACCAGCGTCGGGGCGACGATCACGGCCTCGGTGTCGGCCGCGGCGGTCTGGCCGGGGTCGAGGGTCATCGAGACCTTCACGTGCTCGCCGGCCGGGGTCACCGCGGTCACCTCACCCACCGGCACGCCGAGGATCTGCACGTCGGAGCCCGGATAGAGTCCGATCGAGGCCTCGAAGAGCGCCGAGAAGGAGGTCCCACGACCCCCCTCCCGGATCCCGTACGCAGCACCCCACCCGATCGCGCCGACGACGGCGACCACGAGGAACCCGGCGATCAGGCGTCTCATCTCGTCCCTCCCGGCCGGCAGTCACGTTCGACGTCGTTGTCGAGCACCGGCGCATTGTCCTCGTCGAAGAGGCCGCAGCCGTAGACGTCGATCCAGGGGCCGTTGCTCATCGAGGCGCCGATCACCCGGTAGTAGGCACCGATCTGGGAGAGCGCTTTGTCGAGGTGGTCCTGGTTGCGCTGCAGGATCTCGGAGACCTGGTCGAGCTTCTCCAGCGCCGGCCGGAGCCGCTTCTGGTTGTCCTGGACCAGGCCGGTGACCTGCTCGGCGAGGTCGTCGGTGTAGGTGAGCATCTGGTGGATCGCCCGGCGCCGGGCGGCGAGCTCCTCGAGCAGCTTGTCGCCGTCCTCGATCAGCAGGCCGATCTCGTCGTTGCGCTCGGCGAGGGTGCCGGTGACCTCGGTCGTCGTCCGCAGCAGCTCGGCCAGCTCCTGGTCGCGGGAGGAGATCGTGCGGGAGAGCCGGGTGAGCCCGGAGACCATGCCGCGGACATCCTCGGGGGTGTCCTCGAAGACCTCGGAGAGGGCGTCCATCGACTCCTCGACCTGGGCCATGTCGATCTCGTCCACGGTCGAGGAGAGGTCGGAGAAGGCGGCGTTGACGTCGTAGGGGGTCGTCGTCCGGGAGATCGGGATGGGCTCGCGGAGAGATCCCGGGCCGCCCGGGTCGAGGGCGAGGAACTTGCGCCCGAGCAGCGTCTTCACCTTGATCGACGCGGTGGTCTGCGAGCCCAGCGAGACGTCCTTGGCACGGAACCTGATCAGCACCTTGTCGCCGTCGAGCTCGAGCGAGGAGACCTCGCCGACCTTCACCCCGGCGACCCTCGCCTCGTCTCCGGGGCGGATCCCGGCGGCCTCGGCGAAGTAGGCCTCGTAGGTGTCGCCACCGCCGATGACGGGGAGGTCCTCGGCATAGAAGGTGGCGAAGAAGACGCCGGTCATGGCGAGGATCCCGACCACCGCGATGACGACCTTGTTGCGTTCGGCGAACGACTTCGGATAGCGGGCCATCATCGGCACCTTCCTGCCGGCGAGTCCACACCCAGATCGCCGTAGTAGCCCTCGGGTTTCGGGATCCGCCCGTCGATGGAGCAGATGTAGAAGTTGAGCCAGCCGCCGTAGGAGGCCATCCGGCCGATCTGGTCGGTCTTCTGGGGCATGGTGGTCAGGAACCTCGTCAGCGCCTCGTCGTTCTCGGCGAGGTTCTCCGAGACGTCGCCGAGGGAGTCGATCGAGTCACGCAGGGGCTCGCGACCCTCCTGCAGCAGTCCGGTGACGCTCTGGGAGAGCTCGCCCATCCCCTCGATGGTCGAGCCGAGCGTCTTCCGGTCGGCGGCGAGCCCGGTCACCAGCCGCTGCAGCGTCACCAGGGTGGTGTCGAGCATCCCGGTGCGCTGGCTGACCACCTCGAGGACCGAGTTGAGGTTGGTGATCAGGTCGCCGATCACTTGGTCGCGGTCGGCGAGCGTCGAGGTCAGCGAGGCCGTCGAGGAGAGGAGCGACTCGACCGTCGCGCCCTCGCCCTGGAAGACCGCGATGATCTGGGCGCTGAGGTTGTTGACGTCCTCGGGGTTCAGGAACTTGAACAGCGGCTGGAAGCCGTTGAACAGCATCGTCAGGTCCAGCGCCGGCTGGGTCTCGTCGAGGGAGAACGTGTAGCCGGTGCGCAGCGGGTCCCCGCCGGGAGAACCCGGCTCGAGTGCGATGTAGCGCTGCCCGATCAGGTTGCGGAACCGCAGCTCCGCCCGGGTGCCCTCGACCATCGGTGCCGACTCGGCCGCGGTGAAGACGACCTCGGCGGTGTCGTCGTGGCGCAGTCCGATGGACTGGACGGTGCCGATCTTCACCCCCGCCATCCGCACGTCGTCGCCCTTGTTGAGGCTGGTCACGTCGGTGAAGAGCGCCGTGAACGTACGCCCCGACGAGGTCGATCCGTTGGAGATCGTCGTCGCCAGCGCCGCCATCGCGAGCACCGTCACCAGCGCGAAGACCACCGACTTCGTGAGCGTCACCGCGACCGAGCCGCCGTTGCCTGTCCTCATCGCACGATCACCTCCGTGCCTCGCAGGGTCGGGCCGAGCAGCAGGCTCGACCAGGTCGGATACTCATCAGGTGCCAGGCCTTCCGCCGGCGCCATCACCTCGGCGATCAGCTGGTTCTCGCCCGGGGAGTTCTGCTCGCCGAGGCCTCTGGTCGCACCGAAGGTGCGCACCCGGTCCGTCGGTGGTGCCTCGATCTGCTCGACGGTGCCGGCCGTCCCGGTGACGGCCGGCTGGCTGCCGGTCTGGCCGGTGACGTACGGGCACCGGGGGCCGCCGGTACGCAGCTTCGGGACGTAGCCGGAGGGGTAGGGCTGCCGGATGTCGGAGACGCTGACCAGCGCATGGATGCCGGGCTCGTCGGTGCCCTTGCCGAGGTTCTTGGCCATCACCGGCGCGTAGTCGCGCAGGGCGCTGAACAGGCACGGGAAGGACGAGGCGTACGGGCTGACCGCGCGGAGCGCGTCGCGCGAGGTGTCGGCGAGCACCACGATCGTCTCCCGGTTGCGCTCGAGCCAGCGGTCGGTGTCGGCAGCCGTCGTGGTCACCGACCGGAACGTGTCCGCGAGCTGTCGCTGCTGGTCGACGAGGGTCTCGGCGGTCACCGTCATGGTGTCCAGCGCGTCCAGCAGGTCCGGCGCGGCCTCCTCGTAGTGGCCCGCGACCCGGCCGAGGGCGGCGAGGTCGTCGGCCATCTGCGGGACCAGCGGGTTGAGCTTCCTCAGGTAGTCCGCCCACGCCGAGAAGACCTGGCCGATGTCGTCGCCGTTGTCGCGCAGCATCGTGGCCAGCTCGCTCAGCGTCGCGTTGAGCTTGTGGGGCTGGATCGCCTTGAGCACCGGGAGCAGCTCGTCGAGCACCTGCTCCAGCTCGACCGCCTCGTCGGAGCGGTCCTGCTCGATGGTGTCACCGGCCTCCAGCTCCGGGCCCGGCCCCGGCTGCAGCGCCACGTACCGCTCCCCGAAGAGTGTCTTGGGCAGCAGCCGCGCGGTGGTGTCGGCCGAGAGGTCGGCGAGGACGTCCGGCTCCAGCGCGAGGGTCAGCTCGGCGCCACCCTCGCGGGCCGAGACGGTGCGGACGGTGCCGACGGGCACCCCGCGCAGCTTGACGTCAGAGCCCGCCTGGAGCGCGTTGCCCAGGGTGCCGGTGGTCAGCCGCACCTCGGAGCGGTCGACGAAGGTCTGGTCGTAGGCGAGCCAGGCGCCGAGCGCCACCGCCGCGACCACGGCCAGGTAGCACAGGCCGAGGAAGGCGTCGCGAAGTCTGCCGAGGGTCATCCCGCGATCCTCACCGTCGTCGTCGCGCCCCACATCGCCATCGAGAGCGCCAGGTCGAGCAGCGCGACGACCACGATGGTCCGTCGCACCGAGCGCCCGACCGCGATCCCGACGCCGGAGGGCCCGCCGCTGGCGTAGAAGCCCAGGCGGCAGTGGATCAGGATGATCAGGATCGAGAAGATCAGCACCTTGCCGAACGAGAGCAGGATGTCGATGGGCGGCAGGAAGAGCTGGAAGTAGTGGTCGTACGTCCCGGCCGACTGCCCGTGGAAGTAGACCGTCACGATCCGCGACCCCGCATAGGAGGTCAGCAGCCCGACCACGTAGAGCGGGATGATCGCGACGAAGCCGGCGACCACGCGGGTGGAGACCAGGTAGGGGATCGTGCCCAGCCCCATCACCTTGACCGCGTCGATCTCCTCGTTGATCCGCATCGCGCCGAGCTGCGCGGTGAACCCGGCGCCGACGGTCGCGCTCATGGCCAGCGCGGCCACCAGCGGCGCGATCTCGCGGGTGTTGAAGTAGGCGGAGATGAACCCGTTGAGCGTCGAGGTGCCGATCTGGTCGAGCGCTGCGTACCCCTGCATGCCGACGACCGTGCCGACGAAGATGCTCATCCCCGTCATCACGCCGATCGTGCCGCCGATGACCGCGAGCGCGCCGGTGCCGAAGGAGACCTCGGAGAGGATCCGCAGGATCTCGCGCGGGTAGTGCCGGATCGCGGTCGGGATGCCGACCAGCACCTTCCCGTAGAACCGGATGTCCTTCCCGGTCTGCACCAGCCCGTCCAGGGACCGGTCAAGCCGGGACCGCTTCTTGACCACGTCGACGGTCGCCATCGTCAGGCCCCCTTCCCGGGAACGAGCTCGAGATAGAGCGTCGTGATCACGAAGTTGACGAAGAAGAGGAGCAGGAAGGTGACGACGACCGACTGGTTGACCGCCTCGCCCACCCCCTTGGGCCCGGGCTTGGTGTTGAGCCCGCGGAACGCGGCGACGAGGCCGGCGATGAGCCCGAAGAGCACCGCCTTGAGCTCACCCACCCACAGGTCGGAGAGCTGGGCGAGGGCGGTGAACGAGGAGAGGTACGCCCCGGGCGTCCCGCCCTGGATGATGACGTTGAAGAAGTAGCCGCCGAGGACACCGACGACGCTGACCAAGCCGTTGAGCAGCACCGCCGCGAGCACGCAGGCGAGCACGCGGGGCACCACGAGCGCCTGGATCGGATCGACCGCGATCACCCGCATCGCGTCGATCTCGTCGCGGATGGTCCGGGACCCCAGGTCGGCGCAGATCGCGGCGCCACCGGCCCCCGCGATCACCAGCGAGGTCACGATCGGGGCCGCCTGCTGGACGACGGCGAGCACCGAGGCGGCGCCGGTGAACGACTGCGCCCCGATCTGCACGGTCAGGGTGCCGAGCTGCAGCGCGATGACCGCGCCGAACGGGATCGCGACCAGCATCGCCGGGATCCAGGAGACCGAGGTGACGAACCAGAACTGGTCGAGCAGCTCGCGGGCCGCGAACGGCCTGCGGAACGCCGCCCGGAAGGTGTCCAGGCCCAGCGCGAAGAGCGCCCCGACCTGGTCGAGCCCCCGGCTGACCGGGTCTTTTCTTCGGACCGCCGGCGGGGCTCGGTCAACGTCGTCGTCATCGGCGGTGTAGAGCGCCGCGGCGCCGCTCGCGACCCGGTCCGCGTGTCTCGCGGCACCCTCTCGGGGTGCGCCGCTGGCCGGGGCGAGCTGGCGCGGCAGCACCTCGATGGCGCGGGCTCCGGCGCGTACGGTCGCCACTCCCCCGGACGGGTAGTAGGCCTCGCCCTCGACGTAGTCGTCGTTGACCCCGTGGTCGGTCTCCTCGCTCATCCCGATCGGCCCGATCGGGTCGCCGCTCATGAACTGGGACACGACCGGGTGGTCGGTGAGCAGGAACTCCTCGCGCGGTCCGTACATGACCAGCCGGCGGCGGTAGAGCATCCCGAGGTTGTCCGGCAAGGTGCGAGCCAGCTCGATGTTGTGGGTGACCACCAGCATCGTCGCGTCGGTGGCCGCGTTGACGTCGACCAGCAGCTGGGCGAGGTTGGCCGTACGCACCGGGTCGAGCCCCGAGTCGGGCTCGTCGCACAGGATGATCGAGGGCTCGGTGACCAGGGAGCGGGCCAGGCCGGCGCGCTTGCGCATCCCGCCGGAGATCTCGCCGGGCAGCTTGTGCTCCTGGCCCATCAGTCCGACCAGGTCGAGCTTGTCGTTCGTGATCTGCCGGATCTCCGACTCACGCTTCTTGGTGTGGGCGCGCAGCGGGAAGGCGACGTTGTCGAAGACGCTCATCGACCCGAAGAGCGCGCCGTCCTGGAAGAGCACCCCGAACCGCTTGCGCAAGTCCTGCCGCTGCGACTCCCGGGCCTTGACCATGTCGACCCCGTCGACCAGGCAGACCCCGGCCTCCGGCCGCAGCAGCCCCATCAGCGACTTCAGGAACACCGACTTCCCGGTGCCCGAGGGCCCCAGCAGCGCAGTGATCTCCCCCTGGGGCAGCGTGAGCGTCACGTCGCTCCAGATGTTCTGGGACCCGAAGCTCTTGGTGAGCCCGGTGACCTCCACGGTTCCGCCCATCGCGGGACCTCCCTGATCTGCCGTTGTGGGGTGTGCTTCCGACCGGACAGTACGTGTGGCTCAGGTCACAGCGGCAGGGGAAATCGAGCTGCCCGAAGAATGCGGGCCGGGATTTGTCACGCGCATGACAAATCGGCCGCCCCCGACAGCAGGGCGGCCCGGCGGGCGAACGAAAATTCGTTCGCCCGCGTCCGGCTACCGTGCTGCCAGAGCTTGGGCAGGCTGGCCGTTGGCCCCGAGCCCGGCCAAGAGATCGTCTGCCGTCGACGCGGCGATGGAGACGGTTCCTTGGGGCACATCGCCCGACCCGCTGATGAGCGCCACGATCGTGGTGCCACGGGAGAACGTTCCGCGAGCGACCTGATCGATCAGCGCGTACATCATCTTCGCCTCGTACACCCAGTCGAGCCGCAGGCCGTGCCGCTGATCGAAGTCGTCGATGAAGTCATCCAGTTCAGGGGTGCGCTTCGCGTAGCCGCCGAAGTGGTAGTCGCACTCCAGCCGCCACGAACCGCGCCGAGCGCCGTACACCTGCTCCTGCAGCCGGACGATGTCGTCTTCGAGGAACGCGCCACCCTTCAGGACCGGAACTCCCACGGTCACGAGGCCAGGCGCCGCCGCCGCGGCCACGCCGGCGAGTGTCCCGCCGGTCCCCACTGCACAGAACACGACGTCAATGTCCTCATCGAGCTCCTTGGAAAGCTCGGCGCAGCCGCGTACGGCCTCGGCGTTGCTGCCCCCTTCCGGGATCAGATAGAAGTCGCCGAACTCCCGATGCAACGCCTCGATCACGGCGTCAGACGACTTCGCTCGGTAGGTCGCGCGATCGAGATACGTCAGCCGCATCCCGCGCGAGACCGCGTACCGAAGCGACGGGTTCAACGGCAGGTGCTCCTCACCGCGGATGACCCCGATCGACCTGAACCCGAAGTAGGCACTCACCGCAGCGGTCGCTCGGATGTGGTTGGAGTACGCCCCACCGAAGGTCAGCAGGGTCTCGAACTCCAGCTCCCGGGCAGTCGCGATGTTGTACTTCAGCTTCCGCCACTTGTTGCCAGGGATCTCCGGATGGATCAGGTCATCGCGCTTGAGCAGCACCCGCACGCCCGCCTTCGCTAGCCGGTCGTCGTCGATCTCGACGACCGGCGACGGCAGCCGAAGCTCTGCGATCAGCCGATCCTCCACCCCGCCAGCATGACAGGCGCAGATCGGCCTCGTCCGAGAACTCAGCCGCAGCGCTCGAGCTCGACCCAGTCGGCGGCGATGCCGTCGCCAGCACCGAGGGCGAAGAGGAGGAGGGTGACGAACTCGGGGTCCTGGAGCCGGCTGCCGAAGGCGGCGCGCAGGCGGAGCTTGTGGTTGCGGACGGTGTGCTCGTGGATGCCGAGCTCCGCGGCCAGCGCCGGAGCGTTCGCGCCGGTGAGCAACCAGAGCCGCAGCGTACGCAGCACCGCCCGCCGGTGCTCGTCCTTGAACGCCTCCAACGGCGCGAGGGCTTCGCTCGCCTCCCAGCGCGAGAGCGTGGGGTCGGCGTTGAGCAGCAGGGCGACGTGGTGGTCGGCGCAGCGCACCACCGGGTCGGCGGGGATGATCCCGGACTCGACGAGGTCCCGGGCGCGCTCGGTCCAGCGGATCGCGGCCGGAACGTCGGCCAACGGCACCGGCACGGTCACGAAGACAGGCCCGGTACGCGGCCACCCCCGCATCACGGCGCTGACGGCGTCGACCTCGGCCGGGTCGGTGACCACCAGAGCGCGCCGGCCGGCGGTGTCCCACACGCACCCCTCGGGCAGGTCGACGGAGCACTCGACGGAGTCGAGCGGTGCGATGGTGTCGACCGCGCAGACCACCACAGCAGCCGGCAGCTGCCAGCTGACGCGCGCGGCGAGCTCACCGATCACCTCGGCGTCCGCCGCGCCGGCGAGACCACGGACGAGCCGGCGCCGGATCCAGCGCGGATCCGCCTCGCGGTCACGGACCCCGGCGGCGTACCCGCGGGCGACGTCGTCGAGCAGGATGCCCATGTAGGCGAGGAGCGAGCCGCACAGCGTCCCGCGTACGTCGTCGGGGACCAGCCCCGCGGCCTCGTGCCGGATCGCCTCGGCCGCCCGGTGCGTGGCCAGGTCGACGGCCGCCCGGAACCCGTCGAGGCTTCGTTCGGCCAGCGCCTCCCCCCTGCCCATCCCGAAGTACATCGCCGACACCGTCTCCGGGTCGGACGGGATGTTCTCGACCACGTCGGCATAGAGCTCCACGGCGCTGGCGACTGCCCTCGTGATCAGGTCCCGACGCCGCTGCGTGGGATGCCGCGAGTAGGCGGCGACCTGGCGCAGGATCTCGTCGGTGATCTGCGGGACCAGCCGTCGGCCGACCCTGCGGATGACCGCGCACTCCGTGGGCGAGACGCGCGGGGCATGGATCTTCTCGGCGAGCTGCCGCGAGGCGCTTCGGCGTGGCAGCCGTGGGTGCGGGACACGCGTTCCGGTGGTCGTCATCTGGTTCTGCGTCGGACTCATGGATCTACGACTTCTCCCCTCGATCCCCGGCCCGCGGGAGCACTGTGCTCCGTCAGGCCGGCGTCACTCAGTGACGCTCATCACAGAGGACATCGGGCCGATCGGCCAGTGGAAGAGGTCCCCGTCCGGGCACAGAGGCATCCGACTTGTCACGCGCGTGACAACTTTTGCTCCGGCGGATCTCTCGTGAGCGGCGTCGTCACCGGTCACCCTGGGGAATCTGGGGCAGCGAGGGGACCTGGGGAGGCAGCACGTCCATGCGACACGGGACCGCCTCAGGGGTCGATGCCCCCGGGGCAGGCGGCAGGTTGGGCCCGCCGGGGTTCGGCACCGTGCACCCGAGGACGCCGCCCTGATAGGTACGCAACGGGTACCCCTCACCCGAGACGGCGGCCGTCAACAGTCTGGAGACGTCGTCACCGGTCGTGGTCACACACCCCGAGAACGGGGGCACGTCGATGGTGCCGGCGAGCAGGCCCCCCGGACTGAGATTGAAGAGGCCGTTGTCCCACAGCTCGGGCTGCACCGGGGCAGGCACGTTCTGGGTCCCGTCCCAGGCATAGAAGTATCCCTTGCCGGTGAGCCGGACGTCCCCTGGCTCACGGGTCCGGCACTCCCCCCGGAAAGGTAGCGACACGCCGTCGACACGCAGCGACAACACTCGCGTCGAGAGCCTGCCCTCGACCGGAGTGTCTGGAACCTCTCTCCTGCCCGATCTCAGTGCGCACGACAACGTCTCGAGCTTGATGGGCACCGGGAGACCTTCGGACCTCTCCTGCTCCAGACGTACGGTCGCCTCGACCGGCACCGCACCGAAGGTGACCGTGCGAACGACGATCTCGGGCGTCTGGCCGTAGTTGTGGTCGGATCCCGATTGAGCGACGAAGTAGATGTTCGCCCCTGCCTTGGTGCACTGCGTGTACAAGTCCGGATCAGGCACATCGACGCGTCCCTGGTAGAAGTCGGCAGCCGCCGTCATGAGGGGCGTACGCATCCATTGACGTGCCCGCTCCACATCGGCGAGCGAGGCGGAGGCCGACCCGGTCCAGGAAGCGTGTCGGAGCGGCAGCTCCTGTTGCTCCGCGGCGGGCAGCCCCGGGTAAGGACCCTCGTCCGCCTGGCTCGTCCCGAGGCCGAACGCCGCGAAGGCGGCTCCGGCGAGGACGGCCAGCGCCGTCGCGCGCTGCAGAGTGTGTCGCATGTCGCCAACGTGGCATCGCGGATATGCGGACGCAACAAGGTCGGCTCGGCTACACCGGAACCGGTGCCCGGACTTGTCATGCCCATGACAAGTCTCGGGCCGGCGCCCGGGTCCGATGTCGCGCAGGCGACATCGTGGCGCTCCATTTCGCGCTTTCGGGCAGATGCCCGTCGACAGCCGGATCCACCGCACGGATGAATGGGCCCCGACGGAGACAACCAGTCTCCATCGCCACGAAAGGACGACCTTCGATGAAGAAGAAGCTTCTCCTTGTGGGTGCGGCCGCAGCCGCCCTCACCCTCGCCGCTCCCGCGATGGCCAGCGCCGCCCCGCCCTACAACGTCGCCGTCGGTGGCAGCACGGCCGCCGGCAACCACGCCTTCACCGCCGCCGCTGTCGGCAGCATCACCTTCGCCGTCCCGCTGAACACGATGACCTGCACCTCTGCCGGTGCCGCCGGCTTCATCCACAGCGGTACCGGGAAGAGCGGCGTCGACCCCAGTCCGCTGGCCACCATCAACTCGACCACGTGGAGTGGCTGCACCGAGCAGTTCGGCACCCCGCTGACGGTCACCCACGGCGGTCAGTGGCACCTGGCGACCAACGACACCTCAGTGACCTCGGCCGCGACCGACCAGGTCGATGGCTGGATCGACCACATCAGTGCCCACGTCACCGACTCGACCGGCCTCTGCGACTTCACGGTCACCGGCACCGCCGACGGCCACTTCGACGAGGCGACGCAGCGGCTGGTCGTCAATGAGACGGGCGACGGATCCTTGACGGTGTCCGCGGTCGTCGCCGACTGCCTCGGCTCGGTCTCCGTCGGCGATCCCGCTTCGTTCAACGGCACCTACAACGTCTCCGTCCCGGACGGCGCCGTCAACGTCAGCTGAGGCCGGTAAGCGAGAGCGGTGCGCCCCAGCGGCGCACCGTTGTCGCGTCTTCCCGATCCACCCTCCCGAAGGAGCCCCTCATGTCTCTCTCCACACTCATGAAGCGCCGGCTCGGTCTGCTCGCCGTCCCGGCCACAGCCACGCTGCTCGCCGTCGCCACGGCCGCACCCGCCCACGCCGCACCTCTCGACATCCTCTACGACGCCAACGGCACCACCGTCGTCGCCTCGACCGGGTCGCAGATCCCGGTCGGCCCCGCCGTCCTGGACACGACGCTGGAGACCACGACCGGCGCGTTCACCGGCTCGCTGGCGCTTCCCGGCGCCAGCACCGAGTTCAAGGCGGTGGGGTTCATCCCGATGAGCGCCGACGTCTCCTTCGAGGAGGCCGCCCCCACCACCGGCACGCTCAAGCCGCATCCCGAAGGCGGCGGCAGCTATGTCGAGGCCACCTCCTACTACAACGTACGTCTCACCAACATCAAGGTCGTGGGCTTCCCGACCTTCTCCGGTCCGTTCTGCCGCACCGTCGAGCCGGTGGCCATCCCCGTGGCCACGCCCGAGGGTGAGCGGTTCGGGGTCTTCACCGGCGGCCGCCTCACCGGGACGTACTCGATCGGCGACTTCCAGAACTGCGGCCTCAACACCTGGCTGGTCAACGCTCTCGTCCCCGGCGACGGGAACACCATCGAGCTCAACCTCACCAACCCGCGTCGCGGCTGAGCTCTCCCTCCCCGAGTCCGCCGGGTGGCCGAACGGCCCCCGGCGGGCTTTTCCCATCCGGGCCACGCAGCGGCACGGGCGTACCGCATTTCGGGGGCACGCCAAGCAAAGACGTGCCATGGTGGTCGATACCTTCTCGGGCATGTTGGTCGAAGGAGTTTGACGTGCGACGGAGCACGAGATGACGCAGACCCATCAGTCCCCCGGGCTACCCGGGTCCGCCGTGTGGATGCTGAAGAGCCTCGAGGGCGAGGTGCGGCCGATCGCGCGCAAGATCACCGGCCACCTGCGCGAGGGGCTGCCGGCCGAGACCGAGGGCTTCGAGGAGCTCATCTTCACCGCCGTGCACGGCGCGATGTCACACTTCATCGACCTGGGTCTGGGGCGTTCGGCGCCCTACATCGCGATCGACGACCACTTCCGCAAGGTCGGCTTCAGGGTCGCCGCGCTGGGCCAGGACCGGGCCATCGTCGACCAGGGCATCAGCATGGCGACCGGCGAGCTCTGGGACGAGCTGCGCCGCCGGGCGGTCGAGAACGAGCTCTCCGCGGCGGCGCTGAACGCGCTCAACGAGATGATGACGACGTACGTCGAGCACCTGACGTCGCAGGTCGGCAAGGGCTTCGAGGCCGGCACCGAGGCTCGCGACCAGGACAACGACGTCGCCCGGGCGCGGCTGATCGACCGGATGCTGTCGGGCGCCTCGCACGAGGAGATCGAGATGCAGGCGGCGCTCGGCGAGTGGCCGCTGCCGGAGAAGGTGACGGTGATGGCGGTCGAGCTGCTCGATGCCGACCACATCTCCGCGGACGCGCTCTCGGCCCTCGCCCTCACCCGGCGGCGCCGGCCGACCCAGGTCGTGATCTGCCCGCCGAGCGCCACCACCGCGGTCACCAAGGAGGTCCGCGCGGCCGCGCCGAAGGCCCGGGTCTCGATCTGCTGGCCGGTGCCGCCGGCCGACGTACCGGCCGCCTGGCGCTGGGCCAACCGCGCCCTGGCGCTGGTCAACGCCCGGGTGATCCCGGCCAAGCCGGTCATCGACTGCCTCGCCTACCGCACCGAGATCTGGCTGCACGCCGAGCCGGTGATGCGCCGCCAGCTCGCCCAGGAGCTGCTCGAGCCGCTGCTGGCCGAGTCGGCCAACTCCCGCGAGATCCTGACCGAGACGCTGCTGGTCTGGCTCGAGACCCGGGAGAGCGCCCCGGCGATCGCCGCGGTCCTCGGCGTCCACCCGCAGACGATCCGCTACCGCTGGAAGCGGATCAACGAGCTCTTCGGGGAGTCCCTGCGCGACCCCGAGTTCGTGACCCAGCTCCTGCTGCTGCTGAAGGCGAGCGTGCCGCTGTGGGTCGCCGGCGACCAGAGCGACTTCGACCGCTATCAGCAGCAGACCGGCTGACCCGGAGCCGCTCATGGTGGTCGAGGTGGTCGTTCTCGTGGCCGGTGCTGTCGCCGCGTACGTCCTGGGGTCGGTGTCTCCGCACGTCGTCGCCGGCTGGGCCGGGCGCCGGCACGGGATCGAGTCGGTGCCCCGGTCCTCCTGGGCGGTCGCCGCCCGGGTCGACACCGTGGTGCTCGACCGCTGGGGCACGGTGACGACCGGGCGACTCGTGGTGACCGCCGTCGACCCGCTCGACCCCGACCACCTGCGCAACCTGCGCTGGTTCGCGGGGGCGCTCGAGCACGAGGCCGAGGGACCGATCGCCCGCGCGGTCGCGCGGCTCTCGCCGCGGGGAAAGGTCGCCGACTTCGCGGTCGTCCCGGGCTCGGGGGTGCGGGGATCGGTGGACCGGCATCCCGTACGCATCGGGCGACCGCCCTGGGTCGGCATGGCCGACCGCACCGACCGCGGCACCGTCCTCGGCGTCGAGCTCGACGGGCGGCCGCTGGGCTATCTCGTGGTCGGCGACGAGCCGCGGGCGGACGCGGGTGCCTCGGTGTCCCGGCTGAGGGCCGCGGGGGTGACACCGGTGCTGGTCTCCGACGACACCGACCGCGAGACCGAGCACCTGGCGCAGACCTGCGGGATCGAGCGATGGCATTCCGAGGTCGCCCCGGAGAAACGGGAGCGGCTCGTCGCCGAGCTGCAGGAGCAGGGGCGGGTGGTGGCGTTCGTGAGCGCTCGTCCCGAGGACGCCGAGGCCCAGGCGGTGGCCGACCTGGCTGTGGGCGGGAGCTCCGGCGTGCGCCTGGCGGACCTCGACGTCCGCCGCGTCGCCGAGCTGGTCTCGCTCGCGCGGGGGGCCGTCGCGGGTTCCCGCTGGGCCGGGCCGGTCGCGCTGGTGCCGGCCGTGGCCGGCGCGGTGCCGATGCTGCTCGACGCCGGCTCGGCCGTGCTGGCGGCCGGAGTCGCGCTGCTCTGCCTGGTGACGGCCGCAGTGGCCGGAGCGATCCCGGTGGCGAGGGCGGGAAACTTGTCACGTACGTGAGTAGTTTGGGGGATTCTCGGCCCGGATCGCGCTCGGCGCGTTGTGGCGGGGCTCACATGGTGGCTGGATCGATGACACCGACTCACCCCGCCCGACCCGAGGATGTGACCGAGGATGACACCGCGACCCGGTCTGCTGATCAAGGCAGCCGCACTGCCCGTCGCCGCCGCCACCGCCGCCTGGACGATCCATGCGATCCAGGAGGGCCGGCCGGTCGACGCCACGGCCAGCGTGCGCCAGGTGCCGGTCGAGGTGCCGGTCGAGGTGCCGGCCCAGGAGCTGCGGCCGCCGGTGAGCGTCTCCGCGGTCACGCCGGTCCCCGAGGTCAGTCCCACCCTCGCGGCGAAACCGGCCGGGTTCGCCGCCCAGGCGGCCGCCGGCGTCATCCCCGAGACCGCGCTCTCCGCCTACCAGCGCGCCGCGACCGTGCTCGCCGACGCCGACCCGGGGTGCCATCTCGACTGGTCGCTGATCGCCGCCATCGGGCGGGTCGAGTCCGACCACGGCCGGGCCGGGGGTAACGCGCTGTCGACCTCCGGGGTCGCGACGCCCGGGATCTTCGGCGTACCTCTCACCGGGGCCGCCGGCACCGCGCGGATCCTCGACACCGACGGCGGCACCTACGACCGCGACCTGGTCTACGACCGCGCGGTCGGGCCGATGCAGTTCATCCCCTCGACCTGGTCCGATGTCGGGGTCGACGCCGACGGCGACGGGCGTCGTGACCCGCAGGACGTCGACGACGCCGCGCTCGCGGCCGCGGTCTACCTGTGCTCCGGCCCCGCCGACCTGTCCACCGAGGCCGGGCAGCGCTCGGCGGTGCTGCGCTACAACCACAGCGAGGCGTACGTCTCGGCGGTCCTGCAGATCGCCGAGGGCTATCGGCTCGGGACGTTCGAGACACCGACCGGCGTCGTCCTGCCGGCCGCGCAGATCCCGGTCACCTCCGCCTCCGATCTCGAGCCGCTCTCCGGCGCCTCGCCCAGCGCCCAGCCGCCCCGGGCCGGCTCCTTCCCGGGAGGCAAGGACACCGGTACGCCCAGCGGCGGCGCGACCACGCCCTCCTCGCCCTCGCCGTCGGGCTCCGCCGGCGACGACGGGTCCGTCGTCCCCTCGCCCACCTCGGACCCGGATCCGACCGGCTCCCCCACTGGGTCTCCGACCGAGACGCCGACCGACACACCCACCGAGGACCCGACGGAGGACCCGACGGAGTCGCCCACCGAGACCCCGACCGAGACGCCCACCGAGGACCCGACGCCGACCGAGACCCCGACAGAGACCCCGACCGAGGCTGCGTCGGAGACCCCGCTGGCGGAGACTTCCCCAAGCGCATCCTGAGACCCAGCGGCGTTGGCCTCGGTTAGGTAAAATCGGGTTACAACCCCACGCAGTGCGGGCACACTGGAGGCGCTGCTGACACCCCACCGGGAGCCGTCTCGATGCCATCCGATACCGACCGCCTCGCTGCCCATGTCTCGCGCCTCGGTGAGGAGCATCCACCGATCCCGATGGACTCGGTCGACTTCACCGTGCACGACCCGGCCGGCTTCGGTGCCCGCTTCGGCCATGTGCTCGACTACATGGCGCGGGTCGAGCTCGAGGTCGACCGCAACGTCCTCGAGATCTCCACCATGCTTCCCAACCCACCCGAGGTCGACAAGCAGTTCTACGCCGAGGTGTGGCAGCCGCAGGAGATCCAGCACGGGCTGATCCTCGACCGGCTCCAGCAGGTGCTCGGGCGCCCGCCGGCGACCACCGACCTCGAGCACGTCGGCCTGAAGCTGAAGGTGCTCGGGCTGCTGGCTCACCTGGAGCCGTTCCAGGACGTCTGCCGGATGCTCTACTACCTGACCGGGATGGCCACCGAGCGCTCGGCGGTGATCGCCTACAACCTGCTCCACGACGGGGTCATCGAGACCGGTGAGCAGGCCGTCGCCGAGACCATCATCGCGCCGATCAAGCGGCAGGAGCCGGGACACTACGCCTTCTACCAGCTCTCCGCCCGGGCCCACTGGGCGACGCTCGCTGCCTGGCAGAGGTGGCTGGTCAGACGCATGCGCCGGATCTCCTTCGCCCCCGTCGGGGTCAACAACGTGAGCCAGCTGGCCGACTTCGGCGACGTCATGGAGACCCTCGGTGTCGACCACGAGGGCCGTGACCTGGCCGCCGACGTGGCCCGGGTCGAGCAGGAGCTCCTCTGGGCCCGCGACCGCGGCCTCCCCGTCCCCGACTACGTCACCCGCGCCTTCCGTGAGGCCGTCGAGGCAGCTCAGGCGCGTGCGGCCGGCTGAATGCTCACCGAGGTGCCTCGGTGAGCATCCGCCGCGCTACCCGCGCCACTTCGACACGAGCATCTCGACCGTCGCGCCCTTGATCGCGCGACTGCCGGGGACGGTGCCGACCACGGTGCCGGCCTTCCAGCGCGACTTCACCCGCTTGCCGACGACCGGCTTGAACCCGGCCGCCTTGAGCCGGGCGGTGGCCTTGGCGACCGAGAGCCCCTCGACCTTCGGGATCTTGACGCCCTTGCCGTTGACGACGCCGGCACCGGGACGTACGAACTTCGCGGAGCCCAGCTTGCCGTCGACGGCCCGCATCGCCTCGGCCCACATCGGCCCGGCGACGGTCGAGCCCGACGCCGAGGCGATGTAACCGCCGCGGAGGCGCTGGCCGTTGAGGGAGACCCAGTTGCCCTCGTAGTCGGCGCCGGCGATCATCGAGGCGGTCGCCAGCTTGGGCGTGTAGCCGTTGAACCACACCGCGCGGTTGCTGTTGGTCGTTCCGGTCTTGCCCGCGGACGGCACGCTCAGCGCGAGCTTCTGGCCGAAACCGCCCGGCTGCAGCACGCCGCGGAGGATGTCGTTCATCGCGTCGGCCGTGCCCGTACGCATCACCTGCTCGCACGAGGCCGCGTACTCCTTCATCGTCTTCCCGTCGGGGCCGACGATCTCGGTCACCGGCCGCGAGTCGCAGTGCTTGCCGCGGGCGCCGAACGTCGCGTACGCCTCGGCCATCTCCAGCGGGCTGACGTCGATGGGACCGAGCGTGAAGGAGGGGAAACGCTCGTGGGCGGGGTCGGTCAGGCTGACGCCCATCTTCTTGGCGAGGGCGTAGGGAGCGCAGACGCCGGTGAACTGCTCGAGCTGGACGTAGAAGGTGTTCACCGACTCCCGGGTGCCGGTGTAGAGGTTCTTGTTGCCCGAGGTGGTCGAGTTGCCGACCGGGTAGGGGTTGGGGCTGAACCGGCCCGCGCCCGGACAGTTGGCGAAGGAGGCCTGGTTGAACGTCTTCTTCTCCGGCGACTTGATCTCCTGCCGGAGCGGGAAGCCCTTCTCGATCGCCGCGGCGCCGACGAAGACCTTGAAGGTCGAGCCCGCCTGGAAGCCGTTGGCGTCGCCGTACTCCTTCGGCACCAGGTAGTTCAGGTAGGACTCGCCCTTCTTCCGGTTCTCCCCCATCGGCCGCGACTGCGCGAGCGCCTTGACGTTGCCGGTGCCGGGCTCGACCATCGCCAGGGCACCGACGGCATTGTTGGTGGGCGAGACATGGCCGCTCACCGACCGCTGCGCCGCCTTCTGGAAGCTCGAGTCCAGGGTCGTCCTGATGGTCAGGCCGCCGGTCTGCAGCAGCCGCCAGCGCTCGGCCTCGGTCTCGCCCAGCGACTTGTCGGCGAGCAGCCACCGCAGCGCGTAGTCGCAGAAGAACTCCGCCGACGACCCGAAGCAGCCGTTGCGGCTGTCCTGGACGTTGAGCCCGAGCGAGCTCTCCTTGACCTTCTCGGCATCGGCGCGGGGAAGGTCGCCGACCTGGACCAGCCGCTCCAGCACCAGGTTGCGGCGGGCGATCGCGGCGTCGGGGTAGTCGGTCGGGTCGTAGCCGGTCGGGTTCTTCACCATCCCGGCCAGCATCGAGGCCTGACCCCAGGTCAGGTCGGCGGCGTCGACGCCGAAGTAGTGCTTCGCGGCCGCCTGGACCCCGTAGGCGGAGTCACCGAAGTAGGCGGCGTTGAGGTAGCGCTCGAGGATCCAGTCCTTGTCGTGGTTCTCCTCGAGCCAGATCGCATGGCGCAGCTCGCGGATCTTGCGGGCCGTGGACTTCTCGGTCGCGGCGGCCCGCTCCTCGTCGGTGTCGGCCCCGTAGACGAGAGTCGTCTTGACCAGCTGCTGGGTGATCGAGGAGCCACCCTGCACCGACCCCGACTCGGAGGCCGAGTTGCGCAGCAGCGCCCGCAGGGTGCCCTTGAGGTCCATCGCACCGTGCTCGTAGAAGCGGCTGTCCTCGATCGCGAGCAGCGCCTTCGGCATGTTGGGCGAGATCTGGTCGAGCGGCTTGTAGGACCGGTTCTGGTCGTAGAGGGTCGTGATCACCTTGCCGTGGACGTCCAGGACGCGGGTCGTCTGGGACAGCTCGCCCATGTCGATGTCGAGCGGCAGCTCGTCCATCGCCTCGACTCCCGACTTCGCGGCGACGCCGGTCAGGTGGACGAACGGGATCGCCATGCCGGAGGCCACCAGACCCGTCACCGCGGCGACGCCGATGAGAGCCGCGAACCGCGTCACGACACGATGAAACGGCAGGGAACGAACGACTTTGCGCGCCAAGTTGGGGGCTCCTACCCGGGCCTCGAGCCAGGACCGGCGAGGGTTGCTGAACGATGGGAGAACAGGTGTTCCAGAATACCGGAAGGGCCCACACCGGCCTCGATCGATCCGTCACACTTCACCCTGTGCATCCCTCGGTCTCCGGCATCGCCGTGGCCTGGCGTCCCGCGATCGCCGACCTCCTCCAGACGTACGCCGCCTCCGGCCGCCTCGGGTTCACCGAGGTGGTCGCGGAGAACACCGCACCGGCACAGGTCCCGCAGGCCGTCCGGGATCTCGGCGTCCCCGTCATCGCCCACGGCGTCACCCTCGGCCTGGCCGGCGCCGACCGCCCCGCGACGGACCGCCTCACCCGGCTGGCCGAGCTCGCCGAGGTCCTCGACAGCCCGTTGGTCTCCGAGCACGTCGCGTTCGTGCGGGCGAGCGACTCGCCCGACCCGCTGCACGGCGACGTCCTGGAGGCGGGCCACCTGCTGCCGCCGCCGCGCACGAAGGACTCGCTCGACGTGCTGGTCGACAACGTCCGGATCGCGCAGGACCGGCTACCGGTGCCGCTCGCGGTCGAGAACATCGCCGCCACCTTCACCTGGCCCGAGGACACCATCAGCGAGCCCGACTTCCTCACCGAGCTCGTCGAGCGCACCGGCGTACGCCTCGTCCTCGACGTCGCCAACCTCTACGCCTCCGCGGTCGCCCGCGGCTCCGACCCCGTCGCCGACCTGGCCCGCTTCCCGCTCGACGCGGTCGCCTACATGCACGTCGCCGGCGGCATCGAGCGCGAGGGCCTCTACCTCGACACCCACGCCCACCCGATGCCGGTGCCGGTGCTCTCGCTGCTCACGACCGCGGTCGAGGCGTCCGCCGGGCGACGGCTGCCCGGGATCATGCTCGAGCGCGACGCCGAGGTGTCACCGCAGACCGTCGACCCCGAGTTCGCCAGGCTGACCGAGGCGTTGTCCGGCGATCAGGCCTTGGGCAGATCGGCCCCGCCGGTCACCGGAGCCTGATGCTCCGGGAAGACCGACTCGGCCGAGACCTCGTCGACCAGCGTGGTGCGGCAGAACGCCTCGCCGAACGGGGTCAGGTGCACCGAGCGGCGCACGATCTTGGCGAACTTCACCGAGTGCAGCGCCTCGAGCACGTCGGGCTGGGCCTCGAGGACCTGGTATTCCAGCGGGTCGGGCAGCGGCTCCTTGGAGAACCACACCAGCCCGAGCCGGAACAGGTTGTTGAGATAGGCCGGCACCCGGTCCGGATAGCGCACGCCGCTGCGCCCCGCGATCATGTTGAGACCGGGCGCGATCATGGTGCTGCCGACGAGCCCGGCCGGCCCACCGGTGCGAACGTCCACCGAGGGCTGCGGCCCGGCCTGGAGCAGGTAGAGCAGCATCCGCGCCTCGTCGGGCGCGAGCTCGTCGAGGATCCGGGCGTACGCCGGATGCCCCTGCTCGTCGGCCCAGACGTCGCGGGACCGGTCGAGCAGCTCGGCGCCTCGCCGGCGCAGCACCGGCAGGGAGTCCTGGGACTCCTCGGCCTCCCGCGTGCGGGCGAGCACGACATCGCGGCCGGCCGCCTCGTAGTCGGCATCGGAGAGCTCCATCACCTGGTTCGCGCCGGGCGCGATGATCCGGGCCGCGGTGCCGGCGACGATGCCCACCGCCTCGGCCGTGTCCCGCACCAGCCCCACGCGTACGTCCTGGTCGACCATCGCCCGGGCGACCCGGATGCCGGCTCGGCTCGAGGTGCGCAGCCCCCACCCGGCGGTGTGCCAGGCAGCACCCGCCGCCACCCTCGCCAGACCGGGAGCGGTGCCGGCCACGGCGGAGGCGGTCGGGAAGACCTTGCCCAAGAGGCTCATGTCGGAAAGATTAGAAGGTGCAGGAAGCCGCCCGCGAGTCCCATGATCGCGCCGTGGGCGTAGAGCATCCATTCGTCCTCCTTGATCGCTGACCTCATCATGTCCACGAAGTCGCCCGGCGGAAGCTCCTTGGTGCGCCGCGCGACCAGGTCGCGGATCTTGTCCGCCTGGTGACGGCTGAAGCCGGGATCGCGGAACGGCACCAGCGTACGGTCCGCCGCCTCGTTGGCGACCGAGGTGCTGATCCGGTCGAACCGCTCCGAGCCGAGCGCTATCCGCACCGCGCCCCGGTAGGGCCCGGCCGCCTTGTCCACCGCGGGCATCAGCGCGTTGATCAGCAGCTTGCGGGTGGCGTCGCCCCGGGGGCCGTCGAGCAGGAAGTCGCCGATCCGCTCGAGCGTGATCACGTCGGTGGCGATGATGTCGGCGTAGACCTCCGCGGCCTGCTCCTGACGGCGCGGGAAGAGACCCTGCACCTTGATCCCCAGGATGCGCCGCGGCTCGGCGGGCTCGAAGATCAGCCACATGCCGAGCAGGTTGGTCACCCAGCCGACGACCACGCCGAGCACGGGAAGCAGCCACCACAGGTGGAAGGTCTGGTCGATCAGCGCCACCGGGATGCCGAGCAGGAAGCCGAAGATGAACCCGAAGGCGACCATCAGATTGAGCTCGCGCTGCCCGAAGTCACGGAAGATCCGGACCACCAGGGCGGGGTTCTTGCGGAAGTGGTCGATGACCATCAGCTTCGGGTCGAGCAGCTGGTCGATGTGGACGCCGATGTCGTCGGTGACCTTGTGCACGATCGAGGGGAGCTGCGCCTGCACCCGGACAGCGATCGCGTCCTTGACGGCCTGCGGAAGGTCGCGCCAGAGCCGCGGGTGCTCGCGCATCATGATCTGGTCGACCAGCTCGGGCACCTCCGGGCGGAACGTCTCCACGATGTGCGTGGCGATCTCCGAGGGGCCGAGCTGCTGGTAGAAGTCGCTGGGAGTGCCGAGCTTCGCGATCGCCTTGTCGACGGCGATCGAGCCCATCTTCGCGGCCCGGGCGGGGATGATGCCCTGCCAGCCGAGCCCGCCCTGGGCGAAGCCCGGGACCTCCTGCAGCTTGTGGGGCAGCACCCTGGTCAGCTCGCGCAGCCCGGGGACCTGGAACCCCTTGAAGGTGAGCGGGGAGAAGAGCATGTAGAGGCCCGACCAGTTGATCAGCCAGCCGATCACTCCGGTGAAGATCGGGATGGTGATCAGCGAGAGCCAGTGGACGTGGGCAGCCCAGTCCTCGAACCAGCTGACCAGCGAGTCCTGCCACTCCGGCGACATCCGAGCTCCTTCCGCCAGAGTTCCAGACCGTCAGTATGCGTACCCTACCCACAGGCGAACGCAAACACCCTGAAGCGTCTGCTATTCGGCTGGACCATCGGTGGAGGCCTCCGTCGCCGCACCGGGCGGGATCTCATGGCTCGGCAGCTGGTCGAGATCCTCGACATCGGCGAAGCAGGCCCGGGCGAAGTCCTGCCCGAACGGGGTCAGATGGATCGAGCGGCGCTTGATCCGGCCCCCGCCCTTGGTGTGGAGCGCCGCGAGCACGTCCGGCTGCGCCTCGACCACCTGGTAGCGGATCAGCTCGCTGACCGGGTCCTCGGACTGCCAGACCAGACCGAGCCGGGTCAGGTTGTTGAGGTACTGCGGAACCAGCGAGGGGTAGCGAACGCTGGCGTGCGCTCCGATCATGGTCAGACCCCGGGCGATCATCCGCGCGCCGCGCAGCTGGCCGATCAGCCCACCCTCGACCACGTCGACGGCCGGCTGCGGGCCGCCCTTGAGCATCAGCACCAGGATGCGCGCCTCGTCGGGGGCCAGCTCGTCGAGGATCCCAACGAAGGCCGGGTGGCGCTCGTTCTCGTCCCATACGTCGCGCGAGCGGCGCAGCAGCTCCTCGCCGGACCGCCGCAACCGGTCGGGGTCCGTGCCGGGGGTGACTCCGTTGACCCGTGCGGCCCGACCCTCCATCGCCACCCGCGCGCTCTCGGCCGCCGGCAGCGCGAACCGTTCCAGCAGGCCGGTGACGGGGTTGCCCGTGGCGACCCGCTTCGCGAGGGCGGTCACCTGGCGGGCGCTGGTCGCGACGTCCTCGGTGAGCCGGACGGCCTCGTCCGGGTCGACGACCGCCTTCGCGACCCGCCCCACCCCCCGGGCGTACGTCCTCAGCCCCCATCCTGCGGTGTGGGCGACGGTGACTGCGGAGATCCTGAGCAGGCCCGGCAGGACCTCCACCGCGTCCTCGACCAGACCGCTGCTCGGAGCCGGCGTGGGCATGCGGTGCATCCCCTCACGACCCTCGACCAGCCCGTCGGCGGGTTCGTGGGCGGGCTCGTCCGGACGCGGTTGGCGGGCCGTCGGCTCGGTGTTGATGTGGAGGGCGCTCACAGCACGTTCCACCATTCGAAGACTGCCACGTGCAGAAATCCGCCCGCCAGCCCCATGATCGCCCCGTGGGCGTAGAGCAGCCACTCGTCCTCCTTGATCGCGGCTCTCATCATCTCAACGAAGGTCTTCGGCGGCAGCGCCCTGCACCGCTCCGCGATCAGCCGGCGGATGTTGCACGACTGCTGCTGGCTGAAGGCGGCGTCGCGCAGCGGGGTGAGGGTGTAGTCGACGGCCTGCTCGGCGACCGAGGACCTGATGGCGTCGAACCGCCGGGTCCCGACCGCGACGCGGACCGCGCCATGGGCCGGTCCGACGGCGGCGTCGACCGCCGGCTCGAGGGCCGCGGCCAGCATCTGGCGAGTGCGGTCGCCGGACGGGCCGTTGAGGAGGTGGTCGCCGATGCGCTCGAGGGTGATCACGTCCGTGGCGATGTGCTTGCCGTAGACGTCGGAGGCCTGCCACTGCCGCCGGGCGAAGAGCGCCTGGATCGTGACCGGCCCGATCCGTCTGGGCTCGGCGGGCTCGAAGATGAGCAGCATGCCGAGCAGGTTGGTGGTCCAGCCGACCAGCACGCCGAGGATCGGCAGCAGCCACCAGAGGTGGAAGGCCTGATCGACGACGGCGACCGGGATGCCGAGCAGGAACCCGAAGACCGCCCCGAAGATCACCATCATCCGCAGCTCGCGGGCACCGAAGTCCTTGAAGATCCGCACGATGATCGAGGGATCCTTCTCGAAGTTCTCGATCACCATGAGCTTCGGGTCGAAGAGCTGGTCGATGTGGTTGCCGATCTCGACCGTCACGCCGCCGACGACCTCGGGGAGCCGGTCCTGGACCCGCTCGATCACGACCGATCGCAGCGGGCGCGGCAGATCGCGCCAGAACCGGGGATGCTCACGCCACATGATCTCGTCGACGAGCAGTGGGATCTCGGGCCGGAAGACGTCGACGATGTGGGCGGCGATCTTGTCCGGCTCGAGCTGCTCGTAGAAGTCGCGGGCCGTCGCCATCTGCGACAGCGCCCGGTCGACGGCGATCGAGCCCATCTTCGCGGCCCGCGCCGGAACGATCCCCTGCCAGCCGAGCCCGCCGTGCAGGATGCCCGGGATCTCCTGGACCTTGCGCGGCAGCGAGCCGGCGATCCGCTCGAGCCCCGGCACGGTGATCCCGTGGAACCGGATCGGGGAGAAGAGCATCCACAGCCCCGACCAGTTGATGAGCCAGCCGATCACGGCGGTGAAGACGGGGATCGACCAGAACGCGAACCAGTCGATCTCCCACCCGGAGAGCACGTCGGCGACGCTGGACACAGGACCCCTCGTATGTCGGTCGGTGAGCCTCCCGCTATCCGGGGACTCCACCGATCGACGCAGAGGCGCGCCGAGAGTCACCGAGCTGGGAGAAGACCGCCTGCGCCGTGCGCAGGCGTCGCTTCAGATCCTGCCTGATCACCGGGGCTCGGTCCAGAGCGACGCTCGCACCAGGGGTCACATCTGTCACGCCGGACCAGGTGCTCAAGCCCGCGGATCCGCCGAAATTGGAAGGACCCGGTGGGTCCGTCTCGGGTCGGCTCCACCGGGTCCGCCGCGCGTGCCCCGACCATATGGGGGTTGGTCCGACACTCGCGGCTTACTCATGAGTATGAGGGTATCGAACCAACATCGGTTTTAACCGAAAGCCACAACTCGCCAACAAATCTGTCAAGCGATCAGTAGGGGCCGTGCTAGCCCTGCTGCCGCCGCCAGACCACGATCGCCTGCCCGGGCGGTGCTTGGCGAACCGCAGGAAGCCTGCTCGTCGGCCCCTTCGGCTCGGGCGCCGCCGACCTCGCTTGGGCGAGCGCCTCGCGAGTCGCGGCCAGCTCGTGCAGCAGCTCCTCGTTGCGCCGGCGCAGGGCGTCGACGTGCTGCTCGAGGGAGAGGATGCGACGCACCCCCTCGATGCCGATGCCGGCGGCGGTCAGGTCCGCGATCGAGCGCAGCAGCTCGATGTCGTGGAAGGAGTAGCGGCGCCCGCCGCCCCCGGTGCGACCGGGGGTGATCAGGCCCATCCGCTCATAGGTACGCAGCGTCTGCGGGTGCAGCCCGGTCAGCTCCGCGGCGACGCTGATCACGTAGACCGCGGCATCCGGAGCCGGACTGCCGAATCCGTCACTCATCATGACTCCTCGAGAAGAGACGTACGCAGGGGCTTGTCGGCCATCGCGGCCCGATAGGCCTCGACGGCGGCCTTCGCATCGGCGTCGAGCACGGCCGGGATCTGCACCTCGACGGTCGCGAGCAGGTCACCCACGGTGCCGTCCGAGCGCCGGAACCCCTTGCCCCGGACCCGGAACGTACGGCCGTTGGGGGTCCCCGCGGGGATCCGCAGCGTCACCGGGGAGCCGGACAGCGTCGGCAGCTTGGCCTCGGCACCGAGCGCCAGCTCGTCGAACCCGACCGGCACGTCGATGGTGAGGTTGTCGTCCTTGCGGCCGAAGACGCGGTGAGGCGTGACGTGCACGGTGACGTAGAGATCACCGGCCGGGCCGCCGTTCTCACCGGCGGCACCCTTGCCCTTGAGCCGGATCCGCTGACGGTCCTTGACGCCGGCGGGGATGCGCGCCTGGATCGTGCGCGCGGAGGTGCCGCGACCGGAGCCGTGGCAGGTCGGGCAGGCCTCGTCGTAGATCAGCTGGCGGCCACCGCAGCGCGGGCAGGTCTCGTTCATCGAGAACGCACCGCCCACGGAGTTGACGACGTAGCCGGCGCCCTCGCACTCGGGGCAGACCCGCGGCTTCGTGCCGGGCTTGCCGCCCGTGCCGTTGCAGTCGGGGCAGGCGGCGTCCGAGGTCAGCCGCAGCGAGATGGTCACGCCGTCGAGCGCGTCGGTGAACCCGATCGTGGCGCTCGTCTCGACGTCGGCACCCTTGATCGGCCGAGCCCTCGGGGCCGTACGCCGCCCACCGAAGCCACCGCCGGCGCCACCGGCACCGCCGAAGAGGTCACCGAACATGTCGCCGAGGCCGCCGCCCTGGGCGCCACCACCGCCGAAGAGGTCGTCGAAGTTGTAGCCGCGGCCACCGCCCGTGCCGCCGAAGCCGCCCGGGAACCCGCCCGAGGCGCCGAGGGTGCGCACCTCGTCGTACTTCTTGCGCTTCTCGGCGTCGCCGACGACGTCGTAGGCCTCGGCGACCTTCTTGAACTTCTCGTGCTTGGCGTCGTCGCCCGGGTTGGAGTCGGGGTGGTTGGCCCGCGCGAGCTTGCGATAGGCCTTCTTGATGTCGTCGCCCGAAGCGTCCTTCTTGACACCCAGCTCGGCGTAGTAGTCCTTGTTGATCCAGTCCGGCCGGATCCCGTCGTTCTCAGCCACCTAGCCCCTCCTCCCTTCTTCTCGGCGGCCGAGGCCATCGGTGTCCCGACAGCCTCGGCCACCCATCGTTGTCACTCCTGGTCACTCCGGGTCGACGACCAGGACCTGTGCGGCCCTGACCACCCGGTCGCCGATCATGTAGCCGGCCTTGGCGACCAGCTTGACCGAGGTCTCCTCGACCTCCGGGTCGGTGCCCATGTGGCTGAGCGCCTCGTGACGGTTGGGGTCGAAGACGTCGCCCGGCTCACCGAACTTCTTCAGACCCAGGTTGGTCACGATCTTCTCGAGCTGGTCGGCGACGGCCTTGAAGCCGCCGTCGACCTCGCCGTGCTCACGGGCACGGTCGATGGTGTCGAGCACCTCGACGATCGGAGTGAGCACCTTGTAGGTCGCGTTCTGCGAGACCAGCTCGCGGTCACGGTCGACCCGCCTCTTGTAGTTGACGTACTCGGCCTGGAGACGCTGCAGGTCCGTGGTCAGCTCGGCGACCCGCTTGTCGACCTCGTCGGCGGCATCGCCCATGAAGTCCACCTCGCTGTCGTCCTCGATCACGTCCTCCTCGTCGGCCTCGGCCTTGTCCTCAGCCTTGTCTTCAGCCTTGTCCTCGGCCTTGTCCGCCTCGTCCACGGCATCCTCGTCGGATCCAGCCTCGGCGGCAGCGTCGTCCGAGTCCGAGGCGTCGCTCTCAGGAGCGTCCACCTCGGCGTCCTCGGTCGACTCCTCGGCCTCGTCGGTCTCGGGCGGCGGGGCCTTGGAGGCCGTCTCCTCGACGGCCTCCTCCGCCCCGCCGGGGCGGCGCTTCGTCACTTCTTGTCGCCCTCTTCACCCTCGACGGGCTCGTCGACGATCTCGGCGTCGACGACGTCGTCGTCGGCCTCGCCGGTCGCACCCGTGGCACCGCCGGCAGCGGACTGCTCGGCCTCGGCCGCGGCGTACATGGCCGCACCCATCTTCTGCGAGGACTCACCGAGCTTGGTGATCGCGGTCTGGATGGCGTCCTTGTCGGCCTCGGTGTCTTCGAGGACCTTCTTCAGGGCGTCCAGGTCGGCCTGCACCTCGGTCTTCACGTCGTCCGGGACCTTGTCGCCGGAGTCGGTGATGAACTTCTCGGTGGTGTAGACGAGGCTGTCACCCTGGTTGCGGATCTCGATGGACTCGCGACGCTTGGCGTCCTCCTCGGCGTACTGCTCCGCCTCCTTGACCATGCGGTCGATGTCGTCCTTCGACAGCGCGGAGCCGCCGGAGATCGTCATGGACTGCTCGCGGCCCGAGGCCTGGTCCTTGGCGGAGACGTGCACGATGCCGTTGGCGTCGATGTCGAAGGTGACCTCGATCTTCGGCACGCCACGCGGCGCCGGCGGGAGCCCGGTGAGCTCGAAGTTGCCCAGCGGCTGGTTCTCCGACCACATCGGGCGCTCGCCCTGGGCGACCTTGATCTCGACGCTGGGCTGGTTGTCGTCAGCCGTGGTGAAGATCTCGGAGCGCTTGGTCGGGATGGTGGTGTTGCGCTCGATCAGGGTGGTGAAGACACCGCCCTTGGTCTCGATGCCGAGGCTCAGCGGGGTGACGTCGAGGAGCAGTACGTCCTTGACCTCGCCCTTCAGCACGCCGGCCTGCAGCGCGGCACCGACGGCGACGACCTCGTCGGGGTTGACGCCCTTGTTGGGCTCCTTGCCACCGAGCAGGCTCTTGACCAGGTCGGTCACGGCCGGCATCCGGGTCGAGCCGCCGACCAGGACGACGTGGTCGATGTCCTTGAGCGCGACACCGGCGTCCTTGAGGACCGACTCGAACGGCTTCTTGGTGCGGTCGAGCAGGTCGGCGGTGATCTTCTGGAACTCCGCGCGGGTCAGGGTCTCCTCGAAGTGGAGGGGGCCGGACTCACCGTGGGTGATGTAGGGCAGGTGGATGCTGGTGTTCTGCGACGAGGAGAGCTCGATCTTCGCCTTCTCGGCGGCCTCCTGGAGGCGCTGCGCGGCGATCTTGTCGGCGGCCAGGTCGACACCGTTGGCGGCCTTGAACTTCTCGACCATCCACTTGACGATCGCGTTGTCCCAGTCGTCACCACCGAGGTGGTTGTCACCGGAGGTCGCCTTGACCTCGACGACACCCTCACCGATCTCGAGCAGGGACACGTCGAACGTGCCGCCACCGAGGTCGAAGACGAGGATGGTCTGGTCGTCGCCCTTGTCGAGGCCGTAGGCCAGCGCGGCGGCGGTGGGCTCGTTGACGATGCGCGAGACGTTGAGGCCCGCGATCTCACCGGCCTCCTTGGTGGCCTGGCGCTGGGCGTCGGAGAAGTAGGCCGGGACGGTGATGACCGCGTCGGTCACCGTCTCGCCGAGGTAGGCCTCGGCGTCGCGCTTGAGCTTCTGCAGGACGAACGCGCTGATCTGCTGCGGCGTGAAGTCCTTGTCGTCGATGGACACCTTCCAGTCGGTGCCCATGTGACGCTTGACCGACTTGATCGTGCGGTCCACGTTGGTGACGGCCTGGCGCTTGGCGACCTCACCGACCAGCACCTCACCGGACTTGCTGAACGCGACCACGGAAGGCGTCGTACGGGCGCCTTCGGCATTCGCGATGACGGTGGCCTCGCCACCCTCCAGAACCGAGACGACCGAGTTGGTGGTCCCGAGGTCGATACCGACGGCACGTGCCATCTTTGCTACCTCCGCTTGTTGAAGCTGTGTGTATGTGACTGTGGTGCATCTGGGGCGAGGAGCCCCGGAAGACTGGGTGGTCTGCTGCCCAGCGGCTGCCGCCGCCGAGTGTTGCAAACAAGTTGAGCCGATTCAACTCAACTTCGTTCACTGTGCACAACGAAGACCCTACGCGCCCTATTCCAGCCCCACCCACAAGCACGCCGAGCCGGCCCGTCATGACGAGCCGACTCGGCGGGGGTTGGACCGTCAGAAGGACGGGATCCAGTCGAAGGTGTCGGGGTTGGGGCCGGAGCGGCCGGACTCGCCCTTGTCGAGGGCGGCGAGGGCGGCGATCTGGTCGGCGCTCAGCTCGAAGTCGAAGATCGCGAGGTTCTCCTCGAGCCGCTCGCGGCGTACGGACTTGGGGAAGACGATGTCGCCCCGGTCGATCTGCCAGCGGAGCAGCACCTGGGCGGGCGACCTGCCGTGGGCGGAGGCGATCTCGGCGACCACCGGGTCGGTGAGCTCGCCGCCACCCTGACCGAGCGGGGACCACGACTCGACCTTCGCACCGTGGGCCAGGGTCGCGGCGCGAGCGGCCTCGTTGGTGAAGTAGGGGTGGACCTCGATCTGGTTGACCGCGGGGGCGACGCCGGTCTCGGCGACGATCTTGTCGAGGTGGTCCGGCTGGAAGTTGGAGACGCCGATGGAGGTGGTCAGGCCCGCCTCGCGGAGGCCGACGAGCGCCTCCCAGGTCTTCGCGTACGTCCCGTCGTACTGCGTCGGCAGCGGCCAGTGGATCAGGAACAGGTCGACGTGGTCCAGGCCGAGCAGCTCCAGGGACCTCTCCAGCGACGTCTTGGCCTTGGCCGGGTCATGCTGGGAGTTGTTGAGCTTGGTGGTGACGTAGACGTCCTCGCGGGCGAGGCCGGCGCTCTTGAGCGCGGCGCCGACTCCGGCCTCGTTCTGGTACATCTGCGCGGTGTCGATGTGGCGGTAGCCGACCTCGAGAGCCTGGCTCACCACCTGCTCGGTCTCGTCCTGAGGGACCTGCCAGACGCCGAGACCGAACTGCGGGATCGAAGTGCCGTCATTGAGCTTGATCGTGGGAACCGTCATGTCCCCATACAACCAAGCGCGCCATGACCTATTCCATCCCCGGCTCGATCTCAGCCGATCGTCACGGTGACCACGTTGGAGTAGGTGCCGGTGTCGATGTCCTTCATCCGGAACTTGTGCTTCCCGATCCGGCCGGACTGGATCGGGGTGGAGAACTGCTCGCCCCTGACCGGTACGTCCGGGATCCCGAACTCCTCCCAGCCCTGGCCGTCGTTGCGCTCCAGGCGGAGGATGGCGCCCTCGCCGCGCGGGTAGATCCCGCTGAGGTCGATCCGCTCCATCGGCTCCGCCTGGACGGTTCCGGCCTGGAGGGTGATCTCCTTCTTCGCCGGCCTCTCCTCGACGGTCTTGGACGGCGACGGGCTCGTGGAGGCCCCCTGCTTCTCCGGAGCGCTCGTGGGCGAGGCGTTGAGCGTGATCGCCGGCCCGTTCGCGGTCTTGGTCGGCTTCGGCGAGGGGGCGTAGAGCGAGGCGCCCGCGTCCGGGTCGGTGGCCTGGTCCTCGGCGGCACCGCCGCCACCCAGGCCCATGATGTTGGCACCGACGAACATCCCGATCCCGACGATCAGCCCCACCCCAACCGCCACCGCGACGAGCGCCGTGACTCCGGCTGCGATCGGGTGCTGCCCGCCCTGCTTCACATCTGCTCCTCGACCGCCCGTGGTGATGGTGACAATTCAGCCACACGTTCCCACCGAGCACCACCGGTTCAGCTGATCAGCTGCTGGCGGCGCGCGATGGCGGCCGCCTCCGTGCGACTCCCGGCGCCCAGCTTCCCCAGGATGTTGGAGACGTGCACGGAGACCGTCTTCGTGGAGATGAACAGCTGCTTGCCGATCTCGCCGTTGCTGCGTCCCGCGGCCACCAGCGTCAGGATCTCGCTCTCCCGCGGCGTCAGGGACGTCGACGTCGCCTGCGGCTGCTTGACCGCCGTCGCGCCGAGCGACCTCAGCTCGTCGAGCAACGGCTGCAGGCCGAGCCGCTTCGCGGTCTCCCGGGCCTTGTCGGCGGTCACCCGCGAGCCGGCCACGTCACCGGTGGCCCGCTGGATCGCGGCGTACGTCGTCCGGACCGCGGCCAGACCCGGGACGTCGCCGTAGGCCTCGACCTGCTGCTCGGCGCGCTCCCACGCCGCCAGCAGCGACTCCTGGGGCGGCGCGTCGATGCCGGCCAGCCAGTGGACGCGGAGCACCTCCGCCTCCAGCCGGGCGGTCCAGGCCCGGCCCTCGGGACCCCACTCGCCGGGCTCGTACTGCGCGACCACCTGCTCGCCGTCGCTGTGCAGACCGTCGACGGCCTCCACCAACGCGGGCCACCGCGCGGCGGGCAGCGAGGGCAGCATCTGCGCGATTCCGGAGGCAGCCACGACCGCCAGGCGCACCCGGCCGCCGAACCACTCGGTCCAGAACTGGGAGAGGGTCTCGACCGCGTCGGCGTAGACCCCGAGCACTCCCTCGGCGTCGCCGGCGCGGGCCAGCGCGGTCATCTCCACGATCGAGCCGTTGAGGGCGATCAGGCCCTCCTGGGTCCAGAACGGACGTAGCGCCTTGGCGTCCTCCCCGACCGATGCCCCCTGCGCCTGCTCCATGAGCATCCGGAGCGAGTCGAGGAGCGCGACCGGGACCGGCGGCGCGTCGGGCAGGTTGCCACCGGCGAGCGCGAGCGCCTCGTCCCACTCCCCCAGGACCATCTGGATCCGGACGATGTCGGAGCGGGCCGCGGCGGCGTAGGGCGACCACTGCAGCGACTCGCCACCGGCGTCGTCCTTCACCGCCCGGAACCACCTCAGCGCCGCCGCGTAGTCGCCGGCCTCGTCATAGGAGCGGCCCAGCGTGAACAGCCCGCGGCTGACGGCGTACGTCGACCCGACCTGCCGTGCCTGGTCGATCGTCTCGCGCAGCACCTGGCGGAAGCCCTCGACCTTGTCGCCACCACCGCGGCCGGTGCGGACCTTGAGCATCGACAGGCTGGTGGCCATGTCGGAGGCGAGCTTGGAGAGACTGTGGCGCTCGGCGATCTCGATGCCCTCCAGCCCGACGGCCTCGGCCTCCTCGCTGCGGCGGAAGGTGACCAGCGTCCGGGTGCGCACGGCGAGGACCGCGCACCGCGCCTTGGGCTCGGCGTCGGCAGGGAGCGCGAGCATCGCGTCGTGGGAGTGGGTGAGCGGGTCGCCGTTCTCCATGGCGAGAGCCGCCTCGGCCCGGGTCGCCAACAGCAGCGCCCGGCCGACCGACGGCCCGGCCGGGATGGCGTCGAGCCGCTCGGCCAGGATCGCGTCGGCCCGCGAGGGCAGGCCGGCGAGGATGAGCGTGTCGGCGGCGCGCTCGTAGACCCGGTCCAGATTGACCGCGGCCGCCTGGGCGACCTTCGGGTCCGCGGCGAGACCCAGCGCCTTCTCGTAGTGGTGGGCGGCCTCGCCCACACCACTGACGCTGCGGGCCTCCTCGGCCGCGGCGATGCGAGCCCGCAGCGCGGTCGCGAGATCGCCGGCGTGCTTGGCGTGCAGCGCGAGCTCCGCAGCCGCACCCAGCCCGGGCGTCTCCTTCAGCACCTCGGCGAACCGGGCGTGCAGGCGCACCCGCTCACCGGGCAGCAGGTCGTCGTAGACCGCCTCGGCGAGCAGCGCGTGGCGGAACGTGTAGCGCGATCCGGTCGGCTCGAGCACCTTCTGCTCGACCGCCGTGCGCAGCGCGTCGTCGAGCTCGTCGGTCTTCATCTCGGTCACCGCGGCGAGCAGCTCGTGGGTGACCCGGCGCCCGGCGATGCTCGCCGTGCGGACCACGCTCCGGGCCGAGCCGTCGAGCCGGTCCAGCCGCACCAGCAGCAGGTCGGCGAGGTCGACCGGGAGATCCTCGTCGCAGCCGGCCTGCACCAGCTCCTCGACGAAGAAGGCGTTGCCCTCCGCGCGGCGTACGACTCGTTCGGCGTCGACCTTGCCGGGGGCCAGCTCATGGACCAGCAGTCGCACCGAGTCGTCGGAGAGCGGCTCGAGCACGATCCGCTCGACGTCGGGCAGCCGGCCCCACTCGCCGACCTGGCGGCGCAGCGGGTGCCGGCGGTGGATGTCGTCGGCGCGGTAGGAGGCGACCATCGCGACCGGGCCGACGTAGGGCCGGGTGAAGAGGTAGGTCAGCAGGTCGCGGGTCGACTGGTCGGCCCAGTGGGTGTCCTCGACCACGACCAGCAGCGGCGCCTTCTCGGCGGCTGCCTCGAAGAGGGTGTGCACGGCGTCGAAGAGCTGCCCGCGGTCGGTGCCGGTCGGGGCAGCACCCTGGTTGGCGCCCATCACGCGGCGTACGGGCCTCAGCCTGGCCAGCGCGGGATAGTCGGCCGCCACCCGCTCGACGACGTCGGGCAGGTCGGCGACGATGCGGTCGAGGATCTCCGAGAACGGCATGTACGCCACCGCGCTCTCGCCGAAGTCGACGCAGTGACCCGCGTGCACCTGCCAGCCGTCGGACACGGCACGGTCGCGCAGCGCGGTGAGCAGGCGGGTCTTGCCGACGCCGGCGTCACCGGCGAGGAGGACGTGCTGGCGCCGGGTGGCGATGGCCGAGTCGGTCGCCGCGACTCCGAGCAGCCCGGTGAGGGACCGCAGCTCCGGGTCGCGGCCTACGAAGGACCGAGCACTTTGCGCCATGTCCCCTATCATCGCGCCTCCGGGCCCGGGATTCTCCCGCATTACCGTCCTCCGGGGACTCAGTTGTGTATCGAGTCCATCCGGCGCGGACGGCGCCGCTTCACCTGGCGGGCGAGACGGTCGGCCGCGGTCGCGCGGCGAATGGTCTGCTGGCGGTAGGCCAGCTCGGCGTCGTAGCTGATCTGGTTGGTGTACGTCATGCCTCCAGCCTCGGCTCCTGAGGTAGCGCCGCGCATGAGGCGCCTGCCTTAGGAGCCGGTCAGAGGTGCCTCATTCGACCGTGATCCACGTCACTCCACGAGCCCGCGGCGACGTCCGATGGCCGCTGCCTCGGTGCGACCGGAGGCACCGAGCTTGGCCAGGATGTTGGAGACGTGGACCGAGACGGTCTTGGTCGAGATGAACAGCTGCTTGCCGATCTCGCCGTTGCTCCTCCCAGCCGCGACCAGGGCGAGGATCTCGCGCTCCCGGGCGGTCAGCTGGCCGGAGGGTCCGGCCGCCGACCGCTGCGGCGTGGTGCCGAGGGCGAGCAGGTGGTCGAGCAGCGGCCGGGCACCGAGCCGCTTCGCCGACTCCCTGGCCAAGTCAGCCAGCTCACGCGCCCCGGCGGTGTCACCGCCGGCTCGGAGGACCTCGGCGAGGCGGACCCGTGACCAGGCGAGCTCGTGGACGTGCGGGAAGGCCTCGAAGGCGGCCACGGCCTGGCGCCACGCCTCGACGAGGTCGGTCTGCTCGGGCACGGCGACGCCGGCCAGCCAATGGGCGCGGAGCCCCTCGGCCCGCAGCCGCGCCGACCATGCCTGACCCTCCAGCCCCCAGGGCTGCTCCGTCTCGACCGGCCGCGTGCCCGCCTCGTGGATGCGGTCCACCTGCGCCATCACCTGCGGACGCGCACCGACCGGGAGCGCCGGGAGGGCGGAGCCGATCGCGCCGACGGCGATCGCCGAGAGCCGGGCATGGGCGCCGAACCACTCTCCCCAGCCGGCGGTGAGGGCCGCGACCCCGGCGTCGTAGGCCTCGATCGCACCGTCGATGTCACCACGGCCTGCGGCCGCCCTGATCTCGACCGGCGCCGACTCGCTGGCGGTGGCCACCTCCTGCTTCCACGACGGCCGCAGCCGCCGTGCCTCGGCACCCACATCGGCACCGCGGGCCTGCTCGATCATCAGCCGCTTGGACTCCAGCCACGGCCGCAGCGCCGGCGGGATGCCGTACGCGTCGGTCAGCGCGAGCGCCTCGTCCCACCGGCCGGCGGTGTGGAGGTGGTCGAGCCAGGCGATGCGGGCGTCGAAGGCGTACGGCGCCCAGGGGACGCCGCGCTCCACGCCGAGCTCGAAGGCGCTGCGATAGTTCTCGCCGGCCTCGTCGAGCCGGTCGGCCGCGTCGAGGGCGAAGGCGAGCTGGAGCCGGGCGCGCAGCTCCGGGTGCAGCGCACCCACCTTGGCGGCCCTGGCCACGGCCTCGCGCAGCGGCTCGATCCAGGCCTGCGGCGGGCGACCCCACGACCCGGCGAGCGTCGCCGCGACCTCCGCGGCGAGACCGGTCCGGCCGAGCTCCTCGGCCAGCGCCAGCGCCTCCCGGCCCGCCTCCTCGGCGTCGTCGTGACGGCGGTAGATCATCAGCGTCCGGGCGTACGCCGCGAGCAGCCGCGCGCGCACCAGCGGCGGAGCGTCCTCGGGGAGCTCGGCCATCGCCTTCTGCGCGAGCGCCCCCACCCGGACGTCGTTGACGTAGGCGAAGCTGGTCTCGATCTCGACCGTGAGCAGCTGCGCGCGCCACAACCCGGGCGCATCGGCCGGGAGCGATTCCCGCTGCTCCCGGGCCAGCTTCCCGGCCCGGTCGGCGTGGCCGGCGGCCACCATCGCGTCGCTGGCCTTGACCACCAGGTCGACGAGACGCTGGGTGTCGTGGGCGGTGTCGGCACGGCCGGCGAGCTGGGCGATCGCCTGCTGATAGTGCTGCGAGGCCTCGTCGGGACCACCGGCGGCAGCCGCCTCGTCACCGGCGGCGATCCCGGCGGTCAGCGCGGTCTCGTGGTCGCCGGCAAGACGGGCGTGACGGGCGAGACCGGCCGCGCTGCCGGTCGTGAGGTCCTTGCCCAGCGCCTCGACGTACCGCTGGTGGAGCCGGACCCGCTCGCCCGGCAGCAGGTCGTCATAGACCGCCTCGCCGAGCAGCGCGTGCCGGAAGACGTAGTAGCCGTCCTCGCGCGGCACCAGGATCGCGCGCTCGATCGCCTGCCTCAGCCCGGCATCGAGGGTGGCGCGGTCGAGACCGGCGACCGCCTCGAGGAGCTCGTCGCTGACGTCGCGCCCGGCGGCGCTGGCCGTGTCGACCACCTCGCGCGCGGTCGCGTCGAGCTGGTCGAGCCGGATCAGGAGCAGGTCGGCGAGGTCCCACGGAAGCTCGTCGGCGCCGGCGGCCTGCACCAGCTCCTCGACGAAGAACGCGTTGCCGTCGGCGCGACGTACGACGCTCTCGACGTCGATCTCTCCGTCGAGGCCCTCGAGGTCACCGGCGAGCTCACCGACCAGGATGCGTACGTCCTCGTCCGAGAGCCGTCCGAGGTGGAACCGCTCGACGGAGGGCAGCCGGGTCCACTCGGCCAGCTGGCGGCGCAGCGGGTGGCGGCGGTGGAGGTCGTCGGCGCGGTAGGAGGCGAGGATCGTGACCGGCCCGTCGAACGGCCGGGTGAAGAGGAAGGTCAGCAGGTCCCGGGTCGACTGGTCGGCCCAGTGGGTGTCCTCGACGACGACCAGCAGCGGCGCCTTCTGCGCCGCGCGCTCCAGCAGCGCGTGGATCGCGGCGAAGAGGTTGCCCCGGTCGAGCGCCTCCTGGACGGCGGTGTCGGCCTCGCCGAGCGCACGGGCCACGGGCGCCATCCGCAGGAGCGCCGGATGTACGTCGGCGACCTGCGCGACCACGTCGGGCAGCGCGGTGGTGATGTTGTCCAGGATCTCGGTGAAGGGCAGGTACGCCTCCGCGCTGTCGCCGAAGTCGAGGCAGTGCCCGACCAGCACCTGCCTGGCGTCGGCGGCGGCCCGGCCGCGGAGCTCGCGCAGGATCCGGGTCTTCCCGACACCGGCGTCGCCCGCGAGGAGGACGTGCCTGCCTCCGCGCGCCTGCGCGGTGCCGTCCAGTCCCACCAGTCCCGCCAGCGTCTCCAGGTCGGCGTCACGCCCGACCAGCCTCTCGGCACTCTGCGCCATGAGCGCAATCATCGCGCCCTCGGGCAACACCCGGTCGGCCCAGGGGTCGACACCGCCCTGCCCCGGACATGAAGCAACGCCGAGCGGGATCTCTCCTGCTCGGCGTTTGCTCCGGTCCTGACTGCCTGTTCGCGCCCGCATCTCAGCGGGTGCGGCTGCGTCGCGTCTGACGAGCCTCGGTGGCCCGCTGACGCTTGGCCAGGTCCTTCTGGATCTGCTGGCGGCGGTACTTGACCTCTGCTTCGTAACCTACGGTGGTGTACATCTCGATCTCCTGCTGCTTGTTCTGCTGGGATGTCCTGCTGACATCGAGAAGACTCCTCTGCTGAGGTAGGCAGCCGAATCGGTCGCGCGCCTTACTTTCCGACCTCGATCCCGACCTGAGCGCCTTAGACGGGACACTGGGCCTATGGAGTTCTCCGAGGTCGTACGTCGCCGCAAGATGGTCCGCAGCTACACCGGCGATCCGGTGGACCCCGAGGTGATCGACAAGATCCTGCACAACGCCACCCGGGCGCCGTCGGCGGGCTTCTCCCAGGGCTGGGCCTTCCTCGTGCTCGACACCCCCGAGGACGTACGTCGCTACTGGGAGGCGACGGCCGACATCGAGAACCCCGACACCTGGCTGACCGGGATGATGCAGGCTCCGGTGATCGTGATCCCGTGCTCCTCCAAGGCGGCCTACCTGGATCGTTACGCGCAGCCCGACAAGGGCTGGACCGACCGCGACGAGGCCCACTGGCCGATGCCGTTCTGGCACATGGACACCGCGATGGCGACCATGCTGATCCTGCAGACCGTGGTCGACGAGGGGCTCGGTGCGCTCTACTTCGGCATCCCGCCGGAGTCCGACGCCGCGGTCCGCAAGGCCTTCGACATCCCCGACGCCTTCGACCCGATCGGGGCCGTCACCATCGGCCATCCCGCCTCCGGCGGCGCCAAGGGCTCCCCCACCCGCCGCAAGCGGACTCCGCTCGAGGACGTCGTCCATCGGGGGCGGTGGTGAGGGGTGTGGATGTTCGTCTAGGTATGCAGGCGAGCATCCACTTCCCTAGTGGGGTTCCACGCGGGAAGTGACGGTTCGGCTGCGTACCTAGACCAGCATCCCCCGGGCCGCTGACCATCCACATGGGCATCTCACGCACGGGTTATCCACATGCAACCGGATCGGACTGGAAACGCAGTCGCGACCGGGCGACGGTCGGGCCATGGATGAACTGGACCTTGCCGTCGAACGAGCCGGCTTCTTCACGACACAACATGCCAAGGCGGCGGGCTACGCCGACCGCGAGATCACCAAGATGGTTCGGCGCAGGGAGTGGCACCGGATCAGAAGGGGCGCCTACGCCCCGGCGGCCGTGTGGGCGGAGCTCGACGACGTCGGTCGTCACCGCGTGCGCTCCGGCGCCGTGCTCCACGCGCTCGGACCGAAGGTGGCGTTGAGTCACGCCTCAGGAGTCGTACGCCACGACATCGACCTCTGGCGGGTCCCGCTCGACCGCGTGCACGTCACCCGGCTCGATGGAGGCCCGGGCCGGATCGAGGGTGATGTCGTGCACCATGAAGGGTTCACCGGTCACGACGACATCATCGAGGTGGAAGGTCAGCAGGTGGTGCGCCCGGAACGGTGCGTACTCGAGACAGCATCACGCATCGACACCGAGGCGGCATGGTGTCTGCTCGACTCAGGTCTGCGGAGCAAGAGGTTCAACCGGGAACAGCTCGACGCGACATACTCGATCATGGAGCACTGGCCTTTCATGCGCCGCGTGGGGACGGTGCTGCCCTACGCCGACGGGCGGTCGGGCTCGGTCGGTGAGTCGCGAGGCACGGCGATGTTCAAACGCTACGGCGTCCCCCGGCCCCAACTGCAGTACGAGGTGCGCCGCCCCGACGGCACGCTCGCCGGCATCACGGACTGGGCATGGCCGCAATACGGGCTGCTCGGCGAGTTCGACGGAAAGGTCAAGTACGGCAGGCTGCTCGAGCCCGGCCAGAACCCCGAAGACGTCGTGTTCGAGGAGAAGCGCCGAGAGGACGAGCTGCGCGAGCTCACCAGGTCGATGATGATCCGATTCATCTGGTCCGACTACGACCGCCCCGCCGAGTCGATCGAGCGGCTCTTTCGGGCGATGCGCCGGGCGGGGTGATCCGGGTGGATGTTCGTCTAGGTACGCAGACGAACCATCACTCCCCTCGTGGAGTTCCGCTAGGGAAGTGGATGCTCCGCTGCATACCTTGATGAACATCCACTCCACGGGCCGCCGCCGAGTCCGGCGTACGCACGTGCGAGACGGCCATCGCGAGATCGGCCAGCCGCGGGGTGACGATGTTGAGGACCTCGAAGACCGAGCCGAACGCGCCGTCGACCGTCACCGGCCGGTCCTCGAGCGCGCGGACGACGCGCTCGGCGCACTCGTCGGGGCTCTCGCCGCGGCCGGCGTACTCGGCGGTCGGGGCGATCATCGGCGTACGCACGATCGCGACGCGCATGTTGGTGCAGGTCACGTTGTCGAAGTAGGCCTCGCGGCTCAGGATCCGGCCGAACACGTCGAGCGCCGACTTGGCGGCGATGTACGCGGCGAACTTCGGCGCCTTGATCTGGTTGCCCCAGGTGACGATGTTGACCACGTGGCCGAACCGCTGGGCGCGCATCGCCGGCAGCAGGCCCATCGTGAGCCGGACCGCGCCGAAGTAGTTCACCGCCATCATCCGCTCGAAGTCGTGGAAGCGGTCCTGGGTCAGCTCCAGCGACCGCCTGATCGACCGGCCCGCGTTGTTGACCAGGTAGTCGACCGCCCCGTGCTCGGCGAGCAGCTGCTCCACCAGCGCGTCGATCGAGTCACCGTCGGCCATGTCGACGAGGTACGTCGACGCTCGCCCGCCGCTCTCCTCGATGGTCTTCCGTACCCGCTCGAGCTCCTCGGCCCGGCGCGCGGCGAGAAGCACGTGGGCACCACGTCGAGCCGCGGCGTACGACGTCGCCTCACCGATCCCGGAGCTGGCCCCGGTGATCAGCACCGTGCGGCCGGCGAGCGGGCCGGGAGCACCGGTCACGGCCCGGATCGTGCGCGCGAACCGGGCGCGCGGCGTCTGCAGGAGCGGAAGCGAGAACAGGCTGACCACCCCCGCACCCTAGCGGCCCGGCCCGGGCTCGTTTCCGCGGATTCGTTGGGTGCCGGCCCGGGTATGCGGCCTCTAGCGTGACGCGTCGAGATGTCGGCCCGGAGCCGACACCACCGCGCGATCCAGGAGAGAACATGTCAATCACCAGCATCGTCCCGCGTACGTGGAAGCGGCGGATCGCCGGGATCGTCTCTGCGACCCTGATCGCGATCGCCGGCGCGGCCGTCACCGGCGTTGCCGCGCCGAGCCCGGCTCACGCCGCGACCTGCACGTCGTACAACTACTCCTACGGCGGCAACGGCACCTGTGTCAGGTACATCCAGACGCTGCTCAACTGGCAGCCCGGCATCGACCTCGTGGTGGACGGCGCGTACGGCAACCTGACGCGGCAGGCCGTGATCAACCGTCAGACGTCGTGGCGCTACTGGGACTCCTCGGTGGTGGTGGACGGCATCGTCGGCCCCAGGACCTGGGCCTACCTGTGCTCGCCGTACTACTACGGCACCGGTCCCGCGCAGTCCTACCCCTTCGCCGTCGCCCGAGCGGCCGGTTGCCGGGTCTGAGACCCGCGGCCTCAGCGCGTCACGGACGCACCGGGGCGTAGCGGAGGTCGACCTCCCGATGCGGATCGTCGCCGATCAGGTTGTGCAGCTTGATCGGCTCCCCGCCCGGGCGTTCGTAGAGGCGGATGCCGTCGCCCAGCAGGACGGGCGCGATGTGCAGGTCGATCTGGTCGATCAGGCCGCGCTCGAGGAGCTGGCGGCCGATATCGGCCGAGTGGACCTCGACGTTCTTCCCGTCGGCCGCCTCGACGGCGATCCGCAGCGCCTCACCGACGTCGCAGCTGAGGAAGGTGACGTGCTCCTGCGGCCGGGCGTCCTCGGGATGGTGGGTGAGGATGAAGACCGGTCCCTCCCAGTCCCCGTACGGCATCGCATCCGGGTAGGCATCGTGCCCGTCGCGGCCGCCCAGGACGGCACCCAGCCGCGAGGAGTACGCCTCCGCCACCCCGGGCGGTCCGGTGACGTCGCCCAGCCACGCCATCCCCGGCTCGCGGGCGTCGACGAACCCGTCGAGCGACATCGAGAAGTGCCACAGCACCTTGCCGGCGATCACGAGACCGGCTTCCGGTCGAAGGTCACGTGGGTGACCCCGCTCGGGGTCGTGGTCGACGCCACCTCGTAGCCGTCCTCGAGCCCCTCGAGCCCGTCCCACAGCCGTACGCCGCGCCCCAGGATGATCGGGACGACGGCGACGTGCAGGTGGTCCACGAGACCGGCCGCCAGGTAGGCCCGGAGCGAGGACGGGCCGCCGCCGATGCGTACGTCCTGGCCGGCCGCCGCCTCCTGCGCCTCGGCCAGCACCTCCTCGATGGGCGCGTTGCGAAAGTGGAAGACGGTGCCGCCCTTCATCTCGATCGACTCGCGGGGCTGGTGGGTCAGCACGTAGGTCGGTGTGTGGAACGGCGGCTCCTCGCCCCACCAGCCGGTCCATTCGGCGTCGTCCTGCCATCCCGGCGGGCCGAACTTGCCGGCGCCCATGATCTCGGCGCCGATGCCCTCCCAGGAGCGCGCGGCGAAGGCGTCGTCGGGATCGGCGGCCGGGTCGACCTCCATCCGCTCGCGGTGTCCGCTCGCGCTCTGGAAGGTCCTGGTCGGAAAGAACCACTCCATCAGCCGCATGCCGGCGTGGCCGAAGGGCGCCTCCAGGCTCTGGCCGTCGCCGGTGGCGAAGCCGTCCAGCGAGACGCCGATGGTGTGAGCACGTACGCGTGACATGTCGTTCTCCCTCGAATCCGAGTGGTTGCACTTTGCAATCACTAGCGTCGAGAGTAGACTTCCCGATTGCAGATTGCAACCACTATTTTCGAGCGCAGGAGAAGCCGAGTGAGCGAGCCCAGATCGGGGTGCCCGATCAACGCGGCCGTGGAGGTCTTCGGAGACCCCTGGTCGGTGATCGTGCTGCGCGACGTGATGTTCGGGAACAGACGTCACTTCCGCGAGCTGCTCGCGAGCTCCGAGGAGGGCATCGCCTCCAACATCCTCAGCAGCCGGCTGAAGAAGCTCGTCGAGGGCGGGCTGCTGACCAAGGAGGAGGCCGGCCGCGGCCAGAAGGCGGCCTATGCGCTGACCGAGGCAGGCATCCAGACCCTGCCGATCATGGTCGCCCTCGGCAACTGGGGGCTCGCCCACCGCGACGGCACCCGGCAGCTCCGGGTCCGCGCCGAGCTGCTACGCGATGCCGGCCCCGAGACGGTGGCGTCCTTCATGGACGAGCTGCGCGAGCTCCACCTCGGCACACCCCGGCCCGACCCGGACGCACCGCGGGCGAGCGAGCAGCTCGCCGCGGCGTACGAGGCGGCGATGGGCGGCTGAGCTCGGGGCGCATGTTCGTCTAGGTATGCAGCCGAACCGTCGCTTCCCTCGTGGAGTTCCACCTGGGAAGTGACTGCTCGGCTGCATACCTAGACGAACATCCCCCTGCCAACCTCACCTCTCCTTGCCGTGCAGCTTCAGCTTCGAGATCTGGTTCTTCAGCTCGTCGAGGAAGAGCGAGCGGATGCCCTCGGTGTCCAGGGCGCCGTTGACGCCGCGCAGCTTGCCCTCGCCGAGCTTGACGCACACGGCCGACCAGGCGGCGCCGATGGCGCCGGTGAAGCCGGCCGCGACGGTGGCGTTGATGGCGCCGCCGCCGACGGTGCCGAACCCGGGGATCATCTTGAGCAGGTTGCCCGCCACGGTGCGGCCGGCCTGGGTGGCAGCCGCGGTGGCCGCGATCGAGGCCATCGCGGCCTTGTCGACCTCGATGCCGTAGATCGCCGAGATGCGCGCCATCATGCCGAGCTGGATCGGCACCAGGACGACCGCGTCGGAGAACGGGATCGGGGTCGCGCCAGCCGCCCCGGCCGCGGTCGCGGCACCCGCGATCACGGTGTTCGCCTGCTCCTGCTTCCGCTTGAGATCCACCCTCTGCGCCGCGGTGAGGGCTTCCTCGACGCCTGCAGGCGCGCATCGAAAGGTGGCATCAACAAGTTCCTGCAGTCCGTGGACCTGCTGGCCGGAGAAGTCGTCGGCCTTGGCGTTGGTCAGGTAGACCCGGGCGCCGTGGACGGGCAGCCCGCGCGCGTCGATCTGCTGGGCGAACTCGACCGCGTCGGGATGGTAGGCACCGGTCGGGGACGTCGGCACCTGGGTCATCACCAGCACGACCGGCAGCCCCAGGTCGGCCAGCTTGCGGATGAACGCGGCCTCGGTCTCCTCGAAGCGGCGGTCGGCGAAACGTACGGCGTACCAGGCCACGTGGATCTGCTCGGACTGCGGCTTGCGGCGCCGCTCCTGGATCAGCTTGGCGAGGTCCTTGATCACCCGGTCGCCCTCGACGCCGATCTCGAGGCCCTGGGTGTCGAGCAGACCGAAGAAGCCGCTGGTGTGCAGGTAGAGCGTCGACTCCTTCGTCACCGGCTCGCCGATCCCGGTCCTGGCCACCTCCGCCCCGAAGACGGCGTTGACCAGCGTCGACTTGCCGACGCCGGTCTTGCCGAAGACGGCGAGGTTGAACCGGCCGATCTCCTTGGCCGACTCGGCGTACCTCTTGTGGAACTCGTCCTTGAACCAGCCGTCGGATGCGAAGTTGTTCACGTCGACCAAGGATGCCAGTCGACACCGACGAATTGTCGTGGCCGCGCGCTCCGAGGGGGAATAGCGTTCCGACATGAGCCCTCGGTCTCGCCTCGCGTACGTTGCCGCCCTCGCCGCCGCAACCGTCCTGATCGCACCCACGACTCCGGTCCACGCGGCCGAGCCCGAGTCCCCGCCCACCGAGATCACCCTCACCCGGTGGAACAGCGTCGAGGACTTCGCGAAGGGCAGGTCGACCAACCTGCACCCGGACCGCCACGGCACCCTCCGGATCGGGCGCGGCAGCGAGACGACGACCTACACCGACCCCTTCGGCGACGGCATCACGAGGACGTACGAGCTCGGCACCTGGACCTCGCCCGTGGTCAGGACCGGATACCCGATCGACGAGTCGGTCACCTCGTGGGACGTCGAGACACCGACCGGCACCTGGGCAGAGATCGGGTTCCGCGGCCGGAAGGCCGACGGCGCCTGGACGAAGTGGTTCGTGATGGGTCGCTGGACGGCCGGCGACGACTTCGCGGCCGGCGACATCCACCGCACCTCCGTCGAGGGGCAGAGCGACACCGACGCGGCGCTCTACACCGACACCTTTGTCGCCCGGACCGGCAAGGAGCCCGAAGCGTTCCAGACCAGGGTCACCCTGCTGCGCCCCGAGGGTGCGACCACCTCCCCCAGCCTGCGAACGGTCTCGACGCTGACCAACGAATACCTGCCTGACTCGGCCTACCCCGGCACCAGCGCGCCGACCCTCGACAGCGCGATCGACCTCCATGTCCCGCCGTTCAGCCAGAACATCCACCGCGGCGAATACCCGGAGTTCGGCGGCGGCGGCCAGGTCTGGTGCTCACCGACGTCGACGACGATGGTGCAGTACCACTGGGGTCACGAGGTCCCGGCGCGCGAACTGGAGGGCATCGAGGCGCCCCACGGCGACCCGCAGGTCGCCTACGCCGCGATCAACACCTGGGACTACGCCTACGAGGGCGCCGGCAACTGGCCGTTCAACACCGCCTACGCCGGCCGCTGGGGCCTGGACGGGTCCGTGACCCGTCTGCGTTCGCTGGCCGAGGCCGAGACCCTGGTGGCGGCCGGCTTCCCGCTCGTCGTCTCGGCCAGCTGGGAGCGCGAGGAGATGCCGGAGGCGGGCTACGGCACCGACGGCCACCTGCTGGTCGTCGGCGGCTTCACCGCCGAGGGCGACCCGATCCTCTACGACCCCAACTACCCCTCCGACGACGAGGTGCGCAACGTCTACACCCGCGAGAACTTCGAGCGGGTCTGGCAGACCTCGACCGACGGGATCACCTACGTCATCCACCCGCGCGACGTGAGGCTGCCCGGGAGCGCCACAAACTGGTGACGGAGTCGCCAACAGGGTGATCTGCACCGCGGCCACCGGGTTAGGTTTCGGACATGACACTCGACCCCGTCGCCGCTCTTCAGGCCGCACTTCGGGCCCCGACCGTCAACGACGGCTCCGGCGCCGAGGCGAAGGCGTTCGAGCAGCTCCACGAGGCGCTGCGCGAACACTTCCCGCTGCTCCACGCGACGCTTGACCTCACCCCCGTGGGCGGACACGGGCTCCTCTTCCGCTGGCCGGGCGCCTCGGCCGCGAAGCCGGTCGTGCTGATGGCCCACCAGGACGTCGTCCCGATCGCCGGCGAGTGGACCCACGACCCGTTCGGCGGCGAGATCGTCGACGGGGTGATCCACGGGCGCGGCACCCTCGACGACAAGGGCCAGCTCGTGGCCATCTGCGCCGCGGTCGAGGGGCTGCTCGCGGACGGGTTCGAGCCGGCGTACGACGTGTGGCTCTCCTTCGGCTCCGACGAGGAGACCACCGGGGAGGCAGCGCGGGCGGCCGTCCAGGAGCTCAAGAGCCAAGGGGTCGAGCCGTGGTTCGTCCTCGACGAGGGCGGTGCGGTCGCGTTCGACGCCTTCCCGGGCGTCACCGCTCCGATCGGGGTCGTCGGCGTCGCCGAGAAGGGCACCACCGACGTACGTCTCCGGGTGACCGGCGACGGCGGCCACTCCTCCACCCCGCGCCAGAACGGCCCGACCGCGCGGCTGGCCCGCGCGATCACCCGGCTCGACCGGATGTCGATGCCGGTCCGGCTGCCCACGCCGACGGTGGAGATGTTCGAGCAGATCGCCCCGTACGCGGCCAGGCCCATGCGGCCCGTGCTGGCCAACGCCGGCCGGCTGGCGCCGGCGCTGGCCCGGCTGCTGACCCGGCTCGGGCCCGAGCCCGCCGCGCTGACCCGCACCACCGTCGCGATCACGACGCTCGAGGGCAGCCCGGCGGCCAACGTGATCGCCTCGGCCGCCTCGGCCGGGGTCAACCTGCGGATCATGATCGGCGAGACGGTCGCCGAGGTCGTCGAGCGGCTGCGGGCCGCGATCGGCGACAAGCACGTCGAGATCGAGGTCGTCCGAGCCGGCGAGCCGTCGCCGGTCTCCCCTCGCGACGAGGCGTTCTCGCTGGTCACCGACACCATTACGGAGATCTTCCCGGAGGCGGTGCCGGCCCCCTACACGGTCATGGCCGCGACCGACTCCCGCTTCTTCTACGAGATCAGCGACCGGGTCTACCGGTTCGCGCCGTTCCGGATGACCGCTGCCCAGCGGGCCACCATCCACGCCGCCGACGAGAACATCGGGGTCGATGACTATCTCGACGGGATCCGCTTCTACCGAAGGTTGATCGAGTCACTGTGACCACCGAAAGTCAGCGCACCGGCGTCGAGAAGGCCGCCCGCGGAATCTGGGTGATCGTCGGCTTCCTGGTGGCCGTCGAGTTCGCCAGCGGCATCCTGCAGGGCTACTACACCCCCATCTTCTCCGACCTCGCCGACCACCTCGGCGTCTCCGACGCCGACCTCAACTGGCTCGAGGCCGGTCAGCTGATCGTCTCCGCGCTGTGCGTACCGCCGCTCGCCCGGCTCGGCGACCTGATCGGCCACAAGAAGGTGCTCCTGCTGGCGACCGGGATCACCGCGCTCGCCACCTGGTGGACCGTGGTCGCTCCCGACTTCGGCTCGTTCCTGGTCGCCTGGTCGATCCAGGGCGCCTACGTCATCTGGCTGCCGCTCGAGGTCGCCATCGTCCACAAGCGCACGGGTGGCGACACCGCCCTGACCCGTCGCGCGGCCGGGGTGCTCGTCGGCGCGCTGCAGCTCTCGGTGATCATCGGCGCGATCGCCGCCGGTGCGCTCGTCGGGGTGCTCCCGATGACCGCGATCCTGGCCTTCCCGGCGGTGGCCGTGACCGCGGTCTTCCTCGTCATCGCGGTCGGCATCGAGCCCGACTCCGGCACCAGTGGTGGCGCCTTCGACTGGCTCGGGCTGGCGGTGCTGACCCTCGTCCTCGGCCTGGTCATGGCCGGCCTGGTCGGCGTACGCGTCCTCGGGGCCGGCTCGCTGCTCGCCTGGGCCCTCGTCGTCCTGGGCCTGCTCACGCTGATCCCGTTCTGGCGGATCGAGACGGCGCTGGAGGATGCGGGTGGGCGCGAGCCGCTGATCGACGTACGCCTGCTGGTCTCGCGCGCGCAGTGGCCGATCCAGCTCACCGCGTTCTTGTTCGGGATGTCCGTCCTGGGAGCGCAGATCCCGTTGTCGACCTTCGCGCGCACCGACCCCGCCGAGGCCGGCTTCGGGCTCGGCGCCGACGCGTCGTTCGTGTCGCTGCTGATCGCGGAGTACGTCATCGCGATGGCCGTCTCCGCCTTCACCCTGCCGCTGTGGGCTCGGTTCCTCGGGCCGGTCCGGGCCCAGGCGGTCGCCTGCTTCCTGGTGGCCGCCGGCTACCTGATGTGGCTGCCGTTCCACGACTCCACCGCTCAGGGACTCCTCAACATGGCGGTCGTCGGGCTCGGCTCGGGTGCCCTGGTGGCGTCGCTGCCGGCGGCCGCCGCCGCGGCCGCGCCGACCTCGCGCACCGCCTTCGCGACCGGCATGACCAACGCCACCAAGACCGTCGGCGGCGCCATCGCCTCCGCGGTCTTCGCCATCGCCCTCGCGGCGGACGGGTCGATCTCCGGCGAGGCGCACGCGCCGCTCTCGGGCTACCTCACGGTGTGGGCCGTGTGCGGGGTCACCGCCCTCGTCGCCGGGCTGCTGCTTCTGCTGCCCCGCCGCGCAACCAGCGCTGGGTAAACTTTCTCGCGCTGGAGGTGACCACATGCCCACGAGCGAGGACCGGCCCGAGGAACGCCCCGAGACGCAGGCGCCCCACCTCGACGATGCCGCGAGCAGGACGGCGGCCGCCGCCCGGATCGAGAACCAGACCAAGTGGGTCGACCTCCAGGTGCAGCAGTCGATCCAGCGCGGTGAGTTCGACAACCTGCCCGGCGCCGGCAAGCCGATCAAGAACCTCGACCGCGACCACGATCCCGACTGGTGGGTCAAGCAGCTGATCGAGCGCGAGCAGATCGTGGTTCTCCCCCGGTCGGTCCAGCTCCGCAAGGACGACGCCGAGCTCGACAGCCTCCTCGACACCCAGACCACCGAGGACGGCGCCCGCCGGATCGTCGAGGAGTTCAACGAGCGCGTCATCGCGGCCCGCTACGGCGCGCCCGAGGGTCCGCCGCTGATCACCATGCCCCGCGACGTCGACGCCACGCTCGACGCCTGGCGCGAGCGCCGCGCCGCTCGGGTGGAGGCGGCCAAGAACGCACGTCGCGAGCAGCAGCCGCGGAGACGGCGTTGGTGGCGGCGCTGAGCGGTCGTGGCTGAGAAGGTCCGCTGTCAGCGACTGTTTGTTGTGGCTGGACTTGGGCCGCCGACCCTGTCCTCGAGTGTTTCTCGCCCTGCCCCGGAGTAAAGGACGGCCTTCGGCCGCCGGCTTCGCCGGTCGCCTTCGGCGATCCTTGACACCGGGCCATGTCGAGAAAGATTTGGCTGGCTATCAGGGGCGGCGGCCCCGGTGTGGCCGGGAGACAGTCGCTCCTCGGAGAGGTTGCCGCCTCCATGGCGAACGAAAATTCGTTCACCCCGCCCAGCGATCCCTCCCTGACGTGAAAGAAAAGTTTCTTTCACCCGTCAACCCCACCCAGACCGGAGCCCCGCCCCCGAGCGAACGAAAATTCGTTCACCCCACAGACCCAAGCCCCTACCCAACCCAGATCACCGCGCCAAACCCCTGCCGCCGACCCGATAGCCAGCCAAAATTCTCAGCGACGGCCGGTGTCAAGGACCGCGAAGCGGCCGGCGTCAGCCGGCGGCCGAAGGCCGTCCTTTACTCCGGGCGTCGCTGAGAACACCCTCCCGTAACGGGTCGGCGGCAAACACCCACCACAAAACACAGAAGCCGAAGCGCGTCCGCACGGGCGAGTCCGGCGGCGATCCAGCTACCCGACCTCCCGCCCCGAGAACCGCCTCCGATAGCGCCCCGGAGTCACCCCGACCTCCGCGGTGAACCCCGCCCGGAAGGTCACCGGCGAGTAGTAGCCCGCCTCGTGGCTGACCCGGTCGATCGGCAGATCGGTGGTCTCCAGGAGGGTCTTGGCGACCGCGATCCGTTCGGCGGCGACCCAGCGCATCGGGGTGGTGGCGAGGTCACGCTCGAAGCGCCGGGCGAGCGTGCGGGGCGAGACCGCGGCGGCCGCCGCCAGACGCTCGAGGGTGACGTCCTCGTGCAGGTTGGCCCGGAGCCAGGTGCGCAGCTCGTCGAGCCAGTGGGCCTGCTCGGTGAGCGGGTCGGCCGCGACGTACTGTGCCTGGTCGCCGTCGCGGTGCGAGGCGATGACCAGGTTGCGGGCGATGGTGTTGGCGGCATGCTGGCCGTGATCGGTGCGGATCAGGTGGAGACACAGGTCCAGCCCGGCGGCCGAGCCCGCGCTCGTCAGCACGCCGTCATCGACGTAGATCGCCCGCGGGTCGAGGTCGACCCGTGGAAACGTACGCCGGAACAGCTCCACCCACCGCCAGTGGGTCGTGGCTCGGCGACCGTCGAGCAGCCCGGCTTCGGCCAGGGCGAAGGCGCCGGTGCACAGCGAGACCATCCGGGCGCCGCCCGCGGCGGCCCGGCGGAGCTCCCGGACCAGGGTCGGACTGATCGGGTCGCCCGGCCGGATCGCCGGCACCAGCACCGTTGCCGCCTCGGTCAGCGCCGCCATCGGCCGCTGCGGCGTCAGCCGCGGGCCACCGTGGACACGCACCCCTCGCAGGTCGCCGCACAGCACCACGTCATAGAGCGGGCTGGCGTCGTGGTCCCAGTCGTAGCCGAGCGCCTCGAGCGGCATCCCGATCTCGAACAGGGTCATCCCCTCGACGATCGGGATGGCGATGGACGGCTTCGCAGGCATGGCAAGAATCTATCATTCTTAGTCAATCCTGCCACTCCTCCAACTCACTCCGCACGAGCACGCTGGAGTCATGACCACCAACAGGAAGAACCCCGGCAACGTCCGCAGCAACGTCCGCAGCACCGTCCGCTCCGTCCTCGCCGGCTTCGACGCCGGCGCTCGGATCCGTCACGGCGCCCCGGTCCCGAAGGATCATCCCTCCCGCCGCCGGTCGTGATCGTTACAAGCCGAGACGCCTACCGGCCGGTAACCACCGGCCGTTAGGGTGACCGGCATGAGTCACAAGAGCCCCAAGGACTTCTTCGCGCCGTTGGCGGTGGGCGCTCCCGCACCGCTGCGGGAGATCCCGGCACGGCCGAGTCGCGCGATCCACTTCTTCGACCCGTCGAACCCGAAGATGGCAGCCAAGGTGCCCGCCATGGTCGGCACCGTCGACGTGCTCCTCGGCAACCTGGAGGACGCCGTCAAGGCCGACAACAAGGTCGCCGCACGCGAAGGCCTGGTGAAGATCGCCTCCGAGACGGACTTCGGCAAGACGCAGCTGTGGACCCGGATCAACTCGCTCGACTCCCCCTGGGTGCTCGACGACCTGGTCACCCTGGTCACCGAGATCGGCGACAAGCTCGATGTCGTGATGGTGCCGAAGGTGCAGGGCCCCGAGGACATCCACTACGTGGACCGGCTGCTCGCGCAGCTCGAGGCCAAGGGCGGCGTACAGCGCCCGATCCTCATCCACGCCATCCTCGAGACCGCGCGCGGCGTGGCCAACGTCGAGGAGATCGCGCTCGCCTCCCCGCGCATGCAGGGCATCAGCCTCGGCCCGGCCGACCTGGCAGCCGACCGCAAGATGAAGACCACCCGCGTCGGCGGCGGCCATCCGGGCTACCTGGTCCGCCAGGACCCGGTGGACGGCGACATCCACGGCAACCGCACGGTCTTCCAGCAGGACCTGTGGCACTACACGATCGCGAAGATGGTCGACGCCTGCGCCGCCGCGGGGATCTACCCCTACTACGGCCCGTTCGGCGACATCACCGACGTGGTCGCGGCCGAGGACCAGTTCCGCAACGCGTTCCTGCTCGGCTGCGTCGGCACCTGGAGCCTGCACCCCAAGCAGATCGAGATCGCCAACCGCGTCTTCTCCCCCAGCGTCGAGGACATCAAGCACGCCCGTCGCGTGGTCGCCGCGATGGGCGACGGCACCGGCGCCGTCATGCTCGACGGCAAGATGGAGGACGACGCCAGCCTCAAGCAGTGCCTGGTCCTCGTCGACCTGGCCGAGGAGCTGGCCGCCATCGACCCGAAGCTCAAGGAGCTCTACGACACCATCGAGATCGAGGACTGAGATGACTGAGGCAACCCAAGAGATCAAGCACAGCCGCCCCCTGCGCTCGGTCCTCTACATGCCGAGCTCCAACACCCGCGCCCTCGAGAAGGCCAAGACGATCACCGCCGACGCGCTGATCCTCGACCTCGAGGACGCCGTCGCCCCCGATGCCAAGGCAGAGGCGCGCGAGAACGCGGCCGCGGCCGTGACCTCGGGCGAGTACGGCAACAAGTACCTCACCATCCGCATCAACGGCGCCGACACCGAGTGGCACGCCGACGACCTGGCCGCCGCCGCCAAGGCCGGCCCCGACGCGATCGTCGTCCCCAAGGTCAACAGCCCCCAGCAGGTGCTCGACCTGGTGGCGGCCTTCGAGAAGGCCGGCGTCCCGGAGCAGACCAAGCTCTGGGCGATGATCGAGAGCCCGTACGCCATCCTCCACGCCGAGGAGATCGCCTCGGCCTCCGAGCGGCTGACGGTGCTCGTGCTCGGCACCAACGACCTGGTCAAGGAGCTGTACGTCGACCACGTCCCCGCCCGCACCAACCTGGTCACCAGCCTCCAGCTGGCCGTGCTCGCCGCGCGCGCGAGCGGCAAGGTCATCCTCGACGGCGTCTACAACAACGTCAAGGACGCCGAGGGCTACGCGGCCGAGGTCGAGCAGGGCCGGATCTTCGGGTTCGACGGCAAGACCCTGGTGCACCCCAGCCAGGTCGAGGGGGCCAACGCCGGCTTCGCGCCCAGCGAGCAGGCGGTGGCCGACGCCAAGGGCCTCATCGAGACCTGGGAGGCGAGCGACGGCGGCGTCGTGACCTACAACGGCAAGATGGTGGAGAACCTCCACGTCGAGTCCGCGCGGCGCACGCTGAGCATCGCCGACGCCATCGCAGCGTTGTAATCCACAGGAAGATATACCCCCGGGCGTATCTTCTTCGTTACCTCGTGAGTGCATTAGGCCTTGTCAGTAACTTTTTTCTGAGAAGAAGGTGACAAGCAGTCGAGATTCTGGTTCCGTACGTGCTGCGCGACACAACCGACACGCGCTCAGGAGACAGCGTCAGATGACTGAAGCGAATCGTCGGCCCGCGACGGGGGACCACTCGAACGTCCCACCCACGCCGGCTCGACACCACGCCCCACAGATGCGCACCAAGAACGAGACCACGGCCGACCCCCTCGAGATCGCCAACCGCGCTCTCGAGGGGTTGTCGCCGGCGACCGAGTCGTGGTTCAACACCCCGAGGGCGACCGCCGAGCAGGCGCGACCTCGCCACACGCCGTACACGCCCCAGCCGCAGCAGCCCCAGCCCAGCACCGCGCTCGTCCCGCGACGCCCCGACGCCGGCTATCCCGCGCCGCCGCGGCCCGTCTACCAGCGCCCGATGCCTCCGCACGCGCAGCTGCCGCGGTACGCCTACCAGCCGAGCCCCTACACGGCGCACCAGCTGCACCCGGCAGGGCCCGTGACGTTCGCCAACCCGGCGATGCCGTCCTACGCCGCCGCTCAGGTGCCGACGCGGAACGGCGCCGTCCTGAACGGCCCGGCCCCGAAGAGCCACGTTCGCAACAAGAAGGCCGTGCTGCTGCCGCTCGCGGCGATGGCGATCGCCTCGGCCGGCATCGGCGCCTTCGCCCAGGCCAACGTCGGCCCGGACCTCGAGGCCCAGCAGGTCAAGGCCCATGCCGGCCAGTACGACGCCGTACCCGTGGTCGACATCGCCGACCAGCAGGTCATCGACGCCCCTGGCGTGATCGCGCCGGAGAAGGCGTCCCCGTTCTCCCCCTCGGCCCCGGGCAACACCTCCGGCGGGAAGCACTCCAACGGGGACTACGACGCACCCTCCACCGCCGAGGCCTACGGGGGCGCTCACTCCTCCAGCAGGACCATCCCCGCACCGCTCGAGGGCGACCCTCTGTCCGACAAGGATCCGGCACCCGCTCCCGAACCGGCCCCCGAGCCGGCGCCGGAGCCGACCCCGGAACCCGAGCCTGCTCCCGAGCCCGCACCGACCCCCGCGCCGACCGAACCGTCGCTGGGCAAGAACGTGGTGGCCCCGGTGCTCGACACGGTGACGGGTGTCATCGACGGTCTCACCGGAATTCAGCTCGACCTGACCCCCTGATCCACAGGTGACCCACGACGGGCCGTGACCTCTCCGAGGTCACGGCCCGTTTGCGTATGCCCGGGTGGGTTACCCATGGCCAGGAAGGGCCATCTAGAAATAGGACCTCCGTCCCGATAACTTCCGTGGTTTTCTCTCGTTTGCCCGATGTGCCACCCCTTAACTCGGGAGTGCGCCAGGTTCCCCCGGATCTGGCAGGTGGCACGGCCCCGTTGCGGGGATCTTGGGGGATCCCCACCGCAGAATCGGAGTCCAACCAACAATGCGAAGCATCCGTACGCTCGCGCTGTCCGCAGCCGCTGCCGCCGTCGTCGGCGCAGTTCTGGTTGTGCCGGCGCCCTCACAGGCCGCACTGACGAACACCTCGTTCGGGCTGTTTGCCAGCGGCTTCGGCACCCGCGTGACCGGTGGAAACATCCCGGCCAACTCGGGAGACCTCGGCTACCAGACCATCGGGTGCACCCGTAAGGCTGGTTACGACGTCAACAACAACACCGCCGGCGCCAAGGTGCCGGGTCTCGGCACGATCGGTGCCACCACGACCAAGCAGCGCACCGTCAAGTCCGGCGCGACGGTCAAGTCCATCTCGGAGCACAAGATCGCCGACGTCGTGCTCGACAAGAGCCCGCTGGGCACGGTCACCGTCGAGGGCCTCAGCTCGGTCTCCCAGGCGTGGTGGGACGGCAAGGGCTACAAGGCCGACTCCAAGGCCAAGATCGCTCACATCGTTCTCGACCCGGCCGGCCCCGGCCAGAAGATCGACCTGCCGATCCCCGGCCGTGACAAGCCGCTCGTCATCCCGGGCATTGCCACCATCGGTCTGGGCAACACCGTCGAGAAGACCAACGCCGACGGCGCCGAGGCTTACGCCAACGGCATCTGGATCAAGCTCCACGGCACCGACTCCGAGGTCATCGTCGGTCGCTCGCGCGCCGAGATCAACGGTCAGGCCTACTCCGCCACCTTCCGTGGCTTCTCCAACGGCATCGACGCCTCCGCGCTCGGTGGTGTCGCCAAGGTCGGCAAGAACCCGCTGACCAACGCCTCCTGCGCCGGCACCAAGGGCAAGCTGAAGACCAAGTCCATCGCCGGTGTTCCGCTGGGCGACGCCGGCAGCGTCGTCGACGTCAAGGGCCTGACCAGCGGTCAGCGTTCGAACCAGACCAAGACCACCGCCGAGGGCTACACCTTCGCCGAGGTCGCCGGCGTCAACATCGGCGACGGCGCGATCCGCATCGAGGCCATCCGCGCCCAGGCGAACGCCAAGTTCGTCAAGGGCAAGGGCGCCTCGACGTCCACCTCGGGCACCAAGTTCGGCGACATCTACATCAACGACCAGAAGGTCTCCCTCGCCCAGCTCGGGTCGGCGCTCTCCCGCGTCGACATCCCCGGCCTGGCCAAGATCGAGACCAACGTCGTCGTCGAGCGCAGCAAGAACCTGATCGAGGTCGTCGCCCTGCGGCTGACGCTCCTCGACGCCACCGAGGGCACCAAGACCGTTGTCAACATCGGTCACGCCAAGTTCAAGGTGAACTCGAACGCGTGAGGCCTTGATCCACTGAGGCTGTCCTAAGAAACGGCCCGCGTCCTGACCAGGTCGCGGGCCGTTTCTTCATTCTGAAGTTACTCACGGGTAGTATCAACCCACCCATACGCACCCGAGCCGACCCGAAGCATTAGGCTCGGGTCATTCCGGCAGTCCTGCCCCCTGATGAGGAGCGCCTAGGCATGTTGCAGATCATCGCCATCGTCGTGTGTCTTGCGGCAACGGTGGCCACCGCCTACCTGGTGATCAAGGCGGTCCGGTCGATGCTCGCGGTCATCAAGATCGGTACGCCGATCAGCCGCGTCGACCAGCCACTCGCCCGCACCCTGACGATGTTGAAAGAGACCGTCCTCCACACGCGCATGTTGCAGTGGACCTGGGTCGGGATCCTGCACTGGTTCGCCTTCGCGGCGTTCATCGTGCTCTCCACAGCGGTCGGGGCGGCGTACTTCCAGCTGTTCGACCCCGAGTGGACGCTTCCGGTCATCGGCAAGCTGTTCGCCTACGAATGGGTCGCCGAGGTCCTCGGCCTGCTCGGCGCGCTGGGCATCATCCCGCTGATCGTCTACCGGCTGACCCACCAGCCGGCGAAGATGGGGCGCGAGACTCGGTTCTACGGCTCGACCCAGTGGCAGGCGTTCTTCGTCGAGGCAATGGTGCTCGTGGAGAGCGCGGCGATCCTGTTCATCCGCGGCGCTGAGTACAACCTGGCCAAGGCCCACGGCGGCGAGGTCGCCGAGCACGCGACTGCTTTCCACTTCCCGATCTCGCAGTTCTTCGGCGCGCTCTACCCCACCGGCGCCGACGCGATCCCCACGCTCGAGAACGTCATCTACGCGATCGCGGCCTTCAAGATCATCACCGCGCTGATCTGGCTGGCCGTCGTCTCCACCCACCTGACCATGGGTGTCGCCTGGCACCGCTTCACCGCCTGGTTCAACATCTGGTTCAAGCGCGAGCCGGCGTCGCGTACGTCTGCTGTCGACGGCGCGCGCCCGCTCGGCACCGCGCTCGGCGCGATCAAGCCGATGCTCATCGACGGCAAGCCCGTCACCCTCGAGGACGTCGAGGAGGACCGGATCCCCGAGGACGCGATCCTCGGCGTCGGCTCGATCCAGGACTTCTCCTGGAAGGGCATCCTCGACTTCACCACCTGCACCGAGTGTGGCCGCTGCCAGTCGCAGTGCCCCGCCTGGAACACCGAGAAGCCGCTCTCGCCCAAGCTGCTGATGATGGGGCTGCGCGAGCACGCGTACGCCGCGGCCGCAGACGGCGACCTCAAGGAGAAGCCGCTGATCGGCAAGGCCGACGGCGCCCCGGCCGGCGCCGAAAGCAACACCGAGGTCCTGGACTGGTTCTACAACCCCGAGGACGGCGGCTTCGTCATCGACGAGGACGTGCTCTGGTCCTGCACCTCGTGCGGCGCCTGCGTCCAGCAGTGCCCCGTCGACATCGAGCACGTCGACCACATCATGGACATGCGCCGCTACCAGGTGCTCGTCGAGTCGAACTTCCCCTCCGAGCTCAACGGCCTCTTCAAGGGCCTGGAGGGCAAGGGCAACCCCTGGAACATGAACGCCAACGCGCGCATGGACTGGGCCAAGGACCTGCCCTTCGACGTCAAGGAGGTCGGCAAGGACATCGAGTCGCTGGAGGAGGTCGACTGGCTGTTCTGGGTCGGCTGTGCCGGCGCCTACGAGGACCGGGCCAAGAAGACCACCCGCGCCGTGGCCGAGCTGCTCGACATGGCCGGGGTCTCCTTCGGCGTACTCGGCAACGGTGAGACCTGCACCGGCGACTCCGCTCGCCGCGCCGGCAACGAGTTCGTCTTCCAGGGCCTGGCTCAGCAGAACGTCGAGACGTTCAAGGAGTTCAAGGTCAAGAAGGCCGTCACCACCTGTGCTCACTGCTTCAACACGTTGAAGAACGAGTACAAGGAGTTCGGCATCGAGCTCGAGGTCGTCCACCACACCCAGCTGCTCAACCGTCTCGTACGCGAGGGCAAGCTGACCCCGGTCGCGGACGGCGCCGGCGCCCACAAGCGCTCGATCACCTACCACGACCCGTGCTACATCGGTCGCCACAACGGCGTCTACGAGCCGCCGCGCGAGCTGCTGCAGATCATGCCGGGTGCCGAGTACAAGGAGATGCCCCGCAACTCCGAGCGCTCCTTCTGCTGTGGTGCCGGCGGTGCCCGGATGTGGATGGAGGAGAAGATCGGGTCGCGGATCAACGAGAACCGCACCGACGAGGCCGTCGCCACCGGCGCCGACCAGATCGCCGTCGGCTGCCCGTTCTGCCGCGTGATGCTCTCCGACGGCCTGACCAAGGCCCAGGCCAACGGGGCCGCCCGCGAAGAGGTCGAGGTGCTCGACGTTGCGCAGATGCTGCTCGCGTCCGTCAAGGGCGAGCAGGCCACCAAGCTGGCCCCGGGCGAGGGTGCGAAGGTCGGTGCCGCCGCCAAGGCCGCTCCGGCCGTCGAGGAGGCCGCGCCGGCCGCTGCAGCGGGCACGTCGCTCTTCGACTCCGCCCCCGAGACGACCGAGACCACCGAGAAGGCTCCTGCCGACGCGTCCTCGCTCTTCGACACCCCCGCCCCGGCCGAGCCGGCCACCGGAGGTACGTCGGGCGGCGGGTCGCTCTTCGACACCCCCGCTCCGGCCGCCGAGCCGGAGAAGCCGGCCTCCGGCGGGTCGCTCTTCGACGACGGCGGGTCGCTCTTCGACACGCCGGCGGAGAAGCCCGCCGAGGAGACCCCGGCCTCGGGTGGGTCGCTGTTCGACGTGCCCGCCGACAAGCCGGCCGACAAGCCGGCCGAGGAGCCTGCTGCGGATCTCGGGTCCGGAGGGTCGCTCTTCGACGTACCCGCCCAGGAGGCCGAGCCTGCCGCCGCACCCGAGGCGAAGGCCGCCCCGGCACCCGCCGAGGAGCCCGCTGTCGACCTCGGCGGAGGCGGCTCGCTCTTCGACATCCCGGCCGCCCCTGCCGAGGAGGCCGCACCGGCCCCCGAGGCGAAGGCCGCACCGGCTCCGGCCGAGCCCGAGGCACCTGCCCCGGCTGCCGCGCCGGCTGCCGAGGAGCCGAGCATCGACCTCAGCGCCGGTGGTTCGCTCTTCGACATCCCGGCCGGCGAGCCCGAGCCAGCTCCGGCGAAGGCCCCCGAGGCCGCTGCCCCGGTCGAGGCCGTTGAGGCTCCGGTCGAGGCTGAAGCCCCAGCCGAGGCTGCCGCTCCGGTTGCGCCCGTCGCACCCGCTGCGCCGGTCGCCGGGTCGGGAGTGACCTCGGAGCCGAAGACGGATGTCGACTTCGACAGCCTCGGCTCGCTCTTCGACATCGAGGCACCGGAGGGAACGGTCGCGGCAGCAGCTCCGGCCGCCCCCGCCGCTCCTGCGGCCGAGGCCGCCCCGGAGGCCGTGGTCGACGAGGCACCTGCCGCACCCGCCGAAGAAGCGGCGGTCGTGGAGGAGGCCTCGGCCGAGCCCGAGCCGGAATCGGAGCCGGAGCCGGAGCCCGAGAAGGCCGCCCCCGCACCGGAGCCGAAGCCGGCGCCGGCCGTGAGCGGAGAGGCGCACACGCCGCGTACCGACGTCGACATCCACGAGGCAGGGTCGCTCTTCGACCTCTGACCCCCGCGGTCCGCAGCACCAGCCGATGACACCTTGTGAGTGATTCACAAGGTGTCATCGGCATTTAGGTCGAGGCGTCACCCGCGTCGGCCGAGACGGCACCAGCATGCCCACTCGGCCGACCGGGGTGACGCCTCGGCGAGAGCTTGACGTCACGTGATGTCACATTGGGGTTGTGGTGACGTCACGATGATGTCATAGTGGTGCGCATGGACATCACGCCGTACATCGACAGCCTGCGACGGGACCTGCTGGCCGCGGCCGAGGCCTCCGGGCCGGAGGCGCGGGAGACTGCGGAGCGGCTCACCTACGCGCTCGACCCGGCCGCTCGGCTGGCGGTGATGGAGGCGGTGAGCCAGGCGGCCGCGGAGATCACGGCGGAGCTGCCGACGGGCAACGTGGACGTACGTCTGCGCGGGCGCGACCTGGAGTTCGGGGTCACGCTTCCGGAGCCCGTCGAGCCGGTCGCCCCGGCGCCGCCGACGCCGCCGGCCCCACCCGCTCCCCCGGCCCCGCCGGAGCCGGAGGGCGACGACACCCTCTCCCGGGTGACGCTGCGCATCCCGGAGTCGCTCAAGGCGAAGGCCGAGGAGGCGGCGGCCGACGCCGGCCAGTCGCTCAACACCTGGCTCGTCGGCGCGGTCCGCGCGGCGACCCGCGAGCACGCGGTCAACGTCGACGTCGACCTCTCCGCCATCCCCAACATCGTCAGCGAGGCGATGAGCAGCCTCGATCCGTTCCGCGAGAGCTTTCGCGGCAGGTCCGACCGCCGGATGACCGGCTGGCTCTGACCTGACCCCACCCACGACAACGGACGGCCGCCCGGCCGGTCCGGTAGATCACCACACCCTTCAGGAGCAGCACCATGAGCACGTACACCTTCATGTCCACCGCCCCCGCCAAGCTGTTCGTCGAGTTCGGCAAGGGCAACCTCGAGGTCCAGGCGACCGACACGGACGAGACGGTCGTCGAGGTCGACGGCGATGATGCCGAGAGTCTCGTCGTCGAGCAGAGCGGCGACACCATCAACATCGTCGACCCGCACAAGGGCCCGTTCAGCCGCTCGAGAAGCTACGACATCAGCGTGACGGTCCCGGCCCGCAGCCAGCTCCGTGTCCGCACCGGGAGCGCCGACATCGCCACCCAGGGCGTGCTCCGGGCGACCTGGGTGCAGACCGGGTCGGGCGACGTACGGATCGACCGGGTCACCGAGGAGTTCCAGGTCGAGTCCGGCTCGGGCGACGTCGAGGCCGACACCCTCGACGGGCGCGCGTCGATCAAGTCCGGGTCCGGTGACATCCGGATCGGTACGGTCCACGACCTGCACACCAAGACCGGCTCCGGCAGCGTGGAGATCGACGAGGTCGAGGGCGACGTGAGCCACTCGACCGGCGCCGGCGACTTTGCGATCCACTCGGTCGGCGCGGGCCGGATCTCGGTGAAGGGAGCCTCCTCCGACGTACGCATCGGGATCCCGAACGGCACCCCGGTGTGGACCGACGTCAACACGGTGACCGGCCGGTGCACCAGCACTGTCCAGAGCGCTGGTGCACCGGCCGCAGGTGAGCCCTACGTCGAGCTCCGCACCACCACCGTGAGTGGTGACATCACCCTCATCGGGCTCTGAGCCCGATGAGGAGGGCTACTTCTCCTTGGTGAGGTGAGGAGCGTCCGGCACGACCGGCCGGAGCAGGCCCCAGGCGATGAAGGCACCACCGACGACGAGCAGGGCGATGCCGGCCCACAGGTTGGCGTTGGGCCCGCCGGTCTTGTCGACCTCGGGGTCGCCGAACAGGCCCATCAGCAGCAGGATGACGCCGTAGACCGCGAGCAGGGACCCGATCACGTTGCGGATGTCGAAGAGCGACAGCAGCGTGCCGAGCAGCCCCTTGTCGGTCTTGGCTGAGTTCGATTCGCTAGGCATCTCAGTCTCCTCAGAAGATCGCGTTCAGGATGGTGACCAGGACCAGCGCGAGGCCGGCGAGGGGCACCGGGCGCTGCCACCACGGGCGACCGGCGTCCTCCGGATCCACCAGGTCCTCCCTCGGTGTCTCGGAGTAGACCAGACCCTTCAGAGAGCCTTCCGGCTTCGGCGCGGTCACCAGCGAGACGAGCACGCTGACGATGATGTCGACGCCGAAGGCCACACCGGCGGCCACGAACGAAGCGCCCTGACCGGACAGCGGCAGGACGCCGACGGAGAGTCCGCCGAGCGTGCCGTCGGCGAGGATGCCGACGCCCACCGCTGCCAAGGTGCCCGACACGAGACCCGCCCAGCCGGCGGTCGCGGTCATCCGCTTCCAGAACATACCCAGGATGAACGTCGCGAACAGCGGCGCGTTGAAGAACCCGAACAGGGTCTGCAGGTAGTCCATGATGTTGGAGAAGCTGGAGGCCAGGACGGCGGTGAAGATCGCGATGGCCGTCGCCGCGACGGTCGCCCAGCGGCCGAGCTTCACGTAGAAGTCGTCGGGGCGGTCCTTGATGATGTACTCCTGGATGATGTCGAAGGACACCACCGTGTTGAAGGCGGAGACGTTGGCCGCCATACCGGCCATGAACGCCGCCAGCAGACCCGTGATCGCCAGGCCGAGCAGACCGTTGGGCAGCACCTCTGCCATCAGGTAGAGCAGCGAGTCGTTGTAGGTCACGCCCTCGCCCGAGGCACCGCCGGCGATCGACTCCCCCGCCTTCGTCTGGGCGATCTCGGTGACCAGGACTGCCGCGATCATGCCGGGGAGGATGGTGATGAACGGGATGAACATCTTCGGGTACGCACCGATGATCGGCGTCTTGCGGGCCGCGCTGATCGAGTCGGCGGCCATCGCTCGCTGGACCTCGACGAAGTTGGTCGTCCAGTAGCCGAAGGAGAGCACGAAGCCGAGACCGAACACGATGCCGACGACCGAGAGGAAGTCGGAGGAGAAGCCGGTCAGGGCGGCGCCGGGCCAGGAGTTGAGCTGGTCGGCGGCGGGCGCGATGGTGTCGGGGTTGGCAGCCGCGGCCTGCTCGATCTTCGAGGTCAGGCCGTCCCAGCCACCCACCCGGTGGAGACCCAGGATGGTCAGGGGCAGCAGCCCGGCGACGATCACGAAGAACTGCAGCACCTCGTTGTAGATCGCGGCCTTCAGACCACCGAGGGTGATGTAGGACAGCACGATCACCGCGGCCACGATCAGCGCCACCCACAGCGGCCAGCCGAGCAGCGCGTGCACGATGGAGCCGAGCAGGTAGAGGTTGATACCGGCGATGAGCAGCTGCGCCACGGCGAACGAGAGCGCGTTGACCAGATGGGCGCCGGTGCCGAAACGACGCTTCATGAACTCGGGGACCGAGCGCACCTTCGAGCCGTAGTAGAACGGCATCATCACGACGCCCAGGAACAGCATCGCCGGGATGGCACCGATCCAGAAGTAATGGACGGTGGGGAGCCCGACCTGGGCTCCCGTTGCCGACATCCCCATGATCTCGACGGCGCCGAGGTTTGCTGAGATGAAGGCGAGACCGGTGACCCACGCGGGCAGGGACCGACCGGACAGGAAGAAGTCCACCGAGCTCGACATACCCCGGCTGGCCAGGAAGCCGATGCCGAGAACGAACGCGAAGTAGATGGCGATCAGGAGATAGTCGACCGCGTTTGCCTGGATCAGGGTGTCCGCGGCCAGGATGCTTGCTTGCATACCGAGACCCTTCTAATGGAGTGGGCGGATCAAACTTAACCACGCGGACGCCCCGAAAACGCGCTGGGTCACCCCTTCATCGACACGCCTTCTCGCCAGTAGCCCATGAAGGCGACCTGCTTGCGCGGCATCTCGAGCTCGTTGACCAGATGACGACGCAGTGCGGTGACCATCCGGGACTCCCCGGCGACCCAGGCGTAGCGCCCGTCCTCGCCTCCCTCGGCGCCGTTCGAGACCACCGCCTCACCGGAGGAGGAGTAGACGGGCGTCTCCCACAGATCGGGGTCCTCGACCTCGACCGAGGTCACGTCCTCGGGCGTCGCCGCGAAGCCGAGCAGCCCGCCGACGGCAGCCAGGGACGGACCGCCCACGGGCGCCCCCTCACGCGGCAGCCAGGTGACCTGCAGCCCCTCGGGCGCCGAGACATCCTGTACGTCACCAGCGACAGGCACCTCCAGGAAGGCCGATCCGGTGGCGTCCGCCGGCAGGGACTCCAGGATCGAGACGATCGCCGGGACAGCCGTCTCGTCGCCGACCAGGAGGAGCCGGGTCGCGTCGTCGGGAAGCCACTCGATCCCACCGTAGGGCTCGCCGAGCTTGGGTCCGGCGACCAGGATCTCGTCGCCCGGCCGGGCCGCGCCGGCCCAGTCGGAGCCGGGGCCGTGGGCGCCGGGGTGCAGCACGAAGTCGACGTACAGACGCTTCTCGATGCCTTCGCCCTCGATCGAACGGATCGTGTAGGTGCGCATCCGAGGGCGCTCCTCCTCGGGGAGGGCGAGCCATTCGGTGTACCAGTCCTCGGCCCTCAGCTCGGGCAGCACGCCCGGGGTGGCCGGGAAGAGGAGCTTGATGCGCTGGTCGAGGGTCGGCCCGTCGTTGCCGAAGTCGGCCAGGTCGTCGCCGACCAGCTCGATCCGGGCGAAGGACGGGGAGAGGCGTTCGACGGAGCGCACCGAGACGCGGGCGAGGATGGGCATGTCAGGCTCCTTGTGCGTGGGGGTGAGCGGTGGGCCGGTGGTGACGTCCGATGGGGACGACCAGCGGTGTGCCCGAGACGGGGTCCGAGATGATCTGCGCCTCCAGACCGAAGACCTGCTCGACGCGGTCGGCGGTGACCACATCTGCGGGCTTGCCGGTGGCGGCGATCCTGCCGCCGCTCATCGCGATCAGGTGGTCGGCGTAGCGGGCAGCCAGGTTGAGGTCGTGGAGCACCATCACGACGGTGGTGCCACGCGAGGAGCGGAGTCCGTGGAGCAGGTCGAGGAGGTCGATCTGGTGGGCGACGTCGAGGAACGTGGTCGGCTCGTCGAGGAGCAGCAGGTCGGTCTGCTGGGCGAGCGCCATCGCCACCCAGACCCGCTGCCGCTGACCACCGGAGAGCTCGTCGACGATCCGGTCGGCGAGGTCGAGCGTGTTGGTCAGCTCGAGCGCCTCGGCCACGGCGGCGTCGTCCGCGGGCGACCAGCGCTGCAGCGCGCCACGGTGGGGCTGGCGACCGCGACCGACGAGGTCGACGACCGTGATCCCCTCGGGCGCGATCGGCGACTGAGGCATGAGGCCGAGCGTCTTGGCCACCGCCCGGGTGGGCTGCTTGTGGACCGCCTTCCCGTCCAGGACGACCTGTCCCGAGATGGGGCGGAGCAGCCGCGCCATCCCGCGCAGCAGGGTCGACTTCCCGCAGCCGTTGGCACCGACGATCACGGTGGTCAGGCCGTCGGGGATCTCCAGGGAGACCTCGTCGACGATGGGGTCGCCGCCGTAGCCGAGGCTCACACTCTCCGCAGCGAGTCTCATCTGGGCCTCTTTCATGTCATCGCCTTCCGGCCCGCCCACTGGCGAGCAACCACAACAGGAACGGCGCCCCGAACGCACCGGTGACGACACCGACCGGGAGGTTGGTGTCGGGGAATCCATAGGCCGCGACGTAGTCGGCCCCGACCATCACGACGGCGCCGACCAGCGCGGCCCCGAGGATCGTCGTACGCCCGCCGTTGAGGACCCGGGCGATCGGACCGGCGACGAACGCGACGAACGCGACCGGGCCGGTCGCGGCGACCGCCAGCGCACACAGCAGCACGGCGAGGAGGAGCAGCAGGTCGGCGTAGCGGTGGGTGACGCCGAGCGCGTTGGCGACGTCCGGACCGAGCTCGAGCACGCGCTGGGACTTCACCGTCCAGGCCACCAGCGGGAGCAGGATCACCAGGGCGACGAGCAGGATCCGGATCGTCGGCCAGGAGGCCGAGTTGAGGCTGCCGGTCATCCAGCGCAGCGCGAGCTGGGCGTCGTACTCGTTGGCGCGGGTGAAGAGGTACTGGATCACCGCGACCAGGCCCGCGGCAGCGGTGACGCCGACGAGCACCAGGCGGTAGCCACCGTCGCTGCCGGCCACCAGCCGGATCACGACGGCGGTGAGCACCGCACCGATGATCCCGGCGACCGAGAGCGCCGAGCCGTTCAGCGAGAGGACGACGATCGCGAAGACCGCCGACGCGCTCGCCCCCAACGAGATGCCGAGCATGTCGGGGCTGGCGAGCGGGTTGCGCAGGGTCGACTGGAAGATCGCGCCGGCAGCGCCGAAGGCGATTCCGGCCAGTACGCCCAGGACCGCCCGGGGCAGCTTCGACTCCATCAGGATGAAGGTCGCTCCGGGGATCTCCTCGCCGCCGAGGATCCGGAAGAAGTCCGGCAGGGTGATGATGTAGTCGCCGGCGAGCACACGGAGCACGAACAGCCCGAACAGAGCCGTGCCCAGGCCACCGGCCACCAGGACGAGCCGCCGCTGCGGGATGCGCCGGGCGCTGCGTACGACCGCGGTGGGGTTGATCGACTGAACGGTCATAGTCCGGCCATCCGTCCGCGGCGCAGGAAGAAGACGAAGACGGGTACGCCGACGACGGCTGCCATCACACCGACCTGGATCTCCGAGGGCGGCCAGATGACCCGGCCGACCACGTCCGCCAAGAGGGTGAGGGCGGCGCCGAAGCCCGCCGAGAGAGGGAGCACTCGGGTGTAGGCCGAGCCGACCATGACCCGGACCATGTGGGGGACGATCAGGCCGACGAAGCCGATCGGCCCGCACAGCGCGGTGGCGGTGCCGGTGAGGAGCACGACGCCGAGGCCGATGACGGCGCGGTCGATGCCGGTACGCCGTCCGAGCCCGCGCGCGAGGTCGTCGCCGAGGGCGAGCGTGTCGAGGGTGCGGGCGCCGGCCAGGGTCAGCAGCGCGCCGACGGCCAGGAAGGGCAGGCCGGTCAGGACGATGTCCCAGCCACGGCCGCCGATGGTGCCGACCTGCCACAGCCGGATCACGTCGAAGGTCGCCTTGTCGGTGAGCAGGACGGCAGTGGTCCACGAGGTGACCCCGGCGGCGAGCGCGGCACCGGCGAGGACGAGCTTGGCAGGGGTCGCGCCACCCGACCCGAAGGAGGCGACCGTGTGCACGAGAACCGCAGCGATCGCGGCACCGGCGAAGCCGAACCAGAGGTAGGCGTTGAGCGACCCGATGCCGAAGACCGAGACCGCCAGCACCATCGCGAACGTGGCCCCGGAGTTGAGCCCGAGGAGCCCCGGGTCGGCCAGCGGGTTGCGGGTCAGGCCCTGCAGGCAGGCGCCGGAGAGCGCCAGCGCGGCGCCGGCCATCAGCCCGAGGACGGTGCGCGGCATCCGGGTCTCCAGGATGCCCTGGCCGACGCTGCCCTCACGCCACAGATCCAGCGGGGAGACGAGCTTCGCACCGATCAGCATCGAGGCGACCACGGCGACCAGGAGGACACCGGCGAGCAGGATCACGACCCGCAGCATCGACGACCGGCCCCGGCCGCGCGGATCCGCGGCCGGGGCTCGGTCGAGCGTCGTCGTGAGGGTCACTGACCCTCGAGAGCCTTGACGATGCCCGGGACGAACTCGTCGATGGCGTAGGGCACCGAGAGCGGCGTCGGGGTGCCGGCGGCGAGCGAGGCGACGTTGTCGGTCGAGGCCCACATGTGACCGGCCTTGATCGCGGGGACCTGCCCGATCAGCTTGTCCTTGGCGTACGTCTCGGCGTCGGTGTCCTCCACCGCGTAGGTGAACAGGAAGTCGGACTCGAGCTCGCTGGCCTTCTCCGCGGAGACCTGGGCGAAGAACTCGCCCTTCTTGGTGTTCTCCACCACGACCGGCGCGTTCTTCATGCCCAGGTCGGAGAGGAAGTCCGGGCGGGCGTCCTCGGTCGTGTAGAACGGGATCTGGGAGAGGTCGGCGGTGGCCAGCGCGGCCCAGATGAAGGTCTTGCCCTGGATCTCCGGGGTGTCCTTCTTGGCGTCCTCGTAGAGCTTCTGGGTGTCGGCCTCGACCTCGTCGGCCAGCTTGTTACGACCGGTGGCCTGACCGACCATGTCGAGGGAGTCCTCCCACGCGGTCGCCCACGGCTGGTCCGGGTAGGCGACGACCGGCGCGATCTCGGAGAGCTTCTTGTACTCCTCCTCGGTGATGCCCGAGTAGGTCGCCAGGATCAGGTCGGGGGTCTGCTTGGCGACCTCGTCGACCGGGATGGCGTCGGTCTGGTCGAGGATCGCCGGCATGTCGGCGTCGAGCTCCTCGAGCTTCTCGTCGAACCAGGGCGTGGTGCCGTCCTCGTCGCCGCCCCAGGTGACCTTGGGGATGCTGACGGGCACGACGCCCAGCGAGAGGAGCATGTCGGCGTCGTTGACACCGACGACGGAGATGCGCTTCGGCTCCTCCTCGATCGTGGTCTCACCGAAGGCGTGCTCGATGGTCACCGGGAAGGCGCCCGAGTCGGCCTTCGAGGTGGACTCCTGGCCGGAGTCGGCGGAGTCGGTGGAGCCCGTGCTGCAGGCAGCCAGGCCGGAGACAGCGAGCGCGGTGCTCACTGCGATGAGTACGGGACGACGGATCACGTGGGGACCACCTCGGGTTAGGCAATGCTTAGTTAGGACAGCCTAAACACATTCTGGTTTCCACGGGGTATCGGCCCCCAAGGTTTGGGACGCCGCGGTGGGCGGTCAGGGCCTGTCGAACGCCGCCCGCTCGGCCTCCACCCGATCCCGGATCACGCAGTCGAGCGAGTGGTCGTTGACGATCCCCATCGACTGCATGAACGCGTACATCGTCGTCGGCCCGACGAACTTCCAGCCTCGCTTCTTGAGGTCCTTGGAGAGGCTGATCGAGGCGGCGGAGGTGGCCACCACCTCCGGAATCGTGAGCGGCTCGGGCTCGAACCCCCAGACGTACGCAGCCAGCGAGCCGCGCTCCTCGACGAGGTCGACCGCACGGCGGGCGTTGTTGATCGCCGCCTCGATCTTGCCGCGGTGGCGGATGATCCTCGCGTCCTGCAGGAGGCGCTCGACGTCGCCCTCGTCGAACTCGGCCACCTTGTAGAAGTCGAAGTCGGCGAAGACCTCACGGAAGGCGGGCCGCTTGTTGAGGATCGTGCGCCACGACAGCCCGCTCTGGAACCCCTCCAGGCAGATCTTCTCGAAGAGCCGTACGTCACCGCCGGCCGGAAAACCCCACTCGGTGTCGTGGTAGTCCAGGAACTCCGGCGCCCCGCCGGCCCAGGCGCAGCGCGTCTGGCCGTCCGGGGCCAGGAACGGTGTCTCACTCATCCAACCGACCCTAGCGGCGACCACCGACAGGTCCGCTCAGATCTTGGTGCGGTGGAAACTCTGGAAGCTGCGCGAGGCGGTCGGGCCGCGCTGGCCCTGGTAGCGGCTGCCGTACTTCTCGCTGCCGTAGGGGTTCTGCGCGGGCGAGGTGAGCCTGAAGAAGCAGTACTGGCCGATCTTCATGCCCGGGTAGAGCTTGATCGGCAGCGTCGCGACGTTGGCCAGCTCGAGCGTCACGTGGCCGGAGAAGCCCGGGTCGACGAAGCCGGCGGTGGCGTGGGTGAGCAGCCCGAGGCGCCCCAGCGACGACTTCCCCTCCACGCGCGCGGCGATGTCGTCGGGCAGGCTGACGGTCTCGTAGGTCGACCCGAGCACGAACTCGCCCGGGTGCAGGATGAACGGCTCGTCGCCCTCGGTCTCGATCTGCCGGGTGAGCTCCGACTGGTCCACGGCCGGGTCGATCGTGGCGTACTTGTGGTTGTCGAAGACCCGGAAGAACCGGTCCAGGCGTACGTCGACGGACGACGGCTGCAGCATCGACTCGTCCCAGGGGTCGATGACGATCCGTCCGTCGTGGATCTCGGTCAGGATGTCCTTGTCGCTCAGCAGCACGAGGCCAACTTACCGGTTCTCATGCGTAGCGTTCACCGCCGCCATACGCTGCGCTTGTGCGCCACAACTCCCGTGTGACTCGGGCACTCACACTTGTCGTCGCATTCGCGTTGTTTGGCGCCGGTTGCGGATCCGACCAGAGCACGAACGCGGATGCGGGTCCCTCCGCTGCCAGCAGCACGCCGGCCGCATCGGCGAGCCCGACACGCACATCGTCGGCATCACCGACCCCGCAGCCGTCGCGGATCAAGTCGATCCAGGACGTGTACGTCTACGTCGAACCGTGCAAGTCGATGGCCAAGTCCGACGCCTACTTCACGAGCGAGTCAGAGGTGAAGTCGCAGTTCGGCATCGCGAAGGCCGGGTCACCGGAGTGGACCGAGCAGCAGGAGACCTTCCCCTGGCTCGCCGACCTGTCGTCGGAGCTGTCGACGGAACCGACCTCGGCCACGTACTGCTGGATCCTCCCGAAGGATGAGCCCGCGGACGACCCGAAGACCGAGACGATCCTCAACGTTCTCGAGTTCCCGGACGTAGGCACTGCGGCTTCGGAGGCGCCCTACATCACCGATGGCGACTCGTACCCCATCGGGGACCAAGCGACCATCAATGCCGACGACGGCTGGGCAGCGGGCGCGGTCCGCGTAGATCGAGTGGTGCTCGTCGTGTCGCTCCGAGACGAGAAGTTCAACGCAACCGCGGCCACCGCCACCGTCAAGAGCATGCTGACCGACCTGGTTCCCGCCGTCATGCCGTGAGTCCTCAGCATCATTTGCCCCATGTGTCACAGATTCCGCGCCAGAGTCGTACGTCCCGGGGTAAACCGGATTGAATCGGAGCCATGGCACTGGATGCGCTGATCCCCGGCGGCTACCGCCGGTACGTCGCGCTGGGCGACTCCTTCACCGAGGGCGTCGGCGACAGCGATGCGCGCCGCCCGAACGGCGTCCGCGGCTGGGCCGACCGGGTCGCCGAGGTGATGGCCGAGCGGACCCCCGAGTTCAGCTACGCCAACCTGGCCGTCCGCGGCCGCGGGATCGACCGGATCGTCAAGGAGCAGGTCGGGCCGGCGCTCGCGCTCGAGCCGGACGTGGTGACGATCTACGGCGGATCGGTCGACCTGATGTGGCCGCACGTCGACATCGACACCCTGCTCGCCACCTACGAGTCGGCGATCGGCGAGCTCACAGACACCGGCGCGAAGGTGCTGGTGTTCACCGCCTACGGCGCGCGGGCCACGACCGTCGGGCGACTCCTCCGGGGACGCTTCGCGGTCTACAACGAGGCCGTCCGCGAGATCGCACAGCGGCGCGGGGCCACGCTCGTCGACTTCTGGCGGATGACCGAGTACGACGACGCGGGCTACTGGGACGGCCACGGCTTCCTGGGCGTCCCCGGCCACCAGCTCATGGCGATCAAGGTCCTCGACACCCTCGGCGTACGCCACCACCTGCCCACCCCGAAGCCGCTGGCCGTCATCGAGGAGCCGAGCGTGGGCGGCCTGGCCGGCCCGGTCCGCGAGGTCCGGCGGCTGGCCTCCCGCGCGCTCCCCTGGGCCGTACGCCGCCTGCTCCGCGGCCCCGCCGGGGACGGGCTGTCGGCCCGCTATCCCCGGATGACACGACTTTCGTGAACCGGTTTCACACCTGGCCGGGAGTGTGGGGTAACATCCTGGTCGCACCTGCGGACGTAGCTCAGTTGGTAGAGCGCAACCTTCCCAAGGTTGATGTCGCGAGTTCGAATCTCGTCGTCCGCTCCACAGATCCAGGTCGTGCCGTATGGCACGGCCTGTTTCGGTTCACTTGCACGTTCCAAGTGATGCAGCACACGATCACGGGTGTTCCCGCTTTGTGTCGATTAACATTGGGTTTCTGTTTTCCCATCATTGTGTGAACGACACGTAAAGGATCACTCGCCATGCCCGCGGGCTCGAGCAACCGATTCACCGACGGACGAGTCCCCGACCACGGCATCGGAGACCTCTTCACCTACGAGGCACGCCTGCAGGCGCGACTCGACGTGGAGGCGGCGCTCGCCGAGGCAGAGGCGGCCGTGAAGGTGATCCCCGCGGAGGCCGGCGAGGCGATCGCCGAGGCCGCCGATCTGGACAAGCTCGATCTGGGCCGCATCGAGAAGGCCACCGCCGAGCACAGCCACCCGCTGACGCCGCTGGTCGAGGAGCTCTCCCGGGTCGTCGGCGCGAAGCACGGTGGCTGGGTCCACTGGGGCGCGACCACGCAGAACATCACCCAGACCGCCGATCTGATCCTGATGCGCCAGGCGCACGACAAGATCCTCGACCTGCTCGGCGACCTGCTGCGCTCGCTGTCCAAGGTCGCCGAGGCCGGCGCCGAGGTGCCGATGCCGGGACGTACGCACTCCCAGCACGCCGTCCCGATCACCTTCGGCTTCAAGGTCGCGATCTGGATCGACGAGATCGCCGCCCACGTCGACCGGCTCCGCTCGGTCGAGGACCGCGTCTTCCGCCTCCTGATGGGCGGAGCCGCGGGCACCATGGCCTCCTTCGGGTCCCACGCCCGCGCGATCGAGACCGAGACCGCCTCCCGGCTCGACATGGGCTCGATGCCCGTCCCCTCGCGGGCGATCAACGACGGCATGGTCGAGTGGGTCTCGATCCTGGGGATGCTCGGTGGCACCGCCGGCAAGATCGGCAAGGACGTCTACTCGATGATGCAGCCCGAGTTCGGGGAGGCCTTCGAGCCGATCCCCGAGGGCACCATCGGCTCCTCGACGATGCCCCACAAGCGCAACCCGCAGCTCACCCTCGACGTCATCACCGCCGCCACCCAGCTGCGCGGGCTCGTCGCCCCGGCGATGGAGTCGATGCTCCACGACCACGAGGCCAACGGCGCCATGACCGGCATCCTCGAGGACGCGGTCGCCCAGGCCTCGCGTCTCGCGGGCGACGTCCTGGCCCGCCTGGTCGTCATCTTCACCGGTCTGACCTTCGACGAGGACCGGATGCGGGCCAACCTGGCCCTGTCCGGCGGTCTCATCGGCTCGGAGTCGCTGATGCTCGAGCTCGGCGAGCGCATCGGCCGCCAGGTCGCCCACGACGTCGTCTTCGAGCTGGCCCAGCGCTCCGCGGTCGACGACATCGACTTCGCCTCCCTCCTCGCCGCCTCCCCCGAGGTCTCGGCCCACTTCAGCCGCGCCGAGATCGCCGACCTGCTCGACCCCTGCCGCCACCTCGGCGAGTCCGCCAACATCGCCCGCGCCATGGCCGAGCACGCCCGCCGCGTGGCCGACACCATCCAGATCCCCGCCGTCTGACGTTGGCGTTGCCCGGACGTCGATAGGCTGCGTACGTGGCTTTCGAAGGTTTCCCCGTGGCAGCGCTCGACTTCTACGACGACCTCGAGGTCGACAACACCAAGTCGTTCTGGGAAGCGCACAAGCACATCTACAAGGAGTCGGTCCACGCGCCGATGAAGGCGCTCACCGACGAGCTCGCCGAGGAGTTCGGCAGCGCCAAGATCTTCCGGCCCTACCGCGACGTACGTTTCTCGAAGGACAAGCTCCCCTACAAGACCCACCAGGGAGCCTTCGTCGCCGTCGCCCCGCAGACCGGCTACTACGTCGAGGTCTCGCCTCGCGGCATCCGCACCGGCGGCGGCTGCTACTGGTTCGAGCCGCCCCGGCTCGCGGCCTTCCGTGACGCCATCGTCCACGACCACTACGGCGCCGAGCTGGAGAAGCGCCTGGCCGTCGCGGAGAAGAAGGGCTACGAGGTCACCGGCGACCGCCTCAAGACCGCGCCCCGCGGCATCGACAAGAACCATCCCAAGATCGAGCTCCTCCGCCACAAGTCGATCCACCTCGGCCGCACCATCGGCTTCGAGCCGATCATCCACACCCCCGACCTGGTCGGCGAGGTGAAGAAGGACTGGCGAGCCGTACGCCCGCTGGTCGAGTGGATCGCCGAGCACGCGGTCGCGTGAGCCGGCCGTCTGGACCGATCGACAAATGCCGGCGCGCGGCCGAGCGATACCCGCTACGGTGTGCGCCGTGCGTACACCTCTTTCGGTCGCGGCAGCGGCATCTCTCCTGATCGTCCCCGCCTTCGTCCTGACCACCAGCTCGAGCGGCGTGGCCGCGACCAGCTGCATCGACAGGGCGGTCACCGTCGACCTGAGCAAGGGCGAGAAGCGGACGGATCCAGCGATCCGCGACGTCATTCTGGGTACGTCCGGCGCCGACTCGATCACTGCCGACTCCAACGACGTCGTCTGCGCAGGCTCTGGAGACGACCAGATCCGCGGCGGGAGTCGCGTACTCGCCGGCCCTGGTAACGACGAGATCCGGGGTAGCGACTGGGCCGATGGGCAGTCGGGCAACGACAAGCTCTACGGGACCTCCGGCGACGACTACCTCAGCGGTGGATCCGGCTCCGACGCCATGTGGGGTCTGGGCGGATCAGATCAGTTGTACGGCCACAACAACCCCGACACCGACACGGTGATCGGCACCGACGGCGGTGACGTCATCTACGGTGGCTCCGGCCGTGATTCGATCTACGGCCACGGCGGCAGTGACCGGCTGTATGGCGAGGGCAGCGGCGACCTGGTTGTCGGCAACAGCGGCAATGACTACATCTCCGGCGGCTGGGGCACCGACATGCTCGAGGGCGGCATCGGGGACGACCGCATCCATGCCGGGGACGGCGCAGACTCCGTCATCGGCCACAGCGGTGCCGACCTCCTCTACGGCGATGCCGGGCGAGACAGTCTCCACGGCATGTCCGGCAACGACCGGATCTACGGAGGCACCGGGCGGGACTGGCTCAAGGGATATGGCGGCGCCGACTACCTCGCGGCCGGAGCCGACGGCGACTCGGTCGTCGGCGGAGACGGCCGGGACCGCCTCCTGGGCGGCGGTGGTCCCGACTGGCTCGTCGGTGGCGCGAACGCCGACGTCGTCAAGGGCGAGTCAGGCGCCGATCTCTGCGCACCCGAACCGGGCGCCGGCGTGACGTACTCCTGCCGCGTCGAGCGCGGCCTGCCGTCGGGTCCGCCGATCGGTGGCGGCACCTACTGGACTCCCTGACGACGTAGTCCGAGACGTTTCAGCCCATCAGCCGTCGGTAGATGGGCCAGAACGTCTCGGACTATCAGGCCTCAGGCGGAGGTGAAGCTCGACATGGTGCGCTCGGGCTCCCAGAAGGCCTTCATGGACTTGATGCGGCCCTCGTCGTTGACGGTGTAGACCATGATCAGGTCGGTGGTGGTGTGGCTGCCGTCGGGGAAGCTCGTCTTGATGCGGCCGATGTTGGCGCAGGTGTTGCCCTCGGGGTTGGCGAAGGAGTCGTTGATCTCGAACTCGAACTTGTGGACCGAGGCGATCGCCTTCTCCCAGAACGCCTTGAGCCCCTCGTGGCCGTGGTGGCCCTTGCCCTCGGGGTCGAACATCGACGGCCCGACCGGGTCCTCGAGCACGCAGTCCTCGGCGTAGATCGTCAGCCACTCGTCGAGGTCGCCCTTGGCGACGGCGGCATAGGAGCGCTGGCCGGCCGTACGTGCGGGGTGTTCGTCGTCGGGGGCGTTCCAGGTGATGGCGTCGGAGGAGATCATGCAGGCGATCGTACGCCGAAACTGAAACGTGTTCTACCTGATCGCCAACTCCGGCGCGGATAGGGTCGGCGGGTGCCCGTCTCGGAGATCGCTCGCCGGACCGCGGCACCCGGGCGGGACTTCAACCGGCTCTGGCTGGCGACGGCGACGAGCCAGGCGGGATCGACCATCGCGTACGGCGCCCTGCCGCTGGTCGCGGTGCTCGTGCTCGACTCCTCGACCTTCCAGGTGTCGCTGCTGGCAGCGCTGTCGGGGTTCGCGGCCGCGGCAGCGGGGGTGCGGCTCGGGCCGTGGATCGAGTACCGCCACAAGCGGCCGACGATGATCGGCGCCGACCTGATCCGGTTCACGGCGATGCTCAGCATCCCGGCGGCGGGGATCTTCGACCTGATCACCTACGCCCAGCTGTGCGTCGTCGGCATCCTCGCCGCGACCTGCGAGCTCGCCTTCACCACCGCCGCCGGCGCCCACCTGAAGGCGCTGGTCGACCCGGAGGCCAGGCTCGCCGCCACCAGCCGGCTGGAGACGACGTTCTGGACCACCTTCACCGCGGGCCCGCCGGTCGGCGGCGCGCTCGTCTCGGCGTTCGGGCCGACACTGACCGTGCTCGTCGACGCGGTGACGTACCTGCTCTCCGCGCTCGGCCTCCGCTCGATCCGTACACCGGAGCCGCCACCACCGACGAGGAAGCCGCAGCACTGGCTGGCCGAGGTGACCGCGGGCTGGCGCTACATCTTCGCCCGCCGCGACCTGCGCGCGCTCTTCCTCAACGCCGCCCTCTTCGGCTCGTGCGTGATCGCGACCAGCCCGCTGCAGACCGTGCTGACCCTGCGAGAGCTCGGCATGGAGCCGTGGATGTACGGCGTCGCCATGGGCCTGCCCTGCCTCGGCGGGATCCTCGGCGCGATGTGCGCACCCCGGATCACGAACCGGCTCGGCGAACGGGCCGTCCTGCTCGGGTCCGGGGTCGCGCGGACCCTGTGGACCATCCCGATCGCTTTCACCCCGAGCGGCCCGCTCGGCTTCGCGTGGTTCACCGCGGCCAACTTCGGGCTGATCCTCTGCGCGGGTGTCTTCAACCCGACCTTCGCCACCTACCGGATGCGCGAGACCGCCGACGACCACATGGCGCGGGTGCAGGCGGCGCGGTCGATCACCATGAAGGTCGCCCAGCCCGTCGGGGTCCTGGCGGCCGGCGCACTGGCCGCGGCGACGAGCCCTCGGGCCGCGATCGCGGTGGCCGGAGGCGTACTCCTGCTCTCCTGCGGGCTGCTTCCCTGGCGGGCCGTTGTGACGAAGAACCCTACCTGCGAGTAGCCCCGGGCTTGCCACCCCTGGAGGGCGAGCCTATTCTTAATGTTACCCGCCAGTAGTGCGTGCCGACCGGCGCTCCCGCAACTGGTACATCCGACAAAGGTTATGAAGGTGGATCAGTGAGCCACTACAAGAGCAATCTCCGCGACATCGAGTTCAACCTGTTCGAGGTCTTCGGGACCGACAAGGTTCTCGGCACCGGTCCGTTCGCGGACCTGGACGTCGACACCGCGAAGGAGATCCTCGCCGAGGTCGAGCGTCTTTCGCGCGAGGACCTCGCCGAGTCGTTCGTCGAGGCCGACCGCAACCCGCCGGTCTTCGACCCCAAGACCAACACCGCGCCGGTCCCGGCCGCGTTCAAGAAGTCCTACGACGCGTGGATGGACTCGGGCTTCTGGAGCCTGCACACTCCCGAGGAGATCGGCGGCCAGGTGGCCCCGAACTCGCTGGTCTGGGCGACCGCCGAGATGCTGCTCGGGGCGAACCCGGCGATCTGGATGTACGCCGCCGGCCCGTTCTTCTCGAAGGTCGTCTTCGAGAACGGCAACGACCGCGACAAGCAGATCGCGAAGATCATGGTCGAGCGCCTCTGGGGCTCCACGATGGTGCTGACCGAGCCCGACGCGGGCTCCGACGTCGGCGCCGGCAAGACCTTCGCCACGCCCAACGAGGACGGCTCCTGGAACATCACCGGCGTCAAGCGCTTCATCACCAGCGCCGAGTCGGACCTGCAGGAGAACATCATGCACCTCGTCCTCGCCCGCCCGAAGGGCGTCGAGGGCGTCGGCGGCCCGGGCACCAAGGGCCTCTCCCTCTTCCTCGTGCCGAAGTACCACTTCGACCACGAGACCGGTGAGCTCACCGGCGAGCGCAACGGTGCGTACGTCACCAACGTCGAGCACAAGATGGGCATCAAGGTGTCCAACACCTGCGAGCTCACCTTCGGCGACCCGCAGGCCGGCGGCGGCGAGCCCGCCAAGGGCTGGCTGCTCGGCGAGGTGCACGACGGCATCCGCCAGATGTTCGACGTCATCGAGAACGCTCGGATGATGGTCGGCACCAAGGCGATCGCGACCCTCTCCACCGGCTACCTGAACGCGCTGGAGTACGCCAAGACCCGCGTCCAGGGCGCCGACCTCGTCGCCGCCGCGAAGACCGACCCGCGCGTCACGATCACCCACCACCCCGACGTACGCCGCTCGCTGCTGGTGCAGAAGTCGTTCGCCGAGGGCATGCGCGCGCTGGTCTACTACACGACCTCGTGGCAGGAGAAGGTCGTCCTCACCGAGGACGGTTCCGACGAGAACAAGCTGGCCGCCGCGGTCAACGACCTGCTGCTGCCGATCGTCAAGGGCTACGGCTCCGAGCGCGCCTGGGTGCTGCTCGGCACCGAGTCGCTGCAGACCTTCGGCGGGTCGGGCTTCCTGCAGGAGTACCCGATCGAGCAGTACGTCCGCGACGCCAAGATCGACTCGATCTACGAGGGCACCACCGCGATCCAGGGCCAGGACTTCTTCTTCCGCAAGATCGTGAAGAACCAGGGCGCCGCACTCGGCCAGATCGCCGGCGAGATCCAGGCCTTCCTCGACAACGAGGGCTCCGCCGAGCTCAAGGAGTCGCGTGCCCTGCTCGCGACCGCGCTCGAGGACGTCAACGCGATCGTCGGGCACATGTTCAACGACCTGATGGCCTCCCAGGAGGAGATCACCAACATCTACAAGGTCGCCCAGAACACCTCGCGCCTGCTGCTCGCCGTCGGCGACGTCGTGGTCGCGTGGCTGCTGCTGCGCCAGGCCGAGATCGCCCTCGCCGCCCTCGCGGGTGACCCGGGCAAGGACAAGGACTTCTACACCGGCAAGGTCGCCGCCGCGAAGTTCTTCGCCTCCTACAACCTGCCCAAGCTGACCGCTGAGCGGGCCATCGCCGAGGCGATCGACAACTCGATCATGGACCTGCCGGAGTCGGCCTTCTGAGGCTCCCCAGGTTCTGACCTGCAGTACGCAGCGGCCCGCCCGGTTTCTCCGGGCGGGCCGCTTCGTCGTCTGCTCATGCCGCCGTTCAGAGCGCGGAGGCGGTCACCGCCTCGGCGAGCCGTGCCGCGGCAGCGGAGATCCGTCGGTTGCTCGCGACGGCGAGCTGGAAGGACCACTCCAGACCGATCGGGACGGCGACGACGCCGGGGTCACCCTCGATCGACGCGCGGGGCACGACCGAGACGCCCAGACCGCGGCAGACGAGGTTGCGCGCGAGCTCGAAGCTGGTGACCTCGGTGCGGACCGCCCGCGAGACGCCGGCGGCGGCGAACGCGGCGTCCACGACCGTACGGTTGCCCCACCCCGTCGGGAAGTCGACCCAGGTCTCCTCGGCGAGGTCGGCGGCGGTGACCGCACCGGCCCGCGCCAGGCGGTGACCGGGTGCGCAGACGAAGACCAGCTCGTCGCCGTGGATGCGGGTCAGGGTCAGCCCGGGCAGCGAGGCCGCGGGCGTGGAGACCAGCGCGAGATCGAGGGCCCCGGAGCGTACGTCTGCCTCGCTGGTGGCACTGCCCGAGATGGTCTGGCGCAGGCGCACCGTGATGCCGGGGTGGCGGGCGGCGAAGCCCTGCAGGACCTCGGCGATGTTCCAGCGGCCGGTGTAGGAGAGCGTGCCGAACAGGACGGTGCCGACCACCCGGCCACGGGCGCCGGCGACCGCCTCGCGAGCAGCCTCGATGCCGGCGAGGACCTCGCGGGCGCGCGGGAGCAGTGCCTCGCCCTCGGCGGTCAGCGCGAGGCGATGGTAGCCGCGCTCGATCAGCGGGGCGCCCAGGCCGCGCTCGAGCTGCTTGATGGCCGCGGAGACCGCGGACTGCACCACGCCGACCCGGTCGGCGCCGGCGGTGAAGCTTCCGGTCTCGGCGACGGCGACGAAGTACTCCAGCTGGTGCGGCTGCATGCTCCTCACTATCGCAGATCGTGATGCCTACCTTCGACAAGATTCGTTGGAGATGATCGTGGCGATCGGCGAGCATGGACGTATGACAACGCTCCAGGCAGTCCCCGTCACCCAGCGGCACCACCACGTCCGCGGGTTCTGGTCGGTGGCGTTCCTGTTCGCGGTGACGATGGCCTTCGCGGCCGCGCCGGCACCCCTCTACGTCTTCTACGTCGACGAGCAGGGGTGGGGCTCATTCGTGATCACGGTGGTGTTCGCGACGTACGGCGCGGGGGTGGCGGTCTCGCTCTTCCTCGCCGGCCACCTCTCCGACCGGTTCGGGCGGCGGCGGGTGGTGGCGCCGGCGGTGCTGCTCAACGTGCTCTCGGCGCTGATCTTCCTCTCGACCCACGAGCTGGGGTGGCTGCTGCTGGCGCGGCTGCTGTCCGGGCTGGGTGTCGGGATGCTGACCGCGACGGCGACGGCCCATCTCGCCGAGCTGCACCGGACCGCCCGGCCGCAGGCGCCGGCGACCCGGGCCGAGGTGGTCGCGACCGCGGCCAACATCGGTGGCCTCGGGCTCGGCCCGCTGGTCGCCGGCGTGCTGGCCGAGTGGGCGCCGCGACCGCTCTACACGCCGTACGCGGTCTTCGCGTTCCTCATGGTGATCGGGCTCCTCGCCGTCGTCGCCGCGCCGGAGACGGTCGACACCGACCAGCCGGGGTGGACGTACCGGCCGCAGCGGGTGCGGGTGCCGGCCGACGCGCGCGGGGCGTACTTCGCCGCGGGGATGGCGAGCTTCGTGGCGTTCGCGATGTTCGGCTTCTTCACCTCGCTGGTGCCGTCGTTCCTCGCCGAGGAGCTCTCGCTCCGCTCGCACTCGGTCGCGGGCCTGGTCGGGTTCTCCATCTTCGGCTCCGCGGCGCTCTTCCAGGTGCTGGCCGGGAACTGGCCGCGGCGTCGGCTGTACGTCACCGGGCTGGTCGCGCTGACCGCCGGGCTGCTGCTCGTGGTCGGCGCGCTCCTGACCGGCACGTTCTGGGTCCTTGTCCTCGGAGCCGTCGTCACCGGCGCCGGATCGGGGATGTCGTTCAAGGCGGCGATCGCCACCGTGATCTCGGTGGCACCGCCACAGAGCCGCGGCGAGGCGCTGGCCGGGCTGTTCCTGATGGCCTATGTGGGGATCACGGTGCCGGTGGTGCTGTTGGGGATCCTGGTGCAGTACGTCGCGACCGGCCCAGCCGTGGTGGCCTTCGGTGCGCTCCTGCTGGTGCTGCTCGGGGTCGCCGCTCGAGGGGTGGCCGGGTCGCGGCGTATGTCCTGACCGCTTGGCGGTCGTGATGCGGGGGACGGTATGGGGGGCCGGATCGGCTGGGTAGCGTGGCGCGCCAGTCCCCACACGTCTGGAGCTTCTCTCATGACCATCGGCCTCGGGATCATCCTGCTGGTCCTCGGACTCATCCTGCTCACCGGCGCGGTCGACCTGCCCGACGACGTCGCCAACGCGATCGCGAGCGAGCCCCTGGGCTGGATCCTCGTCATCGCCGGCGGACTCGCCATCGGGATCGGGGTCCTGCTGTCGGTCAACCGGTCGCAGCACACCACGGCCGTCGAGCACCGCCAGTACGACGCCGGCCCCTACCAGGGCGGGCCGCAGGGTCACTACCCGCCTCCTCAGGGGCACTACCCGCCGCAGGGCGGTTACCCCAACGGGGGTGGCTACCCGCCCGAGCGCGGCTGAGCCGCTCGCGCGCCACGCGTCGGGCGCAGCTGACCACGGGCGGCGCGGCGTACGGCTTCGCTCAGGTCGTCCAGCGCGACCGAGTCGAGGCGCCAGCGCTGCCAGAAGAGCTGGACGTCGATCGGCTTCGCGCCGGGTAGCGGGACGGTCGTGCCGCCGGCCAGGTCGGCCTCGGCCTGGGCGTCGAGGAGCATCCCCCAGCCGAGGCCGCGCCTGATGGCCTCGTGGAAGTCGTGGCTGCTCGGGACCCGGTGGACGACCGGGGGCCGGGTCGCGCCGTGCGCCGCCAGCACCTCGTCCTGGAGGTGGTCCTTCTCGTTGAAGACGATCATCGGGATCGCGCCCCAGTCGATGCCCCTGCCCTTGCGGTGGCGCTCGACGAGCGCGGGGGCCGCGCCCGGGGTGTAGCGGAGCCTTCCCAGCGGTTCGACCGTGCAGCCCTGGACCGGCTTCGGCTCGCTGGTGACGGCCGCCAGGACCTCGCCGCGTCTGAGCGCGTCGGCCGAGTAGCCCTGGTCCTCCACGGTGATCCGCAGCGCCGTCCGGTCCCAGGTCGCCACCTCGTCGAGCACCGGACGGAACCAGGTCGCGAGGGTGTCCGCGTTGACCACGACCGAGAGGTCGACGACGGTGTCGTCGCTGCCGTCTCCCGCGCTCAGGGTGGCCGCGGCCTCGTCGAGCAGGAGACGGAGCTGGCGGCCGTGCCTGATCAGGGGCTCGCCGGCCTCGGTGGGTACGCAGGGCGTCGTACGCCGCACCAGCACCTGCCCGGCCGCGCGCTCGAGCGCCCGGATCCGCTGGCTGACGGCGCTCGGAGTGATGTGCAGGCGGCGCGCCGCGGCGTCGAAGGTGCCTTCCTCGGCGATCACGACGAGGGTCTCGAGCTGGGTCGGGTCGAGAGTGGGCATGACTTAAGTGTGGCTCATCTTCGGTAAGATTCTTTCGCTGGTCTGCAGGTTGGCGACCGCTTAGCGTCGCCGGTGTGATCAACGCCGGCCTCGCCGGGCTCCTGACCGGGCTCAGCCTCATCGTCGCCATCGGGTCCCAGAACGCGTACGTCCTGCGCCAGGGGATCCTGCGCTCGCACGTCCTCGCCGTGGTGACCGTGTGTGCGGTCTCCGATCTCCTGCTCATCTGCGCCGGGGTCGGTGGGATGGGCGCGGTCGTCTCGCACGCGGGGTGGGTGCTGGAGGTGCTGCGCTGGTTCGGGGTGGTGTTCCTCGGCTGGTACGGCATCGGGTCGTTCCGGCGGGCGCTGCGGCCCTCGGGCCTGGATGCCGCAGATGCGCCTCGGGAGGCGCTCCCCCGCGTGATCGCCAAGGCGGCCGCCTTCACCTGGCTCAACCCGCATGTCTACATCGACACACTTGTGCTCCACGGGTCGATCGCGGCGACCTACGGCTCGGCGCGATGGGGGTTCGCCATCGGTGGCTGCCTGGCCAGCATCATCTGGTTCGCCGGGCTCGGCTACGGCGCCCGGCTCCTCGGGCCGCTCCTCGCCAGCCGGCGTGCGTGGCAGGTGCTCGACAGCCTGATCGGGTGCACGATGCTCGCGATCGCCGGTGGGCTCGCGTTGGGCGGACTGGGCTGATCGGACCGGCCGACTTTCAAATCCGTCCATTGTGTTGACCGGCGGCCTAGTGTGGCCGCATGCCGTGGACGACCTCCGACATTCCTGACCTGACCGGCAAGAACGCCGTGGTGACCGGACCGACGCTGGGCGGGATCGGCTACTTCATCGCGCGCGGCCTCGCCGCCGCGGGAGCACGGGTGATCCTGGCGGGGCGCTCGTGGGAGAAGCTCGACGCGGCCGCCGCGGCGCTCACCGAGGAGGTTCCGGGCGCCAGCCTCGACCGGGTCGCGCTCGACCTCTCCTCGCTCCAGGCGGTGCGGGCCGGGGCCGAGGCGATCGCGGCGGCGACCTTCGAGGGCGGCGGGCCGCTGCACCTGCTGGTCAACAACGCCGGTGTGATGGCGACACCGCAGTCACGCACCGTCGACGACCTCGACCTGCAGATGGCGACCAACCACTTCGGGCCGTTCCTGCTGACCGGGCTCCTGCTGGAGCCGCTGGCCGAGAGCGGCGAGGGCCGGATCGTGACCATGTCGAGCATGATGCACAAGCTGGCCCGCAAGGCACCGCTCGGGTTCCCGACCGTGCAGGTCGGACGCTACTCGCCCTGGAACGTCTACTCCCAGTCCAAGCTCGCCAACCTGCTCTTCACCTTCGAGCTCCAGCGACGCCTCGAGAAGGCGGGGCTGCCGATCGCCGCGTACGCCGCCCACCCGGGGCTCGCCTCGACACGACTGATGGCGAACGGGACGTCCAGGAGGCTGATCGCGCCGATCGCGAGCATCAGCGAGGCCGCCGTCCATGCGATGGCGCAGACCCCCGAGGCGGGCGCCTGGCCTGCTCTGATGGCGGCGACCGATCCGGGGCTCGAGCCGGGGACGTACATCGGGCCGAGCGACGCCTTCGAGGCTCGCGGCGTGCCGAAGCCGGTCTCCCCGTCGCGCCTCGCACGCGATCCCGAGGCCGCGCGGGCGCTGTGGGAGCTCTCCGAGCAGACCACGGGCATCGCCTACCCCTGACCAAAGTCTGACCCCGGTCGCTACCTCCGGCCGATGCCCCGACGGTGCGCCGGATCCTAGATTCACCAGGGTGAGCAAGAAGGTCCAGATCTGGTCACGGACGATCTCCGGGCACACCCACCGTCTCGAGGTGACCGGCGACATCGTCCGTAGGTTCGTGTGGACGGTCGACGGCGAGGAGGTCCTCACCAAGAAGACCGCCGACGACCGGGCCCGGCTCGAGAGCAAGGATCACGGGAGCCTGCTCGTGATCCACTCGGGGCTCGGTACGCCCCGACGGGCGACCTACTTCGAGCCCGGTGAGGACCTGGCCGGGATGGCCGGCATCGGCGGCCTCGACCTCACCCCGGAGCCGGGGTCACGAGCCGCTGCGTACGAACGCCGGGTCATCGACCACCCCAAGCGCTACGCGCTCATCGAGACCCTCGGCGGCGCCGCGGGCGTGCTCGGCGGCATCGTCGTCGCGGCGGTCGTCGCATGGATCGTCGCCCGGATCTCGCTGCCGAACATCGACCTCCCGCTCCCGAACCTGCCCGACCTCCCCGACCTGCCGCTCCCCGACCTGCCCAGCATCCCGTGGCCCTCGATCCCGTGGCCGGACCTGCCGGACGTACAGGTCCCCGAATGGGTGAAGTGGGTCGCCAGCCATCTGAAGTACGTCTGGCCCGTCATCCTCGCCTTCGTCCTCGCTCAGGGTGAGATCAAGCGCCGTCGCAAGCATGCCGAGGCGTCAGCCGCGCAGGCCGAGGCGTCAGCCGCGCAGGCCGAGGCGTCAGCCGCGCAGGCCGAGAAGGCAGGCACGTCGGCCGAGAAGGCAGGCGATGACGCCTCGACCGACCGGGGTGACGCCTCGGCCGACCGGGGTGACGCCTCGGCTGAGTCGGGTCAGCGGCGGGGCTTGTAGGTCGGCTTCTCGCGCTTGAAGGCGGCCTCGCGGGCGATCTTGGTGTTCTCGCCGAAGAGGAGACGGAGCTGCTCGATACGCTCGCGGGAGAAGGTGCGCTTGACGGGGGCGTACCAGGTGTAGTTGAAGAGGCGCTTGGCGGCGGCGAGCTGGTCGGGGGAACGCTCGGAGAGCTTGCGGGCGAAGGCGGTCGCGGTGGCCACCGGGTCGGCGGAGAGCTCGGTGACCAGGCCCAGCTCGTAGGCGCGCTCGCCGGAGAACTGCTCGGCGGTCATGGTGAGCTTCTTGGCGGTGTCGATGCCGACGACCTCGGAGAGCGACCGGATGCCGGTCATGTCGGGGATGATGCCCCACTTGCCCTCGAGGACCGACCACTGCGAGTCGGGCTCGGCGATGCGGAAGTCGGCGCCGAGCGCGATCTGTACGCCACCGCCGAGGCAGTGACCGTGGACGGCCGCGATCACCGGGACCGGCAGCCGGCGCCAGGCCCAGACCGACTCCTGGAAGAGGTTGGTGCCGCGGAAGGGCACCGGGATGAAGGCGCCGACGATCTTCTTCGGGTCACGCAGGACCGAGGCGAAGTCGAGGCCGGCGGTGAACGCGTCCCCCTCACCGGCGATGACCACCGCGCGCAGGTCGTGGTTCTTGCCGAGCACCTTGGCGGTGTCGACCAGCTCCCGGAGCAGCTCGAGGGTCAACGCGTTGAGCTTGTCCGGGCGGTTGAGACGCACCTGGGCGATGCCGTCGCTGATTTCGGTGGTGACGAGGGGCATGGGGAGAACATTACGGGGCAGTAGGCATGATGGGGCACATGGCTGACCCACGCGCTGGAACGCTCGCTACGCCCGCCGACCTGGTCGACGTACCTCACCTGGTCGCCTCCTACTACAACCTGCAGCCGGACCCGGAAGATCCGGCCCAGCAGGTCGTCTTCGGCACCTCGGGGCATCGCGGGTCCTCGCTCAGGTCGGCCTTCAACGAGACGCACATCCTGGCCACGACCCAGGCGATCGTCGACTACCGGACCTCGCAGGGAATCGACGGTCCGCTGTTCATCGGGCGTGACACCCACGGCCTCTCCGAGCCCGCGTGGGCGAGCGCGCTGGAGGTGCTGGTCGCCAATGACGTACGCGTCCTGGTGGACGACCGCGACGGCTACACGCCCACGCCGGCGGTGTCGCACGCGATCCTTCGCGCCAACGCCGGCCGTCTGTCTGGTTCCGGCCTGGCCGACGGGATCGTCGTCACGCCCTCGCACAACCCGCCCTCCGACGGCGGCTTCAAGTACAACCCGCCCCACGGCGGTCCTGCCGACTCCGACGCGACCAAGGTCATCGCCGCCCGCGCCAACGAGCTGATCCGTGCCGGGCTCGCCGGCGTCAAGCGGGTGCCGTTCGCTGCCGCGCGACGACAGGCGGAGGCGTACGACTTCCTGGGCTCCTACGTCGACGACCTGCCGAACGTGGTCGACCTGGCTGCCATCCGCGAGGCCGGGGTGCGGATCGCGGCGGACCCGCTGGGTGGGGCCTCGGTCGCGTACTGGGGCGCGATCGCCGAGCGGCACAAGCTCGACCTCAACGTGGTCAACGAGCTGGTCGACCCGACCTGGCGCTTCATGCCGCTGGACTGGGACGGCAAGATCCGGATGGACTGCTCCTCCCCCAGCGCGATGGCCGAGCTGGTTCGTTTCCTGGAGAGCACTCCGGAGTTCGACATCGCCACCGGCAACGACGCCGACTCCGACCGGCACGGGATCGTCACCCGCGACGCCGGGCTGATGAACCCCAACCACTTCCTCGCGGTCGCGATCGACCACCTCTTCGGCGGCGCGCGTCCCGGCTGGCCGGCGACGGCGCGTATCGGCAAGACCCTGGTCTCGTCCTCGATGATCGACCGGGTCGCGGGTGCGCTCGACAAGCCGCTGGTCGAGGTGCCGGTCGGGTTCAAGTGGTTCGTGCCGGGCCTGATCGACGGCTCGTTCGGCTTCGGCGGCGAGGAGTCGGCGGGCGCCTCGTTCCTGCGCTTCGACGGCACGGTGTGGACCACCGACAAGGACGGCATCATCCTCGCCCTGCTGGCCTCCGAGATCCTGGCGCGCACCGGGAAGTCGCCCTCGCAGCGCTATGCCGAGCTGGTCGCCGAGCTCAATCCAGGGCAGCACGGCGAGCCGGCGTACGCACGGATCGACGCCCCGGCCTCGCGCGAGGAGAAGGCGAAGCTCGCCGCCCTCTCCCCCGAAGCCGTGACCGCGACGAGCCTGGCCGGCGAGGAGATCACCGCCAAGCTCACCGAGGCGCCCGGCAACGGTGCGGCCATCGGCGGCCTGAAGGTGACCACCGAGTCTGCCTGGTTCGCCGCGCGCCCGAGCGGAACCGAAGACGTCTACAAGATCTACGCCGAGTCCTTCCAGGGCCCCGAGCACCTGGCAAAGGTCCAGGAGGAGGCCAAAGCGGTCGTCTCCGCCGCCCTGGCCTGACCACTCGCCGAGACGTCGATCTTTGACGTCGAAGAGTCGATTTCTGACACCGAATGGACCACTCGGCGTCAGAAATCGACCTCTCGCGGTCAGAAACTGACTTCTCGGCGTCGGCGGGGTCAGCGGGTCCAGAAGGGGTGCTCGGCGTCCTCACGCACTGTCACGTTGACCCGGTTGAAGAGGTTGTGGGTGGCGATGCAGAGGACCAGAGCGGCGGTCTGCTTCTCGTCGTAGTGCTTGGTGACCTCACGCCAGAGCTCGTCCGACACCGCGTCCTCGGCGTCGGCGAGACGGGTGACCGCATCGGCGAGCGCGAGGGCTGCCTTCTCGGCCTCGCTGAAGAAGGGCGACTCACGGTAGGCGGCGAGGCCGACGATCTTCTCGATCGGGAGGCCGACCTCCTCGACGCGGACGGCGTGGCCCTGGAGGCAGGCCGCGCAGCCGTTGAGCGAGCTGACGCGCATCGCGATCAGCTCGGTCGTGGTCTCGGGGAGGCCCCCTTCGACCACGGCGGCGAGAAGGTTGCCGATGCCCTTGTAGGCCTGCGGGATGACGGTTGCGGGGTTCTTCATTCGGTTGCTCATGCCATCCCTGACCCGGCGAGGCGGGGGGATGTGACGGATCCGTGAAAGAAAAATCTCTTTCGCAGAAGGTGTCACATCTGGTCTGCTTCGCGGGTCGGGTCCGTAGAGGCCTGGCCTGTGAGGGCCGCCGACCGAGAGGACCGAAGATGCAGCAGGAGTGGCTGGCCGAGCGTTTCGAGGAGGAGCGGAGGCACCTGTTCGGGGTGGCCTACCGGATGCTCGGATCCACCTCCGAGGCCGAGGACGCCGTCCAGGACGCCTGGCTACGGCTGAGCCGGACCGACACCGATGAGATCGACAACATCGGCGGCTGGCTGACGACCGTGGTCGCCCGGGTCTCCCTCAACATGCTGCGCTCGCGCAAGACCCGCGGCGAGCTGTCCATCGACGACCGGCTGCCGGAACCCACGGTCGTGCTCGACGACCCCACCACCCAGGACCCGGCCGAGCGGGCGATGCTCGCCGACTCGGTCAGCATCGCCCTCCTGGTCGTGCTCGACCAGCTCTCCCCGGACGAGCGGCTGGCCTTCGTGCTCCATGACCTCTTCGCCGTGCCCTTCGACGAGATCGCGACCATGCTCGACCGCTCCTCCGACTCGACCCGCCAGCTCGCCAGCCGGGCGCGCCGCCGGGTTCGAGGACGTACGCCCCAGGGCGATGTCACCGCACAGCGCGAGGTCGTCGACGCCTTCTTCGCCGCCGCCCAGGACGGCGACCTGGATCGGCTGATCGGTGCGCTCCACCCCGAGGTCGTCCTGCGCGCCGACCTCGGCTCCGGGATCACCACCTACCGGGGCGCGGCGAAGGTGGCGGGCAACGCCGTCATGTACGCCCACGCCGACCGCGTCACCCACCCGGCCCTCGTCAACGGCGCAGCCGGCGTCGCGATCACCTTCCACGGAAAGCTCTTCAGCATCATGGGCTTCACGGTGGTCGACGGACGGATCACCGAGATCGAGGCGTACGCCGCTCCCGCCCAGGTCGCGAACCTCGCCGCCGGCCTGGGCCTGGAGTCAGCGCAAAGCTAGGTCGCCCTACGCCGCCTGGCGGCGGGGTCGGCCGCGGCCGCGCTTGTGGGTGACCACCTGGCCGCGTTCGACGATCTCGCCGCCCCAGACGCCCCAGGGCTCGGAGCGGGCCAGGGCACCGGAGAGACACTCACGCATCACCGGGCAGTCGAGGCAGCGATCTTTGGCCACCTCGAGGGCGGCCGGGGACTCTGAGAACCACAACGCAGAGTCGTCTCCGTGGCACGGCAGGCCGGCGGCGTACAAAGGCGGGATGATCTCCAAGGGCACCCCACGAGAATCTGCTCCTGAGGTAGGCCCGCACATCGGGCAACTACCTTAGATCTCCCCTGAGGGCCTCCCCCTGAGAATCTCTTGAGGGCGAATCGTTTCGGACTCGTGATTGGCGTTTGCACCCCTCCTCGTCGCAAATATCTCTACGATGCGAAATCGCCGCGACTCGACGCGGCGGAACCCCGAGAGGAGCAACCCGTGAAGCTCGGAAAGCAAGGAATCAGCCTTGCGCTCGTCGCGGCGGGCCTGGTGATCACACCGGTCGCCGCGGTCGCCGCGAAGCCGGATCCCGGCGGCATCGACCAGCTCAAGGCAGATGCCGACCAGACCGTGACGCTCAAGAAGGAGGGCGCCACCGGCCTGATCGGCTTCGCGTCCACCAAGGGCGACCTGCTGCCCGGCGTCGGCGCCGACAGCAAGTCGGAGGCGGCCGCGAAGGCACGCAAGTATCTCGACAAATACGCCACGGTCTTCGGTGCCGAGGCCGACCAGCTCGACCAGTCGAAGGTCAGCACCACCCCGGCCGGGTGGACGGTCGAGTTCGAGCAGGCCTATCAGGACGTGCCGGTCTTCGGCGGCGTCCTCAAGGCCCACGTCGACAAGGCCGGCGACCTGACCTCGGTCAACGGTTTCGCCGCCCCGGACCTCGACCTCAGCACGACCCCGAAGTGGTCCAAGGAGAAGGCCGAGGCCAAGGCGCTCGAGCTGGTGAAGTCGAAGCCGGCCGACGCCCACGCTGACAGCACCGTCGACACCACCGGCGTCGAGGTCGTCAAGGCCGACCTCAACATCTACCGGATGGGCGCCGCCCAAGGCGTGAGCGGCAAGAGCCTGCTCGCCTGGGTCGTCGAGGTGTCCAACCAGTTGTCCAACCAGTCCACCGTGCGCGAGACCGTCGTGCTCGACGCCGCCAGCGGCAAGCCGGTCAACCGCTACTCGATGCTCCACTCGGCCACCGACCGCGAGCTCGTCGAGAAGCACAACACCCCCGACACCGGCGACGACGCGACCGTCTGGAACGAGAACGACGCCTTCCCGGGCACCCTCGACCAGGACCAGGCCAACGAGGTCGCCACCACCGGCGAGTCCTACTGGCTCTACAAGAACACCTTCGGCCGCGACTCCTACGACGGCGCCGGCGCGAAGATGGTCACGGTCAACAACGACCCGGCGATCTCGTGCCCGAACGCCAACTGGAACGGCGCGACCACCAACTACTGCTCCGGCGTCACCTCCGACGACGTGGTGGCCCACGAGTGGGGCCACGCCTACACCGAGTACACCTCCGGCCTGATCTACCAGTGGCAGCCGGGGGCGCTCAACGAGGCCTACTCCGACATGTGGGGCAACACGGTCGACTTCCTCAACGCGCGTGAGAACACCACCGACGACGTACGCCGCACCGACGGCCACTGCTCCTCGTCCACGCGTGGCGCGATCGAGCTGACCATCAACTCCCCCGCCGACGTCGCGGGTGCCTGCCCGGCCGCCGCGGCCAGCTTCGGTCCGGTCTTCCCGACCGCGGGCGTGACCTCCGACATCGTCGTGGGCCAGGACGACCCGGCCGACGGCAGCCCGACCAACGGCTGTGGCGCCTTCACCAACGCCGCCGCCATCGCCGGCAAGTTCGTCTTCGTCGACCGCGGCGTCTGCGCCTTCACCCAGAAGGTCGCCAACGCGTCCGCCGCCGGCGCCGAGGGCATCGTGATCGGCTTCCTCGAGGGCCAGCCGATCGGCTCGATCGCCGGCAACGCCGACATCTACGGCGCGACCACCGACTACGCCACCGGCCAGAAGATCAAGAACGCCACCGGCCCGGTCAACATCACCATCAAGGACACCTCGACCGAGTCGAAGGACGAGTCCGTACGCTGGCTGATGGGTGAGGACTCGACCGCCTTCGGCGGCGCGATCCGCGACATGTGGAACCCGACCTGCTACGGCGACCCGGGCAAGGTCTCCGACGAGGAGTACCACTGCGACGGAGCCACCGACTCCGGCGGCGTCCACACCAACTCCGGTGTCATCAACCACCACTACGCCCTGCTCGTCGACGGCGGCGCCTACAACGACGTCACCGTGCCCGGCATCGGCCTGGACAAGGCGGCCAACCTGATCTGGCACGCCCAGACCAACTACCTGACGCCGACCTCGGGCTTCCCCGAGTACGCCCAGGCGATGGTCTCCTCCTGCGCCGACCTGGTGGGCGTGACGACGCTCAAGAAGCTCACCCTGGGCACCTCGACGCCGCAGACCGGCGGCGGCGAGACTCCGGGTGGCGAGGCCACGGCACCGGCTCTTGAGCCGATCACGGCCACCGACTGCGCGGCGGTCGTGGCGGCCAACACGGCCACCGAGCTGACCACGGAGCCGGTCCAGTGCAACTTCGGCCCGATGCTCGACCCGAACACCCCCGCCCTGTGTGGCGAGGGCACCAACGAGGTCACGACCTACACCGAGGACTTCGAGGACGGTCTGACCGGCTGGACCCAGGACGCCGAGTCCCTGGTCCCCGGCAACGACTACCCCTGGGAGACCCTGAGCGACGTCGAGGGCAACGAGACCAAGGCGGCGTGGGGCCCCGACCCCGTCGAGGGCCAGTGCGGTGACCCGGCCGGTGACATCACCAGCCGCAACGGCCTGATCTCCCCGGCGATCAAGGTGCCCGCGGGTCTGACGCCGCGCTTCACGTTCGACCACTCGGTACGCACCGAGTCCGGCTGGGACGGCGGCAACGTCAAGGTGTCGGTCAACGGCGGCGACTTCACCCTCGTCGACCAGGCTGCGTACCTGTTCAACGCACCGGGCGCGACGATGGACCCCGACAGCGGCTACCTCGCCAGCGAGCCCGCCTGGACGGGCACCGACGGTGGCAAGTTCACCGGTCAGTGGGGCACGACGATCATCGATCTCGACGCGGTCGCCGACGCCGGTGACACCGTCAAGTTCCGCTTCGACCTCGGTCGCGACGGCTGCAACGGCGTCGAGGGCTGGGCCGTCGACAACGTCTCGGTGAGCTACTGCACCGAGAAGGCGGTCCCGGAGATCTCCGCCACCTCGCCCCACAAGGGCAAGGTCGAGATCACCGTCGACGGCGAGCGCGCCTCCGGCGAGATCGTCGTCACCGAGAACGGCAAGCGCGTCGGCCGGTTCCGCCTGAAGTGGGAGGAGGCGACCTTCCGGGCGAGCCGCGGCACGCACACCTACCAGGTGGCCTACTCCGGTGACCGTCGCAACGAGGCGATCACCGAGACGGTGACCGTCAAGGTCAAGTAGCAGTCACACCTTCGCAAGGCCCCGCCGGAAGAAAACCCTGTCCGGCGGGGCCTTCCGTGTCCCTACACTCACCCTCATGCGCGGAACGATCCTGACCCTGGGCGGTGGCGGCTTCTCGATGCCGGAGGTGCACGGACGAGACTTCTCCCCCCTCGATGCCGAGCTGAGCCGCCTGAGCGGGAAGGAGCGACCCAAGGTCTGCTTCATCGGCACCGCGAGCGGCGACGCGGACAGCTATCACGACAAGTTCCTCGCCGCGTACGCCGGCCGTTCCGAGGCGAAGGTGCTGTCACTCTTCAACAAGGCGCCCGAGGGCCACGATCTCCCGATCGACGACCTCGAGCAGCTGCTCGACCAGGACATCGTCTACGTGGGCGGCGGGTCCACGGCCAACCTGCTCGCGGTGTGGCGGCTGCACGGACTGCCCGCCCTGCTGGAGAAGGCTGCCGCCGGCGGGACGATCCTGGCCGGGATCTCGGCCGGGGCCAACTGCTGGTACGAGGCCTCCTCGACCGACTCGTTCGGCCCCACCGCGCCGCTCCCCGACGGCCTGGGCTTCCTCCCCGGCTCGTTCTGCCCGCACTACCTCGGCGAGGAGGACCGGCGCGAGACGTACGTCCGGTTCGTCGGCTCCGGGGCGCTGCCCGCCGGGCACGCGGCCGATGACGGGGTCGCCCTGCTGTGGCGCGACGGCGAGCTGATCGAGGCGCTCAGCGAGCGGCCCGACGGAGTCGCCTACGTCGTCGGGCCGGACGGGGAGACCCCGCTCGAGGTGCGGGTGCTCGACTGAGGGCCCGAACCTAGGGGATGTAGAGGAGGGCGTACGTCGCGACGTGGCAGAACGCGAAGAACACCGGCGCCCACACCTCGATGTTGCTCATCGGCAGGTAGCGCGAGCTGTCCTGACCGAGGCCGACGGCCGACCACTCGGCGACACCAGGAGCCGCGGGGAGCTGCTTCTCGAGGTGCGTGATGACGGCGTACTTCCCGCTCGCCATCTGCCGGTAGGAGCGGACGATCCAGAACCAGCCGAGGCACAGGCCGAGGGCGGCGATCAGCGCGATCGTGAACAGCCACGGACGCTCCGGGGCGGCGGCCACGAGCGCGGTGCCGGCGACCAGGACCCCGACGTTGAGGATCAGGAAGAACGCGCTGGTGATCGTACGCCGCACACTGAGCCGCTCGGTCTCGGCGACGTAGAGCTTGTACTGGTCGAAGAGGACCGCGCGGTCGCCGCTGGAGAGCACGTCGGGAGGCAGCACCCACAGTCCCTCGGCGAGCGCCGACGGGTTCGGCTTGTTGGCGGTCACATAGCTGCGCACCGCGGTCCGCGACTCAGTTCCGGGAATCAACTCGTTCTCCATAGTGCCTAGTTGTCTACCGGTCCCGGCGGGTGATGTCCATACGACATCCGTCACCGTGGTCCAGGTGTGACCGAGGTGTTCACCAGCGGGCGTGCCTAGGTCAGGGAACGCAACGTCTCGGCAGCCTCGTCGACGCACTCGGGAAGACCGAGGTCGGTGGCGCCGGAGACCCACCGGGCGAAGGCCGTCTGGAAGACGGCGACGGCACTGTGGGCGGCCAGCGCAGCGGTCGACTCGGCCACACCCCGCTCGGCGAGCGCGGCCTGCGCCGCGGTCGCCATCGCCGCCATCTTGAGCAACTCGCGCTCCCGGAGCGCGGGCGTCGCCTCGACGATCCGGGCCCGCTGGGCCGCCTGCTCCCGGGTGCGGCCCGCGCTGAGCTCGACCGCGGCCTGACGTACGCCGTCGAGCACCATCCGCAGCGGCGTCGCGTCCGCGGGGGCGGCGGCCACGGCCTTGGCCACCATCTCGTCGAGCGTGATCGGACCGGCGAAGAGCACCTCACGCTTGTCTGCGAAGTGACGGAAGAAGGTGCGCTCGGTGACCCCGGCCCGGGCGGCGATGTCGCCGGCGGTGGTCTTGTCGTAGCCCTTCTCGGTGAACAGCTCGATGGCGGCATCCAGCATCCGACCTCGCGCGTCCGGCTCCCATCGACCCATGCCTCCAGTCTACGCGATGACAGTTTCTGACATCGCGTGCTATGTTGATGTCAGTTACTGACATGAAGGGAAGTTCGATGAACATCTTCGTCACCGGAGCCTCCGGCTGGATCGGTTCTGCCGTCACCGACGAGCTCCTCGCCAACGACTACACCCTCACCGGCCTGGCTCGGTCCGACGCCAGCGCCGCGGCGCTGGAGGCCAAGGGCGTGACCGCTCGGCGCGGCTCGCTCGACGACCCCGCCTCGCTCGCGGCCGCGGCCGAGGAGGCCGACGCCGTCATCCACTTGGCGTTCAACCACGACTTCGACAACTACGACGCCGCCGGGCGGACCGAGCGTGCCGCGGTGAGCGCCATGCTCGAGGCCCTCGAGGGCAGCGGCAAGGCCTTCCTGTTCGCCAGCGGCGCCGCCGGAGCAGCCCCGGGCCGCACCGCCACGGAGGAGGACGCCAGCCCCTTCCACGGTCCCGACTCGATGCGTGGCGGCAGCGAGAACCTCGCCCTGAGCTATGCCGACAAGGGCGTACGCCCCGTGGCGCTGCGCTTCCCGATCGTCCACGGCAGCGCCGGCGACCCCGGCTTCGTCACCTACCTGGCCCAGGTCGCCAAGAGGCACGGGGTGTCCGGCTACATCGGCGACGGCGACAACCGCTGGGCGTTCGTCGACCGGCCCGACGCGGCTCACCTGGTGCGGCTCGCCCTCGAGAAGGCGCCGGCAGGCTTCCGCGCACACCCGGTCGCCGAGGAGGGCATCGCGACCCGCGAGATCGCCGAGGCCCTCGGCCAGCGTCTGGACCTGCCCGTGCGCTCGATCGACCCGGAGGACGCCCCGGGCCACTTCGGCTGGATGTCGATGATGTTCGGCCTGGACCTGCCGACCTCGTCCGAGATCACTCGCACGACCCTGGGCTGGGACCCGACAGGCCCGACCCTGATGGACGACATCAAGTCCGGCGCGTACGACGTCTGAGCGAGAGCTGATACGACGGGACGTTCTTGTCGGTCACCCGCGGGTGGACCGACAAGAACGTCCCGTCGTATCGATTCAGATGGCCTTGCCGACCGAGGCCGCGCCAGCCGCCTCGAACTCCTTGAGGAGCCGGCGTCGCGTGCGGGTGTCGCCGCGGACCGCCTTGACCAGCTTGACGACCTGCTTGGGGGCGTTGCGCACGTTGGTGGACTCGAGGAATCCGTTGGGCAGCGAGAGGCGCACGACCTTGTGCCAGGCCGAAGCGACCTGCTGCGGCATCGGCGCGGTGTGGTAGTTGAGGCCGTACTTGTCGAAGAGCGCGCGGACCTTCGGCGCGATCTCGGCGTAGCGGTTCGAGGGCAGGTCCGGGAAGATGTGGTGCTCGATCTGGTGGGACAGGTTGCCGGTCATCACGTGCAGGAACTTCGAGCCGGAGATGTTGGCCGAACCGAGCATCTGCCGGACGTACCACTCACCGCGGGTCTCGTTCTCCGGGATGTCCTTGAGCTCGAAGGTCTCCACGCCTTCGGGGAAGTGACCGCACATGATCACCGAGTGGGTCCAGACGTTGCGGGTGAAGTTGGCGATCACGTTGGCCAGCAGCGTCGTCGGGCCCGACAGCGTGACCATCGAGACGAGCGGGTGGGCGACGTAGTCCTTGAACGCCTGGCGGCGGATCTTGGCGACCGTACGCTTCGCCGCCAGCTGCCACTCGGCGCTCGGGCGACGGCCCTTCTTCTTCTGCCGGATCACCCGGCCGAGCTCGAGGTCGTAGGCCGCGATCCCGTACTCGAAGATGCACATGTTGATGAAGTTCATCGCGGGCTGGAACAGGCTCGACGGGGTCCAGCGCTGCTCCTCGTCGACGCGCATGATGCCCCAGCCGAGGTCGTTGTCCTTGCCGACGATGTTCGTGTAGGTGTGGTGCAGCTCGTTGTGGGAGTGCTTCCAGCCCTCGCTCGTGGAGGCGTTGTCCCACTCCCACACGGTCGAGTGGATCTTCGGGTCACGCATCCAGTCCCACTGGCCGTGCATGATGTTGTGGCCGATCTCCATGTTGTCCAGGATCTTGGCGATCGAGAGACCGACGGTGCCGACGACGAACGCCGGCGGGAAGATGCTCGCGAGCAGGACGGCACGGGAGCCGAGCTCCAGCGAGCGCTGGACCTTGATCACCTTGTGGATGTAGGCCGCGTCGCGCTCTCCGCGGGTGTCGATGACCTCTTGGCGGATGGCGTCGAGCTCGCGTCCGAGCTGCTCGATGTCGTCGCGGGTCAGGTGGGCGATCGGGCCGGTGTAGGCCGGAGCGTCAGGTGCGATGGTCATGTCTGTCTCGCTCTCGTCTTGTGGGGGGTCAGGAGGCAGGGTGGTCGATGACGCACTCGCCGGCGGCGGCGGAGATGCAGGTCTGGATGGGTACGCCCTCCGGGCCGGTCTCGCCCGGGCGCGCCACGGTGAGCTCGCCGTTGCGGAGGTCGCGGACGGCGCCCTCCTTCATCGGGAGCACACAGCCGAAGCAGATGCCCATACGGCAGCCGCTCGGCATGAGGACGCCGGCCTCTTCGGCGGCGTCGAGGATCGGCCTGTCACCAGGTGCTTCGACGGTCTTGCCGGTGAAGGCGACGGTGCCGCCCTCGCTGGTCACGACGGTGGCCAGGCGGAACTGCTCGGTCTGGAGCGGCAGCCCGGCCTCGTCGTACCAGGCCTGGAGGTGGTCGAGAAGTCCGGCAGGCCCGCAGGCGTACGCCTTGCGCTCCCGCAGGTCGGGGACGAGCTCGGCGAGGGTGTCGATGTCGAGGCGGCCCTCGGCGCCGGTGTAGCGGGTGACGAGACGGATCGCGCCGGCCTCGGCGAGGGACTCGAGGTTGCGGATGAAAATCGAGTCGGGGCGGCTGGGGGCGACGTGGATGACGGTGACGTCGAGCCGCTGGTGCTCGACGACGCCCTCGTCGGTGACCGGGAAGAGGTTGCGCAGCATCCCGATGACCGGGGTCACGCCGGAGCCGGCGGTGACCATCAGGAACTTGTGGCCGCGCAGGTCGCTGGGCAGGACGAAGTCGCCGGCGGCCTGCTCGAGGTGGACGATCTTGCCGGGGCGCAGGCGGCGCACCAGGTGGCTGGAGACCTTGCCGTCGGGGACCGCCTTGACGGTGATCGAGATGAGGCCGTCCTTGCGGGGGCCGTGGGTCAGGGAGTAGGCCCGCCAGTGGCGTACGCCGTTGACGTCGACACCCACGCGGACGTACTGACCCGGGGTGTGACCGTTCCAGTCGGCGCCGGGCTTGATCTCGATGGTGGCGGCGTCGGCGGTCTCCGGGGTGACCTTGACGACGCGTCCTCGCAGGTCAGCGCCGGGCCGGAGAGGGTTGAACATGTCCAGGTAGTCGGCCGGCGCCAGCGGCGTGGCGATCGTCTCGGCGATCTCCCAGACCTTGCGCGAGAGCCTCTCCCGCAGCGCGGGTCGCCTGACCTCGCCCGGGGCGAACAGGGCGGGGGATGTAGAGATCTCAGCCATGCATCCATGGTGCTACTTATACGAGGTAAACTCCTGTGTTAGCGACGTGAATCTGATAGGCGGATTTATACGTGACGAACAAAAGTTCCCGAGAAGTCCCCGCTCTTTCGTCCTATGACGTCCAGCTGACGCCCGAGGTCGTCGCCTCGATCCGTGCCGTGCTCCCCCAGGTCGGCGAAGACGTGGTCGCCGCGATCATCGCCGAGGTGCCTCCCTACCAGGACGCGCTCTCGGGGCACATGGGCGAGACGATCCGGACCGCGGTGGGCGTGGCACTGGGCGGGTTCCTCTCGCTCGCCTCGGGCGCGGGCCTTCCCGCCGACGTGTCGGCCGCGACCCCGCCGGCTCTCCAGGGCGCCTACGACCTGGGGCGCGGCGAGGCCAGGAGCGGGCGCACGATGGAGGCCTTGCTGGCGGCGTACCGGATCGGTGCCCGCGTGGCCTGGCGCGAGCTCGCGAGCAGGGCCGTCGAGGGCGGCATGGAACCGGCGATGCTGGTGGAGTTCTCCGCGCTGGTCTTCGCCTGGATCGACGAGATCTCGGAGGCCTCGGCGGCCGGGCATGCCGACGAGCGCGCCACGACCGGACGCGTACGCCGTCAGCTGCGCGAGCGGCTGGCCCGCAAGCTGCTCGCCGAGACGACCCCGGAAGAGCTCGACGACGCGGCGGTGCGCGCCGAGTGGACGCCGCCGAGCACCCTGACCGCGGTGCTCGTCCCGAACTCCCAGGTCGGCACCATCCTCGCCAAGGTCAACCAGGGCACCCTCGAGCACGACGACCTGCGCGACCTCGACGACCACACCCTGCTGCTGGTCCCCGACGCACACGGACGCCGGCGCCGGGCACTGATGAAGGCGCTGGAGGGCCGCCGCTCGGTCGCCGGGCCGGCCAAGCCGTGGCGCGAGGCGCGGATCTCCTACGAGCGCGCCCGCCGCGCCCAGGACGCGGGCCTCGGCTCCGACACCGAGCAGCACCTCGTCGAGCTGGTCCTCTCCGCCGACACCGACGCCCGCGAGGACCTGCGCGCCCAGGTGCTCGCCCCCTTGGCCGACCTGCGCCCCGCCACCGCCGAGAAGCTCACCGAGACCCTCCGCTCCTGGCTCTTGCACCAGGGCCGGCGCGACGAGGTCGCCGCCGAGCTCTTCATCCACCCGCAGACCGTCCGCTACCGGATGGGTCAGCTGCGCGATGTGTACGGGGATCGGCTCGACGACCCCGCGATGCTTCTCGCCCTCACGGTCGCCCTGGGCTGAGTGCCCCTTGTCAGGCCTGGCGCTCGCCTGGTTCTGCCGTCACGTAGGCAGGCTCGCTCGGCGGGGGGCGAAGCAGAGCAATCGGCCGACCCCCGTCCGTGATCATCATCGTCTCTCCGCGAGTCGCCCGACCGACAACAGCCTCAGTCTCGTTGGCCAGTTCCTCGGCCGTCACCTCGTTCATGACGCCACGGTACGTCGCCCCGCTGTCGTCAGCCGCGCATTTCCGCGGCTCAGTCCTGATCCAGGTAGAGGCAGAACGGGTGGCCGTCGGGGTCGAGCATGACGCGTACGTCGTCCTGGGGCTGGAAGTCCGCGACCTGGGCGCCCAGCGCGAGTGCATCCTCGACGGCCCTGCCCAGGTCGGTGACTCCGATGTCCAGGTGGACCATCTGCTGCTGGGCTACGGGATTACTCGGCCAGACCGGCCGCCGGTAGCGGCGGTCGAGCTCGAAGGCGAGGTTGCTGTGAGTGCCGTTGCCGGCGGGGTCGCGGATGAGAACCGTGGCGTATGTCGGTTCCGAGCTGCTGACCTCCCAGCCGAACAGGTCCGCATAGAACGTGGCAAGTGCGGGTGGGTCGGTGCAGGCGAGGTTGACGCCGATCCATCCGGTGACGCCGCGGATCCCCGCCACCTCACTCGCCATCCCGTGGGTCCTCGCCGACGAGGCCGTCGATGGACTCGCGGATCAGGTCGGCGTGGCCGGTGTGGCGGGCGTACTCCTCGATCATGTCGGCGATGTAGCGGCGGGCGTTGGCCTCGGTCTGCCACTCGAAGTTGGTGGCGAGGGTGTCCATCCCGTCCTTGGCGAGGGCCTCGGCGATCGACCGGCGGGACCGGGCGACAGCACCCTCCCAGAGCGCCGTCAGGTCCTCGGCGGTGTCGATCTCCTCGGTCTTCCAGTCCCAGCCGTCCTGGCTGGGGTCGTAGCGGTCCCAGACGTCGGGGTAGCCCTTGCCGGCGAGGACCGCGGTGAAGTAGTGGTCCTCGCAGAGGGCGAGGTGCTTGAGGAGCCAGCCGAGAGTGATCTTCGAGGGCTCCAGCCGCTGGCGCAGCTGCTCGTCGCTCAGACCGCCGCACTTCCAGGCGAACGTACGCCGGATCCGGTCAAGCGTGCTGAGCAGTGTCCCCGCCTCGTCCATGACCGGGGTCATCTCGATCGTCATGCCGCTCACGCTAGGCCCGGTTCCGGACGTAAACCTTCCGATTATCGGCGCGACGCAGCCGTTGGGCACGGCATACGAGCTCGGCGAACCGGGTACCACGGCTGCCATGACTGACGCCACCACCTATCGGTCTATGAGCTGGGCGCCGGGATGATCGTGCTCGGCCTCGCACTGGGGCGCACCCCGCAGGCGGGAGATCGACCCGGCCCGCTCTGACCGATTCCCAGAAAGACGCTCGTGGCTCCGCCCGGACGTCGACAGAGAGGACGTACTCGATGGAGCACACGAGCGTGTGGCTGGCCACGGCCGAGAGGCCGCGGTCGGCCACCCCGGAAACCGGCCGGGAGGCTGATCTCGCGGTCGACGTGGCCGTGGTGGGCGGTGGCATCGTCGGGTTGACGACCGCGCTCCTCGCACAGCGGCGTGGCCTGCAGGTCGCCGTGCTGGAGGCGGCGACCGTGGGCGGAGGGACCTCCGGGTACAGCACCGGGAAGGTGACCGCGCAGCACGGGCTGATCTACGCCGAGCTGGTCGAGCGGCACGGCGATGACGACGCCCGGCTGTACGCCGGCGCGATGCGCGCCGGGGTCGAGCAGGTCGCCGATCTGGCCTCGGAGCTGGAGATCAGCTGCGACCTGACCCGAGCGCCGGCCCTGGCCTATACCCGGCAGCCGGAGCAGCGGTCCCGGATCGAGGACGAGGCCCGGGCCGCCGCTCGGCTCGGGCTCCCCGCGCGCATGACCGAGCGGACCGACCTGCCCTTCGACATCGAGGCAGCGGTTGCGTTCGACGACCAGATCCACTTCCATCCCGGCCGATACCTGGCGGGCCTCGCCGACGCGTTCACCGCGGCCGGAGGGCACCTGCGCGAGGGGACGCGGGTCATCGACATCGACGAGCAGGGCGACCGAACCGTCCAGCTCACCACGCCCGCGGGGACGGTGGTGGCCGACCAGGTGGTCGTCGCTTCGCTGCTCCCGCCCGGCCTGCTCGGCGGCTACTTCGCGCGAACCAGGCCTTCGCGCTCCTACGGGTTGGCGGTCCGCTTGCGCGGCCCGGCGCCGACCAGCATGGCGATCAGCATCGACTCGCCCAGCCGCTCGACCCGACCGTGGCCGGATCCCGGCCCGAACGGGCTGATCGTGGTCGGCAACGACCACGAGACCGGCGCCGAGCCCGACACCGAGGCGATGTACGCCGACCTCGAGAGCTGGGCCCGCACCACCTTCGACGTCGAGGCGATCGACTACCGCTGGTCATCGCAGGACTACCTCACCCCGGACCGGCTCCCCTACGTCGGCCATCCACCGACGAGCGAGACGATCCTGGTGGCCACCGGCTTCCAGAAGTGGGGCCTGTGCAGCGGGACCGCGGCGTCGATGATGCTCGCCGATCTCCTCGCCGGCACCGACAACCCGTGGCTACCGGTGTTCGACGCCAGCCGGATCGGCGACGTCAGGAGTGTCGGCAAGCTCATCAAGGACAACCTGAAGGTCGGCGAGGAGCTCGTCGCCGGCCGTCGCCACGACCCCGAGGCCCGTCCGGTCTCCGAGCTGCGACCGGGCCAAGGCGGCCTGGTCGACCTCGACGGCGACACCGTCGGCGGCTATCGGGACCCGGCGGGCGCCTTGCACACGGTGAGCGCCAGGTGCAGCCATCTCGGCTGCCCCCTGCACTGGAACCAGGCCGAGACCAGCTGGGACTGCACGTGTCACGGCTCGCGGTTCTCCCCCGACGGCTCGGTGCTGGACGGGCCCGCCGTCAGACCGCTCACACGCCCCGGCGCCGACGATCCGGAGGCTTGACCTCAAGCCGACATGAGCACCGAGGCTGGTGCCATGAAGTTCACCGATACGCAGCTCCGCTACCTCCGCACCCAGCCGCTGGGAAGGCTCGCGACCCTCGCCCCCGACGGCGGCCTGCAGAACAACCCGGTGGGGTTCAAGATCGACGAGGAGCACCGGATCCTCATCGGCGGGCACCAGATGGGCCGATCACGGAAGTTCCGGAACGCCCAGAAGCACGCCAAGGTGGCCTTCGTGGTCGACGATCTCGCCTCCACCAACCCGTGGAAGCCGCGGATGGTCGAGATCCGTGGCACCGCCGAGGCGCTCACGGACGTGGACCCGCCGATGCGGGGGATGTCGCGCGAGATCCTCCGGATCACTCCGGAGTGGATCAGGGACTACGGGCTCGGGGACTGACTCAGCGCTTCCGGAGCAGCCGGGCGGGCAGCAGCGAGAGCGGGTTGATCGCCGCCCGGATCCGCTGCCACCGGGTGCGGGAGTCGGAGACCGACGAGCGAAGCGTGCCGACCTGCTCCCAGAACGCGGCGACCTCGGCATCGTCGGGTCCGGCCTCGCCGAACATGGTGTTGTCGGTGAGCAGCGCCAGCCCCGGCGCACCGTCCAGGCCCGGGGACGCGGACAGCACGGAGGCCTGCTCGCGGCGGGTGGCTCCGACGGGCACTCCGACCCCGAAGTCACGGGCATGGTCGATCGTCTCGCGCCAGCCACCGGAGAGTCGGGCGACCGGGGTGCCGCGGGTCCGCCGCCGGTGTCGGCGCCAGACCTTGGCCCCGATGATCGCCCCGCACACGGCCGCGATGAGCAGCAGCGGGATGCCGACGTACGTGAAGACGGCGATCAGCCACCCCGGCAGGGTGAACCCGTCGGGACGCGCGTTGGCCTTCTGGTTGACCGACTCGTCTAGCGGGTCGCCGGAGGTCGCGGGCGGGCGTACGGGCGCCGGCGGCGGGACGACCTTGCCGGTGACGAGCTCCTCGGGCTGGGGAGCGTTCTGCTCGGGCGGCTTCTCGGTGTTCATGAACTCGGACCAGTCCAGGGTCGCCCAGGACCCGTCCGACATCCGCAGCTCGACCCAGGCGTGCATGTCCTTGCCCTGGACCACACCGTCGGAGCCGACGACGGCACCCAGGACCACCCGGGCCGGGACGCCGACCTGGTTGGCGAGGACCGCCATCAGCGCGGCGTACTGCTCGTCGTTGCCGGCGAGCTGGCCGCCCTTGGCGGTGAAGTCGGCGAGACGACGCAGCGAGTGGCCGGCCGGGTACTGCTGGTTGGGCGGCTCCCCGTCGGTGTAGGTGCCCTCCTCCTTCAGCTTCGCGGCCACCGCCAGCGCGTTGGTGATCGGTGAGTCACCACCGCCGGCGTACTCGGCGGCGAGCGCCTGGAACTGGGCGGCCTCGTCGCCGATCGGCGACCCGCCGGACCACACCTCGCTCTTCTTGCCGACCTTCTCGTCGGCGGCCGAGGCGGTGAAGGAGTAGGAGTCGCCGGGCTTCAGCGCGGACGGCAGGACACCGGTCGACGTCGCCAGGTTGTAGCGGAACGAGTCGGAGTCGGGACCGTCGAAGGAGATGTGGGTGAGCGCGGTGGGCAGCGGCACCCAGACGCCGCCGAAGTCCTCCCCGATCGTGATCGTCCCGCGCACCTGCTTGCCGTCGGCGAGCGGGTTGCGCAGCGTCGAGCTGATCTTCTGGAAGGTGTCGTCGGGACCCTCGGTCTCGCCGGAGTCGTTGGCCGCGCGCCAGACGGTGCCGTCGTACGAATCCATCGCGGCCACCCGGACCCGGGTGCCCTCGGGGAGGCCCGAGACGGTGAAGAGGTCCTTCTCGTAGAGCCGGCGGTCGTCCTCCGGGGTCTGGTAGCCCTTGGTGTAGACCCGGAAGCCGGCCAGGGGCGAGGGGTACTGCCCGACGTTGAAGGGCGGCTCGATCTCGCCGCGCAGCACCGTACGCTCGGGCGCCATCCCCGGCAGCAGCGGCCCGGCGAGGAACGCCAGCCCCGCCGCGCCCAGGCACAGGAAGGCGCCGATCGCGGTCCGCGAGAGACGGCGGCCGCCGGCGGCGAGGGCGCGGGCCCGCATGCCGCGGATGCACAGCCAGGTGATCGCGATCGCCCCGAAGAGCGCGCCGAGCAGAGCGGTCTTGGACGGGTCCTGCACGCCGAGCAGGATCACGCCGGCCATCAGCGCGAACGCGACGAGCACCGGCGGCAGAGCCGCCTTCGTCCGCACCGCCAGGGCGAAGCCGAGGCAGCCGGCGACCAGGCCGAGGATGTAGGGGATCGTCAGCAGCGCCCCACCGTCGACCGGCGGCAACGTGGTCAGCAGCCGCTTCCAGCCGTGCACGGAGTTGTCGGCGAGGGTGCCGATCGTGTCGGGGACCGGGAGGAAGGAGAGGTCGCCGATGCCGTGCAGCGCGACCGCGCCGCCCAGCACGAAGAAGGCGGCCAGGAGCCCGACGGCCAGCACGACCACCGGCTGACCACGGCCGACGAAGGCGATGAGGATGCCGAGCAGCAGACCGGCGACACCCGCGATGAGGTAGGTCCAGCCGGCGTAGGTGTCGTCGAAGCCGAGGAAGGCGATGGTGCCGAGAAGGAACAGGAGCAGGGCGTCGAGGGCGTGGTGGTTCTTCATCCGGACAACCCCTTCGACAGCACGATCGGCAGCTGGTCCAGGTCGGGCAGGGTGAGCATCGGCAGGTCGGCGACGGCCTTGAAACCCGCTCGCTGCGAGGTGTCGACCCGCACGGCAACGGTCGTCGCGTCGACCGAGAACTGACCGGCCGCACGCTGCAGGGTCACGAACTCCGGGTAGCGCCCGGTCACCAGCATCACCAGCGACGCGTCCGGCGCCTGGCGCGCGGCTTCGGCGGTGATCTCGATCAGGTTGGTCTGCTGCGGTTTCGCCCGGGAGCAGGCGTCCAGGGCCGAGCGCCCTCCCCCGCTGGCCGCGGTGGCTCGCACCATCAGGACGTCGCCGGTCGCGAACGAGACGTCGAACTCGTCGAGGATCCCGCGCCGGAGCAGGGAGCCCGCGATCGACATCGCGGTCTCGTACTCGTCCTCGGAGTCGTAGGACATCGGCGAGGAGTCGACGATGACGACGATGTGGGAGCGGCGGGTGTCGAGGAACTGCCGCACCAGCAGCTGGCCGTGGCGGGCCGATGAGCGCCAGTGGATGTGGCGCAGGTCGTCGCCGGGGACGTACTCGCGCAGGGCGTGGAAGGCGAGGTCGCTCATCGAGGTGTTCTGTGCCGTGGACCCCTCCAGGTCACGGACCAGACCCACCCCGAAGGGCTCCAGGTGGGTGGTGCGCGGGTGGACGAACACCTCGGTGCGGTCGGTCCACTCCTGCACCCGCCGGAAGAGCCCGAGCGGGTCGCCCCGCACCGTCCGGACCGGCCCGACGTCGATCACGCCGCGGCGCTGGGTCGGCACCACGAAGAGCTCGGTGTGCTCGGCGCCGGGAAGGAGCATCGGCAGGTCGTACGTCACCCCGCCCGCTCCGATGGGGAACTCCAGGCTCGTCGAGACGAGCGGCCCGCGCGCCTCGTTGCGGGCCCGCAGCTCGCCGGTGAGCGCCTGGCCGACGGCGACGCGCGGCGGCTCCACGACGGTCGCCACCGCGAGCCGGGTGCGCCCGATCATGAAGAAGGCCGCACCGATCACGAGGAACAGCGCCGCCATCGCCACCACGGCCGCCTCGATCCAGCCCAGCGCGGTCGCGGCGACCCAGGCCAGGGCGCCGAGGAGCAGGACGCCCCAGCCGATCGAGGTCACCGTGCCGAACCACGGACGGACCCGGTCGGCGACGAACGAGTAGGCCGAACCCGCCCCGGACACTACCGGAGCTGATCGTTTCCGCAGGTCAGCAACGAGGTTGCGGGCCTTGCTCATCTCAGGCGACACGCTCGGTGGGAGCGGGGACCGAGGTGAGCAGGTCGCCGATGACGTCCTCGACCGTGACGCCGTTGAACATCGCCTCGGGGTCGAGGATCAGGCGGTGGCAGAGCACCGGCTCGGCGAGCGACTTGACGTCGTCGGGCAGCACCTGGGAGCGACCCTCGGCGAGCGCCCACACCTTGGCGGTGCGCACCAGGGCGAGGCAGCCACGCATGGAGGCACCGAGGCGTACGTGCTTGTGGCGGCGCGACTCGTCGACCAGTGCGGAGACGTAGGCGACGATCGCGGGGTCGATGTAGACCTGGTCGGCCATCTCGGCCATCTGGGTGACCGTCGGGGCGGTGATGATCGGGGTGACCAGCGTGGCCCGGTCGCGGACCGAGGAGTTCATCAGCAGCTCGACGGTGGCGTTCTGGTCGGGGTAGCCGACCGAGGTCTTCATCAGGAAGCGGTCCAGCTGCGCCTCGGGCAGCCGGTACGTCCCGGCCTGCTCGATCGGGTTCTGGGTCGCGATCACCATGAACGGCCGGCCGACCTCGCGGGTGGAGCCGTCGACGGTGACCCGGCCCTCCTCCATGACCTCCAGCAGCGCCGACTGGGTCTTCGGGGAGGCCCGGTTGATCTCGTCGGCGAGCACGATCGAGTGGAAGATCGGGCCGGGGTGGAACTCGAAGGCGGCCTTGCCCTGGTCGTAGACGGTCACACCAGTCACGTCGGAGGGCAGCAGGTCGGGCGTGAACTGGATGCGCGCGTGCGACCCCTGGACGGTGTTGGCCAGCGCGCGGGCGAGCTGCGTCTTGCCCGTGCCCGGGTAGTCCTCGAGGAGCAGGTGGCCCTCGGAGAGCAGCGCGGTCAACACCAGGCGGATCACGTTGCGCTTGCCCAGCACCGCCTTCTCGACGTTGTCGGCAAGCTTCTCGAAGGTCTCGTGGAACCAGCGGGCCTGCTCGTGCGTGACGGTCATTTCTTCTCTCCTACCACGTGACGTTCTTCGAAAGGGTGGGTCGCCCGGAGGTCGTGCAGGTCACTCGGAACGGGGTGTTGGCGCCGACCCAGCCGCGGCCGCTGCCCGTGCCCTTGCCGTTGTTCCCGATGGTCACATTCCAACGCGAGGTGGTGGAGTTGGTGCTGCACTCCCACGTCTTGCCGGGGAAGGCGAGGTCGGTGATGGTGGAGCCGACGTACCAGCAGGTTCCGCCGCAAGCGACGTCCGGCTCCGGGCAGGAGGCGCCCGTGCACTCGCCGGCCTTGTTCACCTCGAGGACCGGGTCCGGCGGCGGGTCGGTCCGCACCGTGACCGAGTCGGACTTGCTGGCCCGGCCCGAGTCGCTGATCGTCACCGTGTAGGTGTAGGAGGTGTCCCAGTTGGGCGCGGTGTCCGTGCCCGACCGGGAGCCCGCGCCGGTGCCGGTGCCGAACTGGGCGACCTCGGTGCCGCCGCGCTTGACGGTGACGGTGGCGGCCTTGCCGTTGGGGTTGTAGCTGACGTTCCAGTTGACCTTGTTGCCATCCACGCTCGCCGAGATCGACGGCGTGCCCAGCGGACCGTAGGTGGTCACGTTCTTCGAGGACCACGCACCGCAGGACGCCCCCGCACCGGTGCCGCCGGAGGAGTCGTTGCAGGCACGCAGCTGGACGGCCGTCGAGGTGCCGTTGGTGAACCCGGTGATCGTCTTGGTCTGCTGACCGGCGCCCTCGGGCGAGTAGGTCCAGCTCCCGCAGGAGGAGCCGCTGCGCAGACACTCCACCCGGTTGGTCTTGCCGTGCGAGGCCTGTGGCGTGAAGACGATCTCCGCGGTGCCGTTGGCGCCGGTCGGGGTCGCGCTCGCGAACGAGACGGCCTCAGGAGTCGCCGCGGCCTCGACCTTGCCGCCGGCGGAGTAGCTGGAGATGTGGGCCTCCGGCGAACCGCCGGAGCCGGTCTCGCGAGGCGAGGTCGCCTCCGCGTTGCGGGCCCGGACCGCGTAGGTGTAGATCGTGCCGTCGTTGGCGACGTCGTCACGACAGCTCGTCTCGGCCACCCAGGAGCAGACGATCTTCTCGCCGGTGCCGCCGGTGCGGCGTACCTCGTAGGTGACCGGTGCGGGGCCGTTGGCCGCGACCGGGCTCCACGAGACCGTGACTGCCTTGCCGGAGTTGTTGGCCGTGTTGGCCCACTCGAAGGTCGGCGTCGCCGGGGTGTCCGGCTTGCCCGCGCCCATCCCCTCGACCGTCGCCGTCGGGCCCTTGTTGGTCTTGACGCCCTTGTCGTTGAGCGGCACGACGGTGAACTGCACCGGGTCGCCGTTGGAGCTGACCGCCGCCGCATAGGTCGTCTGACCTGCGGAGATGTCCTTGATGCCGCCGCCCGGCCAGCTGATCCGGTATTTCTGCACGTCCGAGCAGTCGCACGCGGCCGGCGGGGCCCAGCTCAGCTCGACCTTGTGGTCGCGCTGGCGGGTGACCCGGAGGTTCTGCACCGGGCCGGTGTAGGCGTCGGGCTCGCCCTCGGCCGAGTTGCTCCACTCGCGGCTCGGCCCGACCGAGTTCACCGCGCGCACCCGGAAGTCGTAGACGACGCCGTTCTTCAGCCCGGTGATCCGGCACGAGGTCGAGGGACAGTCCTGGACGTGGTCGCCGTTGGCCTCCACCTCGTAGCGCTGGATCGGGTCGTCGCCGTTGTCCTTCGGCGCGTTCCACGACAGCGCGACCACGTTGGAGAGGAAGTCGGAGGTCGTACGCAGCCCCGTCGGCGCGCCGGGGACGTCGATGACGTCGACCTCGATGACGCCGGTGGCCTTGACCCGTTTGGAGTCCTTGCCGGAGTCGCTGACCTCGATCGCGTAGCGGTAGTGGCCGTGACCCTCCTCGGGCGTGTTGAAGGTGATCTTCGAGCCGCTGGCCTTGCCCATGTCGGGCGAGTCGCCGTCGACCGGGTCGAGCTTGGTGATCACGATCTCCTGCGACTCCGAGGGCACCGGTGTCTGCAGATAGTCGGCGATGTCGATGGCGACCGTCTTGCCGGCCTCGGTCTGCAGCGGCTTGATCGGCGAGAGCGACGGGGCGGGCAGCGCGATGACGGTGACCAGGAGCTGGCCGGTCGCGTCCGTGCCCTCGACCCCGATCTCCAGGGCGCCCTGGGCACCGGCGTCGGCGTGCTCGGCGGTGAGTCGCAGGCCGCCGTCCTCGGGCTCGACCTCGACCCCGTCGAGCCCGTCGCCGACCTCGGCGGTGAAGTCGAGGTCGTCGGCGTCACCCGGGTCGGCGGTCCACACATGGCAGATCGCGGCGATGTCGACCAGCGCGCCGTTGCCGCTCTCCGGCACCTCGACCGGGGTGCTCGGACAGTTGATCTCCGGCTCTTCCTTGCCGATCTGGACCGGCAGGGAGATCACCGAGAGGTGGGCGTCCGCGGAGGTGATCTTCTCGCGGTCGGCGACCTCGAAGGTCAGCGTCGCGGGGCCCTTGGTCTCACCGGCGGTGACCTTCACGGTCGTCGCGGTGGTGTCACCGGTGTTGAGCATGCCCTCGGGGGCGGCCACGATCTTGTCGGTCGTGGTCAGCACGACCGGGTCGCCCTCGGGGTCCTCGACATAGTCGGTGATGTCGATGTTCTTCGTCTCACCCGGGTTGAGCTGCAGCTCGGAGCCCGGCTTGAGATAGGGCGCGTCCTTGGGACGGGCGGGGACGTAGATCGAGCCGACCGCCTGGGCGCCGTCGGGGTCGGTGACCCGGTAGGTCCACACCCGGGTGGTGTCGCCGACCGGCAGGGTGACCTTGCCGTCGTCGATCTTCGGCTTCGCCTCGTCCTCGCCCACCGAGGGGCCCTTGACCGCGTCGACGGCGAGGTCCTCGAGCGCGTCGTCGATGTCGGTCACCTTGGTCATCACATCGACGGTGGTGGTCGACGAGTCGCCTTCGGGTCGGGCGACCACGATCCCCGCCATCGGCGGGTTGTCGTAGCCCTCCTGATAGCGGATCGCGAGCTCGCCGGTGTCCTCGTGGAGGCCGGTGGTGGCGCGGTAGGGGATGTGCTGGAACGGTTCGCCGGAGCCACCCTCGACCGTGACGATGCCGTCGGAGCGCTGCTTCACGTTGGAGCCCTCGGCCGCATCGGTCGAGGCCAGGTGCAGCTCGGTCCCCGGCGTACGCAGGTCGTTGGCGAGCACGTCGTAGGTCAGCTTCTTGGCGGGGTCGAGCGTGACCAGGTCGTCGACGGCGACCGGGCGCTGGGGTGCACCGGGCGCGACCACCGCGATCCGCACGGTGCCGGTCGCGACGGCACCGAAGGGGTCGCTGACCTCGTAGGTGAACTCGTCGGTGCCCGCGGCGTTGGGGAAGGCCTGGTAGGTGATCGTGTTGGCGCCGTGGGCCAGGACGCGGCCGTAGGAGGGCGCGCTGTTGATCCTGGTCACCGAGACCGAGTCGCCGTCGGGGTCGGTGCCGACGGTGGGCAGCCGCAGCGTGACCTCGTCACCCTGGACCACCCGCGACTCCAGGGCCTTCGGCGCGGGCGCGGAGTTGTCGGCCTTCCTCCGCGGCAGCGGCTTGACGTGGATACGGATGTTGCCCGAGGAGTGCTCCGCGGACGGGTCGCCGGTGTTCTGCACGACGTAGCGGACGTCGACGTCGACCGGCCCCTTCACGTCGTCGGGGGCGACGTAGCGGACCCGGTTGCCGTCGATGTAGGCCTCGCCGACCGTCGGCTGGCCCAACACCTGCAGCTGGCCCTTGGTCTCGATGGTCTGGTCGACGACCAGGCCGACCGGGTCACCCGAGGGCGTCGAGTCGTTGTCGAGGACCGGGATCGAGACGGAGTCGGCGGCCCTGACCGTGGCCTCGTCGTCGACCGCCTCCGGGGCGTTCTCGGCGCCGCGCAGCGCCGGGCGCTGGCTCACCGTCACCGACCCCTCGGCCTCGGCCGCACCGTTGCTGATCGTGTAGCGGATCGCCTGGGTGGACGGGTCCATGTCGGGCTTCGACGCCTGGATCCGTAGCCAGCGCCCGTCGAGCACCGCGACCGTCAGGTCGCTGTCGCCGACCGGCTCGGCGTGGGTCACGGCGAGGAGCCGGCCCCGGGAGTCGTAGTCGTTGGCGAGGACGTCGAGGGTGCGGGTCGAAGTGCCGAGGACGGCGGTCGTGTCCGGGGTGGCGATCGGCTCGTCGGCTGCCTGGGAGGCGGGCTTGACGTCGACCCGGATCTTCGCCGCGGCGGGCTTCGCCGCGCCGAACCCGGCGTTGTAGCTGAGCTGGTAGGTGCCCGGCGAGGTGCCCCTGGCCCGCACCACGCCGGTCTCCCGGTCGGTGCTCACCTCGAGGCCGCCCTTGGGCGGTACGTCGCCGGCGAGGGTGAGGGTCGCGTCGAGGTTGGAGGGGTCGGCGCCGGGGATGTCGTTGTCGAGCGGACGGATCGTCACCCAGGAGCCCTGGGTGCCCTCGGCGACGTCGTCCTTCGGCTCCGGAGAGGCGGTGGTGGCGCCGGCGACGACGTTGATCCGCACCTTGTCCTTCGACGTCTTGCCGCCGGTGCTGACCTGATAGCCGAGGTTCTCGCTCCCCGAGGCGTCCGTGGCGGCGGTGTAGCGCAGCAGCCCGTCCGGGGTCACGCTCGCCTTGCCCTTGGAGGCGGTCGGGGACTGAGCGGTGACCGGGTCGCCGTAGCGCTCGTCGCGCCAGTCGCCGACCACCGGGATCTCCACGGTGCCGCCGGCCGCGACGGTGTAGTCGGTCGGGGTGTAGTGCTCACGCAGCGTCGGCTTGCCGGTGCCGCCCGAGCCCTCGATGGACAGCTCGACGCTGGCGTCGTCCTGGCCGGCCTTGCCCTTGAGCCCGTCGTCGACGGTGTATTTGAAGCTGGTCTTCTTCCCCTCGGCCGACTCGGGGGTGGTCACCAGGATCGACTGCCGGTCGGGAGCGATGGTGGCCTCGACGCCCTTGACGGAGGCCTCGCCGACCGAGACCACGCTCAGGATCGACTCCTTGGCCGAGGAGTCGTTGTCGAGGACGTGCAGGACGGTGGTGCGTCCGGCCCGGGCACCGAGCTGGTCGTCCTTGGCCTTCGGCGCCTGGGCGGCCTGGGTCTGCTGCTGCTGCTTGTCCTTCTTCTGGTTCTGCTTCTGGGTCTGCGGCTGGAACGCCTCCCAGTTGGAGATCTTCTTGATGTCGGCGCCGTCGATCTCCCAGACATCACCGTTGCGCAGGTCGTTGAGCACCAGCTGGCCACGGTTGACCCGGAACTCCAGCTCGGCGGCCGGACCGAGCGTCGGGATCTCGCCCAGGACGGGCTCACCCTCGCCGCACTGGGTGACCACCGAGCCGGTCGAGCCGTTGGCCCAGGCACCGAAGACGCAGTCGCCGAGGCGTACGGGGGCCGCCGGGTCGCCGGCAGACTCGGCGACGTGGCGGATCTCGCCGTTGCTCAGGGCGACGGCCTTGAGGCCCGTCGCGTCGCCGACGAGCACCTCCTTGGCCTTGACCGAGGGCTGCTGGAGGACCGCGCTCTCCGCGGTGTCGCCGAAGTCCACGGCGACGTCGGAGCCCTTGGCGGCGCCGAGCAGCCAGCCGGCCTGGTCGAGGGTGACGACGTCGCTGCCGACGACGGTCGCCGAGGTCGGCGTCTCGGCATACTCCGGAGCCTTCGGGAGCTTGGTCTCCTCGGGCCCGGCGAACCGCTCCCCGTCGGGGGCGAAGGCGGTCAGGGTCCGCTTGGCGGCGGAGACGGCGTACGCGGTCCCGTCGGTGCCGATGGTGAGGACCGCGTCGGCGCCGACCGTCTCGGTGGGCTTGGTGGAGCCGGAGAGGTCGGAGAGGTCGCCGACGCCGGTGGTCGGGTCGACGGAGGTGAGCCAGACCTTGCCGGTCTTCTGCTCGGCGACGCCGATGGTGTTGCCACCCATGACGACGCGGCTGTCCTTCACGGTCACCGCGTCGTCGTCGATGCCCTCGGCGAGCTTGGTGTTGACCGGTGTGATCGTGCGGGCGTCGCGGTCGATCGAGGCCACCGCGATGCCGTTCTGCACCACGTCGAGGCCGGCGCGCTCGGACCTGGAGCCGGCCTCGTTGCCCGCCCAGACGACGCCGTCGAGCTGGGCGACGGGGCGGTTCTGCCGGCCCAGGGTGCCCCAGGACTGGTTGGTCACCCAGATGCCGCCGTCGTCGAGATCGGCCTTGTGCACGGGGTAACCGGTCGACTGGATCGCGTAGACGGTCAGGCCGCCTGCGACGACGGCGAGAGCGGTCCAGGACGCGAGGGAGGTCCGATGACGTCGCATCCAGCCGGGCGCCATCCCGAAACGTGCCACCAAGACTCTCCCCAAGTCCTTCCATGCCAAATGGCCAGCCGACGCGAAAAGCCTGGCTTACTCTAGGCGCGCCTCGAGATTGAAGCCACACGAATGAGCCAAACGTGGCACACGGCTCAGTGAACACGCTCACCGATACCGTACGGGATGTTCTAAAGTGTCCGCTTCCAGCACCACTATTTCGCATCCTGCCTGGGATGTTCTCGATAATCGGCACCGCAAAGGAACAGCATGACCGCTTACCCAGCCCTGCGTGCCGCGGGGGCGACTGATGTCGGCCGGGTCCGCGAAGTGAACGAGGACTCGTTCGTCATGCTGCCCGCGGTGGCCGTCGTCGCCGACGGGATGGGCGGTCATGCCAGCGGCGACGTCGCCAGTGCCCTCGCGGTGGAGACCTTCCAGAGCCGCTTCGCGACCATCTGCCCGGTCCCCGAGGACATCCAGGACGCCGTCCACGCCGCCAACTCCGCGATCACCTCGGAGGCGGCGCGCAACTCCGAGAAGCAGGGCATGGGCACGACCCTGACCGGCGTGGCGCTCGTCGAGGCGGAGGGTGCGCCCCACTGGCTGGTGTTCAACGTCGGCGACTCGCGCGTCTACCGGCTCTCACCGGCCGGCGTGATCCAGGTGACGATCGACCATTCGGAGGTCGCCGTCATGGTCGAGGCGGGGATGATCACCGCCGCGGAGGCTCGAGTCCACCCGCTGCGCAACGTGATCACCCGGTCGCTCGGCACCTACCCGTCCCCCGAGGCGGACACCTGGCTGATCGCCGTCTCGCCCGACGACCTCTTCCTGCTCTGCTCCGACGGCCTCACCGGAGAGCTCGAGGACCACGAGATCCACGAGATCGTCTCCAGGACGCTCGGCGTGGGCGGAAGCATCGACAACCTGGCCCAGAGGCTGGTGGACGCTGCGGTTGCATCGGGCGGGCGCGACAATGTCACTGTGGTACTCGTGACGCCCCCGCCCTCGCTCTTCACCGCCCCGACGGACTCTGCTCGATCTACCGGGGACGTCTCGTCGTCCCATGAGTGATACCGCTACCTACTGTGTGGGGCACTGGCTCGCGTTGCAGGGCGACCGGTGCTGGGCGCTGGTGCAGCTCGGCCCGGGTGACCCGCGGGTCGGCGGCGTCCAGGCCGCACTGAGAGACCCCCATCCGGTCGACGCGATCGCCGGACTGCTCTCGGCCGACGGGCCGCGGGCCCCCGGCTTCGCACTGGTCGGACGCGAGGGCCCGAGGGTGCGGTACGCCGTGCGCTCGCCCGCCAAGGTGACCGCCGTCGTCAACGAGGTGCCGGTCTTCATCGACGGCATCGACGTCTCCGGCAGGTGGGCCGACGGCCACTTCGCGGCCGTCCCCGAACGGGCCGAGCTGGCCAACGGGGCCTGGGGCGGGATGGAGGAGGACCAGCCGCTGATCGACACCGCCCACGCGCGCTCGCTGGACGTCGTCTTCGACCCCAACTTCTACGTTCAGGTACAGACCGACTCGACCATGGCACCGCCGCTGGACCACACCATCCGGCGCTCGGACCTCGCTGCCTCGCCGCCGCCCGCCGCACCCCCTGCGGCGATGCCGAACGTGCCGTCGTTCCAGAGCCCGCCGCCGACCGCGGTGCCGCCGCCTCCGGTGGCCCCGTCCCAGCCCGCGCAGGAGTCCAAGAAGGGCATCATCGACGGGCTTCCGTGGCGCAAGAAGGGCGCCAAGAAGCCCGACCCGAACGCCTGGGGTCCGCCGGACCGGCAGCCTTCGCCCCCACCGGCGACGCCGCCCGCTTCGCCGCCAGCCGTGCCTCCGCCCCCGATGCCCGCGCCTGCGCCCAGCCCGCGCAACGACATGGCGACCCGGGTCCGCGACGTGCCGACGCCGACCCCGGTGCCGCCCGTCGGCGGGCCGACGGTGTGGGCGGTCTACTGCCCGCAGGGCCACGCCTCGCCGCCCTACTCCCCGACCTGCCGCATCTGCCGGCTGGCGCTGCCGCCGCACCAGCAGCCGGTCTCGGTCCCGCGCCCCGCGCTGGGCCAGCTCAAGCTCGGCGACGGCCGGGTCGTCATCCTCGACCGAGGTGCCGTCTTCGGGCGGTCGCCGCGCGCGGATGCCAGCGGCAACACGGGGGCTGGTGGCGTACCTCCGCACCTGGTGAAGGTGATGCTGCCCGACATCAGCCGGCTGCACACCGAGGTGCGACTGGAGGAGTGGCAGGTGCTCGTCCGCGACCTCGGCTCCGCCAACGGATCCTACCTGACCCTGCCCGGTGGGCGGCCGCAGCAGATGCGCCCGATGGAGGAGTACGCCCTGGAGCCCGGTGCCGTGGTGAGCCTCGCCGGTTCGATCAACCTGACCTATGAGGTTCTCGGGTGACACAGACGCCACACCCCGAGCTCGGCCCCGAGCTCCCGGGGATGACCTGCCTGGGCCGGCTCGGCTCGGGCGGCTTCGCCGACGTCTACCTCTACGAGCGCCACCACCCGAAGGTCCGGGTCGCGGTGAAGCTGATGCGGTCCTCCGACCTCGCCGAGGCGCAGCGGGCGCAGTTCGCCGCGGAGGCGGCCGTGATGGCGGAGCTGGCCGAGCACCCGTTCATCGTGCCGGTGCACAGCGCCGGTGAGACGCCGGACGGCCGCCCCTACCTGGTGATGGGCTACTACCCCAACGCCGACCTCGGTGCTCGCGTGCGCAACAACCCGATGAAGGTGCAGGACGCGCTGCGCTTCGGGATCCAGATGGCGTCGGCGGTCGAGACCGCCCACCGCGCCGGGATCATCCACCGCGACATCAAGCCGTCCAACATCCTGCTCTCCCGCTACGACGTGCCCGGCCTGGCCGACTTCGGCATCGCCGGCCGCCCGCGCGACGACGAGGGCGACATCGGGGTCTCGCTGCCGTGGTCGCCGCCCGAGGTCCTCACCTCGGCGTCCAACGGCTCGGTCGCCTCCGACGTCTACTCGCTGGCCGCGACCGTGTGGCACCTGCTCGTGGGCCGCTCGCCGTTCGCGGAGCGGGGCAACAACTCCGACCGCGCCGTCTTCTCCCGCATCCTGCACACGGCTCCCCCGGCGACCGGACGCCCGGATGTGCCGCCCTCGCTCGACCGCGTGCTGCAGCAGGCGATGGCGAAGGACCCGACCTACCGGCCGCGGACTGCCCTCGACCTGGCCCGCCACTTCCAGCGGATCGAGCAGGAGCTCCGGCTCGGACGCACCGAGGTGCAGGTCCTCGACCGCGACGCCGGCGGCTCCGGCTCCATCCCGGTGGTCCCGACGGTGCCGGCTTCTCGCGGCGAGGGCCCGACGACCGGCTCGGGCCGCAGGCATCTGCCGGCTCCGCCCTCCGACCCCGAGGCCGAGCTGGTCACCGAGGTCAAGCCACCCTCGCAGGTCATCGCCCAGCCTCCGCCGCCCGTCCAGGCAGCGCACTTCCCGGACGCCGCCTCGGCCTCGGCCGACCGCACCCGGTTCAGCTACCCGCGCACCGAGGAGGGCCCGTCCGTCCTCACCGGGGCGCGCCCGGCCGAGTCCCGCAGCAAGACCCCGGCGATCATCGGCGTCGTCGTCCTCTTCCTCGTCGCCGCCGTCATCGGCATCATGCTCTCCCGCAGCGGCAAGGAGGAGAAGCCCGACGAGGTCCCGCCCCCGCCCGTCGAGACCGACCTCCCCGGCGTCACCGGCCCCGCCGCGCCCGGCAAGGTCAAGGGCACGCTCAAGGGCGACCGGGCCGTCTTCACCTGGTCCGGTGTCCCCGGCGCGACCGGCTACAAGTGGGTCGGCGACAACTCCACCAGCGGCAGCGTGGACCGCCCCAAGGCGGTCGTACGCCTCGAGGGAGCCACCAAGGTCTGCATCCAGGTCCGCTCCCTCGGCGAGAACGGCAACGTCTCCCAGGGCGCCGCCCAGGCCTGTGTGTCCACGTAGGACTAGCTGGACCGGTGGGGTCCGGGATGTCCCTCACGTCGGATGCAGGGGCGTTTCGCGCGCTTGAGGATGGCTCCGCAGCGTGGTTCGCGACGCCCGGACATGACTCGGGTCAGGTCGAGCGGCTCGACGCCTGCGCGGGCACGTCGCATCGCCGCCCCGAGGGCTGCGACCGGGTCCGGGTTGCCGACTGCGTCCCAACCGTGCGTCATCGCGGCTTCGAGCTCGTCCTTCGACAGGTTCGTCGCCGTCGTCTCATCGAGGATCCCGGCCACGACGGCAGCCTTGACCATGCCCGGGGGCGCCGGCTCGGGACGGTAGTCCCAGCCGTCGAGCCCGACGTCCTCGGCAACCACCTCGACCAGGGCGAGCACCTCCCAGACCTCGGTCATCAGGTCTGGGTCGATGCGCCCCGAGCGAACGAGTGCGGCCGCCATGTCGTACGCCGCTTCTGCCCGACGCGGCCCCGCGACCAGCACCTCGATCATTCCGACCGACACCCCGTTGACCACGTCGACGCGACTGGCGAAGACGACCCGGTACTCCTTCTGGAGCACGTCGAGAGTGTTCCATCCCGCGAGCTTCTGCCCGCCCCGGTTGCTGAGCGGATGGGCACCGGCCGGGTTTCGACAGAGCGCGACGACGTCAGCCAGAAGAGACTCGCGCTGCGCGATCGTCAGCGGTTCGAGCGACTCGACGAACGCATCGTTGAACTCGAGGTACGCCTGGTCGTCCGGAAACGTTTCGCCTGCTCGCACGGGTCTAGGCGACGTCGCGATGTGCAGCGGCCCGCTCACGGACCCGGTCCACATCGACACCGAGCCGCTCGCAGGTCTCCTCCAGAGACAACAGCTCGCCACGTGAGGAGACGATGTCGGCCGCCGCATCGAGCACCCGAGCCGTGGCCTCTCGCAGCGCCCGGAGGTCCGCGTCGAGATGCTCCGCAGAGCCGATCACGGCCACCGCACGACCGTGGCTCGTCAGGATGACTCGCCCTTCGGCGCTCTTCGCGGCCAGGGCTGACACTCCCATCCGGGAGGCGGCCGTCATCGGCACACGAGTCTCCTTCATGTCCGCAACACTACATAGATCTATGTAGTGTTGCAACGAACGGCACTGGCCGCATCCGGTCGTCGCGGCCGAGGTCTCGCAGGCGATACTGGGCGCATGCCGAGCACCCCTGCGCCGAACACCCCTGTGGCCACGTCAGCGAAGCTGGCGGACGGGCGCGAGATCTGGTTCTTCGACGAGCAGCCGATGCTGCGGTCGGTGCACGACGAGCGGCCGCTGGAGCCGCGGGCGGGCGGGTCGCAGCTGCGCTGGGACCGGCTGACCGCGACCTGGACGGCGGTGGCGGGACACCGCCAGACGCGTACGTTCAAGCCGCCGTCGGACGAGTGCCCGCTGTGCCCGTCGGTCGATGGGAGGCTCACCGAGATCCCGGCCGAGAGCTACGACGTGGTGGCCTTCGAGAACCGGTTCCCGGCGCTGTCGACGGTCGCGGTCGGCGAGGCGACCGGGGAGCCGTTCGTCTCCCAGCCGGGGCGTGGTCGGTGCGAGGTCGTGTGCTTCACCAGCGACCACGAGCAGAGCTTCGTCGACCTTCCTCCCGAGCGGGTGCGGACGGTGCTCGCCGCGCTCGCGCACCGCACCGAGCAGCTGACGGCGATGCCGGAGGTGGCGTACGTCTTCTGCTTCGAGAACCGCGGCGAGGAGATCGGGGTGACGCTGCAGCACCCGCACGGGCAGATCTACGCCATGCCGGTGCTGCCGCCGCGGATCGAGTCCCTCGCGAACGCCGCCGACGCCCACCGTGAGGCGACCGGCGAGTGCCTGCAGTGCGCGGTGCTGGCCGACGAGATCGCCGACGGGTCGCGGGTGGTGGCGGAGAACGCGTCGTTCGTGGCGTACGTGCCCTATGCCGGCCGCTGGCCCTACGAGATCCGGGTCGTGCCGCGGCGCCACGTGGGCTCGCTGCCGGGACTGACCGCCGGCGAGATGGACGACCTCGCCGCGCTCTACCAGGAGTGCCTGCGACGGATGGACGGGCTCGACGACGCCGGCCCGGTGCCCTACATCGCCGGCTGGCAGCAGGCCCCCACCGGCCGCGAGGACACCTGGCACCTGGCCACCGAGATCTTCACCATCCGGCGGGCGCCCGGGCGGCTGAAGTACCTCGCCGGCATCGAGTCCGGCGTCGCGCTCTGGGTCAACGACATCCCGCCGGAGACCGCCGCCGAGCGGCTCCGCGAGGCCCTCTAGAGACCCTGCCAGTCGGGCTTCCCGGTGTAGACCTCGCGGTAGTAGTCGCGGCGTACGAGCCGGGAGGCCGCGGCCTCGTCCAGCAGGACCGAGACGTGGCCGTGGAGCTGCAGGACCGAGGCCGGACAGGTCGCCGAGACCGGGCCCTCGACCGCGGCGGCGACCGCTTCGGCCTTGCCCTCCCCCGTGGCGAGGAGCAGCAGGTGGCCGGCTCGGGTGATGGTGCCGAGGCCCTGGGTGAGCACGTGGCGCGGCACCGCGTCTGGTGAGCCGAAGAAGCGGGCGTTGTCCTTGCGCGTCCTCGCGGTGAGCGTCTTGATCCGGGTCAGCGAGGCCAGGGACGAGCCGGGCTCGTTGAAGGCCAGGTGTCCGTCGGAGCCGATGCCGAGGATCTGCACCTCGATGCCGCCCGCGGCCACGATCGCGGCCTCGTAGCGCTCCCCGGCCGTCGGCAGGGTCTCCTCGGTCGGGTCGGGTCCGTGGACCCGCTCGGGCGGGATGCCGATCGCGTCGGTGAACTCGCGCCGGATGGTCGCCAGGTAGGACTGCTCGTGGCCGTCGGGAAGGCCGACGTACTCGTCCAGGTTGAACGTCTCCACGCCGTCGTAGGACGGCCCGCGACCGTCCCGGGCGCGCCGGATGAGCTCCTCGTACGTCGCCAGCGGTGTCGAGCCGGTGGCGAGCCCCAGCACGGCCGGGGTGCCGGCGGCCGCCCGGCTGCGTACGACCTCTTCGATCGTGTCCGCGGCGAGGGCGGCCACCGCGGCGGGGGTCTCGAGGACAACTACTTCCATGTCAGTCCTTCGTCGGGGTGATCGGAGTGATCAGGGCGGCGCCGATGGCGGCGACCGGGGCGGCGGAGACCACCCGCAGGCGCGAGGCGAGCTCGAGGGAGGCGAGGAACGGCGAGGTCTCGGTCTGCCGGGCGAGCGCGACCGCGATCGCCTCCCGCAGCGGCTCCCCGACCGCCGCGACGCCCCCGCCGATGACGACGCGTTCGGGATCGACGGCAAGAGCGAGGGCGCGTACGGCGGCAGCGACGCCGTCGGCGAAGCGGTCCCGCACGATGACGGCCGCCGGGTCGCCGGAGGCCGCGGCGGCGAAGAGCGCCGCGGCGGGGTGGCCGGTGGACGTCGGCCAGGCGGCCGCGAGCGCGGCACCGGAGGCGACCAGCTCGAGGCAGCCGCGCTGGCCGCACCCGCACACCGGGCCCTCCGGGTCGACCGGGAGGTGCCCGACCTCTCCGGCGGCGCCGTGGAAGCCTCGGCGGAGCGCCCCGCTGAGATAGAGACCGGCGGCCAGACCGGTGCCGAGCGAGAGGTAGACCAGGTCGTCGACGTCCTCGACGGCGTGCGCGCCGAGGGTGGCCGCGTTGGTGTCGTTCTCGAGGGTGACGACCGCTCCCGTACGTGCGCCGAGCAGCTCCGCGAGCGGGAAGGCGTCGCCGTCCAGGCCCAGGTTGACCGCATGCTTCACGGTGCCGGCGCGGGTGTCGACGATGCCGGGGATGCCGACCCCGATCGAGCAGATCTCGCCGCCGTCGAGCGCGTCACGCAGGCTCGCGACCACCGCGGCCGCGCTCTTCACAACGCCCTCGCCGCCGGGGGTGGTGGCGGCACGGTCCTCGGCCAGCACCGCCCCGTCCGCACCGATCGCGATGCCGTGGATCTTGGTGCCGCCGATGTCGAGGCCGACCCGTACGCCGTTCACCGGCTCCAGCCCGATCGTCGCAGCACCTCGGTCACGGCAGCCACGCCCGGCAGGGAGAACCCCTGGGGGCACAGTCGTGGCAACCCCGGTCCGTCGTACGCCCCGGGCCACCCCCACTCCACCAGCACCGCGGCTCCCGGCAGCTCGGCGACGGTCCGGCCGACCTCGGGACGGCGGTGCGCGTCGCGCACCTGCACGATGAGCGGTGCGTCGGGGAGCTCCGGGAGCGGGTCGCCGGGGCGGATGACGATGTCCGGCGGCAGCCCCCAGGGCACGTCGCCCACGGCGATGTTGGCCTCGGTGTCGACGGTCACGACCCGGGCACCGGCGAGGTCCGGGATCTCGGTGAGGTCGCTGGCCACCGCGAGCGCCCGGCGAGCGCCCTCGATCGAGCGCTCCTCGAACCGGGGGTCGAGCGCGGCGCCGGGTCGGTGCGCACCGGCGAGGTCGGCGAGCAGCCTGTCGACGCGGGCGACCGCGTCCTGGAGCCGCTCCAGCGGCAGCTCACCGGACTCGACCGCGGCCACGATCGCGGCGGTCGTGTCGCGGACCAGCGAAGGCGGCTTCTCGGGGCCGAGGATGAGCAGGTCGGCACCTGCCGCGAGCGAGAGCACCGCGGCGGCCGGGATCCCCCGGCTCGCCGACGCACCGGCCATGTCGAGGGCGTCGGAGACGATCGGCCCGTCGTAGCCCAGCTCGCGCAGCAGCCCCAGCACCGGCGCCGAGAGCGTGCCGGGCAGCTCATCGTCCAACGCGGGCACCAGGATGTGGGAGGTCATCACCGACGCCGCTCCTGCCTCGGCGGCCGCCTGGAACGGGACCAGCTCACGCTCGCGGAGCGTGTCCAGCGAGGCGTCGAGGACGGGGAGGGAGACGTGGCTGTCCTGGCCGGTGTCACCGTGGCCCGGGAAGTGCTTGACGCAGGCGGCGACGCCGGTCGACTCCAGGCCCCGCACCCAGGCGGCCACGTGCTTGGCGGCCACGCCGGCGTCGTGGGAGAACGACCGGGTCGCGATCACCGGGTTGTCGGGGTTGGAGTTCACGTCGGCGACGGGAGCCAGGTCGAGGTTGATGCCGGCGCGCGCCAGCCGCACCCCGATCGCCCGGCCGGTCTCCTCGGTCAGCGCCAGGTCGTCGGCCGCCCCGAGGGCGGCGGCGCCGAGCACCGAGGAGCCGGTGAGCGCCTCGAGCCGGGTGACGTCCCCACCCTCCTCGTCGATGGTGATCACCGGCGCCCAGCCGCCCTCAGCGGAGGCGGACCTGATCTCGGCCGCCAGGCGGCGTACGGAATCCTCACCGGGGTCGGTGTCGGGGCCGGCTGTGTTGGTCCCGAACAGACAGATGCCGCCCAGGCCCTCGCGGAGCAGCTCGGCGTAGCCGACGGGCAGGGTGGGGCCGGCGAAGGCGGAGACCTGCACGCGCAGCGCCAGGGTCTCGACTGCGGTCGGGGAGGTCATCACGACACTCCCAGCTCGCCGGCGAGGACGAGCACCGCGGCGCCGACGATGACGACGTCCTCGCCGAGCGTCGACGTACGGAACTCCAGCGGCTCGCCGCTGACCGGCATCGTCCGCTCGCGGATGATCCGGTCGGCGGTCTCGCGCAGCGGTCCGTCCAGGAGGTCGGCCGGCCCGGAGAGGACCAGCTCGTGAAGATTGAGGGTTCCGACCACAGGGGCCAATGCCTTTCCAAGATGTCCGCCGGCTTCCACGAGCGCGTCGTCGTGGGCTGTCTCGAGGCGCTCCCGCAGGCGCGGCACCGCGAGGAAGGTCTCCAGGCAGCCCTGGCGGCCGCACGCGCACAGCGGCCCCTCGGGGTCGACGGTCACGTGCCCGACCTCACCGGCGGCGTCGACGAACCCGTGCAGCAGCGCCCCCTCGAGCACCAGGCCCGCACCCACACCGGTGCCGACCCGCACGAGCATCAGGCCGCCGTCGCCGGACTGGCCGAAGGTGTACTCCCCCAGCACCGCGGTGTTGGCGTCGTTGGCGACGTACGTCGGTCGGCCGGTCTCGCGGCGCACCTGCTCGGCCAGGGCGACGTCGGTCCAGCCGAGGTTGGGTGCGGCGACCACGGTGCCGTCGGCCGCGACGACACCGGGGCTGCCGATCCCGATGCCGAGGATCGGCCGGTCGGTGCTCGCGATCAGATCGGTGACCAGCTGCTTCACCAGACGTACGGCCTCGCTCCCGGTGCGGCCCTCCCGGCACCTGGTGGTGCGGTGGATGACGTCGCCGGTCAGGTTGAGCACGGCACCGGCGACCTGGTCGTCGCCGGAGACGTCGATGGCCACGATGTGGGTGGCGTCGGCGGCGAGCCCGACCAGCATCGGCGGCTTCCCGACCCGGCTCTCCACCGGGGCACCGAGCTCCTCGACGAGCCCGTCCTCGAGCAGGCTGCCCACCAGATCGGAGACCGTCGCGCGGGTCAGACCGGAGGCTCGAGCCAGGTCGGCGCGGCTCGCCGGACCCACCGCGAAGAGGTGCTGGAGCACCAGGGATCGGTGATGCCGCCGCGCATCCTCCTGCAGCAGCTTCCCGATCGGCCGCAACGTACGCCGTCTCGCCTTGGACATGTTTGTTAGTCCATCGTACTTATTAATGATGCGTCAAGTCGACACGACGTTTTCCTCGCCGAGAAGTCACATTCTGACGCCGAAGGGTCAATTTCTGCCATCGAGAGGTCAGTTTCCGGAGCGTTCGGCACCGAAAACTGACCTCTCGGCGGGTCAGATGATGGCAGCAAGCTGAGCACGGGTCGGGACGTACGGCTCGATGCGGAGGACCATGTGGGCCTCCTCAGGGGTGCGGTTGCCCTTGCGGCCGTTGCACCTGCCGCATGCCGCCACCGTGTTCATCCACGTCCATCTGCCGCCGCGCGACTGTGGCAGCAGGTGGTCGATGGTGCGGGCCTGGCCGCCGCAGTAGGCACAACGATGCTGGTCGCGCTTGAGCACTCCCTCGCGGGAGTAGCCGGCCGGCCGGTACATCCAATGCATGGCGATGTAGCGGACCAGCCGCACCGCCTTGGGCCATGGATGTGGCCCGATCATCTTGTCGCCCTGTTGCTCGTGAACCACCGCCACCTCACGGAACAGCATCCGCACGGCGTGCTTGAACGAGACCCTTCCGAGCGGCTCGAAGGAGGCGTTATACAGGGTCACGGCGCCCATGGTCGTGGTCATACTCGGTTACCTCCCAGGAGAGTCGGATAGAGATCGCGTGCAGATCGGACGGGAACACCGGACTGAACAAAAAGGGCCGCCCCGACGAGACAGACATGTCTCGCAGGAGCGGCCCGGAGTGATCCGGTGCAGCTATGCACCCAGGTCACTGTCGGCTCCCGCGGGCATGAGGGTCGCGCTCGTGCGCAGCGGTCAGCGACCAGGCCGCCGGGGCGGTGGTCCTGTGCTGCGTGCTCATGCGTCGGCCCTTCAAAGAGGTCAGGTGAATTTGCCCGGCGGTGGGGCCGGGTGCTACCAGAATAGTGCGAACACCCTCCACCTACCAACGGTTTTCCCAGGTCAGGAGCGTGTCTTTCCGGTTAACTACGCCCGACGTACGCCGTTTGGACCCGTTAGCGCGACCGGGGCCGTGTCTCGGAGCCTCGGGATCAGCGCCTCGCCGACCCTGGCGACCTCGGTCCGGTAGGGCGTGTCCGAGAGGACGAAGTGGGTCACGCCGAGCTCCTGGTAGCGACTCAGCGCGGCGGCGACGTCGTCCGCGGAGCCGACCAGCCAAGTGGTTCCGGCGCCACCTCCGCCATAGCGTCCCGGGGCGGTGTAGAGGCAGTCGTCGAGCACGTCGCCACGGTCGGCGAGGTCGAGGAGGCGGCTCTGCCCCACCGCTGCCCGGCCGCTGCGCCGGAACTCGCGGTCGCCGACGTTGTCGGCCATCCGGCGCACCTTCTCCTCCGCGTCGCGCCAGGCCTCCTCGCGGGTCTCGCGGATCAGCGTGGTGATCCTCAGCCCGAACTCGAGCGGCTCGAGGTCGCGGTCGAGTGACTGCTCCAGGCCGCGCAGGCGCTCGACCCGCTCGGCGATGCCGTCCAGCGGCTCACCCCAGAAGAGCTGGACGTCGGCCTCGGTCGCGGCCACCGCCTCGGCCTCCGGGGAGGCGCCGCCGAAGTAGAGCCGGGGGTGCGGGCGGCCGGCCGTCGCGTAGGGGCGCGGGGTGATGGTCGATCCGGTGACCTGGAAGTGGTCGCCGTCGAAGGTGACGCCCTCCTCGGTCCACAGCCGCCGCACCAGGCGCATGAACTCCTTGGTCCGCGCGTAGCGAGCCGCGCGCGAGTCCTCGCGGTCGCCGTAGGCGGCCAGGTCGTCCTGACCGGAGACGATGTTGACCCGCACCCGACCCTGGCTGAGCTGGTCCAGCGTCGCGGCCGCGGTGGCGAAGTTGGCCGGGCGCCAGTAGCCCGGGCGGATCGCGATGAGCGGCTCGAAGGTCGTGGTCCGCGCGGCCAGGGCGGTCGCGACGGTGAAGGTGTCGGGCCTCCCCCAGCTGGTGCCGAGCAGGGCACCGGTCCAGCCGGCGTCCTCGACCGCCTCGGCGAGGCCGACCTGGTAGTCGAGGGTGCCGTAGCCGTCCTCCGGCGATGCGGTGTCGCCGCGGTGGCCGGCCTCGACGAAGTTGGGGAGGTACCAGAGGAACTCGGGGGCGTGGGGGTCGGTCATTCCGGACTCCTTCATCAGGCGTTCCCATGAATGTTAATGGTCTTTATGGACTATGCCGGGCGGTGTCCATCGGCGGACAGAGGCTCAGCCAATGAGCCAACTCGGGGTATGGTCCCGGCATGGGCCTGACCTCTGCCGAGCTGATCGATCTCGTCCTCGACGCCGGGACCTGGACGTCCTGGGACACCCCGCCGACGTACGGCGATCTCCCCGAGGCGTACGCGGCCGACCTGGCGAAAGCCCGGGAGCGAGCCGGGACGGACGAGTCGGTGGTCACCGGGGAGGCCCGGATCGCCGGGCGCCGGGTGGCCGTGGTGCTCTCGGAGTTCCGGTTCCTGGCCGGGTCGATCGGGCGCACGTCGGCCGATCGACTGATCGCGGCCGTGGAGCGGGCGACGCGCGAAGGTCTGCCGCTGCTGGCCGGCCCGGCCTCGGGCGGGACCCGGATGCAGGAAGGCACACCGGCGTTCGTGCAGATGGTGCGCATCGCCGAGGCGGTCACCCGCCACAAGGCCACCGGCCTCCCCTACCTCGTCTACCTGCGCCATCCCACCACCGGCGGCGTGATGGCCTCGTGGGGATCGCTCGGCCACGTCACCGTCGCCGAGCCCGGAGCGCTCCTCGGCTTCCTCGGCCCGAAGGTCTACGAGGTCCTCAACGGCCGCCCCTTCCCCTCCGGCGTCCAGGTCGCGGAGAACCTCTTCGCCCACGGGCTCGTCGACGGCGTCGTACCTCCCGACGAGCTCGCCGGGCTCGTCGACCGAGTCCTGGGCATCCTGGCCCTGCGCCCCGAGAAGTCAGCGACGCAGGCCGAGGCGTCACGTACGTCGGCCGAGACGTCAGCGGATGACGCCTCGACCGACGGGGGTGACTTCTCGGCGGTCGACACCTGGGACGCGATCACCCGGTCCCGGCGTACCGACCGGCCAGGGGCACGGGCGCTGCTCCGGATCGCAGCCTCGGACGTCGTACCCCTCAACGGCACCGGGCAGGGCGAGCGCGATCCTGGCCTGATCATCGCGCTGGCGCGGTTCGGGTCGGCGCCGTGCCTGGTGCTGGCCCAGGATCGGCGCGAGCAGGCTCATCAGCCGCTCGGGCCGGAGGGGCTGCGCGAGGCACAGCGCGGGATGAAGCTCGCCGCCGGGCTCGGGCTCCCCGTCGTCACGGTCATCGACACCCCCGGGGCCGCCCTCTCCCCCGAGGCGGAGAACGGCGGCATCGCCGGCGAGATCGCGCGTACGTTGGGGACTCTCGTCAACGTCGAGACCCCGACGCTCAGCCTGATGCTGGGCGAGGGCAACGGCGGCGGTGCCCTCGCCTTCCTCCCCGCCGACCGGGTGGTCGCGGCCCAGCACGCCTGGCTCTCCCCGCTTCCGCCCGAGGGCGCGAGCGCGATCGTGCACGGCGACTCCGACCACGCCGCCGAGATGGCCGAGGCGCAGCGGGTCCTCGCCGTGAACCTCCGGCAGATCGGCGTGGTCGACCGGATCGTCGCGGAGTCCCCCGATGCCGCCGACGAGCCGGAGGCATTCTGTCGCCGCGTCGGAGCGATCCTGGAGGACGAGCTGCTCGCATTGCTCGCCTCCGGCCCGGGCGAACCGACCGCCCGCGCCGCTCGCTACGCAGGCTGATCGGCGCGACCGACACGCCGCCGCGCGCCGGCTTCGGCATTTACCCTTGCGCTCCGACTGAACACGTGTTTAGCATTAAACATGCGTTCAGCCCCTGCCGACCAGACGACCCGTGAGCGGATCCGCGATGCGGCGGTGCTGCGGTTCGCGCGGGACGGTTTCGGCGCCTCGGTCCGCTCGATCGCGACCGATGCCGGAGTCAGCCCGGCCCTGGTGATCCACCACTTCGGCTCCAAGGACGAGCTGCACGCCGAGTGCGACGAGACGGTGCTCGCCGAGATCCGCTCGTCGAAGAACGCCACGATCGACGAGCTCGCCTCGGGTCAGAGCATCCTGCACCGGTTCGCCGCCGCGGACGAGTACGCACCGATGCTCGGCTACGTACTCCGCTCGCTGCAGGACGGCGGGCCGGTCGGGCGCACGTTCATCGAGCAGATGGTCGAGGACGCCGTCGGCTACACCAAGCACGGCGTCGAGGCGGGCCTGGTCAAGCCCAGCCGGGACGAGGCGGCCCGTGCCCGCTATCTCGTCCTGTCCGCCCTCGGCACGCTCATGCTCGAGATCACCCTCGACCCGCCCGAGGACCCGAGCGACATCAGCGGTCTGGTGCGCAGCTTCCTGGCGACCACCTACCTGCCGATGATCGAGCTCTACACCGAGGGCTTCTTCACCACCCGCCGCATGCTCGACGAATACCTGCTCTACGTCCCGGACCCGCCGCAGGACGCCGCGACCGAGCCCCCGTCCGCATGACGCCAGGCCGGTCGGCGTACGTCCTCCTACCCTCCCAACGCGGAAGCGAGTTCCCATGTCCGACACCATCCCCGCGGTCGAGATCGCGGGCCTGCACAAGTCCTTCGGTTCCTTCAAGGCCCTCGACGGCCTCGACCTGACCGTCGAGCACGGCCAGGTGGCCGGCTTCCTCGGCCCCAACGGCGCCGGCAAGTCCACCACCATCAAGGTCCTGCTCGGGCTCCTGCGCGCCGACGCCGGCACCGCCCGCCTCTTCGGCGGCGACGTCTGGCGGGACGCGGTCGAGCTGCACAAGCGGATCTCGTACGTCCCCGGCGACGTCAACCTGTGGCCGAACCTGTCGGGCGGCGAGTGCATCGACTACCTCACCCGGCTCAAGCCGGGCGGCGACAAGGCCAAGCGCAAGGCGCGGAAGGCCGAGCTGCTGGAGCGGTTCGACCTCGACCCGACCAAGAAGGCGCGCACCTACTCCAAGGGCAACCGGCAGAAGGTCGCCCTGGTCGCCGCGTTCCTCGACGAGTCCGACCTCTACATCTTCGACGAGCCCACCTCCGGCCTCGACCCGCTGATGGAGGCCGTCTTCACCGAGTACGCCCGCGAGGCCAAGGCCGCGGGATCGTCGGTGCTGCTCTCCAGCCACATCCTCAGCGAGGTCGAGAAGGTCTGTGACACCGTCACGATCATCCGTGCCGGGGTCGCCGTCGAGTCCGGCACGCTCGAGGAGCTGCGCCACCTGACCCGCTCCTCCGTCGTCGCCACCGTCGGCGGGGACGCATCGAGGCTGCGTACGATCTCGGCGGTCAACGACCTGGTCATCAACCCCAACGGCGCCGGGACCCGGGTGGCCTTCGACGTCGACAACGCCTCCGTCGGCGAGGTGCTCAAGACGCTCACCACGCTCGACGTGCACGGTCTGACCATCACGCCTCCCTCGCTGGAGGAGCTGTTCATGCGCCACTACGGCGACGTGATCGCCGAGACCGAGACCGAGGACGCGAAGTGAGCGCGGCAGCCACGGCCACAGTCCCGAAGGCGGGACTCCTGGACTCCTTCACCGGCACCGGGCACCTGATCGGCTTCATGCTCCGACGCGACCGGGTGCGGATCGCGGTGTGGACCCTGATCGTCGCGATCCTCTACCTGGTCTCGTTGGCGCCCGGCGGCGAGTACGCGGTGCTGAACGACGACCCCGAGGCGCGGGCCGCGCGCGCGGTGACCCTGAGCAGCCCCGCGATGATCGCGATGGCCGGCCCCGGCTACGGCCTCGACGACTACACGATGGGCGCTGCGGTCGCCAACGAGCTCATCCTGTGGATGGTCGTCGCTCTCGCCGTCATGACGATCCTGCAGGTCGTCCGCCACACCCGCTCCGAGGAGGAGTCGGGCCGATCGGAGCTGATGCGCGCCGGCGTGCTCGGCCGCCACGCCCCCTCCCTCGCGGTCATCGTCGAGGTCGCGCTGACCAACCTGGTCATCGCCACCGTCGGCCTGCTGGCGCTGGTCGCGATGGGCCTGGACCCGGTCGACTCGGCGGTGATGTCCTTCGGGATCGCCCTGGCGGCGCTGGTCTACGGAGCCGTCGCGCTGGTGACCTCCCAGCTCTCCGAGAGCAGCGGCGGCGCGATGGGCATGGCCTTCGCCGTCCTCGGCGCCACCTACGTCGCGCGGGTCGTCGGCGACATCCAGGAGCCCCTGGGCAGCCCGCTGTCCTGGCTCTCCCCCATCGCCTGGGTGCACCAGACGAGGGTGTTCGTGGACACCCGGGTCTGGCCCCTGGGGATCGCCGCGGCCGTCGCGCTGGCGCTGCTCGCGGTCGCCGCCTTCCTCGGCTCCCACCGTGACTTCGGCGCCGGCATGGTGAAGGTACGCCGCGGGCGGGCCGACGCCTCGCCGCTGCTCAGCGGGCCGGTTGCCCTGGCCTGGGTGCGGCAGCGTACCGGCCTGTTCTGGACCGCCGTAGGACTCGGGCTGATGTGGTTCGCGACCGGCTCGATCCTGAGCGAGGTCCCGAACATGCTGGAGGCCGTCGGCGACAACCCGATCTACGCCGAACTCGTCAAGGGCGGCGCGGAGGACATGATCAAGACCTTCGCCGCGTTCATCGCCGCCTACTCCGCCTTCGGCGCCGCCGCGTACGCGATCATCATGACCCTGCGGGTCAAGGCGGAGGAGGACGCCACCCGGACTGCCCTGGTGCTGGCCAAGCCCCTCGGCAGGCTTCGCTGGCTGCTGTCGAACACTCTCATCGCCGCACTCGGATCACTGGTCGTGCTGGTCTCCGGGATCTGGGCGATGGGACTGGGTGCTGCTGCCACCGGCGTCGACGAGGTCGGTTTCGGTGACTTCACCGTGCTCGCCCTGGCCTACGTCCCCGCGGTCCTGGTGATCGTCACGCTCGCGCTGGCCCTCTACGCCTGGGTGCCGCAGGCGGCCGGCGCGGTCTGCTGGGCCGTCTTCGGCTGGATGTTCCTGGTGCTCATCCTGGCCGACGTGCTCGATCTCCCCGACTGGGTACGCGGCCTGTCCCCGTTCTGGTGGATCGAGAACACCATGCTCGAGCCGCAGCCCCTCAGCCACACCCTCGGCCTCTGCGCCGTCGCGGCCGCGCTGCTCCTGGTGTCCATGGTCGGCTTCCGCCGCCGCGACATCCACGGCTGACCTGCCGAGAAGTCACGTACGCCGGTCGAGTGGGCACCAAGGTGCACACTCGACCGGCGTTGCTGACGTCTCGGCAGGTCCGAACTACCCGGCGGTGCCCTGCACCTGGAGTCGGCTCATCGCAGCGTTGAGCTCGTACACCTCGACGGGCCAGCTCCCGCCGCTGTTCACGAACTGCGTGTACGCCTCCGGGCCCATCCAATCGGCAACGTTGCCAATGCGGTCCTCGACGTAGACATCGAGGTTGTAGACACCGCCGACCGATCCCTTCGGAATCGTGAGGTACGTGGTCCAGACTCCGTCTCGAACCGTCCCCGACGTACGCGTGACCGACTCTTCACAGGCAACGCTGATGTAAAAAGGATCCGATGGCGCGGAAGTTCCCGGTCGTTTAAGGCAGATACTGACACTATCCACTCCGGACTTGGCATCACGGACCCGGGCCGACACCTTGACCGTCTTCGATGCCGTCCTGACATCGATGCTCGGCGGCGTGAGCGCTGAGATGCTCACCGTGGGCACATCGGAGTCAGGGTCGGTGTTCGTGATGGTCAGGATGTCGCGAGTGAGCCCGACCTCACGCCCGTGGCGATCCATGACCCACAACTGCAGTTCCATGGGCCCGGCAGGCGTAAATCGGGGAACGGTGAGGATGTACTCCCACCATCCGTCTCGGGTGCCGCCAGACACGAGTGACATGGTGGCCATGTAGATGGAGCCATTGACGGACGAGGCCACGAAATGGCCCTGGATCCGTTTGACGCCGCTGAGGTCGTCCTTCGCGTGCACCCGCACCCTGACCTTCGCGTCCGCAGAGGTGGTGTCGACGGTCGACGGAGTGGCCGAGACGGACACGATGCTCGGCGGAGCCTTGTCGTAGCCACAGCCGCTCAAGATGTCGTAGATGTCGTAGTAGCAGGTGTTGGTGCCGGCGTTGCCGTGGACCTCGTCCAACCCGGCACCACCCACCAGTCTGTCGTTGCCATCTCCACCGTTGAGAGTGTCAGCTCCACCGTCGCCCCAGAGCCGGTCCTGACCCGGGCCTCCACTGATGGTGTCCAAGTGGTTGTTCCCATGGAGCTGGTCGTCGCCGTTGTTGCCGGCGAGCCGGTCGTTGCCGTCTCCACCGGAGATCGAGTCGTTGCCGTCGCCGCCGCTGACGGAGTCGGCTCCGGCACCTCCGGAGATGGTGTCTCCGCTCGTCCCGCCGCTGATGCTGTCTCCGGCACCGCCGCCGTAGATGCGGTCCGCGCCGGCTCCGCCGGAGATCACGTCGAAGTGATCGCCACCCGAGATGACGTCACCGCCGTCCTCGCCCCAGATGTTGTCCTGCCCGGTGCCGCCGTTGAGGCTGTCCGGGCCGCCACCACCGTGGATCCAGTCCTCGCCGCTCCCGGCGAGGACGCGATCGGCGCCGTAGCTGGCGTAGATGTGATCTCCGCCCGACCCGGCATCGATCAGATCGTCGCCGCCCTTGCCGTAGATGATGTCGCCGCCACCCCGGCCGCAGATGACGTCGCGCCGGGAGGTTCCCTTCAGGACATCACCTCCGGACGTACCGACGATCGTGCAGCGTACGCCGGTGGATGTTGTCGCCGCGCTCGCGGGACTCGCCACGAGAACGGTCGCCGAGGCGGCCATCGCGACGATCCCGGCAAGCAGCGTGCGCCCCGTCAGGAGCACCATTCCTGCCTCCAGAAGATCCTCAGGCCCGCGTCAGCGCGGGCCTGAGGATGGTGCCAGATCCGATACCCCTCGAGGTAGCGAATTGGCGTTCTGTGGGGCGATTGTCGAACGGGTCAGAACAACAGGGCCGTGCTCGGGTCTCCGACGATCCTGGCCACGTCGGCGAGGAAGCGGGAGCCGGCCTCGCCGTCGATGTGGCGGTGGTCGAAGCTGAGCGCGAGGGTGCAGACGTCGCGGGGCTCGATGCGCTCGTCGTCACCTTCGCCGACCACCCAGGGCTGTCGCTTGATCGCACCGACGGAGAGGATCGCGGACTCGCCCGGGTTGATGATCGGGGCGCCGCCGTCGATGCCGAACGGACCGATGTTGGTGATCGTGAACGTCCCGCCGGCCTGGTCGGCCGGCGGCGTCTTTCCCGTGCGGGCGACATCGGTGAGCTCGTTGATCGCGGCGCCGAGCTCGACCAGAGACATCCGGTCGGCGCCCTTCACGTTCGGCACCTGGAGGCCCCTGGGGGTGGCCGCCGCGATGCCGAGGTTGACGTACTCCTTGAAGACGATCTCCTGAGCGGCGTCGTCCCACCAGGAGTTGATGATCGGCGTACGCCGCATCGCCAGCAGCGTCGCCTTGGCCACGACCAGCAGAGGGCTGACGCGGACCTCGGCGAAGTCGCGGTTGGCCTTGAGACCGGCGACCAGCTCGGAGGTACGGGTCACGTCGATCGTCGTCCAGATGGTCACATGCGGCAGCGTGAACGCCGAGTCGACCATCGCCTGGCCCATCTGCTTGCGCAGGCCCTTGATCGGCTCGCGACGCTCACCACCGCTGGTGGAGCCTGGCTCCTGAGGTGCGAAGGAGCGCGTGTCGGAACCGACGGAGTCGAGGTCCGCAGTGGTGATCACGCCGTCTGCCCGAGCGGGCGTGACGCTGGACAGATCTATCCCGCGGTCCCGGGCAGCCTTTCGAGCGGTCGGCTTGGCAAGGACACCATTTGCCGCAGCGGCAACCGGTGCGGACATCGAGCGGGAGCGGCGTACCGCGGTCTCTTCCCGGGCGCCGTAGCCGACCAGGTTGAGGGGCTTGTCGTCGTCGGGAGCGACCGTGTTGGTCTCGACACCGCTCGCTGCGCTCGCGGGCTCGACCGACGGGGGCTGGGCGGGCTCGACCGACGAAGGTTCGGCGGGCTCGGGCGACGGGGCTGACGCCTCGACGGAGTCGCCGATACGGATGATCGGGGTGCCGACCTGGACCTCGGTGCCGACCTCGACGAGAAGCTCCTGGACGACCCCCGCGTAAGGCGACGGGAGCTCGACGACCGACTTGGCGGTCTCGATGTCGCAGACGGGGTCGTTGACCTTGATGACGTCGCCGACGGCGACGTGCCACTCGACGATCTCGGCCTCGGTGAGGCCTTCGCCGACGTCGGGAAGCTTGAACTCGTTCACCATGCGAGGCTCCTGTCGACGGCATCGAGGACCCGGTCGAGGTCGGGGAGGTAGTACTCCTCGGCCCGCGCCGGCGGGTAGGGCGTGTCGAAGCCGCCGACGCGCAGGACCGGTGCCTCCAGGGAGTGGAAGCAGTGTTCGGTGATCCGGGCGGCGAGCTCGGCGCCGAGGCCGAGGTTGACGTGGGCCTCGTGGACGACGACCGCACGCCCCGTACGCCGCACCGACTCGTAGACCGGAGCCATGTCGAGCGGCGAGAGCGTCCGCAGGTCGATCACCTCGACCGACTTGCCCTCCCCCGCGGCCGCCTCGGCGGCGGTCAGCGCGGTCTTCACGGTGGGTCCGTAGGCGAGCATGGTCAGGTCCGTGCCGGTCCGCACGACCTGCGAGGCGAATAGCGGGCCGGGCGACCCGTCGACGTCGACATCGGCCTTGGTCGAGTGGTAGAGCCGCTTCGGCTCCAGGAAGATCACCGGGTCCGGATGCGCGATCGCCTGCTGGATCATCCAGTAGGCGTCGACCGGGTCCGCGCAGGCCACCACCTTGAGGCCGGGGGTGTGCGCGAACTGCGACTCTGGCGACTCGCTGTGGTGCTCCACCGCCCCGATGCCGCCGCCGAACGGGATCCGGATGACCATCGGCATCGCGACCCGGCCACCACTTCGATAGTGGAACTTCGCCACCTGCGACACGATCTGGTCGTAGGCCGGGTAGACGAACCCGTCGAACTGGATCTCCACCACCGGCCGGTAGCCCCGCAGCGCGAGCCCGACCGCCGTGCCCACGATCCCCGACTCCGCCAGCGGGGTGTCGACGACCCGCGCCTCGCCGAAGTCCTTCTGCAGCCCGTCGGTGATCCGGAAGACACCGCCGAGCCGGCCGATGTCCTCCCCCATCAGGACGACCTTGTCGTCGTCCTCCATCGCCCGCCGGAGCCCGGCATTGAGCGCTTTGGCCAGCGTCATCTTCATCGCGAGGCCCCCTCGAGGTCGAAGGAGGAGAGGTACGCCGCATAGCCGTCACGCTGCTCGCGCAGCTCCGGCGGCAGCTCGGTGTAGACGTTGTCGAAGAGGCGTACGGGATCGGGCTCGGGCAGGGCGTGGATCCCGGCGCGCAGGCGCTCGCCGAACTCCTCGGCCTCGGCCTCCACCTTGGCGAAGAAGGAGGTCGAGGCGCCGCCGCCGCGGCGCAGGTAGGCCTCGACGCGGGCGATCGGGTCCTTGAGCTTCCACGCCTCGACCTCGTCGGAGACCCGGTAGCGGGTCGGGTCGTCGGTGGTCGTGTGGGCACCCATCCGGTAGGTGTAGGCCTCGATCATCGTCGGCCCACCGCCCTCACGGGCCCGCTTGAGCGCCGACTTCATCACCTCGTACGTCGCCAGCACGTCGTTGCCGTCCACGCGGATGCCGGGGAAGCCGAAGCCCTGGGCGCGCTTGTAGAGCGGCACCTTGACCATCTGCTCGACCGGCTCGGAGATGGCCCACTGGTTGTTCTGGCAGAAGAAGACCACCGGGGCGTTGTAGGAGGCGGCGAAGACCATCGCCTCGTTGACGTCGCCCTGGGAGGAGGCGCCGTCGCCGAAGTGGGCCACGACCGCCGTGTCGCGGGTCGGGTCGCCGGTGCCGACGAGGCCGTCCATCTGCACGCCCATCGCATAGCCGGTCGCGTGCAGCGTCTGGGCGCCGATGACGATCGTGTAGAGCCCGAAGTTGTGCTCGTTCGGGTCCCAGCCACCCTGGTCGGTGCCCCGGAAGAGCCCGAGCAGCTGCATCGGGTCGACGTCGCGGCACCAGGCCACGCCGTGCTCGCGGTAGGTCGGGAAGACGAAGTCCTGGGGTGCGAGCGCACGAGCCGCGCCGATCTGCGCCGCCTCCTGGCCCAGCAGCTGCGCCCATAGGCCCAGCTCCCCGTGGCGCTGCAGCGCGGTGGCCTCGACGTCGAGGCGGCGGGTCAGCACCATGTCGCGGTAGAAGCCGCGCACGGCCTCGTCCTCGGGTCGGTCGGGTGAGAACTCGAAGTCCGGGTGCGAGACCCGTTCTCCCTCAGGGTTCAACAGCTGCACCATGTCGGTGTGGCTGGGACTCGGATCCAGAAATTCAGTCATCACGCTTCCTTCACACGGGGTGGGGTTGCCACCGCTGGCACACGCCCGCGCACGGACTTGTGACCCGCGACACGTGGCACTCACCAAGGTACTCGGCCGCGAGGAATTGTGGTGGTCGGTGCGACGGCCCGTGGCTAGAGTCACAGCCCCACACCCGGCCACGGAGGCGCAGATGTCCGATCCCTACGGCTACCAGCAGCCTTATCCGGCCCCCGCCGCCCCACCCGCGGCTCCCACCGAGCGGCCGAAGACACTGACGTACGCCGTCATCGGCATGTGGATCGGCGGCCTGCTGAGCATCGTCTCGGCGGTCTTCCTGCTCACCATGGACACCACCGAGATGAAGTCGCTGCTGGTGACGGAGATGGAGAAGCAGCCGACGTACGACCCGTCCGTCCTCGACGCGAGGGAGATGGCGGACGTGTTCGTCCCGATCATCCAGATCGGCGGCGCGGTCCTGGCACTGATCACCCTCGGCCTGTGGATCTGGATGGCGGTCATGAACGGGAAGGGCCGTCACTGGGCACGCATCGTCGCCACCATTCTCGGCGCGCTCTCGCTCGCCGGGAGCATGTCGAGCTTGGCCAACGTCGCCGGCAACGCCGCGCTCGGCGGCGCCACCATGCCGACGTCGGCCGGCAACGTCGTGCTCACTGTCCTCGACCCGCTCCTGGTGGTCGCGATCCTGGTGCTGCTGTGGCTGCGGCCGTCCTCGGCGTACTTCAGCGCGGTCGGCGCCGCGAGACAGCGTCAGCGCACCAACTACGTCGGCTGAAAGAAAAGTTTCTTTCAGCCGAGCGACTCGCGCCCGTGCGCCTCGTCCCAGCCCGAGAGGTCGGGGCCCGCGGGGACGATCTGCGTGGGGTTCAGGTCGGTGTGCACGATGTAGTAGTGCTGCTTGATCTGCTCGAAGTCGAGCGTCTCGCCGATCCCGGGGGTCTGGTAGAGGTCGCGCGCGTAGGCCCACAGAGCGGGGAGCTCGACGAGCTTCTGCCGGTTGCACTTGAAGTGGCCGTGGTAGACCGCGTCGAAGCGGGCCAGTGTCGTGAAGAGCCGGATGTCGGACTCGGTGAGCTGGTTGCCGACCAGGTAGCGCTGTCCCGAGAGCCGCTCCTCGAGCCAGTCGAGGGCGGCGAAGAGACGTGAGTACGCCGCGTCGTACGCCTCCTGGGAGCCGGCGAAGCCACACCGGTAGACCCCGTTGTTGACCTCGGTGAAGACCCGCTGGTTGACCTCGTCCATCTCCTCGCGGAGCGCCCGCGGCCACAGGTCGGGCGCGTCGTCGGCGAAGAAGTCGGTCCACTCGTGGAAGAAGTCGTGGGTGATCCACGGGAAGTCGTTGGTGACGACCTCGCCGGAGGCCTCCTCGACGATCGCCGGCACCGTGATGCCGCGCGGGTAGTCGGGGTAGCGCTTGAAGTAGGCCTGCTGCAGCCGCTCGATGCCGAGCACCGGGTCGACGCCGCCGGGGTCGAGGTCGAAGGTCCACGACCGGGCGTCGTGCGTCGGTCCGGCGAGGCCGAGGGAGATGACGTCCTGGAGGCCGAGCAGGTTGCGGACGATGATCGCCCGGTTGGCCCACGGGCAGGCGGCGGCCGCGATCAGCCGGTAGCGGCCCGGCTCGACCGGCCACAACGGCACGTCGGTCGGACCGAACTCGGGTGTCCGTGCGTCTCGCGTGATCCGGTCCGGGATGTAGTTCATGTCCCGGTTGAACTCGTTGCCTGGCTGGACGTACGTCGCCTTCTCCTGCATGGGCTCACCCTACGTGGTGGTTGAATCCTGAAGCGGATCAGAGGAATCTCCAGGCGAGGCCCGCGGCCTCCAGGATCACCCAGAACCGCAGCGCGCGGGAGATGAGCACCGTGAGCGTGAAGATCGGCAGGTTGAACCGCAGGGCGCCGAACAGCACCGCCATCACCGCGAGCGGCGGAAAGCCGGAGAGGCCCGAGGCGGCCAGGAGTGCGGTGGCCAGAGCAGGGCGCCCTGAGGTCCGGGCGTACCAACGGTCGTAGGAGTCCTGCCACTTGGGCGACTCGAGCTTCTTCCTGATCCAGGGGATGTTGGTCGACCCACGGCCGGCGTAGTACCAGACCACCTTGCCACCGGTCTGGCCGAGTCCGGCGACGAGCCCGAGCAGCGCCGGCCACCAGTCGGACTTCTGGGCGACGACGGACAGGTACGCCTCGGCGTTCATCACCGGGATGAGCGCCGAGCCGAGACAGAAGAGGAGCGTGCCGATCAGAAGTCTCATCGAGGCACGGGCAGGCCGATCCTGAGCAGCCGTCCCAGCGAGACGCACTTCATGACCAGCAGCGCCGTGGCGATCGCCAGCCCCACCCACATCCAGCCGGTGACCAGCAGCAGGATCGCGAAGAGCCCCGAGTTGACCGCCTTGCCCGGATGGGACCAGTTCCACCGCCACAGCGTCCGGTCGATGACGTAGAAGTAGTTCGGGCTCTTGATCGGCCACGCCAGGTAGGAGATCGAGAGGAAGCAGTCGATCACCATGAACTCCACCAGGTAGACGAAGATCGCCGGCGACAGGTCCGGCTGCAGGAACGCCAGCCCGACGTAGAACGCCGCCGCACAGAGACGGTCGGAGAAGATGTCGAGCACCCCACCGATCCGCGTCTCCTCATCGCGCCATCGGGCGACCGCCCCGTCGAGGCTGTCCCCGACCCAGTAGACGACCAGCGCGATGACCAGGAGCTTCAGGCTCTCCTGATACGCGGCGCTCGCCGCCAGCACCACCGCCGCGATGGTGCGGACGAACGTGATCACGGTCGCTGACGTCCACAGTCGTTCCGACTCGGGGAGGGCGCGCTCCTTGGCGTCGGGGACGACGGCGGTTTCGGTCATGCTCCGGAGCATAGAGTGCCGATACGCATCGTCCGCCGGAATCGGCCCGCGGCTCAGCCCGCGTCGCGCACCAACGAGGCCACGAAGTCGAGCTTGTCCAGGACCGCCGGCGGGATCACGAAGGGGTAGAGGTCGTCGTGGCCCATGGACCGGTTGATCACGTTCAGCGCGGCCGAGAGCGGCACCCAGATGTCGGTGACGACCTGCCGGAACGGCATCTCGGCGGGCACCGGGTCGGCGAGCCCGTACGCCGCGGCCGACCCGAGCGTGTCGCGGATGTGCAGGTAGTGGGCCCAGGTCTCGGCGAAGTCCTCGAAGGGGTGCATGGTGGCGTAGGTGGAGATGTAGTTCTCGGTCCAGTCCGCCGGCGGCCCTTCGGAGTAGTGGCGCTGCAGCGACTCCTCGTAGGAGACCGACTCGTCGCCGAAGACCTCGGTGCACCGCTCCATCAGCTCGGGCCCCCGGACCAGCTGCCACTCGTAGTAGTGGCCGACCTCGTGGCGGAAGTGGCCCAGCAGGGTGCGGTAGGGCTCGTCGAGGGTGGCCCGGACATGCTCACGGTAGGCGTCGTCGGACTCGGCCAGGTCGATCGTGATCACGCCGCCGTCGTGACCGATGACCACGTCCGGGGTCGACGCGACGCCGTCGCTGGCCAGCAGGTCGAAGGTGAGCCCCTCGACGGGGTCCTCGGCCTTGGTGCGGATCTCCAGGCCGAGGTTGTCGAGCTCGACGACGAGGTGTCGTTTCGCCTGCTCGGCGAGGGAGTACTGCTGCTGGACGAACTCGGGGGCGGCGTCGTTCGGTCGGGTCCGGGTCAGCTCGCAGGCGAAGCAGATCCCGCCCTCGAGGCGGGCCAGCCAGGTGCATCCCGTCTCGAGCGTGTTGGCGCAGACCCACCAGATGTAGCCGTCGCTGTCGACGTACCTGCCCTCGGGCGAGACCGGGACGATCTCGCGCTCCTCGCGGGAGTAGGCGAGCCGGGTGCCGCACGAGACGCATGCCGAGTTCTCGAAGTAGAGACGGTTGCCGCACTCCCGACAGGTGAACGCTTCCATATCTCCATCATCGGCCGTCGCCGGCCGTCCCCCAGCTCCCGACGCGCCACTCGCCGTCCTCGCGGACGAGGACCACGACCATCGACTCGTCGGGGACGGGGCCGTCCTCGGCGGTGTACGAGACCCTGACGGTGACCTGGGCGCCCTCGCCGGACAGCTCGGGCTCACCGAAGACCATCGTCCGCTTCACCGCGCGCGGGTTGGGGTCGGCGTAGGTCCGCTTCCCCTCGGCGGCATCGATCATCGCACGGGCGCCGCCGCCGTCGAGGAGCTCGTCGCCGTCGTCGGAGGCAAGCTCGTAGAGGGTGGCGACCGAGGTGGTCTCCATGAACTCGCGGGTGACCTCGGCCGGGGTCGAGCCGCGCGCCAGCAGCCACAGCGTGAGCGCGATGAGGGCCGCGGCCACCACCAGCACTCCGGAGATGCGTACCCCCAGACGCCAGCGGCTGCCGCGGGTCACGATGCTCGCCCGCCGCGGAGGCTGTCCCACGAGCAACACCGTAACTTCACTCCTGCTGGTCGGGGGCCACATCGACGGAGACGGTCAAGGTCGAGGTGGTGGCTTCGGTGTAGATGACCCCCTTCACAGGAGGCACATCGGCATAGTCACGTCCCCAGGCGACGCTCACATAGCGATCGTCGGCCCTGGTGTCGTTCGTCGGGTCGAGGGCGAGCCACTGGCCCGTCCCCGCTCCGCTGAGGTCTGCCCCGAGGTGGGGCAGCCACACCTCCACCCAGGCATGGGAGGCATCGGCTCCGACGAGCCGCGGCTTCCCCGGCGGAGGGGTGGTGGCGAGGTAGCCGGAAACATAGCGGGCCGCGAGCCCGTGCGCTCGAAAACAGGCCAACATCAGGTGAGCGAAATCCTGGCAGACACCACCCTGCGCCTCGAAGATCTCCGGGATCGTCGAGGTGACCGTCGTGGCCGTGTCGTCGTAGTCGAACCCAGCATGGATCCGGTGCATCAGATCCTCCGCGGCCTCCACGATCGGGCGCTGCTCCGTCAGGGAGACGGCACCGAAGTCGTACGCCTCCCGGGTGTGCTCCACCAGCGGCGAGGCCACCGCCAGATCCGCGGCCCGCCAGGCGCCCGGAAGGCTCGGGTCGACCAGCGGCCGCGCCCGCTCCCACGGCTGGTCGAAGCTCGTCTCGTCATAGACCGGGGCGGTGACCTCGACCTCGGAGGCCGCCGTGATCTCGAGCAGCTGATGCGGCTCGAGCACCTGGAAGTACGTCACCGTGTTGCCGTAGAAGTCGATGTCGCTCGACTGGTCCGCCGGGACCGGAGTGATCTGAACCTCGGCCTTCTCGACATGCTGGTGCGGCAGCTCCCGGGGGGTCACGTTCGCGATCCCGAACGAGTTCGTCACGTCCTCGTCATAGGAGTAGGTCGTCGTGTGGCTGACCCGGTATCTCACCCGCGGCATCGTATCCCGCGTCCGTCGCCCACTCGTGTGGTTCTCACGGGGCCTACGTGCGGTCGAGACCAGGCCGGACCGACTCGCGAAGCTGCGTCGTCAAACGCTGGGCTTCCGCCCCGTCTGCCGCACGCACAAAGTCGGGATGTATGAAGTCCCGACCCTCGTACTCACCGTTCTTGTCGATCCATCGCACTCGCAGCGCAGCGTTGTGCTTGATCTCGACGACCCGGCCAGGATGCCGACGCGTCAGTCCCGATGCACTGCCGAGCGCTGCTCGCCGCCAAGCCTCCCCGACCAAACCACGCGGCGACCGTGTGGCAGACTCGGGAACGACTCCTGACTCAGACGGTCAGAGGTGCTGTCCATGCCATCAATCTACGACGCCTCGCCGTGCTGTGGTGAACGAATCTCCCGTTGATCTCGGAGCAGCGCAGCACTGGTTCGGGCCGGCTCACGAACGGACCCGCGGCGGAGCGTTGAAGAGCGGGGCGGCCGCACATGTCCCCCGGGGCTGGTCGCAGGTCGTCTCGTCATGTTCCGCTTGCCTGGTCCGCGGGCACCGGAGCGATGCGTACGCCTACTGCGCCGCTTAGAGCCTTCGCCCGCCCACGCCGCGCTCAGAGCGATTCTTCGTGCAGCACTACGAATCCTGGCCAGTCCGACTGGCGGAGTCGCGTTGCGAGGCGCTGGGCCTCTTTCTCGTCGATCGCTTCAAGGTCGCTGTGGTTGACGGAGCCCCGCCCGTCGAACTCGCCGTCCTTGTCGATCCACCGCACTCGCGGCGCACCGAAAAGACCGCGGAGCTCGACGATCCGCCCCGGATGGTGACGGGTCAGTCCAGACGCATAGTTGTACGCCGCCTGCCCCTGTTGCCAGGGAACGACCTGCCCCTGGCGCCAGGGACCGTAGTAAGGGTCCCAGTCGTCATCCTCGAGCACCGGACCAACCCACTGGACCAGGTCACCGACGTGAAACGGCGAAGGTTCCGGCTCACCGACGTCATCGTGCGGAATCCCGTTCCCGCCATGGCTATCGTGGGCGATCCGCACCAGGTCCTCGAACTCCGCATCGGAGACCATTCGTAGGTCTTTCACCTCATAGACCGCGTCAGGGCAGTACCAGCCGTCCTTGTCGAGCCACGACACGAGCGTCCAGCCGTCGGGCAAGTCATCCACGACAACCCCTGGCAGCGCCAGCGGACCACCTTCGACGGGAGGACGTTTCCCCACCCAGACGACCCGGCGACCGCGCGGGGGATAGCGGGAAACCTTCTCGTGCTCGCGATCAGACGTACTGTCCATGCCACCAACCTATGCTCAAGTGAGCGATTGCGCCGGGAGGGCGTTGAGGGGCTGCGGGGCGGGGCCGGTGGCGAAGTGGACGTCGGTGATGGCCTCGGCGAGGCGGACGAGCTGGGCGTGGACCTGGTCGAGGAACGACTCCAGGTTGGGGCGGCCGACGCCGCCGATGGCGACGAGGCCGGCGACCTCGGTGCGGTCGAGCATGTCGGTGATGTCGTCGAGGAGCCGCTCGGGACGGGACGAGCCGGTCGAGCCGGGGAGCCTGGTGAGGTGGAGCCGCAGCTCGTCGAGGCAGAAGGCCAGGGAGCGCGGGTTGTCGCGGTCCATGATCAGCAGGTCGAGCACTCCCCCGGTGCGTACGTAGCCCCGGTAGCGGCGGCGGTGGGTGACCGCGGACTCGGCCGAGGCGAGCACCGCGTTGAGCACCGCGCGGTCGACCTCGAGGCCGCGGCGGACGGTCGTGGTCGCGCGCAGGAGCTGGCAGATCTGCATCGCGCGCTCCAGGAACCGGCCCAGCCGGATCGAGTGGTAGCCCTCGTCGCGGATCATGCTCGCCACGATCCCCTGCATGGCGAGGATGCCGTGCAACATCTCGGCTCCCGACTCCGCGATCTGGTGCGAGTGCGGGTTGACCCGGAGCTCCTCGGCCGCGCGGTCGGTCGCAGAGAAGATCCGCCACATGTCGGGGCTGAGCTGGTCGCGTACGCCGCTGAAGGCCTGCCGCATCCCGGCCAGCGACTGCGCCGCCGACCCCGGCCGGTCGGCGTCGAGCAGCATCGAGCGGAACTCGGCGTCGATGTCGGCATCGGCCCGGCCGTGCCCGGCCAGCCGGTCGAGCGCGCTGAGCATGACCTCGAGGCTGATGCCTCCGGACGTACGCGGCCTGGTCCTGAAGTCCTCGGCCAGCACGTGCGTGGCCAGGATGAGCCGGATGAGGTCCTCGGCGCGCTCGGCGTAGCGACCCGACCAGTACATGTCCTCGAGCGCCCGCGGGACGAGCACCGTGACCGAGCGGGTGTGGGTCATCGGGAGCACGTCGGCCAGGCCCTGGTCGGCGTCCTGCGGCGACTCCTTGAGCACCCAGACGTCCTTGCTGCACGGCGGCAGCCCGGTCTCGTCGGCCCGGATGGAGGCCAGGCCACCGACCAGAGGGCGGTAGGCGGAGCCGTATCTCAGGGAGAAGGTGCGCAGCGTCAGCGGCCGCCCGACCGCGCCGCGCCCCTCGGCCCAGGTCGGGGCCTGGGACAGGGTGATCTGCTCCTGGCCGACGTGGCGGTAGGGGTCGGCGGCGATCCTGGCGCGCAGCTCCTCGGGGGTCCCGGTGACGATGGTGCCTTCCAGCGTGCGCACGACGAGGTCACCGGTGTCCAGGCGCCGCTCGACCTCGGCCCGCTGAGCCGGGTCACCGCACCACCAGGTGCCGAGCGACGCGAGCCGCAGCGGCTCCCCGAGCAACGCCTCGCAGGCGGCGGGGAGGTACGGAGCGAGCCCCGGGTTCTCGAGTACGCCGGCCCCGAACCCGTTGACCACGCGCACGTTGCCGCGGCGTACGGCCTCGATCAGGCCGGCGACGCCGAGCTGGCTGTCGCCGCGGAGCTCGAGCGGGTCGGACCAGGTCGCGTCGACCCGGCGCAGGATCACGTCGACACGCTCCAGCCGGTCGCCGTGGCCACGCATGAGGACCTCGCCGTTGCGGACGGTCAGGTCGGCGCCCTGGACCAGTGGGAAACCCAGGGTCGAGGCGAGAAAGGCCTGGTCGTAGGCGGTCTCGGAGTGGGTGCCCGGGGACAGGACGACGACCCTAGGGTCGGCCTGGTCGCCGGGCGCGGACTCGAGGAGGGCGCTGCGGAGGGCCGCGAAGTAGGGCTCCATCCGGTGCAGTCCGGCGTCGCGGTGGAGCTCGGGGAGCACCCGGCTGATCACCCGGCGGTTCTCCATCGCGTAGCCGATCCCGGAGGGGGCCTGGGTGCGGTCGGCGAGCACCCGCCACTCGCCGTCCGGGGTGCGGCCGAGATCGGTGGCGGCCAGGACGAGCGGGCGCGGGTCGTGGTTGCTGGGGCGGGCGGCGACGCGATGGAAGCCGTGGTGGCCGAAGATCACCGCGGCCGGGACGATCCCGTCAGCCAGGAGACGCTGCGGACCGTAGAGGTCGACGAGGATCGCGTTGAGCAGCTCGGCGCGCTGGGCCAGGCCGACCTCGAGGACGCGCCACTGTGCCGGGTCGATGACGAGCGGCACCGGGTCGAGCCGCCAGGGCTCGGGCTTGGCGCCGGGACGCAGGTAGGTGACCCCGTCGTCGGCGAGGAACCGCTCGACGTCGTGGCCGATCCGGCTCAGCGTGGCCGGGGTGATCGAGACGGCCGTCTCGGCCATCGGCTTCCAGGCGGGACGCAGGGTGCCGTCGGGCCCGACGACCTCGTCGTAGGGCTGGTCGGTGGCGTCGAGGAGGCCGAGGGCATCGGCGTACTCGCGAAGGACGGTCACCGCACCGCCCGTCGCAGATCCAGGGTGTGGGGGTTGTCGGGCGTGGTGGCGCGAGCCGCACGCTCACGCATCTCCGCGACGTCCAGCCGGCCCGAGCTGTGGCCGCGCGCCTCGAACCTGCTCGCCCGGCGCGCCTCGGCCTCGTTGGCGTTCACCGGCGGGTGGTCGTAGCTGCGGCCGCCGGGATGGGTGACGTGGTAGGTGGCGCCGCCGAGGCTGGTCTCGGAGGCGATGTCGACGACGTCGAAGTGGAGCGGTGCCTGGACGTCGATGCTCGGGTGCAGGCTCGACCATGGGCTCCAGGCCTTGAACCGGACGCCCGCGTAGTGGGCGTCTGCCGAAGCGGAGCCCGAGGCAATGGAGCTGGTCGAGGCGGGGGTGAGCGGCACCGGAACACCCTGACACGTCACCAGGTGCCGGTCGAGGTCGATCCCTCTCGCCGAGATCTGCACCCGCTCGACCGAGGAGTCGACGTAGCGTGCCGTCCCCGACCCGGTGGCCTCCTCGCCGAGCACGTTCCACGGCTCGATCGCCTGGCGCAGCTCGAGCTCGATCTCCCCCACCCGCGCGACGCCGATCCGCGGGAACCGGAACTCGGCGTACGCCGCCAGCCACTGCGACTCGAACGGGATGCCGTGGCGACGCAGGTCGGCGACGACCTCCTCGATGTCACGCAGGCAGCCCTGCGGGAGCAGGAAGTCCTCGTGGAGGGCGCTTCCGTGACGGACCAGGGGCGCCTCGTACGGCTGCTCCCAGAACCAGGCGACCAGGCTCCTGACCAGGAGCGACTGGAGGAGGGCCATCTGCGGGTGGGGCGGCATCTCGAAGCCGCGGAGCTCGAGGAGGCCGAGCCGCCCGCGGGAGGAGTCCGGGGAGTAGAGCTTGTCGATGCAGAACTCGGCGCGGTGGGTGTTGCCGGTCAGGTCGGTGAGCAGGTGGCGCAGCGCGCGGTCGATCATCCACGGGCGGGGTTCGGGGTGCTCGCGGGTGATCCGGGCGACCTCCTGGAGCGCGATCTCCATCTCGTAGACCGCTTCCGGGCGACCCTCGTCGAACCTCGGCGCCTGGCTGGTCGGGCCGATGAAGCGGCCGGAGAAGAGGTAGGAGAGGGATGGATGGCGCTGCCAGTAGCGGATCAGGCTGGCCAGCAGGTCGGGGCGCCGCAGCAGCGGGCTGCGTTCGGGGCTGCGGCCGCCGAGGGTGAGGTGGTTGCCGCCGCCGGTGCCGGTGTGGAGCCCGTCGAGATCGAACTTCTCGGTCGACAGCCGAACCTGACGGGCCTGCTCGTAGAGCGTCGTGATCAGCTCCCTCTGCTCCGCCCAGGTGGCCGTCGGCTGGATGTTGACCTCGATCACGCCCGGGTCCGGGGTGACCGTCAGCCGCGCCAGCCGGGAGTCGGGCGGAGGGCCGTACCCCTCGAGCACCACCCTGGTGCCGGCGGCCGCGACGGCCTGCTCGATCACCCGGAGCAGGGCGGCGTAGTCGTCGAGGCGGTCGGTCGGCGGGAGGAACACGTGGACCAGTCCGTCGCGCTCCTGGATCGCCAGCGCGGTCGTCGGTGCCTCGTCGGGATCGGTGACGGTCACCTGCGGGATCTGCGGGTCCAGCGGCTCGCCCGCGGTCAGGTAGGACGGCTCCCCCGGGAACTCCGGGTCGTGCCAGGAGATCGAGTCGAGCGGCAGCCGCAGCCCGATCGTCGAGGTCCCCGGCGCCAGCACCAGCCGCCCGCGCCGGAACCGCCACCGCGGGCTCGTCCACACCCCGTCGTCGGTGTTGATCGGGATCACCCACCCCACCGGCTCGGTGACCTCCTTGTCGAGCTCGGTGACGTTCAGATCACCCCTGTCGACAGCGTCCTCCGGCTTCGGCCCCTCAGGCCGCCGCACCTCCTGCGCGATCTTCGCCAGCGGATCCTCGTACGCCGCGAGCACCTGCTCCTCGGGGAGCCCGAGGATCCTGGCGATGCCGAATCCCACTGCCGAGGCGTCACCCCGGTCGGCCGACGGGGGTGACGTCTCGGCGGGGGACCAGGGGTCGGCGAAGAGGGTGGGGTCGGTCCAGAGGGGGTGTCCGTCGGTGCGCCACTGGAGGTCGATGTTCCAGCGTGGGAGGGGCTCGCCGGGATACCACTTGCCCTGGCCTCGGTGGACGATGCCGCCTCGGCCGTAGACCTGGCGCAGGCGTTCGGCCAGGTCGGCGGCGAGCTCGCGCTTGTGCGGGCCGTCGGCGTCGGTGCTCCACTGCGCGGAGGTCTGGTCGTCGAGAGAGACGAAGGTGGGCTCGCCGCCCATGGTCAGCTCGACGCCGGCCGCCTGGAGACGCTGGTCGACCGCCTCGCCCAGCGCATCGATACGCGCCCACTCCTGGTCGGTGTAGGGCAGCGTCACCCGCGGGTCCTCGTGGATCCGGGTGACCTCGTTGGCGAAGGAGAAGGTGACCTCGACCGGGTCGGTGGCACCTTCGATCGGGGCTGCTGAGGACGGGTGCGGGGTCGCCGAGAGCGGGATGTGGCCCTCCCCCGCGAACAGCGACGACGTCGGGTCGAGCCCGATCCAGCCGGCGCCCGGGACGAAGACCTCGCACCAGGCGTGCAGGTCGGTGAAGTCCTCGGTCGGGCCCGACGGGCCGTCCAGCGACTCCTGGTCGGCGGCCAGCTGCACCAGATAGCCGGAGACGAACCGCGCCGCGAGGCCGTACTGCCGCAGCAGGGACACCAGCAGCCACGCCGAGTCGCGGCACGAGCCGATGCCGAGGCGCAGGGTCTCGTCGGGAGTCTGTACGCCGGGCTCCATCCGCACCGAGTAGGCGACGTCCGCATTGACCGCCTGGTTGAGGCTCGCCAGGAAGTCGACGGTGCGGATGCCGTCCGCGGGCGGCGCCGGCAGCCGCTGCCGCCAGGCGTCGGCCTCCGTCGCGGCCTCGACCTCGCGGAGGTAGGGCGCCAGATCGGCCTTCAGCTGCGGTTCGTAGTCGAAGGGGAAGGTTTCGGCGTACTCCTCGATGAAGAAGTCGAACGGGTTGATCACCACCATGTCGGCGACCAGCCCGACGGTGATCTCGAGCTTGTCGGTCCGCTCCGGGAAGACCAGCCGCGCGAGCCAGTTGCCGAACGGGTCCTGCTGCCAGTTGACGAAGTGCGCCGCCGGCGTCACCGACAGCGAGTAGGCCTCGATCGGGGTGCGGGTGTGCGGCGCCGGGCGGAGGCGTACGACGTGCGGGCCGACGTTGACCGGCTGCGCGAACTCGTAGGTGGTCCGATGCTCGAGCGCAACCTTGATCGACATGGGCCAAGCCTGACCGATGCAGGTTGCACAGGGGTAACGAACCGCCGGGTTGGTGGCGGCGGTCCCGGATCCGAGCGGGTTGATCCGGCTCGGTCACCAGACGGATTCAGGCCCTAGGGGAACTGAAGCGGTCTACCACGACAAGGACTCAACGGCCTTAGAACTCATTAATTGGTAAGCGCATTTCATCTCGACTAAACGCCACTTGCCCTTTCCGGGGACGCCGCCTATTACCCCATGGGGTGTCGCGAATAGCGGGTGCCCTGATGGCGTTGAGAACCGATATCGCGATGGTTTATCGCCATCGTCAGCGCCGCAAGGCGTCACATAGACCTCACCCGTCACAGCGGCGAGGCCTTTTCCTCGCCTGAGATGGCGATTGGATCCGTTTGCCAATAAATCCGGCCTTCGCCGCGTCTTAAATGCGATCAAAGGAGTTTACGGCACGAAATGCGCCGAAGGAATAGGAATCAATAAGTTCCAGAAAGTTCTTGACTAAATGCTTCAAATCGCTTCAGGATTCATTCGTCACGACTTCAGAGCAAACAAAGGAGATTTCGTGAATTCTCGGACTCGAATCGCCGCTGTCGTCGCTGGGCTAGCGCTCGCCACGGTCGCCGCACCGGTCATGGCCAGCCCTGTCCCGCCTCCTATTCCTGACCCACCGGTCCCGGGCACCCCGGGCACGCCGATCCCGGACGACCCGGGCACCCCCGACGTTCCCGACACCCCGGACGTTCCGGACACCCCGGACGTTCCCGGCACCCCGGACACCCCGGATGTTCCCGGCACGCCCGACACACCGGACGTTCCCGACACGCCGGACGTTCCTGGCACCCCGGACGTTCCTGGCACCCCGGACACTCCGGACGTTCCGGACACTCCGGACGTTCCTGACACGCCCGACGTTCCGGGCACACCCGACGTTCCTGGCACACCCGACGTTCCGGAAACCCCGGACGTTCCCGACGTCCCTGACGTTCCCGACGTTCCCGAGACTCCGGTCCCGGACGTCCCCGAGGGTCCCGGGATCCCTGATCTTCCGGACGGTCCCGCCCCGGACAGCTCTGCGGACACTCCTGCCGCGGACAATCCTGTCCCGGATGTACCGGTCCCGGACGTACCCGTCCCGGATGTCCCGATTCCCGATGTCCCGATCCCGGACGTGCCGATCCCGGATGTCCCGATCCCGGGCCTGCCTGAGATCCCGGGCGTCACGGACAGCCTGCTGGGCATCATCAACAGCCTGCCGGTCGTCGGTCCGATCCTGACCGACCTCCTCAGCACGATCCTCGGGAAGCTTCCGATCCCGCTTCCGTAGAGGCATTCACCGCCACCCAACGAGCAGAGGTCCAGCAGCATCGATGCTGTTGGACCTCTGCTATTTCGGCCGATCAGGGCCGACTCTCACCCCTTCGGGAACGACCCCGCGAGCTCGATGAGACGGGTGTTGGCCTCGGCCTCGCCGATCGAGACGCGTACGCCCTCGGGCGGGTAGGGACGGACCATCAGGCCGACCTCGTCGGCGGCCGCGGCGAACTCGGCACAGCGCTCGGCGGAGCCGAAGGCGAACCAGACGAAGTTGCCCTGGGCGTCGGGGACATCCCAGCCGGCGGCGCGTACGCCCTCGACCACCCGGGTCCGCTCGGTGACCACGTCGTCGACGCGCACCAGCAGCTCGGCCTGCCGCTCGAGCGAGGCGACGCCGGCGGCCTGAGCGACCACGTTGACGCCGAAGGGCAGCGCCATCGCCCGCAGGGTGGCGGCGATCGGCGCGGGTGCGAAGGCGTAGCCGACCCGGAAGCCGGCCAGCCCGTAGGCCTTGGAGAACGTCCTGAGCACGACCACGTTGGGCCGCGCACGATAGGTCGCGACGCCGTCGACGGCGTCGTCCATGCGTACGAACTCGGCGTAGGCCTCGTCGACCACGACCAGCACATGCTCGGGCACCTTCGCGAGGAACGCGTCGAGCTCGGCCTGGGTCACCGAGGTGCCGGTGGGGTTGTTGGGGGTGCAGACGAAGACGACCTTCGTACGCTCCGTCACGGCCGCCGCCATCGCGTCGAGGTCGTGGTGGCCGTCGTCGGTGACCGGCACCTTCACCGCGGTCGCACCGGCCGCGAGCACGGCGATCGGGTAGGCCTCGAAGCTGCGCCAGGCGAAGACGACCTCGTCCTCGGGACCGCAGTAGGCCGAGACCAGCTGGAAGATCAGCGCCACGGCGCCGGTCGAGAGGGCGAGCTCCTCGGCCGGCACCTTGTAGGCCGTCGCGAGCGCCTCGTAGAGCTCGGTGTTGCCCGCGTCGGGGTAACGGTTGACCCGCCCGGCTGCCGCAGCCGCGACCTCCACCACACCGTCCAGCGGCGGGTAGGGGTTCTCGTTGGAGGAGAGCTTGTAGGTCACCAGTCCGGGCCGCTCGACCGGCGGCTTGCCCGCGACGTACGCGGGCATAGCGGCGACACTGGGACGGGGCTGTGGGGTGCTCATATCGTGAGATCCTAGGTCGGGATGACCTCGCCGCCGTAAACCACAGGAACGTCCCTGCCGACCACGATGTCGAGCGGGTTGGTGACGCAGCGGACCGACCCGCCACCGAGGTGGAGCTCGCTCATCTCGACGATCCGGATCGTGAAGCCCCAGTCCTCGAGGATCGGCCGGATGCGGTCCGGGCAGGCCGGCATCACGATGGTGCGGCCGATCACGATCGAGTTGGCGGCGAACGTGCTGAGCGCCTCCTCCTCGGTGATGAAGAGCGGCTCAGGGACCAGGTCGACCAGCGCCTGCGCCGACTCGGGAGCCAGCGCGTCCGGGCAGATGATCGCGCGGCGCTCGTCGAGCGGGCAGAAGGCCAGGTCGAGGTGGTACATCCCCGAGTGGGTCGTCCGTACGCCCAGGACGCGCACGCCCATCTCGGTCGCCAGGGTCTTCAGCGCCATCTCGTCGGTGCGCGGCCCGGTGCCGGCGACCAGGTAACCCGCGAACGGGAAGACGTCACCCGCCTCGAAGGTCGGTCCGACCCCGTCCTTGCCGACGTACGCCGTCCCCCACCCGTTCGCGGCGAACCACTCGACCGCCGAGCGGGTCTCGTTGCGGCGCTCGGGGAAGCGCATGTGGGAGAGGAGCACGTGCCGGCGGCCGTCGGGGATCGTGGCCGCGAAGCCGAGGTTCATCGCGTAGACCATGTCGGGGCTGTCCTCGCGCGGCGCGATGACGTCGACGCGGCCACCGAGCTCCTCGATGGTCGCCTTCAGGGTCTCCCACTGCGCGCGAGCGCGGACCGGATCCGGCTGGATCTCGGTGTCCATGAACGGGTTGATGGCGTAGTCGATGCGGTAGTGCGTCGGCTCGGTCATCAGGTAGTGACGGCCCCAGGTCAGCGATGTGCTCACGCGTACCCCTCTCGGTCTGATTGCTGTGCGGCTGATCCCAGCCAGATCGTCGGATTGCCTGATTGACTGATTGTCAGACAATCCTGTGCCGATAGGTTAGAGCACGAACGGTCATCACCGGAAGCCGACGCAGGTAGGACAATGGGCCCATGTTCGAGTCGCTCACCCTGGACGAACCCGCTTCGACGGTCGACCGCGTCGCCGACGAGCTCCGCCGGGCGGTGTTCGAGGGAGAGCTGGAGTCGGGCACCCCGCTGCGCGAGCACGGGCTCGCCGAGTCGCTGGGCGTCGGCCGCTCCACCGTCCGCGAGGCGCTGACCATCCTGGTCGCCGAGGGCCTGGCGACCCGCGCCCCCAACAAGGGGGTCGCCGTCGCCACCCCCGAGGCCGCCTCGGTCCGCGACGTCTGCGCCGCCCGCTGGGTGCTCGAGGGAGCCGGGGTCCGCAACTGGCGGGGCGCCTCCGAGGAGGCTCGCCGGGCCGTGCACGAGTCGCTCGATGCGTACATCACGGCGGTTCACTCGGACCGCTCGACCTACCGCGAGCTCAACGAGCGCCACCTCGCCTTCCACCTCTCGCTGGTGGCCCTCACCGGGTCACCGCGGCTGGTCGCGATGCAGGAGCACCTGGTCCTCGAGCTCAAGCTCTCGCTCGCCCAGGTCGATCGCATCCGCCGCAACGCCCACGACCAGGCCGAGGACCACGCGGCCCTCGTCCGCCTCCTCGACGCCGACCGCATCCATGACGCCGAGCAGTTCCTGCAGAAGCATCTCTCCGACGCCGCCCACGACATCTGCAAGGCGCTCCGCCTCGAACAGTGACTCGAGGTAACACAGTCGCCACACCTCGCGCGCGCCCCTTATGTACGTCCCGCGGAGCCTGCCACACTCACGAGCATGCGCATCGTGACCTGGCTCATCACCAACGCCATCGCTCTGGCCGTGGCTACCTGGCTCGTCGGCGGGATCTACTTCGACGGCCCGACCAGCGGCATGGAGGAGATCAAGCAGAAGCTGCTCCCGCTGCTGATCGTCGCCCTCGTGCTCGGCCTGGTCTCGTCCTTCGTCAAGCCGATCGTGACCTTCTTCGCGTTCCCGTTCATCCTGCTCACCCTGGGCCTGCTCCTGCTGGTGATCAACGCGGCGATGCTCGGCCTGACCGCGTGGATCCTCGGCCCGACCGGGATCGGTTTCCACGTCGACGGGTTCTGGGCGGCGGTGCTCGGCGGCATCATCATCTCGATCGTCGGCTGGGGCGTCGACCGGGTGTGGCCGGAGAGCGACGGGTGAGCGACGGGTGAGGTCGAGATTCCACATCTGCCACGGGTTCTTGGCCGAAATGTAAAACTCGGGCCATGAAGATCGCGGTCGTCTGCCTGGGCAACATCTGCCGTTCTCCGATGGCGGAGGTGGTGCTGAGGGATCGTCTCGACGCCGCGAAGGGCCTCGGGCTCCGCTTCGGAGACGCCGGTCTCGACGACGTGGAGCTGGTCTCGGCCGGCACCGGCGGCTGGCACGCGGGCGAGAAGATGGACCGCCGGGCGGCTGCGACGCTGCTCGAGGCGGGCTACGACCCCGAGCGCCACCGGGCCCGGCAGTGGCCGGTCGGAGACCCCGACAGCTACGACCTCGTGCTCGCGATGGATGCCGACAATCTGGCCGATCTGGCTGGTCAGGCACCGGAGGCAAGCCTGCGGATGTTCCGTGATTTCGATCCCGAAGGCCCCGGGGACGTGCCCGATCCCTATTACGGTGGTGCTGAGGGATTTCGGGAGGTGCTGGCGATGGTGGAGCGGACGAGTGATGCGATCGTTGCATCCGTGGCCTCGGCGAGGCCCAGTTCGTGACCCGTCAGCCCGCGGTCGCCCGTCGCGCCGAGCAGCTGCTCGGGGCGGCGGTGGTGAGCACATCTCCGGTCGCGGGCGGTGACATCTCGACAGCCACCAAGATCCGGCTCAGTGACGGCTCGCTGGTGCTGATGAAGGCTCTCTCCCCGCCGCGCGACGACTTCGTCGCCGCCGAGGCCCGCGGGCTCCGCTGGCTGGAGGAGTCGGGGGCCGTGAAGGTCCCCGAGGTCCTCGCCGCCGAGCCCGACTGCCTGATCCTGCGCTGGATCGATCCCGGACGGCCCAACGCCGAGAGCGCCGAGGAGCTCGGCCGCGCGCTCGCGCGTCTCCACAGCGCTCCGGTCTCGGGCTTCGGTGCCGACCGGGACGGGTTCATCGGCCGGCTGCCGATGCCCAACAAGCCCGCCGACACCTGGGCCGAGTTCTATGCCGTACGCCGCCTGCTCCCCTACCTCAGGGCCGCCCGCGACCGCGGCGCCATCGACGCCGCCGGCGCCGAGAGCGTCGAGCAGGTCGTCGGGAAGCTGCCCTCGCTGATCCCGGAGGAGCCGCCGGCCCTGCTCCACGGCGACCTCTGGAACGGCAACGTCCTGTGGGACCGGAGCAGCGAGGCCTGGCTCATCGACCCGGCGGCGTACGCCGGTCACCGTGAGGTCGACCTCGCCATGCTCGCGCTCTTCGGCCTGCCCCATCTGGAGCGGATGATGTCCGCCTACGAGGACGCGACGCCCCTTGCCGAGGGCTGGGAGGACCGCCAAGGCCTCCACCAGCTCTTCCCGCTGCTCGTCCACGCGACCATGTTCGGCGGCGGCTACGGCGCCCGCGCCGCCACCGTGGCCGCTCGCTACCTCTGAGGCCGAAAGCAGAAAACCCCTGGTCACCCAGGGGTTTTCTGTGTGGCGGTGACGGTGGGATTTGAACCCACGGTAGGTCTCCCTACACAACATTTCGAGTGTTGCACCATCGGCCGCTCGGACACGTCACCGCCAAATAAGTTACAACCTCGGGTGGTCTTCGCCGAAATCGGGGGCGCCTCGCTGGGATCCGAAGAAGTCCTCCAGCAGCGCGCGCTGCTCCTCGGCCATCAGTCCGGCCACGACCTCGGGCCGGTGGTTGAGCCGACGGTCGCGTACGACGTCCCACAGCGAGCCCACCGCACCGGCCTTGTCGTCGAAGGCGCCGAAGACGATCCGCTCCACTCGGGCCAGGACCGCGGCGCCTGCGCACATCGTGCACGGCTCCAGCGTCACCACGAGCGTGCAGCCCTCCAGGCGCCACTCACCGCGCGCCTTGGCGGCCTCACGCAGCGCGACCACCTCGGCATGCCCGGTCGGGTCGGCCTCGGCCTCCCGTACGTTGCGGCCCCTCCCGATCACCGCGCCGGACGGGTCGACGACGACCGCGCCGATCGGCACGTCACCGGTCGCCAGGGCAGCACGACCCTCCTCGAGAGCGGCCCGCATCGGGGCCTCCCAGCGATCGGCTGGGGTCACGCCGGCATGAGGCCGACGGCGTCGTCGAAGGCCTCGCCGCAGCCGATCGCCCGGGCGATCTCGGAGAGCGTCTCGTCGGGGTAGAGGTCGTCCTCGAACATGTCGTCGAGCAGCATGCCCATCTCGACCGCGCTCATCCCGAAGTCGGCCAGGATGCCGAGGTCGCCGGCGGGATCGGGCTCCTCCTCGTCCTCGACCTCCTCCGGCAGCGGCAGCCCGAGCACGTCGAGGGCCGACGCCGCCAGCTCCCACTCGTCGGCCGCGGTCACGTCGGAGAGCAGCACCTTGGTCGCCGCCCCGAAGACCCGGACGATGACGAAGAAGTCCTCGTCGATCGCCGCCATCGCGATCGCACCGCCATCACCCGGGAAGCGGTGGAGCGCGTGCGTCAGAGTCTCGACATCGGTCAGCAGGTCGTGAGCGAGTTCGCGCACGACCCAGGCGCCGTCCTCGCGATACATCGCGACGGCGAAGTCAACACCCTCGATCTGCTCCAGCTGATCAGACACACGACCAGAGTGACACCGAAACCGCCTCTGGTCTAGGGGGAATTGATGACCTGAGACTGAACCGATCGTAGGGTTCAGCCCATGGAGACCCTCGTTGTGGACCACCCGCTCGTCGCCCACAAGCTCACCACCCTGCGCAACAAAGACACCGACTCGTCGACCTTCCGTCGTCTCGCCGACGAGCTCGTCACGCTGCTCGCCTACGAGGCGACCCGCGGCGTGAGGGTCGCCCCGGTCGACATCGTCACTCCGGTCGCGCCGACCCAGGGCGTACGCCTCACCGACCCGCAGCCGCTGATCGTCCCCATCCTCCGGGCCGGTCTCGGGATGCTCGACGGGATGATCCGGCTGCTGCCCACCGCGGAGGTCGGCTTCCTCGGCATGGTCCGCAACGAGGAGACCCTGGAGGCGACGACCTACGCCGAGCGTCTCCCCGCCGACCTCTCCGGCCGCCAGTGCTACGTGGTCGACCCGATGCTCGCCACCGGCGGCACCCTCGCCGCGGCGATCGACTTCCTGGTCAAGCGCGGCGCCGACGACATCACCGCCGTCGTGCTCCTCGCCGCACCGGAGGGCGTCGCCGCCCTGGAGAAGGAGCTCGAGGGCATCGACGCCCCGGTCCGGGTCGTCACCGCGGCGATGGACGAGAAGCTCAACGAGAAGGGCTACATCGTCCCCGGCCTCGGTGACGCCGGCGACCGGCTCTACGGCGTCGCCGGCTGACGCGCCGCTGGCCGGCAACCCGCTGTTCGCGGGGCTCGGCCGCGTGTAACACGTCGTTCGTAGGACTATCCGGTCGTTCTAATAGGGCGAGTAGTCCTACGAACGACGTGTTACACGAGCGGCGGCCCCAGCCAGCGGTGGCTCAGGACTTGATGGTCACCTTCTCCTCGACGTACGGCTCGGCCTCGGCCGTCTCGGCCTCGGCTGCCTCGGCGCGGGCCTTGCGCTTGGCGGCGCGGGCCTTGAAGGGCCAGGTGAGGAACTGGTCGAGGGTGAGCCGGCCGGGGGCGACCAGACCGAGCACGAGGGCGGCGGCACCGAGCGCGGCGGGGAGCTCCCAGCCGCCCTGGTCGACGAAGACCTCGGTGGTGCGGTGGGCGTACCAGATCGCGCCGGCCATCTGAGCGGCCAGCAGCACCCCGGCGATCGGGGCGAAGAGGCCGAGGGCCAGCAGGGCGCCGCCGACGAGCTCGACGTAGGTCGCGACCTGGGCCGCGATCGCGGGCTCCGGCACTCCCAGCCCGCCCAGGAACTGCTCGGTGCCGGCGAAGCCCTGGTCGTACTTCTGCCAGCCGTGCGCGACGAAGATCCCGCCGACCACCACGCGGGCGGCAAGCAGTACGACGTCGTTGAAAAGTCCGGTGTAGGCGTTGCGCCCCACTCGACGACTCATGTCCGGTTCTCCTCTGGTCAGGTCAGAAACTGGCCGCACACGGTAGCGATGCGGGGCTCCGACCGGTACCGCCCGGGGCTTCTCTCACCCGAAGGGGAACTCTGCTATGACCTCGTGGACCGGATGCCTCCTCGGCCCCTCGCCGAGCCGTGAGTGCACCAGCACGAACGACGAGACGGTCCAGGTCGGGCCACGGTAGGCATCGAGCAGGCGCACCCAGTTGCTGAGCTCGACCGGCGTGCCGGTGCGAGCAATTGTCAGGTGGGGCCGGAACCGTCCGCCGTCGACCTCGACCCCGGCCTTGACCAGCGCGTTCCTGGTCCCGGCGGCGACCCGGTCGAGCTCCTCGGCGGCGTCGGTCTCGACACCGGCGTAGAGGACCTTGCCCTCGGCCACGTGGGGGAAGGCGCCGCCGCCGGTGACGGTCAGGTCGAAGGGCGTACGCCGCCCCGCGGCCGTCTCCAGCCGCTCGATCGCATCATCGAGGGACCTGTCGGGGACGTGCTCGGCGAAGGCGAGCGTCAGATGGAGCTGGTCGGGCGCCGACCAGCGAAAGGCGGCCGCGTCGCGGCGTACGGACAGGAACTCGTCGAGATCATCGATCACCGACTCCGGCGGGATCACCGCCACGAACATTCGATTCATCGCTGTCCATTGTGCCCGGCGGTGGGGGCCGGGTCACCCGAGTTGTGTGCCGAGGAGGTCGCCGACGACGTAGGTCACCAGCATCGCGAGCAGGCCGCCGGCGACGTTGCGCAGCGCCGCCCGGACGGGTGGCGCGTAGCCGAGGCGCGCGCTGGTCCAGCCGGTGACCGCGAGCGCGACGGTGACCGTGAGGATCGTCGCCCAGATGCGGGCGCTGTCGGGGAGGAGCGTGATAGCGAGGAGCGGCAGCAGCGCCCCGAGCGTGAACGAGATCATCGACGCCCCGGCCGCCGCCCAGGGCGAGGTGAGGTCGTCGACGTCGATCCCGAGCTCCAGGGCCGCATGGGCGCGCAGCGCGTCCCGCTCGGTGAGCTGGCGGGCGACGTCGACCGCGGTGTCGGACTCGAGACCGCGGTCACGCAGGAAGCCCTCGAGCTCACGGAGCTCCTCCTCGGGCATCTCCCGCAGCTCGCGGCGCTCCTTGGCGATCAGCGACTCCTCGGTGTCGCGCTGGGTCGAGACGGAGACGTACTCCCCCGCCGCCATGCTGATCGCGCCGGCCACCAGGGCCGCGACGCCGGCGATGAGGATCGTGCTGTCATCGGTGGTCGCGCCCGCGACACCCATCACCACACCGGCGGTGGAGACGATGCCGTCGTTGGCTCCGAGCACGCCCGCGCGCAGCCAGTTGAGCCGGTTGTTCAGGCCCTCGGCCCGCTCCTCGGCGTCGCCGTGCCCCGCGTGGGCACCCTCACTGTGGAGCGTCACTGCTCGCCTCGCCGGGGACGGGCTCCTGCGGGTTCTCGCAGAAACGGACCGGGCCGCTCTTGCCGCCGTGATACTCGTAGGTCTTCCCCGCGGCCTCGAGAACCACGCGGACGCCGTCGGTCAGGACCATCGTGTACATCTTCCCGGGCTCGGGGCAGCCGAGGCTGCCGTCGCGCCAGGTCACCTGGTCGTGGGAGACCACGGTGATCTCCTCGCTCTTCACCCCCTGACGCTTGGCCAGGTCGGCGATCGCGGCTGCGACCTTCGGGTCCTCGGCGGGCGTCGGACTGGACGATGTGGGCACATCAGACACGTTAGCGCCTGGGTCGGTCGCCTCGGAGCCACATCCGGCCAACGTCGGTGCCAGAGTCAGCGCCAGAACGGGAAACAGGTACGCCGCGCGGCGGATCCTGCGCCTGTCGGCGGCGGTGCCGATGGTGGTGCTGTCGTCGGTGGGGGTCATGACCTTGGGTACGTCCACGGTCCGAGGTTCGTTGCGTCCGAGACTCATGCGCGGCACTCTCACACACCGCATCGTCAGATCCCGAACCGCGCGACCCGCTCGCGCGTTCTCCCGCCGCCGCGCCCCCCATCGGCCTCGCCGTCCCAGGCGTAGACCTCGGTCCCGGTGATGAAGACGCGCTCCGCGCGCTGGTCGGTGTCGAGGGGGTCGCCGGACCAGATGACCACGTCGCCGTCGAGGCCCGGCGCGATCGCGCCGACCCGGTCGTCGAGGCCGAGGAAGCTCGCCGGGTTCGTGGTGATCGCGGCCAGCGCGGTCTCGCGCGGCAGGCCGTCGCGTACGGCGAAGGAGGCCTGGTGGACCAGGAAGTTGATCGGGATGACCGGGTGGTCGGTGGTGATCGCCACCCGGACGCCGGCAGCGGCCATGGCGGCGATGTTGCGGTTGGCGCGGTTGCGCACCTCGACCTTCGAGCGGGACACGAACATCGGGCCGTAGATGACCGGGATGTCCTTCTCCGCGAGCACGTCGGCGAGCAGGTGACCTTCGGTGCCGTGGTTGATCACGAGGCGGTAGCCGAACTCCTCGCTCAGCCGGATGGCGGTGGCGATGTCGTCGGCGCGGTGGGTGTGCTGGTCCCAGGCGAGCTCGCCGGCGAGCACACGGGCCAGGGTCTCCTTGCCGAGATCCCGGTCGAAGGGCTCGCCCTTCTCCTCGGCGGCGGCCGCTCGGGCGGCGTAGTTCTGGGCCTCGACGAAGGCCCTCCGGATGATGTTCGCGACGCCGAGACGGGTCGACGGGGTCTTCTTCTGCTCGCCGTAGACGCGCTTGGGGTTCTCGCCGAGGGCGCTCTTGACCGAGACCGCGTCGGAGACGACCTGCTCGTCGATCGTCCGCCCGCCCCAGGTCTTGATCGCGACCGTCTGGCCGCCGATCGGGTTGCCCGATCCGGGCTTGATCACTGCCGTGGTCACCCCGCCGGCGAGGGCGTCGCGGAAGCCCTCGTCCTCGATGTTGATCGCGTCGATCGCCCGCAGGCCCGCGCCGTCGGGGTCGGTCATCTCGTTGGTGTCGTCACCGGCCCAGCCCTCGCCCTCCTCGTGGGTGCCGATGTGGCCGTGGCCCTCGACGAACCCCGGGAGCAGCCACCGCCCCTCCGCGTCGATGGTGTCGATGCCCTCGGGAACGGCGACGTCTGTACCGACCGCCGTGATCACCCCGTCCTCGATCACGACCGTGCCGTTCTCGATCGGCTCGCCCGAGACCGGGACGACGTACGCATGGGTGATGGCGACGGAGGAACGCTGAGTCATGGCGGTCATCATGCCGGGCTCGGCCCGCCTGTCGATGTCTTTACCGTGAGCGCGGCGCCGTCCGTCGACCGTGGTGCTGGAAGAGAGCCGCATAGACGCGTGCGGCGGTGGTCAGCTCGGTGATCTCGACGCTCTCGTCGGGCCGATGGGCCTGCTCGGCGACGGAGCCGGGACCGAGCACGACGACCGGGATACCCTCGCTCGCGACGAAGCCGCCGTCGCAGGCTGCTGTCCAGCCAGTGGGCTCGGCGGGCGGCGCTCCGGCCGCGGTCAGCGCTGCGGCGACCTCGTGGACGATCGAGTCCTCGACCGGAGTCTCGAAGCCGGGCATGTCCATCGTCATCCGGACGTCGAGGGTGAGGCCGCGGGCAGCGAGGCCGAGGGCCGCCAGGCCGCTCTCGACCTCCTTCCGTACGTCCCCCGCGCGCTCATCCGGGAGCAGGCGGCGGTCGGCGGTGATCCGGCAGTGTGCGGCGACCGTGGAGGTCGCCTGGCCACCCTCGACGGTGCCGACGCTCCAGGTGGCCGGACCGCACAGCGGGTGCGGGCTCGCCGCCAGCTCGTCGTGCCAGCGCTCGATCTCGGCGATCACCTGGGCCATGCCGTGGATCGCGTTGCGGCCGTCGGACGGGTTCCCGGAGTGGGCGGCCAGGCCGGTGAGGGTGATCTCCAGATAGGCGTCGCCACGGGCCGCGATCACGGGCTGGAGACTGGTCGGCTCGACGACCACGCAGGCCGTGTGGCTATTTGTCGATAAATCGCGGCGGACGAAGCGGCGGATGCCGAGGCCGAGCTCCTCCTCGTCGACGAGGACGGCGAGGGTGATCGGGGGCCGGGTGGCGATGTTGTCGACTGTCGACAATGCGACGGTCGCCGCCGCCAGGCCGCCCTTGGTGTCGGCGCTGCCGCGTCCGTGCAGCCGCCCGTCGCGTACGTCACCGGAGAAGGGGTCGCCGCTCCAGCCGTCGCCGGGTGGGACCACGTCGGAGTGGCTCACGACCAGGAGGCCCGGCCCGGCGCCGCTCCCGACCCGCGCGATCAGGTTGGCGCGGCCGGGCGCGACCTCGTCGAGGGTCACCTCGAGGCCGCGCCGACGGCACTCCTCGGCGAGCACCGCGACCGTCGCGGCCTCCTCCCCCGGCGGGTTCTGACCCCGGGCGCGCACCAGCCGCTGGGCGAGCGCGACCACCTCCTCGGGGTCGATCGAGGCGGTCGTCAACGCGCCTCCTGGAGGAGGCGATCGACTGCCCGCCGGAGCCGGGCGATGCCCTCGGCGATCCGGGCGGGCGGGGTGGAGGCGAAGCAGAGGCGCATCGAGTGCGGGAAGAGGCCTCCGGGTGAGAACGCGTTGCCCGGGATCAGCGCGACCCCCTCGGCGAGCGCGACCTCGAAGAGCGCGGCGGTGTCGACCGGCGGGTCGAAGGTGACCCAGAGGAAGAAGCCGCCGTCGGGGTCTGTCCACGTCGCGCGGCCCTCGAAGTGCTCGGTCAGCGCCGTGCGCATCGCCTGCTTGCGCACCTTGTAGACAATCCGCTGAACTGCCACGTGGGCGTCGAACCCGCCCGAGTCGAGGAACCCGGCGAGCTGCCGCTGCGCCGGCAGGTTGGTGCACGTGTCCATCGCCTGCTTGGCGTTGATCAGGAGCTGCCCCAGCGACGGGTCGGCGTCGACCCAACCGACCCGCAGCCCGGGCGCGACGGTCTTGGAGAAGGTGCGCACCGAGAAGACCAGCGGGTCTCCCTCGGCGAGCTCGTGCAGCGTCGGCAGCGGGTCGCCGGAGAACCGCAGCAGACCGTAGGGGTCGTCGTCGATGAGGATCGAGCCCCACTGGCGGGCGAGCTCGACGAGCCGGATCCGGCGCTCCAGCGACAGGGTCGCCCCGGACGGGTTCTGGAAGGTGGGGATGGCGTAGATCGACGTGGGGCGGCGGCCGGTGCGGCGTACCTCTGCCTCCAGCCTGTCCACGTCGAGGCCCTCCTCGTCGACGGGGATCTCGAGGAGCTCTGCGGAGTAGGAGAGCGCGGTCGCGCTGCCGTTGGTGTAGGTCGGTGCCTCGACGACGACCAGGTCGCCGGGATCGGTGAAGAGCTTGTGGACGAGGTCGAGGCCCTGCATCCCGCCGGAGGTGATGGTCAGCCGGGCGGCGGTGGTCTCGTCGCTGGTGCCGGCCAGCTGGGCCAGCAGCGCCTCGCGGAGCACCGGGTCGCCCTCGGTGGCGGCGTAGTCGAAGGCGTGCGGCTCGAGCGGCACCTCGGCCAGCGCAGCGGCCGGGATCGAGTCCTGGGCCGGGCTGCCCATCGCGAGGCGGACGATGTCGTGGGTCTGCCCGGCCAGCAGCGACGTACTGGAGTCGATCACCGAACCGACCAGGTGCTCGCTGCGTGCTGCCAGGGGCAGCCGGGCGTCCGCGCGGATTGTAGACAAGATGACGCTCCTCAATCGTTGATGACCAGCTGACGCGGCATCGAGGTCAGCGGCTCGGGCAGGTGCTCGGTGACCAGGACCGACTCGGAGAGCTCGTAGGCCCAGCCGTCCATCCACATCCCGAGGATCACGTGGAAGGCCATCCCGGGCTCGAGCACCGTCTCCTCACCGGCCCGGAGGCTCACCGTCCGCTCACCCCAGTCGGGCGGGAAGCCGACCCCGATGGAGTAGCCGATGCGGGACTCCTTGCTGAGCCCGTGGGCAGCGATCACTTGTGTGAAGGCGGCATGGACGTCGGCACCGGCCGCCCCCGGCTTCATCGAGCCGAGGGCCGCCTCCATGCCCTCGGCGGTCGCGGCGGCGCAGTCGAGGAGCTTGGCCGAGGGCGGGCCGAGGCAGACGGTGCGGGCGAGCGGGGCGTGGTAGCGGTTGCGTACGCCGGCGAGCTCGATCGTCGTCGCCTCACCGCGCCGCAGCACCCTGTCGGTCCAGGTCAGATGGGGTGTGTCGGCGCTGTCGCCGGTCGGCAGCAGCGGCACCAGCGCCGGGTAGTCGCCGCCGACCCCGCCGACGCTGACCGTCTGGGCCGCCTGGATGTCGGCGACGACGTCGCACTCCCGCCGTCCCGATCCCACCCCGGCGAGGGCCGCGGTCATCGACCGTTGGGCGACCTCGCCCGCGGCCCGCAGCTCGTCCTGCTCGGCCGGCGACTTCACCAGGCGCACCCAGTTGACGAGCTCCTCGCTGTCGACGATCCGCGTGTGCGGGAGAGCCCGCTGCACGGCCAGGAAGCCGCGCACCGGCAGATAGTGGGCGTCTAGCTCCATCGCGACGACCGCGTCGGGACTGTCGACAAATAGATTTAGCTCCCGCGCCGTCGCGGCGATGTGGTCGTAGGGATGGGCGTCGGGCCGGTGGACCAGCTCCTCCGGGTAGGCGTGGATCCGCTCGGCGGGCAGCACCGCCGTGTGCGTCGCGCCGCGCGCGTCCATCGCCCGCAGGAACAGGTGCGGCTCGCCGCGAGCGGGCACCACCGCACACTGCGGCACGTAGAACGACCAGGCGTTGTAGCCGGTCAGGTAGTAGAGGTTCGCCGGGTCCGCGACCACCAGTGCCGACCAGCCCCGCTCCGCCATCCGCTGCTGCACCTTCCCCAGCCGCTCCGCGAACTCCTCGGGGCCGAAGACGCTCACCACACCAACACCGTTCCCGCCACCCGATCATCGTGACTGAGTCCGCTGATTGTTGACAATAGACAACGCCAGATTTCAACGGGCCGTCGCAGCGCTGAAACACCCCGAAATACGCCAGCGGGCGCCCACCCGGAGGTGGACGCCCGCCCTGGACGTACGAAGCGAGAACTCAGAAGCCGAGGTCGCGGCCGATGAGCTCCTTCATGATCTCGTTGGAACCGGCCCAGATCTTGGTGACGCGAGCGTCGCGCCAGGCGCGAGCGACGCGGTACTCGTTCATGAAGCCGTAGCCGCCGTGGATCTGGACGCAGTGGTCGAGCACCTCGGACTGCGCCTGCGAGGACCACCACTTCGCCTTGGACGCCTCGACCGGGGTGAGCTCACCGCGGGCGTGGGCGGCGACGCACTTGTCGACGTACGCCTCGGCGACCTCGATCTGGGTGACCAGCTCGGCGAGCAGGAACTTGTTGTGCTGGAAGGCACCGATGGACTGACCGAAGGCCTTGCGGTCCTTGGCGTACTGCACCGTCTCTAGCAGGATCTGCTTGGCCTGCGCGATGTTGGCGACCGCGCACGAGACGCGCTCCTGCGGGAGCTCCTCCATCATGTGGATGAAGCCGCGGTTGAGCTCGCCGATGATCTCGGCGTCGGTGACGCGGACGTTCTCGAAGAAGAGCTCGGCCGTGTCGGACTCCTCCATGCCGACCTTGTCGAGCTTGCGGCCGCGGGAGAAGCCCTCCTTGGTCGCCTCGATCGCGAAGAGGGTGATGCCCTTGGCGCCCTTCTCCGGGTCGGTGCGGACCGCGGTGATGACCAGGTCGCAGGAGTAGCCGTTGGTGATGAACGTCTTGGAGCCGTTGATGACCCACTCGTCGCCGTCGCGGACCGCGGTCGTCTTGAGCGCGGCCAGGTCGGAGCCGCCGGACGGCTCGGTCATGCCGATGGCGAGCAGGATCTCACCGGAGGCCACGCCCGGGAGCCAGCGCTGCTTCTGCTCCTCGGTGCCGAGGCGGACCAGGTAGGGCGCGGTGATGTCGGAGTGGATGCCGACGCAGGTCGGGTAGGCCGCGCCGATCTTGGCGAGCTCCTCGGCGAGGACCGCGTTGAAGCGGAAGTCGTCGGCGCCGGCGCCGCCGTACTCCTCCGGGATCGCGAGACCGAGGAAGCCGTTCTCGCCAGCCTCCAGCCAGAACTCGCGGGGCAGCGCCTTGTCGGCGATGTGCTTGTCGGTGTGGGGCTTGACCGAACGCTCCAGCCACTGCTGGACGGAGGCTCGGAAGTCCTCGTGGTCTTCCTCATAGTGGTCGCGCTTCAGCATGCATCGGAGTCTACGACGCAGTGGTTACTCAGTGGTAACCCTTCCAGGATGCAATCTGAGATCAGTCCTGCCGGATCCGGACCGGCGTACGCCAGGCCACCACCAGCAGGGGAAGCGAGACGACCAGCCCGACGACGAAGACGACGTGCAGCGCCGGCGCGAGGACATCGGCCGGCAGGGCTTCGAGAGGCGGCACCTCTCCCCCGGCGTACTCGCGCCGGACCAGGCCGTTGGCGACCGCACCGAAGAGCGCGACGCCCAGCGCCGAGCCGACCGAGCGGGCGAACATGTTGGACCCGGTCGCCACCCCGCGCACCTCCCAGTCGACCGCCGACCCGGCGGCGACGACCCCCGGGTTGACCGACCAGCCGAACCCGAGGCCGAGCACGAAGCACGGGATCGCCAGGTGCCAGATCGACGAGCTCTCACCGACCGTGATCAGCACGAGTCCGCCGACGATGACCAGCAGCGCACCGAGCCCGACGGCGGTCCGGAACCCTCGGGACAGGTAGATCCGGCCGGCCGTGGCGGCGGCGATCGGCCAGCCGATGCTCATCCCGGCGAGCGCGAACCCGGCCACCAGCGCCGAGTGGCCCAGCACGCTCTGGGCATAGAGCGGGACGTACGTCGTCAGCCCGAGCATCACCACACCGACGATCAGGCTGGCGGCGTTGGCCGGCGCGAGGACGCGGTGCCCGAGGACCCAGGGCGGCAGCACCGGGTCGGCGGCGCGCCGCTCCACGAACGCGAAGGCGACCAGCGCCCCGAGCCCGAGAGCGAAGATCGCCAACGAGACCGGCGAGGCCCACGCCCAGGCGTGCCCGCCCTCGAGCAGCCCGAGCAGCAGCGCGATCCCGCCGACGGTCAGCAGTCCCGCACCGGCCCAGTCGATGGCCTGAGCATCGGCGGCCGGCCGGCGGTCCTCGTGGAAGTGCCGTAGCAGCCACAGCGCGACCGCCCCGAGCGGCAGGTTGATCAGGAAGATCAGCCGCCAGTCGAGGTAGTCGGCGAAGACCCCGCCGAGCGTCGGACCGACGATGGCGGCGGTGGCCCAGACCGAGGCGACGTACGAGGTCGCGACCGCCCGCTCCTCCAGCGTGTAGATGTCGGAGACGATCGTCATCGCCATCGGCTGGATCGCCCCGGCGCCGATCCCCTGGATCGCCCGGAAGACGATCAGCGCGGTCAGCGACCACGCCAGCCCGCACAGCAGCGACCCGACCAGGAACGCGACGACCCCGGCGATCATCACCGGCTTGCGGCCGAGCCGGTCGGCGACCTTGGCGTAGAGCGGCGTGGTCACCGCGGTGGCCAGCACGTAGATCGAGAAGAGCCACGGGAACTGCTCGAAACCGCCGAGGTCCTTCACGACGCTCGGCACCGCGGTGGCCAGGATCGTCATGTCGATCGCGACCAGGCTCAGCGACACCATCACCGCGAGCAGGATCGGCCCGCGTTCGCTACGAAGTCCTATGGAGCTGCGCGTGGGTCTGGTCGAGGTAGGCACATTACTTAGCAATCCTCACGACCACCCATTCATTCCTAGGGAGTCATTCCTCCAGCTCGGCGAGGTCGAAGACCTCGTCGGCGGGTGGCTCCTCGACCTGGAACTCCTTGTCGAAGTCGGAGAAGGTGAGCTCGCCGGAGCTGCCCTGGGTCCACTTCACGATCCGGTGCGGCTCCGAGGCCAGGACGTACGTCCGGCTCTCGGTCTCGCCGTGGGTGACGTCGAGACGGACGGCGGGGCCGTCGGCGGCCATCGCCGGGCCGATCGCCTGGGCCTCGGCCTCGGGCGGGACCATCTGGGCGGTGAGGCTGTCGATGCTGCAGAAGGCACGCAGGCTGGCCAGCTCGCCCTCGAGCTCGACCCACTTCTTTCCGACCCGTTCGGCGATGCGCTCGCCCTCGCCCTTGGCCGGCGCGATGGACTTCCAGAACTCCTCGTCGCCCTGGTACCAGGCCGAGCCGTCGATGGAGCGCAGCGAGATCTCGCCGTCGCCGATGCTGACCTTGCCGACGCAGGCGTCGTCGGCCGAGACGTCGAGGTCGACGGTGATCTTGGTGCCCTGCGAGTCGAGCACGTCACCCTCGACGTGCACGGTCTTGATGTCGTGCATCGCGGTGCGGGCGTCCTCGGCGATCTGGTTGCCGGGCTCCTTGGCGTACTCGCGTGCCTGGGACAGTGTTCCCTCCGTGTCGCCACAGCCGGCGAGAGCGCTGGTCAGCGCGACGATGAGGGCGGTCGTGAGCACGGCTTGGCGAAACACGCGGCCTATCGTGACAGAATTTACGAAGGGGTCAACGCGCGAGGGTCTGTACGTCGGCAACCCACTCGGGCACCAGCTTGCCGGCCGGCCCCTGACGGGCGTCGTCGAAGAGGTGGGAGGTCTCGGACGAGTCCAGGTTGAGCTCGAGCGTCTTGGCCCCGGCACGGGCTGCCATGCGTACGAAACCGGCGGCCGGGTAGACCGCGCCGCTGGTGCCGATCGCGACGAAGAGGTCGGCCTGGGCGAGCGCCCGCTCGATCAGGTCGAGGTCGTAGGGCATCTCGCCGAACCACACGACGTCGGGCCTCAGCGTGTCGTTGCCGCAGCCCGGGCAGGCCGGGGCGTCGGCGAGGTCGTCGTCCCAGGCGAACCGGCCCTGGCAGGAGTCGCAGAGGGCCGAGAGCAGCTCGCCGTGCATGTGCACCACCCGGCGGGAGCCGGCGCGTTCATGCAGGTCGTCGACGTTCTGCGTGACCACCAGCAGCTCGTCGCCGAGGACCTGCTCGAGCCTGGCGAGCGCGATATGGGCCGGGTTGGGCACCACCGCGCGCAGCTCCCGGCGGCGGTCGTCGTAGAACCGATGGACCGTCGCGGGATCGCGATGGAACGCCTCGGGCGTCGCCACGGTGTCGACGTGGTGACCCTGCCAGAGCCCATCGGCGTCGCGGAACGTCGCGAGACCGCTCTCGGCGGAGATCCCGGCTCCGGTGAGCACGACAACTTTCACAAGCATTCAGGCTAGCGAGGTTGACGAAACATCCGCTGCCCCCGGACGGCGGTTTTGGCACGCGATCGGCATTTTGTGATCGAACCGACGCCGTCCCGACGCCGCCACCCAAGGGTATGGACTTTTACTGTAAAGGACCCTTACTGTAATTCGGGTTCCTACAGTTCCCCACTCGGGAGGTCCCATGCTGACCAGAAGATCTGTACTCGCCGCCACCTCTGCCGCCGTCGCCGTGCCGCTCCTCGGCGGGACCGGATGGCACGCCGCACAAGCCATGCGCCCGCAACGCCTCGGAGCCCAGGCCACCCTCCAGCTCCGCTTCGTCAACCGGACCGGGGCGTACGACAGCTCCTCGATCCACTTCTACATCGTCGGCACCGACCTGACGACGGGCGCGCAGTCCCGGGTCACGCCCGAGGGCACGCTCGTGCCCGTCTCCCTCGCCGACAACGGCGCCGACGGCTATGCGGACTACGCGATCCCATTCGCGGGCAGCGGCGACACGCTCTCCCGGATCCCCGCCGACATGTCCGGCCGGATCTACTTCTCGCTCGGTGACAAGCTGAAGTTCAAGGTCAACGAGGGCAACGCGCTCGCCTATCCGGCGGCATGGGTCGAGTCCGACCCCAGCTACGGCGTGCTGCACGACTGCGTCGAGTTCACCTACAAGAGCGGCCGGATCTACTGCAACACCACCATGGTCGACATGTTCAGCGTGCCGCTCTCGATCGCGCTGACCGGTGAGCAGTCGCCGACCACCGGCACCCTCGTGGAGGGCGGCCGCGAGAAGATCTTCTCCGCCGTCTCGGCCTCCTCCGACTTCGGCTCCCTCGTCGTCGACGACCGCCGCATCCTCGCGCCGGGGCACGGCCTGGACGCCGGGAGGTTCTCCTCGACGTTCTTCGACTCCTACATCGACCAGGTGTGGTCGAAGTACGCCGGCGAGTCGCTCGTCGTGAAGGCGAACAACACCACCTTCACCGGCAGGGTCAGCGGCGACCAGTTCGTCTTCGACGGAGGGGTCAAGGCGTTCGCCCGGCCCTCGACCCGGGACGTGCTCTTCTGCGACGGCGCGCTGGCCGCGCCCAACGACGGCATCACCGGTCCGGTCGCCGCCGTGCTCGGCGCCGGCTTCAACCGGACCACGCTGCTCGCCTCCACCGACCAGCCCACCGGCGACCCGGGCGGCTTCTACCAGGGCTCGCCGGTCCATGCGTACAGCAAGGCGATGCACGACAACACGGTCGACGGGAAGGCCTACGGGTTCGCCTTCGACGACGTCGGCGGCTTCGCCTCCTACGTCGAGGACAACGCCTCCGAGATGACGGTGACGCTCACCCCGTTCTGACGTCCCGATCCGGCTTCGTCCCCTCTATGGGGGATCGCCCGCTCGGCTCGTCCACCGCGCCACGAGGGCCCGTACGGTCGCACCATGTCGTACGTCGTCCTCGTGGCGTGGCTCGTCCAGGCCAGCGTCGGAGTCCTCCTGCTGACGGGCTGGTTCCGGCACGGTCGCGTCCGTTCGCCGGTGGTGCTCACCCACGTCAGCCTCTCCGTCGCGGGGCTCGCGTGCTGGACGGCGTACGTCCTGGCCGAGCAGGTCCTGTGGGCGTGGGCGGCCTTCGCGCTCATCACCGTCGGCAACGGCTTCGGCGACAACATGCTGCTGTGGCGTACGCGACGGATGGGCGGCAGCCACCTCTCGACGGTCAACACGTACAAGCTCGCCCTCCGTTCGATGTTCAAGGGCCGGCTTCCCTTCCGGGTCAGCTTCCACGCCGTGTTCGCCGGGGTCGTCTACTTCTCCACGCTCGCCCTCTGCATCGTCGAGACCGTCTCCTAGCGGGTTCGGCCGTGCGCAGCGCCGTGCGGCCGGGATACTGACCCCATGGGTGCGGGTGGCGCGGTTCTGATCATCGTCGTCGGGGCGGTGCTGCTCGGCTTCGTCCTGCTCGCGGTCGCCCTGCTCGTCGCCGCCGGCGTGGTGCGGATGTCGGGGAAGAACCCGAAGCCGCTGGCCTGGACCGGCGTGGGCGTGCTCGCGATCCCGGTGCTCTTCATCGCCACGCTCGTCGTGTGGGCCCAGCTCACCCGCGACCCCGACACCATCGAGCTCGACCTGCGCGAGCCGGTCCCGCTCTCCAGCCTGCCCGAGGACAACGAGGACTACCCGGGGATGCGGGACTACGACAGCGACCGGGTCGACCTGGTGCTGCCCGACGGCGACCGCTTCGAGGCCGAGGTCGACGGGGTGCTGGTCTGGTCCGACGACGGGTACGTCACCCGGGTCACCTTCGACCGGCGGGCCCGCGAGGAGGGCGAGGCCGAGACGCTCGGGGCCACCTGGGAGGCCGAGCTGGGCGGCTCCGGCACGGTCGAGATCGAGCCGGGCTACTCCACGTACGGACGGATCCGCGGCGAGGTGCTCACGGCACCGGCCCCGTAGACGCACCGCACCCGGCTGCCACGACGCGATGGTGTCGTGGCAGCCCGGTGCATCGCGGCAGGCTCAGCTGAACTCGGTCCGGAGCTTCGCCCGGGCCAGGGCGCGCGGCGCGGTCTCGGGAAGGAGACACAGGCAGATCAGCGAGAGCGCGCAGGTGGCGGCCAGGTAGTAACCGACGTACGTCGCCTCGCCGGTCCCCGCGATGATCCGGTTCGCGATCAGCGGCGAGATGCCACCGCCCAGCACCGCGCCGACGTGGAACGAGACGCCCATCCCCGACTGGCGCTGGTCGCGGGGGAAGAGCTCGGTGAAGAAGGTGTACATCGGTCCGAACAGGATCCCGGTGGTGGTGAACCCGATGATCATCGCGGCGGCGACACCGCCGACGTTGCCCGCCTCGGCGAGGTGGAAGATCACCAGGGCGGACGCGATCGAGCCGACCGCACCGGCCATCATCACCGGTCGGCGACCGAGCCGGTCGGCGGCCCAGGCGGAGAAGACGTTGGCGACCGCGTGCATCACCAGGGCGGCGATGCTCGCGTTCACGACAGGCTGCCGCGGCAGGCCGAGGCCCTCCGGAGCGGCGGCGGTGGCGTAGGAGAGCATGAAGGTGGCGAGTGCGAAGGTGCTCGCGTTCAGGCCGATGTTGACGCCGGCGGCGAGCACGACGCGGCGCCAGTTGGTCTTGAGCACCGCGAAGACCGGGAGCTGGTTCTTCAGCGTCTCCCCCTCCTCGCGCATCATCTGCTGGAAGACCGGGCTCTCGGAGACACCGTGACGGATCCAGATGCCGAGGAACAGCACGACGCCGCCGATGAGGAACGGGATCCGCCAGCCCCAGCTCTCGACGCTGGCAGCCGGGAGGAGCAGCACCGCCGCGAAGGCGAGATTGGCCAGGATCGACCCGACCGGTGACCCGAGCGCGACGAAGACGCCGTAGCGGGCGCGCTTGTCCTCGGGGGCGTGCTCGATCGCGAGCACCGCCGCGCCGCCGGTCTCACCTCCGCGGCACAGGCCGTGCACCATCCGGAGCAGGACCAGCAGGATCGGGGCGGCGATGCCGATCTGGGCGTAGGTGGGCAGCATGCCCATCACCATCGTGGCCACACCCATGCCGACGAACGTCATCAGCAGCGCGGACTTGCGGCCGTACCGGTCGCCGACCCACCCGAAGAGCACCGCACCCACCGGGGCCATCAGGAAGCCGATGGCGAAGGTCGCCAGGCCCATGAAGGTGCTGAACCAGGGGTTGCTGGTCCGGAAGAAGGTGTCGGTGAAGACGAGTGCGGTCGCGGTGCCGTAGATGGCGAAGTCGTAGAACTCGAGGGAGGTTCCGACGCCGCTGGCGAAGGCGAGGCGGGCGACGCCGCCGCGGGTCGAGGTCAGATCCGATTTGTCGGTGTCGACGTGGGATGTCGTGGTCATGACTGTCCTGTCGGTAAGGCGCGAGAGGCAGATTCTTCCCCGATCGCACGGCATCGTGCGATCGGCGGATCTTCTCCGACCCTCGCGGGGGGTGGTTCCACGCTAGGAACGATGGCGCCAGGGCTCCATTGGCATTGACCGCAGCCCGTTGAGGGTTTCCCCTACCGGCGCCGGCGTCAGTAGAGCTCGATGACGAGCTTCGGGCTCTTCGCCCGGGAGACGCAGAGCGCCATCTGGTCGCCGGCGTCCTTGTCGGCCGCGGAGAGGCAGTTGTCGCGGTGGTCGGGGACGCCGTCGAGGACCCCCGAGACGCACGATCCGCAGATGCCCTCCTCGCACGACTTGAACACGTCGATGCCGTTGTCGGTCAGCACGGACAGGATCGAGCGGTCGGCGGGGATCTCGAAGGACTCCCCGGTGTCGAGCTCGACCGTGAACGCGCCGTCCTCGGAGGTGTCGATCTCGGCAGCCTCGAAGTGCTCGACGTGTACGTTGCGCTCGCCGACCACGGGGGTGGCGACCGCGGTCACCTGCTCCATGAACCCGGTGGGACCGCAGGTGTAGACGTGGCTGTTCGTCGTCGACGTCTCGAGTGCGTCGCGCAGCAGCGAGACCTGCTCGCCGCGAGGCACGCCCAGGTGGAGGTCGACGCGGTCGGCGAAGTCGGAGCGACCGAGCAGGTCCAGGAACGCGGCGCTCTCGCGGGACCTGGCGAAGTAGACCAGCCGGAACTCCTGACCACGCGCGTGCAGCTCGTAGGCCAGACTCAGCATCGGGGTGATCCCGATGCCCCCGGCGACGAGCAGGTGACGGTCGGCGCCCTCGACGACGGAGACGAGATTGCGCGGTTCGCCGACAGCGAGGACGTCGCCCTCGTCCACCTGGTGCAACGAGGCACTGCCGCCGCGCGAGTCGGCCTCGAGCTTGACCGCGATCAGCTGTGACCCGCTCTCGGACGGCGGGCTGCACAGCGAGTACTGCCGCAGCACGCCGGTCGGACCGAGGACGTCGACGTGCGCACCTGCCACGTACGGCCCGAACGGAAGGCCGTCCTCACGGACGAGTCGCAGCGTGCGGATGTCGGGGGTCTCGACCCCGATCTCGGCGACCCTCACCTTGATGTCAGTCATGGGATTACTCCTGTCGTCGGCTCTTCGGTCCGATGGCGCTCAGCGCACGTAGAGGCCGCCGTTGGCGTCCCAGCACGCTCCGGTCACGGAGGCGGCACTCGGCGAGGCCAGCAGCGCAACCATCTCGGCGATGAACTCGGGGCTGCCGAGCCTGCCCACGGGGATGGTCTCCGCGAACCGGTCGACGTTGTCCTCGCCCACGATGCGGCGTACGACGGGGAGGTCGAGCGGTCCCGGAGAGACGGCGTTGACGGTCACGCCGGCACTCGCGAGCTCGCGGGCGAACACCTTCGTGGCCGCCAGCACCGCACCCTTGGAGGAGGCGTAGTGACCGCCGGTGGCGGTGCCGCCGTTCTGACCCGCGAGGGAGCCGAGGTTCACGATCCGGCCGTAGCCGGCCGCAGCCATGTGCCGCCCGAAGACCTGGCAGGCGGCGAACGTGCCACCGATGTTGACCGCCAGCACCGAGGCGAGCTCCTCGGACGAGATCTCCAGCAGCGGGGTCGCCTGGGTGCGGGCCGCGTTGTTCACCAGGACGTGGACGCCGGCCCAGCTCTCCAGCAGCGCGGCCAGCAGGTCGTCGATCGCGTCCCGGTCGGTGACGTCGAGGCCGTACGCACGAGCGGTCTCACCGGTGGCATCGAGCCGGCCGGCAACCGCCGCGGCGGCGGCCCCGTCGATGTCCACGACGGCGACGCGGTGCCCGATCCCGTGCAGGTGGGCGGCGATCACCGCCCCGAGGCCGTTGCCGGCGCCGGTCACGACCGCCACCGGCCGATCCTCGGGTCTGGGTGTCACAGCAGGAACCCGGCAGCCGGAACGGCCGCCTCGCTGTCGACCAGACGTACGACCTTGAGCGCGATGAGGTCCTCGGCCGGGGTCGAGCCCAGCCGGATCCGGTACTCCACGTCGCCGGCCCACAGGTCGTGCCGGCCACGCTTGAACGCGACCAGCACCTGCGAGGCGCGCAGCACGACCTCGGCGTCGGAGACCTCGACGGGTACGAACCGGGAGACCGTGCGGGTGGTCGTCGCCGAGTCGACGGCGGCGATGGCGTACCCCTCGGTCATCCGGGTGACGCGCATCCGGCGCATCCGGGCGTCGTCGTAGACCATGTTGAGCGTGTTGTCGAAGTCGGTCGTGGCCGGGTCGATCGGGATGACGTAGTGCCCGTCCTCGGCGTAGAGCGCGTTCCACGCGTCGTACTCCTTGCGGTCGAGCAGGTCGGCCTCCCGCCAGGCCAGCTCGATCCCGCGCAGCACGCGAAGGTCTGCCAGGAACGGGGCGGCGGTGGGGGCGAGGGTCTCAGTCATCGCTCATCATCTGCTTCCACTGGGCGTACGCAGCGCGCATCCCGGTCTCGTCGGTGACATGTGAGGTCGGCCAGCCCTCGGGGCTCGGCTTCTCCCGGGCCGCACCGCGGTTGACCAGGATCGGCATCTCGGGCGCTCCCTGGGCGCCTCGCTGGACCCGGTCCCAGCCCTCGGCGTCGTCGGGGGTGCCGAAGCCGAACGGTCCCTGGAAGTGCTCGTGCACCCGCAGCCGGGCGCGGTTCACCGGGCCGACGACGTCGTCGGGACCGTCGGGCCCGATCGCGACGTGCTCGATGACGGTCTTGTCGACCGAGATCGGCCGCAGGACCCGGAAGAACGCCGCGGACATGGAGACGTTCGGGAAGAGGTTGAGGTTGAACCCGGTGCCGTGCATGGCCAGGACGACCTTGCGGATCGCCGAGTCGGACAGGTTGGCCGCACGCAGGTCGGCGATCAGCTCGTCGAACCGTTCCTGGAGCTTCTCGGTGCCGTCGTCGGCGTCCAGGTCGGAGTGCTCGGGCACCATCTGGGCGACGCTGTGGCCGTTGCCGAGGTCGTGGGTGGTCGCCTCGGGGTCGGTCATGAACGACATCATGTCGGCGGTCTCGGCGTCGACCGACGCCATCCAGGAGCGGTGCACGATCGGGAAGTGGTAGCCGTCGGTGGTGTTCTCCAGCTGGATCTTCCAGTTGCCACCGAAGGTGAACTGGTGGGTGCCGAGCACCTTGATCGGGTAGCCGCCACCCTGCTTCATGAAGCGGTCGATCCACAGCTTCACGTCGCCGAGGAACTCCTCGAGCGGCTCGATGTCCTCGTCGAGGGTCGCGAAGACCATGCCGCCGTACGACTCGGTGCGCAGCCGCTTGAGGGACAGCTCGCTCTTGTCGATGACCCCCTCGTAGCCCTCGGGGTAGGGGATCCCGCGCAGCTTGCCGTCGAGGCTGTAGGACCAGGCGTGGTAGGGGCAGGTGAAGCCGTTGGCCTCGCCGGTCCGCTTCTCGCACAGGCTCGCTCCGCGGTGCCGGCAGCGGTTGACGAGGGTGTGGATCGCGCCCTTGCGGTCGCGCGAGACGATGACCGGTTGCCGGCCGACGTAGGTCGACTTGAAGCTGCCGGGCTTGGGCAGCTCGCTCTCGTGCGCGACCCAGATCCAGGTGTGCTCGAAGATGCGGGTCATCTCCTGCTCGAAGATCTCGGGGTCGGTGTACATCCGGCCGGCGACCCGGTCACCCTGGACCAGGTCGGCCGGGGCGAGGTCGTACACGTTCGATGCGGTGATCTCGGTGGTCATCTCAGTTCGCCTCCACGGGCTCGTAGGAGCGCGGGGTCAGGGCTCTGCCCATCCGCGCCTCGACCTTGGCGTAGCGCCAGAGCTTGAAGCCGCCCTCACCCACCGAGATGGTGCGGAACAGGTTGCAGGCGGCCCTGACGGTCTCTTGGGTGTCGACATCGGCCAGCAGGTAGCAGGTCCACGGCCAGGAGTCGGACGGGCCGACCAGGTGCGCGTCGTCGTCGATGTCCCCGATGAAGTCGACCCCCGGCAGCGCCTTGATGCCGTCCATCATCTCGACGAAGGCCCTCCATACGTCGTCGACGGTGACGCCGGCGCTGGGCAGGTCGAAGAAGTTCTGGTTGATGCCGATGCAGAACAGGACGCGGAGTGGTGTGGGATCACTCATCGGGTCTCCTTGGGGTGGTGGGACGGACGGCTGGTGGATCCGGTCACTTGAATCCGGGGACGGTCGGCTCCTGGCCGAGCAGCACCGCGCCGGCCGCGTCGTACATCGACGGGCCGAGGAAGGCGTGCACCTGGGGGACCTCGGCGTCGCGGCGCAGTCGCTGCAGGGGGTGCCCGTTCGCGATCGTCCCGGTGCCCGAGATGGTGCAGAGATCCCCGACGATGCGAGCGGCGGTGGAGGCCGCGTGGGTCGCGGACAGCCGGATCCGCGCATGCTGCTCGAGCGCGACCTCGTCACCGGCGACGACGGTGCTCCAGACCTCCTCGGCCACCTCGTGGAAGAAGGCGCGCGCCGAACGCAGCGCGGCATAGCTCTCGGCGTACGCCGTGCGGTAGTAGGCGCGGGCGGCCAGCGGCGGCGCACCCGTCACGCCCGTGCGTGAACCGGCCTCCTGGGCGAAGGCGAGCGCCGCCTGCGCGACGCCCAGGCCGACCGCGGCATGGACCTGGGCCTGGTAGCCGATCGTGGGGTAGCGGTAGAGCGGCTCGTCGACGGTCGGCTCGCCGCCGCGGATGAAGGTCCACTCGCGAGCGACCTCGACCTCCTTGACCACCAGGTCGAACGAGCCCGACGCGCGCATCCCGGCGACGTCCCAGTCCTGCACGATCTCGACCTGATCCGGTCGCAGCAGGGCGCTTCTGGGCTTGCCCCCGGACGTGTCGTCGCCGGGGATGCCGACACCGAGCACGTCGGCGCCCATGCAGCCGCTGGCGAACTTCCAGCGTCCGTCGACGACGAAGCCACGCTCGGTGGGGGTGACGGGCTGGACCGGGAAGAGGCCGCCGGCGAAGACGACGTCGGGGCCGTCGGCGTACAGCTCGGCCTGGGTCTCCAGCGGAAGCGCCGCCAGGTAGGTCAGGGCGGACCCGAAGGCCGCGACCCATCCGGTCGAGCCGTCGACGGCCGAGATCCGTTCGACCACCTCGAGGAAGTCGGCCGGGGCCATCGGCTCGCCCCCGAACACCCGCGGGGTCGAGCTCCGGTAGATCCCGACCTGCTTGAGCCGCTCGACGAAGTCGCGGGGGACGTAGCTCTGCTCATGGAACTCGACCCGGCGGGCAGCCAGCTCCGACAGGACGTCCTCCAGGGTGGGCGGCGCGAGGGCCGTCTCCGGCTGGATCTCCTGGGTCTGGGCCATGTCGGCTCCTCTGGGTCGGGTCGGGAGGTGTCGGACCGGCCGGAAGCCGGCCGTCGGAGCCGACGCTATGAGGCTCTCCGCGTGGCGGGAATTGGGAATGCCCGGGCCCGGATGAGGGGGCGTCACTGCCCCGCGTAGGGGATTTCTTCAGCGCCCGCGTCCCAGGCGGCGACCTATCCTGACCAGATGCAGGTCGATCCGCAGGTGCCGGAGCTGGTCCACACCGACTTCATCGCGATGATGGACGCCACCTCGCTGTGCGTGCTGGTCCACGACGCGGCGACGAAGGACATCATCTGGGCCAACCCCGCCGCGTGCGAGCTGCTCGGCTGGAGCGTCACCGAGCTGCGCCCCCTCAAGGCGGACCACATGAGCAGCCCCGCCCAGGAGTACGACCGGGTGGTCGGCAGGGCGTGGCTGCACGAGGCGGTCGAGAACGGCCAGAGCAAGATCGAGTGGCACTACCGCTCGAGCACCGGCCGGGTGATCCCGTCCGAGGCCGTCGCCACCCGTGTCGAGCTCGCCCAGGGCCCGGCCGTGATGGTGCAGTTCCGCGACATCGAGCGCGAGCAGGCGGTCGAGCGGGAGCTGCGGCAGACCACGGCGTACGTCGAGACGCTGAGCCGTCACACGGCCGCCGGGGTCGTCGTGCTGAGCCCGGACGGCGTCGTCCAGCACGTGACCGACCAGGCGCTCGCCCAGTTCGGGGTCTCCCGCGCCGACATGGCCGGACACCGTCTGGACGGTGTCGCCACCGTCCAGATCGACCGGCGGGGCGACCGCGAGCGCACCGGCTGGCCGGCAGCGGTCGGCGCCGCCGACCCGATCGCGACCGTGCGGCTGCGGTTGCGGCACCGCGCCGGAGCCGGCCCGTCCCGTTCCGCCTGGCTGGGCGGAACCCTGGAACGCATGCACCAGCCCGGGGTCGCCGAGTTCGTCCTCACCGTCTACGACATCTCCGAGCGGGTGCGGGCCGAACAGGCCTATGACCAGGAGAACTACCTGGCCCGCTACAACGCGATGGGCGACATGGCGATGGCGATAGCCCACGAGCTGGGTCAGCCCCTGGCCGCGGCCAACAACTTCCTGGCCGGCGTCCGCGCCCGGGCGCGGACGCTCGAGGGCTGTGCCGAGGTCGCCGGGGCCGCCGAGATGCTCGACTTCGGGCTGGACGGCGCCGAACGCCAGATCGAGCGGGCGGCGACCATCGTCAGCTCCGTACGCTCCTATGTCGGCCATCTGGAGCAGGTCTCGGGCCGCGTGGACCTCAACGACGTGATCGAGGAGTGCCTCTACTTCGTCGCTCTGCGGGCGGACTCGGCCAGGATCGAGGTCGAGGTCGACCTCTCCCCCGACCCGGTTCCCGTACGCTGCGAGCGGGTCCTGACGGGACAGGTGGTGCTCAACCTCTGCTTCAACGCCGTCGACGAGCTGAGCCAGTGCGCCCCCGGCGGCCGAGTGCTCCGGATCAGCACCGGCACCGCGACGTACGACGGGAAGACCTCGGGGATGGTGACCGTGGAGGACCGTGGGCGCGGCCTGACCCAGGACCCGTTCGCGGAGTCGTTCACCTCCAAGGAGCGCGGCAGCGGGATCGGGCTGGCCCTGAGCTACCGCATCATCACGCGCCAGCACGGCATGATCTGGGCGGAGCCACGCGAGGGCGGTGGCACCCGATTCGCCTTCACGCTACCGCGCGCGTAGCCGCACCGGCGTAGGGGAAATCCTCATCGTTCGTCGAGGAACTCTCGATTCCCCGGCGGCGCGAGACTGCCTACGGTCGAGGTACCCGACCCGGTAGGAGGCCCAGGTTGTCCACCCCGACCCGTCCCGAGCTGACCCCGACGCAGCGCGCCTTCCGAGCCGCGATGTCGAATCTTTCGGCAGCGGTCAACATCGTCACCACCGACGGCCCGCGCGGACCGGCCGGCATCACCGTCAGTGCGGCGTGCTCGGTCACCGACAGCCCGCCGACGATGCTGGTCTGCGTCAACCGGTCCAGCTACACCCACGACTTCTTCGTGGAGAACAAGCGCGTCGCCATCAACGTGCTCGCCGCCGAGCACGAGCCGATCGCGATGCAGTTCGCCGGTGCCAGCGACCTCTCGATGAGCGACCGGCTCTCGGCGCCGGAGTGGGAGCACGCCGCTCACGGCGTCCCCGTGCTGCGCGAAGCCGTCGCCGCTGTCATCGGCCGGGTCGCGGACCACCGTTCCCACGGCTCCCACACCGTGCTCTTCGTCGAGGTCGACGCCGTCGAGAGCCGTGCGGACACCGGAGGCCTGGTCTACTTCCAGCGTCGCTTCCACACGCTGCACCCCACCGAGCTGTCCGCATGAGCACCTCGAGAGCGCTGATGTCCGTGCCGGGCGCGCGCATGACGCTGATGTGCTACACCGATACGCACGGGTACGGCTGGCAGCACGTGGACCTCTTCGTCCACGACGCCTCCGGCCACGAGCTCAACTGGGTGCACTGGCAGGTCCCCGGCGACGGGCCCGAGGTCGCCGACGAGATCACCGCCGAGGTCGAGCCGACCCTGCGGCGCACCTCCGAGTGGCGCCACGACGTCTCCGCGAGCGGGATGGACTACTGGACCGCCGACGCCAGCTGGGGTGAGGCATGAGTACGTCGCTGTGGCAGCCCTGGTCGCTGCGCGAGCTCGTCGACGAGCTCAGCAGCGGCACCACCACGCCGGCGGAGGCGATGGCGCGCTCCGCCGACCGGATCGCGGCGACCGAGCCCGAGCTCAACGCCTGGGTCGTCCGAGCGGAGCAGGGCCCGGGCACCGGGGCCGCGCCGCTGACCGGCGTTCCCCTGGGCGTCAAGGACATCATCGACGTCGCCGGCCTGCCGACCAGATGCGGCTCCGGGCTGCGCGCGAACGCCGCACCCGCCGAGAAGGACGCGGCGATCGTCTCCGCCTGGCGCCGGGCCGGCGCAGTGCCGGTCGGCAAGACCGTGACCACCGAGTTCGCCTTCTTCTCCCCCGGCCCCACGGCCAACCCGGTCGCCACCGACCACACCCCGGGCGGCTCCTCCAGCGGCTCCGCGGCGGCCGTCGGCGCCGGTCAGGTGCCGCTCGCCCTGGGCTCCCAGACCGCAGGCTCGGTGACCCGCCCGGCGGCGTACTGCGGGGTCGCGGCGTTGGTGATGAGCCACGGCCGCTTCCCCGTCGACGGCGTCACCGGGCTGAGCGAGAGCCTCGACAGCCACGGGGTGTACGCCGCGACCGTCGGCGACCTCGCCCTGGCCTGGTCCGCGCTGAGTGGCGAACCCGACGTCGCCCACCCGGGTGCCCGGGATCGCGGCGAGCCGCTGCGGGTGCTGCTCTGGTCGGCGGCGCCGCTCGGCGTCCTCGACCCGGCGATGCGGGACGCGCTCGACACCACCCGAGCCGGGCTGGAGGCGGGCGGCGCCCGCGTCGACGACTTCCCCGAGGAGCAGCTCGTCGCCGACCTCGCCCTGGCACATCCGGTCGTGATGGCGTACGAGGCCGCCCGGGAGCGGGCCACCGAGCTGGCCGCCGCGGACCGCCTGTCCGCGCCCCTGGCCGGCCTGCTGCGTACGGGTGCCGAGACGGGTCGGAGCGACTACGAGGCGGCCCTCGGCCTCGTCGCGCGGGGGCGCGAGCGGATCGCCGAGCTCCTCAGGTCCTACGACGTCATCGTCGGCGCCGCGGCGCCCGGTCCTGCTCCCCGCGGGCTCGGCGCGACCGGCGACCCGGTCCTGAGCCGGCCGTGGCAGGCGCTCGGCCTGCCCGTCGTGACCGTGCCCGGGCTCCGAGACCGCGCAGGCCTGCCGCTGGGCATCCAGGTGGTCGGCAGCAGCCGCGGCGAGGGGTCGCTTCTCGCCGGGGCGTGCACTGTCGAGCAAAGCCTGGTGTCCTGATCCTTGGGCACATGGCCCGGGTCACACCGCGAGGACGGGTGGAACACGATGACGAAACCGACGGGAAACAGCGACGACGTATCGTCGGCGACCATCCCCACCAGCAAGGCGGCACCGATGAGCGTCAGCGAACTCCCCCGGCCGGACATCACCGTCACGCGTCATCCCGTGGTCCACATCGTCGATGACGACCACGACCTGCGTCAGTCGCTGGTCTTCCTGCTGGAGACCGTCGGCATCGAGGCGCTGACGTATCCCGACGCCACGACGTTCCTGGAGGAGTACGACCCGACCGAGCCGGCGGTCCTCATCGTCGATGTCAGGATGCCCGGTGTCAGCGGCTTCCAGCTGCAGGAGAGGCTCCGCCAGCAGCACTACCCCGCACCGGTCATCTTCTGCTCGGCGCACGGCGACGTCCCCATGTCCGTGCGGGCGATGCAGCACGGCGCCGTCGACTTCCTCGAGAAGCCGTACGACTCCCAGCAGATGCTCGACGTCGTCCAGGAGCAGCTGCTCGAGGCGAGCAAGCGGTTCGCCGCCGATGCCGTACGCCGCGATGTGCAGGCCCGGGTCGACCAGCTCACGCCTCGCGAGCTCGAGGTCCTGCGCCTGGTCATCGACGGCCTGCCCAGCCAGCACATCGCCCGGGCGCTGGGCACCAGCGTCAAGACGGTCGACGTCCACCGGGCCCGGATCAAGGCGAAGACGGAGTCCGACAGCCTCGGCACGCTGGTGCGCGACGTGCTCCTGCACCAGGTGGACGTCTGAGCGAACCTCAGGGCTTCATCAGCACCGACGTCGACGGGTAGGACTCGGCCCAGCCCGGCGCGAGCGGGGCGATGAAGACGTTCTCGGTGCGGGTCCGGGTGATCAGCCAGGTGCCGTCGACGCGGCGGAAGGCGTTGTTCAGCCGGCTCGAGCGGAGCATCGCCCGGCCGTCGGAGAAGAGCCACGGCTGCATGTGGATCCACTGCCCCTCGGCCTCGTCACCGTCGACATGGATCTGCTCGGAAGTCAGGTAATGCGCGTTGAGCAGCAGGGCCGGGTCCTGCTTCTCTCCCCAGAACCTCTCGAAGTGCGCACGGATCGCGGCCTTTCCCTCGGCCTTGCCGAACTGGCCGTCGTAGTACTCCCCGACGCCCTCCCAGACCGCGTCCTCGGCGTAGAGGTCCATGATCAGGTCGATCCGGCGAGCATCGTCGTCGACGCCGAACTCGGGGCAGGGGGTGTCGCACAGGAACATGTAGCGCGCCTCCAGCCGACGGATCGCCGCCTCCGACTCCAGGGCATCCACCCGGCGGAGGAGGGCGGCGATCGTGTCTGCTTCGAGAGTGCTCGTCATGCCCTCACGGTAGGAAGCCCGGGCACCCGGCTCCAGTGGCAATGGCCGCAGCTCGATGAAGGAATCCCCTACCCGTCGTCGCCCGGTCGCCGAGGCCCAGGCCGTTGAGGTGCCGGACGACGATCGCGTGGCTGGGAGCTGCGCAACAGCGCAGTCGCGAGCATGGGCAGCAGGAGCACGGTGGTGGCGCCGGCGCCTACGAGCACCGAGGCGCTCTCGGTCGACATCTCACCCGATGACACCGAGACCGAGGTCACCGCGACGATGATGGGCAGCCCGGTGGCGGCGAAGAGCGCCACCGCGGCGCCGTCGCGGGTGTCGAAGCGGTCCTGCGGTGGCCCGAGAAACCGGCTGGAGATGAACACGGGAAGGGCGCGGGCGAGCAGGATGAGCGCAAGCACGGCCACGAAGGCTCCGGGGTTGCGCCCGATGGCTCGTGGGTCGATCGCCATTCCCGAGGTCACGAAGAACACGGGCACCAGCAGTCCGAAGGCGATGCCCTCGAGCCGCGCCTCGAACCTCTCGTCGCCGTCGGGGAGGGCCAGCCGAAGGATGAAGCCGGCTGCGAACGCAGCGAGCACGATGTCCAGGTCGAGTTCGTGCGCGACGAAGCTGAGGGTGACCAGCAGCAGGAGTGTCAGCCGAAGGGGGGTTTGACTGGTCGACTCCGCCCCGTGACGAATGTGCACGAGCAACCACGAGCTGCCACCGCGCAGCCGAAGCGACGGGATCGTCAGCAGGAGAGCCACCGCGGCGAAGAGCAGCAGGATCAGGAGCGATGACGTCGCGCCGCGGCTGCCCAGAAGCAGTGCCATGGCCACGACAGGCCCGAGCTCACCGTACGCACCGTGGCGCAGGACCGACTCGCCCACACGTCCTGTGGTCATGCCGGAGTCCTTGAGGATCGGCAGCAGGGTTCCCAGGGCGGTCGACGTCAGGGCGATGGCCAGGGCCACTTCTCCGTCAACCACCCCCGCCGCGGCCAGCAAGGCGGTGAGGGCGAACGCCAGGCCGAGACAGATCACCCAGGTCAGACCCGCGCGTCGCCCGGCCCGCCCGATCAGCTCTGCAGGTTTGATCTCGAAGCCGGCCAGAAGGAACAGCATGCCCAGACCGAGCTCGCTCAGCAGCTCGATGGGTGGGCCTTCGACGGCCAAGGCGAGCCCGAACGGCCCGATCAGCATTCCGAGTCCGAGGAGAAGGACGACCTCCGGGACCAGGCGGCGTGGGATCAAGCCAGCGGTGATGGGAGCGACGACGGCGACGATCGAGATCCAGAGCAGTGACTCGGCAACGGACGGCATGCGGTTCCTCTCCCCGGGACTCGGCCCTGGACTCCGTCAGCACGGTAGCTGGACGCCGGGATCGCCCCCTCACCCACGATGGGCGATGTCCGACCGCACGGTCAGCCCGTCCGGTTGACCACGACGAACGGGCAGGCGAAGGGGTCGCGGTCGCCGAGACCGACGCGGTTGAGGTGGCGGACGACGATGGCGTACGACTCCAGGAGACCGGCCTCGGTGTAGGGGACGCCCTGCTCGGCGCAGTAGGCGCGGACCAGGGGCTGGGCGCGGCGGAGGCTGCTGCTCGGCATGCTCGGGAAGAGGTGGTGCTCGATCTGCAGGTTCAGGCCACCCATGAGCCAGTCGACCCAGCGCCCGCCGCGGATGTTGCGCGAGGTCAGGACCTGGCGGGAGAGGAAGTCGATCCTGGTGTCGCGCGGGACCAGCGGCATGCCCTTGTGGTTGGGGGCGAAGCTGGCGCCCATGTAGACACCGAAGACGGCGAGCTGCACGGCCAGGAACGCCACGCCGAGGCCGAGGCCCAGCACCGAGCAGACCAGCACCGGCCAGCCGATCAGCCGCGCTGCCAGGAGCGCTGCTTCTGTACGCCGATGCTTGAGGTCTCGGTCCGTGATCACGGTGCGGACGGCACCGAGGTGGAGGTTGACGCCTTCGAGGGTCAGCAGCGGGAAGAACAGCCATCCCTGACGGGCGGTCAGCCACCGCTTCAGACCTGTGCGTCGCTCGACGTCCTCGGGGGTGAACAGCAGGACCGAGGGGCGGATGTCCTCGTCGGCGTCGACCTTGTTCGGGTTGGCGTGGTGGCGCGTGTGCTTGCGCATCCACCAGCCGTAGCTCAGCCCGACGACCAGGTTGCCCAGGATGCGGGAGGCCCACTCGTTCTTCGGGCCCGAGGCGAAGATCTGGCGGTGGGCGCCGTCGTGGGACAGGAACGCCGTCTGGGTGAACAGGACCCCGAAGGCCACCGCGACCAGCAGCTGCCACCAGGTCTGTCCGAGGGCGAGCAGGGCGATCAGCGCGAGCGCGAAGCCGGCGCCGAGGAGGGCCGCCCGCCGGGCGTACGTCCTCGGCGACCGCGCCAGGAGTCCCTCCTGCCGGACGCGGCTCATCAGCTCGGTGTAGGCGTTGACCTGACGGTGCGCCTGGCTCGGGAGCGTGGTCATCCTCGTCACCGCCCCAGCCGGCGCAGCCGGGCCATCGCCAGCGGGAGGCAGATGCCGATGATGGCGACCGGCCAGAGGACGGCCATGGTGAGGGCGTGCTCGCCGACCCAGGTGGTGGCCGGGCCGGCGGTGTTGCCGAAGAGCTCGCGGGTGGCGATGACGGTCGAGGAGAGCGGGTTCCACTCGGCGGGGAGGGCGAGCCAGCCCGGCATCAGGTCGGTCGGCACGATCGTGTCGGCGACCATGGCGAGCGGGAAGACGAGCGCGAAGTACTTCATCGCCGCCTCCGGGCCGCTGACCAGCAGGCCGAGCAGGATGCCGACCCAGGAGAAGGCCATCCTGAGCAGGACCAGGAGCCCGAGCGCGGCGATCACCGCGCCGAGCCCGAGGTGGGCCTGCCAGCCGAACAGGGTGCCGAGCGCCAGCAGGATGCTGAGCTCGACCACGGCCAGGATCACGTCGGCCAGGGCGCGCCCGGCCAGCACCGCGACCGGCGACATCGGGAGGGATCGCATCCGGTCCAGCACCCCGCCGCGTACGTCCTCGGCGACCGAGATCGTGGTGTTGCCGATGCCGAAGGCCATGGTGAGCGCAAAGAGGCCGGGAAGCAGGAACTCGCGGTACTCCGCCCCCGGCACGTCCATCGCGACCCCGAAGGCCTCGCCGAAGACGAAGCCGAACATGGCCACCGCCATCACCGGGATCATCAGGGTGCCGAGGAGCTCGTCGGGGCGGCGTACGAGATGGAGGAGGTGGCGCTTGGCCACGACCCAGGTGTCGACCGCCGCCCACGTGATGCGTGATCCGTGGACGGTGGTTTCGGTCATGGCCCCAGAAATGGACACAGTCATCTCAGGCCCCCTCGGTGATCAGCAGGAACGCCTCGTCGAGGTCGCGGCCGCCGACGCTCGACTTGAGCTCGGCGGGCGTCCCCTCGGCGACGACCCGGCCGCGGTCGACCATCGTGATGCGTGAGCACAGCCGGTCGGCCTCCTCCAGATATTGCGTGGTGAGCAGCACGGTCGTGCCGGAGTCGGCCAGCTCGCGGACGGCGTCCCAGACCTCGATCCGGCTGCGCGGGTCCAGCCCGGTGGTCGGCTCGTCGAGGAACAGCACCCGAGGGCTGCGGATCAGGCTGACGGCCAGGTCGAGCCGCCGGCGCATGCCACCGGAGTAGCCGCGCACCGGGCGGTCGGCGGCCTCGACGAGGTCGAACCGCTCCAGCAGCTCATCGCTTCGGGCACGGGCTTCCCGGGCCCGCATCCGGTAGAGCCGGGCGAACATCTCCAGGTTCTGGCGCCCGCTCAGGACGCCGTCGACGGCGGCGTACTGACCGGCGATGCCGATCCGTGCGCGCACGCCGGCGCGGTCGCGGGCGACGTTGCGGCCGGCGACCCAGGCCTGGCCCGAGTCGAAGCTGGCGAGGGTGGCCAGGATGCGTACGGTCGTGGTCTTGCCGGCTCCGTTCGGGCCGAGCAGGCCGTGGACCGTGCCGGCCGGGACGGCCAGGTCGATGCCGTCCAGGGCGGCACCGCGGCCGGGGTAGCTCTTGCGGAGCCCCTGGGTCCAGATGGCGGGTTCGTCGGTGATCATGCTGCTGTCTCCAGTTCTGTCGGTCGAGCCGACGTCGTGAGGGACGAACGACTGCGTGTCGAGGCCAACGCGTTCGTCACCTCGTCGTAGCGGCCCAGGGCGATCCGAGCGATGTTGAGCAGCGACTCGCTGCCCTCGGCGTAGTAGCCGCAGTGGCCGGGGATGTCGCCGGTCCCGAACCTGGTCGCGCCGAGCTCGAGCGGGCCGCGACCGAGACCGAGACGCCCGACCCGCACCCGCGGGACCAGCCGGATCCGGTCGGTCTCGCCGTACGCGGCCCAGAGCCGGGTGGCGGTGCCCAGCTCGGAGCGCCGCACCACACCCATCCCGGCGCTGCCCAGCGCCACGTAGTCCTCGGCGCGGGCGCTGGCGAGAGCGAGGCCGGCGACGGTCGAGCCGTAGCTGTGCCCGACGAGGGTGAGGTGCGCGGCGCGCGGCAGGTAGTGGGTCAGGTTCGCCAGGTCTTGCGCCCCGGCGTAGGCGGGGACGTTGGTGATCGCGTGGTACCACTCCGGCGGCGAGTGGTAGCCCAGCCAGACCACGACGGCCGACCGGCTCTCGGGCGCGATCCGGTGCATCGTACGCAGCAGCAGCTGCCCCCGGGAGCGCGGAGAGTGGGCCTCGGTGCTGGTGAAGTAGTTGCCGAGGTGGTGCCCGTTGCCGGGCACGACGACGGCGATGTGGTCGGCGGTGGCGGCGTCCCCGAAGACCTCCACGACCCGCGCCCCTCCGGGCGGGTCGCAGGCGAGGAGGCGGGGTCCGATGGTTCCGTCGGCCTCGTTGAGGCCGTACCTGAGCGGCGTCACAACTGTCATGGCCGTGACGGTAGGAATCAGGTGTCGGCCCGCGCGTCACTCCCGGGAGCCATTCGACCCCCTACCGGGGTAGTCCGGGATGCCCCTGAGGCTCGAGCAGGCTAGACGTGCGGAGCGACCAGGCCGCTCTCGTAGGCGAAGACGACGGCCTGGGCGCGGTCGCGCAGGCCCAGCTTGCCGAGGATGCGGCTGACGTGGGTCTTCACGGTCTGCTCGGCGAGGAAGAGCTCGGCGGCGATCTCGCTGTTGGAGCTGCCGCGGGCGATGTTCTCGAGCACCTCGCGCTCGCGCTCGGTGAGCTGCTTGAGGCGCGGGTCGGCCTTCCGGCGGCGCGGGGCGCGGGCGAACTGGGCGATCACCTGCCGGGTCACCGACGGCGACAGCAGCGCCTCACCCGCATGGACCACGCGGATCGCGGAGGCGAGCTCGTCGGGCGAGGCGTCCTTGAGGAGGAACCCGCTGGCGCCGAGGCGCAGCGACTCGTGGACGTACTCGTCGGCGTCGAACGTGGTCAGCATGACCACCTTGGTCTGCGCGGTGGCCGGGTTCTCGGAGAGCTGGCGGAGCGCCTCGATCCCGTCCATCACCGGCATCCGGACGTCCATCAGCACCACGTCGGGATGCGTACGCCGCACCACCTGCAACGCCTCGGAGCCGTCCGCGGCGGTGCCGACGACCTCGATGTCGGGCTGCGTGCTGAGCAGCGCCACGAAGCCCGAGCGCACCATCTCCTGGTCGTCGACGACCACGATCTTCACCGTCACGGGTTCTTCCTACCGGGTTCGGGGGCGGTGCGCACGGCCGTTTCGGCCGGGAGCCGTGCCTCGACGACGAACTCGTCGCCGTCGCGGGCTCCGGCGGTCACACTGCCGCCGACGGCGCTCGCACGCTCGCGCATCCCGATCAGCCCGTGACCCCCGGCGGACTCGGTGGCGGTGGCCGGAGCGGCGCCGTCGAGGGTGTTGGTGACCCGGATCTCGAGGCCCTGCTCCCCCACGGCCAGATCGACACTGACCGGCTCGGCCGGCGCATGGCGGCGGGCGTTGCTGAGCGCCTCCTGCACGATCCGGTACGCCGCGGTGCCGACCTCCGGGGCCACGTCGGTCGGCTCGGGAAGGTCACCGCTCACCTCGACCCGCTGCCCGGTCCCACGAGCGGACTCGAAGAGGTCACCGAGCCCGTCGATGCCCGGCACCGGGACCCGGCCCGACTGCCCCTCCTCCGTACGCAGCACGTCGAGCACCCCGCGCATCTGCCGCAACGCCGAGGCCGCCAGGTCGGCGATCTCGGCGAACTCCGCCTCCGCCGCCGGGCTGACGTCGTCGACCCGGTGCGGAGCCGACCTGGCCTGCACGGTGATCAGCGACATGTTGTGGGCGATCACGTCGTGCAGCTCGCGGGCGATGCGCGCCTTCTCCTCGACGACCGAGCGGCGCTCGTGCTCCTCGCGCAGTGCGCTGCGCGACTCGGAGAGCCGCCTGGCGACCGTGGCGAGAGCGCCCAGCAGCAGCGCGAGCGACGCGAAGTTGGCCACCTCGATCAGCGAGGGGACGAGGTCGTTCCAGGCCAGCCCGACCACCGCCAGGACGACTCCGACAGCGACCTGGATGCCCAGGGTGATCGCGGCCAGCCGCCACCCGGCGACCAGGGTCAGCACCACCAGCACCAGCAGCTGGGTCAGCGTCGGCGGCGGCACCATCCACGGCCAGCCTTCCGGGCTCTGCCGCGCCACCGCCAGCGCAGCCACGGTGACCGCGACCAGCGAGAGCCCGGCCGCCTCCACCGGACGCCGGAGCGCCAACGGGATCGCGGCAGCATGCGTGGCCCCGAGTAGCAGCGCGACCCCGCCCGCGACCTCGTAGGGGTCGGTGGCCAGGACCGCTGCCTCCACGATCCCGAGCACGGTCGCGGCGACGTACAACGCCAGCCGACCGCGGCCGAGCCAGGTCTTCAGCATGTTTCAGTAATACCAGGCCGACGCGTGGCACCTGCCGGACAACGACCTAGCGGCCCACGGCGGCCTTGTCCTCGTCCTGGGTCCGGATGGTGCCCTCGCCGGACTCGATCCGGCCCTTGAGGCTGACGGTGATGTAGTGGGTCCAGGCGTCGTAGCAGACGTCGAAGCACTCGTCCCCGCGCCCGAGTCCCTCGTGGGTGAAGGTCACGCGGGTCTGACCGCCATCGCGGGCGATGTCGAAGCGGCCGGTCGTGCCGACCCACTCCTTCTTGTCGGCGATGAAGTCGAGGTAGCCGTCGGTGAACTCCCACACGACGCGTTCGCCGGGAACCAGCTCCGAGACGAGCTGCTTGGAGTAGTGGATGTCCGGCACCAGGTAGAACCACTCGGCACCGACCTGGTCGGTGGGCCCGGCGATGTGGTGCCCCCACCAGGAACGTACGTCGTTGATGGCCTCGTACGCCTGCTGAGGTGTGGCGTCGACGGTGAAGGTCGCGGTCAGGTCGCTCATGGCTGTCTCCTACGAATCGGAAGTGACTTGCATCATGCAAGCCTTACCGTAGACACCCCCACTTTCATCATGCAAGCGGTTTGTTAGAGTCGTCCTCGTGCTCGGAAAGACGTACGACGGCCAGATCTGCTCCATCGCCCGATCCCTGGAGATCGTGGGAGAGCGCTGGACCCTGCTGATCCTGCGGGACGCGATCTTCGCCGGCGTGACGCGCTACGGAGACTTCCAGCACAACCTCGGCATCGCGACCAACATCCTGAAGACGCGCCTGGCCACGCTCGTCGAGGCCGGCCTGATGACGCGCGACGACGCCGGCGACTACCGGCCCACCGCGATGGCCCAGGGCCTGCGGCCGGCGCTGATCGCCCTCACCGAGTGGGGCGACACCTGGTTCGCCCCCGACGGGCGGCCCATCGACTACCTGCACGCCGACTGCGGCGAGCCGGTCCACGTCGAGGCCCGGTGCGAGCAGCACGGGCAGATCCCGCCGGATCAGGTCGCGGTGCGACCCGGCCCGGGCATGCCCGCGGCCTACCTCGCCGCCCGGCGGCCGGCCCGAACCGGCTGATCCATCCCGCCGAGGAGTCGATTTCTGACCGCGAGAGGTCAGTTATTGGCGCCGAGAGGTCAGTTCCTGGCCCTCAAAGGTCAGTTCTTGACCACCACAAGCCGATTTCTGACCTCTGGCGGTCAAGAACCGACTCGTCGAGCCCAAAAGTTGACCCCTCGCCATCAGAAACTGACCTCTCGGCGGGGCTGGGGTCAGGCGTCGGCTAGCTCCCGGGTGCTGGTCTCTCCCAGGCGGACCAGGGAGAACACGCTCAGCAGGCAGAAGGCTGCGATGACCGTGGAGAGCATGACGGTGCTCGCGCCGGCCTTCTGCAACGAGGCGAAGAGCAGCGGGGAGAGCCCCGCGCCCATGCCGGCGAGCTGGTAGCCCAGCGAGGCACCGGTGTAGCGCGAGGAGGTCTTGAAGACCTCGCTCATCAGCGCGGCCAGCGGGCCGTAGAACGCGGCGTGGATGACCGACTGGCCGAGGACCACCGCGAGCACCAGCAGCGCGACCGACCCGCTGTCGAGCATCGGGAAGAGGAGGTAGGCGAAGGCCGCGGTGGCCACGGCGGCGGTGAGCACCACAGGTCGTCGCCCGACCCGGTCGGTGAGCGCGGACCAGCCGATGATGCCGATGACCGCACCGGCCGAGGAGACCGTCAGCGCGTTGAGCACCGTGGGGCGCTCGAAGCCGGCGCCGAGGGCGTACGAGATCAAGAAGGTGGTCAACGTGCCCTGCACGACGAAGGCACCGAGCCCGACACCGACGGCCAGCAGGAGCGTACGCGGGTGGTTGCGGAGGACGTCGAGCAGCGGCGTACGCACCTCGGCCTTCTTCTCCTTCATGGCCTCGAAGGCAGGCGACTCGGTCACGCTGAGGCGGATCCACAGGCCGACCGCGAGCAGCACGATGCTGAGCAGGAACGGCACCCGCCAGCCCCAGGCGGTGAACTGCTCGGGCGTGGTGACCGAGGCCATCACCGCCATCACCGCGGTCGAGAGGACCATGCCCGCCGGAGCGCCGGCGTTGGTGAACGAGGCCCACAGCCCACGCCGGGACGTGGCGTGCTCGGCCGTGATCAGCACCGCGCCACCCCACTCGCCACCGATCGCGACACCCTGGACGACCCGGAGCAGGACCAGGAGGACCGGCGCGGCCGCACCGATCTGGCCGTACGTCGGCAGGCAGCCGATCAGGAAGCTGACCACACCCATGATCAGCATGGTCAGGACCAGCATCTTCTTGCGGCCGAGGCGGTCCCCGAAGTGGCCGAAGACCACGCCGCCGAGAGGGCGCGCCAGATAGCCGGCGGCGAAGGTGCCGAAGGACGCGATCGTGCCGGTCACCGGGTCGAGGTTGGAGAAGAAGACCTCGTTGAACACCACGGCCGAGGCGGTGGAGTAGAGCAGGAAGTCGTAGTACTCGATCAAGCTGCCCGTGAAGCTGCTGGCGACGATCCGGCCCATCTGCGTGCGTGGACCGGTCGTGCTGCCGCCGGAGGTGAGGGTCATGTGGGGGCTCCATTCAGGATTCCTGTTTATCAGGATTCCTGGCAATTGTGAGTGACGCGCATCACGCCCGTCAACCCGCTCCTCGAAGCGAGCCCCCTCGACCAGCCCGATCCAGGTGGCCTCAGCGATCCCCGCGCTGCCCGGCGCGCAGCCGAACCGCTTCTCGCTCGGTCTCCTCGTCACCGAAGTAGCCACCGGCCAGCACCTCGGCCGCGTGGTGGAGCGAGGAGAGCAGGAGCCCCCGCTCGGCAGCCGGCATCCCCGCATAGATGCGGTCCTCGACGACGATCATCTCGGCCAGACAGGCGTTGAGCTTCGCGAGCCCCTCCTCGGTGAGGCGCGCCAGCCTGATCCGCCGGTTGTCGGGGTGCGGGGTCCGCTCGACGAGGCCGCGCGAGACCAGGTCGGACAGCACGAGGTGGGCGGCCTGGGAGGAGACGAACATCAGCCGCGCGAGATCGGCGTTCGACCTCGGTACGTGGTCGCTCAGGATCAGGAGCATGCGGTATTCCGAGACCGAGATCGACTGCCTCGCCGCGATCAGCTCGGTCGCCCGCTGGAGTGCGCGCGCGAGCCGCTGGGAGACGTACTCGATCCGCGAGAACGCCGCCGTGGGAAGCCGCTCCGGTCCGACGGGCGCCGCGGGGCGCGGCGTGGCCGCTGGCTCTTCAGACATCGGGTGAACCACTTTCACATCAGGGCGAGTGCGGGAGCACGATCGGGATCCGAGTCTCCCACGAGGCGATTTCCGGGCGGCGGAGATCAGGACACGACCACCACCTTCCCGTCGTCCGCCCAGCGGAACCCGGTCGTCAGCCCGGCCGTCCGGGAGATGCCCTCGATGTAGGCGACCACGGCGTCGCCCTCGCCCTGCGCCAGCGGGGTCGGCCGCGCCTCCTCGTCGATCCAGCACGGGACGAAGGAGGGCCGCACACGACCGTCCTCGTCGACGTCGATCACCGCGATCGCCGTGTTGCGGCTCTCCGGATGGAACGGGTACGCCGGCATGGTGGGGTCGGGCTCGAAGCCGTACAGCTCCCGGCGCCGCTTCGCCCAGGCGCGCAGCTCCTCGGAGTCGTTGTCGGCGTCCGGGGTCAACGCGTCGGTGACGGTGACGAAGTTGCCGAGCCCGTGGAAGATCGCAGCGCCCCGATAGATCTCGATGCCGCGCATGATGTGCGCGTGGTGGCCGACCACCAGGTCGGCGCCTGCGTCGACGGCCGCCCTGGCGACCTCGAACTCGTAGTCGGCGATGACCGCCGGCGTGTGGCCGATCCCCTTGTGGAGGGCCACCACGACGACGTCGACGCGGTCGGCCAGCGCGGCGATCTGGTCGGTCATCGCCCGCAGGGACGTCTTGTCGCAGAACGTGTAGACGGTCGGCGGATTGCCCGGGTTGGCGTCGTCGAGCTCGTAGTGGGTGATCACCTTGACGTACGCCGCACCGGCCTTGAGGCTCGTCGCCCACGACTCCCGCGGGCCCACGCAGTTGTAGCTGAGCACACCGACCGTGCGGCCCCGGACGGACGTCACCACCGGGGTGGCCGCGGCGCCGAGGTTCGCACCGGTGCCCGTCGTCGCGATCCCGTACGCGGCGGCCGACTCGATCGTGTCGATGACGCCCTTCGTACCGAGGTCGAAGGCGTGGTTGCCCGCGGTCGTGCCGATGGTGAAGCCGGCCTGCGCCATCGCGCGGAGCGCCTCCGGCTCGGCCGGGGGCGACGGGACGGTGATGCCGGTCGTCTCGGTCGAGGTCGTGTGCGGCACCTCGATCTGGCCGATGGCTACGTCGGCGGCGCGCAGGAGCGCCGAGCTGGGGCCGAAGAGCTTCTCGGTCTCGGGCTGCTGCAGCACGATGTCGCCGACTGCGGCGATGCGTACGGTCATGACGACACCTTCTCGAGGTCGACCGGCGGGCGGCGCTCGCCGGAGTAGCGGGACAGGAACGCGCGCAGCCGCTCGCTGCGGGGATCGGAGAAGAACCGGTCCGAGGGCCCCTCTTCGACGACCTTGCCCTCGGCCATGAAGACGCAGCGGTCGGCGACGTCGCGGGCGAACTCCATCTCGTGCGTGACCACGACCATCGTCATCCCGGTCTCGGCGAGGTCCTTCATGACCTGGAGCACCTCCCCGACCAGCTCCGGGTCGAGGGCGCTGGTCGGCTCGTCGAACAGCACCACTCGAGGCCGGGTGGCGACCGCCCGGGCGATGGCCACCCGCTGCTGCTGACCACCGGAGAGGTGGCGCGGGTGGGCGTCGGCCTTGTCGGAGAGCCCGACCCGCTCGAGGAGGTGGCGGGCGCGCTCCTCGGCCTGCCGTCGGGTCTGACCATGGACGGAGACGGCCGGCTCGGTGATGTTCTTGAGCACGGTCCAGTGCGGGAACAGGTTGAACTGCTGGAAGACCATGCCCATCCGCCGGCGCTGCACGCACACCCGGCTCTCGCTCAGCGTGCGGTGACCGCCGCGGTGCGCCTCGTAGCCGAGCAGCTCGCCGTCGAGGAACATGGCACCGCCCTCGATGGTCTCGAGCTGATGGATGCATCGCACCAGGGTCGACTTGCCCGAGCCCGACGGCCCCAGCACGGCGACGACCTCCTGCTCGTTCACCTCGAGATCGACGCCGTCGAGCGCCACCTTGTCGCCGTAGTGCTTGCGGAGACCCTGGACCCGGATCACGGGTTCCGTCGGTGCCTGTGTCATGCGGGATCCCCTTCCAGGGAGCGGGCGCGGGCGGACGTGGACCGGTCGTAGCCGCGGCCGAGCCGCCTCTCGATACGGCGCTGCACGAGGGTCAGCAGCGTGACGACGACGAGGTACCAGATCACGGCCACGATGAGCAGCGGCACGACCTGGTAGGTCCGGCCGTAGATGATCTGGACGGAGTAGAGGAGGTCGGTCAGGGTGATCACGCTGACCAGGGAGGTGCCCTTGAGCAGCGCGATGAACTGGCTCCCCGACGGCGGCACGATCACCCGCAGGGCCTGCGGGAAGACCACCTTCCAGAACGTCTGACGCCCCGAGTAGCCCATCGCCCGGGCCGCGTCGCGCTGTCCGTCGTCGACCGACATGATCCCCGCCCGGATGATCTCGGCCATGTAGGCGCTCTCGTGCAGGCTGAGGCCGATGATCGCGGCGGTCAGCGGCGTGATGAGGTCGTTGACGGACCAGGACGCGAACCCGACCGAGAGCCGCGGCACGAGGTAGGCGAGGTTGAACCAGAAGATCAGCTGCACGAGCGGAGGTACGCCCCGCAGCAGACCGACGTAGAGCTGGCAGGTCCACCTGATGGGGCCGAAGTCGCTCAGCTGACCGGCGGCCGCCGCGGTGCCGATGGCCGTGCCGAGCGCCATGCAGACGACGGTGAGGAGGAGGGTCATCGCCAGCCCGGACATCACCGACGGGTCGAACATGAGGTTGGCGACGACGGCCCACTCGAACCGGGGATTGGTCGCCGCCCACAGCAGGACCAGAACGGCGGCGACCGCGAGCGCCACCACGGACGCCAGCCGCCCCGGCCGGAACCTCGGCCGAGCGGTCGCCGCGTCGGGTCGCGCCGAACCGGGCTGCGCGATGAGCGTGTCAGCCACCGTCATGAGGGCTCACGCTTCGTGGTCGGGTTGATCAGCGGCTTCTCGACGGCGACCGGCTCCAGTCCCCACTTCTCCAGCACCTGCTGGTAGTCGCCGTTGTCGAAGATGTTCTGGAACGCCTCGTACAGCGTCTCTCCCAGGCCGCTGCCCTTCGGCGTCAGCAGCGCCAGCAGGCTCACGCCCGAGCCCTGCTCGTCGGTCTGGGTGACGTAGTCGTAGGTCTCGTCCGCGGCCGTCACGTCGAGCGCGGCCGTCTCGGTCATCCCGGCGAAGTCCGCCCGGCCGCTCTTCACCGCCAGGAGCGTGGCGTTGGTGTCCGCGTAGTCGGCGCGCTCGTTGGCGGGCTCGCCCTGCTCGGCGCACCAGGTGTTGAGCTTGTCGACCTCGCTCTCGGTGATGCTGCCGCCCACGATCGCGATGGTCTGGCCGCACGGCGCCTCGTCGCCGGCGAGCCCATCGGCGTTCTCCTTCGGGAAGACGTACGTCGTGCGGGTCTGCAGCCAGGTGATGGCGTCGAAGGCAGCCTCGCGTTCCGGGTTCGCCTGCACCGGCCCGTTCCAGGCCGACCACCGACCGGACTGCATCCCGGTCAGGATGCTGGGCATGGACTGGGCGACCTCCATCCGGACGGGTACGCCGAGCTGCTCGCCCAGGACCTTCCACATGTCGGGGTCGATGCCGGTGATCTCGCCGTCCTTCTCGACGGTGCGATAGGGCGGGTGCGCATCGCCCACGACCACCAGCTCCCCGGCGTCCTGGACGCCCTTCGGCAGCGCGTCGTAGAGCGGGGCGTCGGTGTCCACCTTCCCCGACGCCGCGCCCGACTCCTCGGCGGCGCTCTCGGCGCAGCCCGCGAGAAGGACTCCGGCGAGGGCGATCGAGACGAGTGAGGCAGTCGTCCTTACCTGCATGGTGCACTCCAGTTCGGTCGTGATCCAGTCGTGCCGCCGGTCATGTGACGTACAGCACTTCTCATGTGACTTGATATCAGCATCAGTCAGGGATCCTGTCAATACCTGCGCACAAATTTGTCGAAAGACGCTCCTGCACGGCGATAAAGACTTTCGAGGGCCATTGTCTTGTGGACTCACGAATCTCCGTGATATCAAGTTGCTTGATATTGAATGCCAGGAACCCTGAGAAGCCGAGGTGTGACATGAGTTCGGGACCTTTGGCCGGAAAGACCGTCATCGATCTGACGACAGCGCTCGCCGGCCCGTACGCGACACTGCTGCTCGCCGGCCTCGGCGCGCGGGTGATCAAGGTGGAGAACCCCACGAGGGGCGGCGACTCCTCCCGCAACAACTCGCCCTACCTGACCGCCGACGGGCTGCGGTTGCGGCGCTCCTCGCCGGACGACATGTCGGTGTCGATGCTGTCGCGTGGCCGCGGCAAGGAGAGCATCACGCTCAACCTGAAGCAGCCGGAGAGCAGGCAGGTCTTCCTCGACCTCGTCCGCAACGCCGACATCGTCGTCGAGAACTACAGCGCTGGGGTGACCGAACGGCTCGGCATCGACTACGCGGCCGTCCGGGCGGTCAACGACCGCGTCGTCTACACCTCGATCAGCGGCTTCGGCGCCCAGGGCGTGGCGGGCGACGGCAAGGCGATGGACACGATCATCCAGGCGCTCAGCGGTGTGATGATGACCGCGGGCGAGCCCGGTGACCCGCCCGTGCGGTTCGGGCTGCCGATCGGTGACCTGGTCGCCCCGCTGTTCGCGGTCATCGGCACCCTCGCCGCCGTCCTCCACGCCGAGCGTACGGGCGAAGGGCAGCACGTCGACGTCTCCATGCTCGGCAGCCTCACCTCGCTGGTCGCCTGCGAGCCGTTCGATGCCCTGGAGTCGGTCGGCTTCCCGCTGCGTACGGGTTCGCTCGTGCCCCGGCTCGCTCCCTTCGGCACCTTCCGCGCACAGGACGGCTGGTTCGCCATCTGTGCCCCGACCGATGCCTTCGCGAGCGGCGTCCTCGCCGCGATCGGTCAGGCGGACCTGGCCGACTCGGAGCTGTTCGGCACCCGGGACGCCCGCGTCGCCAACGCCGACCTCCTGCATCGGATGATCGGCGACTGGGCGGCCGGACGCACTCTGGAGTCGGCTCTCGCCGCGCTCGAGGCCAGCTCGGTGCCGGTCGCTCCGGTGCGCGACACGGCTCAGGCGGTCCGCGACGAGCTCGTGACGGGGCGCGGCGAGGTCACGCCGCTCGTGCACCCGAAGTTCGGGCACCACGAGGGCCTCTACGGCAGCGGGATCCCGATGGTCTTCTCCCGCAGCCAGGTCGACATCACCGCTCCGGCTCCGGGCCTGGGCGAGCACACCGAGAGCGTGCTCGGCGACCTGCTCGGCTACGACGCCGACCGGGTCGAGAAGCTTCGCGAAGCCGGTGTCCTGTGACCGGTTCCGGCGCGGAGCCCCGGATCGGCATCGTCGGCGACGACGTCCCCCGCCAGCTCGTGCTCGCCGCGGGCGCCGTGCCGCAGCGTCTGCTCGGGTCCTGGCACGAACCCGTCTCCGCCGAGACCGCCGAGCTGCTGGGCACCGTCGACGCCGCCACCGGGCGGGTCCTGGACGACCTGTTGTCCGGCCGGCACGACGATCTCGCCGGGCTGCTGGTCTGCCATGACTCGCAGACCCACCTCCGCATCTTCTACGTCCTGCGCATGCTCGCCCGGCGCGGGCGCCTGCCCTTCCCGGTCCACCTCGTCGACGCTCCCCGCCTGGACAGCCCGGCGGCCCGGCGGTTCGTGGGCAGGCAGTACGCCCGTCTGCTCGAGTTCTGCGAACAGGTCACAGGCCGGCGCGCCGACCTCGGGTCGCTCCACCGCGCGGCCGAGCGGGAGCTGGCTCTGGGACGTGCGCTCGAGACGATGCGCGAACGTCGCCGGTCCGGCGGCTGCGCGGGCTCGGCGGCTCTGCGGATCTACCGCGCCGCGGCCACCATGCCGCCCGAGGAGGCGGTCGCCGTGGTGACCGAGGCCCAGGCTCCGACCGCACCGGGCGCGACACCCGTCTTCGTGACCGGGAGCAACCATCCCGACCCCGGCGTCTACGACGCCCTGGAGCGCACCGGGGACGTCGTCGTGGTCGGCGAGGACCACGACACCGGCGACCTGGCCTGGCTCGGTGCCGCGGTCGAGGCACCCACCGTCGACGAGGTGATCGACGGGTTGGCGGCCGCGCACCTCGCCCGCCCGGCCGCGGCCACGCGTGGCCTGGCCGCCGCACGAGCGGCGTACACCGCCACCTGCGCCGAGCGGACCCGGGCACGAGCGGTGCTGGCGCTGGTGCGCGAGCACGACGACGCCCCGGCCTGGGATCTGCCCGACCAGCGGCTGGCGCTCGGTCGCCGCGGGGTCCCGCTCGTGGCTCGCACCCGCATCCGGTCCGCCGAGGACCCGGTCACCGCGGCCCAGGAGGGTCTTGCCGAGATCCGGGCCGGGCTCGCATCCACAGCAGGAGGGATCCACGCATGAGCCGGCTCGAAGCGGCCCGCGCCGCGACGCAGCACCAGAAGCAGTGGTTCACCGAGACGGCGCGACGCGCCCGCGCGGGCGACCCGATCGCGCTCGTCAACGCGGATGCGCCGCACGAGGTGCTGCGCGCGTTCGACGTGCCGTACGTGGTCAACCAGTGGTGGGCCTCGATCATCTCCGCCAAGCGCCTCGGGCCTGCGAGCATGCGCCTGCTGGCCGACACCGGCCTGCCGGACCACAGCCAGCAGTACGACGCCATGCCGCTCGGCGCCCAGATGCTGCCGATCGAGCAGCAGCCGTGGGGCGGGCTGCCCGACCCGGCGTTCGCGATCGCGGACAGCCATGGCGACGTGACCCACAAGATCTTCGAGCAGTGGGGCCGCCGACCCGGGACCGAGACGTACCTGCTCTCGCGCACCGCGGCCGACCCGGTGCCGCCGCGATGGTGGGACCTGGTGCCGTACGAGTGGGACGCGGCGTTCGGCACCGACCGCCTCGATCTCCTGCAGAGCGAGATCGAGGATCTGATCGGCTGGCTGGAGGAGCGCACCGGACGCGCCTTCGACGAGGACCGCTTCGCGGAGATCATGCGGCTGGCCAACGAGCAGGCCGAGTGGAACCGGCGCACGCGCGACCTGCTCGCCACCGCCCGGCCGGCACCGGTCCTGGTCAACGACACGATGCCGGCGGTGATGGTCCCGCAGTGGCACCGCGGCACGCAGTGGGCCGTCGATGCGGCTCGCCGGCTGCACGACGAGGTGGCCCGGCGGGTCGACGACGGTGTCGTCGTCTGTCCCGGGGAGCGGCGGCGGCTGATGTGGATCGGTCGTGGCCTCTGGTCCGACCTCGACCTCTACCAGCGGTTCCACGAGGAGTTCGGCGCGGTGTTCGTGTGGTCGATGTACCTGGCCATCGCGGCGGACGGCTACGTCCGCTACGGCCCCGACCCGCTGCGGGCGCTCGCGGCCCGGTTCGTCGGTCTGACCGACCTGCTCTACGTGCCGCCGTGGTCGGCGCAGTGGTACGTCAAGGAGGCCCTGGCCCACGGCGTCGACGGCGTCGTGCACCTCGTCGCCGACGACACCCCGGGCGGCCGGTTCATCTCCGAGGCCCTGGAGGCCGAGGGCATCCCCGTGCTGGAGATCCGCGCCAACAACGCCGACTCACGCTCGAGCGGCGCGGCCCGGATCCCGGAACGGATCGCCGACTTCCTGCGCGATCGGGTGCCCGCGAGGGACTGACCTGATGACGTACGCCGGGATCCTGTCTCCGCTCGCCCAGCCGGACTTCCGCCGATACTTCGTCGGGCAGGTGGTCACGAACGTCGGCACCTGGTTCCAGAATCTCGCTCTGTCGCTGGTGGTGCTCGATGCGACCGGCAGCGCCCAGGCCCTCGGCGGCGTGACCTTCGCGCAGTTCCTGCCGATCCTGCTGCTCAGCATCCATGCGGGCCGGATCGTCGACCGGGTCAGCTCGCGAGCCGTCCTGCTGATCGGGGCAGCGCTGTCGGCCGTCGTGGTCTCGCTGCTCGCCGTCGCGGTCTCGGCAGATGCTCCGAGCCTGCTCGTGATCTACGGCCTGGTCGCGTGCCTCGGAGCGGTGAACGCCTTCGAGCGCGTCGCCGCCCAGGCGATCATCCGGTCGCTGGTGAGCGCGGACCGGCTCGGCCGGGCGGTGTCGCTGAGCACGATCGCGGTGGCGGCCGGGCGCTCGATCGGGCCCGGCCTGGCCGGGCTGCTGTTCCAGGCGGCCGGCCCGGTCGTGTGCCTGCTGGCGAACGCCGCCTCCTTCGTGCTCGTGTGGGTCCTGCTGCTCTTCGTACGTCCTCACGAGGACCCTCCGGTGCGGCACCTCGACCTCGGGACCGGCCGGGTCGGAGGGCTCCTGGCGGATCCGTCGCTACGGCTTCTCCTGGTCGTCAACGCCGTGATCGCGCTGCTGGCGCTCAACCTGAACATCGTCCTCACCTCCGTGGTGACGCTGACCTTCGACGGATCGGCGACGAGCGTCGGCCTCAACCACGCCCTCAACGCCGTCGGCGCCGTGGCCGGAGGCCTGGTCGCGACCGCGCTGCCCAGGGTGTCGACGGCGACGCTCGCCGCGGGCTGCGCACTGCTCGGCGCCACCCTTTTCACCAGCGCGCTGCCCGGCACGCTCGCGGTCTTCCTCGCGCTCGCCCCCGTGCTCGGCCTCGGCTTCGGCTTCTACACCGCGGTCATCAACGCGGTCGCCCAGGCCGCGGCACCGGCACGGGCGGTCGGCCGCGTGATGGCCCTGATGATGCTGGGCAACGTCGGGATGGCCCCGTTCGGTGGCCTGATCAGCGGCTGGGTCATCGACCGCACCTCCGGACGGGTGTCGCTGCTGACGGGGGCCGCGGTGGCTCTGACCTGCGCGTTCGCCGTCGCCCTCCATGCCCTTCGTCGTGGCGAGAGCCGCCTCGACGTACGCCCCCACCAGGAAAGTGAGCTGTGATGAACCTGCACGCAAGACCGAGAACCACGATCGCCGCAGCGGTCGCTGCGGTCGTGGCGGCGCCGGCGCTGCTGGCCGTCGGCACCCCCGCCATGGCAGCGAAGGAGACCACCGTGATCAGCGGACATCTCGACGACTCGACGCCCTACCGCTTCCTCGTCCCGGACGACTGGAACGGCACCGTCTTCGTCGACCTCGACTTCGCCGGCTCGGCCACCGCCTCCCCGACGGCCGAGCGTCTGGTCGAGCAGGGCGCGGCGTACGGCGGCACGACCCGCACCGTGACGGGATGGAACATTCCCGGCGCCCTCGCCAACCAGGTGGAGGCGCTGGACCGGTTCGAGGACGCCGCCGGCGAGGCCGACCGGCGGATCACGATGGGCAGCTCGATGGGCGGGTTCGTCGCCGCAGGCGTCGCCCAGCACTACCCGGACGCGATCGACGGTGTCGTCTCGATGTGCGGCGGGCTGTCCGGCACCGTCTCGCAGTGGAACCAGAAGCTGGACACCGTCTTCGTCCTCTCGACGCTGCTCGATCCCGCCGGCACCCTGCCGGTCATCGGGATCCCGGAGGACGTCAAGGGGTCGATCGCGGCCTGGCAGCAGCGCCTCGCCGAGGCTCAGCGGACTCCCGCCGGGCGCGCCCGGATCGCGCTGGCCGCCACCATCGGCCAGCTGCCGGCATGGTCCGAGTCGGAGCCGCGGCCCGAACCCCGGGACACCGAGGCGTACCAGCGGGGTTGGTACGGCGCCCTGGCCGCCGACTCGCTCCCCTACATCGGCCAGGCGATGAGCAGCCGACGGACCTTCGAGGCCCTGGTCGGCGGCAACCCGTCGTGGAACACCGGCGTCGACTACGCCGAGCAGCTCGCCGGCGCCTCGCCGGAGGCACGCCGAGTGGTCTCCCGGCTCTACCGGCAGGCCGGGCTGTCGCTCGCGGCCGACGTCTCGACGGTCGACGACGCCGACCGGATCAGCGCCGATCCCGCCGCCGTGGAGCGCTTCGCGCTCGGGACCGAGTTCGACGGCCGGATCAGCGTGCCGGTCGTGACGATGAGCAACATCGGCGACCAGATCTCGACGGTCGCCCAGCAGAGCGAGTATCAGGACGAGGTCACCCGGGCAGGCAACGCGCACCTCCTGCGCCAGACGTACGTCGAGGCGCCGACCCACTGCGGGTTCACCGACGCCGAGCGCGTCGCGGCAGCGGACCTGCTGCTGCACCGGCTCGACACCGGCGCGTGGCACGGCCGGGAGACTCCGGCCCGGATGAACCGGGTCGCGGAGTCCTTCGACCTCGGACCGGCCCGGTTCATCCCCTTCCGGCCGGACGCGTTCAACCGGCCGTACTCCCCCGACTGGTCGTGAGCCCCGCCCTGCGCCTGCTCAGGCGAGCCCGAGCAGGCGCAGGGCGTTGTCCTTCACCAGCAGGGGGCGGACCTCGTCCTTGATCTCGAGCCTTTCCAGGTCGGCGAACCAGCGGTCGGGTGTGATGACCGGGAAGTCGGAGCCGAAGAGCACCTTGTGGCGCAGCGGGCCGTTGAGCTGCTTGACCAGCTGCGGCGGGAAGTACTTCGGCGACCAGCCGGACAGGTCGATGTGCACGTTGGCCTTGTGGGTGGCGATCGAGATCTGCACGTCGACCCAGGGGACGGCTGGGTGTGCCATCACGATCTGCAGGTCGGGGAAGTCGGCGGCCACGTCGTCGAGGAGCAGCGGGTCGGAGTAGCGCAGCTTGATGCCGCGGCCGCCGGGCAGGCCGGCCCCGATCCCGGTCTGGCCGGTGTGGAAGAGGGCGACCACGCCGAGCTCCTGCAGGGTCGCCCACAGCGCGGCGTGCTCCGGGTCGTTCGGCGAGAAGGCCTGCAGACCGGGATGGAACTTGAAGCCGCGTACGCCGTGGTCCTCGACCAGTCTTCTGGCCTGCTTCACGGCGGCCTCACCCCGGCGAGGGTCCACCGAGCCGAACGGGATCAGCACGTCGGCGTGCTCGGTCGCGCGCTCGGCGATCTCCTCGCTGGACAGCGGCGGGTGGTCGAGGCCGGTCGAGGCGTCGACGGTGAAGATCACCGCGGCCATGTCCCGCTCGCGGTAGTAGGCGGCGAGGTCGTCGACGGTCGGGGTGCGCGGGTGGTCGCCACGGAAGTAGGCCGCCGAGGCGTCCATCAGCTCCTGGTCGAGCGAGAGGTGGCCGTGGTGGTCGGCCTCGACATGGGTGTGCATGTCGAGGGCTCGGATCGACCCGGTGTCGATGCGGGGCTCGTAGGGGGTGGGCATGCGTCATGCTCCTTTCGGGGTGCCGTACAGCTCGCGCACCCGGGACTTCAGCAGCTTCCCCGAGGCGTTGTGCGGGATCTCGTCGACGAAGACGACCGCCCGGGGGATCTTGTAGCGGGCGAGCTGTCCGTCGAGGTGTTTCAGCAGGTCGTCCTGGGTGAGGGCGGAGTCGGGGCGGCGGACGACGACGGCTCTTCCCACTTCGCCCCAGCGCTCGTCGGGGACGCCGATGACGGCGGCCTCGGCGACGTCGGGATGGGTGTAGAGCGCCTGCTCGACCTCGGCCGGATAGACGTTCTCGCCGCCGCTGATGAACATGTCCTTCACCCGGTCGACCACGTAGAGGAAGCCGTCGTCGTCGAGCACCGCGACATCCCCCGTACGCAGCCAGGGACCGTCGAACGCAGCCTCTGTCGCTGCTTCGTTGTGCCAGTAGCCGGGAGTCACGTTCGGACCGCTGACGTGCACCTCCCCGGCCTGGCCGGGTGCCGCCTCCACGTCGCCGGGCGCCATCACGCGTACGTCGGTGAAGAAGCAGGGGGTGCCGGCCGAGCCGAGCTTGTCGAGCCCGTCGCCGGCGCGCAGCATGGTCGTCCCGGGGGACGCCTCGGTGAGGCCGTAGCCCTGGATGATGTGCAGGCCCCGGCTCTGCCAGGTGTCGAGGAGCGTGCGCGGGATCGGCGCTCCGCCGCTCAGGGCCGAGCGGAGACTGTCGAGGTCGGCGCTCGCCCAGGTCGGCTCCTGGGCGAGCGCCTGGTACATCGAGGTGACCCCGAAGAGCAGCGTGACCCGCTCGCGCTCGATGGTCGCGATCGCGGCGGCCGGGTCGAAGCGCGCTGCGATCAGGGACGTCCCTCCCTTGAGGAAGGTCGGGAGCAGCACCTGGTTGAGCGCGGCGGTGTGGAACAGCGGGGCGGTGACCAGGGCGATCTCGTCGGAGCGGATGTCGACGTCGACGAGCAGGTTGAAGGCGTTCCAGGCGATGTTGCCGTGCGTCAACATCACGCCCTTGGGGCGGCCGCTGGTGCCGGAGGTGTACTGGATCATGAAGACGTCGTCCAGCCCGACCTCGACGTCGATCCGCTCCGTCGACGCCACCGCGAGCGTGTCGAGGCCGTGGCCGCCGGCAGCGGTGAACCGATGGCTCGGCAGGCCCGTCGCCGCGACCGCCTCGGAGGAGACCGACTCGTCGAAATCGTCGGCGTGGATCAGCAGCGCCGGCTCGGCGCCGGCGAGGATCCAGGCCAGCTCGGGTGGTGCCAGCCGGGTGTTGAGCGGCAGGAAGACGGCGCCGAGCCGGGCGGTGGCGAAAAGCGTGACCGCGAGCTCGATCGAGTTCAGGCCCAGGAAGGCGACCCGGTCGCCGGCCGCGACGCCGCGGGCGCGCAGCCCATGGGCGACCGCCTCGACGAGGCGGTCGACCTCGGCGTACGTCACCACCGCGTCGTCCTGCACGAACGCCCGCGCACCAGGGGTCATCCGGGCCCGGCGGGCGGGCCACGATCCGATGCCGCTGTCCAACATGTCGATCCTCGTTCGTCTCGTGGGCTCGGCGTCTCAGCCGAGCCCGAGGTCGGTCTTGATCTCCAGCAGTCGCCGCAGCGCCTGGTCGCGGCGCGCGACCAGGTCCTCGGCGGAGGTCCCGTCGAGCTCCTCGTCGACCCCGTCGACCAGCTTCTCGATCAGCCCGGCGGTGAGCTCGGGGTGGCCCAGGTCGTCCCACCAGTCGACCATGGGCGGGCCGAGGTGCTCGAGCACATGACCCAGCCCGCCGGGACCGCCGGAGAGGTGCTGGGTCGCGAAGGGTCCGAGGAGCGACCAGCGCAGCCCCGGACCGTCGGCGATCGCCGTGTCGATGTCGGCGACCGAGACGATGCCCTGGTCGACGAGGTGGTAGGCCTCGCGCCACAGCGCCGCCTGGAGCCGGTTGGCCACGTGCCCGGGGACCTCGCGGCGGATGTGGATGGGACGTTTGCCCAGGTGGCGCAGGGTCTCCAGGGCGGCCTGGGTGGCCTCCGGCGACGTCGCTCGCCCGCCGACGACCTCGACCAGCGGCACCAGGTGCGGCGGGTTGAACGGGTGGGCCACCAGCACCCGCTCGGGGTGGTGCGTGCAGGCGTCCTGGAACGAGCTGGGCATCAGGCCCGAGGAGCTGCTGGTCAGCAGCACCTCGGGTGGCGCGGCCGCATCGAGCGTCGCGAAGATCTCGCGCTTGACCTCCAGCCGCTCCGGTCCGCTCTCGAGCACCAGGTCGGCGTCCGCGCCGACCTCGGCAAGATCGCCCGCGAACCGCAGCCCACCCTCCGGGACCTGCGCCCGCAGCCGCTCCTCCGCGCCCTCGGCCGGGTCCCAGGCGACCACGTCGAGCCCGTGCTCGAGCCCGAGCACCACCCAGCTGACCCCGATCGCGCCGGTGCCGACGACCCCGAGCGTACGAACGTTCTCACCGCTCCTCATGCGGTCCTCCTGCTCAGCGCGCCCGAGGCCGCCAGCGCGACGAACGGGTCGAGGGAGGCAGGGTTCGCGAGGGCGTCGCGGCTGGCCACGTCCTCAGGACGTACGCCCTGCAGGATGCGCTTGGCGGGCAGCTCGAGCTTCTTGCCGGTGAGGTTGCGCGGCACCGCGGGCACCTCGATCACCTGGTCGGGGATGTGCCGCGGGGAGAGCGCCGAGCGCAGCGCGCGGACCAGTCGGGTCCGGAGCAGGTCGTCGAGACGGGTTCCCTCCTCGGTGACCACGAAGAGCAGCAGCTCGCCGTTGCCGCCGTCGGGGTCCTCGAGATGGACGACCAGCGAGTCGGCGACACCGTCCACCTCCTCGGCGACGCGGTAGAACTCGGCGGTGCCGAGGCGTACGCCGCCGCGGTTGAGGGTCGCGTCGGAACGGCCGGCGACGTGGCAGCTGCCGTTGTCGTGGAAGAGGATCCAGTCGCCGTGGCGCCAGACGCCGGGATAGTGGTCGAAGTAGGCCTCTCGGTAACGAGAACCCTCGGAGTCGCCCCAGAAGCCGACCGGCATCGAGGGCATCGGCGAGGTGATGACCAGCTCGCCGAGCTCGCCGGTGACGGGGCGGCCGGACTCGTCGTAGGCGTGGGCGTCGACGCCGAGGCAGCGGCCCGAGATCTCCCCGGCATGGACCGGGAGCAGCGGGTTGTTCTGCACGATGCCGGAGCAGACGTCGGTGCCGCCGCTGCCGACGTTGATCTGGGCGCCGGGAAGCTGGTCGGCGAGCCAGGCGTAGCCCTCCGGCGGCAGCGGCGCCCCGGCCGAGCCGAGGACGCGAACCCGCAGGTCACCGAGGTCCTTCAGCTCGACTCCCGCCTTGCGGCAGGCCATCACGAAGCCGGGGCTGGCGCCCATGACCGTCGCCCCCGTCGAGGCCGCGAGCCGCCACTGCCAGGTCAGGTCGGGGTGCATCGGGTTGCCGTCGACCATGACGATCGATGAGCGCACCAGGAGCGAGGAGACCAGGGCGTTCCACATCATCCAGGCGGTCGTGGAGAACCAGAGCATCCGGTCCTGCGGCCCCATGTCCCACGACAGCGCGTGGTTCTTGAGGTGCTCCAGCAGGATGCCGCCGTGGCCGTGGACGATCGCCTTCGGCCGCCCGGTCGTGCCGGAGGAGAAGAGGACCACCAGCGGGTGGTCGAAGGGCACCGGCTCGAACGCGAGGTCGGCCCCGTCCTCGGCGCCGAGCAGCGAGGTCCAGGAGAGCGTTTCATCGACCCGGTGTTCCCCATACTCCACATCGATCACCTGCCGCACCGACGGCAGCTCGGCCCGGATCTCGGTGACCTGGGAGCGTCGGTCGACGTCCTTGGCGCCGTAGCGATAGCCGCCTGCGACCAGCAGCACCACCGGCTCGATCTGGGCGAAGCGGTCGATCACGCTGCGTGGGCCGAACTCGCTGGCACACGATGCCCAGGTCGCGCCGAGGCTGGCGGTGGCGAGGTAGGCGACCAGGGCCTCGGGGATGTTGGGGAGGTAGCCGGCGACGCGGTCGCCGCGGCGTACGCCCAGCCTGGCCAGCGCCGCCCGCGCCCGGGCCACCTGGTCGCGCAGGTCGCCGAAGGTCAGCTCGACGTCGGCACGGGTCTGCGAGCGGCCGAGCACGGCGATCCGGTCGCGATCCTCGTCGGTGCCGAGCGTGTGCTCGGCATAGTTGAGGGTGGCACCCGGGAACCAGCGCGCGCCGGGCATCTCGCGGGAGGCCAGGACGCTGTCGTACGGAGCGTGCGCCCGCACGCCGAAGAAGTCCCACACCGCCGACCAGAAGCCGTCGAGGTCGGTCACCGACCAGCGCCACAGCTCCTCGTGAGTCGTCATCTCCACACCGCGCTCGCGCGCGAGCCAGGCCAGGAACTCGCCGACGCGGGAGGTCTCGAGGACGTCCGCGGGCGGGGACCAGACGACGTCGCCCTGCCTGATGCTCACTGGTCCGTCACCTTCCCGGCGCGGCCGGCGAGGAAGTCCCGCATCCGGCCCTTGGCGTCGTCGGTCCCCTGCGCGATCGCGGCCATCAGCGACTCCATCAGGAAGCCGTCTCGGGGGTTGGCCTCGGCGATGCGCGGCAGCGCCTGCACGACGGCGAAGTTGGTCTGCGGCGCGTTCCGGGCGATCCGGCCGGCCAGCTCCAGGGCGGTCTTTCGGCCCAGGCCGTCGGCCACGGCGTACTGGCTCAGGCCCAGGCCCAGCCCCTCCTGCGCGTCGTAGCGACGTCCGGTCAGCATCATGTCGGCCATCCGGGCGACCCCGATGAGCCGCGGGACGCGCACCGAGGCGCCGCCGCCGACGAAGAGCCCGCGCTGTCCCTCGGGCAGCGCGTAGAAGGTGGACTCCTCCGCGACCCGGACGTGCGCGGCGGCGGCGAGCTCCAGCCCGCCCCCGACCACGGCACCCTTCAGCGCCGCCACGACCGGGACCGGCCCGAACTCGATCTTCTCGAAGACGCGGTGCCACATCCGCGAGTGGCTGACGCCGGCGAGGGTGTCACGCTCGGTCATCTCGGAAAGGTCGAGCCCGGCGCAGAAGTGGTCGCCGTCCGCGTCGATGACGACGGCGCGTACGTCCGGCTCGAGGGCATCGAAGAACCGCTCGATCCCGAGCACCGCCTCGTCGCTGAGCGCGTTCCGCTTCGCGGGCCGGGCGAGCGTCAGCACCGCGATGTCGTCGATGCGCTCCGCCCGCAGGGCATCGGGCAGGGGGGTTCCGAGCATGATGAACTCCTCATGATTGACAGGAATCCTGATAATCTCAGAAGTAGGCTCCTCCCGCAAGCGCGGCGATGCTTGAATGACCGCATGACCGACGCACCCCTGCTGCTCTACGTCGTCAAGCAGCTCGAGCTCGCGACCCGAGCCCGCCTCGACGCCGTCCTGAAGGAATCAGGGGTCACCGCCCTGCAGTACACCGCCCTCTCGGTGCTCGAGCGCCGCCCCACGATGAGCGCGGCCGACCTGGCCCGCGCCTCGTTCGTACGCGCCCAGTCCGCCGCCGACCTCATCGGCGCCCTCGAGCGCCGCGGCCTCATCGAGCGCCGCACCGACCCCGACAACCGGCGCCGCATGCTGATCAGCCTCACCACCGAGGGCCGCGCCTTCCTCGACACCTACGACCCGCGCGTCGAGGAGCTCGAGGAGCAGATGCTGGCCGACCTCGGACCCGAGGACCGCGAGGCGTTCCGTACGTTCCTCGACACCGCCCGCCGCGCCCTCTCCTGACCCGCCCACCCGGCGCAACTGTCCCAGCACAACCCGCCGACCCGGCACAACTGCCCTGGCACAACGAGCCGAGTCGGCGCATCTGTCCCGCCCCTTTCGGGGCTCGAGGCAGTTGCGCCGACTCGGCGCTCAGATCTGGGACAGATGCGCCGACTCGACGTTCTGGTGTGGGACAGACGCGCCGAGTCGGCGGGGACTTCAGCTCACGGCGATCTCGTTCGGCTGCTCGTCGAGCTCGACCGAGGCGGTGACCTCGCCCGACGTCAGGTCGACGGCGTGGACCGTGTTGGCGGCCGGCTCGGTGACGTAGGCGAGGTCACCGTTCACCTTGATCGCCGGGTGCGGGTCCTGCCACTCCGCCGGGCCCTCCCAGGGCTTCACGACCGGGTACTCGTCGGTGATCTTGCCGGTCGCCGGGTCCAGGACGTGGATCGAGCCGTCGGTGGCGAGGATGTAGGCCAGGTCCTCCGGGCCACGCGCGACGTCGCGGAAGGTGTACTCGACGCCGTCGGGGAGCGCGACCGGCTTCAGGGTGCTCTTCTCGGTGTCGATGAGCGTGACCGTGTCGAGCAGGTAGCCCTCGGCGTCGGGGTCGGTGTTGTAGTCGCCGACGATGATCGGGCTGGTCTCGGAGACGTACGCGTTGCCCATCCGGCCGAACTCGTCGGGCGCCTGGAGCTTCTCGAACGCACCGTCGCGGTAGAGCAGGGCGCCGTCCTCGCAGCCGAAGACGACGGCCTCGTCGGCGGCGGTGCCCTCGCCGTGGATGCCGGGGCAGGCGTCGTTGGCGGCGATCTGCTCGAAACCGTCGCCCGTCGGCTCGAGGGCGATCGCGCCCGAGCGGCTCTCCTCGGTGCCCACCGTGGTCAGCAGGGTGCCGTCCTCGAGCACGATCGAGACGCCGTGGTGGGCCTCGGGAGCGGTCCAGGTCGTGGTCTCCGGGAGCTTGCCGGCATCACCCAACGCGGCCGTGTCGAAGATGGTCGTCTCGCCGCTGCCGTCGGCGTAGAGGACCGTCTTGTCGCCGTGGTGGACGACGTGGCCACCGGTGTCGGCCGGGAAGACGAGGTCGGTCAGCTCGGGCGTCTGCGTGTCGAGCACCTGGAAGCCCTTGCTGGTGGTGACCGCGAGGTTGCGGCCGTCGCCGATCGGGTTGAGGCGTACGAACTCCTCGGTCTCGAACTCCTCGACGACCTCGAGTGACTCGGCGTCGAGGAGGGCGATCCCGTTGGCGTAGGAGATCGCGAGGCGGCTGCCCTTCTCGGCTGCGGAGGTCGTCGACTCCTCGCCTTCGGCGGTGGAGCCGCACGCCGAGAGCGCCAGCGATACGCCGGCCACCACCGTGACGGCTCGGAGGGCACGGTTCTGTGGGGTGTGCATGGTGTGCCTTTCAATCGGTGGGCCCTGGTGAGAGCCCGTTGGTGATGCGCTCGGTGTTGGCGCGCATCATGGTGAGATAGGTGTCGGCGCCCTGGCCCTTCTCGGTCAGGGACTCCGTGAACAGCTCGCTGACCTCGACGTCGACGCCCGCCTCGTCGGCGAGCACCTGGATGAGGCGGTCCGGCTGGGAGGACTCGGCGAAGATCGTCGGTACGCCGGCCCGCTCGATCGCCTCGGTCAGGTCGCGCAGGTCCGCGGCGCTGGGCGCGGCCAGCGTCGTCCCGCCCGGGATGACCGCCCCGACGACCCGGAAGCCGAACCGGTCGGCCAGGTAGCCGAACACGTGGTGGTTGGTGACCAGGCTGCGCCGCTGCTCCGGGAGGCTCGCGAAGGACTCGGTCATCTCCCGGTCGAGGTCGTCGAGCTCGGTCCGGTACGCGTCGGCCGCTCGGTCCACGACCTGCTCGTCGATGCCGTCGATGTCCTCGGCCGCCGTTTCGAGGCCGTCGACGACGTCACGCATCCGCGCCGGGTCGGTCCAGAAGTGCGGGTCCGGGGTGCCGGCGGACTCCCCGTCGGCGTAGTCGAGGACGGCGATGTGCTCGCCGGCGACGTACGTCTCGACGCCGGCCTCGGCCGCCTGGTCGAGGTGGCGCTGGAGGCCCTCCTCGAGGCCGAGCCCGTTGGAGACGATCAGGTCGGCATCGCGCATCATCGCGGCTTCGCGGGCCGAGATCTCGAAGGAGTGCGGGTCCGCGTTCGGCCGCATCAGCGTGGTCACCTGGGCGGCGTCACCGACCGTGGCGGCGACGACGTCGCCGAGGATGTTGGTGGTCACCACGATGTGGGGGCGATCGTCGCCGCCGGCTGCTCCGGCGCAGCCGGTGAGCGACATCGCGAGGGCCGCGACGGTGGCCCCGAGCAGGCGCCTCATCGGCCGGTCTCCGCGAAGAACTCCGGCACGGTAGGCGTCTCGAGCGTCCGCGCGATCCGGGCCTCGTCGGCGTACGCGATCTCGTGGACGACCCCCTTCGCCGGATCGTTGAGGTAGGCGCGGTCCTGGTCCAGCTGGATCTCCGCGGACTCGCTCGTGCCCAGCGGGTCGGTCACCGCGAGCTGCTTGCCGTCCTCGGCCGCGAACACCCGGACACGTCCGGTGGTGTCGAGGGCGAGGACGTGCCCCTCCTCGTCGTCGACGGCGACCACCTGACGCAGCGAGGTGCCGGCGTCGAGGTGGGTCCAGCTCCGCTCGCGGGTGTCGAGGAGCCAGATCCCGCTCTTCCCGGAGAGCGCCGCGACCGTCGGGCGGTTCTTGCGCCCGTCGAACCGGGTCGCACGGGGTGCATCGCTCGGGTAGGGGATCCGTTCGTACCCGATCCGGCCGTCGGTCTCGGTGGCGAGCACCGCGCCGTCGGCACAGCCGACGACCACGCCGACCTTGGTCGTGATGGTTCCGCTCGCTCGAGCACAGGGGGTCTGCTCCCCGGCCGCGTTGCCGTCGGCGTCGTGATAGCGGATCCCGGTGATCGCGCCGCCGTCGGCGACCGTCACCAGGGCACCGTCGCCGATCGGGGCGACGATGCCGTCGCGCGACCCGGCGTCGATGCGGAACAGCTCGCGCACCTCGCCGTCGGCGAGGGCCCCGTTGTCGAGGAGGACCGCCTCGCCGCTGCCCGCGAAGAAGACTCCGGTCGAGCCGGCCGTCGACAGCGGCCCGGTGGCGACCCTCGCCGGGCCCTCCCCGCGGAGGTCGCCGAGCAGCCTCGGCTCGCCCCGGTAGTAGTGGAAGTGGTCGCCGTGGTCCCAGGTCCACATCCCGCTGTCGACGATCTCCACGCCGTCCGCGGTGGTCGCGAACAGGTAGCGGCCGTCGGTCTCGACCGAGCTGGGGGCACCGATCTCTCCGACCTCCGCCGAGCTCCCCTGGAGGAGGTCGAGCTGGGCGACCGCGCCGTCGGCGTCGATCGTGGTCAGGTGCAGCTGTGGCTCGGCGACCTCCTGGGCGCCCTCGACGGCGCCGTGGTCCTTGCCCGGGCCCGGGTCGGCGCCGGCGTCGGCGCCGGCGTCGGCGCCGCCACATCCGGTGGTGGCAGCCAGCGTCAGCCCGGTGACGATGCCGGCGATTGTCCTGCGGTGCATGAGGTCCTTTCGGAGGTGGGGGACGGACGTCGAAGCAGACCGAGGGCGCTGCGGAGCAGCCCCGAGGTGACGGCGGTGAGGATGGCCGCGCAGGCGATCGACGCCCCGGCTGCGGTGCCCGCGTACCAGGACGCGGTCAGGCCGATGAGGACCGCGGCGGCACCGATCACGGCGGCGCAGGCCATGGTGGTCGGGATCCGCGTGGTCCACTGCCCGGCGGCCACCGCCGGCGCGAGGAGCAGCGCGATCACGAGCAGCGAGCCGACCGCCTGGTAGGACGCGACGACGGCGAGGGTCACCAGACCGACGAGCAGCACCTGCGCCAGCTGCGGGTGCAGGCCCAACGTACGGGCGATCCGGGGGTCGAAGGCCGAGGCGACGAACGCCCGGTGGAAGCCCACGGCGACGGCCAGGGTGACCGCCAGAGCGACCGCGAGCAGGGTGATGTCGTCGGACCCGAGGGCGAGCACGTCGCCGAACAGCATCGCCGTCGCGTCCGTGGCGAAGCTGCGCGAGTGGGAGATGATGATGACGCCGAGCGAGAGCATCGCCACGAACAGCAGCCCGATGCTGGTGTCGTAGGTCAGCCGGCCACGGCGCTGGAGCGCTCCGATCGTCGCGCTCATGACGATCGCGCTCACCGCGCCACCGAGCATGACGGGGCCGCCGAGGACCGTCGCGAGGGCGACGCCGGGGAGCATCCCGTGCCCGATCGCCTCGCCGAGGAACGCCATCCCGCGGATCACGACCCAGGTGCCGACGACCCCGCAGATGGCCGCCACCAGCACCCCGCCGGCCAGGGCCTGCAGCATGAAGTCGGTCCGGAAGGGCTCGATGATCGATGGCACGGGGCGGGACTCTAGCGCTTAATGAGAATGGTTACCAATTGCTATAGTGAGGCGCGTGCTCCCCCTCGACCAGACCGAACCACCCTCCCTCTCCGCCCGCGACCTCTGCTTCGGCTACGACAGCCAGGACGTGATCCACCAGGTCAGTGCCGCTTTCCGGGCCGGGACGGTCACCGCCGTCGCCGGGCCGAACGGGTCGGGAAAGTCGACCTTCGTCGAGCTGCTCGCCGGGGTGCGGAGCCCGCGGCGCGGCGCGGTCACCCGCCACGGGCGCCTCGCCCTGGTCGTGCAGCGACCCTCGACCCCGGACGCCCTGCCGGTGACCGTCCATGACGTCGTCGCGATCGGAACCTGGGGCCGCCGGACCGGGTGGGCCCGGCGGGCCGACCGGCGGAACGCGATCGCGGAGGCGATCGACCGGGTCGGCATGACCGGCCTCGAGCAACGTACGTTCGGCGAGCTCTCCGGCGGGCAGCGCCAGCGCGCGCTACTGGCTCAGGGCATCGTCCAGCGCGCGGCGATCCTGCTCCTGGACGAGCCCGCCGCGGGGCTGGACGCCGCCAGCCGGCAGCGCACCCGCGAGATCCTCGCCGAGGAAGCCGCCCGCGGCGCCACGGTCGCCTGCGTCACCCACGACGAGGAGAGCATCACCGCCGCCGACCACGTCCTCCGGTTCGAGGCCGGTCGCATCCTCGGCTGAGCCGGTCGCGGCCCTGTTGAACGTGGCCACGCCGGCCACGATGAGCGCGAGCGCGACAGCGAGGCCGAGGCCGATCGGCTCGCCGAAGACCGGGACCGCGACGACGGCGGTCAGCACCGGGCTCACCGCGCCCCCGACCGAGGCCGGCCCACCGCCGAGGGCCTTGACGGCGAAGGCGTAGCAGAGCGTCGACATCAGGCCGGTCCCGACGCCCTGGAGCGTGGTGAGGAGCACCACGTCGCCGAGCTCGGCGGTGCCCGCGAGCAGGTGCGACGGCATCGCACCGGACGCCGCCAGGACGAGCGCGGCCACGCTCGAGACGGCGCAGACGGCCAGCACCATCTGCAGGAGCGTCAGGCTCGTCCGCTGCAGGCCCGTCGTGAACACCGCCCAGGCGAACCCTCCGACGAGGAGCAGGCCCACCCCGCCCAAAGACGCCCCGCTGCCGACCAGGAGCCCGCTCACCCCGACACCCGCCGTGATCAGCCCCAGCGCGACCACGCGCCGCGGCGGAATCAGGGCCCGGCCACGGGCCAGGGCGAGCAGCGTGACGAAGAGCGGCACGGTGCCCGGAACCAGCATCCCGGTGAGCGCGGCGCTGGTCAGCCGGGCCCCGAACGCGAACACGAGGAAGTGCGGGAGCCCGCCCACGAGCAGCAGCGCGAGGACGTCGGGCCGCTCGCGGCGTACGGCCCTGATCGTGCTCGGCAGCAGCGGGGCCAGCAGGACCACCGGCGTCGCGAACCGGAGGAACGCCGCATCGGCGACGGTCAGGCTCGACCCGCCGATGCCGCGTGTGCTCAGCGCGAAGGAGGACCACAGCACCACCGTCGCCCCCAGCGCGGACCATCCCGCCGCCCGATTCCCGCCACCCCGTCGTGTCCCCATGGCGCGCCACGATAGGCAAAACCGGGGCGCAGATGATTGCCGGATCTGCCATGTCCACGCCGATGAGTGGCAGAATCTGCCACCATGCGCACGATCGACGAGACCGACAAGCAGATCCTCTGGGAGCTGCAGCAGAACGGCCGCCTGACCAACCAGGAGCTGGCCGACCGCGTCGGCCTCTCCCCCTCGCCGTGCCTGCGCCGCGTCCGCGCCCTGGAGGAGGCCGGCGTGATCAGCGGCTACCGCGCCGTCGTCGACCCGCACGCCGTCGGCATGAACATCACCGCGTTCGTGCGCATCAAGATGGCCACCCACACGACCGACGCGGTCGAGACCGTCGAGAAGCACCTTCGCGACATCCCCGAGGTCACCGAGGCGTACGTCCTCGCCGGCGACCACGACTACCTGCTGAAGGTCGTCACTCCCTCGTTCGAGACGTACGAGAAGTTCCTGCGCGACAACCTCCGGACGATGCCGGCGCTCGCCTCGATCGAGACCACCTTCGCCTTCGGCAACACCAAGGAGAGCTCCCCGCTCCCCCTCGGCTGACCTCTGGCCTCAGAAACCGGCCTGCCGGCTGACCGGGGTGTCGTCGTAGAAGCGCTCGAACGCACGGGCGGCGGCATCGATCTGGGCGGCGATGCCACGCAGACCACCGCGCCCGACCGCTCGCCTGGTCTCGCTCTCGAACAGCGCCCGGTCGTAGGCGGTGAGCATCCCGACCAGCCGTCGCCGGCTCTCGTGCCCGACGACCTGGTTCGGCTGCAGGGGCCCGACGAAGACCTCGACCACGTCGTCCACCCAGTCCAGCTCGAGCTCGACGAGATAGGGCGAGAGGGCCAGCCGGACCACGGTGCCGCCCATCCGGTCCACCTGCGTGTAGGTGGTCGGCGCGAAGCGGGCCGCCACGGCCTCGGCGACGGCCTGGGATCGGCGCTTCAGGACCTCGTTCCCGAACGTCTCATCGACTCCCGACGTTCGGTACCCAAAGCTCGACATCGCGCCTCCACCCACCATGACCGGTGGTCACATGACCACCGGTCATAGACTAGGGGCGCCGCCGCGGCACGGTCAAGGAACACGGCGGCAGCACGCTACGATGCGAGCGTCCAGCCATGAGAGAGGACGGGTGGCGCCCTTGCCTACGCCGACCTGGGAGCGTCTCCCGGAGGCCAAACGCGATGCCGTGCGCCGGGCGGCCGAGGAGGAGTTCGGGGTCCGGGGCTACAACGCCGCCAGCCTCAACACGATCTGCCGCGAGGCCGGGATCTCCAAGGGCAGCCTGTTCCAGTACTTCCCCGACAAGTCCGACCTCTTCGTCCATCTGATCGCCCGGGCCAGCCATGACATCCGCGCGGCGATGGAGGTGGCGAGCGCCGACTTCCCGTGGATGACCGACTACCTCGGCTCGGTCAAGATGCTCATGGACGCGTGGATCGACTACTTCTACGATCACCCGCGCCACCGGCAGATGCTGGTCTCGGCCAACCTCGAGCACAACCCGAAGGCGCTCGCGGCCGTCCGTGAGGCGGTCTACGTCGACTACCTCGAGGTCATCGGCGGCATGATCGACCTCGGCCTCGCGATCGGCGCCCTGCGCGAGGACACCGACCGCGACGCCCTCGTCGCCGCCATCATCATGCTGCTTCCGCACATCGCCCTCGGCCCTCACGTACGCGGCCTGGACCCGCTCCTCGGGCTCGCCGGCTCCGACCGCACCCACGCCATGTCGGTCGGCCGCCGGCTGATCCAGGTGCTGATGGGCCAGTACGTCACCTGATCAGCGCGGAGGCAGCCGGATCGCGCCGTCGAGCCGGATGACCTCGCCGTTGAGGTACGGGTTGTGGATCAGCTCCCAGGCGAGCGAGGCGAACTCCTCGGGGAGCCCGAGCCGGCGCGGGAAGACGACGCCCTCGGCCAGCTTGGCCTTGAACGCCGCCGGGTCCGGGACCGTCTCGTAGATGGGGGTCTCGATCAGGCCGGGGGCGATCGTGTTGACCCGAACCCCGACGGCGGCCAGGTCCCGCGCCAGCGGCAGGGTCAGCCCGACCACGCCACCCTTGGAGGCGCTGTACGCCACCTGGCCGATCTGACCGTCGAACGCGGCGACCGAGGTGGTGTTGACGATGACGCCCTTGGCCCCGTCCGCGTCGGGCTCGTTGCGCGACATCGCCGTGGCCGCGAGCCGCACCACGTTGAAGGTGCCGATCAGGTTGACCTCGACGACCTTGCGGAAGGCGCCGAGATCGTGGGCGGACTCGTACTTCCCGTCCTTGCCGACGGTGCGGGAGAGGCTGGGGATCCCGGCACAGTTGACCGCCACCCGCAGCGGACCGTGCACCAGCGCGGCTTCGACGGCGTCGATCACCTGGTCGGCGTCGGCGACATCGGCTCGACGGAAGACACCGCCGATCTCGGCGGCGACCCGCTCCCCGCGGTCGGCGTCGAGATCGAGCACCGTCACCGCCAGCCCTTCGGTGGCGAGCTTGCGCGCCACGGCCTCGCCGAGGCCGGAGCCACCGCCGGTCACGATCGCCGAGCTGTTGGTCAGTTCCACGTTCACTCCTACTTGTTCGTTGGTCCTACTGGGTGAAGGCCCGGATCGCGCCGTCCGCCTCGGGCGAGGCGATGACCGCGACCTGGTTGGTGATCTCCGCCTCGAGCGCCTCGGCCAGCGTCTGCTGCCAGGCGTCCTCGAGCAGACGCTTCGTGCCGGCCAGCGCCACCGGAGAGGCGCTCGCCAGACGTACGGCCAGGGCGGCCGTCGCCTCGTCGAGCTCCGCGGTCGGGACGACCCGGTTGATCAGGCCCCAGGCCTGCGCCTCGGCGGCAGCCACCTCGTCGCCGAGGAGGGCGAGCTCGAGGGCTCGGCGGTGCCCGACCAGCCGGGGGAGCAGCCAGCTGGCACCGCTGTCGAGCGAGAGCCCGCGCCGGATGAAGAGCTGCAGGAACCGGCTGCGGTCGGAGGCGAGGACGAAGTCGCAGGCCAGGGCCAGGTTGGCGCCCGCGCCGGCGGCGACGCCGTCGACCGACGCGACCGTGGGGACCTCGAGCTCGCGCAGGGCGAGGATGCAGGCGTTCGACATCCGCATCCGCTCGGGGAGCAGCTCGGGACGGCCGAGCAGGCCACCGACGTCGGACCCGGCACAGAACGCCCCGCCGGCGCCGGTGAGCACCACGACCCGCACCTCTCCCCCACGAGCGGTGTCGAGCAGGTCGCGCAGGGCCGACCACATCGGGTCGGTCATCGCGTTGAGCTTGTCGGGACGGTCGAGGGTGATGGTCAGGACGCCGTCGGTCAGGTCGTGGCGCACGCTCACGACGCGGCCCCCAGGGTGCGTCCGATGATCTCCTTCATGATCTCGGTGGTGCCGCCGTAGATCGTCTGGATCCGGGTGTCGAGGTAGGCCCGGGCGATCGGGTACTCGCGCATGAACCCGTAGCCGCCGTGCAGCTGCAGGCACTGGTCGACGACCCGTTTCTGCAGCTCGGTGGCCCACCACTTGCCCTTCGCGGCGTCGACGCCGTCGATCTCACCGCGCAGGTGGCGCTCGACCAGGTCGTCGACGTACACCTGGGTGACGTCGACGGCCGTGCTGAGCTCGGCGAGCACGAACTTGGTGTTCTGGAACCCGGTCAGCGGCTGCCCGAACGCCTCGCGCTCACGGCAGTAGTCGAGGGTCCAGTCGAGGGCGACGCGTGCCGCCGCGACGCCCGAGACCGCCAGCGAGAGCCGCTCCTGGGCGAGGTTGGCCATCAGCGTGCCGAACCCGGACCCGGGAGCGCCCAGCAGGTTGGCGGCCGGAACGCGGGCGTCGCTGAACGACAGCTCGGCGGTGTCCTGGCTGCGCAGGCCGATCTTGTCGAGGTGGCGGCCACGCTCGAAGCCGGGCGTGCCGTCCTCGACCGCGAGGAGGCTCAGGCCTCGGTGCGGCTCGGTGGGGTCGGTGCGGACGACGGTCAGCACGAGGTCGCTGTTGAGGCCGTTGGTGATGAACGTCTTGGCCCCGTTGACGACGTAGTCGTCGCCGTCACGGACCGCCGAGGTCCGGACCGCGGCCAGGTCCGAGCCCGCGCCGGGCTCGGTCATCGCGATCGCACCCATGGTCTCGCCGGAGACGAACCCCGGCAGCCAGCGGCGCTTCTGCTCCTCGTCGGCAGCACCGAGCAGGTAGGGCAGCACGACATCGTTGTGGAGCGTGATGCACATGCCGGAGCCGATCACGTTGGCGCGCTGCAGCTCCTCGATGATCACGACGTGGAAGCGGAAGTCGTCGGCACCGAGACCGCCGTACGCCTCCGGCACCGCCATCCCCAGGAACCCCTGGTCACCGGCGGCGCGGAACATCCCCTTGTCGACCCGGCCGGCCTCCTCCCAGCGGTCGTGGTGCGGCACGATCTCGGCACGCACGAACGCCCGGAAGCTCTGCCGGAAGTCGTCGTGGGTCTCGTCGAACAATCGGCGGCTCATCGCGCGGTCCACCCGCCGTCGACAGCCAGCACCTGGCCGGTGACGTAGCTGCTGCCCGGACCGGCCAGGAGCAGGAGTACGCCGTCGAGCTCGTCGCCGCGCCCGGTGCGGCCCATCGGGGTGTTGCGCCGCAGCCACCGCCCCGCGGAGGCGTCGGCGAACATGTCCTCGGTCAGCTCGCTGGGGAAGAAGCCCGGCGCGATCGCGTTGACGCGGACCCCGTCCCGGGCCCACTCGCAGGCGAGGTGGCGGGTGAGGGTCACCACCCCGCCTTTCGCCGCGCCGTACGCCGACTGGGTGACCGGTGCGGAACCGACCAGGCCGAGCACGGACGCGATGTTGATGATCGAGCCGCCGCCGCGGACGCGCATCGAGGCGTACGCCTCCACGCTGAGCGCGAACAGCGCCGTCAGGTCGATCTCGAGCGTGCGCCGGAAGGAGTCGAGGGGTTGCTCGGTGGCGGGCAGGGCCTCGGCCCAGCCGGCGTTGTTGACCAGCACGTCGACTCCGCCGAGCTCCTCGGCGCGGGCGACCAGCGCCGCCCGGTCGGCCTCGTCGGTGACGTCGCAGCGGAACGGGACCACCCGCTCCTGCTCGACGGCGAGCTTCTCGAGGAGGTCCAGCCGGCGGGCGGCCGCGACGACGGTCGCACCCCGGGCGGCGAGGACCTCGGCGAAGCGCCGGCCCAGGCCGCTGGACGCTCCGGTGACGACGGCGACCTGGCCGGTGAGGTCGGCGAGGTCCGCCGACGGCGCCCGCAGCTCCCCGGTCGTCTCTTCGGTCGTCGCGGTCACGAGACCCGCTCGATGATGGTCGCGTTGGCCATGCCGCCGCCCTCGCACATCGTCTGCAGGCCGTAGCGGCCACCCGAACGCTCGAGCTCGTGCAGCAGGGTGACCATCAGCCGGGCGCCGGAGGCACCGAGCGGGTGGCCCAGGGAGATGCCGCCGCCGTTGACGTTGACCCGCTCCGGATCGGCGCCGGTCTCCCGCTGCCAGGCCAGGACGACCGGGGCGAAGGCCTCGTTGCACTCGAACAGGTCGATGTCGTCGACGGTGAGCCCGGCCCGCTTCAGGACGGCCTGGGTCGCCGGGATCGGCGCGGTGAGCATCTGCACGGGGTCGTCGCCGACCACCGACATGTGCCGGACCACGGCGCGCGGGCGCAGGCCCAGCTCCTCGGCCCGCTCCCGGCTCATCAGCAGCACGGCCGCGGCACCGTCGACGATCTGCGACGCGTTGCCGGCGGTGACCCGGCCGTCGGGGATGAACGACGGCTTCAGGCCGGCCAGGGACTCGGCCGAGGTGGCGTCGCGGATCGGCTCGTCGACCGCGACGCTGCCGTCCTCGACGGTGACCGCGCCGGTCTCCTTGTCGCGACGCTTCACCCGGACAGCGGCGATCTCCCGCTCGAAACGACCCTCGTCACGAGCCGCGGCGGCGCGACGGTGGCTGCGCAGGGCGTACGCGTCGAGCTCCTCACGGGTCAGGCCCCACCGCTCGACGATCATCTCGACCGAGATCCCCTGGGGCACCAGCCCGGAGTACCCGAAGGCCGAGCGGTCGGCGTAGCGCTGTTGGGCGACGTCGCCGTAGACCTCGGTGATGTCGCCGCCAGGCGCGTTGGAGAACATCGGCACCGTCGACATGCACTCGATGCCACCGGCGACCACGACGTCGTTGACACCCGCCATGATCGACTGGGCGGCGAAGCTGATGGCCTGCTGCGAGGACCCGCACTGGCGGTCCATCGTGGTGGCGGGCACGCTGTCGGGCCAGCCCGCCGCGAGCACCGCGGTGCGGGCGACGTTGGTGCTCTGCGGCCCGACCTGGGTGACGCACCCGAACATCACGTCGTCGACGACGATCGGGTCGATGCCGGTGCGCTGCTGGAGCGCCTTGAGCGTCTCGGCGGCCAGCTCGGCCGGGTGCCAGCCCGACAGCGAGCCGAACCGCTTGCCGATCGGGGTGCGTACGGCCTCGACGATGACGGCCTCGGTCATGGGGTTTCTCCTTGTGTCTTCGGGTACGTCGGTCAGCGGGTCGCGAAGCCGCGCTCGGCCAGCCAGGCGGTGATGGTCGTGACCGCCTCGCCCAGCGGTCCGCGCTGGTCCTTGCCGCCGTAGTAGTGGGTGGCGCCTTGGACGACGTGCATCGTCTTGTCGGCGTGCCCGACCGCGTCGTAGAGCCGCTGGGTGTGGCTGGGCGTGCAGGCGTCGTCGGCACTGTTGCCGATCACGAGCGTGGGGATCTGCAGGTCGGCAGCGCACTCGACGCCGTCGCCGTGGGCGTCGTCATAGCTCCACTGCGAGAGCCAGCTGCGCAGGGTGGTGAACCGGGCGAGGCCGACGGGGCTGTTGTTCACGACCTCGGGGTCGCCGAGATAGCAGACCCCGGGCTTGCGGTCGTTGGGATCGACCGCCGGGTCGAGCCAGCGCGGGTCCGCCATCGTGCCGTGGACGACGAAGGCCCGCTCCTCACGCTCGCGCCCGGTCGCCCGCAGGTGCGCCAGCTGCGCCTTGACCCATGCGGTGATCCGCCGGTTGCGGGCGATCTGCGCCTCGCGGTAGCGGGCGAGGAACTCCTCGGTGTAGGGCGGCTGGTTGGGGTTGTCGGGGTTGTAGAGGTCGAGCTCGGGGTCGCGGATCTCCGGGTTGGTCTCGTCGAGGACGGAGGCGTCCAGCCACTCCGTCATGGTGCCGTGGCGGCTGACGTGGGCGGCGAGCAGCATCAGCGCGTCCGCGGGGATCAGGTCCAGCCGGGTCAGGTCGGGCCCGTCGCCCGAGGGGCTGGAGGTGACCGTCGGCTTCTGCGCCTGCTGCTGGTAGTAGAGCGAGAGCGAGCCGCCGCCGCTCCAGCCCGCCAGGACCACCTTGGTGTAGCCGAGCCGCTCCTTGGCGTCGCGGATCGCGGCGCCGAGGTCCTGGACGACCTTCTCCATCAGCAGCGCCGAGTCGACCCCGCGGTAGCGGCTGCCGCAGTAGATGACGTGGTGTCCGGCCTTGGCCAGCGCGTTCATCATCGGCAGGTAGGCGCCGCCCCCGATCGGGTGCATGAACATGATGACGGTGTCGGCCTCGACGCCGTGGGGACGCAGGTTGTAGCTCTCCAGCGCCACGATGTCTCCCTCGCCACCGTAGGTGTCGCGGTAGGCGGAGGTGTCCTCGAAGACGACCAGGTAGGGCACCCGGTCGTAGGTGTGGGTCGCGAAGTCGGTGCTGGTCGTGGTGCTCACAGGGCTACCTCCGGGTTGGGCTGGATGGCGGCCGCCAGCACCTCGGGGCTCGGCGTGAGCCGGCGCCGGGTGTCGACGGCGATGATCTTCCACTCGACGCGGTCGAACTCGTCGAACCGGCGCCGGGCGCGTTCGCGTGCCTTCTCGGGAGCGCCGTGGTGGACACCCTGCGGCGCGTGCGAGATCAGCCCCGGGGGCATCTTCTGACCGAAGACGTTGCCGCCGTGGTAGAAGGCGATCTCGTCGAAGTCGACGTTGCGGTGATACCAGGGGAACCGCTCCGTGCCGGGCCGCGTCTCCGCCCGGCGGGGCAGGAAGTGCATCACGTAGACGCCGGTGGCCTGCAGGAACAGGTGGACCGTCGGCGGCAGGTGCATGCTCTCCGAGCTGAGCACGTCGTGGTCCTCGATGTTGAAGGTGAAGGGGAAGTTGTCGCCCCGCCAGCCCTCCACGTCGCACGGGTCGTGCGGGTAGAAGAGGGAGGTGGTCTCGCCCGAGTGGTAGAGGCGGACCTCGTACTCCTCGCGGCTGTCGTCCTCGACGGGTTCCGGTTCCGGGACCGTGATCAGGGCCGGGTCGAACGGGAAGTGCCGGCCGAGCACACCGGCCTCGGGCACCCGGAGCTCCTCGGTGGCCTCGATGACCAGGCGACATCCCGGCTCGCCGCCGTCCGGCTCGATCCGGTAGGTCGTGGCCTTGGGGAGGTAGACGTAGTCGCCCGGCCGGTAGGCCAGCGGACCGAACTCGGTCACGAACCGGCCGGTGCCCTCGTGGACGAAGTGCAGCTCGTCGGAGTCGATGTTGCGGACGTAGAACGGGTGCGCCTCGGCCCGGCGGCTCAGCGAGATCCGGCAGTCCTGGTTGCTGAACATCAGCACCGGGGTGCCGGCGGGGTCGGTGAGGTCGGTCGGCTCGAGGCCGGTCGTCATCAGGTCGACGCCGCCGAGCCTGCCCTCCGCGCGGAAGTCGGTCGGGTCGTGGCGGTGGTAGAGATGAGCGGTACGCCCCACGAACCCGGCCCGGCCGAGCTCGTCGTCCTTGAGACCCTCCAGGTCGGCATGCATCCGCCGCGGCGTGGTCCCCTTGCGGAGCTGGATGAAGGACTCCATCGGTTCAGTTGCTCCCGTTCTTGTCGGTACTGGTCTCGGTGAGCCGCGCGTTGAGCGGCGCGGGGTCGACGTACTCCTCGATGCGCACGACGTGGTCGCCGGCGACGACGATGCGGAGCATGGCGGGCATGCGCAGCCCGGCAGCGCGGCCGGAGAGCTCGACGACGTGCTGCTGCACGACGCCGTCCGGCAGCAGCTCGCGGCGGACCTCGGTGTAGCGCATCGGGCCCGCGACGTGGTGGAGGTAGCCGAGCGTCCGCAGGCTCTCCTCGCGGGTCTGCGTCACGTCGTCGTAGTTGTGCCACACCCCCGCGTCGGGGCTGTAGATCTCGATGAGCGAGGTGGTGTCGCCCGCCTCGACGGCGGCGAAGAACCGGTCGACGACGGCCTCGACGCTCACCTGCCGCTCACCCGGTCGGCGAACGGCAGCCGGAGGCCGCGGCGCGGCCAGTCCAGCTTGAGCAGCTTGCCGGTGCTGGAGGCCGTGACGTACGCGGTGCGCTGGCCGGGGCCTCCCCAGCAGATGTTGGTGATCCCGGGGTCGCCGTCGGTGTCGATGTCGAGGAACTCGACCAGGTCGCCGTCGGGGCTGACCACCGAGATGCCGTGGGTGACGAGCGAGGCCACGCACACGTTGCCGGCCGCGTCGATGCCGAGGGAGTCGAAGTTGGTGTAGTCGGAGGCGGTGTAGAGGAAGTTGCCGTTGCCGGAGCCACCGAGCGACCGGCCGCCCTTGATCTGGCCGGGGCCGGTCACGTCCCACCACCAGACACGCGCCGTGTAGGTCTCCGAGACGTAGAGGCGGCTGCCGTCGGGCGAGAGGCCGATGCCGTTCGGTCCCTCCATGCCGCCGGCGATCTGGGTGATCGAGGAGCCGTCGGGCAGGGCGTAGTAGAGCCGGCCACGGTCGGCGGTGACGCCGTCGCTCTTGCCGTAGTCGGTGAAGTAGAGGCCGCCGTGCTCGTCGAAGACCAGGTCGTTGGGGCCGCGCAGCTGCTGGCCGTCGCACTCGGTGTAGATCGTCTCGACCGCGCCCGTCTCGAGGTCGACGGCCTGGATGCTGCCGCCGGCGTAGTCGGCGGGGATGCCGCCGGCGAAGACGTAGCCGCCGACGGGGAAGGCCAGCAGACCTCCGTTGTTGGCGATGTAGACGCGCCCGTCGGGGCCGATCGCGGCTCCGTTGGGGCCGCCGCCGACGTCGGCGACGACGGTCTTCGTCCCGTCCGGGCTGATCCGGGTGAGGGTGCCTGCGATGACCTCGACGACGAGGACGTCGCCGTTGGGGAGGGCGACCGGGCCCTCGGGGAACTGCAGTCCGGTCGCGACGACGGAGAACTTCATCTTCTTCCTGCGCTTTCGTGGGACGGGGTGGGCGTCGGCCGGGTGGGCGACGGCGGTGGTGCCGAGAGCGCCGAGGACCGCGGCGCCGGCGGCGCCGAGGAGCGATCGGCGGCGGGCGGTGAATCGGGAGGTCTCGCGCGGGGTCGGGCGGTTCGTCATCGCGCCGTCACCTCCGCACCGAGGGCGGTACGCAGGTCGTGCTTGCGGACCTTCCCGGTCGCCGTGCGCGGGAGCTCGTCGAGGAAGACGACCTGCTTGGGCCGCTTGTACGCGGCCAACCGGTCCCCGACCCGGGCGATGACCTCGTCGTCGGTGACCTCGGCCCCCGGGCGGCGGACGAGGACGGCGACGACCTGCTCACCCCAGACCGCGTGCGGGAGACCGATCACGGCGGCCTCGGCGACGTCGGGGTGCTCGTAGAGGACGTTCTCGACCTCGGCGGAGTAGACGTTCTCGCCGCCCGAGATGATCATGTCCTTGGCCCGGTCGACGATCGAGAGGAAGCCCTCCTCGTCGCGGCGGGCGAGGTCGCCGGTGTGGAACCAGTCGCCGGTGAAGGAGGCGGCGGTCGCCTCCGGGTCGCCGAGGTAGCCGACGGTCACCTGGTCGCCACGCACCCAGATCTCGCCGATCTCGCCGACCGGGCAGTCGTTGCCCTCGGCGTCGACGATGCGCAGGTCGACCAGCTGCATCGGCCTGCCGACGGCGTCGAGGAGGTGCTCCTCCCCCGCTGCCGCGCGCCGGTGGGCCTCACGGTCCAGGGTGAGGATGTTGCCGGCCAGCTCGGTCATCCCCATGCCGGCGTACACGATCGGCCCGAAGCGGTCGAGGGTGCGACGGAGCAGCTCGGCGGGGATCTTCGAGGCGCCGTAGCCCATCCACTCGAGGCTGGACAGGTCGTAGTCGTCGATGCGCGGGTGGGCCAGCAGGATCGCCATCATCGTCGGCGCGAAGCCGCCGCTGGTGATCCGGTGCTCCTGGACCACCTGCATCCACGCCTCGGGTTCCCAGCCGGGCATCATCAGCACGGTGCCGCCGTGGAAGAGGTTGACCGGGGTCAGGTAGCCCGCGACGTGGCACAGCGGCATCGCGTTGAGGAAGCGGGTCTCCGGGCCGGGCTCGTACTCCAGCACCGACTGCAGGATCGAGGTCACCAGGTTGCGGTGGCTGAGCTGGGCGCCCTTCGGGAAGCCCGTCGTGCCGCTGGTGTACATCACCCAGGCGACGTCGTCCTCCGACACCGCCCGCGTCGACGGCTCCGGTGAGGATGCGGCCAGCAGGTCCTCGTACGTCGGCAGGTCCTCGACCCGCTCACCGATGACGACCACGTGGCGCAGGTCCTTCAGCCCGGCGAGGTGCTCGTGGATCGCCGGCAGGTACTGCTCCTGGACCAGCAGCACGCTCGCCTCGGCGTTGTCGAGGATCCACGCCCACTCCTTCGGATGGAGCCGGGTGTTGAGGGTCGTCAGCGCGGCGCCCGCGGCCGGGACGCCGTAGTAGGCCTCGACGTACGGGATGCTGTTGTCGGAGAGGATCGCGACCCGGTCGCCGGGCTCGGCGAGATCGCCGATCGCGTTGGCCAGCCGGTGGGTCCGCTCGAGCAGCTCGGCGTAGGTGCGGGAGTCGCCACCGGTGGTCAGCAGCAGGGCGGTGCGATCTGGATGATCACGGGCCGTGCGCCTCAGCAGGTCGTGGATGAGCATCGTTGCCTCCTCGGATCAGGGTTGGTCAGATGGGACGGGGAACGGGCCGGCGGAGCCGACACCGGAGCGGACTCGGGTCCCGAGATGACCGCAGACCTCGGCGCCGGCGGCGGCGATGGCAGCGATGTCCAGGCCGGCGGTGAGACCGCTCCGCTCGAGCAGCCAGGCCAGGTCTTCGGTGGCGACGTTCCCGGCGGCGCCTGGGGCGAACGGGCAGCCGCCGAGGCCGGCCGCGCTCGAGTCGAGGGTGCGTACGCCCTCCGCGACCGCGGCGAGCGCGTTCGCGAGCCCGGTCTTGCGGGTGTCGTGGAAGTGCGCCCGCAGGGGAAGGTCGGTGAGGGCACGGACGGCGGCGAAGCGGTCGTGCACCTCGCTGGGTACGCCGGCGCCGATCGTGTCGGCGAGCGCGACCTCGGCCAGCGGGCCGACCCGCAGCACGTCGCGGACCACGGCGGCCACCTCCTCGGTGCTCACCTCGCCCTGGTAGGGGCACCCGAAGGCGACCGCGACCGTGACGGTGAGGGGCAACCGGGCTGCGTCCGCGACCGCCGCGACGCCCTCGAGCGCGCGGACCGCCTCGGCGACGGTCACGCCCTGGTTGCGTCCGCCGAAGACATCGGTGGCCGGGACGACGTAGTTGAGCTCGTCGACGCCGGCATCGACCGCGCGCTCGGTGCCGCGGCGGTTCAGCACCAGCCCGGCGTAGCTGACGCCCGGCACCCGGGTGATCCCGGCCAGCACGGCCTCGGCGTCAGCCATCTGCGGCACCCGGTCGGGGCGTACGAAGCTGGTGACCTCGACGCGCCGCGCACCGGCGGCAACCGTCTGCTCGACGAGGGCGATCTTGTGGCGCGTGTCGAGGGTGACGGCCTCGTTCTGCAGGCCGTCGCGCGGGCTGACCTCGACGATCTCGATCTTCTCGCTGGTCTTCGTCATGACAGGCCGAACTCCCAGTTCTCGCCACGGTCGTAGCGTCCGAGGATCCGTCGGGAGACGGTGTGGACGTGGACCTCGTCGGGGCCGTCGTAGATCCGGCCGAGACGGGCGTTGCGGTACATCCGGCTGATCGGGGTGTCGTCGGTCAGCCCGAGCGCGCCGTGCACCTGGAGCGCCCGGTCGACCACGTTGTGCAGCATCCGGGCGCCGACGACCTTGATGGCCCCGATCTCCTCGCGGGCCTGCTCGTCGCGGTCGATCTTCTCGGCGGCACGCAGGGTCAGCAGCCGGGTCGCCTGGATCTCGGCGAAGGACTCGAAGACGTGCTCCTGCATCAGCTGCTTGCGGGCCAGCGGCTCGCCGAACGCGACCCGGCCGTTGAGGCGCTCGCACATCAGGTCGAAGGCGCGCTGCGCCTGGCCGAGCCAGCGCATCACGTGGAAGATCCGCCCCGGGCCGAGCCGCTCCTGGGCGATCACGAACCCCGTGCCCCGCTCGCCCAGGAGGTTCCCGGCGGGGACCCGGACGTCGTCGTACGCCACCTCGTAGTGCCCCGCCTCCATCCCCAGCACCGGGGTCTCCCGCACGAGGCGGTAGCCGGGGGTGTCGGTCGGGACGATGATCATGCTGAAGGCCTGGTGAGGGGCGGCCTCCGGCTCGGTGCGGCACATGACGGTCGTGTAGGCGGCCTGGGCGGCGCCGGTGGTGAACCACTTGCGGCCGGAGACGACCCACTCGTCGCCGTCGAGCACGGCGGTGGTCTGCAGCTGGGTCGGGTCCGAGCTGGCGACCTCGGGCTCGGTCATCCCGAAGCTGGGGTTGATCTCGCCCCTGACCAGGGGAAGCAGGTAGGTCTCGCGCAGCGATGGGTCGGCGTGGCGGTCCAGCATGATCGAGTCCTGCAGGGTCAGGGTGCCGAGAGCGACCTGGCCGAACTCGCTGCGGCCCTGCACCTCGTTGACGAACACGTAGTCGAGGAACGGCATCCCGCCGCCACCGATCGAGGTGGGGTGGCCCAGCGCCCACAGGCCCTGGCTCTTCGCCTCCGCCTGGAGGCCGGCCATCAGGGCCGCGGCGTCGGGACCACCGGCGTAGAGCTGCGGCTCCACCGGCTCGACCCGCTCGGTGATGAACCGGCGGACCCGGTCGCGGACCGGTCGCACGTGGTCGGGAACCTCGAAGCTCATCAGCGCACCACTCCCGCGTCCGCCAGCTGCGACCACTCGGCGTCGTCGACGCCCGCCAGCTCGGCCAGCAGCTGCCGGCTGTGCTCGCCGATGCGCGGACCGGAGGCGCGTACGCCGCCCGGGGTGCGGGAGAACTTGGGGACCACCCCGGCCGCGGGCACCTCTCCCCCGGCCGCCGTCGAGAGCCGGAGGACCATGTCGCGGGCTCGGTAGTGCGGGTCGGCCAGCATGTCGGGAGCCGTGTAGACCCGGCCGGCGGGGACGCCGTGCTCCTCCAGCAGCGCGAGCAGTGCCTCGGCGTCGAGTCCTTCGGTCCAGGCGCCGATCAGGTCGTCGAGCTCGACCATGTTCGCGCCGCGCGCGGCGTGGGTGGCGTAGCGCTCGTCGGTCGCCAGCTCGACCCTGTCCATCGCCTTGCACAGCCGGCCGAACACGGTGTCGGCGTTGGCGGCGATGAGCACCTCGCTGCCGTCGCGGGTCGGATAGGCGTTGGACGGCGCGACCCCCGGAAGGACCGATCCGGTACGTCCTCGGGTGCGACCGCCGACCTCGTGGTCGGCCATCGTCGACTCCATCAGCGCCGCCACCGCCTCGTAGATGGCCACATCGACCTCCTGGCCACGGCCGCTGCGGGCCCGCTCGACCAGGGCGCCCATGGTGCCGATCACGGCGAACATCGCGGCCAGCGAGTCACCGAGGCTGATCCCGGCGCGCGAGGGCGCGCGGTCGGGCTCGCCCGTCGTGTGGCGGATGCCGCCCATCGCCTCGCCGATGCTGCCGAAACCCGCGTCGGCCGCGCGCGGGCCGGTCTGGCCGAAGCCGGAGACGTGGACCACGACCAGTCCGGGGTTGATCTCGGCCAGGCTCTCGTAGTCGAGGCCCCAGCGAGCAAGCGTGCCGGGCCGGAAGTTCTCCAGCACGACGTCGACCTCGGCAGCGATCCTGCGGACCAGGGCGCGACCCTCGTCGGTTCGCAGGTCGATCGCGACGGACGCCTTGTTCCGCGCCAGGCTCGGCCACCACAGGCTCTCACCCTCGTGCACGACGCCCCAGGTGCGCATCGGGTCGCCACTGACGGGCGACTCGACCTTCACCACCTCGGCGCCGTAGTCGCCGAGGAGCTGGCCGGCGAAAGGGCCGGCGATGAAGCTGCCGAGCTCGAGGACCCGGACCCCGGCCAGGGGCCCGACATCGTGGCGTTCGTCACTTGTCATGACGACGATTGTGCACAATCACCCTCGCAAAAGCCAGATCTATCGAACTTTTTGCTCAGATTGCATACTATTGAACCGAAAGCGAGGTAGCTCATGACCACCACGACATCCCCCGCCGAGGACCTGCTCCCGGGCCTGCACGCGGTCCTCGGGAAGCGCTACGGCGCGCTCGACGACCTGATGCCCGTCCGGCTGAGCAGCGGAGCGTCGCGTACGACGTGGCTGCTGCCGGGCGCGGGTTCCCGACCGACGCTGTTCCTCCAGCAGGAGCGCCCCGGCGGTGTCCCGGGCCAGTCCGGGCAGGTGGCGGAGATCGCCGCCATCCGCGCGGCACGGGCAGCCGGGGTCGCGGCGCCGGTCGTGGTCGCCAGCAGCATCGACGACGACGCGCCGGCGGGACTCGGCGAGTTCGTCCTGGTCGAGGGGCTCCCCGGCCGGTCGGACCCGGCACCGCTGCTCACCGAGGATCGCTTCGCCGACGCGCGTGAGCGGTTCGCGGCGCAGGTCGGCGAGCTGCTGGCCGGGTTGCACACCATCGGGGCGGAGCACCTCTCGGAGGTTCCTTCGACCGACCCCCTCGAGTTCTACCGCGACCTGCTGGACGAGCTCGGTGAGCCGCACCCCGCGCTGGAGGTGGCGCTCGCGTGGCTGGTCGCGCACCGACCCGCCCCGGTGGCGACGCCCGTGCTCGTGCACGGCGACTTCCGGGTCGGCAACCTGATGTACGACGAGACCGGGCTCTGCGGCGTACTCGACTGGGAGATCACGCACGTCGGCGACCCGGCGGAGGATCTCGGCTGGCTCTGCGTGCCGTCCTGGCGTTTCGGCGGGCCGGGCCGCGCGGGCGGGGTCGCCTCGCTGGCCGACGTCCTCGCGTCCTACCGCGCCGCGGGCGGCCGATCCGAGGTGACCGCGGAGAGGGTCCGCTGGTGGGAGGTCTTCGGCACTTTCAAGTGGGCCGTCATCTGCATCATGCAGGCGGCCGCCCACCGCAACGGGTCCGAGCGCTCGGTGGAGCTGGCGGTGCTGGGACGCCGGACCGCCTCGGTCGAGCGGGATCTCCTGGACCTGATCGGCGCGGCCGATGCCGCGCCGATCGAGGCGGCTCCGGACGGCATCGCCGGACCGCACGACGCCCCCGATGCGATCGGCCTGCTCGACGCCGTTCGCGAGCACCTGGCCGAGGCCGTCCTTCCCGAGCTCAGCGGCCGCACCGGCTACCTCACCCGCGTCTCGCTGCGCGCCCTCGGCATCGCGGAGCGCGAGCACCGGCTCGGCGACCTGCTCGCCGGCCGCCATCGCGACCGTCTCGCCGCCGTCGGCAGCGTCGACGATGCGGCCCTCGCCCGGGCCATCCGCGCCGGCGAGCTGGACTACGACACCGCGCTGGACCTCGTCGTCGAGCTCGTCGCCGACAAGCTGCGGGTCAGCGATCCACGACGCCTGTCGTCCGGCAATGTCGCGCGGGACTGAAGGGACCGGAGATGTGCCCTCAGAGCCCCGCGCGCTGCGCGACCCAGGCCGACCGCTCCGCGGTGCGGGGTCGCCGTCGGCATACACTCGCCGGATGAGCGTGGCAGGAGAGGCCCCCGGCAAGGTCAACGCGCTGCTCGCCTACGAGGGCATCCGCCGCAAGATCATGGAGGGCGAGTACCAGCCCGCTCAGCGGCTGATCGAACAGCGGATCGCCGTCGAGCTGGGACTGTCGCGTACGCCGGTCCGGGAAGCCATGCGACGGCTCGAGGCCGAGGGCCTGGTCCGCAGCGAGCCCAACCGCGGCGCGATGGTGCGCTCGGTCACCGTCGACGAGATCCACGACATCTACGGCCTGCGCGCCCAGCTCGAGTCCTACGGCGCCGGCCTCGCAGCCCAGCGCGCCCAGGACTCCGACATCGAGAGGATCGACGCCGGGATCGAGCGCTTCGGCACGGCCATCGCCGCCCTGCGCACCGATGAGCTCGCCTCGGTCCGCGAGGTCCACGACGCCAACGAGCAGATCCACGCGGCGATCGTGGCGAGCACCCGGCATCGGCGGCTCGGAACCCTGCTGGCCCGCACCGTCGACGTACCCCTGATCTTCCAGTCGTTCCGGAGGTTCGACCACGACCAGGCCGCGCGTTCGGACCTGTTCCACCGGATGATCCGCAACGCCATCGCCGGGCACGACGCCGACCGGGCCGCGAACCTGATGACCGAGCACATCCTTCAGGGCCGCGACGTGCTGCTCGAGAGCCTCGAGACCCGAGAAGACGGCAGCGTCGACTTCTTCCGTACGTCGGAACCCGACTGACCTGAGGAGACGCTGTCAGCGGTCAGTCGGCCCCGAAGGAGCCGTGACGTCCGGCCCCGTCGGCGAACCGGGTCGCGCCGGCCACGGTGTCCGTGGTGACCGAGACGACGCCGTGGTGGTACTCCGCGATCAGGGCGTCCTCCTCGCCGAGACCCTCCTGCTCGAGCACCGAGAGCCGGTCGTGCCGCAGGCAGGTCTGCGGGAAGGCGGCGAGCTGCCGGGCCAGGTCCTGCGCCGCCGCGAGGGCCTGCCCCGGTGGGACGACGCGGTTGGCCAGGCCCATCCGCTGAGCCTCCTCGGCACCGACGGGACGGCCGGTGAGGATCAGGTCCAGGGCGTTGCTCGTGCCGATCAGCCGCGGCAGGCGGACGGTGCCGCCGTCGATCAGCGGTACGCCCCAGCGGCGGCAGAAGACACCGAAGACGGCGTCCTCCTCCATGACTCGAAGGTCGGCCCAGATCGCCAGCTCCAGGCCTCCGGCGACGGCGTGACCGGCGACGGCGGCGATGACGGGCTTGCCCAGCCGCATCCGGGTCGGACCCATCGGGCCGGGCCCGTCCGGCTCGAACCGGTTGGGGTCACCGCCCGCGACCGCCTTCAGGTCGGCCCCGGCGCAGAAGGTGCCGCCCTCACCGTGCAGCACCGCGACGGCGGCGTCGGGATCGGCGTCGAACTCCTCGAACGCGGCCACCAGGGCCTCCGCCGTCGCCCGATCGACGGCGTTGCGTACGTCGGGACGGTTGATCCCGATCGTCGTGACCGGGCCGTCCTTGGTGACGTCGACGGTCATGCCGGGAGCGCCCGCTCGAGGATCGCGTCCAGGTCGCCGCGCGGGGACAGCGTGCCGAACGCGCCTCCCCAGTCCCGGCCGAGGCGCGAGGAGCAGAACGCGTCGGCGACGGCGGCCGGCGCGTGCCGGAGGAGCTGGGAGCCTTGGAAGACCAGGGCCAGCTGCTCGACGATCCGCCGGGCCCGGAGCTCGAGGTCGTCGAAGGAGGTGAACTCCTTCTTCAGCCGGTCCAGGGCGGCGTCGTAGCGGGCGTCGGCGCCGGCGGCGAGCTCCGCCTCGGCCAGGAACGCGTCCAGGGTGTGCGGCTCCTTCGCCAGCGCCTGCAGGGCGTCGAGCGCCGCCACGTTGCCCGACCCCTCCCAGATCGAGAGGAGCGGCATCTCGCGATAGATGCGGGCGACGTCGAAGTCCTCGATGTAGCCGTTGCCGCCCAGGCACTCCAGGGCCTCGTTGACCATGAACGGCGCTCGCTTGCAGACGTAGTACTTCGTCACGGCCAGCGCGATCCGGCGCAGTGCCGCCTCGCCCTCGTCCCCGCGGATCGCCCGGTCGTTGGCGCCCGCCAGCCGCAGCATCGCGGTCGTCGCCGCCTCGGACTCGACCTGCAGGTCGGCCAGGACGTTGCGCATCGCCGGCTGGTCGATCAGGAGCTTGCCGAACGCCGAGCGGTGGCTGGCGTGGTGCGCGGCCATCGTCAGCGCGGTGCGCATGCCGGCCGAGGAGCCGATCACGCAGTCGAGGCGGGTCATGTTGACCATCTCGACGATGGTGCGCACCCCGCGGCCCTCCTCGCCGACGAGCCAGCCGACGGCCGCGTCGTACTCGATCTCGGAGGAGGCGTTGGACTTGTTGCCGAGCTTGTCCTTGAGGCGTATGAAGCGCATCGCGTTGCGCTCGCCGCCCGGCAGGACGCGCGGCACGAGGAAGCAGGAGACGCCGGCGGGCGTCTGGGCCAGGGTGAGGAACAGGTCGCTCATCGGTGCGCTGGTGAACCACTTGTGCCCGCGCAGGACATAGGTGCCGTCGGCCTGCTCGGTCGCCGTGGTCGTGTTGGCACGTACGTCGGAGCCACCCTGCTTCTCCGTCATCGACATCCCGGCGATCAGACCGCGCTTGGTCTCGGGGTCGCGCAGGCCGAAGTCGTACTCCCGGTTCGTCAGCAGCGGCTCGAACCTCGCGGCGAGCTCGGGGTTGGCGCGCAGCGCGGGGACGACCGCGTAGGTCATCGAGATCGGGCAGCCGTGGCCGGCATCGACGTTCCAGGCGTAGAACTTCGCGGCCCGGGCGACGTGGGCGCCGGGGCGGTCGTCAGCCCAGGGGGCGGCGTGCAGACCGTGCTCCACCGCGGTCCCCATCAGCTGGTGGTACGCCGGGACGTACTCGACCTCGTCGACCCGGTGGCCGTAGCGGTCATGGGTGTGCAGGCGCGGCGGCACCCGCTCGGCGAGCCGGCCCCACTCCTGCGCCTCGGCGGTGCCGGCGAGGCGGCCCAGCTCGTCGATCTCCGGTAGCGCCCACGCGGCGCCCTCGCGCTCGAGGCCTTCGCGCAGGACCGGGTCACCGGCGGTGTTGTGCCCCACCAACGGCGGGACCTGGTTGGTGACCACGTGGGTGGAGTGGGCCTCGGGCGTGCTGGTCATGATCCTGATGTTACATAATTCTCCACAACCGTGTCCATGAATGTTGCATGAGAGGATGCCCCGGTGGTTACCGCGCGCGACGAACTGGCTCCGCTCTCCGCCCGCTCCACCATCCTGAGCCTGATGCTCGGCGCACACCCGAACCCGCTGCCCCCTGCCGACCTCGCCCGCGCCGGCCAGTTCTTCGGCATCGCCCCGGCGACCGTGCGGGTCGCGGCCACACGTGCGGTCAGTGACGGGGATCTGGTCCGGAGCGAGGCCGGCTACCGGCTCGGCGAGCGCCTGGTCCAGCGACAGGCGCACCAGGACGAGGCGGTGCACGCGGCCGACAGACCGTGGGACGGCTCCTGGGAGATGGCGGTGGTCGTCGCCGGCGGCCGTCCCGGCCCCGAGCGCGCCGTCCTGCGCGATGCGCTCAAGGCGCACCGGCTCGCCGAGCTGCGCGAGGGAGTCTGGACCCGGCCCGCCAACCTCCGGCGGCCGCGCTTCACGGATCCGGTGCTGCGAACCTTCACCGCGACGCCGGACGAGGACCCGGCCGACCTCGCCGCGTCGCTGTGGGACCTGGCCGGATGGACGCGCGAGGCCGGGCACCTGCTCGAGCGCCTGGCCTCGACACCCGAGCCCGCGCTCCGGCTCGCCACCGCCGCCGCCGTCGTGCGCCACCTCAGCGACGACCCGCTCCTCCCCGTCGAGCTCCGCCCGTCCGACTGGCCCGCTGCGGCCCTTCGCGAGACCTACAGCGCCTACCAGCGCGAGCTGAGCGAGCTCGCCGCGCTGCCCGGCTGACCGGGCGCCCGGCTTCAGAGCATGCCGGTCAGCACTCCTCCATCGGCGCGCAGCGCGGCACCGTTGGTGGCCGAGGAGAGCGGGCTGGCCAGGTAGGTGGCGAGGTGGGCGATCTCGTCGGGCTCGATGAAGCGCTCCAGCAACGAGGTCGTGCTGCCCGCCGCGATGGCACTCTTCAGCTGGTCGGCGGGCATCCCCTGCGCATGGGAGATCTGCGCGACGGCCTCGGCGACGCCGTCGGAGTACGTCGGTCCACCCAGGATCGTGTTCACGGTGACGCCGGTCCCGCGGGTGAGCTTGGCCAGACCGTTGCCCAGGGCGAGCATGCCGGCCTTGGTCACCCCGTAGTGGGTCATGTCGGCCGGGACGTTCACGCCGGACTCGCTGCTGACGAAGATGATCCGGCCCCATCCGCCGGCCAGCATCGCGGGCAGCGCGTGCCGCGAGAGGCGGACACCGCTCATCAGGTTGACCTCGAGGTAACGCTGCCAGTCCTCGTCGGAGATCTCCTCGAAGGCACTGACCTCGAAGACGCCGACGTTGTTCACCAGGATGTCGACCCGGCCGAGCGACCCCAGGAGCGCGCGCACCTCGCCGGGGTCCGCGAAGTCGGCCGGGATCCCGCTGACGTCCGCTTCTGGTACGTCGGCACGGAGTCGTTCGACCGCCGCGTCGACGCGCTTCGCGGTGCGCCCGTTGACGACGACAGCCGCCCCCTCCTCGGCCAGCTCTCGCGCGATCGCATAGCCGATGCCTTGCGTCGACCCGCTCACGAAGGCCCTCCTGCCGGTCAGACCCAGGTCCATGATCCCTACCTCTCCGTTGCCGCTTCCGGCGTTCAGTTCACTTGCTCAAGCAAGTCAAAGGTAGGTGGGATGACTTTCCTGAGCAAGTCAATAGACCAGCGCGGAGGCGCCCGGCTCACGTACGCTGCGGGCATGCCCGATGCCAGCACACCCACCACCGCCACCCACCCGGAGCTCACCGGCGACGACCTCGAGACATGGGCCGCCCTGGCGACGGTGCTGGAGTGGCTGCCGCCGGCTCTCGACGGCCAGCTCCAGCGCGACGCCCAGCTGACCCACTTCGAGTACGGCATCCTGTACGCCCTGGCCAAGGCCCCCGAACGCACGCTCCGGATGAGCGTGCTGGCCGGCTACGCGAACAGCACGCTCTCGCGACTCTCGCGCGCGGCGGTGCGGATGGAGTCCAGGGGATGGTTGCGCCGCACCCCCGACCCCGCCGACGGGCGCTACACGCTGGCCATCCTCACCGAGACCGGGCACGAGAAAGTCCTGGAGGCGACCCCCGGTCATGTGCAGGTCGTCCACCGGCTCGTCCTCGACCGCCTGACGAAGCCCCAGGCCCGGCAGCTGCGCGAGATCAGCCACCGGATCATCCGCGCCATCCGTGACGAGGACGGCTGGGCACCGACATCACGCCCCGAGGGCTCCGACTGATCTCTCCGGCGCTCCCGACCCGGGATCACGCAGAGGCGTCGAACTCGATGCGGATGAGCCGGCTGTCGAGCCAGCGCGTGGCCGAGGAGAAGCGCGCGTTGATCGTGCGCGGGAGGACCACGCTGTTCCTCGAGCTCGGCTATGACCGCGCCTCCCCCGCGTGGGTCGCCGAGAGTGCCGGGGTCTCCCAGACCACGGTGAGCCAGGCACGTACGACCGAGGTGGTCGAGGACGCGGTGCGCACGATGCTCGCGAGGTACGCCACGGACGGGTGAGGCATCCTTGGCCTCTAGACCCTTCTGACCTGCGCGATCGCGCGAGCTCGTTGGCGCCGGGCAGGGCGACCGGGGTTCACGCGTTCTGTATGACGCCGGGCGCCATGGCCGGTGGGTAGGTTGCGAGGGTGCGAACGCTGCAGTGCTCGGAGGGTGGATCGTGACCGGGCGCGCATCCTCGAGCGCTCCGTCGCCGTCTCCGTCGGCGCCGCGGTTCGTCCACGGCATTCGTGCTCGGAGAGGACCGGTCCGGTGAGACGACTCCTGGCGGCGACCACGCTGGTGGCGGGGACGGCCACCTTCGTGCTCGCCGTCGTGGTCGCGGTTGCCGAGTTCCCGCGCGGCGTCGTCGTGCTCGGCTGCGTGCTGATCGCCGGCGTGAGCGCCTGGTACGGCATTCTCCGGCGTCGTTCTGCGCGGGTGGCGGGGCTGGCCGTCGCCGCCCTCGCCATCGCGGCCGCGATGGGCATCATCGTGGTGGGCGGGGCTCCGCTGGTCGACCTGCTGGTGGTGGCGGGGGTCTTGGTGACCTTGGCGGCGGCGCGCGGCACGCTGGCTGTGCATGTCGATCTGCCGGGCGCCCCGGCGCCACGCCACCCGGTGCTGTTCTTCAACCGTCGGTCCGGCGGTGGGAAGGCGGAGCGTTTCGAGCTCGCCGAGGAGGCGCGCGCACGGGGCATCGAGCCGATCGAGCTGAGAGCTGGCGACGACCTCGAAGCGCTCGTCCGGGAAGCGGTCGCGCGCGGCGCGGACGGGCTCGCGATGGCGGGCGGGGACGGCTCGCAGGCCACCGTTGCCGCGGTCGCCGCAGAGTTCGGGCTGCCGTACGCCTGCGTGCCGGCCGGCACCCGGAACCACTTCGCCCTCGACCTCGGCGTCGACCGCGACGATGTCGTCGGCGCGCTCGACGCGTTCGTCGACGCCGGTGAGCGGCGGGTGGACGTCGGGGACGTCAACGGCCGCACGTTCGTCAACAACGTCTCGCTCGGGTTGTACGCCGAGGCGGTTCAGCGCGAGGGCTACCGGGATGCCAAGATCCGCACCCTGCTCGACACCGTGCCGGACGTTCTCGGCCCGAGCGGTGACGAGCTCACCATGCGATGGCGCGGGCCGGGAGGCCACGAGCACCGCGGTGGCGCCGCGGTGCTGGTCTCGAACAACCGCTACCGGCTCGGCCGCGCGGTCGGCTCAGGCACCCGTCCGCGTATCGATGACGGCCTGCTCGGGATCACCGTCGTGGGTGCCGTCTCGTGGCGTGACGACGAGGGCCGCGCGCTGCAGCGGCCGTGGCGCGAGTGGTCTGCACCGACGTTCCGGGTCGATGCGGAGCGGCCGGTCGCCGCCGGCATCGACGGCGAGGCGCTCGTCCTGGAACCGCCCCTGGACTTCCGCATCCGGCCGGGCGTACTGCGCGTGCGCGTGGCCCGCAAGCACCCGGGCGCATCCCCCTCGGCGAGGCTCCCCGACGGTATCCGGGCAGGGGCTGTCGAGCTGGCACGGATCGCGCTCGGCCGAGATGATCACTCTGCAACGTCACAACAAGGAGGACAGCATGGATCTGATGGAAGTCACCGAACGGGCGAAGCTGCGTCGTGAGGACGTCGCGACGCGTCTGCATGCCCTCGCCGACGCGCTCGCCAGCAACAACGAGGTCGAGTTCGAGAGAGAAGGGCTGCGCTTCAAGGTGCACGTACCCGACGAGGTCGACTTCAAGCTGGAGATCGAGATCGGGGACGACGAGCGCGAGGTCGAGATCGAGCTGAAGTGGTGACAGCAGCAGGTGGGTCGCCCGACTGAGCTCCAGCGCCACGAGCGAGATGAGCGTCCCACCGACAGCGGAGCCGGTCGAGGAACGGCTGGCCGACCGGCTCACGACGCATGTGCCCGAGGCGGGCGCTACGACGCTGATGGTCTGCGTCCTGCGCCGTCTCGGTCACTACGACCGTGCCGGATACGTGTCCGTGGCGGGGCTCTCGACGCCGCTGCTGGACGCGCCGCTGCGGTGGGTGTCCGACGTCGCGAACCACTCCAAGCCGTGGTTCCTCGTCGCCGGCCTCCTCGCGATCCTCGGCGGTCAACAGGAGCGGCGGGGCGCGCTCACCGGGCTCGCGGCCCTCGGCGCTGCGTCACTGGTGGTGAACCAGCCCCTGAAGGCGGCCGGCGCGCGCGCTCGTCCCGACCGGGATGCTCTCCGGGTCCCGCAGCAGCGGCGGACGCGGATGCCGTCCTCGACGTCGTTCCCGTCGGGCCACTCCGCGTCCGCGGCCGCTTTCGCCGTCGCGGTCGGTGACCTGCTGCCGGCGTATCGGAGACCGTTGCGGGCCGCGGCCTCGCTCGTGGCGTTCTCGCGGGTGTACACGGGCGTGCACTACCCGAGCGACGTGCTCGTCGGCGCGGCGGTGGGTGCCCTGCTCGGACGGTCGGCGTCTCGTACGGTGCGCCGGCTGGGTGTGCTCGACGCGGACCAGCGGTGATGCCTGGGCCCTCAGCCTGGCCCCTCAGCCTGGCCCCTCAGCCTGCCCGCGTCACGAGCCGTCCGTCGTCGACCGCACGACGGAGCGCTGCGTAGTCCCGCTCGTTCTGGTCGGCGTAGGCCTCGGCGAACGTCGAGATGGCCCGGTCGAACCGATCACCGGAGCCGAGGTAGCTCGCGATGGCGACCGGGTCACCGGAGCGGGCGTGGGCCCTGGCGAGCGTCCACCCGCACAGCCTGGCGTACTCGGTCAGGGCAGCGGGATCCATCGCCTCGACGACCGCCGAGCCCTTGCCGTCCCACAGCTGCCGGACGAAGAAGTCCCGCTCGACGCCGTCGAACCCGCTCGCGCGCACCCAGCCGAGCAGCACATCGCTCGCCGACTGCATCAGTCGCTGCCCCTCGACGACCCGTTGCCCGTGGTTGGCGTACTCGCTCTTGCCGAGGAAGGGTTCCAGGACCGATGCCTGGGCCTCCTTGGCCTGGAGGAACAGCGGGTCCTGGTCGTCGTTGCCGAGCAGCAGGATGACCCAGGCGCGGGTGCCGACGCTGCCCACCCCGACGACCTTGCGGGCGGCGTCGGTGAAGCGAAACCCCTCGAGGAGGTGCCGATGGTCTCCTCGCAAGGTCTGACGGTAGGTGTTCAGGAGGGCATGGATCGTCTCCTCGACGTCACGGGACTCGTCGTCGGGCATCAGGTCCTCGATCCTCGTGATCACCGGAGGATCGCTGATCAGGCGCGGACGTCCGTCCACGATCTCCACGAGCTTGGAGAAGGCCTTCAGGCTGTTCTTCGCCTGGGCCTTGGCCACGTTCTTGCGGAAGCGCTTGAGCTGCTTGCCGTCGACCAGCGAGCTGACCACGGCCTCCAGCTCGTCGACGTCCAGGCGGGCGTACCACACGTCGAGCTTGCGCATCCCCGCCAGATCCTGCATCGCCTCTCGGTACGACGATGCGGCAGCCAGGTTGATGGCCCCGCGCACGGCATCGTCGAACTCGCGGTCACGGCCCGCGACCGCGAAGCTCGCCACCATCCGCTTGACGTCCCACTCGAAGGGGCCGGGCAAGGACTCGTCGAAGTCGTTGAGGCTGAAGACCAGACGCCGGTCCGGTGCTGCGTACGACCCGAAGTTCGACAGGTGCGCGTCGCCGCACAGCTGGACGGTCAGGTCCGTGCGAGGCATGCTCGCCAGATCGGCCGCCATCAGATAGGCCGAACCACGGTAGAACGTGAACGGCGACACCAGCATCCTGCCGTAGCGGAGCGGCACGAGCTCCGGCACCCGACTGGCCGCCTGCTCCTCGAGGAGGGCGACAGGATCGCCGCGGTCGGGCGCCGGTTGCCACTCGCCGTGCACCGAACGCGGGACCTCCGCCCGCGCTGCTCGGCCCACCGACGCTCGCTCCGCCAGGGTGAGGTGGCGGGGTCTGCGAGTCTGCGTCTCGATGGAGGTCATCAGTCCATGCGACCTCACCCATCGGTCATCGGCATCACGCAGCCTGTGTGACGCGTCGGGTGCCCGACGGCTGGGAGCGCCTCAGTAGTACCAGGGGTAGGGCGACCAGTCGGGCTCGCGCTTCTCCAGGAACTGGTCGCGGCCCTCCTGGGCCTCGTCGGTCATGTACGCCAGACGGGTGGTCTCGCCGGCGAACATCTGCTGGCCGACCAGGCCGTCGTCGAGGAGGTTGAAGGCGTACTTCAGCATCCGCTGGGCGGTGGGCGACTTGCCGTTGATCTTGCGGCCCCACTCGAGCGCGACGTCCTCGAGCTCGGCGTGCGGGACGGCGCGGTTGACGGTGCCCATGCGGACGCCGTCCTCGGCGGAGTACTCCTCGGCGAGGAAGAAGATCTCGCGGGCGAACTTCTGGCCGACCTGGCGGGCCAGGTAGGCGGAGCCATAGCCGCCGTCGAAGCTCCCGACGTCGGCGTCGGTCTGTTTGAAGCGCGCGTTCTCCGCCGAAGCCAGGGTGAGGTCGCAGACGACGTGGAGGGAGTGGCCGCCGCCGGCGGTCCAGCCGGGGACGACGCAGACGACGACCTTCGGCATGAAGCGGATCAGTCGCTGGCACTCGAGGATGTGCAGCCGGGCGAGCTTGGCCTTGTCGATCGGGGTGGGCTCCTCCGCGCCGGTCCGGCCGGCGGCGTACGCGTCGGTCTCCTCGTACTGGTAGCCGGCCTTGCCGCGGATGCGCTGGTCGCCGCCGGTGCAGAAGGAGAACTTGCCGTTCTTCTCCGAAGGGCCGTTGCCGGTCAGGAGCACGCAGCCGACATCGGCGGACGTCCGGGCGTGCTCCAGCACGCGGAGGAGCTCGTCGACGGTGTGCGGGCGGAAGGCGTTGAGTACGTCGGGGCGGTCGAAGGCGATGCGTACGGTGCCGTGCTCCTTGGCCCGGTGATAGGTCAGGTCGGTCAGATCCTCGAAGCCCGGCACCTCGTCCCAGCGGCTCGGGTCGAACGTGTCGGAGACTCCCTCGATGGCGCTCATGCGGCCGAGTCCGTTGAAGGACGAGAAGCGTACGGCCTCGGCCGCATGAGGTTCATGGTCGTTCGCTGGCGCTCACTCATGGCCCTGAGGTTATCCGGCCGCTCGCTCGCGGGGTTGACCTTGCCCCCAGGGGCAAGGTCTACGGTCGTAGGCGTGCACATCAAGGAGCTCGCGAACCAGGCCGGCGTGACGGTGAAAGCCGTGCGCTACTACGAGTCACGCGGGCTGCTCACGCCACGGCGGGCGGGCAACGGGTATCGCGACTACGCCGAAGTGGACGTGCAGGTGGTGCGGGAGATCCGCGCCCTGCTCTCGCTCGGCCTCACCGCCGAGGAGACGCTGCCCTTCGTCGACTGCCTGCGCGCCGGCAACGACCGAGCCGACGTGTGCCCGGCCTCGCTCGAGGCCTATCGACAGCGCATCGCCGAGATCGACCGGCGGGTCGCAGAGCTGACCGCCCTGCGTGGCGAGCTCGCCGGCCTGCTGCACGAGGCCGAGTCCTATCACCCTGAAGGAGAGAAGCAATGAGTCAGACCGCCGCGATCGAGGACATCACCGATGCCCGGTTCGTCGAGGACGTACTCATGTCCGACACGCCCGTGCTCGTGGAGATCTGGGCCGAGTGGTGCCCGCCCTGCCGTCAGCTCGCACCGATCCTCGAGAAGATCGCCGCCGAGCGGGTCGGCAGCCTGCGGGTGGTGAAGCTCAACCAGGACGAGAACCCGGCCACCTCCGCCGACTACCGGGTGATGGCGGTGCCGACGATGCTCCTCTTCCGAGGCGGGAAGCCTGTGCTGCAGATGGTCGGCGCGCGGCCGAAGGCGCATCTCGACCGTGAGATCGACAAGGCCCTCGGCTGATCCGGGCCTCTCGGAATAGGCGCCGCCTCGGGGCGTTGTAGTGGGCATGACCGAACTGCAAGGTGAATACGTCCCGAGCACGGCCGACTGGGTGCGCGAGCAGGTTGCCGCGTTCGAGGCCTCCAACGGCGCCGAGGCCAACGTCCTCGAGCGCGACGGCAAGCCGATCATCCTGATCACCAACCGCGGCGCGAAGACCGGCGCGATCCGCAAGACGCCCTTGATGCGGGTCGAGCGCGACGGAAAGTACCTCGCGGTCGCCTCGATGGGCGGCAGCGACAAGAACCCCGCCTGGGTGGCCAACTTCCGCGCGTACCCCGACATGGTGCTCCAGGACGGCGGCACCAAGAAGGCGTACGTCGCCCGCGAGCTCTCCGGGGCCGAGCGGGACGAGTGGTGGGACTATGCCGTGAAGACCTGGCCGACGTACGGCGACTACCAGCCCAACACGTCGCGGATCTTCCCGCTCTTCCTGCTGGAGCCGGCCGACAAATAGGTCACCAATTGACCGGTGTGTAACCGGGACAGTGCCACGGCTGTCGGTTCTCGACGCTAGGGTCTATGGCCATGCCGTTCCTGCTACGCGTCGAGCTGCCCGATGTCCCGGGTTCACTCGGTCGCCTCGCCTCCGCCATCGGTGAAGCCGGTGGCGACATCGAGGCGATCGAGATCGTCGAGAAGAACAAGGTCGACGGGAGAGCTGTCGACGATGTGCTGCTCGAGACCCAACCGGGAACGATGCCGGACTCCATCGTGTCGGCGTGCAACGAGCTCGACGGCGTGCACGTCGTCTGGATCTCCCGCTACGCCGCCGGCGGCAACCTGTTCCTGGACCTCGAGGCGGTCGAGGACCTCACCGAGAACGCCCACGAGGCGCTCGACCGGCTCGTGGACGTACTGCCCCTGACCTTCCGTGCCGACTGGGCCATCCGCGTCCACCGCGTCAAGGGCATCGCCCGCTCCACCGACGGTTCCCCCGAGCACGTCCCGTTCATCGAGCTCGACCGTCCCGAGCGGATCGAGGTCGAGGGCGAGGACGAGAACATGTTCGCCGGTGCCCGCATCGACGGCAACGAGATCGTCATCATCGGCCGCCGCGGCGGCCCCGACTTCCTCGACTCCGAGCTGGCCCGCCTCGGCCACCTCGCCTCCCTGGCCACCTCCATCGCCCGCTCCTGACCCCCGCCGAGGCGTCACCCAGGTCAGTCGTGGCCGAGCCGCTGACGGAGGCCGGAGGCGCGCTGGGCGCGGTGGGTGATCGCGGCGGTCACGGCGTCGGGGGTGCCGACGATGCGTACGCGCTCCTGTGCCCGGGTCACCCCGGTGTAGAAGAGCTCGCGGGTGAGCAGAGGTGAGTCGTCGGGCGGGAGCAGGACGGTGACGGACCTGGCCTGGCTGCCCTGCGACTTGTGGACGGTCATCGCGTGCAGGGTCTCGATGTCGCCGAGCCTCGAGGGGGCGTAGGTCGCACCTCCGGCGATGGCGACGCGGAGGTCACCGGCGGCGTCGGTGTAGGTGACACCGGTGTCGCCGTTGAAGAGCCCGAGACCGTAGTCGTTGGCGGTGACGAGGACCGGGCGGCCCGCGTACCACTCGTGGCCCCAGCCGATGCCGAGCGGCTCACCGGTGGTCTCGGCGAGGCCGCGCTCGATCTGCCGGTTCCAGTGGGCGACACCCCAGGGGCCGTCGCGGTGGGCGCAGAGGAGGCGCGACTCGTCGAGCATCCGTACGCAGCGCTCCGCATCGCCCGTGAGCGCAGCCTCGTGCAGGGCGGCGGCGTGCGCGACCAGGTCGCGCTCCACCTCGGCCCCCCGAGCCTCGTCGGCCGGGTCGACGAGCTCGACCGCGGGATCGCCCGACTCGAGCACATCGAGCGCCGCGTCGGCGTCGCCGACCCGCAGCGCCTCGGCGAGGGCGCCGATCGCGCCACCGAAACGATGGGTGATGCGGAGGGCGGCGACGGCGTCGGGCGCGCGCACGGCGAGCCCGGCGACGAGGTCGGAGAGCACCGCCCCGGCCTCGACGCTTGCGAGCTGGTCGGGGTCGCCGACCAGGATCAGCCGCGCCTCAGGACGCACCGCCTCGAGCAGCCGGGCCATCATCGTCAGCGAGACCATGCTCGTCTCGTCGACGACGATCACGTCGTGCGGCAGCCGGTTGGTGCGGTGGTGCTTGAAGCGGGTCGACGACCCGGGACGCCAGCCGAGCAGCCGGTGGAGCGTCGAGGCGCTCAGCCCGTTGAGGCGGGCGCGGTCGGCCGCGGTGAACTGGGGCGCCAGCTGAGCACTCTCGACGGCCTCCTGCAGCCGCGCGGCCGCCTTGCCCGTCGGCGCGGTCAGCGCGACCCGCAACGGCGTCGGGGACTGCTCGGTGAGCAGCGCCAGCAGCCCGGCGACGGTCGTCGTCTTGCCGGTGCCGGGACCGCCGGTGAGCACCGTCGTGGACTGGCGGGCGGCGGCGAGCGCGGCGTCGCGCTGCTCGGCGTAGCCCTCGCCCGGGAAGAGCCGGGCCGCGCTCGCCGCCAGCAGGCCCTCATCGGCCACGGGTCGCGGCGAGGCCAGGCGGGCGAGCAGGTCGTCGCGTACCTGGCCCTCCTCGCGGTGATAGCGGTCCAGGTAGAGGAGGCCGTCCTCGACCTGCACCAGGGACTGCGCGGCGAGGGGGCTGTCGGCGACGGCCTCCAGCCAGCCGTCGGCAGCCGGCCACGGCAGCGTCTCCTCGGTCTCCCGCAGCGCAGCCAGGTCGACACACACCGATCCGTGCCGTACCGCGCGGACCGCCAGCGCCACCGCCAGTCGCACCTCGTCGCGCTCTTCACCCGCGAGGGCGGCGGCGCGCGTCGCGACATGGACGTCGGCCGCGGTCAGCACACCTTCCTGGTTGAACGACGCCAGCAGACCGGTCGCAGACCGGGCCAGGCGGGCGTCGAAGGGGTCCTCGGACTCCCAGCGCTCGATCATGCGGCCGCGCCTCCGTCCAGCAGGTCGGACAGCGCGACCGCCAGGGAGGCGGGCGGCTGCCAGGTGAAGACGCCGGTCGGGATGCCGTCGACGACAGGGGTGTCCGGTCCGAGCATCCCGCGGACGTAGAGGTAGAGCACGCCGCCGAGATGCTCGTCGGGGACGTATCCCGGCAGGCGCCAGCGCAGGAAGCGGTGGACCACCGCGGAGTAGAGCAGCGCCTGCAGCGGGTAGTGGGAGTGGAGCATCGCCTCGGCGAGCTTCGGCTGGGTGTAGTCCATCGCCTCGACTCCCAGGAAGTTGGTCTTGTAGTCGACCACCACGAACCGTCCGCTCGGCAGCCGCAGCACCACGTCCACCGAGCCGGTCAGGTAGCCACGCAGCGACTGCTCGCCCAGCGGCGGAGCCTCGAGCCGGTCGGCGTACGTCACCATCGGGTCGTCGGCCGGAAGATGCGCCCGCAGCAACGGGGCGAGGTCGCGCAGCCGGACATCGGCTCCGTCATGACCGTCGCCACCCGCCAACGGGATCTCGAAGTCGAGCTCGCGCAGCCGGTCGCGCAGCGGGATCCGGGCCAGCGTCAGCCCGTCGGCGAGCGGGCCGAGCGAGGTCAGGTTGAGCGGCAGGATCGCGGTCGCAAGGTCCTCGGCGGAGGCCGGCACCGGCCACCAGCGCAGCTGCTCACGGGTCTTCGTCAGCAGCTCCTCGCCGAGGTCGGGGGCTTCCGGGTCCGTGTGCTCCAGGACCGCGTGGACCAGCGAGCCGAAGCCTGCTCCCTTGGGCAGCTCGGCCATCGGCGAGAGGTGTTCCTCCTCCACGGGGGCCACGACGAGGTCGGCGTCCTCGGCGATCGGCTCGTCGTCCGTGCCCTCGACCTCCGGCTCCGAGGTCGCTGCGACGCCCTCGTCGACCCGGATGAGCCCGGAGTAGGACGTACGCCGCCACTCCGCGTCCACCTCACGGGTGAACGGCCGGGCGGCCAAGGCGCCGGGGGGCGTCCCACGCACCGGCGTCGCCGCGGTGACCGGCACCGCTTCCTCGGCGGTCGGACCGTGGTGACGAGCGACGTTGCCCAGCAGGCTTGCCGCGTCCTCGTCGCTCGGCACGGCCACAGTGTCGGGAACCGTCGCCTGGCCGGGGCCGCGCCCGAACAGCAGCCGGTGCAGTCCGCCGGTGGCGGTGTTGGCCGTCGGCGCCCACCACGCGACGACCTGCGACTGCGCCCGGGTCAGGGCGACGTAGAGGTCGCGGAGCTCCTCCCCCAGCTCCTCGGCCTGGTGCCGGGCCAGGTGCTCGGCCCACTGCGCACCGGTCCGGGTGACGTCGATCGTCCGCTGCCCCTCGGCGTCATGGAAATGGGCGACCTCGGGGTCGCGCACGAAGAAGTCGTAGGCGAAGGGCAGATAGACGATCGGGTACTGCAGGCCCTTGGACCCGTGCACCGTCACGATCTGCACCGCCGCGGCGTCCGAGTCGAGCCGCCGCGGCCGCTCGGCGGCGGCAGAGCGCCGCCGCTCGTCACGGAACCAGGCCAGCAGCGCCGGCAGCCCGAGCGAGTCCCGCACCGAGATGTCGTGGAGAAGCTGCCCCAGATGACGTACGTCGGTGAGCAGCCGATCCCCGTCGGTGCGCCGCAGCACGCGCGCGGTGAGCCCGCGCTCCTCCGCCGCCTCGATCAGGGCGGCGACACCGCGGCCGCGCAGCAGCAGCGCCCAGCCACGCAGGGTGTCGGCGATGCGCGAGGTCAGCGCCTCTCCACCCGCGTCGAGCTCGGTCGCGGTGTAACCGAAGAACACGCTCAGCCCGGCCGCCCGCACCAGCGGCGTCCGGTGGGGTGAGTCGAGCGCCTGGAGCAGCGCGAGCCAGTCCTCGCCGGCGGGAGTCAGGAAGACGTCACCGCCGCCGGCCATCACTGCCGGGATTCCGTGCTCCTGCAGCACGCGCTGGACCAGCAGCCCGTGGGAACGCACCGCGACGATGACCGCGACGTCCCCAGCCTGGACCGGGGCATCGCACCAGGTTGCCCCCGAGCCGAGCAGCGTGGCGATGTCCCCGGCGAGGTCCCGGGCGATGTGGTTGCGGGCGTCGCCGGCGGTGATCATCTTGCCGCGGGTCAGCTTGAAGCCGCTACGGCTCACCCGGCGGATCCGGAACGGCGAGGGATGTGGGGCACCGGCCAGCCGGGACCCGGCGTGATGCGCCTTCACGTCGTGGACGACGATCTCGGGAGAGCCCAGCGCGGCACCTCGCAGGACCACCTGGAGCCGCTCGACCAGCGGGGCGTCGCTGCGCCAGTTGGTGTCGAGCGTCGCCTGGGTCTCCGCCGCTCGGGCGGCGGTCAGATAGGTGAAGACGTCACCGCCGCGGAAGGCGTAGATCGCCTGCTTCGGGTCACCGATGAGCACGAGGGTGGCGTGGCCCTCGAACGCCCGGGAGAGCACCTGCCACTGCACCGGGTCGGTGTCCTGGAACTCGTCGACCAGGACGATCCGCCACCGCTGCCGCATCCGCGCGCGGGCCGGCGCCGACGGGTCCTCGAGCGCGACCGCGAGGCGGGAGAGCAGGTCGTCGTAGGACAGGACGCCGCGCATCTGCTTGCGCCGGTCGACCTCGTCCCGCACCGCCTCGGCGAACCGCACCCGCGCGCCCGCGACCGGGTCCTCGGCCGGCGCCGGGGCCAGCACCGACTGCGGGTCCTCGACGGCGGTGCGCGCCAGCCCCAGCGCGTCGTCGCGGTCGAAAGGCGGTCGCTCGCGAGCCTCGCCGAACCACTTCAGGTAGAGGTCGTCGACGACCTCCACGACCAGCTCGTCGAGCGACTCGACCAGCTCGGCGCCGGCATCGGTGTCACCGGCCACGCCCAGCGACCGCAGCACGAGCTGGCAGAACTGGTGGGTGGTCGCGATCGTCGCCCCGTCGAAGGAGGCGAGCGCGTCGCGCACGCGCTCGTGGCGCAGCCGGATCTCATCCTCGGACACGTCCAGCAGCAGCTCGAGGTGGGCGTCGAGCGGGGTCGGACGCTGTCCGGCGACCGTGGCCGCGAATGCTCGCTCGGCCTCGACGAGATGGGAGCGCACCCGGTCGCGCAGCTCCTGGGAGGCGGCGCGACCGAAGGTGATCGCCAGGATCTCGTCGAGCGTGGCCTCCCCCTCGACGACGTAGCGGGTGACCAGGGCACCGATGGTGAAGGTCTTCCCGGTGCCGGCCGAGGCCTCGATCAGCGTGGTGCCGGTCGGGAGCGGGCCGGTCAGGTCGAATCCGTCCATCACCAGCTCCCCTGCTCCGCCGTGAGCAGCGGCGACCACACCCGCATCGCGAGCGCGCCGAAGCGGGAGGTCTCTCCGTCGAACTCCTCGCCGGCCTCCGGCCGGTCACCCAGACCGGGGATCCCGGACCCCTTGCCCCAGGCCCTCACCTGCTCCACATCGGACTCCTCGCCCTCGAACCGTCCGTCGTTCCACTCCCAGCCGGCCTTGTAGAGCGCGTCGTCGATGCCGGCCTGGGTCCGCCGCTGGCGCGCGTAGGCGAGCGAGGTCTTCAGCGGCAGCGGCAGCGGCGCGGAGAGCCCCCGGTCGCGCAGGCGCACCAGGTCCCGCAGCACGTCGATCGCGGTGTGGTCGAGCGGCCCGAGCTGGGAGAGGCCGAACGGCGTACGCGACCGGGAGTTGCCCGGGCGGCCCAGCGTCCAGGCGCTCCAGGCGCGGTCCTCATCGGAGGCGGCCAGCGCGACCAGCTGCACCCACGACTCGATCCGCTGCTTGGCACCCAGGCGGGAGTACGTCACCGGCGCGAGCCGGTCGCCGTACACCTGGGGGACGGTGCCGGTCAGGCGTCGGCCGTCGCCGAGGTCGACCTCGACGTCGACCGCTCGCGCCTGGCCGGTGGAGATGCCCGCCTGCCGCACCCGCAGCGCCTCGGCCGCGATCGGCTTCGCCTTGGTGATCACGTCGGTGAGGATGCGCCAGCCCAGCCACTTCGGAGGCAGTACGCCGCGCCGCCACTCCTGCTGGGTCGCCTGTTCCTCCGACATCCCGGCGAGCAGGTCGTGGAGCAGCCGGTCGCCCACCGACCACTGCCCCAGGCCGTCGAGGTCGACCGGCAGGCCGTCGGAGAGCGGGTCGTCGTCACGCGGCAGCGCCAGGTCCAGCCGGTCGCGGAAGAAGGCACGCACCGGGGCGCGGTAGAAGGCCAGCAGCTCCTCGAGCGTCAGGTCGCCGGCCGCGGACGGCGCCAGCGGGGCGGGCAGGAACTCCGGTGGCTCGATGCGGTCGGACACCGCCGCGAGAGCGCCGGCCTCGGCGGCCTTGTCGAAGGAGAAGGAGTGTCCGGCCACCAGCGCCCCGGGGGTCAGGTTGCGCGGGTCGAACGGCTGCAGCGGGTGCCGCGTCGTCACGACCTCCTTGACCGGTCTCCCGTCGGCGGAGACGGCGGTCGCGTCCAAGGCGTCCAGCAGCTCCCCCAGCGGCACCGCGGGCGGGCGCGGCTGGCCGGAGTATTCGTTGGCGCCCGTGTAGGTCACCACCAGCGTCTCGGTCGCCGCCAGCAGCGCGTCGAGGAACAGCTGCCGGTCCTCGCTGCGCAGGTCGCGCTCACCCGTCTGCGGGTCGCGGGCCAGCAGGTCGTCGCCGTCGGTGATCCCGACCCGCGGGAACACCCCGTCGTCCATGCCGAGCAGACAGACCACGCGATGGGGCACCGACCGCATCGGCACCAGCGTCGACACGGTCAGCGTGCCGGTGCGGAAGTTGGCGCGGGTCGCCCGCCCGGCCAGCCGCGCCCCCAACAGCGCCCGCACGTCCGGCAGGCGCAGCTCGTCGACCTCATGGTTCTGGGCAGCGTCTCGGACCCGGGACAGCTCACGGGTCACCTGGCCCGACTGCCACTCGTCATCGGTCGAGACCGACGTCAGCGCGGCGACACCCTCCTCGATGACCTTCAGCCAGTGCTCCAGCGGATGCACCCCGGCGAGCTCGTCGGTCACCTCGGCCAGCCGGTCGACGAGCTCGGCGAACTTCCCCGCCAGCTCGACGCTGCCACTGCCCACGTCGTCCAACGGCAGCGTCGTGTCCAGCCAGGTCGCCGAGTCCTCGGACATCGCCACTCCGGTGAGGATCCGGTCCATCCCGAAGCGCCAGGTGTTGGCGACGTACGTCTCCAGCCCGAAGGGCTCGCGGTGCTCCGCGTCGAAGCCCCATCTGATCCCGGCGTCCTTGGCCCAGTCCTCGAGCTGCTCCAGGGCATCGTCGTTGAGCCCGAACCGGCGCCGCACCGGATCGAGATGCGCAAGATCGAGTACGTCGCTCACGCCCGCCCGGCCGCCGGCCAGGTCGAGCAGCCTGGTGGCCACGTCCAGCAGCGGGTTGGTGCGCGTCAGCGACCGGTCCGCCAGCTTCACCCGCAGCCGGTGGGCGGGGTGCCCGGTCGCACCGGTCATCTCCCCCAGCCCGAACCCGGCCTCGATCAGCGGGGCGAAGGTCTCGATGTCGGGGCACATCACGAGGACGTCGCGTGGCTCCAGCGTCGGGTCGTCCTCGAGCAGCCCCAGCAGCACCTCGCGCAGCACCTCCACCTGCCGGGCCTCGCCGTGGCAGGCATGCACCTGGATCGAGCGGTCCGCCGGGGCGAGCACCCGCTCGGCCACCTCACCCAGCGCGTTGGCCCGGATGTCGCCCTGCAACCACCCGAGCAGCCTGCCGTCGGTGGCGAACGCGCCATCGGCGATCGACTCCCCCGGGAACTCGTTCAAGGAGCGCTGCAGCTCCCGCGTATCGCGCCCCAGCGTCGCCAGCAACGGATGCCCGACCGCATCGTGCGACCGGTCCGCCGTACGCGCAACCGCCCCGTCCAGCCCGGCGAGCGCCTCCCACAGCGCCGCCGAGGGATGCGGCAACCACAGGTGCACCTCCCGGTGCTCCCCCAGCGCCGCGACCAGCTCGACGTCGGTCGCCGAGAGCCGGGTGTGGCCGAACAACGAGACCCGCTCCGGGAGGTCGAACTCCCCCGGCGCCTCCTTCAGCTTTGCGACCGTCGCGGCCTGCCGCTCCACCGGCGTCGGCCCGCCGACCAGCCCGGCGACGGCCCGCCACAACGGCGGTTGCCAACCGAGGTCGTCGGCGATCTCCGCGCCCAGCCCGTCCGTGTCCCGCCCCGCGCTCCAGTCGGCCACCACCGTCGGCCGCTGGTCCGCGTACGCAGCGAACAGCCGCGCCAGCCGCCGGGCCAGCGCCAACCGCCGCCCCCGCCGGCGTACGCCTTCCTCCGTCGCGTCCCCGTGCCCCAGATGCAGCGCGAGCGGCCTCGCCCACAGCTCGTCCAGCGATGCGTCGATCGCCGCCAGCACCGGCCAGGTCAGCGACTCCGGCGCCCAGGGATCCTCATCCCCCGTGCCCGCGACCTCGGCGAACAGCGACCAAGGCGTCCGAAAATCAACCCCCGCACAGATCCCGTCGGACCGCCCCTCCGCCGCCCCCAGCCGATGCGAGAGCCGCTGCGACAACCACCGCTCCACCCCCCGCGCCGGCACCACCACGACCTCCGTCGCGAACGGATCTGCCAACGGCACCGACAACAGCTCACCGAGCGAGTCGGCGAGCAGATCGGTCCGCGGCGCGCGGTGCAGATGTACGACCACAGACCGCAACCTATCGGTGACCGCCGACATCAGATCCTTGGACTGGGGCCTACCTACTGAGGCGGTTCAGTCGCGCGCCTTGAGCCCGCGCGTCGACGGCGAGAGTCGATCAGCCCTCGAACTTGAACGACGGCATCACCTGGTTGATGAGCTCGTCAGTTTCGCCTCTCGTGACCCACTTGGGGTTGAACGACCAAGCAACCAGAACCTCCGACCCGCCGACCACAGTGCCGTAGTGATCGAATCTTTCAGTGTCGTTTGTGCCGCGGAGGTGAAAGAACGTGCTTCCGCCGTACTTCACGTCGGGAAGGCGTTTCCCATCGGGGTAGGCCGTCTCCACGCGCGAAAGCGCCGCCTCTGCAAGCTCATCGACGTCAGAAGCAAGGGTGGTCCCGACGTTGAAGATCCCGGACCCTGGCGAGAAACCATCTGCATCGTCTGGCGCACCGATGACGTAGCTCCCATCCTCGGGCTTCACGTACCAACCGGTCGGCGCGGTGAACTGCGCCCCGTCGAGTTCTGCCGTCTCGCCCTCTGCGGCCGGAGCGCTTGGGGAGTCTGAGCCCACCGAGGACCCGCTTGACGCGGTCGCAGGGGACTCAGGCCCTGCTGGCTCATCACTTCCTCCGCCACAAGAGCAAAGCGCGAACGAAGTAATGGCCGCCACGGCGGTTGCGGCGAAGCGTCGGGACGGGAGAGTCCGAGGTCCAGTCATGCTGGAGAGGATAGTGCGTCGCTCTCGATCACATTGACAGTGACGATGCGACGGTCTCATGCCTAGACTTTGCTCACCGTAAGCACATACTCGGGGAGGCCGACGTGGCGGGTTCAAACTCATCCGGAGTCGATGAGACCCTGGTCAACAAGATCAAGCAGGTTCTCATGGAGGCCAAGGACGACGTCTACAAAGCCCATGTCGACAAGCCAGGGTCAGGGGACCTCGGCGGCAGCGCGACTGCTGGAGCGCTCGAAAAGCTCATGAACCTAGCCACCGAGCGCATCAACTCAACGCTCTCGCAGACGAACACTGCACTGATCGACTTCATCGATGGCCTGGACAATGCCGTGCGCGCTGTTAAGAACGCCGACGAAGAGGCTGAGGCTGCATTCCGCACGCAGTTGACATCGGCCGTCGACCAGATCAACAGACCGTTCTTCGAGAACCTTGGCAAGGACGGTCGGCTCAACCTGCCAGACCTCCCGATCCCGTTCTTCCCGTCCTCGGAGGCGCTAGAGACGGCGGCGTCACGCGCTGAGCTCGGTCAAGATCAGGAGGCGAACAAGTGAACGCGCTCGCGGCAAGTGGCGGGGTCAGCAAGGGCGGCATGATGGTGATCCTCAAGCAGTATGTCGCCACCGCAAAGCCCGACGACGTCAAGGCACGGCTCGATGACTGGAAGCAAGCGCGCGAAGCGCTGGCGACGGTAGCAAGGAACTTGGAGTTGGCCAGCGGCCAATTGCCCAAAGCCTTTGAAGAGACATCCCTCACCACCGAAGCTGCCACGCGCGCGTTCCGCGAGGCAGCCGACAAGTTGAATACCAAGGTCGACCAGCTAGACGCCGCAATGAAGGCCCTGACAACGGCACAGGACGCAACGAAATCGGCAAAGAGTGCCCATGACCAGTTGGAGGGCAACCTCCCGACGAATCACGGACCCCGGCCGGATGCGTCAGCCGCGCAGTATGCGCAGTCCGGCTCTGGCGTAGACAGCGCGACCGCCAAGTCGAATGCCAACCAATTGAAATCGGACCAGGCGGCGTGGGCGGCTGAGGAGGCAAAGATCGCCGCAGCCGAAGAGGCCGCAGCAAAACTCATCCAGCAGATCGACGAAAACAACTACTCGGCCCAACCTCCGGTCCGAGAGATCACAGATGCGCCAGATCCTGATGGCCCCAGCAAGGCTCCTTCAGCTCCCTCATCCCCCGGCTCCTACAGCCAGATCGCAGCATCCAAGGCCCGGATGGAGAAGTACAACTCCGGCACGCTCTACCCCGACGGCTGGGGTCACGAGCTGATCGCTCAGGAGAAGGCGAACATCGCGGGCTACGAGGCGGAGAACAAGCCTGAGTGGAACGGCACCCAGTGGATCAACGCCGACGGAACGCCGGCGCCCTCGACGTCGTACGCGATGGTCGAAACTGCTGACGGCCTTGCACCGATGACCGGCGGAAGCGGCGGCATGGCCGCGCTGGCGATCGCTGGTGGCGGGGCTCTGCTCAGTGCTGGTGTGGCGAAGGCGCTCGCCAACAAGTTCGCGTCAGGAGCGTCTGCCAAGGCGGCGACAGCGAGCGCCACGTCGCGGTCCGCAGCGGCCAGGGCCGGTGCGGCTGGTGCCCGGGCCGGTAGCGGAGCGGGCGCGGGTGCACGCGGGGCCGGCGCACGAGGTGCCGGCGCGGGCGCAGGTGCGCGCGGCGCCGGTGGGCGTGGCGGCCGAGGCGGGCCGACGGGTGCGGGCAGCCGTGGCGGACGCGGTGGAGCCGGCGGGGCCGGCGGGGCCGGCGGCCGCGGCGGCAAGAAGGACGACAAGCGGAACGGCCAGGACCAGGACTGGCAGGCCGACTACAGCGACGACTGGACCGAGACGGCGAGCGACGTCCTGGATCCCAACGCGGCCCGCGGCTGGACTCCCAACCAGCCCCAGGGCGACGACACCGACAAGAACGGCCGCAAGCCCTCGTAGGAACAGCGCTCGCTGAATCGCCGGTCTCTTCCACGGCGACAACCGTGGAAGAGACCGGCGGTCGCTGGTTGGATGGTCGCGATGACCACGCTGAGGATGGATCGGCTCGCGATCGAGGGCGCCGAGGACCCGATCGATGGACCGCTTCCGCTGCTGCACGGGGTGCCTCGACCAGGGTTAGAGCCCGGCGCCGCGCCCTATCCGGACATGGCGGCCAACCTCGAGTACGGCCGGCCGAGCACGCTGCTGCCGTACACGGCTCAGGACTCCTACACCCGCCGACGCACGATGCGTGATCTGCCGAGCCTGGTGCTGGAGAACGAGCTGCTCTCGGCCACCTTCCTGCCCGGCTACGGTGGGCGGCTGTGGTCGCTGGTGCACCGGCCGTCGGGCCGCGAGCTGCTGCACCGCAACCCCATCCTGCAGCCCGCCAACCTGGCGCTGCGTGACGCCTGGCTGGCCGGCGGGGTCGAGTGGAACGTCGGGGCCACGGGGCACTGGCCACTCACCTGCTCCCCGCTGCACGCCGTGAGCCTGACCGCGCCGGACGGCACCCCGGTCCTGCGGATGTACGAGCTGGAGCGGATGCGTCGGGTCGTGGTCACGATCGACGCGTGGTTGCCGGCCGGATCCCCGGTGCTGTTGATGCACGTCTCGCTCCACAATCCGGCGCCGAAGCCGACGCCCGTCTACTGGTGGACGAACATCGCGGTGCCCCAGGGCCCGGACGTACGTGTCATCGCGCCGGCCGAGCGGGCCTTCCACTTCGACTACGCGGAGCAGCTGAGGCTGATCGACTTTCCGCAGACGGCGGGCGGCGACCAGAGCTATCCGGCGAGGTTCCCGCAGGCGGCCGACTTCTTCATGGACGTCCCGGACGGCGAGCGCCGCTGGATCGCCGCGCTCGACGGCGACGGCCGCGGGCTCGTCCAGACATCCACCGACCGACTCGTCGGCCGCAAGCTCTTCCAGTGGGGCACCGGTGCGGGCGGGCAGCGGTGGCAGGAGTGGCTGTCCGGTCCGGACGCCGCCTATATCGAGATCCAGGCCGGCCTGGCACGTACGCAGCTCGAGCACCTCGCGCTGCCCGGCGGCGAGACCTGGGAGTGGGCCGAGGCGTTCGGCCTGCTCGAGGTCGACCCCGAGCGGGTGCACGGCTCGTGGGACTCGGCTCGGGCGGCCGTGAACGAGGCGGTCGAGATGCTCGTCCCGCGGGCCGATCTGGAAGACGCGCTCGACGAGGCAGGACGCTTCGCACCGCCCGCAGACCTGCTCGCCCGCGGGTCCGGGTGGGGCGCGCTCGAGGTCGCGGCCGGCGCTGTGCCGGCGGACCCGCTGCGTCCGTTCGGGGCGTGCGGCGACGAGCAGCAGCCCTGGCTCGATCTACTGCAGCGCGGCCGGCTGCCGATCAGCGACCCGCCCGCGGCTCCCGTCCTCGGTGCGCACTGGCGCGAGCTGCTGGAGGCCTCGGCCGACGACTGGCATGCGTGGTACCACCTCGGCCTGCTCCTGCTGGCCGACGACGACCGCCGCGGAGCACGCGAAGTCCTGGAGCGGTCGGTCGCCGACCATCCCAACCCCTGGGCCCTGCGCGCCCTCGCGCACCTCGCAGAACCGGCGGGCCCGCCTGCTGCGGACCTCCTGCTCGAGGCACACCGCCTCCGTCCCGACCTGCGCGAGCTCACCATCGAGCTGCTCCAGGCGCTGATCTCGGCCGATCGACCCACCGAAGCGCTCGAGGTGATCGCCACACTCACCGACGCGGACCGGGACCACGGCCGGATCCGGCTGTGCACCGCGCGGGCGGCGCTCGCCGTGGGCGACCTCGACCGGGTCCGTCAGCTTCTCGACGCGGGCATCACGGTCGACAACCTCCGCGAGGGCGAGACCGCTCTGGACACGCTCTGGCTCGCCGTCCGTCCCGGCGAGCCGGTTCCGGCTGCGTACGACTTCCGGATGACTGCCGACTGACGAACGTCAGGCGACCTTGTTCATCTCGCCGGTGTGCTCGATGTCCTCGTCGAGCTGGTGACGAGCATCGGGGTGGCCGTGGAAGCGGTGGTAGGAGTAGCCCAGGATGGCGAGGGCGATGATGCACGACCCCAGCAGCGTGACACCGGTCCAGTCGCCGCCGAGGAGCCAGAAGGACGCCTCGAGGGGCCACCAGTGGGGCGCGGGCGGGTTGATCAGGAAGACGACGCCGACGGCACCGATGGAGAGCGCCCCCAGGGTCGAGGCCACGATGCGCGGCCAGGTCTCGACGCCCTCGGCGACACCGCGCATCGCGCGGAGACGGACCGGCTCGACGTAGCGACGGGCCCACGCGTACTGGCGGGAGAGCACAACCAGCCCACCGAAGAGCATCAGCAGCCCCGGCCCGGGCAACACCATCGCGGCGATACCGGCGACCACGAGCAGCCACCCAACGGTCTCGTAGGCGAGCCGCTTCGCTGCGGCTCCTGCGAGGGACTTCATGCCAATAGCCTGCCATTCGGGGACAACCCCGAGAACAACTAGGGGAATTTTACGCCTCATGCGGCCAGGTCGTACTTGACACCCTCGGGGCTCGGGAAGGTCAGCCAGAGCACCGCGAGGACGATGTCACCGATCACCGGCACGATCAGGATCAGCTGCCACCACCCGGAGCGGTTGACGTCGTGCAGCCGCCGCGCGCCGAGCGCGATGGTCGGTACGAACGCCACCAGACCGTAGAGACCGATCACGAGACTCACCACCTCGTTACGCGCGAGCACGAGAACGATGAGCATCAGAAGGTTCACGAGCATCGGCCAGAGCAACTCGGTGCGGCTGGCGCGACCCGAGAATGTCGCGTACTTCTTCCAGAACCGCGCGTACGCCTCGGTGATCGAGGCCGCACGAAGCGGCTGGCTCAAGGGGATCGTCACGGGCAGGAACCTTAGGTGGCGGAGATCGGCTACGTAAATGTCTGGCCGGGCATCTGTTCCGGAAATGAACAAAGTTCATCTTCCCGTAGGAAACGGGCGCAGACGGAAACAACGGAGGCGGCGTACGGAAAGAATTCCGTACGCCGCCCCCGGCTGTATGTCTCGATCAGGCCTGCTCGGCGGCCTCGTCGATGGCAGCAGCGACGCGCCTGTGCGCCTCCCAGATCTCCTCCGGCAGCTTGAACTGCTTGAGGTGCTCCTCGCGGAAGCCCATCTCCTGCTTCCAGCGGGTCAGGTCGAGGGAGAGGATGCGGTCGAGGTCCTTCTGCGGCAGCTCGAGGCCGCGCAGGTCGAGCTCGTCCTCGGTCGGGATGACGCCGACGGGGCTCTGCTGGCCCTTGACCTCACCCTTCTTGAACTGCAGCAGCCACAGCAGCGCGCGCACGTTCTCGCGGTAGCCGGGCCACAGGAAGTGACCGTCCTCGGAGTCGCGCTGGAACCAATTGACGTGGGCGAAGACCGGCTTGTCGGTGGCCTCGCCGATGATCTTCAGCCAGTGGCGGGCGTAGTCGCCCTCCTCGTAGGCGAGGAACGGACGCATCGACATCGGGTCGTAGCGCAGCACGCCCTCGAGGCCGTCGGCCGCGGCGGTCGCCTCGGCACCCAGGGTGAGACCGTCGTAGACGCCCTCGGCGACGTCGGTGATCGCGCGGATCAGCGGCTCGCGGTCACGGGTGCGGCCACCGAAGATGATCGCGTCGACCGGCACACCGGCCGCGTCGTCGAAGTCGGGGGCCGCGTTGGGCACCTGCGAGATCGGCGTGGTGAAGCGGGAGTTGGGGTGGGCCCAGGGCTCGCCCAGCTCGTCGTCGATCCGGTCGGCGATGCGCTCGCCCTTCCAGTCGATCCAGCCGTCGAGGTCGTCCGGGTGGTGCTTGGTGAGCCCCTCCCACCAGACCTCCTGGGTCTTCTCGTTGTAGGCGACGTTGGTGAAGATCGCACCCGAGCCGGGCAGGATCGCCTGGACGGCGCCCGGGTTGGTCTTCTCGTTGGTGTCCTTGGCGACACCGAAGACGCCGTTCTCCGGGTTGAAGGCGTAGAGCTTGCCGTCCTCGCCGACCCAGATCCAGGCGATGTCGTCGCCGTAGAAGGTGACCTCGTAGCGCTCACCGAGGGCGTCGGGCGAGAGCGTCATCGAGAGGTTGGTCTTGCCGGAGGCGGACGGGAAGCCACCGACGACGTGGAACTCCTCGCCGGTCTCCTTGTCCTTGATCCCCAGCAGCAGGAACTGCTCGGCCAGGAACTTGCCGGAGGCGCGGCCGTCGTAGCAGGCCTGGCGCAGGCCGTGGGCGATCTTGCCGAGCAGCGCGTTGCCGCCGTAGGAGGAGCCGAAGTGGAGGATCGTACGCTGGTCGGCGACCGTCGCGAACAGACGCTGGTCCTGGTCGGTCCCCTGCCCGAGATTGGGCAGGTCGCCGGTCACGTGCACGGCACGGACGAAGGAGCTCGGGTCCGCGAGGTCGTTGATGTAGTCGATGCCGACGCGCGCCATCCGGATCATCTGCTGCACGACCGGGCGGCTGTCGGTGAGCTCGACACCCGCGGCGTACGCCTCCAGGGGCGAGCCGGCCGGAGCCATCAGGTAGGGGATGACGTACATCGTCTTGCCCGCGGAGGCGCCGGTCATCCGCTCGGTGAGCGTCTTGACGGTCTCCTCAGCAGGCTTCCAGTTGTTGTAGACGCCCTTGTCCTCCGGGTTGGAGGTGGCGACCACGGTGCGCTCCTCGGAGCGCGCGGTGTCCTTGCGGTAGGAACGGCTGTAGTAGCGGCCGCCCGTGACCGGGAGAAGCTCGCCCGCCGCCAGGGACTCCTGGAGGAGCCGCTCGTCGTCGGCTGCGCTGACAACCTCGATCTGCGCGGCTCCGGTCACCCCTGCCCAGTAGGAGACGTACTCCCGCACATGAGGATTCGTCAGCCCCGCCTCATCGAGGACCTTGTCCACGTCAACCATTCCGACACCCTTCAAAAGTTTCGCCGATTGCAGGCACGTTACCCCAGTTGAAGAGGCCTCCAACCGGGGTACCGTGCACCAGAGTGGGTCATCGATCACGAGCCTGGACAATTGATCGATCCAACTGCAGGCGATGTTCCGATAGCCGGTGCCGAGACCCTTGTGACCCCCATGTTTAAGTGAGAAACGCCTCATTTCGGCGGGCGGTCCGTAATGTGGATGTGACGCCGATGTCGCATGGTGACACGGATTACATCTAAGGTTTCGCGAGTGATCCCCCAACACACATCCGTTGAATTGTTTCAATTCCTGAGCGGTCCAGAGGTCGCCTGATGGACCTCATTCTCGGGACCTTCGCCGCCTCCTTCGCCGGAGGACTCTTCCCCATCATCAACTTCGAGACCTACCTCGCGGTGGCCGCCTCGAACCTCACCTTCTCCGCCCTCGTCCTCGCTCTGGTGGCGGGAATCGGCCAGACCAGCTCCAAGGTCGTCTGGTACTACGCCGGCCACGGCACCACCGCCCTCCCCTTCGTCCGCAAGAAGATGGCGTGCGAGAAGTGGCAGCAGCGGATGGAGAAGTGGGAACGGCGTACGCAGGGCCGGCCCGCCTACGCCGGCGGGCTGCTCGCGGCGGCCGCGCTCAGCGGACTTCCGCCGCTCGCGATCCTCGCCGTCGTCTACGGCACGCTCAAGGCCAACCTGGTGCTCTTCGTCGGCATCACGTTCGTCGGTCGCGTCCTGCGCTCCTGGATGATCCTCGAGGCGGCGGCGTTCGCCTGGTTGCGGACATAGGGCGTTCGTCGTCCCGGACTGGTTCTAGGCTGTCCGCATGTCTCAGCCAGCTGGATTCGTCGGTGTCACCGCCAACCTCGGCCTCAAGGAGGGCGCTGACGACTTCGCCGTCGTCGCCGCCCCCTCGGGCCCGGTCACGAGCGCCGCGGTCTTCACCCGATCCCGCTTCGCCGGCGCCTCGGTGCTGCTCTCCCGGGCCTCGGACGTCTCCGCGTTCCGCGGGATGGTGACCATCTCGAAGAACGCCAACGTCGCGACCGGGCCGACGGGCGAGGCCAACGCCTCGGAGGTACGCCGCCTGGCGGCCGAGGTCGTCGGCGTCCGCCCCGAGGAGCTGCTGGTCGCCTCGACGGGCGTGATCGGCGTGCAGTACCCGATGGACGTGCTCACCCCTGCCCTGGAGAAGCTCGCCGGCACTGCCGGGGAGGCAGACTTCGACGCCGCCGCGGCGGCGATCATGACGACCGACACGGTCGCCAAGATCGAGACCCGGACCGTCGGCGACGCGACGATCACCGGGATCGCCAAGGGCGTCGGGATGCTCGAGCCCGACATGGCCACGATGCTGACCTACTTCTTCACCGACGCCGCGGTGCCCGCCGCCGAGCTCGACGCGGCCTTCCGCCGGGTCGTCGACCGCACCTACAACGCGGTCTCGATCGACACCGACACCTCCACCTCCGACACCGCCGCGATCTTCGCCTCGGGCACCGCGGGGCCGGTCGATCTGGCCGAGTTCGAGGCCGCGCTCTACGACGCCGCGCTCGCGCTGGTGAAGAAGATCGCCTCCGACGGCGAGGGGGCCTCCAAGCTGATCACGGTCGTGGTCAGCGGCGCTCGCGACGACGCCCAGGCCAAGCGGGTCGGCAAGGCCATCGTCAACTCGCCGCTGGTGAAGACCGCCGTCCACGGCGCCGACCCCAACTGGGGCCGGGTCGCGATGGCCATCGGGAAGCTCCGCGAGGAGACCGACATCTCCCCCGAGCACGTGCGCATCGCGTTCGGCGGCACCGAGACCTACCCCGCTCAGGTCTCGGCAAATCTATTGGCGGATTTGTCGACTTATCTGTCCGGCGACGAGGTCTCGATCGAGGTCGACCTCGGCATCGCCTCGGGCGAGTTCACCGTCTACGGCTGCGACCTCACCGACGGCTACATCCGCATCAACGCCGACTACACGACCTGACGGCCCCTCCGCTGGTCGAGGAGCGGTCAGCCGGCCTGCGCGGAGCTCTCCTCGGCGAGGAGCGCCGAGGCGCGGCGTACGACCAGCTCCACGACGTCGGGGTGCGGGCCGATGACGTCGGCGACGGTCGCCGCACCTGCGGCCTCGGAGCGGGTTCGGACCAGGTCGGAGAAGAAGCCGGGGGCGAGCAGGTAGGGCGAGACGGCGTCGCCGGGGCGTACGACCTCATCGATGGGCGGCGCGCCGGAGCCGGAGACGGTGGCGACCCGGACCGGGCCGCCCCAGGCCGCGGCGAGCATCGACCCGGCCGCTGTGATGTCGGCGCGAGCTGCCGGGTCGTTGGAGCCGGCCGCGACCAGAACTACCGACTGACCAGGGGAGACACCGGCGGCGAGCAGGCGGTCCACCTGTGCCGATGCGAGCAACGGGTCCGGGCCGAGCGGCGCCCCCAGGGTCACCGGGACGGCGGCCGACGCGACCGCAGCGGGCAGGTCGACGCGTACGTGATAGCCCGTGGACAGCAGCAGCGGCACCAGGACTGTGGGCTGCGAGGTCTCGGCCAGGACATCGGCGACGAGCGGCTCACAGAGCTCGACGTACGCCGCCTTCGACTCCATCCCCAGCGCGCGACCGGCCCGCTTGGCGATGATCGAGGCGACCGCATTCCCGAGCAGCTGCCGGGTGCCGTGCGCAACAACCACGAGACGCGTCATCGGTCGTCACTTCCCCGCACATGTCCGGATGTTGCAGGGACCGCCGCCGCATCGGCCGCGATTTCCCCGCACATGCGCGATTCCGACGAGATCACGGGGCCACCGCCAGGCGGTAGCCGCGCTTCACGACGGTCTGGATGGTCTTGGTGCCCAGGGCCGAGCGGAGGCGCGCGACCGCCATCTCGACCGCGTGCTCGGAGCCGGCGGTGCCGGAGGGGAGCATCGCGAGCAGCGCCTGCCGGGAGACGACGTTGCCGGGGTTGGCGACGAGCGCGCCCAGCACCGCCGCGGGGGCCGGGGAGAGCTTCACCTCGGCGCCGTCGAGGATGACGGCGTCGTCATGGAGCAGCAACTGGTGGCCGCCGGCGAGCTCGATGAGGAGGCCCTCGCGACGCAGCGGCAGCTCGGCCTCGAGCATCTTGACCATGGCCGCCGTGCGGGAGCGGTCGGGCACCATCGTCGGCACGCCCCACATCTCGAAGGCGGCGGCGGTCACCGGGCCGACGCAGGCAGCGACCACGTCGGCCTGGAAGGCCGCCACGACCTCGTCGCGCAGGCCGACCGAGCCGGCGGCCTGCATGAACGCGGCCACGGCGGGGGCGGAGGTGAAGGTGACCGCGTCCAGCTCGCCGTCGGCCAACGTCTCGACCAGCCGGAACATGGGTTCGGGGTCCGCGGCCGACTCGACCCGGTAGACGACCACGTTGATGACCTCGGCGCCCTGACGGGTCAGCGCGTGGGCGACCATCGACAGCGACTGCCCGTGCTCCTGCACCACGATCCGCTTGCCGGTCAGGTCGCGGCCGCGCAGGTGCTCCAGGACGTCGTCGAACTCCTCCGACTCCGGCGCCCACAGCTCCCGCAGACCTCGGCGCCGCAGCGCTCCGACCGACTTCGGTCCGCGCGCCAGGATCTCGGCGCCGCCGAGCGTCTCCAGGAGCCGGCCGAGCAGTCCCCACTCCTCCGCGGCATCGAACCAGGCGCGGGTGCCGATGCCGGTCGTGGCCAGGAACATGTCGATCTTCTGGCCGATGATCTGCTCGGTCACCGCGCGCAGCGCGCTGGCGTCGACCCGGTTGGGGTCGACGGAGAGCGCGGGCGCCCACACCACGTGTGCTCCCCGCCTCTCGAGCAGGTTGATCTGCTCCTCGGCCTTCCGCGCCGCGGTCACGCCGACACGGAAGCCGCTCAGCGCGCCACTGTCCACATCGGAATCGTAGGTCCCCTGCACCGCGTACGTCATCGCCGGGCGCCGACCCGGATCTCACCGTCGACGACGTCGACCTCATAGGTCGCGACCGACACCGACGGGTCGTCGAGGCACCGACCGCTCTCGAGGGAGAACGGCTGCTTGAGCAGCGGCGAGGCCACGAACGGCACCTCGCCACGCGTTCCCACGATCCCGCGGGCGAGCACGGAGGCGTGACCGTACGGGTCGTAGTTGGACAGCGCGAAGACCCGGTCGTCGAGGGTGCGGAAGACGGCCACCGCCTCGCCCCTGACCAGCGCGGCGACACCGGTCTCGGGGTCGATGTCGTCGAGGCGACAGACGGAGATGTACGTCATGGTCTGTGTCTGGGTCATCGCGACTCCTCCAAGGTGTGCAGGTCGGCGGGGGCACCGACCGGGATCGTGGCGCCGAGCGAGACCGGGGCGTCCGCGACCTCCGGGACGATCTGGCCGCGCGTGGATCCGAAGGAGATGTTGGGGTCCGGGATCTCGGGGGCGTTGACGAAAGAGACGAACCGCTTCAGCTTCTCCGGGTCCTCGATCGTCGCCTTCCACTCGTCGAAGTAGCCGTCGACGTGCGTGGCCATCGCGGCCTCGAGCTCCGTGCCCAGGCCGAGGACGTCGTCGACCACGACCTCGCGGACCCGGTCCAGGCCGCCCTCGAGAGCGTCGATCCAGGTCGAGGTGCGCTGGAGGCGGTCGGCGGTGCGGACGTAGTACATGAGGAAGCGGTCGAGGTAGCGGACCAGCTCCTCGGTGGTCAGGTCGCCGGCGAGCAGCTGCGCGTGGGCCGGGACGGCGCCGCCGTTGCCCCCGACGTACAGGTTCCAGCCCTTCTCGGTGGCGATGACGCCGAAGTCCTTGCCGCGGGCCTCCGCGCACTCGCGGGCGCACCCGGAGACGCCGCCCTTGAGCTTGTGCGGCGAGCGCAGCCCGCGGTAGCGGGTCTCCAGCATGATCGCGAGGCCGACGGAGTCCTGGACGCCGTAGCGGCACCAGGTCGAGCCGACGCAGGACTTCACGGTTCTGAGCGACTTCCCGTAGGCGTGGCCGGACTCGAACCCGGCGTCGACCAGGCGCTTCCAGATCGCCGGCAGGTCCTCCATCCGGGCGCCGAACATGTCGATGCGCTGGCCGCCGGTGATCTTGGTGTAGAGGCCGAACTCCTTGGCCACCTCACCGATCACGATCAGACCCTCGGGGGTGATCTCGCCGCCGGGGATGCGCGGGACGACGGAGTAGGAGCCGTTCTTCTGGAGATTGGCCAGGTAGGCGTCGTTGGTGTCCTGGAGCTTGCGGTTCTCCTTGGCCAGGACGTGGCCGTTGAGCTGACTGGCCAGGATCGAGGCGACGGCGGGCTTGCACAGGTCGCAGCCGCGGCCGCTGCCGTGGGCCTCGATGATCTGGTCGAAGGTCGTGTAGCCGTGGATCAGGACGACGTCGAAGAGCTCGGCGCGGGTCATCGCGAAGTGCTCGCAGAGAGACATGTCGACCGTGCGGCCCTGGGCCGTGAAGTAGTCCTCGACGATCTTCTTCACCTGCACCTTGCACGACCCGCAGGTGCTTCCGGCCTTGGTGGTCTTCGTGACGTCCGCGGCACTCTCGCAGCCGTTGTCGACGGCCGCCTCGATGTCACCGCGGGTGACGTTGTTGCAGGAGCAGACCTGCGCCTCCGGCGGAAGCTGGATGCCTCCCCCACCGCCACTGGACTGGGGGAGGATCAGCTCCTCCGGGTTCTCCGGAAGCACCATGCCCGAGGCGACCATCGGCCGGAGCAGGCCGTACGCACTCGCATCGCCGACCAGCACGCCGCCGAGCAGGCGGGTGCCGTCCTCGCTGATCACGAGCTTCTTGTAGACACCGGCGACGGCGTCGGAGTAGGTGAGCTCGAGGCACTCGTCGGTGGTGCCGTGCGCGTCACCGAAGCTCGCGACGTCGACACCGAGCAGCTTGAGCTTCGTCGACATGTCGGCGCCGGTGAACGTGCCCGCTCCGCCGAGCAGGGCGTCGGCGACGACCTCGGCCATGTCGTAGCCGGGGGCCACCAGGCCGTACATCTTCCCGCCGGGCGCGGCGCACTCGCCGACCGCCCACACGTGCGGGTCGGAGGACCGGCACTGCTCGTCGACCAGCACGCCGCCGCGCTCGGCCAGGTCCAGGCCCGCGGCGCGGGCGAGCGCGTCGCGGGGCCGGATGCCGGCCGAGAAGACGATCATGTCGACCGGCAGCGGCTCCTCGACGTCCTTGAACTTCAGCGCGCTGACCTTGCCGTCGCGTACGCCGCTCTCGTCCTCGTCCACCGCCGACGGGAGCGCCGACTCGGTCATCACGCCGGTGTGGACGGTGAGGCCGAGCTTCTCGATGTGCCGCTTGAGCGTGTTGCCACCGGCGTCGTCGACCTGCACCGCCATCAGCCGCGGCGCGAGCTCGACCACGTGGGTCTCGACACCGAGCTGGTGCAGCGCGTTGGCCGCCTCGAGCCCGAGCAGGCCACCGCCGATCACCGCACCCGCGCGAGCGGTCTTCGCGGCCTCGCGGATCGCCTCGAGGTCCTCGATCGTGCGGTAGACGAAGACGTTCCCGAGCTCCGAACCCGGCACCGGCGGCACGAACGGTGCCGCTCCGGTGGCGAGCACCAACTCGTCGTACGCCATCTCCTCGCCGTCCGCGAGCATCACGGTCTGAGCCGCCGGGTCGATCTCGACGACGCTCGTGCCGGTGCGCAGGGTGACCCGCGGGTCCTCGTAGACGCCGGAGGGCAGGAACGAGAGTGCTTCGGCGCCGACCTCGAAGAAGCTGGTGAGGGCGACCCGGTCGTACGCGGGTCGCGGCTCCTCCCCGAGCACCACGATGTCGTGGGTCTCGGTGAGGCCGCGCTCGATCGCGGCGGTCACGAAGCGGTGGCCGACCATGCCGTGGCCGACGACGACCACCTTCTTGCGGAGGTGAGGGCTCATGACGGGATTCCTTCCACTGAGCGCTTTCGGGGGCTTGAGGCGAGAAGCAGACGTACGGTCGGCGCGCAGCCGCCGCAGCCGGTGGTGGCGCGGGTGGTTTCGCGTACGTCCTCGAGGGACCGGCACGCCCGGATCCGGCCGGCGCTGACACCGGCGCAGGCGCAGACCTCCGCGTCGTCGGGGAGCTCCGGGCGGGGGCTGGTGGAGGGCTCGGGCAGCAGCAGCTGCCCGGCCTCGTGCTCGCCGAGGACCGTCTGCCGGTCGAAGGCCTGGGTGATCAGGCCGACCCGGCTCAGGTCTCCGACGAGGGCGCCGGCGACGATGCGGCCGTCGCGTACGACGAGCTTGCGGTGGGTGCCCTTGACCGGGTTGGCGATCTCGACGACCTCGCCCGCCTCCTCCTCCGGGGAGCCGAGGACGCAGACGTCGAGGTCGGTGGCGCGCAACCGGGCGACGACGCGGTGTCCCACATAGGTCGCGGGACCGCCGGCGAGGACGTCGGCGAGGACGCCGGCCTGCTCCCAGGCGGGGCTGACGAAGCCGGTGGTGGTCGCGTTGTGCTCGGCGCAGTCGCCGATCGCGTAGACATCGGGGTCGTCGACGCTGCGCAGCTGGTCGTCGACGACGATGCCACGGTTGACGGTGAGCTCGGCGCGGCGGGCGAGGTTGGCGCGCGGACGGCCGCCGGCGGTGAGCACCACCAGGTCGGTCTCGAGGGTGTAGCCGTTGTCGAGCTTGAGGCCCTCGTCGGTCAGCCGGGTCGCCCGGGCGCCGAGGTAGACCTGGGTGCCGAGCTTGGCCATCGACCGCTTGAGCACCTTCCCCGCCGACGCGCCGACCTGGCTGCTGAGCAGGTGGTCGCGGCCCTCGACGACCTCGGTCTCGATGCCGCGTACGGCCAGGGCCCGGGCGACCTGGAGGCCGAGCAGACCGCCGCCGACGATCACCGCAGTGCGCGGGTGGTCGTGGAGAGTGTTGAGCAGTCGTGCGCAGTCGTCGAGGCTGCGGAACGCCTGCACCCGCGGGTCCAGCGAGCCGTCCATCCGCACCACACCACGGATCGGCGGCAGGGTCGGGATGGCTCCGGTGGCGAGGACGACCTGGTCGTAGGGGACGGTCGTCCGGTCGGCCAGCTCGACCGTCCTGGTGTCCCGGTGGATGTCCACGACGAGGCTGTCCAGGCGGAGGTCGACGCCCCGGTCGGCGTACCACTGCTCATCTCGCAGCGCGAGCGCCCCGGGACGGTGGGTGCCCTCGAGGACCGCGGAGAGCAGGATCCGGTTGTACGGAGCGTGCTGCTCCTCCGCCAGCACGGTCGTCCGCGGCCCGAGGCCACGCGCGACCAGTCCCTCGACGAGGCGTGCCGCGGCCATGCCGCCACCGATGATGACGATCCGCTGCTCGTCGGTCGGCTCCTTCATGCGCTCACCGCCGCGGCGCAGACCTTGAACTCAGGCATCCGGCTGGAGGGGTCGAGGGCGTCGTTGGTGAGCTTGTTGGCGCCGACCCAGTGGAAGGGTACGAAGACCGTGTCCGGGCGGATCGTGGTCACGATCCGCGCGGGCGCCTTCATCTCGCCGCGCGGCGTGCGGACGACGACCGGGTCGCCGTCGTGGGCGCCGACGCGGTCGGCCAGCAGCGGGTGGAGCTCGACGAAGGCGCCCTCGTCGGGGAGGTCCTTGATCCGCCGGGTCTGGGCACCGGACTGGTACTGCGCGAGCACGCGGCCGGTGGTCAGGTGGAGCGGGTAGTCGGCGCTCGGCTGCTCCGCCGGGCCGCGGTGGGCGACGTCGACGAAGCGGGCCCGGCCGTCGGCGTGGAAGAAGTCCTCGGCGAAGAGCCGTGGGGTGCCCTCAGTGCCCTCCGGGCAGGGCCAGAAGACGCCGTCCTCCTCGCGGATGCGGTCATAGGTGATGCCGCTGTAGTCGGCCTTGCCGCCCTTCGAGGCCGCGCGGAGCTCCTCGAAGATCTCTTCGGGGTCGGTCGACCAGGTCGAGGCGGCACCGAGGCGGGTGGCGAGGCCGGTGACGATGTCGAGGTCGTTCCTGACGCCTTCGGGGGCGGTGACCGCCTGGTTGCGCAGGATCACCCGGCCCTCGAGGTTGGTCATGGTGCCGGTCTCCTCGGCCCACTGGGTCACCGGCAGCACCACGTCGGCCAGGGCGGCGGTCTCGCTCATCACCATGTCGGCGACGACGAGCAGGTCGAGGTCGGCCAGGCGCGACGCGATGTGGGTGGCGTTGGGGGCGGAGACGACGATGTTGGAGCCGAAGACGAGCAGGCTCTTGGGGCCCTCGGGGGTGCCGAGCGCGTCGAGGAGCTCGTAGGCGGAGCGGCCCTTGCCGGGGATCGTGTCGGGGTCGACGCCCCAGACGGCGGCGACGTGCGCCCGGGCCGCCGGGTCGTCGATCATCCGGTAGCCGGGGAGCTGGTCGGTCTTCTGGCCGTGCTCGCGGCCACCTTGGCCGTTGCCCTGTCCGGTGAGGCAGCCGTAGCCGGCGTACGTCTTGCCGGGCATGCCCAGCGCGAGTGCGACGTTGAGCCAGGCGAGGACGGTCGCGGTGCCCTGGGCGTGCTGCTCGGCGCCGCGCGCGGTCAGGACGGTCACCTTCTCCGCGGTGGCCAGCAGGTCGGCGAGCTCGCGCACCTGGCTCGCCTCGACGCCGGTGACCCGCTCGACCATCTCGGGCCACCAGGCGGCCACGGAGCGGCGTACGTCCTCGAAGCCTGTGGTCCGCTCGGCGACGTAGTCCTCGTCGACGGCGCCGGCCGCGTCGAGCAGGTGCAGGACACCGAGCGCGAGGGGGAGGTCGGTGCCGGGGACGGGCTGGAGGAAGAGGTCGGCGCGCTCGACGGTCGGGGTCAGCCGCGGGTCGATGACGACGACCTTGCCGCCGTTCTCGCGGAGCCGGTCGAGGTGGCGGGCCGCCGGGGGCATCGTCTCGGCGAGGTTGGAGCCGACGAGCACGCAGACGTCGGTCTTCTCGATGTCGGCCAGCGGGAACGGCAGGCCGCGGTCGACGCCGAAGGCCTGGTTGCCGGCCGAGGCCGCCGAGCTCATGCACCAGCGGCCGTTGTAGTCGATCTGGGAGGTGGCGAGGGCGACCCGGGCGAACTTGCCGAGCTGGTACGCCTTCTCGTTGGTCAGTCCGCCACCACCGAACACGGCGTTGGCGTCGGCGCCGTGGGCATCGCGCAGCTCGGCGAGCTTCGAGGCCACCAGGTCGAGCGCCTCGTCCCAGGTCACCGCGCTCCACTCCCCCGTCGCCCGGTCGCGCACCATCGGGGTCGTCAGCCGCTCGCGGCTGCCGCGCAGCCCGGCCGCCGTCCACCCCTTGCGGCAGAGGGCACCCTCGCTCACCGGGCTGTGCCGGTTCCTCTGGGCTCGCTCACTGACCTCCAGCCGGGGACCCTTGCGAGTGAGGGTCATCCCGCACTGCAGACTGCAGTAAGGACAGTGGGTGTCGGTCACGCGTACTCACACCGTTTCAGGTCGGGGGTGGGCGACCTCTACATTCCGGCGTCAACGTTTCGCACCGATCCGCTCCCCGTACCCCTTCCGTCAACTTCCGCTCACCACCTCACAATCCCGCCGAGAAGCCACCCCCGTCGGGCGAAGCGTCACCTCCGTCGGCCGAGACGTCAGACGCGTCGGGCGAAGCGGCAGCCCCGTCGGCCCAAGCGGCAGCCCCGTCGGTCGAGAGGTCCGCCCAGCCGGTCGAAGCGTCAGCCCCGTCGAGCGAGAAGTCAGCCCGGTCGTCCGAGACGTCACCCCGCCGGCCGAACCGTCAGCCCGCCGGGCGAGACGTCACCCCCGTCGAGCGAGAAGTCAGCCCGGTCGGTCGAGACGTCAGCCCAGTCGGTCGAAACGTCAGCCCCGTCGGTCGAAACGTCACTCCTGTCGGTCGAAGCGTCAGCAGCACGCCACTCGGCCAGCGCAAGCGACGCCTCGACCGACGCAAGCGACCCCTCGACCGACGCGGGTGACGCCTCAGCCGACCGGGGTGACGCCTCGGCCGACGGGGGTGACGCCTCGACGATCAGGGAGTACGCCGCCGCAGCGTCGCCGAGCCGAGAGCGAGGCCGGCGACGACGAACCCGGACACGACAGCGAGGTCGGTCCAGACGTCACCGGTGTCCGTGGAGGTGACGAGGTGGGTCATCGCGTCGACGGCGTAGGAGAGCGGGAGGAGGTCGGAGATGGTCTCGAGTACGGCCGGCAGCGACTCGCGCGGCACGAGGAGGCCGCACAGCAGGATCTGCGGGACGACGATCGCCGGCATGAACTGGACCGCCTGGAACTCGGTCGTGGCGAAGGCCGAGACGAGCAGCCCGAGAGCGGTGCCGAGGACGGCGTCGACGATCGCGACGACCACGAGCAGGGCGACCGAGCCGCTGATCTCCAACCCGAGCAGTCCGACGCTGACCCCGACGGCGACACCCGACTGGACGGCGGCGAGCAGCCCGAAGGCGAGCGCGTAGCCGAGCAGGAAGTCGCCCTTGCCCAGCGGCATCGCGAGCAGCCGCTCGAGCGTCCCCGAGGAGCGTTCGCGCAGCGTGGTGACCGAGGTGACCAGGAACATCACGATGAACGGGAAGATCGCCAGCAGGGCCGGACCGATCTGGTCGAAGATCGGCGCGGGCGAGTCCGCGTACATCCACCACAGCAACGACATCAGCAGCGTCGGCAGCACCACCAGCATCGCCAGGGTGCGGTGGTCACGCCGGATCTGGGCGAGCACCCGCCCCGCCACCGCAAGGGTCCGTCGCAGACTCATCGTGCCGCCTCCTTCACCAGCGTCAGGAAGGCATGCTCGATGTCGTCCGCGTTTGCCTTCTGCTTGATCTCGGCCGTACTGCCGTCGGCGAGGAACACGCCCTCGCGCATCAGCAGCAGCCGGTCGCACCGGTCGGCCTCGTCCATGACATGGCTGGACACGATGACGGCCGCACCGGCCTCGGCCAGGGCCCGGAACGTCCCCCACAGCTGCTCGCGCAGCACCGGGTCGAGCCCGACCGTCGGCTCGTCGAGCACCAGCAGCGACGGCGATCCGAGCAGCGCGGTCGCGAGCGAGACGCGCGAGCGCTGGCCGCCGGAGAGATCGCGTACGACCTGGTCGGCATGGGACACCAGGTCCACCGTCTCGATCACCGCGGTCACCGACGACGAGGGCGCGCCGAGCACCTTCGCGAAGAAGCGGAGGTTCTCGGTGACCGTCAGGTCGTCGTAGACGCTGGATGCCTGCGTGACGTAGCCGATCCGCGAGCGCAGCGACGAGGACCCCGCGGGCTCGCCGTGGACGGTCAGCGTCCCGGTCACCTTCGCCTGCACACCGACCAGCGCCCGCATCAGCGTCGTCTTGCCACACCCCGACGGCCCGAGCAGCCCGGTCACCTCGCCGGCCCGCACGGAGAAGTCGAGGTCGTGGAGGACCTCGCGCTTCCCGCGTACGACCCGGAGGCCGGACACCTCAACCACGTTATTCATCACACGATGAAATGTCGCACGACGGCCGCCGCCGCGCAAGAGGCCTACGGCAACGGTCCGGTCAGATATCCCTGGACCACCGGCGCGTACGTCGCCACCAGCGTCTCCGCGGGCGCAGAGGCGAGCGGCTCGATCCGGGCGACGTAGCGGAGCACGACGATCCCCACGAGCTGCGAGGCGACCAGGGTCATCCGCCGGTCCGGTTCGTCGAGCTCGAGCGCGTCGCCGACCGGCCCGAGGATGAGCCGGCCGAACGCCTCCGGCACCAGCGCCTTCCCCTCCGGCTCGAAGACGCTGCGCACCAGCGCCAGCAGCGGGAGCCGCGACTCCTCGTCGTCCCATACGCTCAGCAGCAGCCTCACCAGGCGCTCCCCCGCACCCTTGCGCCCACCGGCGGTGATCGTCGGGGCGATCTCACGCGGGTCGATCCGCAGCTCCAGCGAGGCGACGAAGAGGTCCTCCTTGGTGCCGAAGTAGTGGTGCACCAGCGCCGAGTCGACACCGGCGGCGGTCGCGATCCCGCGGACGGAGGTCGCGGCGTACCCCTGCTGCGCGAAGCGCTGCCGAGCAGCCGCCAGGATCGCCGCCCGCGTGTCGGGCGAACCGGGCCGGCGCCCTCGCCGCGGTGCCGTCGTACTCATGCGGCCACGCTATCCCGACGGTGTCGCCTCACGGCGCGGCTCGGTCCGGCGCAACCAGGCGGCCGGCCGCCCGACGAGCCATTCGAGCGGACCGGGCCGGCCCCACGCGGTGACGAGCGCGCCGATCGCCATCACCACGAGCACGTGGACGACGTACGTGTCGGGCGTCTCCGGCGGCCAGACGGCATCGGTCCTCATCAGCACGTGCAGCGTGTAGAGGGTGAGGGTCATCGTGCCGGCGCCGAACAGCACCGCCATCACGGTGCGCCCCCGCTCCGGCAGCCGCAGCGCGATCATCTGGCAGGCGCCGATGACGAACATCGAGCTGCCGATCGTCTGCGCCAGGTCGAACGGCGTGGACGAGTGCGGTGCGACGACCAGCAGCCACTGCCAGCCGCCGTCGACCGGCGTCTGCCCGTAGAGGCCATAGCTCATCGCGGTCAGCGCCCCGTCGATGTCCGTCCCCGGATAGCTGCGCAGCAGCACCTCGGCCACCGACGGAATCCGGGTCAGCCGCTCCGAGAGCCAGGTGGCCGAGACGGAGATGATGACGCCGCCGGTCCAGAGCATCGAGACCACGAGCCGGTTGCGCAGGTCGATGCGGCCGATGGCCATCCCGATCAGCAGGTACGCCAACCACGGGACGGCCGGGTAGTAGCCGGTGAAGAGCAGCTCGGCGAGCAGTCGGCCCGGCTCCAGCAGCTGGGACGGCTCCGGGCTGGCGAACTGCCGCGGCGGCAGCATCGGCCGGACGATCTGCGACACCAGCGGGCCCACGACGACCCAGACCACGCCGAGCAGCCACAACCATCGCGCCCGCAGCCCGAGGAACGGGATGGCGAGCAGGAACAGCACCCCGTAGTAGGTCAGGATGATCGCGATGTTGGTGCCGAGCGACCCGAGCACCAGCCCGAGCGCGGCGATCAGCACCGCCCGCGCGGCCAGCCCCAGCGACCGTGACGCGAGCACGCGGCCCGCGACCGGCGACTGGCGCCCGGTCATCAGCGCCAGGCTGACCCCGGCAAGCACGGCGAAGAGCGCCGCGGACCGGCCACCGGCGACGGCCTGGATGCGGGTCAGCTCCCCGGCGGCGTCCACCGGTTCGAGCACGTGCGTCGCCATCATCCCCAGCAGCGCGAGGCAGCGCGCCACGTCGACACCGACGAGACGCGTCGAGAGTCGATCGGACAGCGCGGACATCGCCCCCAGAGTAGAGATATCTCACGCACGCCGCGGCTTCACCCACCCGCAACACCTGCTTTACCGTGAGAACGATGTCCGTCGATACCTCCCTGAGCCGCCTGAGCCGCCCCTGGGTCGGCCACGATGCGGGCAGCAGCGGCTACCGGCGGATCCTGATCGGCCTCTTCGCCGCCGGGATCGCCACGTTCGGGCAGATGTACTCCACCCAGGGCATCCTCCCCACCGTCGCGCACGCGCTCGAGGTCAACGAGGCCTCCGCTGCGCTCACCGTCTCGATGGCGACCCTCGGTCTCGCGGTCAGCGTCCTGGGGTGGTCGTGGGTCGCCGACCGCATCGGCCGGGCGCCGGCGATGAAGATCGCGCTCTCGATGTCCCTCGTCCTCGGCCTGCTCACCCCGCTCGCGCCTGGCTTCACCACGCTCCTCGTCCTGCGCAGCCTCGAAGGTCTCGCGCTCGGCGGCGTACCCGCCCTCGCGGTCGCCTATCTGGCCGAGGAGATCCACGTACGCCACGTCAGCCTCGCCGCGGCCATCTACATCTCCGGCACCACCGTCGGCGGCCTTCTCGGCCGGGTCATCACCGGGCCGTTCGCCGACCTCGGCGGCTGGCGCCTGGGCGTCACCGCCGGCGGCGTCCTCTCCGCGATCGCCGCGGTCATCGCCATCACCCTGATCCCGCGCGCCCAGGGCTGGGTCCGCCCGACCGGCAAGCCGACGACGTCCGTACGCGAGGGGGTGCTCGCCAACCTCCGCGACCCGGGCATGCTCGTCCTCTACGGGCAGGCCGCGCTGATGATGGGCGGGTTCGTGGCGACGTACAACTATCTGGGGTTCCGCCTCGAGCGCGAGCCCTTCGGGCTGCCGGTGGCGATCTCGAGCCAGATCTTCTTCGCCTACCTCGGCGGCACCGTCTCCTCCTCCGTCGCGGGCCGCCTGGCCGCCACCCACGGACGGCGAAAGGTCATGCTGACCTGCGTCGTCATCACGATCGTCGGCGTCGTGATGACCTTCCCCGACAACCTCGCGATGGTCCTGACCGGCCTCGTCGTCCTCACCACCGGCTTCTTCGGCGCCCACGGCGTCGCCTCCGGCTGGGTCGGCGCCCGCGCCCGGGTCGGCAAGGCCCAGGCCAGCGCGCTCTACAACCTCTTCTACTACGGCGGCTCGAGCCTCTTCGGCTGGCTGCTCGGCTATGCGTACGCCGTCGGCTGGTGGGGCGTAGCCACCGCCGTCCTCGCCCTGGCCCTGACCTCGCTCACCTGGTCCTGGTTCGCCGCCCGCGACTGATCCCGCTCGCCCGTCGGGCTCAGGCCTGGAAGTGCTTCCGGGCGAACTCGAGCGACTCGCGCAGGTCGGCGACGCGCTCGGCGCGGGACCGGGACCGTCGGGTGTTGATCTCGAGGACGATCTCGCCGTCGAAGCCCGAGGCAGCCAGGTGGCGCAGGAAGCGGTCGGCGCCCATGTGGCCGCGGCCGGGGACGAGGTGCTCGTCCTTGGCCGAGCCGGTGCCGTCGGTGAGGTGGATGTGGCGCAGCCGCGGGCCGAGCCGCTCGGCCATCTCGATCACGTCGTCACCGGCGATCGCCGCGTGGGAGAGGTCGATGGTGGTGTTGGCGTACTCCTCGGTCGAGGGGTCCCAGTGGGGCAGATACATCGGCGTCGAGCGCCGGGCCGCCCGCCACGGGTACATGTTCTCCACGGCGAACTTCAGCCCGGTCGAGCGCTCCAGCGTGGCGATCCCGTCCACGAACCCGGCGGCGTACTCCCGCTGCCAGCGGAACGGTGGATGGACGACGACCACCTCCGCCCCGACCTCGGCGGCCATCTCGGCGGACCGCTCGAGCTTCCCCCACGGCTCGAAGCCCCAGACCTGCTGGGTGAACAGCAGCGTCGGCGCATGGATCGCGACGATCGGCAGGCCGTGGTGCTCGGCGAGCTGCTTGACCGCATGGGTCTGCTGCGACAGCGCGTCGATGCCGACCATGACCTCGACCCCGTCGTAGCCCACCTCCGCCGCATAGGCGAAGCCGTGGGCGGTCGACTCGGGATAGGTCGAGGACGTCGACAGCGAGATCATCGTGGGTCTCCTATTCGGACCGTCCAGGATCGGAACTGCCGATGAAGGACAGGTGGTCGAGACGGTCGAGGATCAACCCCTCACGCAGCGCCCACGGGCAGATCTCGAAGGCGGGCAGGTCGAAGATGTCGAGGCATGCCTCGGCGACCAGCGCGCCGGGCACGATCTGGTGGGCCCGCGACGGGCTGACCCCGGGCAGCTCGGAGAGCTCCTCGAGCGACATCTCCAACAGCTTCGGGATCCAGCGCTGCAGCTCCGCCAGCTGCAGCTGACGGCGCACGCGCAACCCCTCACCGCTCGGGGCGGCACCGCAGATGCGCGCCAACGAGCGGAACGTCTTCGAGGTCGCCACCGCCATGTCGGGCTGGCCGTCGCGCAGTATCTTGCCCGCGTCCTCGGCGATCGAGGCGCGGATCGTACGGCGCAGCTCCCGCAGCTCCTCCTCCGTCGGCCGGTCACCGAAGTAGCTGCGCGCGAGCCGTCCGGCACCGAGCGGCAGCGACCAGGCGACGTAGGGCTGCTCGTCGAGCCCGGCCGCGATCTCCAGCGAGCCACCGCCGATGTCGAAGACGGCGAGCCGCCCGGCGGACCAGCCGAACCAGCGGCGTACGGCCAGGAAGGTCAGCCGCGCCTCGTCGTCTCCGGGAAGGACCTCGATCTCGACCCCGGTCTCGGCATGCACGCGGTCGAGCACCTGCTGGGAGTTGCCGGCATCGCGCACCGCCGAGGTCGCGAACGCCAGCATCTCCGAGACGCCCTTCTCCTCCGCGACCTGCACCGAGTCCCGGGTGAACGCCGTCAGCGCCTCGATCCCGTCCTCGGTCACGTCGCCGGAGTCGTCGAGGTGCTCAGCCAGCCGCAACGGCTGCTTGAACGAGTACGCCGGCAACGGGGCCGCCCCGCCGTGGGCGTCGACCACGAGCAGGTGTCCCGTGTTCGAACCGATGTCGAGTACGCCCAACCGCATACGTCGACTTTAGTGGCTCGCCGTCCCCCACGCGGAACCCCAGTTACTCCCAGGCACCGCCGGAAGCGATCCAGGTGGCACGCCCACCTGCCTCGGCGAGAGGATCAGCGAACGCGATCGCGTGCTCGACCACACGATCGAAAGCGGCGAGTCGGCCCATCGATTGACGCCGCTCAGTGGTCGGCGGACACCACGGCACGCTCGGGGCTCGGAGTCGCGGCGGGCGCGGCGGGCTCGCCGATCCGGGCGTTGACGGCCCCGGCGATCACGACGACGAGCGCGGCGACGGCGGGCAGGACGAGGGCCGCTTCGGTGCCCCAGCGCTCGGCGACGCCGCCGGTGACCGCGGAGGCCAGCGACTGGCCGAGGATCACCGCGGAGCCGAGCATGGTCATCACGGTGGCCGACCGGCCGACCGGGCTGCGGCGGGCGCCGAGGCCGTACTGCGTGACCAGGGTCGGCCCGATGCCTAGGCCGATGACGAGCAGCGCGAGCACCATCCCCGTGACCGAGGAGACGCCGGGCAGCGCGAGGGCACCCACGAACATCACGCCGCCGAAGACCAGCCAGCGAGCGGCCGAGGTGAAGCCGACCGGGAAGAGGGCGACGCCCAGCGCCAGCGCGGCCGACCCGATGCCCATCGCCGCGTAGACCAGACCGGCCTCCTCGGGACGGCCGTGGTCGGCCATGAACGCGGTCAGCGAGGTGAGCATCGAGCCGAAGAAGAGCCCGACGCCGAGGATCCCGACCACGATCACGACCACGCGCGGGCGGGCGAGCTCGCGCGCGGAACCCGCCACCGGCGTACGGCCGGACGAGGCCTGTGCGGTCGCGGCGCTCGGGTGGAGGGCGAAGGCGGAGACGAAGACCAGGGTGAGCACCGCGGCGGCGACGACCGGCGCCCACGGGTCGATGGCGACGGCGAGGACGCCCGCGACGACGGGTCCGACGATGAAGACGATCTCGTCGGCCGCCGACTCGTAGGCCATCGTCGAGTTGAGCACCCGCACCCGGCGGCCCGGCACGATGCACGCGGAGATGATCGCCACCAGCCGCGACCGCGACAGGGGTGCGATCTGCGGAGCGGTCGCACCGACCAGGAACGCCACCGCGAGCACGGCCACGTCGGGCAGCGGGCTGTAGACGACCCAGGCCATCGCGCCCAGCGCGGCAGTGCTGGCGACGCTGATCACCAGCAGCACGCCGCGCTGCCCGAACCGGTCGACGGCGACACCGAGGATCGGACCGCACACCGCCGCCCCGATCCCGACCATCGCCGAGTTGAGGCCGCCGAGCGCCAGCGAGTCGCGGCCCGCGACGACCAGCGTCAGCACCCCGACGACCACCATCGCATACGGCAGCCGCGCGACCAGCGCGAGCGGGAAGTACGTCCCACCGACGGCGCGCACCAGACTCTGTTCGCGCTGCTCTGACATCTCTTTCGAACCTCCCGCTGCGAACCGCGGCTCTGTGCCGCCTTGGTCCGCCGGCGGGGCCAGCGCGAGGTGATACACACAATGGATACGGAGCGGTGGCTCCGTACCTACAAGAATACGCCGCCCGCCCCGCCCGTCCGGAATCGTCGAGGAGTCGTCTCGGTCACGGTTCCAGGTCGACCACCCCGTTGCCGCTGAGGATGTCGAACGGCACCGAGACCTGGTCGTGCGCGATCACCCAGGTGCCGTCGACCTTCCGCAGCCCGTAGGTGACCCGGACCCACATCCCGGGCGACGCGACCCCGTTCCTCATCGTCCCGCTGAGGCGGCCGAAGGCGTACCCGTACGCCACGTCGTCACCGACGGTGAGCGTCAGGTCCCGGAGCTCGTAGTCGACGGTCTCGAAGACCTCGAACACCTTCGCCCAGTTGGCGAGCTTCGCCTCGATCCCGACATGCTGGAGCGGCGGCTCGACGTCGAAGGAGATGACGTCGGGGGCGTACGGCTCCCGCAGGGTGTCGAGGTCCTTGGCCCGCAGGCCGTCGATGATCTTCTGGATCTGGCCGCGGATCGCGGCCTCCTCGTGCGTGCTCATGCCCGACCTCCCTCCGCGCCGACCAGGCTGCCCACGCGCAGCGGCGCGAGCGCGGTGCTCCACGCCACGACCTGGTCCAGCATGGTGGTCAGCATGGCGGCGTGACGCTCGCCGGGCACGAACGTGGTGTGGTTCTCGAAGTCGGTGAACAGCGAGAGCTCGACCGGACGGCTCACGTCGGCCATCCCGAGCGCGCCGCACACCGTACGCAGCTGGGCGACCGCGCGGGCCCCACCGCTGACGCCGTACGAGACGAACCCGACCGCCTTGTCCGCCCACTCCGCGCAGGCGTGGTCGATGGCGTTCTTCAGGACGCCGGGCATGCCGCCGTTGTACTCCGGGGTCACGATCACGAAGCCGTCGAACGGGGCGATCCGCGCCGCCCAGTCGCGGGTGTGCTGGTTGGCGGACGGGCCGAACATCGGCGGTACGGCCTCGTCCAGGTGCGGGAGCGGGTGGTCGCGCAGATCGACCACCTCGAAGGTCGCGTCGGCGCGGCGCGAGGCCTGCTCATGGACCCAGTGGGCGACCTGTGGGCCGTTGCGGTTGGGGCGGGTGCTGCCGATGATGATGCCGACTCTGGTCATGTTCCGAACTCCTCGTTCGCTGGGGTCTGCTGTCCCTCCGACGAAGCAGGCGTACGGAATGTCAGCCGGTCTCACAGATCGGGTCGCTGTTTCGTCGGATCGGTTGTAGACATGCAGACCGAAGGAGCCGCCATGACCGACCCGCACCTCGCCGAGGTGATCAGCGAGCGACGCCAGCTGATCAACCTCGCCTACCGCCTGCTCGGCTCGCTCGCCGAGGCCGAGGACGTGGCGCAGGAGACCTACACCCGCTGGTACGCCCTCACCGAGCAGCAGCGGGACGCGATCGCCTCCCACGGCGCCTGGATGACGACGGTCGCCAGCCGGATCTGTCTCGACCTGCTCGGCTCCGCACGGGCTCGGCGCGAGCACTACGTGGGCGACTGGATCCCGGAGCCGGTGCCCGGCGGATCCGACTGGCTCGGTGGCGCCGGGGCGGCCCCCGACCCCGCCGACCGGGTCACCCTCGACGAGTCGATCAGCATGGCCTTCCTGGTGGTGCTGGACTCGATGACCCCCGCCGAGCGGGTCTCCTTCGTCCTGCACGACATCTTCCGCTACACCTTCAACGAGATCGCCGACGTCGTCGGCCGCACCCCGGCGGCCTGCCGCCAGCTCGCCTCCCACGCCCGCCGCCGCATCGACACCTCTCGCGCCCACTCCGGCGACGAGCGCGCCGACCTGGTCCGCAGCTTCAAACAGGCCTGGGAGGCCCGCGACATCGAGGCCCTCGTCGGCCTCCTCGACCCCGAGGCCGTCGCCACCGCCGACGGCGGCGGCCTCGCCCTGGCCTTCCTCGAGCCGATCGCCGGTGCCGAGCAGATCGCCGGCGCCTGGATGGAGATCGCCGCCCGCGCCCCGACGGTGACGCTGCTGGAGTGCGAGGTCAACGGCCAGCCCGGCCTGGTCGGCCAGGTGGACGGCGCCACCGTCTCGGTCTACGCCTTCGACGTCGCCGACGGCCGCATCACCCGCATCTGGGCCGTACGCAACCCCGAGAAGCTGCGTCCGTGGAGCGCTCGGTGAACATCGGCCATCGACTCACCACGTAGGCTTGCCCGGTGCCTGAGGTACCCCTGGATTTCCCGCGCGCGTGGGTGGAGTTCGTCAACCCCGACGACCCGGACGAGCGGATGCGCTGCGACCTGACCTGGTTGACGTCGGCGTACTCCTGCATCTTCGGCAACGGCTGCCCGGGGATGTTCAAGAGCTCGCCGGACGTGGGGTGCTGCACGCTGGGGGCACACTTCGCCGACGAGGAGGACGAGGCCCGGACGGCGAAGTTCGTCGCCGAGCTGACGCCGGAGATCTGGGAGCAGCACCCGGGACGCAACGTGGGGACCGACGACTGGGTCGAGCTCGACGACGACGGCGAGCGGAAGACCCGGGTAACGGAGTTTCGCGGCCAGGAGTCCTGCGTCCTGGCCAACCGGCCGGACTTCACCGGCGGATCGGGCTGTGCGCTGCACATCCTGGCCGCGAAGGAAGGCCGGGAGCACTTCGAGACGAAGCCGGACGTGTGCTGGCAGCTGCCGATCCGGCGTACGTTCCGCGACGTCGAGCTGACCGACGGGACGACCTACACCGAGGTGACGATCACCGAGTACGACCGGCGCGGCTGGGGTCCGGGCGGCCACGACCTGGACTGGTACTGCTCCGGCAACACCGAGGCCCACGTCGCCGTGGAGCCCGTCTACCTCACCAACCAGGCCGAGCTGACCGAGCTGATGGGCAAGGCGGCGTACGCCGAGCTCGTCCGTCACTGCGAGGCGCATGTCCGGTCGAGGTCCGCGCTCGCGCTCCATCCCGCCAGCCCGCGCTGAACCCCGGGGTGTATCTCGATATCAAGAGATAGTGACCCTGGATTGGTCTCTCTCTCAGCGAGAGTTCAGAATCGTTACATGCGCCTGGACCATGTTTCGTACGCTGCAGGACCCGATGGCTTGGTACAGACCGCCAAGCAGCTCGGTGAGCTGCTCGGCCAGGAGTTCGTCGACGGCGGCGTCCACCCCCGCTTCGGCACCCGCAACTACATCCTTCCGATGCGCGGCGGTCTCTACCTCGAGGTCGTCGAGGCACTCGAGCACCCGGCCAGCGACAAGGCCCCGTTCGGGCAGGCCGTCAAGGCCCGCTCCGCCCTCGGTGGCGGCTGGATCGGCTTCGTGATCGGCGTCGACGACATGACCCCGATCGAGGAGCGGCTCGGCCGCAAGGCGGTTCCCGGCAACCGTCACCTCCCCGACGGCCGCGAGCTCCACTGGCAGCAGATCGGCATCAACGGCCTGATCGCCGACCCGCAGCTGCCCTACTTCATCAAGTGGGAGACGCCCGAGCTCCACCCCGGCAACGCCGGTTCCGACATCACCCTGACCGACCTGGAGATCTCGGGCGACCCCGAGCGGGTCAAGGACTACCTCGGCGACGAGCTGCGCGAGCGCGTCGACCCGTGGACCGGCAAGCCCGCCGAGAACGTCCACATCGACTGGGTCGCCGAGCACGGCACCCCCGGCCTGCTGGCCGCCAAGTTCGTCACCCCGCGCGGCGAGGTCCGGATCTGACCCGGCTCGACCTGCCGGGGGCGACGGGAGCGATCCCGTCCCCCAACATCTGGAACCACACCGCGACGTACGAGATCGAGAACCGTGCGCTCGACCCGCACGGCCGGCTCTGGGCCGCCATGGACGAGACCGCGCCGTGGGCCGGGCGCGACGTCCTCGACCTGGGCTGCGGGACGGGGTTCTACCTGCCGACGTTCGCCGAGACCGCCCGCACGGTCACCGGCATCGAGCCGCATCCGGACCTGGTGACGCTGGCTCGGAGGCGTACGAAGAAGCTCGCGAACGTCAGCGTCCACAACGGCGTCGCGCAGCAGCTGCCGCTCCCGCCGGCATCGGTCGACGTCATGCACGCCCGCTGGGCCTACTTCTTCGGTCCCGGCTCCGAGCCCGGGTTCGGCGAGCTCGACCGGGTGATGCGTCGCGGCGGCGTGGCGATGGTGATCGACAACGACGGCTCCCGCTCGACCTTCGGCGGCTGGTTCCGCCGCGGCTACCCGAAGGTTCCACCGCCCGAGGAGCAGGAGCGGTTCTGGTCGATGCACGGCTGGACGCGCGTCCCCGTCGACATGGACTGGTCCTTCGGCTCGCGGGCGGACCTGGAGGCTGTCGTCCGCATCGAGTTCGACCCCGCGACAGCGGCCGCGATCCTCGAGGAGCACCAGGGGACGTACGTCGACTACGCGGTCAACCTCTGGTGGAAGCGCTTCTGATCAGCAGCGCTAGAGGCGAGTCGCCGTCTGGACCAGCGTGGCCAGGGCGAGCGAGCGGCTGTGCTGCGGCCAGGCGATGACCGTGGTGACCTCGGGCGCGTCCACGACCGGGACGGTGACGACGCCGTGATGCTGCTCGGCACGCGCCGACTCCGGCAGCATCGCGTACGCGCGGCCGAGCCCGACCAGCTGATAGAGCTGTGCCGAGTCGCGGATCTCCGGTCCGGGGCCGTCGCGGAAGGCGCCGCCGGCCGACGGCCAGCGCATCGGCGGGAGGCCCGGGATGTCGTCGAGGTCGGCCAGCCTCAGCTGTGACCGGGTCGCCCACGGGTGGCTGGAGGGCAGGACCGCGACCTGGCCCTCGGTGAGCAGGGCCTCCGAGTCGAGCCCGTCGACGGAGTCGAACGGACGATGCAGCAGCGCGACGTCGGCCCGGCCGTCGCGCAGTCTCGGCCCCTGCTCCCCGATGCTGCACAGGTCGACCTCGACCTTCACCGCGCCCGGCTCGGCGGCGTAGGCGTCGAGCAGCTTGGTCAGCAGCTCCGTCGAGGCTCCGGCCTTGGAGACCAGGACCAGGCCCGGCTCGGCACCGTCGCCGGTGGCGCGACGGGTGCGGCGCTCGGCCGCGTCGACCGCGTCGAGGGCGGCGCGGGCCTCGGCGAGGAGCACCCGGCCGGCGTCGGTCAGCGTGACACCTCTGCTGTTGCGCTCGAGCAGCTGGCCGCCCAGGCGTCGCTCGAGCCTGCTGATCGCGCGTGACAGCGGCGGCTGGGCGATCCCGAGACGATCCGCCGCACGGCTGAAGTGAAGCTCCTCGGCGACCGCGACGAAGTAGCGAAGCTCCCGGGTCTCCATGCCGCCAACCCTACTCCCACCTGGGAACATACCCGAGCGGTATAGGCGGCTACCGAGGTGATACTGGAGTGTTCGGCGGCCGCTGGCCAGGCTGGAGGACATGAGCGAGAACACGATCGCGCTGGTCACCGGCGCCAACAAGGGAATCGGCTACGAGATCGCCGCGGGCCTCGGCGCGCGCGGTTGGAAGGTGGGCGTGGGCGCCCGCGACGACGCCCGCCGGGAGGCGGCGGTGGAGAAGCTGCGCGCGAACGGCGCCGACGCCTTCGGGGTGCCGCTGGACGTCACCGACGACGCCAGCGTCGCCGCCGCGGCCCGGCTGATCGAGGACGACCACGGCGGCCTGGACGTGCTCGTCAACAACGCCGGCATCACCGGCGGCATGCCGCAGAACCCGACCGATATCTCGGTCGACCAGATGCGGGTCGCGGTCGAGACCAACGTCTTCGGGGTCGTCCGGGTCACCAACGCCATGCTGCCGCTGCTGCGACGCTCCGCCGCCCCGCGGATCGTCAACATGTCCAGCAGCGTCGGCTCCCTCACCCGGCAGACCGCGACGGACGACCCGCTGGCGGTGGGGCCGATCTCGGCGGTCTACAGCCCGACGAAGTCCTACCTCAACGCCGTCACGATCCAGTACGCCAAGGAGCTGCGGGACACGAACATCCTGATCAACCTCGGCTGCCCCGGGTTCGTGGCCACCGACCTGAACGGCTTCCGTGGCGTACGCACGCCCGAGGAGGGCGCCCGGATCGCGATCAGCCTCGCGACCCTGCCCGACGACGGCCCGACCGGCGGCTACTTCGAGGACGCCGGCGTCATTCCCTGGTGATTACATTTACGCGAAATCCAGGTACATGACGTCAAAGGAGGCCACTCTAGGGAGCGACTCGGGTCCTCTCGGACCTCTCGGAAAGAGATAGGAGCTCCACAGATGCGCCTCACCCCACGCCGCCTCGGCACGGTCATCGGTTCTCTCCTCGTCACGTTGGCGACCAGCCTGGTCGCCATCACCTCCACGGCCGCCCCGGCCCACGCCGACGCCTGCTACACCTGGAGCGGCACCCTCCAGCAGGGGTCCTCGGGCAACGCGGTCACCCAGCTCCAGATCCGGGTCGCCGGATGGGCAGCCTCCGGCACGATCTTCTCGATCGACGGGTCCTACGGCCCGGCGACGACGACCGCGGTCCGCAACTTCCAGGCCGCCTACGGCCTCGCGGCCGACGGGGTCGCGGGGACGAACACGTTCAACAAGCTCTACGCGCTCCAGGACGACGACTGCACCCCGATCCACTTCGACTGGAGCGAGGTCGACGACGTCTGTTACGGCGGCTGGCCGACGCCGATCTCCGGAGTGACGGTCGCGCAGGTCAAGGCCAACCTGATGCAGGCCATGTGGCGCGCCGAGGCGATCCGGCACCGGCTCGGCGACAACCCGCTGCGGGTCACCTCGGCCTACCGCTCGAAGGCGTGCAACGACGCCGTCGGCGGCGCCTCCAACAGCAACCACCTCTATGGCCGGGCCATGGACCTGGTGCCCGGCAGCAGCGCGACGACCATGTGCGGCATCGCGCGTGCCTCACGCCAGTCGTTCCCGCAGGTGCTCGGGCCGGGCTACCCCGACCACAGCGACCACATCCACCTCGGCATCCAGTCGAGCGTCTACCACAGCGCCTCGCAGTGCTTCTGACCCCTCGAGTCGGCTCGAACTGACCGAAAACCCCGCCGAGTCGGCTCGTCATGACGAGCCGACTCGGCGGAGGTCCTGGTCAGGACGGGCCGACTCGGCCCGGTTCTGCCTCGGTCCCGACCATCTCACCGCATGGCATCGTTGTGCTGTGCACCTCGAACCCATCATCCCCGGGCCGCGGCCCGGAGCGCCCGACCACGGGCGCCGTCCCCGCTCCGCGTCCCGGACGGTCCGGTGAGCACGCATCCCGGGCTGACCACCCAGGGCGGGCTCGCGGTCGCCGGCCTGGACGCGGAGGCCGAGGCGGTCTACGGCGCGGTCCTCGCCGCCGGAGCGATCGGAGGCGACGAGGTCGCGCGCACCCTCGGGATCAGCACGGACGAGGCCGCGCGCACCCTGGACGAGCTCCGCGCGGCCGGGCTGGTCAACCGGGCGGCGGGCGATGGCCGGTTCGCCGCGGTCGACCCGCGGGTCGCGCTGCGCGCGGTCGCGGAGCGTGCGGAGGACGGCCTGGCCCGGCTCCGTGCCGCCATCCCGCTGCTGGCGGAGGTCTACGAGAACCGGGGCGCGGTGAAGGGCTCGGGCTCGAGCGTCGCGGTGCTGGTGGGCGCCGACGCGGTGGGCGCGGCGTACAACAGGCTGGAGCATCAGGCCGTCGAGGAGTTCATGGCGTTCGACCGGCCGCCGTACGTGCTCGCGCCGCTCAACCCGCTCGAGCCCGTGGTCATCGCGCGCGGCGTGCGCTGGCGGGCCGTCTACGCGGCGGCGGCGCTGGACCGACCGGGCGCGTGGGACGAGGTGCGCCGCGCCGTCGAGGCGGGCGAGCAGGCTCGGCTCACCAGCGAGCTGCCGGTCAAGCTCGCGATCGCCGACCGACGCGCCGCGCTCGTGTCGACGCGCCTGGACGGCCTGCGGCCCGAGGCGATCCTCACCGACTCCCAGCCGCTGGTCGCGTTGTTGTGCGAGGTGTTCGAGGCTCACTGGGAGCAGGCCGCCGACGTGCCGCGCGACGAGCCCGCGCAGCGCGGCTCCGTTCCGATCGAGCGGCGGGGCCCCACGGCGGAGGAGCGGGCCCTGCTCGCCTTCTTCGCCTCCGGAGCGAAGGACGAGGTGATCGCCCGCGAGCTGCACGTCTCGACCCGCACCGTACGCCGGCGTAGCCAGCTGCTGCTGCGGCGTCTCGGAGCCTCGAACCGGTTCCAGGCGGGAGTGCAGGCAGCCCGACGCGGTTGGGTCTGACCTGCGGGTTGGCCGCCTGCGGCCAGGTGGCCGCTGCCGGACTCCGGCATGCGTGCGGTCGAAACACCAGGGCGCTTTCATGAGCGCTGAGCCGTCATGCGCGGATCTCAGAACGTTCACCGGAAGGTCACCATGTCCCCCACATCCTGTCGCGGCCTCACCGTCGCCCTGGCGGTGCCCGCCGTGCTCGCCGGCTCGGTCCTCGTGCCGCCGAGCGCAGCAGCCGAGCCCGGCGAGCCCGGCGAGTCCGTCCCCGTCATCATCGAGTTCGACAGCCCCGGAGCCGTGGAGCGCGTCGGCGCCGAGCGGATCGCCGCGTCGCGATCCGCGACCGGCGACGTCGGCATCCAGGACGCCCTGTCAGCCACCTACGAGGAGACCGCGAACGACATCGCCGCTCAGCAGCGTGCGACCGTCGACCGTCTCCGGGCGGACGGCATCCCGGTCGACGAGACCCGGAGCGTCACGGGCCTGGTCAACGCGGTCGTCGCGGAGGTGCCCGAGCGCAGCCTCGGCCGGCTCTCCGCCGCGGACGGCGTCGCCCACGTCACCCGCGACGTACGCATGCAGGCGCTGACCATCGACTCCGTCCCCTCCACCGGCGCCCCGGCGGTCTGGGAGGAGAAGGATGCCGACGGCACCGCGCTACGCGGCGAGGGCATGACGGTGGCCGTGATCGACACCGGCGTCGACTACGGGATCGCTGACCTGGGCGGTGGTTTCGGTGAAGGGCACAAGGTCGTCGGTGGCTACGACTTCGTCTCCGGCGACGGCGACCCGATGGACGAGCACTACCACGGCACCCATGTCGCCGGCATCGTCGCCGGCACGGGGGCAGAGACGACCACCGGCGTGGCGCCCGACGCCTCGATCACCGCGTGGCGGGTGCTCGACGCCAACGGTTCGGGCATGATGTCGGACGTCCTCGCCGGCTTCGAGGCGGCGGTCGACCCGACGGGCGCGCACCCCGCCGACGTCGTCAACATGAGCCTGGGTGGGCCGGTGGAGGACAACGACCCGCTCGCCCGCGCCGCGACGGCCGCGGTCGAGGCAGGCACCGTGGTGGTCGCCGCCGCCGGCAACTCCGGTCCGGACGCGGAGACCGTCGGCTCGCCCGCGATCGCGCCCACCGTGATCGCCGTGGGCGCTTCGACCACCGGCATCCGTACGCCGTCGATCGCTCTCCGGGGCGCCTCGGTCCCGGCCGGATCGATGCGCCGTTACCCGCTGTCCGCGAATCCCGGCACGAAGGCCGTCACCGCGCGCGTGATCGACGTGGGCTCCGGCACTCCCGAGGACTACGAGCGCGTCGGCGATGTGACCGGCGCGATCGTCGCGTACCAGAGCCCGACGGCGGAGGCCGTCACCGGCTACGACATGTACCTCTCCGAGCTCGCCGAGCAGCAGGGCGCGGTCGGAGCGCTCGTCTACCAGCCCACCAACGCCGAGCCCGGTGCGGGCGACGGGCCGAGCGACACCCCGATGGGCGGCTTCGAGGCCGAGGCCAGCGGCGGCGATCTCGCGGCCCGGGCCGGCTGGGACCAGCGCCGGACGACGCTCGTGATGATGTCTCTCCACGGCGGCGACTACGGCAACATCCGCCGGGCCGTCCTCGACGGCGAGGTCACCGCGACGATCACGGGGAAGGACGCGACCGACCTGATCGCGTCGTTCAGCTCACGCGGCCCGGCCGGTACGACCGTCAAGCCCGAAATCGTGGCGCCCGGTGTCGAGATCCGCTCGGACATCCCCGCCTGGCAGGGGATCGAAGGCAACGCGTACCGGCTGTCCGGGACGTCGATGGCCGCACCGCACGTCGCAGGTGCCGCAGCACTGGTACGTCAGGCGCACCCCGACGAGTCGGCCCTGAAGGTCCGCGCTCGGCTGATCGGCTCTGCTCGGGCGCTCGACAGCGCCGACGCCGGCGTCAGCCCGTTCACGCAGGGCGCCGGAGCGCTCGCGGTTGACCGAGCAGTGGCGCAAGACGTCACCGCGTCGCCGGACGCGCTCTCGCTCGGCCTCGCCGACACGGTGGGCGACGTCCGCTCGCGCACTGCCACGGTCACGCTGACCAACTCGGGCAGGACGACGCAGAAGCTGAAGCTGCGCGCCGAGGCGTCCGAGATCAGCGATGGTCGCGTCGATCTGTCGGCCGGGTCCCTCTCGCTGAAGCCGGGCGGCCGGGCCCAGGTGAAGATCACCCTCACGCCCGACCACCGCACCCGGTCCGGCGAGGTGTCTGGGGAGCTCGTCGCCACCGGCACCGGCAAGGGCGCCGCGAGCGTGCGCGTGCCGTACGCCCTGCTGGTGCGCCCGCTCGTCGTTCGAGCGACGCCGGATGTCGCCGACGGCGCGACTCGCGTCGTCGTGCGGGCGCCCGGGGCGCTGGACCGTCCGTCCGCCGACGTCGTGGCCCCCTCGGGCCGGCGCACGACCGTGACCCTGTCAGCACGGGACGGCCGGCCCGGCTGGTACGCCGCCGACCTCGAGCTGCAGGAGGCCGGCGTCCACCGGATCGACGCGACCGGCACCACGGCCGAAGGACGGCGACTCGGCGGGACCGGGTCGCTCGTGTCGCTGGGGACCGACCGGCGCGGCGACTGGGAGCAGGTGGGCCCGATCTTCACAGGCGGGCTCACGGTGACCTCGCCGGGTCGTGCCGGGACGGCGATCCATGTCGTCCAGGACGGCATCAGCCCGTTCTGGACGAGCGACGGCGGCGAGACCTGGACCCGTGTGCGCTCGATGCCCGTCGCGGCGGGTGTGGGCCTGCCTGCGGCCGACCCGGCCGTACCCGGCGGGTTCTGGCTCGCCGTGAATGGCATGGCCGGGCGTGACGTGCTCGACGCGACGTACCAGGGCCGCCTGCTGCACAGCGCGGACGGTGGGAAGAGCTGGGACGTGCAGTCGCTGCCCGACGAGCAGATCGACGCGGTGGGCGCCGACCGCTCCACGGTCGCCGTCGCGACCGCCACCGGGCTGCGGTTCAGCCACGACCACGGCAAGACCTGGGACGTCGTGCCGACCGGCTGGTCGGGATCGGTCGAGCACCTGGCGGTGGCCGACGGACGGGCCTACGTCCAGACGTTCGACGGAGTGTGGCGGGTCGACCTGACCGGTCAGGCACGCGGCACCGTCACGCAGGTCCTCGCGCAGGAGAGCAGCATCGGCTCGCTCTCCGACGTGGCGGTCGCGGGCGACACGGTGATCGCGACCGTGCGGGGCAGCGACGAGGCGACCGTCCTGCGGTCTGCTGACGCCGGGGCCACCTGGCAGTCGTCGCAGCCGGTTCCCGGCGCCTACTCGCTCGGCCTGTCGGTGACGGGCGACACCACCTACCTGCGCTTCTTCGACCGCTTGTACGCCAGCACCGACCTCGGCGCGACCGCGAAGCCGGTCGCGCTGCCCGAGGGGACGCGCGACGTACGCGATGTCGATGCGTGGCCGGGCGGGGACGGGCTCGTGGTGACCACGAACGCCGGCGTCTGGGGTGACGACGACGACACCTGGACGAGGTACCCGCTGGCGGGCGGCAACTCCTGGAGCCTGGCGGTCGGCGCCGATGCCGCGAAGGCGCCCGTGCTGCGCACGGGCGACGCCGAGGGGCTCAAGGAGCGCCGGCAGGACGATCTCGGGACCGGTCGCGCGCTCGACTGGGGTCTGACGGGCGATGAGGGCTGGATCGGCCTGACGGCGCTCGACGTCGAGCAGTCGCCGACCGGCGCGCGGGACGTGTGGTGGATCCGGCAGGACGGCTTCCTCCGTACGCAGCTGATCCGCCGCTCGGTGGACGGCACCGACACCCGCGTCGGCCCCCAGGTCGAGGTCGGAGACGTCGCGGTCTCACCGGTGAAGGACGGCACCGTCGTGGCGACGTACGGCGCCGAGCCCGAGCACGGCGTCCTCGTCTCGACCGACGGGTTCACCACCTGGACCACACATCCGTACGACCTCGCGGTCCGCGCCGTGGAGCTCGATGCATCGCGGCCCGAGCGGCTGTGGATCGCGGCGAGCGAGGGCCTGTACCGATCGGACGACCTCGGTATGACGCTGACGAAGGTGGGCGACGGCCCCGTCCGGTCGCTGTCCGTCGAGAAGGACGTCGTGATCGCGGGCACGGACGGCGGCGTGCTGGTCAGCACGGACGGCGGGAGGAAGTTCCACAGGTCGGTGATCCCGAACCTGCGCGCGGCGGTCGGCGCGGTCGCCTCGGTCGAGGTCTCCGCCGGCTCCCACAGCAAGCCGGGCAAGGCCGTACGTGTGCTCGTTGCCGGGAGCACCGATCTCGTCCGCGACGGGGTCCTCGCCTCGGGCGCCGGAGCCTTCGTCAGCACCGACGAGGGCAAGACATGGCAGCCTGCCTCGAGCGGCCTCACCGCGCTCGACATCCGCGATCTCGCGGTCAGCCAGGACGGCAGGTGGCTCTACGCCGGCACCAGCAGGGGCGGTGTGATCCGCACCCCCACCGCTGCGTTGGTGAGGGCGATCCGCTGAGCCTCAGGACATGTCGGTGAGCTGGTCGGGATCGGCATCGGTCCCGACCAGCTCACGGAGCTTGTCGTTGACGTCCCAGATCCCGACGTTCATCGCGGCGGTGACGATCGCACCATGCCGCCAGTAGGCGATGAACTCGTCACCGTCGGTGTTGCCGCGGAGCAGCACCTCGTCCTCGGGCGCGGAGCGGCCGACGTACTCCATCGAGAACTCGAACTGGTCGGTGAAGAAGTAGGGCTGCCAGTCGTAGGCACCGTCCTTGCCCAGCATCGACCTGGCCGCCAGCCGGCCCTGCCGGATCGCGTTGTCCCAGTGCTCGACCCGCAGCGGGCCGAGGACGGTGTGCTTCGCGAGCGCGGCGTCGCCCGCCGCGAAGACCCGCGGATCAGACGTACGCAGCCTCTCGTCGACCACGATGCCGTCGCCGACCTCGAGGCCGGCGTCGGCGGCCAGCGCCGTGGCCGGTGCCGCACCGACGGCGAGGAGGACGAGGCCGGCGGGGATCCTGCCGGTGCTGGTGCGTACGCCGTCCGGCTCGATCGACTCGACGGTCGTCCCGGTGTGGATCTCGACGCCGTGGCGGGCGTGGAGGTCGGCGACGTGCTCGGCGAGCACCGGGCCGAGGACGTTGAGCAGCGGCTGCGCGGCGGCCTCGAGCACGATCGCCTTCGCTCCGAGCGCGGTCGCCGACGCCGCGACCTCGAGACCGATCCAGCCGCCGCCGACGGTGACGACCCTGGTGCCGGGCTCGATCGCGGCCTTGAGGCGGCGGGCGTCCTCGACGGTGCGGAGGGTGGTCGCGTTCTCGACGCCGGGGATCGGCGGCGTCTTGGGCTCGGCGCCGGTGGCCAGGAGGACCTGGCCGAACGGCCGCTCCTCGCCGGTGTCGAGCACGACCTTCCCGTTGTCGAGGTCCAGGGCGGTCGCGGTGGTGCCGGTGAGGACGGCGACGTCCTTCTCGGCGAACCACGCCTCGTCGTGGGAGAGCTTGAACTCCTTGGCGCCGGCGAGGAAGTCCTTGGAGAGCTGCGGTCGCTCATAGGGCAGCTCCGGCTCCTTCCCGACCAGGGTCAGGCGGCCGGCGTACCCCTCGTCACGAAGGGTTTCGATGGCGCTGACTGCCGCGAGACCAGCACCGATGACGACGATGTCCTCAGTTCCCATGACGCCATCGTCGCGCGGATCGGTCCGTCTATGAAGACCCTCGAACGGTCAGGGCGGGTTTCAGCATCACCCCGGGCGCCGCGTAGGACGGGGTGGCGAGCAGCTCCTCGAGCGCCTTGACCAGCTCGCGGGCGGCCTCCTCCAGCGGAGGACGTACGGAGGTGATGCCCGGTGGCACCGTCTGGGCGACCTGGGAGTCGTCGAAGCCGACGACCGCGATGTCCTCGCCGAGACGGAGTCTTCTTTCGAAGAGGGAGTGCAGCACGCCCATCGCCAGGGTGTCGGAGGCACAGACGAGCGCGGTCGGCTCGGTCTCGTCGAGGATCGCGTCGGCGGCGGCCTTGCCCGAGCTGATCGAGTCCTCGGTGCGCGAGGCCAGGCCGGTGGTCGGGAGACCGTGGGTGTGCATCGCGTGGATCCAGCCGCTACGCCTCTCCTCACCCAGGAGGGAGTCCTTGTGCCAGCCGATCCAGGCGATCTTGGAGTGACCGCGCTCGATCAGGTGCTCGGTCGCGATCTCGGCACCGTAGGCGAGGTCGACGTCGACCCAGGGGTGCTTGGCGTCGGGCTGGGTCCAGGGGCGCCCGAAGGAGACGAACCGCGCGCGGCGCGACTGCAGCCAGGTCGTCTGCTGGCCGCCGAGGTGGGTGTCGGTCACCACGAACGCGTCGACCGCGGTCGACCTGAGCAGCTCGTCGTAGCCGTCGAGCGGGTCGGCGGGGTCGCCGTAGAAGAGGAGCACGTGGTAGCCGGTCTCGGCGGCGGCCTCGACGAAGCTGTGCACGAACCGGTCCATCATCGCGTTGGCCGTGCCCTCCTGGAGGGCGGGCATTCTGAGTCCGATCAGATGGCTGGCTCGCGTGCGGAGACTGCGCGCGGCTCGGTTGGGCTGATAGCCCAGCTTGTCGATCGCGTCCTGCACCCGGGCCAGGGTGTCGGCACGCAGCAGATCGGGGTTGTTGACCGCGTTCGAGACCGTCTGCCGGGACACACCGGCCAGCTCGGCGACGTCCGCCAGGGTTGGCGGAGCGGCCGAGATATGACCGCCGGAACGCGGCACCGCCACGCTCTGCCTCCCTTGATGCCGATGTGGAACTCTGGATCGTTCCAAGCCATGGTAACGAAGGCCGGCCCCTGGGGGCGCTTTCGGGCCCAGAACTGTCGGTGCCGTGGTCTAGGTTGCTGGCCATGGCTACCGCTCGCTCGTCCAAACGCGCCACCTACCGCTGCTCCGAGTGTGGCTGGGAGACCGCGAAGTGGGTCGGTCGCTGCGGCGAGTGCCAGGCGTGGGGGTCGGTCGCCGAGGCGGCGGCCCCGATCGGACGTACGCAGGCGGCCCCCGTCTCCACCGCGGCGGTGCCGATCGGGACGGTGTCGGTGACCGAGTCGGAGCGGCGTACGTCGGGGGTGCCGGAGCTCGACCGGGTCCTCGGTGGCGGGCTGGTGCCGGGGGCCGCGATCCTGCTCGCCGGCGAGCCGGGCGTCGGGAAGTCGACGCTGCTGCTCGAGGTGGCGGCGCAGACGGCCCGCTACGGACGCCGGGCGCTCTATGTGACCGGTGAGGAGTCCGCCTCGCAGGTCCGTCTGCGCGCCGACCGGACCAACGCGATCCAGGATGAGCTCTACCTCGCCGCCGAGACCGACCTCGGCGCCGTGCTGACCCACATCGAGGAGACCCGGCCCGACCTGATCGTGGTCGACTCCGTGCAGACCATCGGCGCCTCCGGGGTCGAGGGTGTTCCCGGTGGGGTGACCCAGGTGCGCGAGGTGGCGGCGGCGCTGATCCGGGTCGCCAAGACGCGCAACATCACCACCGTCGTCGTCGGCCACGTCACCAAGGACGGGGCGATCGCCGGGCCGCGGGTGCTGGAGCACCTGGTCGACGTGGTCCTCCACTTCGAGGGCGCGCGCGACTCACGGTTCCGGATGGTGCGGGCGATGAAGAACCGCTTCGGTCCCGTCGACGAGGTGGGCTGCTTCGACCTGTCCTCCGAAGGCATCGTGGCCGTCACCGACCCGTCGGGGCTCTTCGTGGAGACCCATCATGTCTCCGTCCCCGGCACCTGCGTCACCGTGACGATGGAGGGTCGCCGGCCGCTCCTCGCCGAGATCCAGGCGCTGACCGTGCTGGGCGCGGAGGAGCGGGCGAAGCGTACGACCTCGGGGTTGGACGGTTCCCGGCTCGCGATGATCCTGGCCGTGCTGCAGCGCCACGCGAGAGTCGGCCTCTCCGGTCGTGACGTGTTCGCCTCGACCGTCGGCGGGGCCCGGATCAGCGACCCGGCCGCCGACCTGGCGATGGCGCTCGCGGTCGCGTCGAGCCACACCGGCACGCCGACGCCGCGTGGGGTGGTCGCGCTCGGGGAGATCGGCCTCGCCGGCGAGCTGCGCCGGGTGCGTGATCTCGACCAGCGGCTCTCCGAAGCGGCTCGGCTCGGGTTCACCGTCGCCGTCGTCCCGGCCGAACCGGGGGCGCCCGTGCCGAACCGTCCCAAAGAGCGCGATGTCGACGGAATGCGTGTCTTTGAGGTCCACAGCATCAGTGCCGCGCTGGAATTCCTCCGCTTGGTGTGATCGGCTTGGTGACTCGTGGCCGAACGTTCTCGGCATTACGGTTGGATCCACGGTTAGAATCACCTCATCCCACTCCGAAAGGATTCTCGTGCCCGCCGACCGCACCGCGGACTCCATCCGACTGCGCGAGACGCTCGCGCTGATCGCGCCCGGAACACCGCTGCGTGACGGGCTCGAGCGCATCCTTCGCGGCCGCACCGGCGCGCTGATCGTGCTCGGCCACGACAAGATGGTCGACGGCATCGCGACCGGTGGCTTCACCCTCGACGTACCGTTCACCTCCACCGGCCTGCGTGAGCTCGCCAAGATGGACGGGGCGATCATCGTCGACGACTCGCTGAGCCGCATCGTCCAGGCCGCGGTCCACCTGATGCCCGACCACACCATCCCCTCCACCGAGACCGGCACCCGGCACCGCACCGCCGACCGGGTCGCGAAGCAGACCGGTCGCCCGGTGATCTCGGTGTCCCAGTCGATGCAGATCATCGCTGCGTACGTCGGGGAGACCCGCCACGTCCTGGAGGACTCCGGCCAGATCCTCTCCCGCGCCAACCAGGCGCTGGCGACCCTGGAGCGCTACAAGCTGCGCCTCGACGAGGTGGCCTCCACCCTGTCGGCGCTCGAGATCGAAGACCTCGTGACCGTGCGCGACGTCGCCGTCGTGGCTCAGCGCCTGGAGATGGTCACCCGCATCGCGCGCGAGATCGAGGACTACGTGCTCGAGCTCGGCACCGACGGTCGGCTGCTGTCCCTCCAGCTGGAGGAGCTCATCACCGGCGTCGACGCCGAGCGCGAGATGGTCATCCGCGACTACCTCCCCCGCGGCCGCCGCGCCCGTTCGCCCGAGGAGCTGCTCGCCGAGCTCGAGGCGCTCAACTCCGCCGAGCTGGTCGACCCCGCCGCCACCGCCCGGGTCCTGGGCCTGACCACCTCGGACGCCTTGGACGGCGCGGTGGCCCCGCGCGGCTACCGCCTCCTCGCCAAGGTCCCCCGCCTCCCACCCGCCGTCGTCGACCGTCTCGTCGACCACTTCGGCACCCTCCAGAAGCTCCTCTCCGCCAGCGTCGACGACCTCCAGGCCGTCGAGGGCGTAGGCGAGCTCCGCGCCCGCTCCGTACGCGAAGGCCTCTCCCGACTCGCCGAGTCCACCATCCTCGAGCGCTACGTCTGACCACCCCCGCCGAGGCGTCAGCTAGGTCGGCCGAGGCGTCACCCCGGTCGGTCCAAGCGTCAGCCCGGTCGGCCGAAGCGTCACCCCGGGCGGCCCAAGCGTCAGCTAGGTCGGCCCAAGCGTCACCCCGGTCGCCCGAAGCGTCAGTTAGGCCGCTCGAGGCGTCAGTTACGTCGGCCGAGGTGGCAGCCAGTGACGTCTCGACCAACATAGGTGACGCCTCGACCGACCGGGCTGACGCCTCGGGCAACGCGGGCGACGCCTCGCCCGACGGGGGTGACGCCTCGGCTATCGGCTGACGGGGGAATCGGGTTCCGTACGCGACAAGGCGGTGCCGGGCTTGTAGAGGCCGAAGGTGGCGGAGGACGGCTCGCCGCCGAGGGCGGCGGCGACGATCACGAAGAAGTTCGGCTTCACCCAGGGGCCGTGGCCGGTGCACTCGCCGGCGACGACACGGCGGCCGGTCCAGGTGAGGGGGAGGGTGGTGACGACGTCGCGGCGTACGACGATCTCCTTGGTCGGCACCGCCTTGCGGCAGTCGACCGTCGACCAGACCAGGTCGCCGCCCTTCTGCGAGATCCGCACCTGGAGCGCGTCCGCGGACAGCTTCCAGGTGCACGCGGACGCCTTCACCGTGCGCAGCTGCAGCGGGATGGTGACGTTGTCGTAGGAGTAGCCGTCGGTGACGGCGGGCTCGACGACGATGTCGGAGGGCGAGCACTCGCCGGTCGGCTCGGGCGGGGCGCTGCTCTTCGGCTTCGCGGGCTTGTTGTTGCCGCCGGCGTTGCCCGCCTCTTTCGACGGCTTCGCCGTGGGCGTCGGCGTGACCGTCACGGTCGCCGTGGGCTCGTCGGCAACGGGGGTCGCGGTGTCGTCCGTGCCGTCGGAACCGCTGAAGAAGAACCGCGAGATCCCGACGATCAGGAGTAGGACGATGCCGAGCACCGCCAGCCGTCGGCGCCAGTAGACCGAGGCCGGCAGTCGTCCTCCAGTCCTTTTCGCACGGGCCATAGGCGACACCGTAATGATCCCGTGGCCGGGTTTCGGGGTGCCACTCCGTGGCAATACCTGTCGCACGGCACAATCTGGGTGTGACCGCTCTTCACGACGCCGTTCTGGACTGGTACGACGCCAACGCCCGTGACCTCCCGTGGCGCTCCGCGACCGCGACACCGTGGTCGGTGATGGTCAGCGAGTTCATGCTCCAGCAGACTCCGGTCTCCCGCGTGCTCCCGATCCACGAGATCTGGTTGGAGCGCTGGCCGACCCCGGCCGACCTCGCGGCGGAGCCGACGGGCGAGGCCGTACGCGCCTGGGGCCGCCTCGGCTACCCCCGCCGCGCGCTGCGGCTGCACGCGGCCGCCACCGCGATCGTCGAGCACCACGGCGGCGAGGTGCCCTCGGAGTACGACGAGCTGATCGCGCTCCCGGGCGTCGGCGACTACACCGCGGCGGCGATCGCGACCTTCGCCTTCGGTCGGCGCCACGTGGTCCTCGACACGAACGTACGCCGCGTCTTCGCCCGGACGCTGAGCGGTGTCGAGTTCCCCGCCCAGTCGGTCAACAAGGCCGAGCGTGCGCTCGCCGCCGACGTACTCCCCCAGGACGAGCCGACCGCCGCCACCTGGTCGGTCGCCGTGATGGAGCTCGGTGCCCTCGTCTGCACCGCGGCCAACCCGTCCTGCACCCGCTGCCCGGTCGCCGACCAGTGCGCGTGGCGTGCCGCCGGCCACCCGGCGTACGACGGTCCGCCTCGTAAGGTCCAGACCTGGGCCGGCACCGACCGCCAGTGCCGCGGCCGTCTGCTGGCCGTTCTCCGTGATGCCGACTCCCCCGTCCACCGCAGCCGTCTCGACGTCGTCTGGTCCGACGAAAAGCAACGGCAACGTGCCTTGGAAGGCCTCCTGAAAGACAACCTGGCCGCCGAGGTGGAACCAGACTTCTTCGCCCTCCCCTAACCCCCGCCGAGAAGTCAGTTTCTGACCGCGAAACGTCACTTTCTGAAGCGCCGGAAGAAAACGACGCCGAGTGGCCAGAAATTCTGACCACTCGGCGTCGATAACTGACTTCTCGACGTCAGAAAGTGACGTCTCGGGCTACTCGCCTTCGGCGGGCTTTGGCTTCTCGATGTTGGTCGGCTCATCCTGGTCGGGGAGCTCGATATCGGACACGGTCGCACCCTCCAGCGGAGGTACGTCCGGAACGACGGAGCGCTTCTGACCGGTGAAGGTGAACTGCGCGGCAGGACCCTCACCCTCGACGTCGACCAGCACGATCTCGCCGGGGCCGATGTCGCCGTAGAGCATCTTCTCGGCGAGCACGTCCTCGAGCTCACGCTGAACCGTGCGGCGCAGCGGTCGAGCACCCAGGACCGGGTCGAAACCGCGCTCGGCGAGCACCTTCTTCGCGGCCGTGGTGAGCTCGATGCCCATGTCGCGGTCCTTGAGGCGAACCTCGACGGCCGCGATCATGTTGTCGACCATCGCGATGATCTGCTCCTGCGACAGCGGCGGGAACACGATGACCTCGTCGACACGGTTGAGGAACTCAGGCCGGAAGTGCTGCTTGAGCTCGTCGGAGACCTTGGCCTTCATCCGGTCGTAGGAGCCCGCGGCGTCGCTGGCCTGGGAGAAGCCCAGGTTGACCGACTTCGCGATGTCCCTCGTGCCGAGGTTGGTGGTCATGATGATCACGGTGTTCTTGAAGTCGACCACACGGCCCTGGGAGTCGGTCAGGCGACCTTCCTCCAGGATCTGCAGCAGCGAGTTGAAGATGTCCGGGTGAGCCTTCTCGACCTCGTCGAAGAGGACCACGGAGAACGGCTTGCGGCGCACCTTCTCGGTGAGCTGGCCACCCTCCTCGTAGCCGACGTAGCCCGGAGGCGAGCCGAAGAGCCGCGAGACGGTGTGCTTCTCGCCGAACTCCGACATGTCGAGCTGGATCAGCGCGTCCTCGTCGCCGAAGAGGAACTCGGCGAGCGTCTTGGACAGCCAGGTCTTACCGACACCGGACGGACCGGCGAAGATGAACGAACCGCCGGGGCGCTTCGGGTCCTTCAGGCCGGCACGCGTGCGTCGGATGGCGCGGGACAGGGCCTTGACCGCCTCGTCCTGGCCGATGACGCGCTTGTGGAGCTCGTCCTCCATGCGCAGCAGTCGCGCGGACTCCTCCTCGTTGACCTGCACGATCGGGATGCCGGTCGCCACGGCGAGCACCTCGGCGATGAGCTCCTCGTCGACCTCGGCGACCTCGTCCATGTCGCCCGCGCGCCAGGCCTTCTCACGCTCGGCCTTCTTCGCGATGAGCTGCTTCTCCTCGTCGCGCAGACGCGCAGCGGCCTCGAAGTCCTGGCCGTCGATCGCGGCCTCCTTGCGCTGGCGCACGTCGGCGATCTTGTCGTCGTACTCCCGCAGGTCGGCCGGGGCAGTCATCCGGCGGATGCGCAGGCGCGAGCCGGCCTCGTCGATCAGGTCGATCGCCTTGTCCGGCAGGAACCGGTCGGAGATGTAGCGGTCGGCCATGGTGACCGCGGCCACCAGCGCCTCGTCGGTGATCGTCACCCGGTGGTGGGCCTCGTAGCGGTCGCGGATGCCCTTGAGCATCTCGATCGCCACCGCGATCGTCGGCTCCGGCACCTGGATCGGCTGGAAACGGCGCTCGAGAGCGGCGTCCTTCTCCAGGTATTTCCGGTATTCGTCCAGCGTGGTCGCACCGATGGTCTGCAGCTCACCACGAGCCAGCATCGGCTTGAGGATCGAGGCAGCGTCGATCGCGCCCTCGGCCGCACCGGCACCGACGAGCGTGTGGATCTCGTCGATGAACAGCACGATGTCGCCGCGGGTCTTGATCTCCTTGAGCACCTTCTTGAGGCGCTCCTCGAAGTCACCGCGGTAACGCGAACCGGCGACGAGCGCGCCCAGGTCGAGCGTGTAGATCTGCTTGTCCTTGAGCGTCTCGGGCACGTTGCCCTTGACGATGTCCTGGGCCAGGCCCTCGACGATCGACGTCTTGCCGACGCCGGGCTCGCCGATGAGGACCGGGTTGTTCTTCGTACGCCGCGACAGCACCTGCATGACGCGCTCGATCTGGCCCTCACGACCGATGATCGGGTCGAGCTTGCCCTCGCGGGCGTCCTGGGTCAGGTTGCGGCCGAACTGGTCGAGCACGAGGCTGGACGAAGGGGCCTCGGTCGAGGTCGTGCCGGTCGAGGCAGTGGCGCCGGAGGTGCCGGCCTGGCCCTCCTTGCCCTGGAAGCCCGAGAGCAGCTGGATGACCTGCTGGCGGACCCGGTTGAGGTCGGCGCCGAGCTTCTGCAGGACCTGGGCGGCAACGCCCTCGCCCTCGCGGATCAGGCCGAGCAGGATGTGCTCGGTGCCGATGTAGGAGTGGCCGAGCTGCAGCGCCTCGCGCAGGGACAGCTCGAGCACCTTCTTGGCACGCGGCGTGAACGGGATGTGCCCGGACGGCGCCTGCTGACCCTGGCCGATGATCTCCTCGACCTGGTTGCGCACCGCCTCGAGCGAGATGTCGAGGGACTCGAGGGCCTTGGCAGCAACGCCTTCCCCCTCGTGGATCAGGCCGAGCAGGATGTGCTCGGTCCCGATGTAGTTGTGGGAGAGCATGCGGGCCTCTTCCTGGGCCAGCACGACCACCCGGCGGGCTCGGTCAGTGAACCGCTCGAACATGTACGCATCTCTCCTAAGAATTCTGGGGCGTCACCAAGATTCAACCCCGCAGACAGCCTACGCGTTCCCGACAACACAACGCGATCCGTGCGCTGAGAGCGAACACGCGTTCCGTACGCCGGACAGACGCCGGGTCACAGCCGACCTCACACAAAGGCGGCTGCCGCGCCCCGGAGGGCGCGACAGCCGGACGTTCGGTGCGGTGAGACCGGTTTGTCAGTGAGCCGCTTCGAAAGCCGCGCGGACCTCAGCCGGAATGCGACCACGGTCGGGAACGGTGTAACCGTTGGCCTTCCCCCACTCGCGCATCACCTTCGGGGTCGAGCCACCGGCGGCGGGCGCCTTCTTGGCGCTGCCGCGACGGCCGCTCACCTTCTGGGCGTGGCCGACGAAGAGCGCGAGAGAATCACGAAGCTTTGCCGCATTGGCATCGCTGAGATCAATCTCGTAGGACGTGCCGTCCAGGGCAAAAGACACCGTTTCAGCAGCTTCCGAGCCGTCGATGTCATCCTCGAGGATGATCTGAACCTTCTTTGCCATGTTCCTACCTTCACTGCTCTTCACCCGGAAACGGGCCGAATATAGCCATCGCCGTTAAGCGAGATGCCCATAGCATTACATACGATCCGGATGAATCAACAGGCCGCCATACTGAAAATACTAACGAACGGCATTTCGCTGGAATATGAGTTCCAGCCCTTGCATCGTCAGCCACGGAGAATACGTCGAGAAGCATTTACTCTCATCGAGAACGAACTCCGCCAGATAGCCGGTCGCAATCACCGTCACCGCGTCGGCGGGGACATCCAGCTCGGCGATGATCCGAGCGACCAGACCTTCGACCTGCGCGGCGACTCCGAAGACCATTCCGGACTGCAGCGCCTCGACCGTGTTCTTGGCGATCACCGACCGCGGACGAGCGAGCTCGACCTTGCGCAGCTGCGCACCGCGCCGCCCCAGAGCCTCCAGCGAGAGCTCGATCCCCGGCAGGATCGCGCCACCGACGTACTGTCCCGCAGGGTTGACCACGTCGAAGGTCGTCGCCGTGCCACGGAAGTCGACCACGATGGCGGGGCCGCCGTGGAGGGCCACGGCCGCGACCGCGTTGGCGATCCGGTCGGTGCCGACCTCGCGCGGGTTGTCCATGAGGATCGGGATGCCGGAGCGTACGCCGGGCTCGACCACCACGCTCTCGACCGCGCCCAGGTGGCGGGCGATCATCTCGCGCCACTCGTGCAGGACCGAGGGCACGGTCGCACAGACCACGACCCCGGAGATCCCCGCCACCAGCGAGTCGCCCATGGTGCCCCGCAGCAGCGCCCACCACTCGTCGGCGGTGCGGTGCTCGAGCGTGGAGACCCGCCAGTCCGCCGACACGACACCGTCGGCGATCAGCCCGAGAGCCGTGTGGCTGTTGCCGATGTTGACAGCGAGCAGGGACATGGGGAGACGCCTCAGCCCTCGGACAGGTCGAAGCCGATGTCGAAGACCTTTACCGAGTGGGTCAGCGCGCCGACGGAGAGATAGTCGACACCGGTCTCGGCGACCTCGCGGGCCCGGTCCAGAGTCAGCCCGCCGGACGCTTCCAGCACCGCACGGCCGGCGGTGATCTCGACGGCCTCCTTCATCGTCGCGGTCGACATGTTGTCGAGCATGATCCGGCCGCAACCGGCGTCGAGGAGCGCCTTGAGCTCCTCGAGCGTGGTCACCTCGACCTCGATCGGCACGTCGGGGTAGGCGAACTTCACGGCCTCGTAGGCCTGCACCGCGCCGCCGGCGGCGACGATGTGGTTGTCCTTGACCAGTGCCATGTCGGAGAGCGACATCCGGTGGTTGGCGCCGCCACCACAACGCACGGCGTACTTCTCCAGCGCCCGGAAGCCCGGCAGCGTCTTGCGGGTGTCGAGGACCTGCGCGCCGGTGCCCTCCAGGGCCTCGGTCCAGGCCGCGACGCCGGTGGCGACGCCGGAGAGGTGGGAGGCGTAGTTGAGCGCCGTACGCTCCGCGGTCAGCAGCCCGCGGGTCGGCCCGGCGATCCGCATGATGACGTCCCCGGGCTTCACCTTGGAGCCGTCCTTGACACGGTCGGTGACCGTGACCGAGTCGCCCATGACGTACGCGAAGACGAGCTCGGCCACGCCGAGGCCGGCCACGACGCCGTCCTCACGAGCGGCGAAGACACCGACCCCGGTCGAGTCGGGGGCGATGGTGGCCACGGAGGTGACGTCCTCGCTGGGCATCTCACCGGGAGCGGACGTGGGCAGGTCCTCGTCGAGAGCGAGCTCGACGGCGTCGTAGACCTCGCCGGCGTCCAGGCCGGCCTTGGTCAGCTCGTCACGCAGCGACTGCGGGATCTCGTCGAAGGGCACGCGTCGGATGGTCATCAGGCTCCTGCCAGGGTTGAGGGGTCGGTCGCCGGCGCCGGCGTGAACGTGGCAACAGTCTCGCCGTCCCGGAGCCGTACGTCGAAGTGGCCGGCGAACCCGGCGTCGTCACGCTCGGCGAAGTCCTCGCGCCAGTGGGACCCGCGGGTCTCCTCGCGCAGCAGCGCGGACGTCGCCAGCGCGAGCGAGACGGTCAGCAGGTTGGTCGTCTCCCAGGCGGCCGGGTCGATCTCGGTCGCGGGCGTGCCGCCGAGCTGCTCGAGCTCGTCGACCGCCTCGGCGAGACCGGTCGCGTTGCGGAGGACTCCGACCTTGGTCGTCATCGTCTCCTGCAGCTGCTTGAGCGCGGTGCCGGGGACGAGCGCGCGCTCGGCGCCGGGCCCCGGGGCGGGATCCTCCAGCTGGCGCAGCTCGCCGGGCAGGACCTCGGCGATCCGGCGCGAGAAGACCAGCCCCTCGAGCAGCGAGTTGGAGGCGAGCCGGTTGGCGCCGTGCACGCCGCTGCAGGCGACCTCGCCGGTGGCGTAGAGCCCGGGCACGTCCGAGCGGCCCCACAGGTCGGTGCGGACACCGCCCGAGGCGTAGTGGCAGGCCGGGGCGACGGGGATCAGGTCGACCGACGGGTCGACCCCGTGCTGCTCGCAGGAGGCGAGGATGTTCGGGAACCGCTTCTCCCAGAACCCACGGCCGAGGTGACGGGCGTCGAGCCACATGTTGGGGCGGCCGGTCTCGAGCATCCGCTTCATGATCGCCTTGGAGACGATGTCTCGTGGCGCGAGATCGCCGAGCTCGTGCACGCCCTCCATGAGCCGAGCCCCCTCCCAGTCCACCAGGAAGGCGCCCTCGCCGCGTACGGCCTCGGAGATCAGCGGCTGCTGGCCGCGGGAGTCCTCACCCAGGTACATCACCGTGGGGTGGAACTGCACGAACTCGAGGTCGCGCAGGGTCGCACCGGCCCGCAGCGCGATCGCCATCCCGTCGGCGGTGGCCACGGCGGGGTTGGTGGTCTGCGAGAAGACCTGGCCGAGGCCACCGGAGGCCAGGACGACAGCCCGGGTACGCACGATCCCGACGCCGTCGGCATCGCCCTCGCCCATCACGTGGATGGTCAGGCCGGCGACGCCGCCGTCGGCGGCCGTCAGCAGGTCGACGACCATGGCGTGCTCGAAGACCAGGATCTCGGGAGCGCGGCGGACGGCCTCCATCAGCGCGCGCTGGATCTCGGCGCCGGTCGCGTCGCCGTCGGCGTGCGCGATCCGGTCGCGGCGGTGGCCGCCCTCGCGGGTGAGCGACAGGTTGCCGGCCGGGTCCTTGTCGAACTCGGCGCCCCACGCGATCAGCTCACGGACCGCCTCGGCGCCCTCACCGACCAGGACGCGTACGGCCTCCAGGTCGCACGCCCCGGCTCCTGCCACGAGGGTGTCGACCTCGTGCTGAGCAGGGGTGTCGCCCTCGCCGAGAGCCGCCGCGATGCCACCCTGCGCCCACTGCGTCGAGCCGGCCTGGAGCACGTCCTTGGTGACGACGGCGACCCGCTCGACCTGGTCCTTCAGCCGCAGCGCCGCGGTCAGCCCGGCGATGCCCGAGCCCACCACGATCACGTCTGCCCACTCGGTCCAGCCCGGATCGCGGGCGGAGAGCAGCTCGATGTTCATAGCGGCACGCTACTGCGTGAGAACGAGCGGTCCACGCATCTGGTCGGTCCCTGGAACCGGCTCGCTCCGGTCGGAGCCGAGCGCGACGATGTGGTTGGCCTCGTCGACATGGACGACGTGCGGCTCGAAGGCGCGGGCCTCCTCGGTGCTCATCTGCGCGTACGCGATCAGGATGACCAGGTCGCCGGGGTGGACCAGGTGGGCGGCGGCGCCGTTGATGCCGAGTACGCCGCTGCCGCGCTCGCCCGCGATCGTGTAGGTCTCCAGCCGGGCGCCGTTGGTGATGTCGACGATCGAGACCAGCTCGCCGGGGAGGATGTCCGCGGCGTCGAGGAGATCGGCGTCGACGGTGACCGAGCCGACGTAGTGGAGGTCTGCCTGGGTGACCGTGGCGCGGTGGATCTTGCCGGTCATCATGGTGCGCAGACGAGTCATCGGGATGCTCCGATCGTGAGGCTCATGTTGTCGATGAGGCGGGTCGTGCCGACCCGGGCGGCGATGAGGATCCGGGCTTCGGTGGCCGGCTCCGGTTCGGTGGGCAGCGCCGCGAGCGCGGGGTCGGTGACCACGAGATAGTCCACGTCGACCCCCTTCGCCTGGCGCAGCTCGGTGCGGGCCGCCTGGAGAGCGGCCTCGACGCCGTGGGTGGCCGCACGCTGCGCGGCGTAGAGCGCCCGCGACAGCGTCGTCGCCTCCTCCCGCTGCTCGGGCGTGAGGTAGCGGTTGCGCGAGGAGAGGGCCAGGCCGTCGGGCTCGCGCTGCGTCGGTGCGCCGACGACGTCGACGCCGAGGCACAGGTCGGCCGACATCCGGCGGATGAGCGCGAGCTGCTGGTAGTCCTTCTCGCCGAAGACGGCGACGTCGGGCTTCACCAGCCCGAACAGCTTCGCGACGACGGTGAGCACGCCGCCGAAGTGGCCCGGCCGGGTCTTGCCCTCGAGCACGTCGGCGAGCGGTCCGGGGGCCACGGTCACCTGCGGCAGCCCGCCCGGGTAGACCTCGTCGACCGACGGCGCGAAGACGATGTCGACGCCCTCGCGCTCGCAGACCTCCAGGTCGGCCTCGAGCGTACGCGGGTAGCGGTCGAGGTCCTCGCCGGCGCCGAACTGCAGCGGGTTGACGAAGATCGACACCACGACGGGACCGTTGCCGACCCGCTCCCGGGCGACCCGCATCAGGGACGCGTGGCCCTCGTGCAGCGCGCCCATCGTGGGCACGAACCCGACGCTCGCGCCTTCGCGGCGGGCGGGGTCGAGGAGCTTCGCGAGCTCCTCGCGAGTGCTGGCGACGAGGGTCATCACTGGTTCCAGAGGTGGATCGGGCGCGGAAGCGGCTGCACGGCAGCCCTGTCCGCGTCGTCGAGCAGGTTCTTGATCTTGAGCGCCCGGATCGGCAGCAGCCGTCCGTCGGAGACGGCCCGGTCGAGCGTGGCCCGCGCCATGGAGACGTACGACGCCAGGGTCTGCGGAGCGTTGGTGCGGATGTCGTCGAGGTGGGCTGCGACCGTGCCCGCGTCGCCGCGGACGATCGGGCCGGTCAGCGCCGCGTCGCCGTGGTCCAGGGCGTTGTCGAGGGCCGCGGTCAGCAGCGGCCGCAGGGTGCCGGCAGGGTCGGTGGCACCGGCGGCGGCGAGGATCTCCATCGCCTCGGTGACCAGGGTGACCAGGTGGTTCGCACCGTGGGCGAGCCCCGCGTGGTAGAGCGTCCGCATCTCCTCGGGCACCCACATCGGCGTGCCACCGAGGTCGCGGACCAGCCCTTCGGCGAAGGCTCGGTCGACGGGCGTGGCGGCGGTCAGGCCGAAGACGCAGCCGGAGAGCCGGGCGAGGTCGACCGAGGTGCCGGAGAACGTCATCGCCGGGTGGACCGCCATCACATGGGCGCCGATCGCGGCGGCCGGCTCGAGGATCGCCAGGCCGTGCCGGCCGGAGGTGTGCGCGACGTACATCCCGGGCCGGATGGCGCCGGCGTCCGTCATCGTCTTGACGACGTTGCCGAGCATGTCGTCGGGGACGGTGAGAAGAAGGAGGTCGCACGCTCTGGCCACAGCGGTGGGCTTGGCGACGGGAACGCCGGGAAGAAGGTCGGCGATGCGTCCGCGAGAGGCGTCCGACTCGCCCGCGACGGCCACGATCTCGTGGCCCGCCGAGCGGAGTGCTGCGGCAAGGACGGCCCCGACGCGACCCGCGCCGACGACGCCCACCCTGAGTGGGTTCATGGTTGTAGACCTTTCGTTCCAGTCCCTCCGACCACTCCCCCTTGTGAGCGGAGCCGGGATGGGTACCAGACGTTGTGCCTGCCTGCTCAGCCACCGTGACCGAGCCGAAACAAAGGTACGCCGCCGGTCACCCTTACGAAACATCCAGCTGACGTGACTGCGATCACACACCGCGGATCACACAGCTGGTCACACTGCGGATCCCACCTCGAGGCAACGGCTCGGTATCACCTCGCCCCAGCATTGGAGTCCCCGGTGCGCGGCGTGGAACAATCCACCCCTCCTCGCCATCTACCTAAGGGTTTGTGTTCAGTGCTCCGTAACGTTGCCGTGCTGCTTGCCGGCGGTGTGGGCTCCCGCGTGGGTCTCGACATCCCGAAGCAGCTCATCAAGATCGCCGGGATGCCGATCATGGAGCACACCCTCGGCGTGCTCGACCGCCACCCGCAGATCGACGAGATCATCATCCTGATGGCGCCCGGCCACCTCGACGCCGTGCACGCGATGACCCGCGACGGCCGCTACCCGAAGGTCACCAAGATCCTCGAGGGCGCCGAGACCCGCAACGAGACGACCAAGCGCGCCCTGGCCGCCCTCCCCGAGGGCGAGGACTGCAACGTGCTCCTCCACGACGCCGTACGCCCGCTGCTCAGCGAGGACGTGATCACCGACTGCTTCAAGGCGCTGGTGACCTACCAGGCCGTCGACGTGGCGATCCCGTCCGCGGACACGATCATCGAGCTCAACGACGACAACACCATCTCGCAGATCCCGGACCGCTCGCGGCTGCGCCGCGGCCAGACCCCGCAGGCCTTCCTCGCCTCGACCCTGAAGCGCGCCTACGAGATCGCCGACCAGGACCCGCAGTTCAAGGCGACCGACGACTGCAGCGTCGTGCTGAAGTACCTCCCCGACACCAAGATCTGGGTGGTCGACGGCCACGAGCAGAACATGAAGGTCACCGAGCCGATCGACGTCTACATCGCCGACAAGCTCTTCCAGCTCACCGCTCACCAGCAGTTCCCGCAGAAGGCCGAGGCCGACTACCGGGCAGCCCTCGAGGGCAAGAACATGGTCGTCTTCGGCGGCAGCTACGGCATCGGCGCCGACATCGCGGAGCTGGCCGAGTCCTACGGCGCCAACGTTGCCTCCTACAGCCGCTCGGCGACCAGCACCGACGTCTCGAAGCGGGCCGACATCGTCGCCGCCGCGGCCGACGCCGGCAAGCGCTTCGGTTCGATCGACTTCGTGGTCAACACCGCCGGTGTGCTGCCGCGCGGCGAGCTCGCCACCGTCTCCGAGGAGACGATCTACAGCGCGACCGAGATCAACTACATCGCGCCGGTCCTGATCGCGCAGGAGTTCTTCCCCTACCTCGCCCGGGCGAAGGGCTCGCTCCTCTTCTTCACCTCGAGCTCCTACACCCGCGGCCGCCGCGGCTACGCGCTCTACTCCTCGGCGAAGGCGGCCACCGTCAACCTGACCCAGGCCCTCGCCGACGAGTGGGCCGACCAGGGCGTACGCGTCAACGCGATCAACCCCGAGCGCACCGGCACCCCGATGCGCACCAAGGCGTTCGGCCAGGAGCCGTCCCACACGCTGCTCGAGTCGAAGGCGGTCGCGCGGGCGTCGCTGGACACCCTGATCGCGTCGAGCACCGGCCATGTCATCGACCTGCGCCGCATCGACCCGATCCAGGAGGCCCTGGACGCCGCGGCGGGGAACTGACCCGATGACCAGCGCTCCCACGGTCCAGGCGGACACGGCCCCCGCCTCCGAACCCGCCCCCGAGCCCAAGAAGCCCGTACGCCGCTCCCGGCTCGGCGCGCTCGACGCGCTCCGGTTCATCGCGGCCGCGGTCGTCGTGGGCTATCACCTGACCGGGATCGCGACGCCCTACTGGGGCATCGACCCCCGTGAGGTCTTCCCGACCCTCAACCACGTCACCCGCTACGGCTACCTCGGCGTGGAGCTCTTCTTCATCATCAGCGGCTTCGTGATCCTGATGACCGCGTGGGGACGTGACCTGCCCCGGTTCGTCTCCTCCCGCGTCGCCCGGCTCTTCCCCGCCTACTGGGTCGCGGTGATCATCACCCTGATCCTCCAGGCGTACTGGAAGGGCGGCCGCGACCAGGGCTTCGTGGGCGGCCTCATCAACATGACGATGACCCAGGACGCCTGGAACGTGCTCAGCGCCCAGGGTGCGTTCTGGACGCTCTGGATCGAGCTCAAGTTCTACCTGCTGATCGGGGTCTTCCTGCTCGTCGGGATCACCAAGCAGCGTGTCATCGCGGTCGTCTTCCTGTGGCCGCTGCTCGCCCAGGTCGCCCGCGCGACCGACTCCGGCATGCTCAACTCCCTGCTCTTCGCCGAGTACGCCCCGTTCTTCGCGATGGGCATGGCGCTCTTCCTGATCTACCGGTTCGGCAACTCGTTCATCGCCTGGCTCGCGGTCGCCTACAACGTGATCCTGGGCATCCGCCAGGCGACGGAGTACGCCGACCGGGCCACGGAGCTCGTCGGCGCCACCGTCTCGCCGACGGTCACCGGCTGGGCGATCGTGGCGTTCGCGGCGCTCGTCTGGCTGGTCTCGGCCGGCCCGCTGGGCCGGGTGGAGGCGCGCTTCCTGACGACCCTCGGGGCGCTGACGTACCCGCTCTACCTGATCCACGCGCAGTTCGCGTTCTGGGTGATCGACACGTTCCACGGCCGCTACGACGAGTACGTCGTCCTGGCCGCTGCCGTCTCGACCGCCCTCGTGCTGGCCATCGCGCTCCACTACCTCGTCGAGCGCCGCCTGCACGATCCGGTTCGCGACGCCGTCCTGCGCGGATTACGGGAGACCCCGCTTCAACAGCGCTAATGTCGCTTCATGCGGCCCCGGCACGTCAATCCATCCCGTGTGCGCCTGCGCCAGGAGATGGCGCGCTTCGCCAGAGGCACCAAGCGTGGCATGCGTGTCCTCGACGCCGGTGCGGGCCGCTCGCCCTACCGCAAGCTGTTCAAGCACGCCCACTACGAGGCCGCCGACTTCGCTCAGCTGGACTCGACGTACGCGCCCCTGGACTACGTCTGCGACATCACCGACATCCCGGTCGATGACGGGCACTTCGACCGGGTGATCTGCAACCAGGTCCTCGAGCACGTGCCCGAGCCGGAGAAGGCCATCGCCGAGCTCTACCGCGTGCTCAAGCCCGGTGGCCGGATCTTCCTCTCGGCGCCCCTCTTCTTCGCCGAGCACCAGAAGCCGTACGACTTCTTCCGCTACACCCAGTTCTCGCTGCGGAAGCTGTTCGAGGAAGCGGGCTTCGAGATCGCCCGGATGAACTGGCTCGAGGGCTATTTCGGCACGGTCGCCTACAACTACCAGATGATGGCCCGCAACCTCCCCGCGAAGGTCGGCGAGCTCCGCGGTCGCGGTCTGCGCTGGAAGCTCGCCTACATCGCCCCGATCGTGCTCCTCAACCAGCGGGTCGCGGTCCATCTCAGCCGCCTCTACGCGCGCCTGGAGGTCTCCGGTCGCCGCTTCGAGCGCGGCATGCCGAAGAACTACGTCGTGGTCGCCCGCAGGCCCGCCGTGGAGACACCAGCCGTATCGAGACGGCCCGAGGCCCGGACGAGGACCGCGCCGACCACCGCCGAGCTCCAGGCCGAGGTGGAGCGGCTGCGGACGGAGACCGTACGTACCCGGGAGTCCGTACGCGACCCGCTGGTCGACCTCGCGATCCCGGCCGAGGTCCGCACCGTCCTCGACGGCGTCCGCGCCGAGCACCTGACCTACCTCAAGCCCGAGAACCTGCAGGTGCTCGCCCGCCAGGTGCTGGACGCCGACCTCCAGGGCCGGCCCGGCCTGATCATCGAGACCGGGGCGGCGCTCGGCGGCTCCGCGATCGTGATGGCGGCGGCGAAGGACCCCCAGCGGCCGATGAAGGTCTACGACGTCTTCGGGATGATCCCAGAGCCGTCCGAGCGCGACGGCGAGGACGTGCACGAGCGCTACCGGAAGATCGTCAGCGGCACGTCGAAGGGGATCGGTGGCGAGACCTACTACGGCTATCGCGACAACCTCTACGACGAGGTGAGCGACTCGTTCGTCCGGCACGGGATCAAGCCGGCCGAGCACCACGTCGAGCTGGTGCAGGGCCTGTTCCAGGACACGCTGGAGATCGACGAGCCGGTGGCCTTCGCCCACCTCGACGGCGACTGGTACGAGTCGACGATGACCTGCCTGGAGCGGATCGCTCCCCACCTGGTCGTGGGCGGACGGATCGTCCTGGACGACTACTTCCACTACAGCGGGTGCCGCGACGCCGTCGACGAGTACTTCCAGGACCGCCCCGGCTTCCGGCTGGAGCGGCGGGCGAAGCTGCACGTGGTCCGCACGGACTGACGTCCGCGCGGACCGATCAGCGTCGCTGCAGGTGCAGGACGTCGTTCGGGCCGAACGACACCTCGAAGTTCGGACGCGCCTCGCGGGGCCGGCCGAGCCTGGTCTGCCAGTTCCAGTTGTGGACGGTGAACCGGAGCCGCAGGTCCAGGTTGCGCGCGTCCTCGGAGAACTCCTCGAAGACCTCCGCGAGGTCGAACCGGGAGGCGAGCCGGAAGGCGCCCCGGCCCTCGGGCGAGACCTCGAGCGGCAGCCCGGCCACCTCGCCGGTCTCGTTGCAGACGGCGTCGAGGGTGACGATGCGATCGGCCATCACGCCCTTGGGCCACTCGCCCATCACGTGGAGCGTGGCGTCGAAGCGGAGCGTACGAGAGTCGCGGAAGGCGGCCGAGCTCGCCTGGGTGCGCCCCAGTCGGCCGGCCGGACCCGGCAGCCGGGTGGCGACGCCCTCGGGCATCGGGCGCGCCCAGCCGAGGGCATGGACGTCGAGCCGCGCTCGGGCCTTCTCGATCCGGCCCGGCCGCTGCGCGACCGCGCCCTCGAAGGCGACGCGCCAGTCCTCGAGGAACGCGCGCCAGGTGTGCTTGCTCGCCTTCTCCAGCGCCTTGCGAGACATCTCCGCCACCATCTCGGGGGCGTCGATCATCCGGATGCAGCGATCGGCGACGGCGTCGATGTCCTCGGCCTCGACGATGAAGCCGTCGACACCGTCGCTGATCTGCTCGCGCGGACCGTAGTTGATGTCGTAGCTGATCACCGGGCAGCCGAAGGAGAGCGACTCCAGGGTCGCGAGGGGGTAGCCCTCGTTGACGCTGGTCATGATGAAGCCGGTGGCGTGCAGCAGGGCTTCCTTGGCTCGCGGGTCGTGGCCCATGAGCTGGACGTTCTTGCCGACGTCGAGGGTCTCGATCAGGTCGGCGAGCGGCTTGTAGAGCTTGCCGTCGCCGTAGATCTGGAACTTGGCCTCGGGCCGCTTCTCGATCACCTTCGCGAAGGCCTTGATGGCGTGCTCGAGGCGCTTCTGCGGCTCGAGGCGGGCGACGGTGACGAACGTCGCCGGCTCCCGCTCGGGCATCGTCTCGGGCAGCTCCGGCAGCTCGACCGGGTTGGGCACGACGAACCGGTGCGAGGTCGAGCCGTAGCGCATCGCGATGTGCTCGGACTGGCGATGGGTCAGGTTGACCAGCGCGTCGTACTCGTGGATGTTGTCGAGCAGCGGCGCGTACTTGCCCGAGAGCTGGGAGTTCCAGCGCCGCTCCTTCACCACATGGTTGTTGTGCATGAGGTGCAGGAAGTAGAAGCGGTCGTCCTGGCGGGGCATGACGTCGCGCAGCGCGAACCGGGAGTCGGTCACGAAGAAGACCCGCTCGGCGTCGCCGGCGAGGATCTCGAGCCAGTGCCACAGCCAGCCGCCGACGGTCTCCCACGACCGGATCGGACGGCCCTCGGCGTCGGTGAGGATGTAGGGCACCCGGGACGCGGCCGGGGCACCCGGACCCGGCGCCCGCAGGTAGATCGACCCGTCGGCGCGACGGTAGTCGCGCGCCAGGTCCTTCCCCGACTGCGAGTGGGCGGTGTAGTAGACGGTGCCGTCGGGGTGGAGTACGTCCGAGGTGGTCGTGCCGGCCACCTCGGCCAGGCGTCCCCCGAGCGCGGCCACGGACTCGTCCGGCGCGTCGGTCGGGGTGTTGTGGCGATACCACTCGTAGAGGTTGAGGAGGTCCATGCCCTCGATCAGCTGGCCCGACTCGCGCAGCACCGCGCGCACCTCGTCGTAGACGGGCTTCGACTCGGTGGTCAGCAGCGTGGTCGGGATCCCGGTGTGCTGGGTGATCAGGCGGTTGCGCATGATCATCGCCCGCGTCTGTCCGCCGAACTTGGTCGCGATCTCGTTGCACATCGTGAGGTAGCGGCCCTCGGGGAGCGCGACCTGCTCGTGGGGGTTGGGGATCGGCATGCGCAGAGATTAGTCGTCGTCTTTGGGGAATGCCGATTCTTCGGGCAGGATATCCGGCCTGGATCATAGGGGGAAACGTGTGAACGGACCGCGAACATCGCGGCTCCGCCCGACGACACTGCGTCGAACCATCAATGAAGGAGTCCCATGGCCAGCCCAGCTCGCCGACTCGCTCGCCAGCTGCTTCCCGAGCGCCTGCGTCAGAGCTTGACCGCCCGGGTCCCGTCCATCTCGGAAGGCACCGCGCAGCCCGCGAAGCCGGCGCCGATCTCCATCGAGGTCGAGCCCCTCGTGGTCGCCGCTGACCTCGACGGCGCGGTGAACGCCGCCGGTGGCGGCTTCTACGAGCGCGCCTGGGCTCTCTTCCAGGGCATCCCGGTGGAGACGTGGGCCGTCAAGGCCGCCGACGAGTACGTCATGTCCGGCCTCCACGTCGACCCCGACGCAACCCGCGCGACCCTGCGCGACCTCGCCGAGTCCGGCGCTGCGAACGTCCCGGGGCGCGCCTGGCTCGCGATGACCAGCCGCGTCTTCGGCTTCGGCGACCAGGAGCTGGCCCGCAGCCTCTACGCCCGGCTCGACGAGGCCGTCGGCGACGGCACCAACGGCGACACCAAGTGGGTCGTCGAGAGCCGTGACTGGCTGCGCCCGTGGGTCGCCGCCGACAACGACGAGCCCGACGCCCCGGCCGCGCCGGAGGGCACCGTCTCCTACGCCGTCGTCGACTACGGCCACCCCGGCCGCTCGCGCGCCTCCGCCAACATCGGCGACCACGTCCAGACCGTCGCCTCCCTCGGTCACGTGGTGCGCCACCAGGACCTGGAGTTCACCGGCGAGTCCGAGCTCGACGACCTGGCCAACCGGCTGCGCGAGCGGGTCCGCCCCGAGCGCGTCCGCGAGGGTCTCTCCGCCAAGGTCCAGCTGATGACCCTCCAGCGCGACGCGTCGATGTACCAGCCGGTCCCGAAGGACACCTGGATGCTCGGCTTCGGGTGGTACATGCACCCGATCTTCGAGATGCGCTACGGGATGCCGTTCCACAAGAACCTGCGCCCGATCTTCGTCTCGTTCCACTGCAGCACCCGCGCGATGATGACCGACGAGACGATCGAGTACCTCAAGAAGTACGCCCCGATCGGCTGCCGCGACTGGACGACCGTCGACATCCTGCTCTCCGTCGGCGTGCCCGCCTTCTTCTCCGGCTGCCTGACGACCACGGTCTCGACGGTCTTCCCCGACGCGGAGGAGCTGCCCGGCCCGGACGCGCCCGTCGGCTACGTCGACGTCTTCGACGGCTCCATCCCCGAGGGTGCCCCGACCTACGCGCAGGGCGGCCTCGACGAGGTCCGGTTCCGCCCGTTCGTGCAGAACATCGACGACGCGATCGCGATGCTCGAGGGCTACCGCCGCGACCACCGGAAGCTGGTCACCAGCCGCCTGCACTGCTACCTGCCCGGTCGCAGCATCGGCATCGACATCGACTTCCGCCCGAAGAACCTCTCCGACCCGCGCTTCGCCGGGCTCAACCCGCTCACCCCCGCCGAGTTCGACGGCATCCGGGAGAGCATGAACGACCGGCTCGAGAGGATCCTCACCAAGATCTTCTCCGGTGCCAGCGTCGAGGACGTCTACGCGCTGTGGCGCGAGATGACCGCCGCGGAGGTCGAGATCGCCCGTGAGCGCCGCGCCGGCGCCCGCAAGGTCGGCGAGCTGGTCAGCTCGATCGCCGAGGACGTACGCAGCAACCCGGTCAGCACCCCGGAGCAGGTCCCGGCCGACGCGATCCACGTCGCCGTCTCGGCCCGTCCGAAGCAGCGCCCGAAGCTGCGCCGGCTGATCAAGTCGATCGCGGCGTACTCGTCCCGTCCGGTCCACCTGTGGGTCCAGACCGGCGGCACCGACCTGCGGCTCGACGAGCTCGCCCGGCCGGGGATCACGCTGAGCGCGCTGGACGTGTCCGGTTTCGACGGCATCAAGCAGCCCGACGGCAGCCTGCTCCCGATCGGCCAGCTCGAGCGGCTCGTGGTCGCCGACCTGCTCCCCGACGTCGACAAGCTCGTGATCCTCCCGGTCTCCGCCGTGCTGACCGAGGACATCGCCGGCCTGGCCGACACCGACCTGGACGGCAACCTGCTGGCTGCCACCGACGTCGTCGGCACGCGTGGGGTCAGCGGCTTCCAGCAGATCCACGCCGCCGCCAACAAGCAGGCCGAGCGCACCACCGAAGCGGCCGAGCTGCGCCGGGACGGTCACCAGCGGCACGCCTTCGACTTCGACGCCTTCGACATCGAGGTGCTCGTGCTCGACGCCGCCCAGTGGCGCACTCGGGACCTGCTCAGCTCGCTCGCGCCCTATGTCGAGACCTACGGGATGACCTACCGCGCCGCGCTCCTCCTCGAGGTCGGCCCGCACCGCGTGGTCCTGCCCGAGCGCTGGAACGCGATCCCCGAGAAGACCTCGGTGGCCAAGCCGGCTCTCGCCCGCCTGCCCTGATCTAGCGACAAAGCGATGGCGCCGCCCCTACGGGGCGGCGCCATCGTTGCTTGGTGGATCCCGATCAGGACTTGTCGAAGCTGGGCTTGTCGAAGAAGGCCTCGACCACCCGCTCGGTCGCCTTGCCGTCCTGGGTGTACTGGTACTTGGCGTTGAACTCGGCGATCCGGTCGCGGTGCTCCGCCTCGAGCCGGTCGAGGTCGGACAGGGCCGCGACGACCTCCTCGGCGGTGTCGAGCATCGGCCCGGGGGCGGTGTCGGCGTAGTCGTAGAGGAAGCCGCGGATGCCGCCGGTGTAGTCGGACAGGTCGGGCACCAGGAACACCATCGGCCGCCCGGTGAGGGCGAAGTCGAAGCGCAGGCTGGAGTAGTCGAGCACCGCCGCGTCGGAGGCCAGGATCAGGTCGTTGATCTCCGGGTAGTCGGTGACGTCGATGATCCGGGCGGTGCGCTCGCTGCGCTCGCTCCCCTTGGAGTTGAACCGGTGACCGCGCAGCAGGATGACGTACTCGTCGCCGAGCGCCTCGCTGGCCGCGACCACGTCGAGGTGCTCGACCATCTTCGCCGAGCGGTAGTTGAGCGCCAGGTGGTCCCGCCAGGTCGGGGCGTAGAGGACCACCTTCTGGTGGGAGCCGATCCCGAGCAGGTTGCGCGTACGCTCGCGGTCATCCGCCGCCGAGGGGCGGACCAGCGCGTCGTCGCGCGGATAGCCCTCGCTGTGGATCGGGCCGTCGTAGGCGTACTCCTCGCGGTAGTAGCGGTCCATCTCCGGCGTCGGGGTCAGGATCAGGTCCCACCCGGCGGTCGTACGGTCGAGCTCGGCCTCGCAGCGCAGCGGCGAGAACATCTTCGCGCGCCACATCCGCAGGCCCATCGACTTGGCCGGGTAGCCGTGGAAGGTCTGCAGGAACCGCTGCCCCTCCCGCTTGCGCCACCAGCGGTCGAAGTCGATGTTCTGCACGAGGTACTTGGCGGTGCCGATGACCCGGTACCACTCCGGGCTCTGCAGCACGACCGGGATGCCGCCCTCGGGGACCCGGGAGGCGTGGTCGGCGACGCCCCAGTAGAGGGTGAGGTCGGGCCGGGTGCGGCGCAGGTGCTCGTGGATCGCGAGCTGGGAGTCGGTGGCGGTCGAGCCGGCGTAGGTGGAGAGGTAGACCGCGGACTCGTCGATCGGCTCCTCGGCCGCCAGGACGCGCTCGCGGGCGAGGTTGTGGGCGTAGCTGCCGGCGTGCTCGACGGGGATCGGCGGCTGCAGGGTGACTCCCGGACCGTTGCCGTTGACCGGGCGCAGCCGGACCTCGTCACTGGTCTGGAACTCGGCCTGGTGCTCGAGGAACGCGGTGGTGTGGCGGACGTTGCCCGGGCGCTTGGCACCGCAGGTGAGCTGGAACTGGTAGACGCCGCTGGGCAGGACGGACTCGCCCAGACCCCACTCGTCCCAGCGCAGCGAGAAGACGACCTCGAACGCGGCGGTGCTGCCATCAGGGCCGGTGTCGATCTTGACGGTCTCGCTGTGCCGCGAGCCGGCGAGGGTCAGCCGGGCGTGCTTCGGGATCGAGCTGAGCCAGTGGCCCCGCACGGTGATGCGGCCCTCGCCGAGCTCGACGCGGTCGATGGCGACGGTGTCGGCCACCTCGATGATCTGGGCGTAGCCGCGGCCGTCTCGCGAGGCCAGCACGCTGCCACCGCGTTCGCCGACCCACGGCTCACCGAGCGGGTCGTTCCAGACGATCCGGCCCGAGGTCCCGTCCTGGAGCGTCTCCAGCCGCCAGGCGGCGGGCACCCCGGGCTCGACGGCACCGTGGGTGGGCAGGCTGAGCGTGACCTTGCCGTCCTTGACGGGCGCCTCGACGCGTACGCCGCCACCGATCGCCCGCACGGCCTGCGGCAGCTCGCCGGCCAGGGTCAGCGAGACGCTGCGGCCCTCGACCTGCGCCTGCTCCAAGGAGGTGGCCGTCGTCGGGACGGCGCGGAAGCTGAGCTGGTCCAGGAAACGGTCGCAGGCCACCGACAGGCCGGCGGAGGTGTGGACCCTCGGCCGGTAGCGCGTCGCCAGGTTGCCCGCCGGGCCGCGCGTGTCGATCTGGACCTCGCTGGTGGTGCGGACGACGCCGTCGACGCCGACGGTGACCTCGAGGTGCCAGCGCCCGGCGGTGAGCCGGGTGAGGTCGATCTCGGTGCGGCACCCGCCGGCGCGGTAGTCCTGGTACTTGTGACCGATGGTCATGTTGGCCTGCTCGTCACGCCGCGGCGTCACGGTCAGGTCGATCGGGTCGGGGAGCGCTGCGTCGGGGTCGCTCGCGGCGCCGTACTCGTCCTCGGCGTCGACCAGGTCCGGCACCAGCCGCGCGGTGAAGAACGGGGTCGCCTCGGCGAGGTCGACGAGCTCGATCCGCGCCACCAGGTCGACCACGACCCGGTCGGAGTCGAGCGGGCGTACGTCGCGCACCAGCACCCGCGCCGGCGTCTCGTGCTCGTTGAGCGTGGTCACGGCCGCCGGCAGGTCCGTGTCGGGGAAGATCCCGCGCACCTGGCCACCGACGACCTCGGTGCGCAGGTTGCCGCGCTCGAACCAGCGCGACGCGACGAACGCGGTCAGCTCCTCGCGCCGGTCGGCGATGAGGTAGCTGAGCCGGGCCCGCACCTCGACGGGCAGCTTGAGCCACACCTCCGAGGAGACGTCGCGCTCGATCTCGATGACGAGGTCGCGCAGGCTGGTCCACTGCTCGGCGCTCATCCGCTCGACGTCACCGAGGATGGTGTTGGCGCGGCCGGCGAGCCCGCCGAGCGCCCAGTGGTCGCGCAGGCCGGAGGCCAGCTCGCCGATCGCGACCCAGGTCGACCGGGTCTGCTCGATCCACTCCGCCATCCCGAGGGTCTGGTCGTGGAGCTGCTCGACCGGGGTGCCGTCGGCACGGTCCATGTCCACGCACACCGGCGCGGTGACCACGTCGAAGCGGTTGGCCTTCAGATAGCCGTCGAACCCCACCGCGTCGGCACCGCCACGGCCCCCGAAGCTGAAGCCCTGCCGGCGCCAGAACGAGGTGCGGAAGAGCCGGTTGCTCACGCCGACGTCGCTCAGCGCCTCGGGGAACTCGGCCAGGGTGAGACCGGAGCGGTTCTCCGCGTGCACGAGGTCGTAGGCCGGCACCACCGGCGGGGAGAGCCGCTGGCGGCTCTCGATGCGACCGACCGCGAGATCGGACCCGCTGGCCTCCAGGGAGGTGACCAGTGTGCGCATCGCGTTCGGGGTGAGGAGGTCGGCAGCGAGCAGGAAGCAGACGTAGGCCCCCCGGGCGGCGCGGCCACCACGGTCGCGGGCCTCGGCCTGCGTCGCAGAGCTGTCCAGCAGCCGCAGCCGGTAGTCGCCGGGGAGGTCGGCGAGGATCTGGTCGCTCACCACGCTGGCCTCGCCATAGGGCGCGACGAGGATCTCGAGGGTGGTGTGGGTCTGCTCGCGCACGGAGAGGAGCGACTCGGCGAGGTACTGCTTGTCCAGGTCGGTCACCGTCACCACGACGGAGACGAGCGGACCGCGCTCGTGGCCGAGAACACGATGCCCGGCGTCACGAGCCAGTCGACGGACGCCCTGAGGCATCCTTCGTTCGGCGCGACGCAGGACGTCGACGATTCCCTGACCCATGCACAATCCCTCTCGGTTCGGCTGCGACCCGGATGACGCACCCGCGAATCTGATCGAACCCAGAGGTTACAGGCGAACGAACAGTCTCCCGCACTCCGGCCGATACCCCTCGGGGAACCTCGGCCGCTCGAGCGTGCCGATCGAGACCACGATGCCGCCCGGCAGACGTACGGTGCTCAGGCGGACCTCGGCGCCGGGCCGGTCGCCCGCGCCGGGGTCGTCGGCCATCAGGTCCACCAGGTCGAGGACCCCGCGGCCGGTGAGCTTCGCGACGCACTCCGCGCGGGTCCATCGTGCCCAGAACCCGTCCGTGCCGAACCGCCTCGCGAGCGCCGCCGGGACCGTACGCTCCACCTCGGCGTCGACCGCCACCGGCACGTCGTAGGAACCCACCCAGGCGACCACCCGGCCGTCGTGGAGGTGGCTGCGGGCGCGATAGCCGGCGAGCTCGGCGTCGCTGCCGACGCGGAGCCGGCCCTCGGGCATCAGATCGAGCCGCCGCCGTCGATGACGATCGACTGGCCGTTGATGTTGGTCTGCTCGAGCAGCAGCATCCGCACGGTCGGCACGACGTCCTCGGGGGTGGTCATCGCCCCCGAGGGTGTGCGCCGCGCGATCGACTCGAGCTGGTTCGCACCGAGCACCGCGGACATCTCCGAGGCGAAGAAGCCGGGAGCGACCGCGTTGACCAGCACCCGGCCACCGAGCTCGCGGGCCAGCGAGCGGGTCGCCGCGTCGAGACCTCCCTTGGTGGCCGAGTAGGCCACCAGGCCCTGGTAACCACGCTGACCACAGATGGAGGTCACGTTGACGACCCGGCCGGTCAGGCCCTTGCCGATCAGGCGCCGCAGCACGAACCGGGTGAGCACCAGGGGCGCGGTCAGGTTGGTCTCGATGATCTGCGCGATCCGGTCCGACGAGGTGTGCACGTGCAGCGAGTCCTGCCCGATCGCGGCGTTGTTGACCAGGCCGTCGATGACGCCGAGCGTCGCCTCGACCTCCTTGACGAACGCCTGGGCGGCCTTCTCGTCGGTCACGTCGACCGAGCCGATGTGGGTGGCCTCGGGGTGCTTCGTGGCGAGCGCCTCGAGCTCGGGGGTCACCGTGCGTGCGAAGGCCGCGACCTTCACACCGCGCTCGAGCAGGTCGGCGACGATGGCGAGGCCGAGGCCGCGCGAGGCGCCGGAGACCAGCACCACGGAGGCGGGCGGGATGGGTCGGAAATCAGACATCGCTCTTCAGCGTCTCCTTGGCCGGGATCTCGGCAAGCATCGTGATGCGCCGCGGGACGGCGTACTCGGGCAGCCGCTCGGCGGCCCAACGGGTCAGGTCCTCGGCGGTCACGCCGGAGTCCTGGTCGGCGACCACGTCGGCGACGACCATGGTGCCGACCAGCGGCGCCTTCCGGCCGCGTACGGCCGCCCAGGCGATCGCGGGGTGGGACTGCAACAGGTCACGGACGGCACCGGCCGACACCTTGGAGCCGCCGACGTTGATCTCGTCGCGGTCCAGGCGACCGGTGACCAGCACCCGGCCGTCCTCGATGCGGGCGGCGTCGCCGGTGCGTACGGCACCGGCCAGCTCCGCACCGGTGGCGTCGACGCCGTGGTGCGGCGAGGTGATCACCAGCTCGCCCTCGACCACGGCGAGTCGCGGGCGGCCGGGGACGTCGCGGTCCAGCCACTCCACCGGGAACCCGGCGCGGCCGTCGTGGACGACGATCGAGGCGCCCACCTCGGAGGAGGCGTAGATCCAGGACACGCGCGCGTCCGGGAAGGCCTCGCCCAGCTGCGTCAGCACCGCCTGGTCGACCGGCTCGCCGCCCAGCGTCACCTGCTCGAGCGGCAGCTTCTGCAGCTCGGCGCCGTGGCGCATCAGCGTACGTCGCCAGAACGTCGGGGTCCCGGAGACCGCGGTGACGCCGTGCTCGAGCGCGGGCGCCACCCAGTCGTCCAGGTCGGCCGGGTCGACGAGAACCAGGTCCTGGCCCGGCACGCCCAGCCCGAGGGTGACCACCTGCCACCAGGCGTAGGTGCCGGGCGAGTAGGGGCACAGCCAGGTGCGCGGGGCCAGCTCGCCGGTCACGGTCGAGAGCGACGCCAGGGTGTGACCGACCCGCTTGGGCCGGCCGGTCGAGCCGGAGGTGAGCAACCAGACGCGGCCGTCCTCGGCCGTACGCGGGACGGTCGCCGCCTGCACCTCTCCCCCGGCAGCCAGGTCGAACCCGGCTCCACGCAGCTCCTCGGCGAGCGAGTCGTCGAGCCGACCGGCGGCGACGACGAGCAGCTCGCCACCGTCCTTCAGCCCGGCGACCGCCGGCAGCGCGTCGACGCTGCGCTCGACCGCGTACGCCGTCGGTGTCGGTCGCGTCCCGCCCGACCGCTGCGCGAGCTCGCGCCACGTCGTCCGGCGACCGCTCGCGGCATCGACGACGAGGTTGTCGGCGATCACTGCCCCTGGATCTCCACGAGCAGGTCGAGCACGTCTCCGATCGTCTCGATCGAGCGGAGCCCGGCCGCCTCGAAGTTGAGCTCGTCCCCGATCTCGTCCTCGACCCGGAGCGCGAGCTCGGAGAAGTCGAGGGAGCGGAAACCGATGTCGGCCAGCTTCGCGGCGTCGTCCTCCGGAAGCGTCTTCCCCTGCACGGCCAACACCTCGGCCATCAGCTTGCGGACCGCCGGTCGGTCAAGAGTCTCCATGGCCTCGGACCATATAACGTGAGGGCGCATCCCATGACGTCCGAGGAGACCGATGTTACGACCGGCGACCGACGCCGACCTGACGAGCATGCTGGCGTGGCGCAACCAGGACGCGAACCGGTCGGTGAGCATCCACCAGCACCTGATCACCGCCGAGGAGCACGCCGCCTGGTGGTCCCGGGTCGCTCAGGACCCGAGCCGGCGGGTGCTCATGTTCGAGTACGCCGCCCGTCCGCTCGGCGTGGTGAGCTTCTTCGACCACGACCCCGCCGCGAGGAGCGCCTCGTGGGGCTTCTACCTCGACCACGACGGCACCACCGCCGACGGCACCGCGCTGCTGGCGTGGACCAAGATCATGCGTGAGGCCGTTGCGTACGCCTTCGCCCCCGGACCGGACGGGCTCGACGTCGACGTCCTGGAGGGCGAGGTGCTCCCCCACAACGAGTCCGTGCGCGCGATGAACCGCCGGCTCGGTTTCACCGAGGGCGAGCCTTTCGAGCAGACCGTCGGCGATGCCTCCGTGACCGCGATCCCGGTCCGGCTGCACCGCGACGACCGACCCACCCGACGTTCCGGCAAGGAGCAGTGATGACCGTCCACGAGATCGCCGTCGGCGACCGGCTGATCGGCCCCGGTCACGAGCCGTTCGTGATCGCGGAGATGTCCGGCAACCACGGCGGCGACCTGGAGCGGGCGCTCGACATCGTGCGCGCCGCGGGCGAGGCGGGCGCGCACGCGCTCAAGATCCAGACCTACACCGCCGACACGATCACCCTCGACGTCGACACCCCGGCCTTCCGGCTCTCGGCCGACCACCCGCTGTGGCCCGACCGCCGCCTCCACGAGCTCTACGAGGAGGCACACACGCCGTGGGAGTGGCACGAGCCGATCTTCGCGCTGGCCTCCGAGCTGGGCATGGTCCCCTTCTCCGCCGCCTTCGACCCGACCGCGGTCGACTTCCTGGTCAAGCTCGGGGTCCCGATGCTGAAGTCGGCCTCCTCCGAGATCACCGACCTGCCGCTGGTCCGGGCGATCGCCGAGACCGGGTTGCCGACGATCATCTCCACCGGCACCGCGACCCTCGCCGAGATCGACGCGGCGGTGCGTACGGCACGGGCGACCGGCAACGACGACCTCGTCGTGCTGGCCTGCACCGCGTCCTACCCGGCTCCTCCGGAGGCCTCCAACCTCCGCGGGATCCCGGTGCTGCGCGACGGGCTCGACGTCGCCGTCGGCCTCTCCGACCACACGCTCGGCATCGGCGCCTCGGTCGCGGCCGTCGCCCTCGGCGCCTGCGTGATCGAGAAGCACATCACGCTCTCGCGCGCGGACGGTGCCGTCGACTCCGACTTCTCCCTGGAGCCGCACGAGTTCGCCTCGCTGGTCAGCGAGACGAAGATCGCCTGGCAGGCGCTCGGCGAGGCCCGGATCGGCCCGAAGACCGCCGAGCGTGAGGGCTTGCGGTTCCGTCGTTCGCTCTTCGTCACCCGCGACGTGAAGGCCGGCGAGCCGGTCTCCCCCGACAACGTCCGTTCCGTACGTCCCGCCGACGGTCTCCCGCCGGCCGACATCGACATCGTCCTCGGTCGTCCGTTCACCCAGGACGCCGCCGCCGGCACCCCCCTGAGCTGGGACCTGGTCTGACCAAAACCCCGGTCAGGATGCGCCGACTCGGCGGGTTCGGGCCAGGGACAGCAGGGCGTCGGCGACACGGGCGGGGCCGAGGCCATCGACCTTGGACCAGACCCGGGCGCGGAGGCGGGCGCGGAGATCCGGATCGGTGAGCAGCTGCTGAAGTCGTAGGACCGCACCGGCGGGGTCGTCGGAGAGCTCGTCGAGGGTGGCGACCCCCACGGCCAGGCCGTCCTCGTCCATCCGGACGTACGCGTCCTTCTGGTTGTCGGCGACGCAGACGAACCCGACCGCCGCGCCGAGGCAGAAGAGCTCCCAGGCCGAGGTGCCGGCGGCGCTGAGCACCACGTCCGCGTCGGCGACGAGCTCGGCCAGGGTGTCGGTCGGCCCGATCACGTGGACGGCCTGGCCCGGCGCCGGCTCGATGCCGGCGATCTCCTCGGCCAGCTCCGGGGTGGCGGCGACGGCGGTCAGCTCCACGGCGTTCCCCGCCTGCGCGACCAGGCGCACGACCCGCGGTGCGACCCCGAAGGCGTCGGTGCCACCGAAGAACGCCAGCACCCGCAGCGGCGTGTGCTCGTCGGCGGCGGTCTTGGGCGCGCTCGGACGCTGCCGGACGATGTCGCGTCGCTGCTGGGCGTAGTCGAGACCACCGAGATGCCTGGACCCCTCCGGGACGGCCCAGGCGGAGGCCTCCGCGCCGAGGTTCTGGTCCAGGTACAGGTCGGCCTCGCGTCCGCGCGGGTCGCCGTCGGTGAGCGCCAGCAGCGGCCAGCGTCTCCTCAGGTCGGCGTAGACCGATGCCGAGAGGAGATAGGAGTCCACGACCACCGAGGCCGCGTCGAGGCGGATGAGGACGTCGCGGACGTCGCCCGGTCCCGGCGAGGCGATCTCGATCCCCCGGCGTCGCACCTGCTCCGCCGCCCACGGCACGAGGTCGAGGTCCGCGACCATCACGACGCGTACGCCTCGGGCGACGAGCTCCTCCCCGAGCGCCAGACAGCGCATGACGTGCCCGATCCCGACGTCGGGACCGGCGTCACACACCATGGCCACGCACCGACCTTCGGCCTCGACCGGTCTCACCGACATGGATGCGCAACCTCTCGGATTCGTCCGTTTCGGCGGACGGCACGGCATGTGTCACCTTTTGCGCGCCGTATCGTTGGCGCACCAGTGAGGCCCAGAGTAGAGAGCATCCCTGTGACCGTGCCCAATTCGGACGTTCGTGAGTCCGACGCCCCGATCAACCATCCTCTCGATGGCGCCAGCATCCTGGTCACCGGCGGGACCGGATCGTTCGGGAAGGCGTTCATCCGCCACGTCCTGGACAACCTCAACCCGAGGCGCGTGATCGTCTTCTCGCGTGACGAGCTGAAGCAGTACGAGTGCCGCCAGCTGTTCGGCAACGACCCGCGGCTGCGCTGGTTCATCGGCGACATCCGCGATCGCGACCGCCTCCACCGGGCGCTCCACGGCGTCGACTACGTCGTCCACGCCGCCGCGCTCAAGCAGGTCGACACCGGGGAGTACAACCCCTTCGAGTTCATCAAGACCAACGTCCTGGGCTCGCAGAACGTCGTCGAGGCCTCCATCGACGCCGGCGTCAAGAAGGTGGTCGCCCTCTCGACGGACAAGGCCTCCTCGCCGATCAACCTCTACGGCGCGACCAAGCTGACGGCCGACAAGATCTTCATCCTCGGCAACAACTACGCCTCCTCCTACGAGACCCGGTTCTCCGTGGTGCGCTACGGCAACGTGACCGGCTCGCGCGGCTCGATCCTCCCGAAGTGGAAGGCGATGGCCGAGCGCGGCGAGGCGCTCGGGATCACCGACATGCGGTGCACCCGGTTCCTGATCACGCTGCCGCAGGCGGTGCAGATGGTGCTCGACACCTTCGAGCTCATGCAGGGCGGCGAGCTGCTCGTCCCGCACATCCCCTCCCACAAGGTCATCGACCTGGCGAAGGCGGTCGCCCCCGACGCCAGCTTCGTCGACATCGGCCTGCGCCCCGGCGAGAAGCTCCACGAGGAGATGATCAGCCCGGAGGAGGGCCGGCGCGCGGTCAGCATCCGCGACGGGAAGTACTACGTGATCGAGCCGGAGAACCCGCAGTGGGGCTACAAGCCGATCATGGACGCCGTGCCGGTCCCCGACGGCTTCCACTGCGCCTCGGACAAGAACGACATCTGGTACGACGCCGACGACCTCCGTCAGGTCCTGGAGTCGGGGATCTGAGCATGCTTCCGTACGGCCGCCAGTCGGTCTCCGAGGAGGACATCGAGGCAGTCACGGCGATCCTGCGCGGCGACTGGCTCACCACCGGCCCGACGGTCGCCGCGTTCGAGCAGGCGCTCTCCGACCTGGTCGGCGGGCACCGGGTGGTCTCGTGCACCTCCGGCACCGCAGCCCTCCACATCGCCTACGCCGCCGCCGGGGTGGGCGCCGGCGACGAGGTGGTCACCACGCCGATGACGTTCGTCGCGACCGCGTCGGGGGCCTCGCTGCTCGGTGCGAAGGTCGTCTTCGCCGACGTCGATCCGGACACGGCGCTGATCGACCCGGCCGCCGTCGACGCCCTCGTCACCGACCACACCAAGGTGATCGCCGCCGTCGACTACGCGGGCCACCCGGCCGACTACGCCGCGCTGCAGCCGATCGCCGACCGGGTCGGCGCACTGACCCTGGCCGACGCGGCCCACTCGATCGGTGGCTCGTCCGGTGGACGCCCGGTCGGGGACCTGGCCGACCTGACCACGCTCTCGTTCTTCCCGACCAAGAACCTCACCACCGCCGAGGGTGGCGCCGTCGTCGCCAAGGATCCCGCCATCGCGCAGCGGGCCCACGAGTTCCACTTCGTGGGGCTGGTGCGCGACGCCGACCGGTTCCGGATCAAGGACGAGGGGCCGTGGCACCAGGAGGTCCACGAGCTCGGGCTCAACTACCGGCTCACCGACCTGCAGTGCGCCTTCGGCCTCTCCCAGCTGAAACGCCTGGCCGGGTTCAAGCAGCGGCGTGCCGAGATCACCGCCCGCTACCACGCCGCGCTCGCCGACGTCGACGGGCTGCGGCTGCCGGTCCAACGCGAGGGCGTCGACCCGGCGTGGCACCTCTACCCGGTGCGGATCCTCGAGGACCGTCGCCGCGAGGTCTTCGAGAAGATGCGGGCGGCCGGCATCGGCGTACAGGTCAACTACATCCCGGTCTACTGGCACCCGGTCTATGCCGACCTGGGCTACCGGCGCGGGATGTGCCCGAACGCGGAGGCGTTCTACGCCGAGGAGCTCTCCCTGCCGCTGTACCCCGACCTGACCGACGACCAGGTCGACCAGGTCGTCGAGACGCTGATCGAGGTCCTGTGAAGACCGCGGTGATCACCCAGGCGCGGATGACCAGCACCCGCCTCCCGGGCAAGGTCCTTCTCGAGGCGGCGGGCGTCACCATGCTCGAGCACCACCTCGCCCGGCTCACCGCGGCCGGGCTGCCGGTGATCGTCGCGACGACCACGAACCTCGACGACGATCCGGTCGCGGTCCTGGCCGACAAGCTCGGCGCCGGGGTGGTCCGCGGCAGCGAGCACGACGTGCTGTCGCGCTTCGCGCTGGCGGTGCGGGAGTTCCAGCCCGACGTCGTCGTCCGGGTGACCAGCGACTGTCCCCTGATCGACGGCGAGGTCGTACGCCGCGGCATCGACGCCTGGGTCGCCGCCGGTGATCCCGCCCTCTATGCCAGCAACGCCCTGGCGCGCACCTACCCGCGAGGCCTCGACTTCGAGGTCTTCTCCGCGGAGGCGCTGCTGGAGGCCGACCGGCTCGCGACCGAGACGCCGCACCGCGAGCACGTCACCCCGTGGCTCTACACCGACGACGCCCGGCCCCGGCTCAACCTGCCGTGGGAGCGGGACGCCTCGGCGTACCGGATCACCCTCGACACCCCCGAGGACCTGCGGCTCCTGCAGATCCTCATCGAGGACCACGACGCCCATCGTCTCGACACCGGTGGCCTCGTCGCCCTGCTGGAGGCCCATCCCGAGCTGGTCGAGATCAACGCTCAGATCGAGCAGAAGAAGCTCGGCCGATAAGCCCCGGCGGGTAAGATTCGTGCCACGCGGGGACGTCGCGCCGCACCCCATCCCAGCAGCGACCTATGGAGAGGTGCATGCAGAAGACTCTGATCGTCCATTCCGGCACGTTCAAGACCGGGAGCACGGCGATCCAGACCTTCCTCGCCCGTGCGAGCCGCGAGGGGACCCTCCCTCCCGAGGTCTCCTACCCGACGATCGGCCGGGGCACGCACAGCGTCCAGCACCAGAACCTCTACTCCCAGCTCCTCGGCGAGGTGCTCTTCACGCCCTCCCTCGGCACGTGGGAGCAGCTCGTCGAGTCGATCGCCTCGGGCACCGCCGAGACCACCGTGATCTCCTGCGAGGCGTTCTCGCTGCTCAAGCCCGAGCACATCAGCGCGATCGGCGAGTACGCCCGCCAGGCGGGCGCGAAGGTCCGCTGGGTCCACTACGTCCGCGACCAGGCCACGTTCTACAACGCCTTCTACGTCGAGCGACTGATGGTGATGCGACCCGAGCACGCCGAGCTGGTCGATCTCCCCTTCGAGGACTTCCGCGAGTGGTCACCCCTCGACATGAGCTTCCTGCGCTACGGGCAGTTCGCGGACACCATCACCACGGCCATCCCCGACGTCGACCTGCGGCTTCGCCCCTTCATCCGCAAGGAGCTGCGCCACGGCAACGCCGTCGCGGACTTCCTCAGCACGTGCGAGCTCCCGCTCCAGGGCGAGGGGGCGGCCTCGAGCAACGTCGGCTCCGGCTGGCGGACCGTCGAGACCGCGCGACACCTGGCTCCGATCGTGGCCGCGGCACCGATGCGGGGCCGGCTCCGTGGCGTCGACTCCTACAAGGCCACTCGGCTCAAGTGGATCCAGATCCTCCGCGGCGAGCTCGTCACCAAGGCGACCCAGCTCGGCTGGAACAACTCCAGCGCGGTCTACATGACCTCGGAGTTCCGCCAGGAGCTTCTCGACGACTATCGCGAGGACAACCTCCTCATCGGCAAGCTCGGCGGCTTCTCCTTCACCGACATGATCGAGAACAGCACCTTCCCCGACTACAACATCGGCGACTACGCCGAGATCCCGGGCGATGAGGTGATGCAGGTCGTGAAGCTGGTCATGCAGGGCCTGCACACGATGCCGGAGGAGATCGAGCAGGAGGTCGAGGAGGCCCGCGCCCGCAGGAGGGCGGCGGCGCCACCGCCGCGGCGCAGGCTTCTCCGCAGCGTCCTGCGCCGCTGACAGACCCGATCGTCAGCGGCCGCCGGCCCGATGCAGGTCGAACACGGAGTAGAGCCCGCGCTTGAACCGCGGCTGGCCGAGCTCGCGGCGCAGCCCCGGGAGGTCGGCCCGATAACGACGGTCGACGACGATCCAGTCGACCCCGTGCTCCTCGCGCAGCGTCGTGATCGTCGCCGGTGACGGGTCCGTGACGGCCGCGTCGTTGGCCGCGAGCAGCTCCGGGTCCCAGAACGGCAGGTAGGCCGAGTTGTTGAGATCGGTGGACGGCAGCCCGACCACGAGCGGGTCGATGTAGGCCCACCCCTCCACCAGGACCCGGCGCTCGGCGTACGCCGCGATCCAGAAGTTCCGGCGGTCGCAGTCGGGCACGGGGAGCCCGATGCAGTGGGCGTTGGTCGCGATCAGGTCGTCCGGCTGCGAGCGCTCGCGGACGAACCGTGCGGCGGCGACCCCACCCGGGCCGATGATGTCGGTGTCGGGCTCCCGGGGGACCGCCGGCCCGATCGTGGCCAGAGCGACGGTCTGCGGTGCCCCGGAGAGCATGACCCCCAGCATCAGCGCCACGACGGCCGGGACGGCCGCGAGCGACGAGCGCCTGGCGTACACCAGCACGGCGGCGACGGCCACGGCGAGCACCAGCAACCCGATGACGAGCTGGGTCAGCAGCGTCGGCGTGAAGGCCGAGCCGCTGGCCGGCATGTCACCGCCTGTCACCAGTCTCACGGCCACGACCGTGAGCCAGCCGAGAGCGGCGCAGCCGACGATCCGGAGGCCGTCGCGCCGTGACAGGTCGTCCGGGAGGGTGTCCGACAGCGACACCGCCGTCGCCACGGCGAAGAACCCGGCGGCGCCCAGGAGGAAGTACGCCTGGCTCAGCGCCGGATGGCTCAGGACCATGAACGCGCCGGCACCGGCAGCGAAGGTGCCTGCCAGGAAGATGCGGTCGGGCCGTCGCCAGCCGCCACGCACCAGGCCCACGATCACCGGCACCGCGACGAGGACGAACCCGACGGTGAAGGAGATCCAGATCGACACCGGTGCGGAGCCGGGGAGGGTCTCGCCCTCCGGCAGCATCAGGATGCCCAGGCGCTGAACGGTGCTCCCGTTGAGATCGATGCCGGTCGCCCGGGTGCCACCGCCGTAGAACAGCTGCTGAGCGACCAGGAAGACGGCGACCGCCGAGCCGAACAGGATGCCGAGGGTGCGGACCGTCTGCATCCGACGCAGCAGGGCTGCGAGGACCAGCGCGAGGAGCAGACCGGCGATGACCGTCGGCAGCGCCGACGACTTCGCGCCGGCCACGGCGACCATGACGAGCACCGTCAGCAGCCACGGCCGCCAGCGCCACCGCTCGCCCCGGACCGTCTCGACGACCAGCACCATCAGCACCATCTGGAGCGGCATCACCAGAGCGTGCGTCGGGCTGTCGAAGGCCCGGGTGACGGAGTCGAAGGCGAGCTGTGCGGGGCTGACCAGGCTCGTCCAGCCGAAGAAGTCCGGGGTCACGCCCGTGGCGAGGACGAGGACAGCGACGAAACCGGGCCACGTCTTTCCGGTGAGGCGGGTGGCCGCTGCGTACGCTCCGCCGACCGTGAGCAGGACGAGCAGCGCGATCGAGAGGCTGCGCAGGAGCACGATGAGCTCGATGTGGGTGACCGTCGCCGCGGACGCGACGTGGACATAGACCAGCCAGTGGTAGAAGAGCGGGGTGCCGTCGACCCAGGGCATCTGGGCCGGGAAGTGGTGCAGCAGATCGCCGGCGATCGCGAGGTGGAAGGGCTCGTCGACATAGGGCGCGCGCAGCGCGTCGATCGGTCGCGGCGACCACACGTACTTCGCAACCAGAAGCACCTGTACGCCCGCCACCGCCGCTCCGGCCCACGACCACAGGCGCGCCCGCCCGATCACGACAGGACCGACCCGGCCCCGGCGCCGCAGGACGATCATCACGCCGACGAGCACCGCGACCGGATAGCCGTAGATCAGCTGGGTGAGGTCGACCAGCCGCAGCAGCACGTAGACCGGAGCCTCGAGGACGAGCCCGAGGATCGTGCCGAGCACCAGGTCGTTGCCGAGACCCGGCCCAGGTCCGGCGACCGCTCGCCACACCACGGTGCCCGGGAAGGTGAGGAACGCCAGGACGTAGCCGGTGAAGAGCAGTGCGTCGACGAGGTCGACCCCGGCGACGCGGATCGCGAGCGCGAGCGTCATCCCCACGACCAGCACCCCCGGGAGAAGGCCCGACCAGGATCGTCCCGAAAGCATGCGGTCCGAGAGGGGCTTCGTGGGGGATGCGACGCTCACGGTTGCCGGGTCTGCAGTCACGCGGGCGATCATGCCAACAAAACGACTACACGGAGTACACCGAAGCCCCTCCGGATGCGCTATTTTCCTAGCGATGTCCCTCACCCACACCGTCTCCGTCGTCATCCCCGTCTACCGCGGTGCCGAGACGCTTCCGGAGCTGGTGAGCGAGATCGTCGACCTCGCCGAGCCGTTCGTCACGCCCGACGGACATCAGGGACGCATCACCGAGATCCTCGTGGTGCACGACCACGGCCCGGACGCCTCGGATCTCGCCATCCGACAGCTCGCCGAGAAGTACGACCTCGTTCGCCCGATCTGGCTGAGCCGCAACTTCGGCCAGCACGCCGCGACCCTCGCCGGTCTGGCCTCCTCGGGATCGGACTGGATCGTCACGATGGACGAGGACGGCCAGCACGACCCGGCCTACATCGGGCCGATGCTCGACACCGCGCTCCGGGAGCGGGCCGCCCTCGTCTACGCCCGGCCCACCAACGCGGCGCCTCACGGTCCGCTGCGCAACCTGACCTCGCGCGGCTCGAAGGTGGTCATCGACCGCCTCATGCCCGGGGGAAGCGCCCGGCAGTTCAACAGCTTCCGCCTGATCCTGGGCGAGTACGGCCGCAGCGTGTCCGCCTACGCCGCCAACGGGGTCTACCTCGACGTCGCGCTGAGCTGGGTGATCTCGGACGTGGCGACGTGCCCGGTGGAGCTGCGCGAGGAGGGTGAGCGGCCGTCCGGCTACAACTACCGTTCCCTGATGTCCCACTTCTGGCGGATGGTGCTCACCGGCGGCACCCGGCTGCTGCGGGCGGTCAGCATCTGCGGCGCCCTGCTCGCGGCGTCCGGCATCGTGCTGGCGGTCGCGCTGGTCGTCGCGCGCCTCGCCGGCGGGGTCCCGGTCCAGGGCTGGACCTCGCTGATGGCCGCCGTCCTGGTCTGCTCCGGCGCCATCATGCTCACCCTCGGCGTGATCGCCGAATACCTCGGCGTCTCGGTCAACATGGCCATGGGCAAGCCGCTCTACGTCATCGTCAGCGACCCCGCGAACGGCCCGCTTCGCGAGGGCCCCCGGCCCGGTCGCCCCGAGTGACCGGCGCCCCTGATCCGTCCCGACCGCCCGCGCTCGTCGTCGGTGGCGGGGGTCTGCTCGGCCGCCACGTACGCACCGCGCTGGAGCGCTCCGGAGCGCCCGTGCGGACGGTGAGCGTGCCCTGGGACGACCCGGTCGCCGCCCGCGCCGTCCTGAGGTCCGAGCTCGCCTCCTTCCTCGGCTCCGTGCCGGACGGCCGGGTCAACATCGCCTGGTGCGCCGGCGCGGGCGTCGTGGCCACCCCGGCGGACGAGCTCGAGACCGAGGTGTCGCTCTTCCGCGACGTGCTCGCCGACCTCCGTGCAGCGCTACGGCCCACCACCCGGCTCGCGTTCTTCTTCGCCTCCTCGGTCGGTGGCGTCTATGCCGGCTCGGCCGATCCCCCGTTCACCGAGCTCTCCGAGCCTCGTCCGCTGGTGGCGTACGGCCGGGCGAAGCTGGCGATGGAGGAGGCGCTGACCGCCTTCTGCGCCGAGACCGGGTCGGTGGCGCTCCTCGGCCGGATCACCAATCTCTACGGGCCCGGGCAGAAGCTCGCCAAGCCCCAGGGCCTCGTCTCCCAGCTGTGTCTGGCCCAGCTGCGCGGCACCCCGCTGCCGGTCTGGGTCTCCTTCGACACCATCCGGGACTATCTCTATGTCGGCGACTGCGCCGAGATGGTCGTCGACGCCCTCGACGGCCTCCACGAGCACGCCGGCCGTACCGGATCGAACGCCGTCGTCAAGATCTTGGCGGCCGGCACCGGAGTGACCCTCTCGGCTGTCATCGGCGAGACCAACCGGGTCTTCAGACGACGGGCACGGCTGCGCATCCCGGGAGCCGGGGCGCCCGGCCAGGCACGCGACCTGCGCGTCCGCAGCGTGGTCTGGCCGGAGCTCGACAGACGAACACAAACGCCTTTCTCCGTCGGCGTGCGTCGCACCGCCGATGAGATCGCGCTGGCCTACGCTGCTGGTACCTCCGCCCCCGGCCACAAACATCAGTCGACCCACGTAAGCGAGATCTCCATCCGATGACCGAAACGGGCATGCTGCTGGGCACCAGGTCCGGCGGCTCTCCCTCGATCGCCCAGAGCGACTACTGGTGGTACCGAGCGCGCACCCGGATCCTCGAGACCGTCATGAAGCCGTACGTCGGGACACCACGCCGCCTCCTCGACGTCGGCAGCGCCGACGGGCCGAGCGTGACCTGGCTCCGGGGCACCGCCGAGCAGCACGTCTCGCTCGACGTCGACCCGCGTGGCCTGGCCGACGGCGGCGTGTGCGGCTCCGCGAACCGACTCCCGTTCGCCGACGGCTCCTTCGACGTGGTCGCGGCCTTCGACGTCATCGAGCACTGCGATCCCGAGGCCGCCGCCCTCGCCGAGATCGAGCGCGTCCTCGCCCCCGGCGGCCGCCTCCTCATGTCCGTGCCGGCGTACACCTGGGCCTGGACCCGTCACGACGACCTCAACCACCACTACCGGCGCTACACCCGGCGGCGGGCGGTCGAAGCGGTCACGGCGGCCGGGCTCTCGCCCGTGCGCGCGACGTACGGCTTCGCGGGCACGTTTCCCGTGTTCGCCGCTCAACGCCTGGTCACCCGGGTCAAGGAGCGCGGTCCGGCCGGTGCCCAGCAGCTTCCCGACGGTGGCGTCGCGCCACTGCCCGAGGTCTCGCCCGCGGTCGAGAAGGTCCTGCTCGGCGCCACCCGCATCGACGAGCGCCTGCTGCCCCGGCTCGACCTGCCGTTCGGGTCCTCGGTGCTGGTGGTCGCAGTCAAAGAAGGCCGAGAATCACGCATACACTCAGACACGCCTCGGCATGCGGCCTGAGCCGGCCGAATCGGTTCGCTAGCTCTCGGAGACTGAGACTTGGACACGAGCAATCACTGGTACGGACACGCCCACATCCTCTCGGAGTACTGCGGCCTCCCGTTCGAGCAGCCGCGCCCGATCTGGGGCGTCCTCCAGCACGGCTGGAACCTTCTGCACGGCTTCGGCCCCGGCCACGAGCCGCCCTACGGCTTCCCCAAGTTCGTCTGGTCCCACGCGAACCTGCGTCGTGGCCAGGCGGTCGGCTGGCGCGACTATGCCGTGATCGGCGCTCCGTGGAACTACCTGCTCGAGCTCAAGAAGGACGTCGAGCCGGTGCCGCCGGCCGCCGAGCGCGAGGGCACGATCTTCTACCCGTTCCACACCTGGGACCACGGTGAGGTCAGTGGCGACCACGACCGGCTGATCGCGGAGATCCGGGACACCGAGGAGGGCCCGGTGACCGTCTGTCTCTACTGGATCGAGTACGACATGCCCGAGATCCGTCGCCGCTACGAGGACGCCGGCTTCCGGGTCATCTGTCACGGCAAGCGGGGCACGTTGCGCCAGGGCACGGACATCCGGTTCCTGCACAAGCAGTACGCCGAGCAGATCCGCCACCGCCGGGTCGCCTCGAACCGGCTGACCACGGCGATCTTCTACGGCGCCTCCGTCGGCGCCGAGGTGGCGGTCTACGGCGACCCGATGACCTTCGCCGACGTCCGTGACGCCAGCGTGCGGGACGGCAACGAGCAGGCCAAGCGGCTCTTCCCCGAGTTCCACGGGGTGGAGACCGACGCAGAGGAAGTACGCGCCACGACCGTGCGCGAGCTCGGGCTGGATGCCATGGCGTCGCCCGCTGAGCTGCGCGCGCTCTTCGGATGGGAGATCACAGGATGAACGACATCGACACGGCTGCGAAGGTCGCCGCCTACAGCGTCGTCCCGGGCGACATGTACGACTGGTCCGACCTGGCCGGCGCCCGGGCGCTTCCTCGCGGACCGGTCCTGACCCGGTTCGCCGTGGCGGCGGCGAGCGGTGCCTCCCACCTGCTCGTCGTCGGCCCGCACGACCTCGACCTGCTCGACGCGGTCGTCGACCGCGCCGCGACGACGACCGTCGTCCTCCGTACGCACGCCGATGCGGAGCTCGTCTCCGAGCGGTACGCCGGCCGGTCCGTCGACGTCGTCTGCGGTGACCTGCGTGCCTGCACCTCCGTTCGGCCGGCCGACGCCGTGCTCGCGCTGGACGGGTTCGGCCGGGTCGCGTCGATCGACACCGACCCGGCGGACTGGCACGCGGTCTCCGAGCACCTTGCCGGCCTGGCGACCGGCGATGCTCGTCTGGGGCTGGTCGTCCCCAACCCGGGATCCCCGCTCGCGCAGCTCAGGGCGGTCACGCCGGAGGCGTCCGACGAGAACGCCGACTGGTCCTTCCCCGTCCATGACCGTGCGAACCCGCGAAGCCTCGCGGACGCGAGCGCACGCTTCGGCGGTCGCGGCTACACGCTGTGGCCCGACGTCGGTTCGCCGACCCTGGCCGCGGCTCCCGAGGCCTGCTCGGTGGCGCTCGCGGTCGCTCACGGCCGGCCCGCGGAGACGCCCACGTTGCGCGAGGTCCAGCCCGCTCTGGGCCAGGCGCTGGACACCGTGGACGCCGAGGTCGCTGCCGGCGGCTGGCTGGTCACCCGGGGCCTACACCCGATCCCCGCGGTCGTCGGTGTCGATCGGACCGGTGACGAGACCTCCTGGACCGCTGCCGAGAGGTCCTGGCTCATCGAAGCCATGCGCGACTCGGCTCGCCGGGACGCGGCAGGCCTTCGCCACCACGTACGCCGGCTGCGCGACGCGGTGGCCGACGCGCCCGAGCAGTGGTGCGGTCTGCAGGTCGACGAGATCGGCCTCGACGCCGGCCGCGTCGTCCCCGTCCACGAGTCGACCGTGAAGCTCGGCGAGTCGGCCGACGAGGTCCTCCTGGGGCTGCTCGACGAGCTCGCCGCGTTCCTCAGCGTGACCGGGTGGCGCCACCCCTGGCCCGCCGGACGCGGGCGGGACGAGCTCACCGTCCTGCTCGCGGCGACCATCGATGTCGCGGTGACGGCGGCGGACGTACGTCAGGTACGTCGACGGCGGGAGTCCGCGCTCTCCTCGACCGGCATGACCCCCGTGGTCGCACGTCGGCAGGCGCCGCAGGACGCCGATCCGAGCGAGCAGCAGAGGCTGATGGCCGAGAACGAGGCGCTGCGCGGCCAGGTGACCTGGTTCAAGCAGCAGATGCGCCAGCGTCAGACGATGACCCATGAGGTCCGCACCGCGGCCCGCCGCGACGTCGCGGCGCTGAACGACCGCATCAAGGAGCTGGAGGACCAGCTGAGCGCTCGGCAGGCCACCCCCGTCACCAAGGTCGCCAAGCGCGCCTCAGCCGTCCCCGGGCGGGCGCGTGCCGGCTTCGGACGCGTCCCCGGGGTGCGCCGCGCGGCCCGCCTGCTCAGAAGGGTTCTCCGCGCGGCCCGACGCGCGGTCACCCGTTAGCGGAGCTCAGCCGGTCACGCGTCGGTGGGCGTGGCCGGCACGAGCCGCAGGTGGATCTCGTCCGACCAGCCGAACTCGAGCTTCGCCGGCTCGGCCGCGGCGGGTTGCGGCACCCGTTCGCTGAGCTCACGGGCCACCACGACCGGCTTGTGGTCACGGCCGTCCAGCAGCGACCACGGGGCCGTCTCGCAGGCACCGTGCTCGATCGCGGTGCTCCGCAACGTGCCCACAGGCACGGTGACCAGGAAGACCCCGTCACGGTCGACCACGTCCAGGGGGACGTCGAGCGGCTTCTCCGGGGTCGGCCAGGTCCGCAGCACCGCCCCGGTGGACTCCAGCCGGGGGCCGTCCGGACCGCGCAGGATCAGATCCTGTCCCTGCCACCAGGCATCGTGGACGACGGGACGGTCGGGGGTCGCGGTGATGACGAAGGAGCCGTTCGGGTCGCGGGTGGCGTTCACCGCGCGTCCCTTCAGCAGAGACCGAGACCCCAGGAAGTCCGGGTGCACCGGTAGCGCAGACGTACGTCCCTTCCGGACCAGCTTCACCCGGGTGGGCACGATCTCCTCCATGGGCATGTCCAGGCCGGACTTCTCGAGGACGGCCTCGACGGGCACCGTCAACCGCCACGGGGTGATGCCGCGCTCGCCCCGTTCGCCGATCGTCAGCGGGTGGGTCACCACCGAGCCGCTGCGGTCGGTGAGCGTCAGCTCCGCCGACTCGGGAGGAGCGCCTCGGAACGCGCCTCGGATCTCGATCTCGTCGCCGAGGTCCGTGGTGTGATCCACCCAGGCGTCCGGGAGATCACGAACGGTGACCCCGAAGCCGCCGGGGAGGCGTCCCGGGCGACACCAGCGGTTGCCGATGCGCCGCCAGCCCTGCCAGCGTTCGCGCCCGTCTCCGGACGTCGTCACCTGGATCACGTCGCGGACGTCGCGGTTGCGGATGCCGATCATGAGGCGCCACTGGCGGTCACCGGCCAGTCGCGCAGGGTCGATGCTCAGCTCGAGCGTGGACCTGTCCACCTGACCGAACGGGATCGCTCGCGGCAGCGCAACGTGCTCCACCGGCACCCGGCCGCCGGTGGGACTCTCCAGCCACACCTGGAAGCGGGTTCGGGGCGCGAGCGCGAGGGTGTTGATGCCGATGTTGACCCGGACCGCGACCCGGGAGCCGCTCCACCAGGCCTCGGTCGCCACCGCCTTGGCCTTCATGTAGGCGGGGGCCAGGCGGAACACCGAGTCCGGGACGCCGACCACGCCGTCCTCGAAGGACGGGAGCTTCGCGTACCAGCCGTCCGATCGGCGGGCCAGCGGCGCCTGGGTGCCGTACTCGGCCCGATACCGCGTCAACGTCGTGAGCGCGTCGCGCTGGCGACGCTTCAGCAGATCGAACACGAGTCGCTCGAACGGTCCCTGACGGTTGAGGATCGCGTCGTCGACCCGCGCCAGGTAACGCTCCGCGAGGTCGAAGATGCGGCCGGACTCGTCGGCCGGGTGGTCCTCGATCGACCGGGCGAGCACCTGGACGTCGGTCGCCGCGAGATGCGACTTGACCAGGTCGGACAGGTAGGGAGCCTGCTCCTCGACCATGTCGAACAGCATCTCGGCCGAACGTACGCGGTCACGGAGGTTGTCGAGATTCCAGTGGCTCTGCGTGATCGACGCCTCGCCGCCGTCGCGGTGCCGCCAGTAGTAGATCGGCTCGGCGAGGACGTCGACCTGCCGGGCGCGGATGTGCGCGGCGAGGGCGACCGGGTAGTCCTCGTAGAGCATGTCGGGGTAGCTGAGGCCCGCCGAGTCCCAGAAGTCGCGCCGGTAGACCTTGTTCCAGATGTAGCGGTCGATGCCCAGGATGTGGGTCCGGCTGCAGTGCGTCGCGATGCGGGTGGTGACGAACGGGCGGCGGTGGGACCACGACTGCCAGACCGACACCGAGTCGAACCGGCGGGCGTTGCCCGCCACGAAGTCTGAGCCCGAGCGCGCCAGCGTGTCCGTCATGAGCTGGTAGGCGTACTCCGGGACGTAGTCATCGGCGTCGACGAACGCAAGCAGGTCACCTCTGCTCTCCTCGACACCGATGTTGCGGGCCACCCCGACACCGACCTTCTCCGAGGAGACCACCCGGAAGCGCGCGTCGCTCGATGCGAACCGATCGGCCACCGTCGCGGACCCGTCGGTGGACGCGTCGTCGACCATGACCACCTCGAAGTCCGAGAAGGTCTGGGCGCGGAGCGACTCCAGGCACGTCTGCAGGAACGGCTCCACGTTGTGAAACGGGATGACGATGCTCAGAGCGGGATGCGGCACATTCTCACCTTAAGTCGCTCCGTCCTCGAGCCTTCGCAACCGCTCCTCGAAACGCGTGGCCGCGGTGATACGAGCGCGTACCTGCTCCTGCTGACGCTGGATCTCGGCCCAGATCGAGGAGGCGTCGACGTGGCCGTCCGAGGGCGCTCCGGCCGCGAGGTTACCGCGCTCGACGGTGTCACGCAGGGTCTCCAGACGTGCCTCGAGGGCCGCTACCTGCGGGCTGACCCGAGCGAGCTCACGCTCGAGGTCGCCGATACGGACGCGCTGCCGGTCCGTGATGGCACGCAGCTCCTCGATGGTGGCCCGAGCCTCGTCCAGGTCGGCTGCAGAGCCGGCCAATCTGTTGACCTTGCCGCGCAGTCGGTTCATCGCCATAGGGTTACGCGCTCCTCCTCGAGCCAGTCGGTCATGACGCGTGCCTCCGCCTCGATCCGATGCTCCGGCGCCACGGGCGAGGAGCCGCCGGCCTGGTAGGTCCACTCCGTCTGCCCGGGGTTGTCGACGAACGAGAACCCGGACAGCAGGATGTCGGACTCCGGGAACAGGTTGACCGCCAGCCATGCGGCGGTGAAGCCCGTGGTCGGCGCCAGCTTCTCGGTCCGCCAGGGGATGTCGAGGTCGTTGCCGGTGCCGGTGAGCAGCTCCCCGTTCGGGATGGGAACGAAGCCCAGGTCGGGCGGCCAGGACATCGGCCACACCTCGAGGCGGCCATGGAAGCGCATCGGTTCGGCGAGGAGGTAGAGACGCTCGCGATAGCGGTCGAAGGTGAACCGCGTCGGGCGGGTGATCCGGTTCCAGATCACCACGTCGGCCCGTGATCCCTGGGAGCGCGGCTCACCCGGGATATCCAGCACGAAGCTGTTGACCCGGATCACCAGATCCGAGTCGTCGATGGCCTGCGCTCGCTCGTCGCTGGGCCCCAGCGGAGCGTTCCCGAGCACCGCGACCGACCTGACCGGCGCCCTTCGGGCGTACGTGGTCATCAGGTCGCGTAGGTAGGCGAAGCCTTCAGTGATCGTGACTGCCCGTTCGGCGATCAACGTCACCGGCTTCCCCTTTCCAACGACCCTTGTCGCAGCGTCGTCACAGATCCCAGGGACGCGGCAGGCGCGTTACCCGTTCGGAAAAATCATAACGAGCCAGACCTCCGACAGTTACCCACCCGAGTATCGATTTGAGCGTGGCAGCGCGTTTTCACGCGTGACGACGCAAAGTGCCATGACGCTGTTGACGCCACGTCACCATCCATACATCTGTGCATCGTGCGCTGGTCAGGCGGACTGAGCCCCGGTCCAGCTGGTGCGCTCGGCCTCCAGCTCGGCACGTACGGCATCCAGCTCGGACTCCAGCTCGGCGACCCGGATCGCCGCCTCCGCGGCGTCGGCCTCGACGGCCTGGAGCCTTGCCTCGAGCTGCTCGCCACGCAGCTCGGCCTGGGCGGCCCGGCGGGCCTCCTCGCCACGGCGACGGACGGCCTCGGCGGCGCGCTGGTGGGCGGCGGCCAGAGCTGCTTCGAGCTCCTCGACGGCCTGGACGCGGCCGGCGAGCTTGGCATCCATGTGCTCGCGGAACTCGGCGTTCTCCTCGGCCCGCTTCTCCGACTCGACACGGAAGGCCTGCGCCTGCGCGGCGCGGTCGCGCGCCCAGTCGCGGCGGGTCTGGAGAAGCTCGGAGTGGGTGATCTTGGTTGCGGCAGCGCCACAGGCGAGCCCGAGAACGGCTGCGATCACGACAACCAGCCAGGACCCGGAGGCCACCGCGGCGGTGATCGTGACGGCGGCCAGCGCCAGCAGGCCTACAGCAACCGTCAGGCGTGTGCTGCGCTGACGCCTGCGTGTGACTGAAGTTGCGGATGGGGAAGGCATGCTTCCACGGTACGGCTAGTTTTCATCCTGTTTGCGGACCCGGCACGCGTGTTCGAGGAGTCGCGCGGCGATGAGGATCGCGCCTCCGGACACGGCCGCGAGGGCCGAGCGGACCAGTCGCTCGCCGGCGGCGGTGTTGGCGTCGTAGCCCAGCCAGCTCACCGCGTAGCCCAGATAGCCTCCGGCGAGGAGTGCGCCGACCAGGGTGCAAGCGCGGGCGAGCACCAGCCGGTTGACCGCCTGATGAGCCTCGATCCGCTCGCCGCGTACCTGCAGCTGACGGTGGGTGATCCAGGCGGTCACGCCGAGGGCCGCCGCGATCAGGAGCAGCACCACCGGCTGCGCCCAGGTGATGACCGGAGCCACCCCGCGCCAGGCCTCCAGCACGGGGTGAGCCAGCCATCCACCGACGATCCCGATGACGGCCCAAGCCGTGATGGCTCCGCCCGACATCGGGCGGAGCCGGCGCTCGTCGTCGGCGGGATCCTTCTCCGGACCCTGGTCGGGGTCCTCGGGTGCCGTGCTCAGATCCGGCTCAGAGCTCGAGGGCGAGGTCGTCGCGGCGGGTGATGCCGGACTGGTCGGACTGCTCCAGCAGCTCGGCGATCGGGCCGACGCCGGGAAGATCGGCGCTCGGCTCCAGGTCGAGCCACGGCTTGAGCACGAACGCCCGCTGGTGCGCACGCGGGTGCGGCAGCGTCAGCGACTCCTCCTGGAGGATCTTGTCGCCGACCGAGATGACGTCGATGTCGAGCGTGCGCGGCTCGTTGAAGATGCCGCTGCGCGAGCGCCCGTAGGCGTCCTCGATGGTGAGCGCCCGCTCGAGCAGGCGCGTCGGGGTGAGGGTGGTGTCGGCAAGGACGATCGCGTTGAGGTAGAGCTCAGCGCCCTCGGGCGAGTCGACCGGCTCGGTCTCGTAGACCGGCGAGATCGTGGTCACCCAGACATCCGGGGTCTCGGCGAGAGTGTTCAACGCGTCCTGCAGATTTGCCAACCGGTCCCCGAGATTGGAGCCCAACGACAGCACCGCCCGTCGGATCGGCCGCATCTCCCCGGTGAGCGTGTCGGCGTCGATGATGTACGGGTTGGGTACCTCTGTCACGTGCTCTGCCTCCGGGTGATCGTCAGGGTGACGTCTTTGAACGTCGCTTCGATAGGCGCCCCCGGTTTGTGAACCGTAACACGTACCCAAAGTGCGCGGATGTCTGCAAGGCAAATGTCCGCGATCCGCTGGGCAAGCGTTTCGATGAGGTCCACCGGGTCGCGCTCAACATTGGTTTTGACCGCCATCGCGAGACTTCCGTAATCGACGGTGTCTTGCAAGTCGTCCGTTTCCGCGGCCTTGCGGGAGTCGGTGCCGATCACCAGGTCGATGATGAACTTCTGCCCCTCGCGGCGCTCGAAGTCGAACACCCCGTGGTGTCCGTAGCACTCCAGGCCGAGGATCTGGATTTCGTCGGCAGGTTCCGCAATGTTCATCGAACGCTCCTCAGTTTCGCTGCCGCCGCGAGGGCGTCCTTGGCAGCACGTACGTCATGGACACGCGTGGCCCAGACGCCGCGTTGCGCGAGAAACACAGTGATGGCGTCGTGGGCGCTCTCGCGCTCGGTCACCGGACGCAGCGTGCCGTCGGGTGCGGCCAGCAGCCGGCCGAGGAAGGTCTTGCGGCTGGCCCCGATGAGCACCGGGAAGCCCAGCTTGTGGAACTCCTCCACGTCCGCCAGCAGCCGCCAGTTGTCATCGGCCGTCTTGGAGAAGCCGAGCCCCGGGTCGACCACGATGTTGTCGTCCTGGATCCCGGCGGCCCGTGCCGCCTCGATCCGCTGCTCGAGCTCCGCCTTGACGGTGGCGACCACGCCGTCGGCGTAGACGAGATGGTCCTCGTGCTGCATCTCGGCGCCGTGCGCGCGCCAGTGCATCACGACGTACGTCGCACCGTGGTCGGCCGCGACCTTCAGGATCCCGGGGTCGGCCAGGCCGCCCGAGACGTCGTTGATGATCTTGGCTCCGGCCTTCACCGCCGCCTCCGCGACCTCGGGGCGCATCGTGTCGACCGAGAGGGTCGCCCCCTCCTCGGCCAGCGTCTCGATGACCGGCACCACCCGGGCCAGCTCCTCGGCCACCAGCGGCCTGGTCGCGCCCGGACGGGTCGACTCGCCGCCGATGTCGAGCAGGTCGGCCCCCTGCTCCAGGAGCGCATGCCCGTGAGCCACCGCGTCATCGGTCGCCAAGAACCGTCCGCCGTCGCTGAACGAGTCGGGCGTGACGTTGACAATCCCCATGACCTGCACGTCACGACCCTATCCGGAGGCTTCGGAGGCGCAGACTTGACCAGGTGGCCCGCTCGAACCGGGCTGCTTGCCGACGCACTTATCCGGGAGACATCGTGGCCAAGATCCTGCTCCGCTCAGCGAGGGACCCCTTCGACGTGATCGAGGCGGACGACCCACGTGCGTGGGGCATCGGCTTCTACGGCACGAACGTCGGCAACCTCCTCTTCGCCGACTCGACGCACCGGCTCCTCAGCGTGCCCGGGACCGAGATCGTCGCGAACCGCTTCATCCATGAGCGACGCGCGTTCACCGCCGACGAGGTCGCGGCGACCAACGACGAGTACGACCACTTCGTGGTGCCGCTGGCCAACGCCCTCCGGCCGGAGTTCACCCGCCCGCTGACACGCTTGACCGCCTTCATCGAGCAGCTCACGATCCCGACCACCATCGTCGGCATCGGCGCGCAGCTCTCCCTCGACGAGCTCGACACCGCTCCTGGCGACGAGCTGGCTGCTCTGCACCGCCGGTTCATGGACAGCGTGCTCGAGCGGTCCCCGAAGGTCGGCGTACGCGGCGAGATCACCGCCGAGTACCTGCGGCGGCTCGGCTACGGCGACGAGCACGTCGAGATCATCGGCTGTCCGTCGATCTACCTCAACGGCCCCGAGCTCACGGTCCGCGACGAGCGCTCCACCCCGATCGCCGACGAGGACCCGATCGCCGTCTCGATGAGCCCGCTGACCGCACCCTGGTTCGAGACGTACGTCGACGCCTTCGCCGACCGGCACCCGCGCATGACGTACGTCGGTCAGACCCACCACGACTTCGCGATGCTCCAGTGGGGCCGGCACCGTCAGCCGGAGATGGGGTTCGACCGCGACCACCGGCTCTACCGCGAGGACCGCACCCGGATGTTCCTCGACGCCGGCTCCTGGATGCGGTTCCTGGCCACCCAGCGGTTCGCGTTCGGCACGCGGATCCACGGCAACGTCGCGGCGGTGCTCGCCGGGACGCCTGCCATGGTCATCGCCCACGACTCGCGCGTGCTGGAGCTGTGCGACTACCACGGGCTGCCCTACACGATGCTCGACTCGATGCCGGACTCGAGGCCGGACTCGAGGCCGGACTCGTCCAAGGCCGGGACGACGGTCGACGAGCTGTTCCAGGCGGCCGACTACACCAGCTTCCACAACCGCCTGGCCGAGGGCTGGAAACGGCTGACCGCGTTCCTGGACGACGCCGGCCTGGCGAACGTTGCACAGCCCGGCCAGTCGGGCGCGGCGTACGACGCCGAGCTCGCCGCGCTGGAGCCGGCGGCGCCTGTCGCCACGCTCCGCGGGTCGGGTGATGACGCCCTGCGGCGCATCGAGGACCGGATCCATGCCCTGAAGATCGCCTCCGAGCACACCGACACCGCGGCCAAGCGGCGTGAGCGGGAGCTCGAGAAGAAGCTCACCGGCGCGGTGAAGGGCCAGGCCAAGCGGATCGCAGCTCTCGAGTCGACCACGCGCAAGCAGCAGACCCGGCTCGAACGGCAGGCCGGCCGCCTGCGCCGCCAGCGAGCCCTGATCCGTGAGCTCCGCGCCGACCTCGCTCGCCACCAGGAACGAGCGGGTCTGCGCGGCCTCGTCCGGCGGCTTCGCCGCCGGATGCATCGCTCCGGCTAGCGGGTCCCGCCCCGGATCAGGGCCATCGCCTCGGCCCGGGTGGTGGCGTTGGAGCGCATCGTGCCGCGTACGGCGCTGGTGATCGTGCGGGCGCCGGCCTTCTTGACGCCACGCATCGTCATGCACAGGTGCTCGGCCTCGATCACCACGATGACGCCACGCGCCTCGAGGATCTCGGTCAGGGCGTCGGCCACCTGAGTGGTGAGGCGCTCCTGGACCTGGGGCCGCTTGGCGTAGACGTCGACCAGCCGGGCCAGCTTGGACAGCCCGGTGATCTTGCCGGACTCGGCCGGGATGTAACCGACATGGGCGACACCGGTGAACGGCACCAGGTGGTGCTCGCACATCGACCAGAGCTCGATGTCACGGACCAGGACCATCTCGTCGTGGCCGAGGTCGAACGTCGTGGTGAGCACCTCCTCGGGCGTCTGGTGCAGCCCGCGGGTCACCTCCTGGTAGGCGCGGGCGACCCGCGCCGGAGTCTCGAGCAGCCCTTCGCGGTCGGGGTCCTCCCCGATCGCGTAGAGCAGCTCGCGCACGGCCGCCTCGGCCCGCTTCTGATCGAACACCGGCACGTCCGCCACATCCCGCTCGGGGATGTGGACGGGCGCGACGTCATCGAAGTTCTCGGACATGTGTGCCGTCTCAGGCGGGAGGGGTGGCCTCGGGCGAGCCGGCCTCGGCCGGCTTGGCGAGGTCGACGCCGTTGGCGGACTGGGCACCGGACTGCTTCCCGGCGGCACGGATCGCCTTGGCGAGGTTCTCCTTGTCGCGCTCGACGATCCACCGCGGGATCTCGACCGCAGGACGGTCGGAGGGGCGGCGGGTGTCGGAGCCGGTCCAGGCCGGACGCGGGTCGCGGCGACGCAGCGGCTCGAAGATCTCGGCGACCTCGTGCTTGGACAGCGTCTCCTTCTCGAGGAGCTGCAGCACCAGGTTGTCGAGGACGTCCCGGTTCTCCTCGAGGATGTCGAAGGCCTCCTGGTGCGCGGTGGCGAGGAGCTTCTTGGTCTCGTCGTCGACGACGGCGGCGACCTCCTCGGAGTAGTTGCGCTGGTGACCGATGTCGCGGCCCAGGAACGGCTCGCCGTTGGACTCGCCGAGCTTGATCGCACCGAGACGCTCGGTCATGCCGAACTGGGTGACCATCGCGCGGGCGAGGTTGGTCGCCTTCTCGATGTCGTTGCCGGCACCCGTGGTCGGGTCGTGGAAGATGAGCTCCTCCGCGGCACGGCCACCGAGCATGTAGGAGAGCTTGTTGAGCATCGAGGACCGGGTCTGGCTGTACTGGTCGTCGTCGGGCATGACCAGGTTGTAGCCCAGCGCCTTGCCGCGCGGCAGGATCGTGATCTTCTGGACCACGTCCGGCCCCGGCAGCGCAGCGGCGACCAGCGCGTGGCCACCCTCGTGGTAGGCGGTGATGAGCTTCTCCTGCTCGCTCATCAGACGCGTGCGCTTCTGCGGACCGGCGATGACGCGGTCGATGGCCTCGTCGAGGGCCTTGTTGGTGATCAGCTTCTGGTCGCTGCGGGCGGTCAGCAGCGCCGCCTCGTTGAGCACGTTGGCCAGGTCGGCACCGGAGAAGCCGGGCGTCCGGCGGGCCACCGAGTCGAGGTCGATGTCGCCGGCCAGCGGCTTGCCACGGGCGTGGACCTGCAGGATCTTCTCGCGACCGGCGAGGTCGGGAGCGTCCACCTGGATCTGGCGGTCGAAGCGGCCAGGGCGCAGCAGCGCCGGGTCGAGCACATCGGGACGGTTGGTCGCCGCGATCAGGATGACCCCGCCGCGTACGTCGAAGCCGTCCATCTCCACGAGGAGCTGGTTCAGCGTCTGCTCGCGCTCGTCGTGACCGCCGCCCATGCCGGCACCGCGGTGGCGGCCGACGGCGTCGATCTCGTCGATGAAGACGATGGCGGGGGCGTTCTCCTTGGCCTGCTCGAACAGGTCGCGGACCCGGCTCGCACCGACACCGACGAACATCTCGACGAAGTCCGAACCGGAGATCGAGTAGAACGGCACCCCGGCCTCGCCCGCGACAGCACGCGCGAGCAGGGTCTTACCGGTGCCGGGCTGGCCGTAGAGCAGCACACCCTTGGGGATCTTGGCGCCGACGGCCTGGAACTTCGCGGGCTCCTGCAGGAACTCCTTGATCTCCTGGAGCTCCTCGACCGCCTCGTCCGCACCGGCGACGTCGGCGAACGTCGTCTTCGGCATGTCCTTGGTGATCAGCTTCGCCTTGGACTTGGCGAACTGCATGACCCCGCGACCGCCACCGCCCTGGACCGAGTTCATCAGGAACAGGAACAGCACGATGATCAGCACGAACGGAAGCAGGAAGCTCAGGATCGAGCCGAGCACGGAGGGCTTGGCCACCTCGGAGTTGAACTCCTTGAGGTTGTCGCCCTCGGCCTGGGTCTTGCGCACCATCTCGATGAGCGCTTCCTGATCGCCGTCGACCCACGAGGTCGTGACCTCGGCGCCGCCGTCGCGGACACCCTTGACCAAGGTCGCCTTGATCTCCTGGTCGCCGTCGACGAACGTGATCTCCTTGACCTCGTCCTTCTGGATGTACTCGGTCAGCTCGCTGGTGGTGATCTCGTCACCGCCGTTGCGAGGGGCCAGATACTGCAGCGCCAGGATCACACCGAGCACTGCCAGGATGATCCACAGCCAAGGACCTTTGAATATGCGCTTCACAGGCTTCTTTCAACCGTTACGGGGTCAGACACGCACGCAGGGCAGCGTGCTCGTCATTTAGAACGACGGTACACGCCAAATCGTGCCCGAACCCACCTGAGCGGTTCCGCCATCAGCGAAAGCGCGGCTCCGGCCGAGCGCTGACCTAGGGTGTGGACATGACCCAGAACGGGGCGGGGACGCCTGCTGCCGGGAGCAGCTCCAACAGCCGTGTCGCCTGGTTGATCATCGGGGTGCTGGCCTTCCTCGCGGTCGCCCTCGTCATCGCCGCCGGCGTGGTCGCCACGCGGCTGGTGGTGCAGGCCTCCGGTGACGAGCCCGCGGCACCGGCCTCGCCGTCGGGGACGCCGGCGGCGAGCACGCCACCACCCACCTCGGCCCCGCCCGCACCGGTCCCGGACGGCGCCTGGCAGCCGGTGACCTCGGCCAAGGACGAGATGACCTACGACGTACCTCCGGACTGGGAGCCGGGGCCGGACACGCTCGCCGGGTTCGAGTCACCCGCCGGTGAGGTCACGGCGCTCATGCACGGCATCGCGACCTACGGCGAGGACTGGTGCGACGACAACTGGCACACCCTGGTCGGCTTCGTCACCCCGGGCTCGATCTCCGACAAGGGGTCGATCGAGGCCACCGCGATGCACTGGGCCAAGGCGGCCGCCCAGGACGACGGCGGCGGCACTCCGACCGGAGCGCTCGGTCAGCGACGTACGGTCCAGGTCGACGGGGGCCGGACCGCGGCGACCGCCGTCACGGCCACGGTCACCCCGCTCAGCCAGACGTGTCCGGTGCCCGCCATCGAGGTCACGGTGGTGTCGGTGCCCACGTCGTCGGGTCAGGCGCTCTTCGTGGTCGTCGCCGACCGGGGCGCCGAGGGGTCGAACCCGGACGCAGCGCTCGCGAAGGTGATCGCCAGCGTGCGTCCGGCCGACTGAGCCCGGCTGGGGCTCAGCCGCGCCTGTCGCTTCGGGCTCCGCTTCAGCTGTAGATGTGCGGCGCGAGGGTCGAGATGTCGCGCAGGTTGCGGTACTTCTCGTTGAAGTCGAGGCCGTAGCCGACCACGAACTCGTCGGGGATGTCCCACCCGACGTACTTCACGTCGACCGGCATGCTGACCGCCTCGGGCTTGCGGAGCAGGGTGGCGATCTCGATGCTCGCCGGACCGCGGCTGGTGAGGTTGGAGGTCAGCCAGGTCAGGGTCAGGCCGGAGTCGATGATCTCGTCCACGACCAGCACGTGCTTGCCGGTGACGTCGGTGTCGAGGTCCTTCAGGATCCGCACCACGCCGGACGACTTGGTGCCGGAGCCGTAGGAGGAGACCGCCATCCAGTCCATCTCGACGTGGCGGTTCAGGGCGCGGGCGAGGTCGGCCATGATCATCACCGCGCCACGCAGGACGCCGACGATGAGCAGCTCCTCGCCCTCGTAGTCCTTCTCGATCCGGCGGGCCAGCTCTTCGACCTTCGCCTGGATCTCGTCGTGGGTGAACAGGGTCTTCACGAGGTCGTCGCCGACGTACTCGGTGTCCATGTCCGTCACTCTAAGCGCTCGGCGTGAACGGTCCCGATTCGAAGGCGATGCCACCGTCCGTACGCTTCGCACGCAGGTGTCCCGGGAGATCGATCCAGCGCTGGCCGCGCCAGCCGGTGACCAGCTCGTCGACGGCCTTGACGTGCTCGCGGGTGAGCTCCGCGGGCGGGCTCCCGGCTTCGAGCGCGGCGATCCGGAGGACTCTGGTGCGGACCGCGGCCGGATACTGCGCGAGGGTCTCGACCGGAAGGGATCCGCCGAGCTCGCGGTGCATCGCCTCGGCGATGTCGTCGATGAAGTCGGCGTCCTCACGGAGCTGCTCCGCGGTGCGGGCCAGCGCGTCGGCGACCCCCGGGCCGAGGTCCTCCTCGAGCGTGGGCAGGACGCGGTGGCGGATGCGCGCGCGGGTGTAGGCGAAGTCGCGGTTGTGCGGGTCCTGCCAGACCTCGAGCCCCTCGACCTGGCAGGCGGTCTCGGTGTCGATCCTGGTGGTGTCGAGCAGGGGCCGTCGGTAGCGGTCGAACCGGGCGCGCATCCCGGAGAGGCTGCGCGCGCCCGAGCCCCTGGTGAGGCCCAGCAGCACCGTCTCGGCCTGGTCGTCACGGGTGTGGCCGAGCAGGATCACGCTCGCGCCGAGGCGCTCGGCGAGCTGGTCGAGGACCGCGTAACGGGCCTGGCGGGCCGCCGCCTCGGGCCCCTCACCGTCGGCCTTGACCTCCACCGTCGCGGTCACGGTCTCGTCGACGCCCATCTCGGCGAGCTGCCCGACGACCTTCGCGGCCTGCACCTCGCTGCCGTCCTGCAGCCCGTGGTCGACGGTCGCGCCGATGACGTGCAGCCCGAGCTTGTGGCCCTCGAAGACCGCGGCGGAGGCCAGCGCCAGGGAGTCCGCTCCCCCCGAGCAGGCCACCATCACCTTCTCGCCCGGCTCGAGCCGCTCGAGCGTGGCACGGACCGGGCGGCGTACGGCTGCGAGGGAGGGGTGCAGGCTCACTCCGGACTCACAGGACGCGGGTGACCCAGGCGTCCGGGTCGACGATCTCGGCCTTCGAGGGGAGGTTCTCGGGGCCGGCGAAGACGGCGTTGAACTCCTCCATGCCGACCCGGTCCACGACGTGGCGTACGAACTTCGCGCCGTCGCGGTACTGCGCCATCTTGGCCTCCAGCCCGAGCAGGCGGCGCAGCAGGCGGTCGAGGACGCCGATGCCCTGGCGGCGCTTGTTGAAGGCCTTGCGGATCGTGGTGACGCTGGGGATCACGCCGGGGCCGACATCGTCCATGACCACGTCGGCGTGGCCCTCGAGCAGCGACATCATCCCGGTGACCCGGTCGATGATCTCCTTCTGCTCGGGCTTGGCGAAGGCGTCCACGATGCTGCCGTTGCCCTTGAGCGCCTCGGTGACGCGCTGCAGCCCGCCGTCGAAGAGCGAGGCCGGGTCCATCGCGTCGGAGAGGCCCTCGATCTGGGCGAAGAGGTGGTCGCGCATCCACGGGCTGGCGGTGAACTGGACCCGGTGGGTCTCCTCGTGGAGGCAGACCCACAGCCGGAAGTCGCTCGGGTCCAGGCCGAGCTCGCGCTCGACGTGGACGGCGTTGGGCGCGACCAGCAGCAGCCGCCCCGACGGCCCGTAGAACGGGTCGAACTGGCCGAGGATCTTCGAGGACATGAAGCCGAGCAGGCCGCCGACCTCGGCCGCACTGATCTTGGAGCCGACCGCCTGGGTGAGCACTCCCGGCGCGCGCTTCGCGGTGATCCGGTCGACCACCGGAGAGATCACGTGGGCGAAGGTGTCGGCGTTGGCCTGGATCCAGCCCCTCCTGTCCACCACCAGGACCGGCGCGGTGTCGCGGGGCGCGTCCAGACCGGTGAAGGCACGCACGAACTCGGTCGCCTTGGCGGCGTCCGCGCGCAGTTCCTCGACGGCATGCTGGGCCTCGCTGCGCGAGACGATCGGGCCGTCTCCGGCGACCGTCGCGCCGAGGCGTACGGCCAGGTCCCAGTCGACCATGGTCGCTCCGGACGGGGTCGGGTCCTCAGCACGATGGGTCATGCCTACGACCGTAGCCGACCGGACCTATGCCGAGCATCGACACGTCGCGACGGCCGTGATCGCGTCATCGAGGGCGTCGCGTACGTCCAGGGTCTGCTCGGGCTTGAACCCGTCGGCCATGAGGACGACGACGAACGGCGTGCCGCGGGCGTCGATCGCGATGCCGGAGAGACCCGAGACGCCGGTGAGGGTGCCGGTCTTCGCCCGGACGCGGCCGCGACCCGGCTCCGCGTCGAAGTTGAACCGCCGCGAGAGCGAGCCGACCCAGCCGGCGACCGGGAGTCCCGTCAGCGCCGGGGCGAGCTCGGGGCGGTTGGGGCTGGCGGCGGTCTGGAGCGTGCTCACCAGCAGTGTCGGCGGGATCCGGTTCTGCCGGGAGAGGCCGGAGCCGTCGACGAGAACCAGGCCGGTGGTGTCGATGCCGAGCTCCTTCAGCGTCGCCGTGATCGCCGCGGTGGAGCCGTCGAACGTCGGTGCTCCTTCGGCGACGCCGACGTGGCGGGCGAGGATCTCGGCGAGCTGGTTGTCGCTGTGCTGCAACGTGTACTCGACGATCTCGCGCAGGGTGTCGCCCTGACGTACGGCGAGCTGGGTGCCTGCCTTCGTCCCCCTCGCGGGCTTCCCGTGGACCTTGATCCCGTGCTTGACCAGGGCCTTCCTGAACTGCTCGGCGGCCTGCGCGGACGGATCTTGGCTGTAGCCCGTGGCCTGGGAGCCGCCGTGGTCGACGGACAGCGCGGTGATCCCACCGACCTCCTCGCCCAGGTAGGTGCGCCGCCAGGTGGGGCTTAACGTCGGACCACCGAAGAGACTGTCGTCGTAGGCCAGCCTGACCGACTGGGTGCTGCCGAGCTCTCGGGCCGTCTCGGCGGCGAGGGCGTCGAGGTCGCTGGTGCTGAGAGATGCGTCACCTCCGCCGACGAGGGTGACGGTGCTCCCCTGGAGCGTGGTGCTGGTCTCGAACCGGCGCTCGGGGCCGTACGCCTCGAGCACCGCGACACTGGTCAGCACCTTCGTGACGCTCGCCGGGGTCGCGGCCCCGGTGCCGTGGGTGACCAGCGGGTCGCCCGCGAGCGGCGCGATCGCCGCCTTGAGGTGCTTGCCGAGCCGCTTGTCGCGCACCATCTCCCGCATCACCTGTTCCAGCGCGGCCTGGTCAGGCTTTCCCGGGGCCCTGGTCTGCTCGCCGGCAACCGCCGCGGGGCTGACGGCGGCGATGTTCAGCGGCACCGGCGGTGGGGTCGGCGCGACGTTGCCCTGGGCGTAGCGGACCCACCCCAGGGCGTACGCTCCAGCCGCGGCGCCCACCAGGAGCGCGAGCACCAGCGGCAGCACGATCGCCAGCTTCCCGCGGGCCTCGTCCGTCTCCTCTGACGGCCACGTCGGCGAGGTGTCAGGCTCCACGGATATCCTCCTCGATGCCGGGTCTGACGCCGATCGGTGTCAGACTGTCCGGCATTCCGTTTTTGGGTTTGTCTGGAGGCAGAGAAGTGACGCAGGAGTTCGACGTACTGATCGAGGTCCCCAAGGGATCCCGCAACAAGTACGAGGTGGACCACGAGTCGAACCGGCTTCGACTCGACCGCGTGCTGTTCACCTCCATGATGTACCCCGCAGACTACGGCTACATCGAAGACACCCTCGGTGGGGATGGCGACCCGCTCGACGCGCTGGTGCTCACCCCCTACCCGCTCTTCCCGGGTGTGCTGGTCCAGGCCCGTCCTGTCGCGATGTACGTCATGGAGGACGAGAAGGGCCAGGACGAGAAGGTCCTCTGCGTCCCCTGCGACCCCCGCTTCGACCACATCCAGGACCTCGCGGATGTCGACGAGTGGACCCTCAACGAGATCAAGCACTTCTTCGAGCACTACAAGGACCTCGAGCCCGGCAAGACCGTCAAGGGCTCCGACTGGGTCGGCAAGGCCGCCGCGGAGTCGGAGATCGCCGCCTCCATCGACCGGTTCAAGAACACCGCTCACTGAGTCCTGCTGGATGTTGACCGAGGTGACTCGGTCGAGTCGCACTGCCTTCGTGGAGTTCCACGAAGGCAGTGGCCATTTACCGAGGTAACTCGGTCAGCATTCACCCAGCGCGGTACGCAAGGAGTCGTACGTCGCCTCCACCTCGCCCGCAACGCTCGGGACGACCTTCGTCGCGGGGCGTTGTGCCACCAGTTCGGCGAGCTTGGAGGCGTACGCACGGAGGTGCTCGTCGCCGCCGGACTCCGCCACGATCTCTCGCACGATCGGGTGCCAGGGATCGCTGCCGTCATCGCGCGCATGGAAACGACGCAGCGCGTCGTCCTCGACGGCCTCGAGCATGACCTCCACGAACTCGGCGCCAGCGTGGTGCGCCGCCCTCTCGAAACGTTCGAGCTCGCTGACCCTGGCGAACAGCTGTGGGAGCACGACGTCGCCAGACTCGCTGAGGTAGCCGCGGATCAGCCCCAATGCCGCCGGCCGGATCCGGGTGCCGGCGCCGATGAAGTCGTCTCGCCATCCGCTGATGTAGGTGCGCAGCAGGTCGATGTCACATACCAGCGTGCCGGGGTGATCGGCGGCGAAGCGCTTGGCGAGGGTCGACTTTCCTACTCCGGGCATTCCGTTGATGAGGATCAGCCTGGCCACCTGGTCAGTCAACCACCCTGGCAGGATCAGCTGGCGACCCGCATCCGGGACTCGAACCTCCCCAGCGTCCGGCGCGGACTGTCCAGGTCGTCCCAGACGACGCGCACGAAACCGTAGTCCGTGATCTCCCGGATCTCGTCCTCGCGCACCTTCTCCTCGAACACTGCATCGCTGGGCGACTGACCAGGCTTGAGCAGCTTTCCGTACTTCACCTTGCCGTCGAACTCACCGAACAACCGGAACTGCGGCCACGCGAAGTCGACGATGCCGACCAGTGAACCGTCCGCACGATAGACAGGCACCTGAAGCTCCGGCCGCGGCAGGCCTCCGACGCGGAACAGCCATAGACACCGCGACTCCCCGATCGATCCCGCTAGCGGATCCGCGTGAGCGACAGCGAGTCCGAGCGGGTGGCTGAAGGGCCACTGATTCATCCGCTCGTATTCGACGAGCAGCTCCTCCTTCGTGAATGCCTTCGCTCGGAGACCGGCGTCGAGAAGACACTGAGTGACCTCGTCGTCGGCCTGCAGGCTCGTCTCCAGCACGCATCGAACCGCAGGCAGCGTACGCAGCCCGTCGTGTGTCTCGATCTCGTCCTCCCGGACAGCACCCAAGTGATGGACGACGTCTCCCTCGAGCGGTCTTCCGGCACCGTCGAGCCTGGTCACATGCACCTTGGCGAGGTCCACGCCCCACAGGTCGATCCCATGAGCGACCATGCCGGACACGTGGCTCAGCGCGACCTTGCTGCCCAGGGACCGTTGCACGGCTCGAGCACGCACGCGATGTCGTCCGACCGGGTCGAGCGCCTTCCACTCGTCGGCGAACACGTAAGCCCCGCGTCTGATCCGGTGCCACGCGCCCTGGCGAACGATCCCCGTGATCTCGCGGTCTGCGTAGCCGGCGTTCTTGGCTTCGCGGCGGGTGAAGAAGCCTTCGGTGGCGGTGATGATTCGTAGTGGGTCCATGCGTCCAGGCTTCGTCCCTGCACCGACATTTCCGACCGCAAATGGGCTCGCTGTGGATAACCCCGTCCCGAACGTCGCCTGTGGAGGGCCACCGGCCCATGTCTTGCATCATGTGCGGGCGGATGCTCACCGAGGTAACTCGGCGAGCGACCACTGCCTTCGCGGAACTCCACGATGACAGTGACACCCGACCGAGTTACCTCGGTCAGCATCCGCCACCGCCCTCAGCCGATCAGGTCCTTCGCCCGCAGCAGCTCCTCGGGTACGCCGAAGCCGTCGACGAGCAGCCGCGCGTGCGGGCGGAGCTCGCGGCAGAGGCGGTTGACCTCGGCGGTGATGGCCTTGGAGCGCTCGGAGGAGAGGCGGCCGTGCTCCATGAACCAGGCGCGGTCGGCCTCGATGACCGAGAGGGCGCTGAGGTCGCAGACGGTGCCCATCAGGTCCCGCACCGGCCCGGTGGACAGCCCACGGACCTTCTCTCGGAACGCCTCGTGGACCAGCCGCTCCACGTGCGCGTGAGCGACGCCGATGACGTGGTCCTGGACGGTCGAGAAGACCTCACCGGGCTCGCGGCCGGCCTTGACCCCCGACTGGAGACGCCGGGCGACGCCGGCGAGCATGTGCTCCTCGCGGAAGCGCAGCATCGCCAGGTGGTAGTCGGAGTCGAGGATGTCCGGCTCCCGCTCGCCCGCGACCGGAACGACGTCGCGGACCCGTTCGAGCAGCTTGTGCACGGCGGTCCGCTCCAGGACGGTCTCGACGGCGAGACCGGCCACGAAGCGTACGAGGTCCAGCTGGTCCATCTCCTCGAACTCGCTGGAGTAGCCGGTGAGCAGGCCCTTGGCGACCAGCTGCAACAGCACGGTGTTGTCGCCCTCGAAGGTCGTGAAGACGTCCGTGTCGGCCTTGAGGGCCGCGAACCGGTTGGCGGCCAGGTAACCCGCCCCGCCGCACGCCTCCCGGCACTCCTGGATCGTCCGGGTGGCGTGCCAGGTCGCCAGGGCCTTGGTGCCGGCCGCTCGGGACTCGAGCTCGCGCCGGGCGTGCTCCGAGGTCGAGACACCGGAGAAGACGTCGTGCAGGTCGTCGCGTACGACCTCCTGCGCGAAGCGCAGCGCATAGGTCCGCGCGACCAGCGGCAGCAGTCGCCGCTGGTGCTGGCCGTAGTCCAGGAGCAGCGCCTCCTCGGCGTCCGACGACGTCTCGAACTGCCTGCGCCGCAGCGCGTAGCGGACCGCGATCGTCAGCGCGACCTCCGATGCCCGGATCCCGGCACCACCGACCGAGACCCGGCCCTGCACGAGCGTGCCGAGCATGGTGAAGAAGCGCCGTCCGGCCGACTCGATCTCGGAGACGTACTCGCCCGCTTCGGTGACGTCGGCGAATCGGTTCAACAGCGACGTACGCGGCACCCGCACGCCCGAGAACCACAGCCGTCCGTTGTCGACGCCGTTGAGCCCCATCTTGGGGCCGTCGTCCTCGATCCGCACCCCGGGCGCAGGCGCGCCGGCAACCCGGATCGGCACCACGAGAGCGTGCACCCCGCGCTCCTCGCCCCCGACCACCAGCTGCGCGAAGACCACCGCGAGCTCACCATGAGCCGCGGCGTTGCCGATGTAGTCCTTGTACGCATCCTCCCGGGTCGTCTCGATGACGAACTCCTGCGCGGCGGGATCGTAGGTGGCCACGGTCCCCACCGCAGCCACGTTGGACCCGTGGCCGTGCTCGGTCATCGCGAAGCAGCCGAGCACGCGCCCGGAGACGATGTCGGCGAGATACCGGTCGTGGTGACGTGCCGTGCCGAGCTGCAGGATCGCACCACCGAAGAGCCCGAACTGCACGCCCGACTTCACCAGCAGCGACAGGTCACCACCGGCCATCTCCTCGAAGGCGGCGATGGAGGCGCCGACGTCACCGCCCCCGCCGTACTCCTTCGGGAAGCCGAGCCCGGTCAGACCGGTCGCGGAGACGTCGAGGAGCACCTCCCGAACCCGCTCGCGATACTCCGGCCGGGCCAGCTCCTCGACCTCGTCGAGGAAGTCGGCGCGCTCGATCAGGGACTTGCGTACGTCCTCCCGGACTCCCGCGTATCGCCCGTCGAGAAGTGAAGTCAGTGCTGTGGCATCGATGGCGTTCACGCCGCCACCCTATGCCGGGTCGGGCCAGGATCAGGTCAGCTCGTGGGCGACCTTCGCCTCACGTTCGGCGATCTCGTCGGACTCCGGCACGAGCCGCCGCACACCCTTGCGCTGGAACTTCTGGTTGGCCACCAGGCCGCCGACGTAGTAGGCGACGAGCGCGATCATGCAGCCCGCGATGTCGTCGGCGAGGTAGTGCCAGCCGAAGTAGACGGTCGCGACGACGGTGATCCCGAAGTTGATCCAGCCGGCCCAGCGGGCGATCTTGTTCTTGACCGTGGCCTGGATCATCAGCGCCACCAGCAGAGTGATGCCGCAGTGCAGCGAGGCGAAGCCGCCGACCGACTGCACCACGTTGGCGTCGACGTCGAAGAGGACGTGTTGTCGGGTGAAGACCAGCGACTCCATCAGGCTGCTCGCGGGCGTGTCCGGCAGGTCGGCGTAGAGGTAGGGGTACTGCAGGCCCGGCCCGACCGTCGGCAGGCAGTAGTAGGAGACCGTGCCGAGGATCCAGGCGATGCACTGCGAGCTCACGAACCAGTAGCCGTAGGCGAGGTTGCGCGACCACACCAGCCAGCCGGCGACGGCGAACGGCACGAGCGGCAGGAACCACATGTAGATGTAGGAGAGGAACCAGGCCACCCAGCCGGTGCCGAGGAGGTCGTGGAGCAGGATCGCCGGGTCGGCGCCGAAGAGCACCGCCTTGTCGATCAGGTGCAGCTCGTGATCGAACTCATACGTCTCCGGGACCACGAACGGCAGGAACGACTTGAGGTTCCGGTAGCAGACGTAGACCAGGTAGAAGCAGACGATGCCCATCGCCACGAGCGTCAGCCGCTCACGGGTCCAGTGGGTGCGGACCCGCTCCTTGAAGATCGGCCCCATGTCCTTCCACTTGAACTTCGCCAACCACAGCGTGCGTGGCACGAGGTCGACGAGGAGCGCAGCCCCGACGAGGAGGGGAAGGCGGAGCCAGGACGGTCCGAGGAAGCCCTCCGGGTCGAGCATGCGCTTGTCGACGATCTGCGCGGTCACGACTGCGATCAGGCCGAAGATCAGCGCGCTGCTGACGAGGAAGATCTGAGCGCGGCGATACATAGCCGCTGATTCTAAGTGGCGGATGGTTACGGTGCCGATTCCTGGGCGCCTGATTTCCGGACGTTCGATCCGGGGATGGCCAGCCGGTTCGGCTCGACCCGCAGCCTGACCGTCTCCCCCGGAGCCGGCGCCGAGTCGGCGACGGCGTCGACCTCACCGACGTCCTCGAGACGTACGACGATCCGGTGCTGCTCCGGCGTAGCCCTCGCCGAGACCACGGTGCCGGCGAGCGGGCCTGCCGGATCGGCGACGAAGGCGGAGCGGCGCAGTGCGACCGCTGCGGCCGGTGCCATCCCGGCGGCCTTCAGGACGATGTCCGCCGCCGGCCCCTCGAGCACGCGGGCGTAGCCCAGGAACAGGGCGGCCCAGGTGTCCGTCGGCCGCGCCCACACCTCGCGCAGGGTCCCCTCCTGCACCAGATGACCGTCATGCAGCAGCGCGATCCGGTCGGCCACTGCGAAGGCCTCCTCCTGGTCGTGGGTGACCATCAGCGCGGTGGTGCCCGCCTCGTGGAGGATCCGTCGCAGGTCGCCCGCGAGGCGCTCTCGCAGACCGGCGTCGAGCGCGGAGAGCGGCTCGTCGAGGAGCAGCAGCCGTGGCTCGACCGCGAGCGCACGGGCGAGCGCGACCCGCTGCCGCTCGCCGCCGCTCAGCGTGCCCGGGAGGCGGTCCTGGTAGCCGGCCAGGCCGACGAGCTCCAGCAGGTCGGCCACCCTCCGCGTCCGCTCGGCGGCCGGGATCCGGCGCAACCGCATCGAGTAGGCGACGTTGTTCGCGACGCTGAGATGCGAGAACAGCTGCCCGTCCTGGAACATCAGCGCGAAGCCACGCTTGTGCGTCGGCACCCCGCGCATCGGCCGCCCGTCCCAGCTGATCTCCCCCGTCGCCGGCTCCAGCCCCGCCACGGCACGCAACAGCGTCGACTTGCCCGACCCCGACGGCCCGAGCAGCGCCAGCACCTCACCGTCCGCCAGCTCCAGGCTGACGTCAGTGACGGCCGCCTTCCCGTCGTACGCCACCGACACCTCACGCAGCGACAGCATCGCAACCTCGATCCTGCCGAGGCGTCAGCGCGGTCGGCCGAGGCGTCGGCCCCGCCGGCCGAAGCGTCAACCCCGCCGGCCGAAGCGTCAGCTTGGTCGGTCGAAGCGTCAGCCCCGTCGGCAGAAGCGTCAGCCCCGTCGGCCGAGGCGCCAGCTTGGTCAGTCGAAGCGTCACTCCGGTCGGCCGAAGCGTCAGCTTGGTCGGCCGAGCCGGCACAACCGTGACGCCTCGATCGACGTACGTGACGTCTCGACCGACCCTCTTGACGCCTCGACCGACGTACGTGACTTCTCGGCCGACGGGGGTGACGTCTCGACCAACCGGAGTGACGCCTCGGCCGACGTACGTGACTTCTCGACCGACGTACCCGACGCCTCGACCGACCGAGGTGACGTCTCGACCGACGTACCCGACGCCTCGGCCGACGGGGGTGACTTCTCGGCGTGGGTTCACAGTGCTCCGATCGAAGGTACGCGGAGACGCTCGACGAGGAGCATCACGACGGCGGTGGCGGCGGCGAGGACACAGGCGGCGGCGAGGGCCATGCCGTAGTTGTCGGAGCCCGGACGGGACAGCAGCCGGAGGATGACGACGGGAAGGGTGGGCCGCTCCTCGCGGACGAGGAAGGACGTCGCGCCGAACTCCCCGAGCGACGCCGCGAAGGCGAAGCCGGAGGAGGCGAGGAGGGGCTTCCAGATGGCGGGTACGTCGACCGTCATGACCGCGCGCAACGGCCCGGCACCGAGCCCGGCGGCGGCCTGGCGGAGGCGGTCGTCGACCGATCCGAGGACGGGCACCAGGGTGCGTACGACCAGGGGCAGCGCGACCAGCGCCTGCGCGAGGGGTACGAGCCACGGTTCGTCGCGGAAGTCGAGCGGGGCCGACCCGAGAGTCAGGTAGAGCCCGAGCCCCAGGGTGACGGCGCTGACCCCGAGCGGCACCATGAACAGCCCGTCCAGCAGGGAGCGCACCCGCCGCTCGGCCACCGAACGGGACCGGCGCGTCACCGCGAACGCCACCAGCAGCCCGAGCGCCAGCGCGACCAGCGCGGCCTGCACCGCGACCGCCAGCGAGGTCATCAGCGCGGTCGTGACCGGCACCGGAAGCGGTGGGTCGAACCCCGGGGTCTGCAGGGCCGTGTAGTTCCGCAGGCTCCACCGGTCATCGGCTCGCAGCGACCCGAGCAGCAGGGCGAGCAGCGGCCCGGCGACCAGCAGGACCAAGATCGACGTGGACACCAGGGCCGGGATGTCTCGCGGCGTGACCCGACGGCGGCGTACGACGACCCGGGACTGCGTGGGGTCCGGCACCGAGCGCAGCCGGCCGGCGATGACCAGCAACCCGATGACGACCACCAGCTGGAGGACCGACAGGACGGCGGCACCGGGAAGGTCGAACAGCGTGAAGGTGAGCTTGTAGATCTCGGTCTCGATGCTGTTGTAGCGCACCCCGCCGAGGGTGAGGACGATCCCGAACGCGGTGGCGCAGAACAGGAAGACCACCGAGGCCGCGGAGACGATCGCGGGACGCAGCGCCGGCAGGGTGATCGTCAGGAGCACCCGTGCCGGCGAGGCACCCAGTGCGGCAGCAGCCTCCCCGGGACGCGGGTCGAGCGACTCCCAGGCGGCCCCGACCGCACGGATCACGACGGAGGCGTTGAAGAAGACCAGCCCGAGGATGATCGCGGTCGGCGTCCCGTCCAGCCCGAGAGAGGCCAGCAGCCCCGCCTCGCCGATGAGCTCGCGGAAGGCGACCCCGACGACGACGGTGGGGAGCACGAACGGCACCAGCAGCCCCGCCCGGATCACCCGCTGGAACGGAAAGCTCAGCCGGTGGAGCGCGAACGCGGCCGGCAGTCCGAGCGCGACGCTCAGCACCGTCGCCAGCCCCGAGGACCACAGCGTGAACCAGAGCGCCCGCTGGATCTCCGGGCGTCCCACGACCCTGGACACGACCGACGGATCGAAGGATCCGTCGAAGAACAGGCCGCGCTGCACCATCCCGACGACCGGCAGGACGAAGAAGACCGCCAGCACGGCCACCGGGAGGGCGGCGAGCGCGACCAGGGTCCCGATTCGCCGGGTCACAGCGCGACGGGTGGAGCTCACTGCGCGATCGTGTCGCTCCAGGTCGCCAGCCACGCTTCCCGGTTCTCGTCGATCTCGTCGGGTTCCACGGAGAGCGGCGAGGTCGGCTGCTGGGCGAACTTCGCCCAGTCGGCGGGCAGCTCGACGCCGGAGGAGACGGGGAAGACGTACATGCTCTCCGGAAGTGCCCCCTGCACGCTGTCGGAGAGCAGGAAGTCGATCAGCGCCTGGGCGCCCTCGGGGTGGTCGGCGCCCTTGAGCACGCCGGCGTACTCGACCTGACGGAAGCAGGTGTCCAGCAGCGCCTTCGTCGTCGACGCCCCGTCCTTGACGGTGAAGGCCGGCGAGGAGTCGTAGGAGAGGACGATCGGTCGCGTCCCCTTGCCGCCGCCCTGGGTGAAGTCGGAGTAGTAGGCCTGGTCCCAGCCGTCGACGACCTTGGTGCCGTTGTCCATCAGCTTGCCCCAGTAGTCGGCCCAGCCGTCCTCGCCGTACTCGGCGACGGTCGCCAGCAGGAACGCCATCCCCGGCGTCGACGTCGCGGCACCGGGGGTCACGAAGAGATCCTTGTACGCCGGCTCGGCCAGGTCGTCGAGCGACTCCGGCGGCGTCAGCTTCTTCGCCGCGAACCACTCGGTGTCGATGTTGACGCACACGCTGCCGTTGTCGACCGGGGTGAGGAAGTGCTCCTCGTCCCCCGGCAGGTTGAAGTCGGAGACGCCCTCGGGGATCTCGGACGGCGTGTACGCCTCCAGCGCACCCTGGTCGATCGCCCGGCTGGCGAAGGTGTTGTCGACGCCGAAGACCGCGTCACCGTCGGGGTTGCCGGTGTCCATGGCGATCTTGGTGGTCAGCTCGCCACCGTCGCCCGCGTGCCGGATCTCGGCGGTGTAGCCGGTCTTGTCGGTGAACTCGGCCAGCACCTCCTTGGGCAGCGTGAAGCTGTCGTGGGTCAGCAGCACGACCGACTTCTCGTCGGCGCCGCTCGACTTCTCCGCGTCCGGCTCGGCGGGCGTGCCCCCGCAGGCGGACAGCAGCAGCGCCGAGACCGAGGCGATAGCCGTGGCAGTGATGGCAGGCGTACGCATGCGCACTCTGACTCCCTTCGCCGGTATCAACCGGAGCAGGTTCGGAGGGTCTGCGGCGCTGTTCGCCGCACTCTCAGGCCTCCCGGCCTCCCCTGTCTGTTCCCGCCAACACTACCCGTGGGAGAAGTCCGTCCCTCAGCCGACCACCCGAACAGGGCATCGCGCGACGCCGGCCTTCTCGATGCGCACATCCGCGGTGACCAAGGTGATGTGATGGCTCTCCGCGCTGGCGACGTAGGCAGCGTCGTAGGTCGACAGGTTGTTGCGGAGCTCCCACATCCGCGGCATCAGCGGGCCGGTGGGCGTGACCGCGACCGTCATCTGCTGGATCGCGGCGGCCGCGCGGTCGGCCTTCGCCTTGTCGATCTTGCCGCCCAGCAACAGACCGCGCACCGTCGACAACACCTCGACATGCCAGTGCGCAGGCACCAGCCAGGCGGGGTCGGCCCGCATCTCCTCGAGCGCCTGGACCGATCGCGGCTCGGTGGCCGGGTCGAGAAAGGTCAGCGCGACCACCGACGCATCGACGACGATCATCAGCCGACGTCGCGCCGCGCGTCATCGCGGGCCGCCAGCACGTCATCGAGGGTCGCCTCGCCGCCCGTACGCCACCCCGCGACGTCGTCGAGCACGTCGAGGTTGTTGGCGAAGGCTGCCTCCCGAAGGACCATCTCGCGAAGGTATGCCTGCAGGCTCTGGCCCTTGGCCTGCGCCCGCTTCGCCAACGCGTCACGGGCCGGCTCGGGCACGTCTCTGATCTGCATTGCGACCATGCATGCATAATACATGCACATGGGCACTGAGATCCTCACCTTCGACCAGCTCCCCCCGAAGACCGCGTACGCCCTGTGGCAGCTGCGCCAAGAGGTCTTCGTCGTCGAGCAGGACTGCCCCTACCTCGACCTGGACGGCCGTGACCTCGAGCCCGGGGCGCGTCACGTGGTGCTGACCGACGGCGACCGGCTCGCCGGCACCGCCCGGATCCTCGACGACGGCGACGTCTGGCGGATCGGCCGCGTCGTCCTCGCTCCCTCCCACCGTGGTCAGGGTCTGGCCGACGTGATCATGACCGCCGCCGTCGAGGCCGTCACCGACCGCGACATCGTCCTCGACGCTCAGACCCCGCTGGCCGGCTGGTACGCCAAGTTCGGGTTCGTGAAGGACGGCGAGGAGTTCCTCGAGGACGACATCCCGCACACCCCGATGCGACTCACTCGCTGACGGGGGCGAAGAGCACGCTCGCCTCGGTCTCCTCACGCGTGGCCTGACCCCGAGCCGCCAGCAGCTCGAGGTGGGCCTTGGTCTCCATGACCGCGAGGCCGGCGTTGAAGTAGTCGAGCTCCGCGAAGGCGCGCTCGTGGCGGGTCCAGCCGAGGTCGTTGGCGACCTCGAGCGCCGACCGTCGTCCGGCCTGCAGGGACGCCAGCGACTGAGCGAGCCGGGACTCGTGATGGGCCAGGAGCTCGTCGACGCGCGCGTGCGACGACGAGGCGACCGGGCCGTGGGCGGGCAGAAGCCGCAGGTCGGGCAGCGAGCGGACCTTGGTCAACGAGGCCATGAAGTCGCCCAGCGGGTCGACGACCGGCACCGGCTCGAAGCCGATCGACGGCGTGATCGTGGGCAGCACGTGGTCACCGGCGAACAGGACCGAGCCGGCCAGGTCCGCATAGACGTAGTGGCCCTGGGTGTGGCCGGGGGTGTGCACGGCATCGAGGTCGCGGCCGGCCACGTCGAGGCGTACGTCCCCTTCCAGCCAGCGCGAAGGCATCCGCCAGTGCGAGAGCTCGGGCGGCGGAGGCGGGTTCGCGGCCCACTTCTCGGCCAGCTCGTGCGCACCGGCGTAGGCGAGCAGCCGGTCGGTCGAGACCCAGCCGTCGAGATCGCCGTTGGTCAGCTCGAGCGTGGGCCGGTCGCCGGCCCCGAGCAGCACGTCCGCGCCGAACTCCTCACCCAGCACCGAGGCGAGCGTGTAGTGGTCGCGGTGCACGTGGGTGACCAGGAACCGCCGGATGTCGCCGAAGGCGAAACCGAGCTTCTTCAGCCCGGACTCCAGTGCAGCGCGCCCCTCGGTGATCGCCCAGCCGCCATCGACCAGCGAGAGCCCGTCAGCGCCCTCGAGGACGTAGATGTTGACCGCCTTGAGCCCGTCCATCGGCAGCGGCAGCGGGATCCGGTGCACGCCCTCGGCGACCGTCCAGGCGCCCGGAGCGGACCAGTGCTCCTCCGAGTCAGGCGAGATGGCGGTGGCTGTCGACTGACTCGGCTGACTCGGCTGGCTCGGCTGGCTCATCGGGCTCCTTCGGGTCGACCTCTCCAGAGCCAGAGCAGACCCAGGATCGGCAGCAGGGCAGGAACGAAACCGTATCCGCTCCCGAACTTCGACCATACCGATGCATCCGGGAACCACGACGGCAAGACCAGGGACAGGACACCGACGACGACCACGCCGGCGAGCTCGACCCACAGCATGACCTTCGCGAAGCCCGCCGACCCGGCGGCCGCCCGGCGGATCGCGAACCAGCCGGCGACATAGGTCGCGGCCGCGACCACCGAGAGCGAGTAGGCGATCGGCGCCTCGTCGAACCGGGTGAAGACCTGCACCAGCGACCGGGCGCCCGCGGCGAGCACGAAGATCGCGTAGACGGTCAGCAGCACCAGGTGCGGACCGGAACCGGTCTTGGCGGGCGAGGTCTCGGTCACCGCACCATCATGACGCGTACGGCCACGACCCCTGTCGCCAGGGCCGCCGCCGCGATCACGCCCGAGGACCAGGTCGAGCGGTCCCCGCGCATCGTCTGCAGCGCCAGCGGCATCAGGCAGACCAACGCCCCCACATAACCCAGGAAGGTCGAGAGCGACTCCGGCTTGCGCCCGGCCGACCACCCGGCCAGCGCCCCGACCGCGAGCACGACCGCCAGGATCTCCAGCATCCATGCCACCTGGTCCAGCCATTTCGGTCGCGGCGCCTTCAGCACCACGCCGAGCACGGCTGCGATCGTCACGAACGCGGCATATCCGGCCACGATAAATCCGATCAGTGTCACGGCGTCCACGTGCCAATCTTCTCCAATGACCTCCGATTCGCCCGATCCGGGGCTCGTCGCCCGCCTCCGCGCCGCCGGCTGTGTCTTCGCCGAGGACGAGGCGGCCCTGCTCGAGACCGCGCCGGTCTCCACCCAGGAGCGGGAGGAGATGGTCGTACGCCGCGTGGCCGGCGAGCCGCTGGAACTCATCCTGGGCTGGGCCGAGTTCTGCGGGCTCCGGATCCGGGTCGCGCCGGGGGTGTTCGTGCCCCGGCAGCGCTCGGCGCTGATGGTCGACCTCGCCGTCCGGGCGGCCTCGCGGACCGGGTCGTGGAAGGTGCTCGACCTCGGCTGCGGGACCGGAGCGCTCGGGGCCGCCGTCGCCGCGCGCGTCCCGGACGCGGAGGTCTGGGCCACCGACATCGACCCAGCCGCGGTCGAGTGTGCGCGGAGCAATCTCCCCGCCGACCACGTCCTCCTCGGCGACCTCTACGACCCGCTCCCCCACGACCTCGCCTTCGACGTGATCGTGGCCAACGCCCCGTACGTCCCGAGCGACCAGATCCGGAACATGCCGCCCGAGGCGCGCGACCACGAGCACCGGGTGGCTCTCGACGGCGGCACGGACGGGCTCGACGTCCAGCGCCGCGTGATCGAGCAGGCGCCGAAGCGGCTGGCCCCCGGCGGCGTACTCGTGATCGAGGCCGGCCAGGAGCAGGCGCCCGTCACCGCGAGCCTGATGCGGGAGCAGGGGCTGGTCGCGGAGATCCATCACGACGAGGACCTCTATGCGACCGCGGTGACCGGAACGGCTCGCTGAGGAGCCGCACCGAAAAGCGAGGCGTCCCTCTGATTGCACACCACCCCCGCGGTGTGCATTCAGAGGGACCGCCACCTGGAAGGTCGTCCACCCCCCACCGGTGGACGACCTTTCGCGGATGAAACGGGCCGCCCCGGGACTCATGACGCGGGTCGGGAAGAATTTTTTCGAGAATGCCGTCAGACTTCCGATATGCAGGCTTACGGTCTGACCCACCTGGTGCCGTTGTTCCTGCTCACAGCAGGGATCGTGGCTGTGGTCCGGCTGGGCAGACAGCAGCGGGCCGACACGAAACCGTCGAGATTCTCCCGCGGATTCGCGATCGCGCTTCCGCTCACGGTGATCCCGCTGCTGGCCCACGAGTGGGTCACCGACTTCGACCTCTTCATCGACCTGCCGGTCCAGCTGTGCGATCTGGCGTGGATCGCGGCGGCGATCGCGCTGTGGACCCACCATCCCTACCCGACCGCGCTGACCTGCTTCTGGGGCCTCACCCTGACCACGCAGGGCGTGTTCACCCCGGACGTGATGGACTTCCCCGACGTCAGCTACTTCACCTTCTGGGTGATGCACCTGATGGTGGTGCTGGCCGCGGTCTACCTGGTCTTCGGGCTCAAGCTGCTACCCGGCTGGCGTGGCTACGGCTGGGCGGTCGCAACCACCGCGACCTGGGCCGTGGTGGCCTACGTCCTCAACCTCGTCCTCGACGCCAACTACGGCTACCTGCGCTACAAGCCGGAGTTCGCCTCGATGCTCGACCTGCTCGGCCCGTGGCCGTTCTACATCCTCAGCGAGATCGCGCTGGTCGCCGGCGTGTGGGCGCTGCTCACGCTGGGGCTGCGGATCTGGGCGCGTCAGGACGGGTCGACGAGGACCCCGGTGCGCTCGTAGTCGGCGAGAGCCGTGGCGTACGGCGCCAGGTCGATGCCCTTCTCGCTCACCCAGCCGTCGTCGTAGTAGGAGGAGCGGTAGCGCTCCCCGGAGTCGCACAGCAGCGAGACGACGCTGCCCTCGGTGCCGGCCGCCACCATGTCGCGTACGACACCCAGCGATGCCCACACGTTGGTGCCGGTCGAGGGACCGACCGAGCGTCCCATCCGGGCCGAGAGCCAGCGCATCGTCGCGATCGAGGCCGCGTCGGGCACCTGGACCATGTCGTCGACCACCCCGCCCACGAAGGACGGCTCGACCCGCGGCCGGCCGATCCCCTCGATGCGCGACGGCATCCCGGTGGCGTAGTCGGAGGTGTCCGTCTCCCAGCCGCCGTAGAAGGCGGAGTTCTCGGGGTCGGCGACCATCAGCCTGGTGGGGTGGCGTCGGTAGTGGAGGTAGCGGCCGATCGTCGCCGAGGTGCCGCCCGTTCCGGCCGAGACGACGATCCAGGTCGGGACCGGGTGCCGCTCCTGCGACATCTGGTCGAAGATCGACTCGGCGATGTTGTTGTTGCCGCGCCAGTCGGTGGCGCGCTCGGCGTAGGTGAACTGGTCCATGTAGTGGCCGCCGCACTCGCGGGCGAGGCGCTCGGCCTCGGCGTACATGTCGGGTGCACGGTCGACGAAGTGGCAGGTGCCGCCGTACCACTCGATCAGGCGCACCTTCTCGGCCGAGGTCGAGCGCGGCATCACCGCGACGAACGGGAGCCCGAGGAGCCGGGAGAAGTACGCCTCGGAGACCGCGGTCGACCCCGAGGACGCCTCCACGACCGTCGCGCCCTCGTGCAGCCAGCCGTTGCAGGTCGCGTACAGGAACAGCGACCTGGCCAACCGGTGCTTCAGCGAGCCCGTGGGGTGGACGGACTCGTCCTTCAGATAGAGGTCGATGCCCGGACACCCGGGGAGCGGGACGACGTGCAGATGAGTGTCGGCCGAGCGCTGCGCGTCGGCCTCGACGCGGCGTACGGCTTCGTCGATCCAGGCGCGATGGGAGTCAGAGAGGCGGGGCACCGGCCGAGCGTAACTCCACCCTGATCTGTCCCCGGCATGTGCGGTGAGCCACAATGACTGGACGGAACACGATCGGGTCCGGCAGTGAAGTTGCCCACAAGTTAGACCGATCTAAGGACCCCGATTAACCATTGCGGCCCCAAAAGCGAGACAAAAGACCTGTGGACGAACCTCTTGACGTAGTGCTGATCGGCGGCGGCATCATGAGCGCCACCCTGGGTGTGCTCCTCCAGGAGCTGGAGCCCAGCTGGTCCATCAAGATGATCGAGCGGCTCGACTCGCTCGCCGTCGAGTCCTCCGGCCCATGGAACAACGCCGGCACCGGCCACTCCGCGCTGTGCGAGCTCAACTACAGCCCGCAGAACGCCGACGGCTCGGTCGACATCTCCAAGGCCGTCAACGTCAACGAGCAGTTCCAGCTCTCCCGTCAGCTGTGGTCCTTCCTGGTCGAGAACGGCCGCATCCCAGACCCGGACAAGTTCATCCACACCGTCCCGCACATGTCCTTCGTGTGGGGCGCCGAGAACGTCGACTACCTGCGCAAGCGCTACGAGGCGCTCTCGGCCCACCCGCTCTTCCCGGGGATGGAGTTCTCCACCGACCCCGAGGTCATCAAGGGCTGGGCGCCGCTGCTGCTCGAGGGCCGCTCGGCCACGTCGCTCGCCGAGGAGCCGGTCGCGGCCACCTGGACCAACGCCGGCACCGACGTCGACTTCGGCTCGCTCACCTCGATCCTGACCCGCACCCTGGTGGACAAGGGCGCCGACCTGGAGACCGGGTCCGAGGTCACCGACCTGCACCAGACCATGGACGGCTTCTGGCACATCTACGGCCGCAACGAGAGCGGGAAGTACCACCTGCGTTCCCGCTTCGTCTTCGTCGGCGCCGGCGGCTACGCGCTGCCGCTGCTCCAGAAGGCCGGCATCCAGGAGATCCGCGGCTTCGGTGGCTTCCCGGTCTCCGGTGAGTTCCTGCGTACGTCCAAGCCGGAGCTCGTCGCCCAGCACCGCGCCAAGGCCTACGGCAAGGCCGCCGTCGGCGCTCCGCCGATGTCGGTGCCCCACCTCGACACCCGTTACGTCGAGGGCAAGACCCACCTGATGTTCGGCCCGTACGCCGGCTGGAGCCCGCGCTTCCTCAAGACCGGATCGCTCACCGACCTGTTCCTCTCGGTGCGGCCCCACAACCTGGTGCCGATGCTGCGGGCCGGGCTGACCAACATGGATCTCACCGTCTACCTGGTCAAGGAGCTGCTGCGCTCCCCGCGCAAGAAGTTCGACGACCTGCAGGACTTCTTCCCCGCCGCGGACCGCAAGGACTGGGAGCGGATCATCGCCGGCCAGCGGGTGCAGGTCATCCGCCCCGACGGCGTGCTCCAGTTCGGCACCGAGGTCATCACCGCCGAGGACGGCACCATCGCCGGCCTGCTGGGCGCCTCCCCCGGCGCCTCGACCGCCCCGGCGATCATGGTCAACGTCCTGCGCCGCTGCTTCCCCGACCGCTGGGACGCCTGGCAGCCCCAGCTGAAGACGATGATCCCGGCCACCGGTCCCGAGCTCAGCGCCGACCCCGAGCTCGCTGCGGAGACCTTCGCGCGCACCGACCGCCAGCTCCACCTCGGCTGACCAACCGCTGACCACCGCTGGTCGTGCGGGCGGTCAGCTCGTGAGGTGGGCGGCTACGGCAGCGGCCTGGCCGCGGATCTCGGGGATGGCGGTCGCCTCGTAGAGCGCGCCCTTGCAGGGCGGGCCGACGGTCAGGAGCTGAGGTACGACGGTGCCGTCTGCTCCGATGACGTGGCCGTCCTCGGTGACGTCGATGCCGAGGCGGAGGGGGTCGGGGGCGATCAGGCCGCGCTTCTGGAGCGCGAGCAGAAGGGGGTTGTCGGTGCGGGTGATATCGGGTGAGGGGCCGGTGCAGTTGACCACCGCGGTGACCTCGCGCTCGCCGTCGGCCAGGGAGACGACCGGCTGCCCGGCGCCGTTCGACCCGGCATCCACGCGGCAGCCGAGCACCCCACCGCCGAGGATCTCCAGGCGTCCCTCGGCCTGGTAGGTGTCGAGGAGGGCGGCGATGCGCGGGGCCATGCGGTGGCGGCGTACCTCCCACTCGCGGGCGTAGACCTCGCGGAATCGTCGGCGCTCCGGCTCGGACAGGCGACGCCAGATCGACTGGGTCGGGCCACGCAGGCCGTCGATGACGGCGCGCCAGTCGACGCCGAGACCGGCGGCGTGCTCGATCTGGTCGCGTACGAGGCCGGCGATGCCGTCGGCGGTCAGCGGGCCGTCGGGGACCGGGGTCACCCAGGAGGTGAACTGGTCGTCGATGTGAGGGTTGGGGACCAGGCCGTGGCGGCTCACCATGATCACCCGACGAGCCGGGGAGTCGTCGAGGAGCGTGACGGTCGTGTCGACGGCGGTCAGGCCGGTGCCGACGACGAGCACGGTGGCATCCTCCGGCAGGGCGCTGATCCGGGCCACGTCCCAGGGGTCCGACAGGTTCCACGGCGCCTCGGGGAGACCGGCCAGCGGCTGGGGCGGCGGGTTGCCGTAGGCGAGGACGACCGCGTCGGCGGCACGACCTCCGTCGTCGCCGGTCAGGACCCGAAAACCGGCACCGACCGGCTCGACGTCGATGACCGTCTCGCCCACCGTCTCCAGCGCCCCGGGGCCGTTCTCGGCAGCACCGGCGAGCCGGTCACGCAGGTAGCGCGCGTAGTCGCGCCGGGGCAGGAAGTCGATCGGGCCGAGCTCGATGCCGGCCTCGGCCGCCCAGTCGAGCAGGTCGTCGCGGTCGTCGGGGAAGCCCGACATGTTGTTGGCCCGGACGTTGAGGAGATGGCGACCGTCGGTGGTCGAGTAGGCCACGCCGTAGCCGGCCTCTCCGCGCGACTCGAACAACGTCACCGAAGCACCGCGGCGGAGCAGGTTGATCGCGGTCAGCGTGCCGCTGGCTCCTCCCCCGATGATCGCCACCGTCGGGGCGGAGGTCGGCGTGGGCGGCGCAGCATGGGTCGTCACCCCGACACCCTATCTGCGCTATTCGAGGTTTGTTCAGCAGGTTACTCCGATTCCACGGACCGCAAAGAAGTATTTGCAAATAGTTCTTTGCGGTCTATCGTGGAGGCATGAAGGAACCGTCGATCGTCCCGAGCCTCGACCAGCTGAAGGCACTCACCCACCCCGTCCGGACGCGCATGCTCGGCATCCTGCGCGTCGACGGGCCCGCGACGGCGACGATGCTGGCGGCCCGGCTCGGCCTCAACAGCGGCGCCACCTCCTACCACCTCAGGCATCTGGCCCAGCACGGGTTCATCGTCGACGACCCGGAGCGCGGCAACGGCCGTGAGCGCTGGTGGAAGGCGGCCCACCAGATGACGCACACCGACAGCGACCAGCTCCCCGACAACGAGGAAGCGCGTGAGGCGTTCGACGCCTACCTGCAGGTCGTGGTGACCAACTACGCGGAGAAGCTGCAGCGTTCGATCGAGGAGCGCGTCATGTTGCCCGACGAGTGGCGAGAGACGACGACCTACAGCGACTGGATCCCGCGTCTCACGCCGGCAAAGGCGATCGAGGTGCGAGATCGCATCATGGACATGCTCGGCGAGCTCGAGGACGAACCGGAGGGCGAGCCGTTCACCTTCCAGCTCAACGCCTTCCCTCAGCCGGGCCACCTGGGCAGGGACCCGGAGGCGGACTGAGCGATGCGGCTCCCTCTCTACGGCTGGTTGACCTCCAACGCCATCTCCTTCGTCGGGACCCGCCTCTCGATGCTGGCACTCCCCTGGTTCGTACTCGAGACCACCGGCAGCCCCACCAAGACCGGACTGATCGCCCTCTTCGAGCTGGCCCCCCTCGTGGCCATGAAGATCTTCGGCGGCCCCTTGATCGACAGGCTCGGAAAGCGCCGCGTGTCGATCACCTGCGACCTGGGCTCCACCGTCGTGGTCGGCCTCATCCCACTCCTGTACGCCACGGGGCGGCTGCACTTCGCTGCCCTGCTCGTTCTCGTGGCCGCCGCCGGTGCCCTGCGCGGCCCGGGCGACGACGCGAAGAGCGCGATGATCCCGGAGCTGGTCGCCTCCGCCGGCGTATCCACCGAGCGGGTGACCGGGCTGCACTCGGTGATCGAGCGCACGGCCTCGATGTTCGGAGCGGCCGCCGCCGGCGTGCTCATCGGCGTGGTCGGTGCGGCCAACGCGATCGCCATCGACGCCGTCTCGTTCGCACTGTGCGCGGTGGTGCTGGCCACCACGACGGCACGTCTCCCTCGCCCGGCCGAGCCCGCAGACCCCACCGAGGCCAAGGACCCGACGCCCTATCTCGGACAGCTCGCCGCGGGCTGGCGGTATCTCCGCGGTGACCGCGTGCTGCTCGGGATCGCCGTCATGGTCGCCTTCACGAACCTCATCGACGCTGCCGCCAGCAGCGTCCTGATGCCACTGTGGGCGCAGACGCATGCCAGTGCGCAGACACTCGGCCTGCTGTTCGCCGTCATGGGCGGCTGCTCGGCGATCGGCTCGGCCATCGCAGCCACGGTCGGCGACCGGATGCGGCGCTACCCGACGTACCTCGTCGCCTTTCTCATCACCGGCCTGCCGCGGTTCGCCGTCATCGCCTTCGGGGCACCGCTGTGGGTGATCTTTCCGGTCTTCGCCGTTGCCGGTGTGTTCAGCGGGTTCCTCAACCCGATCATCGGCGCGATCAAGTTCGAGCGCATACCGGCTCCGCTGGTCGGCCGCGTCACCTCCCTCATCGCCGCGGGCGCCTGGGGCCTGATGCCGCTCGGCGGCCTGCTCGGCGGGACCCTGGTCTCCACGATCGGCCTCACCAGCGCCTTCACCATCCTCGGCGTCGCCTACTTCGTGGTCACGATGTTCCCCGCGATCGACCCGACCTGGAAGCAGATCGAGCGCACCCCGACGACGGCTAGCAGGCTTCCCGCAACCGCGGAATCCTAGGAATGCCACCGAGCCGCTTCTGGTAGCGGACGTGGTCGGAGTAGTCCTCCAGGAGCGTCCACAGCGCCTTGTGGGCGGGCCACGGGATGGCCTCGCCGGGGAACGCCCAGGTGGAGCCGAAGCCGATCCAGACCGGGACCCAGTCCTTGGCGCAGTCCCACTCGCCCCGCTTGGACATCAGCAGCCGGTTGCGGATCTGGAACGCGAGCCGCTGCCCGTCCTTCACGATCGGCGCCGCGCACACCCGCCACAGCGGCATGTCGAGCGACATCAGCTCGATCTCGATGTCGCCCAGAACACGCGGGTCCACCAGGACCGTAGCGACGTTCTCATGCGGGCGCCTCATGTACATCACGCTAGCGGCGAGCACCGACATCCGTGGCTGGATCCGCCAGAAGCGAACAGCGCGACCCGATTCGCCACCCCGCCGGACAGGACGTACGCCGCGGGCCTATCATCCTCCCCAATCTCGATCGGGCAGGGAGGCCCGAGTGGAGGATCGAGGAAGGACCCTACGTTGGCACCCCCGAGGCAGCCCAGAACGGGCGAAGAAGCCGAGAAGTACGCCGCGGAGCATCTGCATTCCCTCGGCTGGCCCGACGCTGCCCCCTCGGGCAGCACCGCGGCCGCCGACATCGACATCATCGGCGGCCGCCCGGACAACATCGTCGTCGCACAGGTGGTGCTCACCCGTTCCCCGACCGAGGCGCGCAGCGTCTGTGCCGTACGCGGCGCCGGCCACGCCTACGACGCCCGGACGGTCGCGCTGTTCAGCCGCGCCGGCTACACCGTGGACGCGGTCGAGTGGGCCGACCGGATCCGGGTCGCGCTGTTCGAGTTCGCCGGCGACGGCTCGATCCGGCCGCACGGGAAGCACGCGGCCGAGCTGGTCACCACCGCCACGGCCCCGGCGCCGACCTCGACCCTCGGCCGGGCGCCCGAGCCGGTCCCCGGCAAGCACATCGACCCCACCCGCACGGGCAGCTTCAACTTCACCTCGAAGATCCCCGCGATCAGGCCGCGCCGGCGGGCGGAGAAACCTGCCGACGAGATCGCCCCCGACGTGGCTCCGGACGTGGCTCCGGACGCGATCGCGCCGACCGTCGAGAAGATCGCCGGCCCGCTGACCGGCCAGATCCCGGCGTACACGACCACGTACGTCGTCCCCACCACGACGTCCGCCAGCTACGTGGTCGCCGGCTCCCCCTCGACCATGAGCATCCCGAAAGCACCCACCCCGCCGTCCGGTGAGCGCTGGGTCCCCGACGGGCTCGGGCCGATCCTGGACGCGATCGTCCGGGCGTCGCAGCTGCCCGTGGTGCTCGTCCTGGGCTCGGACCAGCGGGCCGAATGGGTGCGGCAGACCTTCCAGGTCGCCACGATCACGGTCACCGACGAGAGCGTGCTGCCGATGCTGCTCTCGCTGGTGACGGGCCGGGAGTCGCAGTACGCCAGCGGCGAGTCCTATCACAAGGTCGACGGCCTCAAGCCCCAGGGCGAACGGGCCCTCGAGTCCTGGCGGGCATGGGAGGCCTACGACCGCGCGATGGCCAACTACCGCCGCGCGGTCTGAACCACGGGTCAGCCGCTCAGCAGTAGCCGAGCATCTCCCCGAGCGCCCGGCGCTCGCTGTCGTCGACGGCGAGCGACCAGCTCGTCTTGGTCTCGATCCAGCGGGCCGCGTACGCACACTGGAACCCCTTCCGCGGACGCCAGCCCGCCGGATCCTCGTCGCTCTTGCTCATGTTGGCCGGGCCGTCGACGGCGAGCAGGTTGCCCAGGTCGCCGGCGAAGGCACGGCGCCGGTCCGGGGACCAGCCGCTCGCGCCGGAGCGCCAGGCCTCCGCGAGCGGCACGACGTGGTCGATCTGGATCGCCTGGGCCTGCTCGGGCTCCTTCAGGTCGGTGAAGACCAGGCGTCTGCCGGTGTAAGGGTCGACCCACGTGCCGGCGAGCACGTCGTGGTCGCATCGACCCTGCGGCCGGGTGCGCACCTCGACGGCGTCGCGCAGGAGCACGTCGTCGCGCTGGTTGCACCCGTTCCCGTCGCTGTCGGCCCAGCCCCCTCCGAACACCGAGCGTTCGTACGCCGCCAGCCCCTCCGGTCGCCTCGCGACCGTCGCCGACGCGGCGAGGTCGCGGCGCGCCTCGGAGACGTCGACCGGACCCGGTGACGGCACCGCGGTCGCCACCGGCGGCGTACCTCGTGTCGGCGGCGCCTCGTCGGGCAGCCACAACGAGACCACCCAGCCGACGATCGCCAGCAGGACGACCAGCACTCCCAGCGACGTACGTCTCCCCACGCCGTCGCATTGTGCCCGCGACCACCGACAGCGACCCGCGTCCGCGTAGGTATTACCGAACGGTGACGGATGCGCCGAGCCCTGTCGCCCGGGGTCGAGCGCTGGCACAGTGAAGGCATGACTGGGCTGGAGACTGGGCTGGACACGGGACAGACACGCCGCGCCGAGGTCGGGGTCATCGGCGGCACCGGGCTCTACGAGTTCTTGACCGATGCCGAGGAGGTGACGGTCGAGACCCCCTACGGCGCCCCCTCGGCGCCGGTGACGGTGGGCACCGTCGCGGGCCGCTCGGTGGCCTTCGTGCCGCGCCACGGCCGCTCGCACGAGTACCCGCCGCACGCGATCCCCTACCGCGCCAACCTCTGGGCACTGAGGTCGCTCGGCGTGACCCAGGTGCTCTCCCCCAGCGCCGTCGGCGGTCTCCGGCCCGATGCGGTCGCGACCGGCGACCTGGTCACCCCCGACCAGCTCGTCGACCGCACCTGGCGCCGGATCCCGAGCTACGTGGAGCGCGGCGCCACCCACGTACCGCTGGCCGACCCCTACTGCGCGCGGATCGCCAAGGCGTACGCGACCGCCGACCCGTCCGTGAAGGTCGGGGGCACGCTCATCGTGATCGAGGGGCCGCGGTTCTCGACCCGCGCGGAGTCGGTCCACCATGCCGCCCAGGGCTGGACGCTGGTCGGGATGACCGGCGCCCCGGAGGCGGCGCTCGCCCGCGAGCTGCGGATGTGTTACGCCCCGTTGTGCCTGGTCACCGACATGGACGCGGGCGCGGCCGAGGGCGAAGGCGTCGACGAGGACGACGTCTACGCGCTCTTCGCCGCCAACCTGGAGCGGATGCGCACCGTCCTGGCCGACACGATCGGCGGCCTGCCCGACCCGGCCGGGTGTCCCTGCTCGACCTGGGCCGAGGGCAAGCAGCTCGCCTACGAGATCCCATGAGGGTCCTGCTCACCGGGTCCGCCGGCTTCATCGGCACCGCGGTCGGCCGGGTGCTGGAGGAGGCCGGTCACGAGGTCGTACGCCTCGACGTGCTGCTGCCGATGGCCCACGGCGAGGCGGCCGAGCCGCCGCCCGGGACGAACCTCCTCGACGTCCGCGACGCCGGCGGGTGGGGCGACCTGCTGGACGGTATCGACGCGGTGTGCCACCAGGCCGCGGTCGTCGGCGCCGGGGTGACCGTGGCCGACCTCCCGCTGTACGCCGCGCACAACGACCTCGGCACCGCCGCGCTCCTGGCCGCGATGAGCGCGCACCGGGTCTCCCGGCTGGTGCTCGCCTCCTCGATGGTCGTCTACGGCGAGGGCCGCTACGTCTGCGAGACCCACGGCGACCGGGTCCCGCCACCGCGCTCGCGTGCCGCGCTCGACTCCGGTGACTTCGAGAACCACTGCGACCTCTGCGGCGGAGCACTCGCCTGGGCGCCGGTGGCCGAGTCGGCCCGCCTCGACCCGCGCAGCTCGTACGCAGCCAGCAAGGTCGCCCAGGAGCACTACGCCTCCGCCTGGGCACGTCAGGCCGACGCGACGGCGATCGCGCTGCGCTACCACAACGTCTACGGGCCGCACATGCCCGCGGACACGCCCTACTCCGGGGTCGCCGCCATCTTCCGGTCCTCCCTCGAGCGGGGCGAGGCGCCGCAGGTGTTCGAGGACGGCGGCCAGCAGCGCGACTTCGTCCACGTCGACGACGTGGCCCGCGCCAACCTGGCGGCGCTGGAGGCGACCGCCGAGCGGCCACCCGGGGAGCTGGCGGCCTACAACGTCGCCTCCGGTCACCCGGTCACCATCAGCGAGGTGGCCGCGCTGGTCGCGCGCGGAACCCGGACGGAGGTGGCGCCGGTGGTCACCGGGCGCTACCGGATCGGCGACGTACGCCATGTCGTCGCCTCCCCGCAGCTGGCGGAGAAGGAGCTCGGCTTCCGCGCCAAGGTGCTCCCGGAGGTCGGTCTGCCGGCCTTCGCCACCGCGCCGCTGCGGTCGTAGGCTCCGGGGTCACCAGCTCGTGTAGAGCAGGTGCTGGACGAGCAGCGCGGTCAGGAGCTGCAGCACCAGACCGGGCCGCCGCCAGCGCTCGGGCAGGAGGGCGCAGCCGAGGGTGAGCCAGGGGATGAAGGGCAGCCAGATCCGCTCGACCTCCGCCCGGCTCATCTGGGAGGCATCCGCGAGGGCGACCATGATCACCGCGGCCCCGACCAGGACGACGACCACCCGCTCGGCCCGGTCGCGGCGGACGGCCCAGGTGGCGCCGAGCCCGGCGCCGACGAGCGGCCCGGCGCTGATCGCGAGCGCGGCCAGATTTCCCCAGGTCCAGTAGGCGCCCGGGCGCTGGCTGGCCAGCCCGTCCCAGTAGCGATCGACCAGCACGGGATACGCCTCCCACCAGGCGAAGCCGCCGGCGGCGAAGGTGAGCACCACCGCGAGCGCAGACGCCGCCGCGACCGGCAGCACCCACCACCCCCGGCCGAGCCAGAGCACGGCGAGCGCGAGCACGCCGGTGAGCGGGAGGCCGTACGACATCATCACGACACAGCCGAGGAGCAGGCCGGCGAGGATCGCCCACGGCCAGCCCCGACCTACCCCGGCCCGGCAGGCGAGGGCCAGGCAGCACATCCCCCAGGCGACCGCGACCGCCATCACCGCATCGGCCGAGACCGCCAGGAACACCGCGCTCGGCGACAGGACCAGGTACGGCGCCGCCGCCCGCGCCGCGTCCTCGGCGCCGAGGACGCGGACCGTCGTCATCACCGCGAGCGGCAGGGTCGCGGCGATCACCGTGACGACCAGGCCGGCCGCCAGGTCCCCGCCGAGACCCACCTTCACCAGGAGCACGAAGAAGAGCACCATCCCGGGCGGGTGCCCGGCGACGTGGACCGGCCAGTTCCCCGCCGGGGCGTCGTAGGGGATCCGGGAGACGTACTCGCGCAGCAGCCCGGTGACGTCATCGACCGACCGGGCCGTCTCGAGGTATTCGGTCGGGTTCCCCAGGACCCGCGAGATGCCCTCGGGGCCGTCCACCAGCGCCAGCGCCAGCAGCCACACCAGCCCGGCGGCGTACGCGACCAGGAGCAGGCGACGCCAGCGCAGCCGCCTCGCCATCGGGTCCGCCCAGCGCAGCGACGCGAGCGCGAGCAGGACCGCCGGGAGCGTGCCGATACCGACCTTGACCTGCGGATATCCGTGGAGCGGAGCGAACGTGCCGTCGTCGAGATGCACCCGTGGCCACACCTGCCAGTCGAGGAGAGGCGGCACGACCACCGCCGCCACGACGAGGGCGACCGTGACGACGAGCCCCACCATGGCGGCGCGGTGAGCGGAGGAGTGCACGACTGCGAGCGTAGGTCCGCGACGGCTCGATCATCGCCGACGCACGGGCCCGTCACCGGACCGTAAGATCTGCCGGCCCCATCGGCGGCGGCTCGTTCCTAGAGTCGATCACATGGCCGAGAACAGCCCCGATACAGACCCAGAGATCGACCTTGTCCTGCCCTGCCGCGACGAGGCGGCCGCCCTGCGCGAGCTGCTGCCGCGTGTGCCGGCGGGACTCTCCGTGATCGTCGTCGACAACGGCTCGACCGACGGCACCGCCGACGTCGCCCGCGCGCAGGGGGCGCGGGTGGTGTCGGAATCGCGGCCGGGATACGGGGCGGCGGTGCACGCCGGGCTGCTGGCCGCGACCGCGCCCTATGTCGTGGTGATGGACGGTGACGGCTCCTTCGATCCTGCAGTCGCGCTGCCTCTGGTCGAGGCGATCAGGCGGGGCGAGGCCGACCTGGCGCTGGGCTGCCGCAGGCCGGTGACCCGCGGCGCCCAGCCGTGGCACGCCAGGATGGGCAACCGGCTGGTCCGGACCGCGCTGCGGCGTCGCACCGGCCTGGTGGTGCGTGACATCGCCCCGCTGCGCGCCGGCCGTCGCGACGCGCTGCTCGGGCTCGGTGTGGAGGACCGGCGCTCGGGCTATCCGGTCGAGCTCCTCGACCGGGCCGCCCGGGCCGGCTGGCGGGTCCACGAGATCGACGTCGACTACCACCCGCGGACCGCCGGGACCCGCTCGAAGGTCTCCGGCTCCGTGCGGGGCAGCCTACGGGCGGCGTACGACTTCTGGCGGGTGCTCTCATGACGACACCGACGCTCCTCCTCGCCGCCAAGGCGCCCGTGCCCGGCCGGGTGAAGACCCGGCTCGCGGCCGACGTCGGGGAGGCGGCCGCCACGACTGTCGCGGCGGCCGCTCTGCTCGACACGATCGAGGCGTGCACGCTGGCGGTGGGAGCGGCCCGGTGCCGGCTGGCCCTCTCCGGCGACCTCGCTGAAGGCTTCCTGGCCGACGAGATCCGGGCCGCCCTCGACGGATGGACCCTCGCCCGCCAGCGCGGGAGCGGACTCGGGGAGCGGCTCGCGAACGCCCACGCCGAGGTCACCGGGCCCGTGGTGCAGATCGGCATGGACACCCCGCAGGTGACCGCGGCCGGACTGCTGGCCGTGGCCGGCGGCCTGGACGCGGCCGATGCCGTGCTCGCGCCGGCCGAGGACGGCGGCTGGTGGGCCCTGGCGCTCCGTGACCCGTCAGCGGCCACCGCGCTGTGCGACGTCCCCATGTCCACCCCCCAGACGTACGCCGACACCCGCGCCGCCCTCGAACGACTCGGCCTGCGGGTCACCGCCGGTGAACGGCTCCGCGACGTCGACCACCTCGCCGACGTCACGCCTGTCGCCGCAGCCGCTCCACAGACCCGTTTCGCCGCGGCCGCGGCCGAGATCGCGCGGGTGACCCGATGACGGCCGTGGCGGCGGAGTCGGCGTTCGCGCACGCCTTCGCCCGCGAGGAGTGCCGGGTGGTGAGCGTCGACGGCACGGCCTGGCGACTTCCTGTCGAGGACTGGACCCGCGCCGCCGACGCCGCGGACCTCGCCCTGCTCTCCCACTGCGCCGGACCGACGGTCGACCTCGGCTGCGGCCCCGGCAGGATGACCGCCGCGCTCGCCGCCCGGGGCCTGCCCTCGCTCGGGGTCGACGTCGTCCCGGAGGCCGTCGCCGAGGCCGAGTCCCGCGGCGGTCGCGCGGTCTGTCGCGACCTCTTCGAGCCGCTCCCCGGTGAGGGCTGGTGGGCGACCGCTCTCCTCGCCGACGGCAACCTCGGGATCGGCGGGGACCCGATCGCCCTCCTCGCCCGGGTCCGCCGGCTGCTGGTGCCGGGCGGCAGGGTGGTCGCCGAGGTGCATCCGCCCGGCACACCGAGCCGCCCGCTGCTCGCGGAGCTGGTCTGCGACTGCGGCGGGTTCTCGCGGTTCCCGTGGGCGGTCGTCGGCGCCGACGCGATCGGGTCGATCGCGGCCGAGGTCGGGCTCGCGGTGAGGCGGCTCGAGCCGCTCCCGCACCGGCCGACCCGGCCCCGCCGGTCGGCCCGGGCTCCGCTCACCCCCGCCGGGGACCGCTGGGTCGCCGTACTCGTGGAGGACGCCGCATGATCATCCCCTCGGAGAGCTCGTTCAGCTCGCGCCTGCGCAGCGCCGCGGTCGCCGCGCGGGTCGGACTGTGGCTCGGGATCTGCTTCCTGATCGCGCTCGTGACCGGGCTGATCAGCCACTACGCCCAGATCGACCACCAGCCGGTGCCGCTCCCGACGAGCCCCTCACGGCTCTACCAGATCACCCAGGGCCTGCACGTCGTCGCCGGGACCGCCGCGATCCCGCTGCTGCTGATCAAGCTGTGGGTCGTCTTCCCCAAGCTCTTCCAGCCGCTGCCGCGACAGGTCCGTGAAGCGCTGCCGACCGCGCTCGAGCGCGGCTCCATCGCGGTCCTGGTCAGCACCTCGCTGGTCCAGCTCACCACCGGCCTGCTCAACGTCGCGCAGTGGTATCCGTGGGGCTTCAGCTTCCGCAGCACCCACTACGCGCTCGCGTTCGTCGCCGTCGGGGCGCTGCTCGTCCACGTCGCGGTGAAGCTGCCGGTCGTCCGCGACGCCCTGACGGGAGACGTCGACGACACCTCCCACGACCGGCCGAACGCGGTCCGGCCGGGGCCCGTCAGCCGGCGCGGCGTCCTGGCCCTGGCCGGCACCTCCGCGGTCGCTGCTGCGGTGCTCTACGCGGCGGGCACCGTTCCCGGCATCGGCCGCCTCGCCGCCCTCTCGCCGCGCTCGCGAGCGCACGGCATCCCGATCAACCGCACCGCTCACTCGGCAGGAGTGGTGGCCGAGGCGAGCAGTGCCGCCTACCGGCTCGAGGTCGTCCACGGCACCACGACGCGGTCGCTGACCCGCGACGACCTGGTCGCCATGGAGCAGCGGACCCACACCCTCCCGATCGCCTGCGTCGAGGGCTGGAGCGTCGCCGGCGAGTGGGGCGGCGTACGCCTCCGCGACCTGCTCGACCTGGTCGGCGCCCCGCGCGGGCGCGAGGTGCGGGTCCGCTCGATCCAGACGTTCAGCGCCTCCGCCGACACGGTGCTGCCGGCGAACTTCGCCGACGACGACCGCACCCTGATGGCCCTCGCGCTCGACGGCGAGACGCTCTCGATGGACCACGGCTACCCGGTCCGGCTGATCGCGCCCGACCGCCCCGGGGTCATGCAGACGAAGTGGGTCTCCCGGATCGAGGTGCTCGGATGAGAGGCATGCGCAGCGGGTTGATCGTGGTCGGGACGGTCGTGATGGCGTACGGCGCCTGGCTGCTCGTCAGCAGACAGGACCTGGGTCAGATCGTCGAGGTCGTGCTCTGGCTGGCGGCGGCGGTCGTGATCCACGACGGGATCCTGGCGCCGGTGGTGCTCGGGCTCGGTTGGCTCGGTGGCCGGCTGCTGCCGCGGCCCGTCGCCCGTGGTGCGGTGACGGTGCTGGTGCTGCTCGGCCCGGCGGCTCTGGTCGCGATCCCGGTCCTCGGCCGCTTCGGTGCGGAGCCGGACAACCCGACGCTGCTGGACCGCGACTACACCCAGGGCCTGCTGGTCTTCGCGGCCCTGTGCGTGTGTGCCGGTGTCACCGTCGCGCTCGGCGAACTACGCTCGCCCCAACCGACGGCCGAGGAGGAGTAGACCCATGGCCCGTGTGCTCGTGGTCGACGACGACCTCACCGTGCGCGAGGTGCTGGCCTCCTACCTGCGCGCGGGCTCGCACGACGTCGTCGAGGCCGGCGACGGCGAGCAGGCGCTGCGCGCGATGAGCGAGCGACCCGCCGACATCGTCGTCCTCGACCTGATGCTGCCCGGCATCGACGGCCTGGAGGTGTGCCGTCGGCTGCGGCTGGCGAGCGAGGTGCCGATCATCATGCTCACCGCGCTCGGCAGCGAGGCCGACCGGATCATGGGGCTCGAGCTCGGTGCCGACGACTACGTCGGCAAGCCGTTCAGTCCACGGGAGCTGGTGCTGCGCGTCGACTCGGTGCTCAAGCGCACCGGCCACTCCGGCGAGGGCGGCGTCGTCTCCGACGGCTCCTTGGTGGTCGACGCCGACCGGCGGGTGGCGACGAACGCCGGGGCCGAGCTGGCGCTGACCACCCGCGAGTTCGACCTGCTCCGCTACCTAATCGCCCACCCCGGCAAGGCCTTCACCCGCGAGGACCTGCTCGAGCACGTCTGGGGCTGGACGATCGGCGACCGCTCGACGGTCACGGTCCACGTACGCCGGCTGCGGGAGAAGATCGAGTCCGACCCGACCCGGCCGGAGCGGCTGGTCACCGTCTGGGGCGTCGGCTACCGCTGGGAGCCCGCGGAGGTGGGCGCATGAAGCTCGCCGATGCCGTCCTGATCGCCCTCGTCGCCGCGGGGGCCGGTCTCGCCGTCGGCCTCGCCGGGCTGCTGGTCGCGTGGCTGACGCGGCGCTGGTCGATCCGCTGGCAGCTCACTCTCGTCGCCGCCGTCGCCGTGCTGACGGTGTTCGGCGGCGTGCTCGGGATCGCGTGGCTCATGTTTCTCTCCGGCCACGACCTGCTGGTCATCACCGTGGTCACCTCGATCGCCGTGGTGGTGGCGATCCTGGTCGCGTTCGTCATCGGCTCCGCGATGGTCCGCTGGTCGGGAGCCGTCCAACGGCAGGCCCGCGCGATGGCTCTCGGCGGACACCAGGAGCCCGCCGAGAGCGGACCGCGCGAGCTCCGGTCGCTGTCGGCCGAGCTCGCCGAGACGCAGCGGCGGCTCGAGGAGGCGAGCGCCCGGGAGGCCCGGCTCGAGGAGTCCCGCCGCGAGCTGATCTCCTGGGTGGCCCACGACCTGCGTACGCCGCTGGCCGGCCTGAGGGCGATGGCCGAGGCGCTCGAGGACGGGATCGCGGCCGACCCGCACCGCTACCACCAGCGCATCCGCGTCGAGGTCGATCGCCTGGCCCGGCTCGTGGACGACCTCTTCGAGCTCTCCCGGATCCAGGCCGGCGCGCTCACCCTGACACCCGAGCCGGTCCTGCTCGGTGACCTGGTCAGCGAGGCGCTGGCCGGGGCCGACCCGGTCGCCCGGGAGCGGCGGGTCCGCCTCGGTGGCCGGGTCGAGGACGGCCTCGAGATCACCGCCGACCCGGCCAGCCTGTCCCGCGTCGTCTCCAACCTGCTGATGAACGCCATCCGCCACACCCCCGCCGACGGCACGGTGGAGGTGCACTGCCGCACGGCTCCCGGAGACGTACGCAGCATCGACCTCAGCGTCAGCGACGGCTGCGGCGGCCTGGATCCGGGCGACATGGAGCGGGTCTTCGATCTCGGCTGGCAGGGCAGCTCGGCGCGCACCCCGCCCGCGCCCGAGGAGGCCGACGGCACCAGTGGGCAGGGCGCCGGGTTCGGCCTCGCCATCGTCAAGGGTCTCGTCGACGCGCACCGCGGCAGGGTCTGGGTGGAGAACCTTCCGGCCGCGACCGGCTGCCGGTTCCACGTCCGCCTGCCGGCGTGACTCCGGCGTGACTCCGGCGTGACTCAGTCGACCGCCGAGCCTTCCAGCTCGTCGACGAGCAGCAGCCCGCGCTCGGCCCAGGCGACCGCGGCGTGGGCCTGGTCGATCAGGCCGTCGTAGGCGAAGATCTTGTAGCGCACGATCCGGTCCCACTGGCGCGGTTCATAGTGCTCGAGCCGCCGGGCCAGGGTGGGATGGCTGCGGTCGACGAGCGTCGCGCGGGTGGCCTCGAGCATCGCCAGGTGCTCGGTCCAGTGGTCGCGGAACTGCGTCAGCTCGGCGCGTGCAGCGCCGGGTTCGGCCCACTCCAGATAGGCCGCCTTGAGGTAGGCGGGCTCCCGCTGCCGGCGGATCTCGATCGGCGCGTCCATCCACTCCCGGAAGGCCTTCACCCCGGCCTCGGTGACGGCGTACTCCTTCTTGGTGCCCTTCTTGCCCCACGGCACGACGGTGGCCTCGAGCAGGCCGTCGCGCTCCATCCGGTTGAGCTCCGGGTAGATCTGCGAGTCGGGAGCGTGCCAGACGTGGGCCACCGACTGGCTGAACTGCTTGGAGACGTCGTAGCCGGTCATCGGGCGGGAGGTGAGCAGCGCGAGCAGCGCGTACCTCAGCGACATCGTGACCCCCTCTTCACGCAGTGATCGTGGCGCGAGCGTATCCAACTCTTGCCACTAACTATAGAGATAGGTAGTTTGTGACGAGCACAACACCTATCTCCATAGGGAGTTCCCCATGACCATCCTGGAATCGCCTCCGGTCACCGCCGCCAGCAAGATCTTCAACTTCCCCCGCAACGCCTGGTACGTCGCGGCCTGGGACCACGAGGTGACGGCGAAGCAGCCGCTCGCCCGCACCATCGCCGACCGCCCGCTGGCCCTGTGGCGCAACAGCGACGGCCGTGCCGTGGCCCTGGCCGACGCCTGCTGGCACCGGCTGGCGCCGCTGTCGAAGGGCAAGGTGCTCGGCGACGAGCTCCAGTGCCCCTACCACGGGCTGCGCTACAACTCCGCCGGCCGCTGCACGAGCATGCCCGCGCAGGAGACCATCAACCCGAGCGCGATCGTCCCGTCCTACCCCGTCGTGGAGCGCCACCGCTACGTGTGGGTCTGGGTGGGCGACCCCGACCTCGCCGACCCCGACGCCGTGCCCGACATGCACCAGATGGACTCCCCGGAGTGGGCCGGCGACGGCGAGACGATCTACGCGCCCTGCAACTACCAGCTGGTGCTCGACAACCTGATGGACCTCACCCACGAGGAGTTCGTGCACAGCTCGAGCATCGGGCAGGACGAGCTCTCCGAGGCCGAGTTCGAGGTGAGCCATACCGACCGCGGCGTGACCGTGACCCGCTGGATGCGCGACATCGACGCGCCCCCGTTCTGGCTGAAGAACATGCGCGACAGGTTCCCGGGCTTCACCGGGAAGGTCGACCGCTGGCAGATCATCCACTTCGAGGCACCCTCGACGATCCGCATCGACGTCGGCGTCGCCAAGGCCGGCACCGGTGCCCCCGAGGGCGACCGCAGCCAGGGCGTCAACGGCTTCGTGATGAACACGATCACCCCCGAGACCGCGCGCACGTCGCACTACTTCTGGGCCTTCATGCGCAACTACCGCCTGGAGAGCCAGACGATCACGACCCAGCTGCGCCAGGGCGTCCACGGCGTCTTCGGTGAGGACGAGGAGATGCTGGCCGCCCAGCAGCGTGCGATCGACGCCAACCCGGACCACGAGTTCTACAGCCTCAACATCGACGCCGGCGGGATGTGGGTGCGCCGGATCCTGGACCGCATGCTGCAGGCGGAGGGTCTCCCCGCCGCCGCGGCTGCGAAATGAGGCCGCAGCCATGGCAGTGAACACCCAGACCTGGTGGCAGCAGGGCCGCGTGGTCGAGACCGACGACCTCGCCGAAGGCGTACGCCGCGTCGTGCTCGCTCCCGACCGCCCCGTCCACGCCGCGCCCGGCACCCACGTCGACCTCCGGCTCGACCTCTCCGGGCACGTCCGGAAGCGGTCCTACTCCGTCGTCCGCTCCGAGGACGGCGGCCGCAGGCTCACCCTCGGCGTCCAGCTGGCCCCCACCTCCCGCGGCGGGTCCCGCCACATGCACGGCCTCGAGGCCGGCGACGTGGTCGAGATGACCGGTCCGGTCCAGAGCTTCCCGCTCGGGGTCGGCGCCGACCGCTACGTGCTGGTCGCCGGCGGGATCGGCGTCACCGCGCTGGTCGCGATGGCCGACACCCTGCGCCGTCGCGGCGCCGACTACACGCTCGTCCTGGCCGGCCGGCGGCGCGCCGTCATGGCCTACCTGGACGAGCTCGTCGAGGTGCACGGCGACCGGGTGCGGGTGTTCGTCGACGACGAGGACGTACGCCTCGACGTGGAGACGCTGGTCGGCGAGGTCGCCGGCTCGCCGGCGGCAGCGCGGACCGAGATGTACATGTGCGGCCCGATCCGGCTGATGGACGCGATCCGCCGTGCCTGGGTGGCCCACGAGCTGCCCGAGCCCAACCTGCGGTTCGAGACCTTCGGCAGCAGCGGCGCCTGGGCGGCGGAGGACTTCGTCGTGCACCTGCCCCAGCTCGACCGTTCGGTCCGCGTCGGCAAGGACAGCTCGATGCTGGACGCGCTCGAGGACGCCGGCGTCGACGTGATGTGGGACTGCCGCAAGGGCGAGTGCGGGATCTGCCAGGTCAAGGTCCTCGACGTCAGCGGCCGGATCGACCACCGCGACGTCTTCCTGAGCCAGCAGCAGAAGGAGACGTACGCGTCCCTGTGCCTCTGCGTCGCTCGCGCCGCCCGCGGCGAACCCGACGCATCCTCCGCCGAGCCGGCGGCCGTGACCCTGCACCTCCCGTGAACCCCCACCCCGAAAGAGACCCGAGATGAACCTTCGTGCGCGCATCGACGCCGCCGCGATGACCCCGTATCAGTGGATGGTCGTCGCCCTCTGCGTCCTGCTGAACTGCCTGGACGGATTCGACGTGATGGCGATGGCCTTCACCGCCTCCTCGCTGAGCGAGGAGTTCGCGCTGAGCGGCTCGGAGCTCGGCCTCCTGCTGAGCGCCGGGCTCGTCGGCATGGCGGTCGGCTCGCTGGCCCTGGCCCCGGTCGCCGACGTCATCGGACGCCGCCCGCTGATCCTGATCAGCGTCGGCCTGGCGACCCTCGGCATGCTGCTCTCCGCCGTTGCCCCGTCCGCCGTCCTGCTCGGCCTGGCCCGCGTCGTCACCGGGCTCGGCGTCGGCGGCATCCTGGCCAGCACCAACGTGATCGCGAGCGAGTACGCCTCGGCGCGCTGGCGCGGCCTGGCGATCGGCCTCTACACGGCCGGCTACGGCATCGGCGCCACCCTAGGCGGCGTGGCCGCGCGCGGCATGCTGACCGACCTCGGCTGGCGCAGCGTCTTCGTCGCCGGTGGTGTCGCGACCGGGATCGCGCTGATCCTCCTCGTGGTGCTGCTGCCCGAGTCCGTCGACTTCCTGGTCCAGCGCCGGCCGCGGCAGGCCGTCGAGCGGATCAACCGGATCCTCGGGCGGCTCGGACAGCCCGCGATCACCTCGGACACGCTCGAGGCCGCGCCGCAGCCGACGAGCCGGCACCGCAACGGCAACCCCGGCGTCCTGCTGGGCGCTGATCTGCGGCGCTCGACCCTGCTCATCTGGGTGGCGTTCCTGGCGACGATGTTCGGCTTCTACTTCGTCAACAGCTGGACCCCGCAGCTGCTGGTGACCTCGGGGATGGCGGAGGCGGACGCGGTCACCGCCGGCATGATGCTGGCGCTGGGCGGCACTGCCGGCTCGGTCCTCTACGGTCTCGTCGCCTCCCGGCTGGACAGCCGCCTGGTCCTGATCGGCTTCACCGTGCTCTCGGCCGTGACGATGGTCGTTTTCATCACCAGCACGGCGCTGCTCGGCGTCGCGCTGATCATCGGCGTGGGGGTCGGGGCGCTCATCAACGGCTGCATCGCGGGCCTCTACACGATCACCCCGGCCGTCTACGGCACCGAGATCCGCAGCACCGGCATGGGCTGGGCGATCGGCATCGGCCGCATCGGGGCGATCCTGTCGCCGATGCTCGCCGGGCGCCTGCTCGACGCCTCGTGGACCCCGGTCAACCTGTACGTCGGCGCTGCCGTCGTGGTCGCGATCTCCGCCGTCGCCCTGCTCTTCCTGCGGACCGGGCGAGCCGCTCGGACCGTCCCGGACATGGCCTCGGCCTAGGCGCGGGGAATCGGCCCGTCCCGGCTGCAACCGGGACGGGCCGTGGAGCGTCTGGATCGGCAGGACGCCCGCTCGGGGCGTACGACCGACGAGGAGTCCACCCATGTCCACATCCCGCATCCAGCTCCGTGCCGCGCTCGCGGCGACCGCCGTGGTCGGTCTGCTCGGCCTCGCCGGGTGCGGGAGCGACCCGGCCCCGTCGGCCGGCTCGCCCTCCGCCGCCCCCTCCTCCACGGCACCGTCCGCATCCCCGTCCGCAGCCCCGTCCTCCGAGCCGCCCGCGACTCCCACCCCGACACCGGCGCCCTCGGAGGTCCCGGTCACGGCCACTCCGACGCCGAACCTCGACTGGGGCGGCCCGCTGGCGCCCGGGGCCTTCGGGAAGATCAAGGCCGAGGGCAACGTACGCTCTCTCGTGCAGCAGGGCTGGATGACCCGCGACACCGCGCGCGAGGAGGCCTGCGAGGGCAAGCACTGGAAGTGGGTCGACCAGGTCGGCGACGGCGTCGACGTCATCTACGACCAACAGGGCAACATCGGCTCGTTCGGGATGAGCAAGCCCGTGCTCGAGACCGCCCGAGGCGTCACGATCGGCGACTCCCTGATGGTCCTCAAGGACATCTACGGGATGGGCGCCCAGCAGACCAACGACTACGGCCAGACGACCTGGGTCGTCCGGGACGGCGACCGCTGGATCGGCTTCCTGCTCTCCGGCAGCTCCCGCGACGCGAAGATCGAGTTCATCGAGGTCTCCGTCGGCCACCGGCCAGGCCTGCTCCGCGACGGCTGCTGATCCCTCACGCGGCAAGCAGCTCCCCCGACGTACGGTGGAGATGACCGGATCCCGTTCTCGTGGAGGTATCCCATGTTCCGTCGTGCCACGGCAGCCGCACTCGCTGCCGGCTGCCTGCTGACCCTCGCCGCCTGTGGTGAGGGGACCGATCCCGACCCGGACGATCGCAACGAGGTGAGCGCGAAGCTCGCCGGTCCGGACGGGAAGCGGGTCGGGACCGTCGAGATCGAGGAGGACGACGGGGCCACCCACATGAGCGTCCGGGTGAGCGGCCTGTCGGCCGGCTACCACGGGTTTCACGTGCACACGACCGGGAAGTGCGAGGCCGACAGCGCGGCCCCGGACGACCCGTCCAAGACCGGCGACTTCCTCTCCGCGGGCGGCCACCTCAACCCCGACGACAGCGCCCACGGCGAGCACCTCGGCGACCTGCCCGCGCTCCTCGTGAACGAAGACGGCACCGCCAGCCTGGAGCTCACCGCCCCCTTCACGCTCGACGACCTCCGCGACGCGGACGGCAGCGCGGTCATGATCCACGCCGGCCGGGACAACTACGCCAACGTCCCGGACCGCTACGCCCCCGAGGGCCCGGACGAGGACACCACCAAGACCGGCGACGCCGGCGACCGCATCGCCTGCGCGGTGATCGAGGCCGGCTGACCGTCGCGAAATGAAGCGACGTACGCCGCCGGGGACAGCAGACTGGAACGGTGACCACCGATCTGACCCCGACTGACATGGCCCACCTGCGACGCTGCCTGGAGCTTGCGGCCGAGGCGCTGGCGGACGGCGACGGGCCGTTCGGGTCCGTCCTGGCCGACAGCGACGGCAACGCGCTCCAGGAGGATCGCAACCGCGAGCACTCGACCGGCGACCCGACCGCACATCCGGAGATCGTCCTCGCCCGCTGGGCGGCGACCCGGCTCGACCCGCAGACGCGGGCCGGGGCGACGGTCTACACGTCCGGCGAGCACTGCCCGATGTGCTCGGCGGCGCACGGCTGGTCCGGGGTCGGGCGGATCGTCTACATCGCCTCCTCCGAGCAGCTGACGCAGTGGCGGACCGGCTGGGGTGCCGGTGAGTCGCCGGTGCGAGCGCTGCCGATCCAGGAGGTCGCCCCCGCTGTCGAGGTCGTCGGCCCCGTCCCCGAGCTGGTCGAGGAGATCCACGCGCTCCACCAGGCGGCCGCCGGGGCCTGAGCGCCGGGGGCGTGTTACCCCGAACACACATTTCTTGCATTGACTGCAACTTGCACTCACTGCAAGAATAGTGCGGTGCCCACATCACCCCCGCCTTCGAACGCTCGCGAGCGTCAGAAGCGGGAGCGTCGGCTGGCGCTGATCGAGGCTGCTCAGCGACTGGTCGGCGAGCGCGGTCTCGATGACGTCACCGTGGAGGAGATCAGCTCCGCGGCGGGGTTGTCGACGCGTACGTTCTTCAACTACTTCGACTCCAAGGACGACGCGGTCCTCGGCATCCAGGAGATCGACCTCGACGCCGAGGTGCGCGCGACGTTCGTCTCCGGCGGGCCGTCGGGACGACTGATGACCGACCTGGAGGCGCTGGTGGCGGGATTCCTGGGGAATGCCGCCCCCAACATCGAGCAGGGCGAGCGGGCGATGCGGCTGATGATGTCCGAGCCCCGGCTCGTCCAGCGACACATCGCCTGGCACCAGCGCGTCGTCGGCGAGCTGGAGCAGCTGCTCGCCGAGCGCCGCACGGCACGGCCCTCCCCTGTCGACGACGACACGATCGGGATGGTCGCCGGGCTGCTGCTGCGGGCGAGCGCGCTCGCCTGGGCGCGGTCGGGCTACGAGGGCGATGCGGCGGCGCATCTGCCCGAGGCCGTGGCACAGCTCCGCCTGCTCCTCGACGACTAGCCACACCCTCTCGGGACTCTCACGTCACACGGGGACCGTGTGTCTCCGCTCCTTCAACCCCCGCCTGTTCACTCCTGCCTGGAAGGTCCAACCCATGAGTCACACGGTCGCGCCCGACGCGCCCGAGAAGCCGTTGGTCGTGCTGACGCCGCGTACGATCTGGCTGATCTTCGGGGCCCTGATGGCCTCGATGTTCCTGTCCTCCCTCGACCAGACGATCGTGAGCACGGCGATGCCGACGATCGTCGGAGAGCTCGACGGGGTCGAGCACCAGGGGTGGGTGATCACCTCCTACATCATGGCGATCGCGATCGTGATGCCGCTGTACGGCAAGTTCGGTGACCTCTGGGGTCGCCGCTGGCCGTTCCTCGTCGCCGTCGCCCTGTTCACGCTCGGCTCGCTCTTCGGCGGGATGGCGCAGACGTTCCCCGAGCTGGTCGCCGCCCGCGGTCTCCAGGGGCTCGGCGGTGGCGGGCTGATGATCCTGTCCCAGGCGATCATCGCCGACATCGTGCCGGCCTCCGAGCGCGGCAAGTACATGGGCCCGATGGGCGCCCTCTTCGGTATCTCCGCCGTCATCGGGCCGCTCCTCGGTGGCTGGCTCACCGACGGCCCGGGCTGGCGCTGGACCTTCTGGATCAACGTACCGATCGGCATCATCGCGCTGGCCGTGGCCTGGCTCGCCCTGCGGCTGCCCTCGCACCGCTCCGGACGTCCGGTCGACTGGCTGGGGATCATGTTCATGGTGCTCTCCACCTGCGGCATCGTGCTGCTGACCTCGTGGGAGTCGCTCGGCCAGGACGGTTACGACTGGTCCTCGCCGCAGCTGCTCGGCGTGCTCGTCGGCACCCTGGCCTCGGTGGCCGCGTTCATCGTCACCGAGACCCTCGCGCCCGAGCCGCTGATCCCGCTGCGCCTCTTCAAGAACCCCACCTTCACCGTGACCACGCTGATCGGTCTGGTGCTCGGGATGGGCATGTTCTCGGCGATGGCGATGCTGCCGACCTTCCTGCAGATGTCGACCGGCGCCTCGATCACCGGCTCCGGGCTGCTGATGCTGCCGATGATGGCCGGCCTGATGCTGACTGCGATCGGCTCGGGCATCGCGATCTCGAAGACCGGTCGCTACAAGATCTTCCCGATCGTCGGCCTGCTCATCACCGCGGCCGGGATCGCCTGGATGACCACGATCACCGGCGACATGTCGATGATCGTCTTCGGGCTGATGATCTTCGTGCTCGGCGCCGGGATGGGCCTGGTCATGCAGACCATCGTGCTCGCCGTCCAGAACGCCGTCGACCCGCACGAGCTCGGCACCGCGACCTCGGCGAACAACTTCTTCCGGGAGATCGGTGCGACCGTCGGTACGGCGCTGTTCACGACCGTGTTCACGACACGGCTGTCCGACAACTTCGGGGGCCTGGCCGAGAAGATGGCCTCCTCGGGGATGATGCCCGCCGACGGTGCCGGGTTCTCCGGTGGCAGCCTCACCCCGGCCGCCGTCGAGAAGCTGCCCGAGCCGCTCCACACCTGGGTCGTCGACGCCTTCACCGAGGCGCTCGCACCGGCGTTCTGGTATCTCGTGCCGCTGATCCTCCTCGGCTTCGCGCTCGCGCTGTTCCTCAAGGAGGTCAAGCTCTCCGACGAGGCCGGGATGGTCGCCCGCGGGGAGGCGGTCGCCGGCTGAGGGCTCCTCGGCGGCTTCCTTGACGCTCGCCGTGGCAGGGGGCATCCTCCTGTCACGGCGAGCGTCTGTTCGGGGGACGTGCGCAGCTCTCGGAAAGGCACGCCATGGCCGCTCGCGCTCTGCCCACCTCGATCGCGACGGTGTCCGCTCTCGTCGCCGGCCTGCTCGGCGCGACGCCGGCGTCGGCGTCTCCGCCTGCGGAGGCCGAGGACATCGTCCTGGAGACGCTCTCCAACCGGGCCGACCTGGTCTCCGACGGCAACGGGCTGGTGCGGATCACCCTCCCGCAGGACGCCGACGCCGACGACCTGGAGGTGGGCCTGAGCGGCGACCGCGACGTGACCCAGGCCTTCGCCGAGCGGCCCAACGGTGAGATCGAGGGCGTCGTACGCGGCCTGCGGGTCGGGACCAACGAGCTGACCGCACGCCTGCCCGACGGTCGCGGCGCCCGGCTCACCCTCACGAACCACCCGCGCGGCGGGCCGGTCTTCTCCGGACCCCAGCTGCAGCCGTGGCGCTGCCAGCCGACCGCGACGGACGCGCAGTGCAACCAGGAGCCGACGATCAGCTGGCTCTACAAATCGACAAATCCACTGCTCGACGGTCTCCAGCCCTACGACCCCGCGAACCCGGCCCGCGACGTCGCCTCCACGACCACCGACGAGGGCGTGACGGTGCCGTTCGTCGTACGGGTGGAGACGGGCTACCAGAACCGCGACCAGTACCGGATCGCCGTGCTCTGGCAGCCGGGCGAGCCGTGGCGGCGCTGGCGACCGCAGGAGCAGTGGAACAACAAGCTGTTCATCCCCCACGGCGGCAGCTGCGGGGTGGACCACGAGACCGGGACCGCGCCGACCACCGACTACGCCGGCACCTTCGACCTCGGCATCCCGGTCGTCGCCGACGCCCTCGGCGACAGCCCGACCGTCGCCCTCGGCCGCGGTTTCGCGATGCTCTCGACGGCGCTGGCCAACACCGGCCACAACTGCACGGTGACCAGCGAGGCGGAGTCGCTGATGATGGCCAAGGAGCATCTCGTCGAGACGTACGGCGACCTGCGCTACACGATCGGCAGCGGCTGCTCCGGTGGCTCGATCGCGCAGCAGACGATCGCCAACGCCTACCCGGGGATCTACCAGGGGCTGGTCGTCACCTGCTCCTACCCCGACTCGCTCTCGCCGGGCCTGCAGTTCTCCGACTACCACCTGCTCCGCAAGTACTTCGAGAGCTCCGAGCGGCTCACCGACGGGAAGTTCTGGAACCCGCTGCAGTGGGCGGCGGTCGAGGGCCATCTGCTGCCGCTCAACGCGGTCACCGCCGACGAGGGCCTGTTCAAGCAGGCGGTCGTGCCGACGCACCCGTGTGCCGGGGTCAGCGACCAGGAGCGGTACGACGCTGCGACAAACCCCGGCGGCGTACGCTGCTCGATCATCGACGGTGCGATCAACGTCTTCGGTCCGCGGCCGGAGAGCGTGTGGACGCCGCAGGAGAAGCAGATCGGGCGCGGCTTCGCGGGCTCGCCGCTGGACAACACGGGTGTGCAGTACGGCCTCGAGGCGCTCCGTTCCGGGGCGATCACGCCGGAGCAGTTCGTCGACGTCAACGAGAAGGTCGGCGGGCTCGACATCGACATCCAGCCGCGGGCTCGGCGCTCGGTCGCCGACCCGACGGCGCTCACCAACGCCTATCGCAGCGGCATGGTCAACACCGCCAGCAACCTGTCCGAGGTCGCGATCATCGACCACCGCGGCCCCGACCCGGGCGTGGCGCACGACGCGCGCTGGGCGTGGGCGATGCGCGACCGGCTGACCCGGGAGCAGGGGCACGCGGACAACCAGGTGATCTGGTACGGCGTGACGCCGCTCATCGGCGACCCGAGCTACTCCAAGGAGGCGCTGCTCGCGATGGACCGCTGGCTGGCCTCGGTCGAGGCCGACGACCGCTCCGTGGCGCTGGCGGACAAGATCGTCCAGGACCGCCCCGGCGACCTGCACGACCGGTGCACGCAGACCCAGGGGATCTCCAGCGAGGACGGCCTGTTCCTGCCGGTCGCGGACCCGCTGGTGGACGACCTGACCGGCGGCGCGCTCGACGGCCTGAACGGCGCCCTCGACCCGGTCCTGGATCCCGCGCTCAACCTCGTCGTCGACCCTGTCTCGGACCTCGTGTGCGGGCTCGGGCCGGTCAGCGACCTGGTCAAGACGGACTTCGCGACGCCGCGGATCGTGGCCGGCGACAACAACTACTCCGACAACGCCACATGCCACCTCAAGCCGCTGCGCCGCACCGACGACTACGGCGCCTTCGGCCTCACCGATGCTCAGTGGGCCCGGCTGGAGGCGACCTTCCCCGACGGGGTCTGCGACTACAGCAAACCGGGTGTGGGCTTCACCGAGACGGTGCCGTGGCTGACCTATCAGCGCGCCGATGGATCGGTCGTCTACGGAGGTACGCCGATAGGCCCCGCCCCACGGTCGGCGCCGTTCGAGAATTGACCGGTGACCCGCGCCGAGTCGGCGCTAGTGTCCCGGCCATGCCTTCTCCCGAGCCGACCTTCGTCCTCGTCCACGGCGCCTTCGCCAACTCGTTCTCGTTCGCACCGCTCCAGGCGGAGCTGGCGCTGCGTGGGTTCCGTTCGCTGGCGGTCGACCTGCCCGGCCACGGCTTCGCGGCAACCTTCCCGGCGGCCTACCAGGCACCCCAGGACCTTGCCGCGCTCGCGACGGCGCCCGGCGGGATCAAGGGCGTGACCCTCGCCGACAACGTGGCCCACCTGGTCTCCGTGCTCGAGCGGGCGAAGGCGCACGGTCCGGTCGTCGTGGTCGCCCACAGCCGCGGCGGGATCACCCTGACCGCGACCGCCAACGCCCGCCCGGACCTGATCGACACGATGGTCTACGTGTCGGCCTGGGCCCCGGTGGAGCTCGATGCGGCGGCGTACAACGCCGAGCCGGAGATGGCCTCCTTCGACGCCTCCGCGCTGATCGGCGCGGCCGCCGCGAATCCCGCCGACGTCGGTCTGCTGCGCTGCAACTTCCGCACCGCCTCCGCCGAGGTGCTCGCCGGCCTCAAGCACGCCTTCCTGGCCGACGGCACCGACGACGAGTTCCGAACGTTCCTCAACACCTTCCAGCCCGACGAGAACCTCGACGCGGGTGGACCGGGCGACCGCGCCCAGGCGGCCACCTGGGGCACGGTCCCCCGCGCGTTCGTACGCCTCAGCGAGGACGTCAGCATGCCGCCCGCCATGCAGGACCGGCTGATCCGCGAGGGCGACGCCCTCACCCCGGAGAACCCGTACGCCGTCCACACCCTGGAGTCGAGCCACCTCGGCTGGCTCGTCCACCCGGCACCCGCCGCGGACCTGCTCGCGGAGATCGCGGCCGGCTGAGACCAACAAGTGGGTCATTTGTCCAGGACTCTTGACCCACACTGCCGCGGGCGGGCATCCTCCGGGTATGACTTGGGTCACCTGGAAGACTGCGACGGCTTCAGCGGCGGTGACGGTCGCCGCGCTCGGACTCGCGGCGGCACCACCTTCGGCGAGCGCGACGACCACCCCGTCGAGCACCGCACAGGCCGCGACCGACCGGGGCGAGGACTTCCTGGTCGGCCGCGGCATCGCCGACGTCACCGGCGAGGTCGCCGAGGCCGGGATGATGGGCTACGCCGACCTCGGCCAGGTCAGCAGCGGCCTGCACATGCGGCAGCGCGCCCGGGCCTTCGTGATCGCCGACCCGGAGTCGGGCGAGCGCGTGGTCCACGTCCTCGCCGACGCCGGGATGATCTTCCAGAGCGTCCGCGACGCCGTGCTGGCGAAGCTCGAGCAGCGCTTCGGCGAGACGTACACCGAGCGCAACGTGATGCTGACCGCGACCCACACGCACGCGGCGCCCGGCGGCTTCTCGCACCACACGCTCTACAACGTCACCACGCTGGGCTACCACGGCAAGACGTTCCGCGCGCTCGTCGACGGGATCGTCTCCTCGGTCGTGCGGGCGGACGCCGACCTCGCTCCGGCCGAGCTGAGCCTGTCGACCAGCGAGCTCACCAACGCCAACGTCAACCGCTCGAAGACGGCGTTCGACCGCAACCCGGAGGCCGACAAGGCGCACTTCCCGGGCGGTGTCGACACCCGGAGCACCACGCTCCAGGTCCACCGCGGCGGCGAGCTCGACGGGGCGATCAACTGGTTCCCGGTCCACGCGACGAGCATGTCGACCGACAACACCCTGGTGAGCCCCGACAACAAGGGCTATGCCGAGTACGCCTGGGAGCGACTCGCTCGCGGCGTCGACTACGTCGAGGACAGCGACGACCCCGGCTTCGTCGCGTCCTTCGCGCAGACCAACTCCGGCGACATGTCGCCGAACCTCAACCTGAAACCCTCCGACGGCCCGACCACCGACCAGTTCGAGAACACCCGGATCATCGGGACCAGGACGTACGACGCCGCCCGCCGCGGGCTCGACGACGACCGTGCGCTGAGCGGAGGCGTCGACTCCCGGATCGTCTACGTCGACCTCGCGAACACCGCGGTACGTCCCGAGTTCACCCCCGACGGGAAACCGCACACCACCTGCCCGGCCGCGCTCGGTGCGGCGTTCGCGGCAGGCAGCACCGAGGACGGCGGCGGCGGGCTGCCGATCTTCAAGGAGGGCAAGGACGGCGGCAACCCGGCGGTCGCGGCGATCTCCGAGGCGCTCTACACCGCGAGCCCGGCGCTGCGCGCGTGCCAGGGGTCGAAGGAGATCCTGCTCCCGGTCGGGGCGCTCGACATGGTGCAGCAGAAGCTCCCGGTGCAGCTGGTCCGCGTCGGCGACCTCTACCTCGTCGGGATGCCGGCCGAGGTGACCGTGGTGTCCGGTCTGCGGCTGCGGCAGGCGGTCGCCGAGGCGGTCGGGACCGACATCGACCACGTGCTGGTGCAGGGCTACGCCAACGCCTACGCCCACTACCTGACCACGCCGGAGGAGTATGACGCCAAGGAGTACGAGGGCGCCTCGACGCTCTTCGGACGCTACGAGCTCCCGGCGTTCATGCAGACCGCGGCCGACCTCGGCACCGCGATGCGGGACGGGGTCGACGTACCGCTCGGGGAGAAGGAGCGCGACCGCAGCGCCGGGCAGCTCCCGTCGCTCCAGGGCGCGGTGGTGGCCGACGCGCCGCCGATCGGCAAGGGCTACGGCGACGTGCTGACTGCGCCGGGCGCGACGTACCGTCCGGGCGAGCAGGTGAGCGTCACCTTCGCCGGTGCGCATCCCGACAACGACCTGCACCACGGGGGCAGCTATCTCACCGTGGAGCGGCAGACGCCGACCGGCTGGCAGCGGGTCGCCGACGACGGCGACTGGTCGACGAAGCTGCACTGGCAGCGCTACGGCGTCGCCGCGTCGAAGGTGACGATCACCTGGGACGTACCCGAGGACGTGGCGCCCGGGAGCTATCGGATCCGCTACTTCGGCGATGCCAGGAGCCTGCTCGGCAGCGTCCGGGCGATCAGCGGCACCAGCCCGACGTTCGCGGTGGTCGACTGATGCGCGCCGCGACGGTAGGCCTCGCGGCGGCGTGCGCACTCGCGGCGACGTTGCTGCCCGGCCCGGCTGGATCGGCGGCCTCGGCAGCGCCCCCGCCGCCCGACCTGAGCATCCTGACCCACAACGTCGCGATGCTGCCGACGATCCTGGGCGGGAAGGCCAACGGCGTCAGGGCGGGCCTGTCCGCGGAGGCCGACCACCTGCGTGGGCACGACGTCGTGGTGCTGGAGGAGGCCTTCGACAACGGCCCGTCCGACACCCTCAAGTCCCGTCTGGCCAGCCAGTATCCCCACCAGACACCGGTCCTCGGCCGCTCCCGGTCGGGCTGGGACGAGACCCTCGGGTCCTACTCCGCACTGACCCCCGAGGACGGCGGCGTGACCATCCTGAGCAGGTGGCCGATCACCCACCGGGTCCAGTACGTCTACGCCGACGGGTGCGGCGCCGACTGGTTCGCGAACAAGGGCTTCGTCTACGCCCGCCTCGACGTCGACGGCCGACCGGTGCACGTGGTCGGGACCCACGTCCAGGCCGAGGACCCTGCCTGCTTCGGCCGCGGCGCCGACGTCCGGGCCGCGCAGTTCGCCGAGCTCGACGGCTTCCTCGACGGGCTCGCGATCCCGGCCGACGAGCCGATCGTGATCACCGGCGACCTCAACGTCGTCAAGGAGTCCCCCGAGTACGCCACCATGCTGACCGCGCTCGACGCCACCGCCCCGGCCTTCGCCGGGCACCCCTACAGCTGGGACCCGGAGACCAACCCGCTGGCGAGCTCGGGCGGGCGCGAGCAGCTCGACTACGTGCTGTTCCGGAGCGGCCACGCACAGCCTCGCGGTTGGACGAACACCACGCTGACGCCGACCTCGCCGCCGTGGAGCTCCGGCGGGACGACCTACACGGACTACTCCGACCACTATCCGGTCCTGGGAGGCACGTCATGACCTGGCAGAACTGGGCGGGCACCGAGCGGGTCACGCCCGCGCGCGTCGCCAACCCCGCGACGACCGGCGAGGTGGCGGCCGCCGTCAAGGAGGCCTCCCGCGACCGGCTGCAGGTCCGGATGGTCGGGTCGGGACACTCGTTCACGGGCGCGGCGGTCGCGCCCGGCGTACAACTGCGGCCGGAACGGCTCGACGGGGTCCGCTCGGTCGACCGCGACTCCGGGCTGGTGACGGTCGACGCCGGCATCCCGCTGCACCGGCTCAACCCGATCCTGGCCGGGCACGGGCTGGCGATGGAGATCCTCGGCGACATCGACCGGCAGACCCTCGCCGGTGCGATCTCGACCGGCACCCACGGCAGCGGCGCCGCCTTCGGCAGCATCTCGACGCAGGTACGCGGCCTCGAGCTCGTGCTCGCCGACGGGTCGGTCGTGCAGTGCTCGGCGACCGAGCGGCCCGAGCTGTTCGAGGCCGCGCGGGTCTCCTTCGGCGCGCTCGGCGTGATCACCGCGGTGACGCTGCAGTGCGTGCCGCTCTACGCGCTGCGGGCGGTCGACGCGGCCGCGCCCCTCGACGAGGTGCTCGACGGCGTCGACGAACTGGTGGCCGCCAACGACCACTTCGAGTTCTTCTGGTTCCCGCACACCACCACCGCGCTCACCCGGAAGTTCCAGCGGCTGCCCGGGGACACCGAGCTGCGCCCGATGAGCCGCTTCGCTCGCACGGTCGACGACCGGATCGTCACCAACATCGGCTTCGAGGCGATGCTCCGCGCCGGCACCCGCTTCCCGCGCCTGGTGCCCGGGATCACCCGGTTCGTGACCAGGGCGATCTCCGCACGCGACTTCACCGACCTGGCTCCGAACGTGTTCGCCTCCGACCGGGACGTACGTTTTCGGGAAGGTGAGTACTTCGTGCCGCGCGACGCGCTCGTCCCGGCGCTGCGGGAGCTGAAGCGGTGGGTCGACACCCACGACGAGGCGGTGTCGTTCCCCTTCGAGGTCCGGTTCGTACGCCACGACGACATCTGGCTCTCGCCGGCCTACGAGCGGGACTCGGCCGTCGTCGCCTTCCACCAGTACCACCGGATGCCGCACGAGCGCTGGTTCGGCATCTGCGAGGACGTGCTCGGCGCCGCCGGCGGCCGGCCGCACTGGGGCAAGCTGCACCGGCTCGACGCTGCCGCCCTGCGTGAGGTCTATCCCCGCTTCGACGACTTCGTCGCGCTCCGCGACCGGCTGGACCCGGCCGGCGTCTTCGCCAACCCCTACCTGGACCGCGTGCTCGGCCCTTCCCCGGAGGCTCGAGGATGAACCTGACCCAACGCTCCGGCCCCGCCCGTACGCCGTGGCCGGACCTGCTCGCCGCGACCGAGCACCTGGACCCGCCGTTCGCCGTCCTCGACGTGGCGGCACTGCGTACGAACGCCCACCAGCTGGTCCACCGTGCCGCCGGGAAGCCGATCCGGGTCGCCAGCAAGTCGATCCGGGTGCGCTCGGTGATCCGAGACGCGCTCGAGGTGCCCGGGATGTCCGGCATCCTCGCCTACACCCTGCCCGAGGCGCTCTGGCTCGCCGAGGAGCACGAGGACGTCGTGGTCGGCTATCCGACCATGCACCGCGAGGCGCTCCGCCGGCTCGCCGGGGACGAGGAGCTCGCCTCCCGGGTCACGCTGATGGTCGACAGCCCTCGGCATCTCGACCTGACCGCCGAGATCGTCGGGCCGGACGGCCCGGCCATCCGGATCTGCCTCGAGCTGGACGTCTCGCTCCGGCTCGCGGGCGGCCGGCTCCACCTCGGTGCCCGCCGCTCCCCCGTGCACACACCCGAGGCCGCCGCCGCACTGGCCCGCCAGGTGGCCGCTCACCCGCGCTTCCGACTGGTCGGCCTGATGGGCTACGAAGGTCAGATCGCGGGCATCGGCGACAACCAGCCCGGCCTGAGCCGCTTCGCGGTCCGGGCCATGCAGCGCCGGTCGGCCGCGGAGCTCGCCGAGCGGCGCGCAGAGGCGGTCGCCGCCGTACGCAGCGTCGCGCCGCTGGAGTCCGTCAACGGTGGCGGCACCGGCAGCCTCGAGCTCACCGCGGCCGAGCCCGCGGTCACCGAGGTCGCCGCCGGCTCGGGGCTCCTGGCACCGCGCCTGTTCGACTTCTACACCCGGTTCCAGCCCCAGCCCGCGGCGTACTTCGTCCTCTCGGTCGTACGTCGCCCCTCACCGCAGCACGCCACCGTGCTCGGCGGCGGCTGGATCGCCTCCGGCGCCGCCGGCAAGGACCGGCTGCCGACGCCGGTGTGGCCGCAGGGTCTCTCGCTGGTCGACCGGGAGGGAGCCGGCGAGGTGCAGACGCCGCTGGTCGGCGACCGGGTCGACGACCTCGACATCGGTGACCACGTCTGGTTCCGGCACACCAAGGCCGGCGAGCTGTCCGAGCACGTCGACGAGATGGTGCTCGTCGACGGCGACCGCATCCTCGACGTCGTCCCCACCTATCGCGGCGAGGGCAAGACCTTCCTCTGACCTCCGCGTCGGGGCGTCAGGACCCCTCCGCGACCAGCCCCAGCAGCTGCGTGGCGGCCAGGTCGATCGCGGCGCCGGCGGTCTCGGCGTCACCCTCGTTGAGATAGAGCAGGGTCATCCCGTCGACGATCGCGGTCAGGTAGCGCGCCAGGACGGCTTCGTCGACGGTCCAGGTCACCCCGGTGCTGGCGGCCAGCGTCTCGATCACCTGCGTGTGCGCGTCCAGATAGGTGCGGTACTGCTTCCGCGCGAACTCCGCCAGGGCCGGGTTGCGGGTCGCATACTGCGTCAGCTCGTACGTCACCCGGTGCTCGTCGGGGTTGTCCAGCACGTGCTGCCAGTAGGAGGCCAGCCCACCACGCAGCTTCTCCTCCAGCGTCCCCGAGCCCTCGATGATCTCGAGGGCCGGCGCCAGCGTGTGGCTCGTGATCGTGGTGATCACCTGCTCCAGCAGCTCCTCCTTGGAGCGGAAGCAGTAGTGGAACGCGCCGAGCGCCATGTCCGCCTCGGCCACGATCGACCGCGTCGTCGCCTGAGCGACCCCGTCGCGCGCCATCACCCGGATCGCGGCCTGCACCAGCAACCGTCGCCGCTCGTCCGCAGACACCCTCACCATGCGACCAAGACTAGCGTCCAAGTCGCAGACCGGATCAGGTCAGGCCGAAGGTGCTGGAGCGGCGTCCCGGGGTGGAACCGACGGTGAGCGCACCACGGTCGTGCTGGAGGTAGCCCCCGCGATCCGTGGCCACCTGCAGGGAGATCCCACCCTTGACCGGGACCCTGCGAACGCTGGCCTCCGCGGCGTACGCCGGGCCTGGCTCGACCGGGTCGATCCGGACCGTGCCGCCGACGACCCGGACGTATCTGTCGGGGAAGTTGACCGACTGCAACGACTCCGAGCCGTCGCCCACGAGCCCGGGGACGAAACGGAACTGGCTGTCGGCGAGCTCCCTCGGGGCGCGGTCCACCCGCACGGCGTACTCGTAGTGGCGTACGAACGAGCCCGGCGCATCCAGCGGGCTGAGCCGGACGATCGGCCCGCCCCTGCCGACCGGAACCCCGAACAGGGGCGTCCCGTCCTCGTGCCACACCACCTTCTGCACGCGCGCGTGCCGGTTCGGGTCGTAGAGGGGGTCTCCGGTGATGTCGCGGTAGTCCCGGGCGTGGTAGACGAGGACGTCGGTCACCCCGTCCTCGGCGACCGTGAACGAGTTGTGCCCCGGGCCGTACTGTCCGGTCTGCACGTTCGTCGTGAACACCGGACCGGGGCTCTTGACCCACGACGCCGGGTCGAGCAGGTCGGCGTCCGCCGACGCGGTGAGCAGGCCCAGGCAGTAGCGCGCGTCGGTGGCGCTGGCCGAGAACGTCATGAAGACGCGGCCGTTGCGGACCAGCACGGCGGGTCCCTCGTTGACCTTGAAGCCCTGCACCTCCCAGCTGCGGGTCGGGGTCGCGATCCGCGCCGGGAAGGTGCTGATCGCGAACGGGGAGCTCATCTCGGCGATGTAGAGGCTGGTGTTGACCGCGATCTCGGGCTCGCTCTGCGCCCAGACCAGGTAGCGGCGGCCGGCGTGCTCGAAGGTGGTGGCGTCGAGGGCGAAGCTCTGCCACGGCGTGATGATCTGCTGCGGCGCACCCCAGCCCGCCGGGTCGCGCGGGTCGGCGAGCGTCGACTCCATGACGTACATCCGGATCCGGAAGACGTCGTCGGAGTCGCCGGCCGCGAAGTAGACGTACCAGCGGCCGTCGATGCGGTGCAGCTCGGGCGCCCAGATGTGGCCGCCCATCTTCCCGCTGGCGGGGCGGCGCCAGATGACCGACTCCGCCGCGGTGGCGAGCCCGGCAAGCGAGGCCGACCCGCGGATCACCAGACGGTCGTACTCCGGCACGGAGCCGGTCAGGTAGTACATCCCGTCGACGGGCCGGGTGACGAACGGGTCGGCCCGACGCTCGACCAGCGGGTTGAGGGTCGGCACGCCCCAGATCTCGGCGTCGCTGGGCATCGGTCCCGCCGGTGCGGCGCCCGCAGGCGTCGCGCCCGCTGGTGCGGCGTACCCGGCGAGCGCGGCCGCAGCGCCGAGGCCGACCCCGGTCTGCAGGAGGTGGCGCCTGCTGAGGCCGGCTCGGAGGCTGAGGTGGTTCAGATCGTTGGACATGGTGCTCCCCTACCGGGTCTGGATGCGGATGAAGGTCACGGAGTACGGCGCGAACGTGCGCGTGAAGGTGCTGTCCACGCCGCGGATCGTGCTCGTCACCGGCTTGATGGGCTGCGCCGTACGCGTGTTCTGCTCCTCCGGGTCGCCGCTGATGACGGTCATCTCCGCCTTGGCGGCGACCTTGACACCGAGGTCGACGCGGGTGACCGCCGGCTCGGCCTGGGCGTTGACGACCTTGACGATCAGGTCGCCGGTCGCCTCGTCACGGGTGACCACCTGCGCGAACGGCTCGGTGACCTGGTCGTCGTCGAACTCCTGGAAGAGCTGGCCGTCGAGGAAGAGCCGGACATGGGTGCCGCGGACCTCGACCCGTACGTCGTAGGTGCGTCCGGTCTCGACCGAGTGGCCCTCACGGGCGACCAGGGTCTCCTTGCCGCCGTTGGTGGCCTTCTCGACGACGGTGCGGGTGTTGTTCCAGCCACCGATGTTCCACCAGTAGAAGTTGCCGGAGTCCTTCACCCCGAACGCGACCAGGAATCCCTCGGCACCGGACAGCTTCTTGGCCTTCAGCTCGATGTCGTAGTCGCTCACGGTGATGTTCGCGCCCTTGACCAGGGTGTCCTGGGCGGTCGCGTCGGCCTGGGTGTAGGCGCCGTCGACGACCGACCAGGTCCCGCGGTCGGCCAGCGGGCTCCAGCCCTCGGCGTCACCGTCCGCGAAGTCGTCGGCGAACAGCTCGGCCCCGTCGGGCGCGGTGACCGACACGTCGTCGTACGCCACGGACGTGGCCCAGGTGGAGAGGCCGATGCCGCCGGTGATGGGCTTCGGCTGGATCACCTTGCCGGTCGCCTCGCTGGGGACGACCCGGTCGCCGACGTTGTTCATGAACAGCTTCTGGACCTGGTAGTTCGCAGAGCTCCAGGACTGGTCGTTGTCGAACCAGATCATGTCCGGGCGCCACTGCACCTGATCGATGTTGGCCAGCAGCGGGGCGTAGGAGGCGAGCCGGACGACGTCGGCGTTGCGCTCGAGCCCGGTCATGTACGCCGCTTCGGACAGCGCGTTGAAGAGCTTGTTGTCCTGGGAGGCGTACTCGCCGAGGAAGACCTTCGGCCCGTTGCGGTCGTAGCTGTCGTAGCGATCGTTGTTCTGCAGGAACCAGGTCGGGGAGTTGTAGTAGTGCTCATCGACCATGTCGACGCCGGCGGCACGATTCTGCGCCCAGTGCTGGTCGAAGAGCGCGCCCTCGTCGTCGGGGCCGGAGTTGCTGATGATCGTGATCTCGGGGTAGCGCGCCTCGATGGCCGCACGGAACTTCTCGAACCGCTCGAAGAACTCCGTCGGCAGGTTCTCCTCGTTGCCGACACCGAGGTGAGTGAGCCCGAACGGCGCCGGGTGCCCCATCTCCGCGCGCAGGGCGCCCCACTCGGAGTCGACCGGACCGTTCGCGAACTCGATGAGGTCGAGGGTGTCCTGGATGTGGCGCTGCAGCAGGGCCTCGTCGTCGGTCGCCCGGTTCTGGCCGCAGCCGGTGACCAGCGCGGGCACGACCGGCAGCGGCATCGCCCCGATGTCCTCGGCGAACTGGAAGTACTCGAAGTAGCCCAGCCCGTAGGACTGGTTGTAACCCCAGAAGTTGGCGTTGGTCGCGCGCTCCTCGACCGGGCCGACGGTGTCCTTCCACTGGTAGGACCGGGCGCGCTGCCAGTCGGAGGATGCGTCGTAGCCGGACATGCTGCCGGTGTTGACGAGGCAGCCGCCCGGGAAGCGGACGAACTCCGGCTCGAGCGCCGCGATCTTCTCGGCGAGGTCCTTCCGCAGCCCGTTCTCCCGGCCCATGAAGGTGTCCTCGGGCAGCAGGGAGACCATGTCGAGGCGCAGCGTGCCTACGCCCTCGCCCTGGAGCCACAGCCGTGCGGAGTCGGTCGTGGCGCTCGCGGTGAAGGTGCCGGTGTACTTCTTCCAGGTGTCGCCGTTCACCTGGAGCCGGACCGGAGCGGCGTACGCCGTGCCGGCCTGGTCCTGGAGCGACACGGTCAGCGGCGTACCGCCGGCGGAGTCCGAGCGTGCCCAGACCGAGAAGTCATAGCGCTTCCCCGCCTCGAGCGCGACACCGTTGTTCCAGCCGCTGTTGGCGACGCCGTACGTGCCGCCGCCGGCGTTGGCCAGCGAGAGCTGCAGGTAGGTGCGGTTGCGTTCGTTGAGCCGTGCGCCGTCGTTGACCGGGGTGGCGGTCCCGGCCCCGCCACCGACGCCTTGCGGGGTCCACGCGGTCAGGCCGGTGTAGGAGCGGTTGTCGACCGGGAGGAACTCGAACGACCGGTTCCGCACCAGCTCGGCGTAGAGGCCGCCGTCGGCCGCGTAGTTGATGTCCTCGAAGAAGACGCCGTACATCGTGTCGCTGATCTCCGGCCCGGACTCACCGGCGTGGGCCGTGATCGTGTAGTCGGGCGGGGGCGTGACGGGTCGGCCGCCCGCGCCCAGGCTCGGCGCGGCGTGGGCCAGGGGCAGCGCCAGGACGGTGACGGCGGACAGGGCGGCCAGCAGACGGGTTCGATGCACGATGGTCTCCTCAGAACACGCGATAGACGGTGCGGATGCGGTCCAGCTCGGCCTTGGTCACCGGCAGGACGGTCCCATGGCGGGAGCGGCTGGGAAGCTGGTAGTCACTGGGGATCCGCGGGCCGTGCGCGGTCGGGTACGACGGGTCCATCTGCGCGCCTCCAGGAGTCGTCCATGGGGTGGGGACACCACACGATGTGACCTCAGTCACATCGAATGTGAGCGCTAACATAAGCAGGAAGGCGCCGCAGTCGTCAAGAGAAACGGGCGAAGCAGGCCCGCCCCGGACGCCTGCTCAACATGGCTCCGACCTGCAGATCCGGCGGTAATCGGACGTCGCAGGATCGCCGATCGCGAAATCGTTTTCCGGCATCGACTCACACCTGGTTCACTGACCCGGTGGCATCCTCCCCCGGCTCGCTGTGGCACACCCTGATCCATCTCCGCGGCAACCCCCGCGCGTGCGTGTGGACCGAGCCGATGTGGGGCCTGTCGATGGCGCTGGTGCTGCCGTATCTCTCCGTCTTCATGCTCACGCTCGGCCTGCACGACGCAGAGATCGGCCTGCTCGCGACCGCCGGGATGATCTCGCAGGTGTTCTTCGGGCTGGCCGGCGGCATCATCACCGACCGGATGGGGCGCCGGCTGACGAACGCGGTCTTCGACGTGATCGCTTTCGTGATCCCCTGTCTGATCTGGGCAGTCGCGCAGGACTTCTGGGCCTTCCTGGCCGCCTCGCTGCTCAACGGCGCACTACAGGTCACCGCGAACGCCTGGGACTGCCTGATGGTCGAGGACGCGGAGCGCGACCAGATCACCGGCATCTACTCCCTCGTGCGGGTCGCGGCCGACTGCTCGGCGCTCTTCGCACCGATCGCGGCCTTCATGGTCGCGCAGTTCGGCCTGGAGCCGGCGGTGCGGATGCTCTTCGTCAACGCAGCCGTGGTGATGCTGGCCAAGATCATCCTGCTGTACGTCGCGTCCACCGAGACCCGCCAGGGCCGGATCCGGATGGAGGCGACCCGTCACGAGAGTCTGTGGCGGCTCTTCGTCGGCTACCGCGAGGCCGCGAGGCTGCTGGGCCGCTCGCACGGATCGTTGCTGGCGCTGGCCGTCGCCGCCGTCGTCGCGGCGGTCACCCTCGTCAACGGCACCTTCTGGCAGGTCCTGGTCAACCGTCACCTCCACGTGCCCGAGGCGGTGCTGCCGTTCTTCCCGATGGTGCGCTCGCTGCTGTCGGTGCTCTTCCTCTTCACTCTGATCCGCCGGTTGACCTCGGGGCACGACCTGAAGCAGGCGACCCTGTGGGGCTTCGGCATCTACCTGGCGGGCCAGCTGGTGCTCGTCGCGATCCCGGCCGCCGAGGGCGACGCCGACCTCGTGACGTACGCCCTTCTCGGGGTCTGCCTTCTCCTCGACAGCTTCGGCGCCGGGATGCTCTTCATGCTCTCGGAGTCGCTCGTCGCCTTCCACGTCGACGCCGCCGAGCGGTCGCGCGTGATGGCGCTGCAGCGCACCGCGGTGATGCTCGCCGCCGCCCCGTTCGGCTGGATCTCCGGTTGGCTCTCGGGGATCGACCGCACCTACCCGTTCTGGCTGACCAGCGCGCTGCTCGCGATCGGCTTGGTCGTCACCGTCGTGTGGTGGACCGCTTCCCGCACCGAGCCGCCGGTCGAGACTGGCGTGGCTGCGGATCGCTTCTGATCGCGCGCGGCCTGCGCGACTTGGCGTGCGGTCCTGGACGCCCTCGCGACCGAGTGGGGGGACTCCAGCAACGCGGGCGCCCGGACCGCACACGGAAGTGATAGCACGCATTCATGAACGAGCGCCGACAAACGTCGCCAACTGGTAACGAGCATGCTCAGCCAGCCGTCCGAAGGGGCGGAGCGTCACCCATTCCGGCACCTGGCCCCCTTGGCGAGGGTCTGGGGGCTTGCCCCCACGCTGCCTAACTACATCAGGCACGTAGGGGGACCGGCCGCCAGGCCGCACGCCCCCGGAGGCCGCGCACGCGGCCGAAGGCCGCCTTGAGTCAGTGGAGAAAGTTCTCACGGATCACAGCCCGGGCAGGCGCTTGCCAGGTGTCTCCGTTGCTATCTGTCCGTGGGTTCACCGGATTCGAGCGCCCGCACAAGGAGCACGCGAACGAGTGCCTTCACCGACACTGCCAGTCCGAGCCAACCGACAAAGCTCCCGACGAGATCCACACGATTCAGCGTCTCGGGGTCGGTGCCGTTGCGGATCATCTCCGCTAGCCACATGTTGATGACGACCAAGATGAAGATGAATGCCACCGTCACGGACCAGAACTGAGCAACTGCGTCCGCGTCGGCCGGGCTGAGATCGGGTGCGCGCGGGGCCAGCGCATCGGCGGCCAGGTTTCGGGCATCGATCATGCCCAACGTCCCTATCGCCTGAGTGAGCGAGCTGGTGACGGCGATCGAGTCGAGGGCCTTGAACGAGTTCGCGAGCGCATCGATGCCCTTGAACGAGTCCACGAGCGAGCTGCTGACGGCGATCGAGTCGAAGGCCTTGAACGAGTTCGCGAGCGCATCGATGCCCTTGAACGAGTCCACGAGCGAGCTGCTGACGGCGATCGAGTCGAAGGCCTTGAACGAGTTCGC
>NZ_JBVJKY010000002.1:1083511-1214936 GCF_055585005.1 Nocardioides sp. NPDC054178
GCGAGCGCATCGATGCCCTTGAACGAGTCCAGGAGCGGCCTGCTGACGGCGATCGAGTCGAACCCCGGAAGGAGCGAATTCACCCCCGACAGGATCTGGTGATCTTGACCGCTGGTAGTTGTCACGTGGCTTCTCCTTGATCGAAGGCGACGTGTGTGGACGCCTCCTTTGAAATGGTATCGCCCGGGACCGACATCGTGCTTCGCCACACACGGCCGCTTGCCTGTGGCTGTCGCGTCGCGTCGACTCCGGGATCGTGCAGGCGTGGATGGACCATGAGCCGATCGCGACCACGAATCTCTACCTCCACTTCGTCGGCAACGGTGCCCATGAGTACGGCCTCGACCGGCTCAACGAGGAGCGGAAGCCGCGCCCCAAGAAAGGCCGTAAGAAGGGTCATGAACGGGCTCTGAGGAGGGTCCGGGGGCCACCGGGGGCCACGAGCGGCCGGTGAAGGCGAATGACAAACAACAAACCCGGCCCTCGCAGCCATATTCTGGCTGGTCAGAACCGGGTTTCTATCAGAGCCGCCTGTCGGAATCGAACCGACGACCTTCTCATTACGAGTGAGACGCTCTACCGACTGAGCTAAGGCGGCGTACCCGTCATCCGTTACCGCATGAAGCGGGTCTGGTTGAGCGGACCGGATGAGTGTACCGAGACTGCGCGCTCGACACTAAAACGGTGCGCCTCGACGTGCTCGTCGATGGTCGTGCGGGTGGGCTTACCCTTGCCGATCAGGCGGCCCAGGCGGCGAACGCCGTGCTTCATTACTGCTCTACTCCCCTATGAACATGCCTCAACCACCGACTGCGGACGCAGTGGTGGTAAGTCAATGATGACCTCCAGCGATTCATAGAGGTAGACGATCTTTCCTTGGAAAGTCATAGGATGTCTCTATGTTGTCGCTGCACCAGCTCCGCGTGTTCCTCGCGGTCTACGAGCATGGCTCGCTGACCGCGGCGGCCGAGGAGCTCGGGTATGCGCAGCCGTCGATCTCGGAGCAGGTCAGGAGCCTGGAGCGTACGCTCGGCGTCCAGCTGTTCCGGCGGGTCGGGCGTGGGGTGGTGCCGACCGGGGTCGCCGACGAGCTGAGACCGCACGCGGAGCGTACGGTCGCGGCCGCGGAGGACGCGCGCAAGGCCGTGCAGGCGGTGAAACAGTTCGAGACCGGAACGATCCGGTTCGGGATGTTCGGGATCGCGCGGCTCTACGGCGGGGCCGGGCTGGTGGCCGACGTGCTCGACCGATACCCGGGCGTGCGCGTCGAGCTGATCGGGCAGAACTCCGCCGAGGTCCAGGAGGACCTGCGACGTGGACGGCTCGAAGCGGCGATGCTGCTGGTCGGCAGCGTCTCCGGTCCGGGGCTGAAGGTCACCCCCGTGGCTCGCGATGAGCTCGTCTACATCTCGGCCGACCCGGCCCACCTGGCCACGCCGGTCACCCCGCACCGGCTCTCGCTGGCCACCCTGGCCATGTCCGACACGAGCTGGAGCGCCGAGGACCCGACGCGGGTCACCATCCGCAACCTGCTCCACGAGACCGGTCGCAACCCACCCAGCCGGATCGAGGTCGAGGACATCGAGACGGCCGTCGAGCTGGTGGGGATGGGGTACGCCGACAGCGTCCTCGCCAAGGGAGCAGCCGAGCAGCTGCTCCCCCGGCTGGCGCCGAAGGCGGGCTGGGTGTCACTGCGACCCCGGACGTACGACACCTTCGCCATCGTCCACCGCACCGACGCCACCCTCTCCCCCGCCGCCACGCTGATGATCGAGCTGGCCACCAAGCGGATCCAGGCCATCGCGGACCCGGTCCACCGGCGGTAGCGGGCGTTCCTCGGTCGTGGTGCCCTCAACCTGTCGAAGGGTATGCAGCCGAAAGCTCACATCCCGCGCGGAGCTCCGCGGGGGATGTGAGCCTTGACCTACATACCTTGATGAAGGCTCAGGTCACTCGCAGCCGTAGCCGTCGTTGTCGCGGTCGAGGCGCCACGGGTCCGAGCTGTTGTTGATCCGCACGGGCTTCTTGTAGGCCGGGATCTCACCGCAGTCGCGGTCGTTGGCCGAGGTGGCGTTGTAGACCTTCTCGCCGTTCTTGTAGGTGTAGTCCAGCGTCGAGCTGGTGCTGCCGGACGAGCCGCGCTTCTTCAGGTAGAACGACGCGGACACATCGGCCTTCCGGATGGAGTCCCCACGGAACTTCCAGCGGTAGTAGCGGCTGGCCGCCGGGGCCGTGATCACCGCGCACTTCCCGTACTTGTTGGTCACGCAGGACGTCACGTTGCCCCAGCCGCCGCTGTTCTTCTGCAGGTAGATCCGCTTGCCCTTGAGCACCTTCCCGCCCGCGGTCAGCTTGCCGACGATGCGATACGACTTCGATCCGTACTTGCTCACGGACACCTTCACGACGGAGGTGGCGATCTTCGGGACAGACACGGCAGCGCTGTACTTGCCGCCATAGGTGAACCGGTACGTCGCGCCGCGCGTGCCGACCGCGGAGACCCAGCCGGTGGAGCTGGTCGTGCGGTGCGCCACCGTCTTCCAGGTGGTGCCGGACTTCCGCTGGATGGCGACCGACTTGCCGACGACAGGCTTGCCGTTGTCCTTCACCTGCGACTTGATCGTCGTGCCCGACCGGCTGGCCGAGAGGGTGTAGCTGTGGGCGGCCCGGATGGTGAACGCATCGGTGACCTCGGCCGAGTCGGTCCAGGTGCCCTCCGCGTCCGAGGTGAAGACGTAGGCGACCGCGCGATAGCTCCCGACCGGAAGCAGGGAGCAGAGGTCGCCGTCAGCCGATCCCTCGGGGAAGTCGAAACCCTCGATGTAGTTGGTCACGTCGTCTCCGTCGGAGTCGAAGACGGCGACCTCCCAGCTCACGGTCGGGTTGGTGAACTCGTCGCTGTAGTTCGCGCCGAACGAGACGTCCACGGACACCGGGATGTTCGTGCCCTTGACCCCGTAGAGGTCACAGTTCTGGGCCTTCGTCACGTCGTTGACGGTAAGAGTGGCGGAGCCACCGATGTAGGACAGCGGGGCGGTGTCAGCGTGCGCTGGCTGGCTGCCGATCACAGGCGCTACCGCGACGGCCAGGGAGGCGACCGCAGTGGCAGCGAAAGCTCTCGTCGTTGAACGGATTCGCTGGCTGATGATCACGTGTTCGTGACCCTTCTTCTCGAAGTTAAATTTCCGAGAAGTGATCCTCTGAGCCGGAGCGATCCACGGGTCGGGCTCCGCGGTTAACTCCCCCACATCGGGTATATGTGAGAGTTCAACTACGTCGGCCGAGGGTCCGTGCAGGTGCCCACTCGGCCGACGTCAGTGACGTCTCGGCTTCAGCACTCCAGGCCGTCGTCGGGGACCTTCCCCTCGACGAGGTAGTCGTCGATGGCGTCGTCCACGCAGCCGTTGCCCTGCATGTAGCCGGTGTGGCCGTCGCCGTCACGGGAGACGAGTACGCCGTTGTCGAGAGCCTTGGCGAGGGCTTCGGCCCACTCGTAGGGGGTGGCCGGGTCGCGGGTGGTGCCGATGACGACGATCGGGTTGGAGCCCTCGGCGTCGATCTCGGGCTCGGGCTCGGTGGCCTTGAACTTCTCCGCGGCGCAGCCGTTGAGCATCCAGGCCAGGGCGGCACCGAAGGTGGGAGCGGCCTCCTCGAAGGCGGGCACCTGCTTGCGCACCTCCTCCGGGCTGAGGCCCGAGGAGTCGTCGAGGCAGTTGATCGCCCAGTTGGCTTCCATCGTGTTGTTGATGTAGCCGCCGTCGGGGTCACGGCCGGCGTACTGGTCCGACAGGTTCATCAGCTGGGACCCGTCACCCTTCAGCGCCGCCTGGAGGGCGTCGGTGAGGTAGGGCCAGTAGGACTCGACGTAGAGCGGGGTGATCAGGCCGTAGAGGGCGTTGCCGGCGGTCAGCTCGCGGTCGCCGGCCGGCAGCGGCTCGGCGTCGATGTCGGCCATCAGCTTCTGGACGCGCTCGACGCCGGCGTCGACGGAGTCACCGAGGAAGCAGCTGCCTTCGTCGACGCAGTTCTCGACGTAGGAACGGAGCGCGACCTCGAACCCCTTCGCCTGGGCGAGGTTGGCGTCGAGGACGCTCAGCCCAGGGGCGATCGCGCCGTCGAGCACGAAGCGGCCGACCCGGTCGGGGTAGAGCTCGGCGTAGGTCGAGCCGAGCTGGGTGCCGTAGGAGGCACCGAAGTAGTCGAGCTGGTCCTCACCGAGCGCAGCCCGGAGTACGTCCATGTCCCGCGCCGCCTCGACGGTGCTGACGTGGGCGGAGATGCCGTCCTTCTGGGCGGCGCAGCCGTTGGCCATCTCGACGCCGGTGTCGACGTACGCCTTCTCCTCGGCGGGGGTGTCGGGGTCGGGGTCGACCGCGACGTAGGCGTCCAGGCTCTCGTCGTCGAGGCAGTCGACCGGGGTGCTCTGCCCGACACCGCGCGGGTCGAAGCCGACGATGTCGTAGGAGTCGCGGACGGTGGAGCTGAAGGACTGGTTGTTGTAGAGGGCGTAGTCGATGCCGGAGCCGCCCGGGCCACCCGGGTTGATCGCCAGCGACCCGATCTTCTCCTTGTTGGCCGGGTCCTTGATGACGGCGACCTCGATCGTGCGGCCGGTGGGATCGGAGTAGTCGAGCGGCACCTCGAGGGTCGCGCACTCGAAGGCGCCGTTGCACGCCTTCCAGTCCAGCTTCTGGCTGTAGAAGCTCTGCAGCTCCTCGGCCGGGGCCGCGGTCGCCGCGGCGCTCGGACTCACCTGGTCGGCGTCCGGGGTGCCGCCGCCGGCACCACAGCCTGCGGTGATCACGGTCAGAGCGGTCAGCGCGACGGCGCCGGTGACTGCGTTGAGTTTCACTGATCTCCTCCGGGCGGCAACAGCGCCACCATCATCGCTTCCAGCACCAACTGGGGCTGCACGTTGAACTCCAGCAGCTGCTCGCGGGCCTCGAAGACCGCCGCGATCCGCTGCAGGTTGAGCTCGGGGGTCGAGGCGGCGACGAGCTGCTCGATCTCGCGACGGTGCTCCTCGTTGACCAGGGTCACCGGAGCGCCCGCGGCCATCGTGATCGCGTCGCGGTAGACCGAGACCAGGTCCATCAGCCCACGGTCGATCACGTCACGGTGACGGCGGGTGGCCCGGCGCTTCTGGTCCTTCTCGAGCGCGGACAGCGCCGGACCGTACTCACGCGGCCGGCGGCCTCGCTCGACCACGCCGTAGCCCGCGTCGAGGTCGGCCTTCTCCCGGGCGTCGAGGTCGGCGGTGACCGCGTCGGCCTCCTCCTTGGAGACCGCAGCGAGCTCACCGGCGGCCCTGAGCGCGTCGGCGAGGGTGCTCAACCGGGTCGGATAGGCCACCACCTGCTCGCGCCGGCGGCGGGTGTCGTCGTCACGGGCCAGCGCCTTGGCCCGGCCGATGTGGCCCTGACTCGCGCGTGCGGCGTAGGCCGCGCGCGCTTCGTCGACACCGAGCGTGCGCTGGAGGAAGGCGGTCACGTCGGGAGCCGTCGGGGTGGTCAGGGTGACCAGCCGGCACCGGGACCGGATGGTCGGGAGGACGTCCTCGACCGTCGGCGCGCAGAGCATCCAGACCGTGCGGGCGCCGGGCTCCTCGACCGCCTTGAGCAGCGCGTTGTTGGCCTGCTCGGTGAGCCGGTCGGCATCCTCGATGATCAGGATCTGCCAGCGGCTCCCGGCCGGGGAGAGCGCGGACTGACGGACGAGGTCGCGGATCTCGTCGACCCCGAGGGTCAGCTTCTCGGTGCGCACCAGGTTGACGTCGGCGTGGCTGCCGGCGAGCACGGTGTGGCACGCGTGGCACCGACCGCAGCCGCCGTCGGGGCACTGGAGCGCGGCGGCGAAGGCGATCGCGGCGTTGGAGCGGCCCGAGCCCGGCGGGCCGGTGAAGAGCCACGACTGGGTCATGCCGTGGCCGCCGGCGGCGGTCCGGAGCGTGGGGATGAGGTGGCGCTGGCCGACGAGGTTGTCCCAGACCGAGGTGGTCGCGACGTTCATGCCGTCACCGCCTGGGCGAGAAGGGGCTCGAGCCGCGCCAGCACCGCGGCGTGGATCTCCTCGACCGGGGCGCGGGCGTCGAGGACCAGGTAGTGGTCGGGGTTGCGCTCGGCGAGCGCGACGAACGCGGAGCGCACCCGCTGGTGGAACTCGACCGACTCCTGCTCCATCCGGTCGCGCTCCTCGAACCGGGTGAACCCGGCCGTCGGATCCAGGTCGAGCAGGACGGTCAGGTGGGGCCGCAGGTCGGCGGTCGCCCACCGCGCCACCTCCTCGAGCTGCGCGGCGTCCAGCACCCGGCCGGCGCCCTGGTAGGCCAGCATCGAGTCGACGTACCGGTCGGTGACGACCACCTCGCCCCGCGCCAGCGCCGGGCGGACCATCGACTCGATGTGCTCGGCCTTGTCGGCGGCGAACAGGAGCGCCTCGGTCCGGTCGTCGAGGTCGCCGGTCTCCGGGGACAGCACGATGCGGCGTACGTCCTTGCCCACGGCCGTGTCGCCCGGCTCGAAGGTCAGCAGGACCCGGTGGCCGCGGGCGGTCAGGGCCTCGTGGAGCAGCCGCGACTGGGTCGACTTGCCCGACCCCTCGCCGCCCTCGAAACAGACGAAGACCCCGCGCTCTGCATAGACACCCGGAAACCTCACGAGGCAAACCTACGGGGTAGGACCGACAACCTTTGAGTACGCCGCCCGCAGCAGTGGTGATTGCGGCTGCCGAACGACACCCCACAGGTTAAGGTTCGGCTCGACCTCACGCTGACCCAAGGAGTTCCCCGGTGATCTACGTCCTGATCGTCCTGCTGCTGGCCGCCCTCGCGGTCGCGGGCTACCTGCTCTGGAAGAGCCGGCAGCAGCCGACGGCGCAGCGGGAACCCGACGACTTCATCGGCGACCAGCACAAGCACGCCTCCGACCAGCTGCGCCAGATTCGCAACGGCGACGTCGTCGAATACCTCGGCCACAACTGGTTCGTCCGCGGGCGGATCGACTTCGACGAGCACGGCTACCGCTGGACCGAGCACATGCTCGACGACGCCGAGGGCAAGAAGTGGCTCTCGATCGAGGACGACGAGAGCTTCGAGGTCTCGCTGTGGCACGCGATCCCGCTCGGCGACATCGAGCAGGGCACCGTCGGTGACCGCGACATCATCGTCGGGGGCGTCGCCTACCGCCTCCAGGAGAAGGGCTCCGCCGCCTTCACCGCCACCGGCGCGACCGGCACCGCGCCTTCGGGCACGGCCAAGTACGCCGACTACAAGGCGGTCGACGGCAAGCTGCTCGGCTTCGAGAAGTGGGGCAGCAACTGGGAGCCCTCCCTCGGCGAGGTGCTGCAGCCGTTCGAGCTGACCGTCTACCCCTCCACGGACCGGCCCGCGACGCTGGACGACGCGTGACGCTTCTCGACGTCCCGTTCGCGGACGTACGCGGCGACACCCTTCGCTGGACCCTCGCACCGATCCCCTGCACCCCGCTGGCCTCTCGGACGGTCGACCTCGGCAGCGGCCTCACGGTCACGCTGAGCGTCCTGGGCGCCAGCCACCAGGTCGTCGTACGCCGCCACGACCTCCCGCTCCTGCACGAGACGGTCGCGTGCGGGATCGCCGAGGCCGAGCCGCTTCCGGAGACGCATGCGGCGGGCGGCTACCGCCTCGCCTCGCAGGTGGAGGAGGTGGGCCCCGAGGAGCTCGCCACACAGGCGTCGCGGCTCGTGGAGCGGCTGCGCGGACGTACGGACGCCGTCGTCGCCCACTTCCCGGGCGACCCGCACGCGGTGACCGCCCTGGCCCTGGACCGCGCCGGCGAGGGGGCCGGCGTCCGTCAGCTCACCTGGCACACCTGGCACACCTACCCACAGACCGGCGAGATCGTCGCCACCACCACCAGCTACCGGCCCGAGGAGGTCACACGTGTCTGAACCCACCGGCTCCGGGGGCTCGAACCGCAAGCTGATCGGCTGGGCGATCGTCGCGGCGTGCGTCGCGCTCGTCGTCATCATCGTCATCGCCGTGTCGGGTGACGGGAACAGCCCCGAGAAGTACCTGCGCAAGAACTTCGACCACGTCAGCGGCTCCGATCCCGACAGCGATGCCGGGATCGTCTTCGAGGACGACGGCACGGTGAGCTCGGTCGCCGACAAGATCGCGCGCGACACCGACGCCGACGAGAACCGCGCCGAGGGATCCAGCCACTACCTGCGCTACGACGACGACTGGCTGGTCGTCGTGGAGCCGCGTACGCCCTCGGGCTCGACGATCACGCTCTACGAGTACGACCGTGGCTACCGCCACCACGCCACGGTGATCGGACTGTGGGGCTGGAACAGCTTCTACGGCCGCAACAGCGGTGGCGGCAGCAGCGGCGACTCCTTCCGCGGCGGCGGCAGCGGATTCGGCAAGTGACCACCCTCAGACTGGAGATGAACCGATGACTGACCTTGTGAGCGGACTGCTGTCCACCGTCGCCTTCGCCGCCCTCGGGCTGGTCCTGCTGGTGATCGGCTTCTACGTGATCGACCTGCTCACGCCCGGGAAGCTGGGGCAGCTGATCTTCGTGGAGCACCGCCGCGACCCGGCGCTGCTGCTCGGCTCCTCGGTCGTCGCGATCGCGACGATCGTGGCCACCTCGATCTACACCGCGGAGGAGGACACGCTCCAGGGGCTCGCCGAGACCGCGGCGTACGGTCTCATCGGGATCGCCCTGCTCGCCTTCGCGTTCGTGATCCTCGACCTGCTCACCCCGGGCCGGCTCGGTGAGCTGATGACCGACGACAAGGACGACCCGGCGATCTGGGTCACCGTCGCGGTGCAGCTGGCCGTCGGCGTGATCGTCGCGGCCTCGATCACGTGAGCCTGACCCTCCCTTCGTTGTCCGCGCTGCCGGAGGGACGAGCGGCCCGGCTGCTCGTCCTGGCGGCGGTGTTCGTCTGCGCGGCGTGCGGGCTCGTCTACGAGCTCGCGCTGGTGACGCTGGGGAGCTATCTGCTCGGCAACTCGATCGCGCAGACCTCGCTGGTGATCGCGGTGTCGATGTTCGCGATGGGCATCGGCGCCGTGCTCGCCAAGCCGCTCACCACGCGGCCGCTGCGCTCGTTCGTGGGCGTGGAGATCGCGCTCGCCGCGGTCGGCGGTGCCTCGGTGCCGGCGCTCTACGCGGCGTTCGCGTGGCTGCATCTCTACACCCCGATGATGCTGCTGGTGACGTTCCTCATCGGCGCCCTGGTGGGCGCCGAGATCCCGCTGCTGATGGAGCTGCTGCAGCGGCTGCGGCGCCAGCAGGCCTCGCTCGCGGTCGCCGACATCAACGCGGTCGACTACGTCGGGGCGCTCATCGGCGGGCTGGCGTTCCCGTTCGTGCTGCTGCCGACCCTGGGGCTGCTGGTGGGGACGGTGGCGACCGCTGCCCTGAACGTCCTCGCCGCCTGGACGGTCGGTGTCGCCCTGGCCGGCTCGCGCCGTCAGCGCGGGACGGTCACGGCGATCTGTGGCGCGCTCGCGGTCGCCCTCGGCCTGACCGCGGTGACCGCCGACTCCTTCGAGCTCAACGCCCGGCAGGCGCTCTACCGAGACCCGATCATCCACTCCGAGCGCTCGCCCTATCAGGAGATCGTGGTGACCCGGGGCGCTCCGGTGGGACCGGAGTTCGACGACGTACGGCTGTTCCTCGACGGTGACCTGCAGTTCTCGTCCTTGGACGAGTATCGGTACCACGAGATGCTCGTCCACCCGGCGATGAACGGACCGCACGCGCGGGTGCTGATCCTGGGTGGTGGCGACGGGCTCGCGGCGCGGGAGGTGCTGCGCTATCGGTCGGTCTCGTCGGTGACGCTGGTCGATCTCGACCCGGCGGTGGTGTCGCTGGCGCGCTCCTTCGAGCCGGTCTCGTCGCTGACGGCCGGGTCCTTGGAGGACCCCCGCCTGACGTACGTCGCCGACGACGCCTTCTCCTGGGTGCGCGACTACTCAGGAGCGCCGTTCGACGTGGTCATCGCCGACTTCCCCGACCCCGACTCGACCGCGCTGGCCAAGCTCTACTCCGTCGAGAACTACAGCATGATCGCGCGGCTGCTCGCCCCGTCCGGACGGATGGTCGTGCAGTCGGGCAGCCCGTTCTTCGCGCCGGACGCGTTCTGGTCGGTGCGGCACACCCTCACCGAGGCCGGCTACCGGACCACTCCCTACCAGGCGGACGTGCCCTCCTTCGGGAACTGGGGCTACGTCCTCGCCTCCCGCGAGGGCTCCGCCCCCGAGCTCGGTCTCGACGACGAGGTGCCGGGCGGGCTGCGCTACGCCAGCGACGCCGTGCTCGCGGCGGCCGCGTCGTTCCCACCGGACCGTGCCGAGCGGCCGACCTCGGTCACCACGCTGCTGGACCCGGCGATCCTGGACTACGCTCGCAAGGGCTGGGTGGGCTACTGATGTTCTTCCTGCTCCGCCTGGTCCGGCGCACCTCGCGGCACTACGCCTGGGTGCTCCCCCTCGCGATCATCGGCTTCGTCTTCGTCACCGGCTGGATCGCGATGGCGCTGGCCCAGCCGGGCAGCGACATCGTGCACCCCACCAACTACTGGTGGTGGTTCCTGGTCACCGCGACCACGGTCGGCTACGGCGACCTCTTCCCGGAGACCACCGGTGGCCGGTTCGTCGGGGCGTACGTCGTCTTCGGCTCCATCACCACCCTCGCCATCTTGTTCAGCCGGATCTCGGCAATCATCGAGAACGCCAAAGGACGCCGCATGCGTGGAGAGATCAGCTTCAGCGGACGCAACCACATCGTGCTGCTCGGCTACACCGCCGGGCGCACCGAGCGGATCCTGGAAGAGCTGCTCGCCGAGCCCGACCGCGAGGTCGTGCTCGCGACCGGTGAGGACCAGCTCTCCGAGCACCCCTCACCCGGGGAGGACCGCCTGCATTTCGTACGCGGCGACATCACCGACCTCTCCGTGCTCGCTCGGACCGGGCTGTCCGGCGCGCACAGCGTGCTGATCGACGCGCGCGACGACAACGAGGCGGTCACGCTCACCGTCGCGGCCAACACCGCCGCTCCGTCCGTGCACACCATCGTGGCGCTGCGGGACCTGCGGGTGCAGCGCACCATCTTCCGCGTCGACACCACCGTCCACTGTGTCCAGTGGCACAACACCCAGCTGATCGCCGAAGAGCTCAGCGACCCCGGGATCGCCGAGGTCTACCAGGAGCTCGCCACCGCCGGTGGCAAGGGCACCTACTCGCTCACCGTGCCTCCGTCGGCCGCGACGGTGAGCGTCGGCGACTGGCAGGGGGCGCTCGGCCGATCCCACGGTGCCACTCTGCTCGCCGTCCGTGCCGACGACGGCATCCAGGTCAGCCCGTCGTGGGACCTGCCCGTCGCACCCGGCGCGCGGCTGTTCTACATCGCGGCCGACCGGCTGGACTACGACGAGGTCGTCGGGTCGCTCGGCTGACTGGCCCTACGCCACCAGTTGTGAAGCTGAGAGTGACCTCTAGGCCACGCTCAGCTTCACAACCCGGTCAGGACTTCTTCGTCGCGGCCTTCTTGGTCGTCTTCTTGGCGGTCGACTTCTTCGCCGTGGACTTCTTCGCGGTCTTCTTCGTCGTCCGCTTGGTGGTCTTCTTCGCCGGGCCCTTGGCGCGCTTCTCGGCGAGCAGCTCGGCGGCTCGCTCGGCGGTCAGGGTCTCCAGGTCGTCGGCGGCCCGGAGGGTGGCGTTGTATTCACCGTCGGTGACGTAGGGGCCGAAGCGACCGTCCTTGACGACCATCGGCTGCCCGGAGACCGGGTCGGGGCCGAGCTCCTTGAGCGGCGGCTTGGCGGCGGCCCGGCCACGCTGCTTCGGCTGGGCGTAGATCTGCTCGGCCTCTTCGAGGGTGATCGTGAGGAGCTGGTCCTCCGAGCTCAGCGTGCGGGAGTCGGTGCCCTTCTTCAGGTAGGGCCCGTAGCGGCCGTTCTGGGCGGTGATCTCCTCGCCGTCGGCGGCGGTGCCGACGACCCGGGGAAGGGTCAGCAGCTTGACCGCGTCCTCGAGGGTGATGGTCTGGAGGTTCATGCTCTTGAAGAGGCTGGCGGTGCGGGGCTTGGCGCTCTTCTTCGCGTCTTCGGGGAGCTGCTCGGTGACGTAGGGACCGAACCGGCCGCTCTTGGCGACGACGGTGAGCCCGGTGTCGGGGTGGACGCCGAGGTTGAGCTCCTCGCCGGCCGGGTTGGCGAAGAGCTCCTTGGCCTTCTCCAGGGTGAGCTCGTCGGGCGGCAGGTCGTCGGGGACGTTGGCGCGCACCGCGAACGGGGTGCCGTCGTCACCCGGACCCTCGATGTAGGGACCGTAGCGGCCGACCCGGAGGTTGACCCCGGACTCGGGGCCGCCGACCGGGAACGTCGCGAGCTCGCGGGCGTCGATGTCGCCGAGACCGTCGACCAGCGGCTTGAGGCCCTTGACCCGCTCGGAGCCGAAGTAGAACTCGCCGAGCTCGGTGGTCATGTCCTTGTCGCCCTTGGCGATCTCGTCGAGGATCTCCTCCATGCTCGCCGTGAACCGGTAGTCGATCTGGCGCGGGAAGTGCTCCTCCAGCAGCCTGACCACCGAGAACGCGACCCAGGCGGGAACCAGCGCGGTGCCCTTCTTGAAGACGTAGCCGCGGTTGATGATGGTCTGGATGATGCTCGCGTAGGTCGACGGGCGACCGATCTCGCGCTCCTCGAGCTCACGGACCAGGGTCGCCTCGGTGTAACGCGCAGGCGGCTTGGTCTCGTGGCCGTCCGCGGTGAGGCTCGCGGCGTTGACCTGGTCGCCCTCGGCGAGGTTCGGCAGCCTCGTTTGCTGGTCGTCGGAGGTCTGGTCGGCGGAGTCGGTGCCCTCGACGTACGCCTTCAGGAAGCCGTGGAAGGTGATCACGCGGCCGGTCGCGGAGAAGACCACGTCCTCGCCCGTGGCCGCCGTGGCGCCGAGGCGGATCGCGACCGAGTTGCCGACCGCGTCCTTCATCTGGGAGGCGACGGTGCGCATCCAGATGAGCTCGTAGAGGCGGAACTGGTCGCCGGTCAGACCGGTCTGCGCCGGGGTGCGGAACGAGTCACCCGCGGGGCGGATCGCCTCGTGGGCCTCCTGGGCGTTCTTGACCTTGGAGGCGTACGTCCGGGGAGCATCGGGCAGGTATTCGGCGCCGTAGAGCTCCCTGACCTGAGCGCGGGCCGCGCTGACGGCGTCTCCGCTCAGGGTCGTGGAGTCGGTACGCATGTAGGTGATGAAGCCGTTCTCGTAGAGGCGCTGGGCGACCGACATCGTGGTCGACGCGCTCATCCCGAGCTTGCGGCTGGCCTCCTGCTGCATCGTGGTGGTGCGGAAGGGGGCGTACGGGCTGCGCTTGTAGGGCTTGGACTCGACGCTGCGGACCTCGTAGGTCTTGTTGTCGAGGGCTGCCACGAGGGACTCGGCGCGGTTGCGGTCGAGGTGGACGACCTTGTCGCTCTTCAGCAGGCCGTCGGGGCCGAAGTCGGTGCCACGCGCGACGCGGTTGCCGTCGATCGAGGTGATCTTGGCCGGGAACATCCGCGGGTCGTGGTCGGAGCCGGCGTCGAAGGTGCCGGCGAGGTCCCAGTAGGAGGCGGTGCGGAAGGCGATCCGCTCGCGCTCGCGGTCGACGACGAGCCTGGTGGCGACCGACTGGACACGCCCGGCGCTCAGGCGGGGCATGACCTTCTTCCACAGCACCGGGGAGATCTCGTAGCCGTAGAGTCGGTCGAGGATCCGGCGGCTCTCCTGGGCCTCGACGAGGTCCATGTCGAGCTCGCGCGGGTTGTCGGCGGCGGCCAGGATCGCGGCCTTGGTGATCTCGTGGAAGACCATCCGCTTGACCGGGATGCCCTTCTTCGGCTTCAGCTCGTCGAGAAGGTGCCAGGCGATCGCCTCACCCTCGCGGTCCTCATCGGTGGCGAGGTAGAGCTCGTCGGCGTCCTTGAGGAGCGACTTGAGCTTGGCGATCTGCTTCTTCTTGTCGCTGGGCACGACGTAGTAAGGGGTGAAGCCGTTGTCGACGTCGACGCCGAAGCGCCCCCACGGCTTGTCCTTGATCTTGGCGGGGGTGTCTGCCGCGCTCTGCGGAAGGTCGCGGATGTGCCCGACGGATGCCTCGACGACATACCCCTGTCCGAGGTATCCGCCGATCTTCTGAGCCTTCGCCGGGGACTCGACGATCACCAACTTGTGTGCCACTGACGTCCTTATCTCACTGCAGCAGAGCCTGGCACCACTGACAAGCTCTGGCGAGACACGTTAGCGCGTGTCTCCAGCCGGCATGGGTCCAGTCACCGCGGTTCATGCGGCACTGAGCTCTCGGACAACATGGCGTGTTGCCTTGGGCGCCGCGATGACAATACCTAGCACGCTCGGGAGCGAGAGCGCGAAATCGGTGTCTCATCCGGTCCTGTCCGAAAACTGTCGGTGCTCGTCCCTAAGGTGGCTCTCGAGGACGGCGAGACCCATCCCGAATCGAGAGGTCTCTGCTGATGATCGACGCCGAATACATCGACTACACGGAAGGTCTGACCACGCCCCCGGAGCATCTGGTCTGCTCCGAGTGCGCCCAGCTGCTCACCCGGACCAACGTGATCCTGGAGCGCCTGGAGGCCGAGCTGACCCGGCCCCGGTGGCCGGAGCCGGACACACCGTCACGACCCGACCACGAGGTGGCGCTGGACTGGCTGGCCGCGCTGTGCGGCGGCCACGAGGCGGTCACCGCGCTGGAGGCCGCGCCGCTGGTGGAGGACGGCCTGGACCTGCCGGTCGTGGAGGATGCGGCGGGACGTACGCAGCTGGAGGCGGTGGCCGCGCTGCTCGACGAGGTCGCGGCCGACTTCCCGGTCGAGGAGGTCGGCTTCGCGTTGCGGCGGGCGCTGCTGCGGTTGTGGGAGATCGACCCGCTGGTCGTCGACCGGCCCAGGCAGCCTGCCGAGGTGGCGGGCGGGATCGTGTGGACGGTCCTCGGTGCCAACGGGCTCGCCGGACCGGGTGGTCTGGTGACCGCGACCGAGCTCAGGGAGCGGCTGGGCGTGACGAAGATGCCCTCGGCGCACGGCAAGCAGCTGGCGGCCGCGCTCCGTGGCTTCTGGCCGTGGCAGACGCAGCGCCCGTGGGGCATGCGCGACCTTCCCGATCTCGAGCCGCTGGGCTACCCCGACCTGCTGGTCTCGAGCGTGCGCCGCCGCCTGATCAGGCTGCGGGACCAGGCGTGCCTGGCGCGGGACGGAGGAATCCCTCGCTGACCAGCTCCTGGGCGATCGGCAGATAGCTGCTGCGCACGACCGCGGGGTCGCGGTCGAGGATCTGCGCGAGCGCGTCGAGGATCTGGCCGACGGTCAGGTCACCGTCGCAGGCGCCCGCGAAGGCCGCCTCGATGGTGTCCGCCTGGCGCGCGCGACGCAGGCCCCGCTGCTGGCGCAGGATGACGGTGCTGGGGTCCTCGGCGCCGGGCTGGCCGAGGGTCTCCTGCTGGATGTCCTCGACGAGCACCAGCGTGGAGTCCTCGGTGACCTCGACGCGGGCTGCCTCCCCCCACGCTCTGAGCGCCGGGGCGATCGGCTGCTCGACGTCGTAGGGCCACTCGAGGAGCTCGCGCTTCGGGCTGCCAGGGGCGCCGCCTCGGCGGTGCAGGTTGATCCAGCCGAACCCGACGCCCTCGATCTTCTGCTCCTCGAACCAGGACAGCCAGGTGTCGTAGCGGGTCAGGTAGTCCTGCGCGCCGTGGTGACCGGAGTCCTTGAGCCACAGCTCGACGTACGCGGCGGGGTCGAGGACCTCACGCTGGACCACGAACGCGTCGACGTCGTCCCCGAGCCAGCCCTCGAGGCGGTCGTCCCAGGGCTGGTCCTCGGAGATGATCCAGTTGCCCAGGATCTGACACCAGCCGCCCTCGGTGAGCATGCCGGGAGCCGCCTTGACGATGTCCTCGACCACCCGGTCGCCGGGGAGCCCGGAGTCACGGTAGACGAGGCGCTCACCGGTTGCCGGGCTGATCACGAACGGCGGGTTGGTGGCGATCAGGTCGAAGCGCTCATCGGCGACGGGCTCGAAGAACGACCCGTTGCGTACGTCGATCCGGTCCGCGACGTCGTTGAGGGCGGCGTTGAACGTGGTGATCCACAGGGCTCGCTGGTTGACGTCGGTCGCGACCACCCGGTCGCTGTGGGTCGCGAGGTGGAGGGCCTGGACGCCGCAGCCGGTGCCGAGGTCGAGAGCGGTGCCGACCTGGTCGCGGATGGTCAGCTGCGCCAGGGAGGTGGAGGCAGGGCTGATCCCGAGCACGTGCTCGGGGCCGACGCGTTGCGGGCCGCCGTCGAGCCCCGGCGTGAGGTCGGAGACGACCCAGAGGGCGGTGTCATCGGTGGCGTACGGACGTACGTCGAGGCGGGCCGCCACCTCGCCGACCGACTGCTCCAGGATCCCCTCGACCGCGAGCCGGTCGACGAGCCCGGGCAGAGCTGCCTCGGCGTGGTCCAGGGGCACGGTCGTCTGCAGCAGGAAGAGCCGGATGAGCGTCTCCAGCGGCGATCCTCCGTGCGTGCGCCGCCGGCCCGGGAGCGTCTCGTTGCGGCTCAGCGCGCTGTGCGCGGTCGGGCCGAGCAGCTCGGCGACGGAGTCGTAGGAGAAGTCGGCCTGCTGGAGGGCGTCACGGAGCCGGTGCGGGAGGTCACTCACACCTGGAGCCTAATGTGGGCTCGGGTCAGCCCGCTGCTGCGCCCTCGGCGCTGGCGTGGATGTCGAAGACCTTGGCGAGACCGGTGATCCGGAAGATCTTGAGCAGCCGCTCCTGGGTGCAGACCAGGCGGAGCATGCCGTTGTGCTGGCGCACCTTCTTCAGGCCACCGACCAGGACGCCGAGGCCGGTCGAGTCGAGGAACTCCACAGCTTCGAGGTCGACCACGATGTCGTAGTGGCCCCGGGCGACGAGCTCGGTGATCTTGTCCCTCAGCTTCGGCGCGGTATAGACGTCGATCTCGCCGCCCACGGCCACGATGGTGGCCGAGTCGAGCTCGCGAGTCGCAAGCGTCAGATCCACTTCGAAGTTCTCCTGCCAAGGAACGTGAGACAACCAGCTCCGGTCGGCCTGCCTGGTGTCCGATAGCCGGAGTCGATCGTAATGTAACCACGGCTCACCAGGATGCGCGTAAGAAACTCGCAACGTCATGGCTACGATGCGGGACCGCGAGCGTGGCCGCCACCAGGATTCTGGGAGAATGTTCAGGTGTTGACGACAGCGACCGGTGGGCCTTCGACAGGTTCAGGACAGCGTCTCGTACGCCGCCTCGCTGCCGTCCCGGGCCGCGAGGACCGACTCGCTCATCTCGAGCAGGTTCCGCCACGAGAGGCCGTCTTCGCCGACTGGCCGACGTGGGCTTCGGCCGATGTGGTCGCCGCCTTCGCCGCTCGCGGGATCGAGCGTCCGTGGCAGCATCAGGCGGTGGCCGCCGAGGCCGCTCACGAGGGCAGCCACGTGATCGTCTCGACCGGCACCGCCTCCGGGAAGTCGCTGGCCTATCAGCTGCCCGCGCTGACCGCGATCCGAGACGGACGTGGTCCACGTGGTGAACGCGGTGCCGGCGTCCTCTATCTCGCACCCACCAAGGCGCTCGCCCAGGACCAGCTGACCGGACTGCGCGAGCTGGGCGTCGACGTACGCGCGGTGACCCACGACGGTGACAGCACCCGGGAGCAGCGGGACTGGGCCCGCGACCACGGCGAGTACATCCTGACCAACCCCGACATGTTGCACCGATCGCTGCTCCCGGGTCATCAGCGGTGGGCGGCGTACTTCCGTTCGCTGCGCTACGTCGTCATCGACGAGTGCCATCACTACCGCGGCGTCTTCGGGGCGCATGTCTCGCACGTGCTGCGGCGGCTGCGGCGCATCTGTGCGCTCTACGGCTCGTCGCCGACGTTCATCCTCGCCTCGGCCACCGTCGCCGAGCCGTCGATCGCTGGCGAGCGGCTCACCGGCCTTCCGGTGCTCCCGGTGACCGCCGACGCGTCACCACGCGGGGAGCTCTCGATCGCCCTGTGGCAGCCGCCGCTGACGTCGCACGCCGGCGAGAACGGCGCCCCCGTACGCCGCGCGGCCTCTGCCGAGACCGCCGACCTCCTGGCCGACCTGGTCTCCTCGGACGTCCGCACCCTGGCTTTCGTACGCTCCCGGGTCGGTGCCGAGCAGGTCGCGCTGACCGCGGCCGCCGAGCTGGCCGAGGTCGACCCCTCGCTGCCCGGGCGGGTGGCGTCCTACCGCGGTGGCTACCTGCCCGAGGAGCGCCGGTCGATCGAGGCGTCGCTCCGCTCCGGCGAGCTGTTGGGGCTGGCGGCGACGAATGCCCTCGAGCTCGGCATCGACATCAGCGGTCTGGACGCGGTCGTGCTGGCCGGCTACCCGGGCAGGCGCTCCGCCTTCTGGCAGCAGATCGGCCGGGCCGGACGGGGCGCGGGCGACGCGCTCGGCATCCTGGTCGCCCGCGACGACCCGCTGGACACCTATCTCGTCACCCATCCGGACGCGCTTCTCGGTCAGCCGGTCGAGGCCACCGTCTTCGACCCCGCGAACCCGTACGTCGTCGGCCCCCACCTGTGCGCGGCGGCCCAGGAGCTGCCGCTGACCGAAGTGGACCTGCCGCTCTTCGGACCGGGTTCCCGGGAGATCCTGGACAACCTGGTCGCCTCGGGGCTGCTGCGCAAACGGCCCCGTGGCTGGTACTGGACCGACCGCCGGCGCGCGGCCGACCTCGCCGACATCCGCTCCTCGGGTGGGTCCCAGGTGCAGCTGATCGAGGCCGAGACCGGCCGGGTCGTCGGCACCGTCGACGCGGCGAGCTCACACGCGAGCGCGCACGCCGGCGCCGTCTACGTACACCGTGGCGAGACCTATCTCGTGCACGAGCTCGACCTGGACGAGAACGTCGCGGTCATCTCCCGCGACGACCCCGGCTACTCCACCTCCGCCCGGGAGATCACCGAGATCTCGATCGTCGCCGAGCGGGAGCAGGTCTCCTGGGGAGAGTGCCGCCTGGCGTACGGCGACGTCGACGTCACCCACCAGGTCGTCTCCTTCCTGCGTCGGCGACAGCCGAGCGGCGAGGTTCTGGGCGAGGAGCTCCTCGACCTCCCCGAACGTACGCTGCGCACCTCCGCCGTCTGGTGGACCGTTCCGGCCTCGGCCCTCGAGGCGGCCGGCCTGGAGAAGGCGGACATCCCGGGTGCCGCCCACGCCGCCGAGCACTGCTCGATCGGCCTGCTCCCGCTGATCGCCACCTGTGACCGCTGGGACATCGGTGGTGTGAGCACCGCGTCCCACCCGGACACGGGCATGCTCACCGTCTTCGTCTACGACGGACATCCCGGCGGCGCCGGGTTCTCCGAACGAGGGTTCCGTGCCGCCCGGGAGTGGCTCGGCGCCACCCTGGAGACCATCGAGGCGTGCGAGTGCGACGACGGCTGCCCGTCCTGCGTGCAGTCGCCCAAGTGCGGCAACCAGAACAACCCTCTCGACAAGCAAGGCGCGATCGTGTTGTTGCGGCTGCTGCTGCACGAATAGGCCTACCCTGGGTGAATGCTGATCTTGGGCCTTGTGCTGATCGTCGTAGCCGCAGTCCTCATCGTTCTGGGTCTCTTCACCACCGGTAACGGTGATCTCGACGACCCGACCGCGACCCTGCTCGGTCTCCCCGTCGGCTCGACCACGATCTTCGTGATCGGACTCGTCGCTGGCGTCCTTCTCCTCTTCGGCCTCTCGCTCACCAAGTGGGGCGGCAAGCACCAGATGAAGTACATGAAGGACAAGCGCCAGCTGCGGACCCTGACCAAGACGCTGCAGGATGCCGAGGCGAAGCCCGAGCCCACCCCTGAGCCCGAGCCCAAGTCCAAGTCCGAGCCCAAGTCCGAGGACGCCTAGTCCGACCGTGGCCCCGTGGGACCGGCCCTTGCCCTGGCGACCGGATCCCCCGGCTGACCGAGCCAGCGCGGACCCTCGACCCGCACGGTGACGGTGACGTCTTCGCCCGCGATCTGGCACGACTCCAACGTGGCGCCGTTGCGGTCGGTGATCGTCGTCGCTGCCGCACAGGCATCCTCGGAGACCTGGAGCGCGTCGGCTCCCGCCAACGCCGCCAGATCCGCTGCGGACTGGGCGGTGCGGTGGGCGACGAAGACCGCGCCCACCACACCCAGCGCCGCGCCGAGGAGGAGCAGCAGACCGATCGCGCCGACCGCGAACGGGGCTGCCGACCCACGCTCGTCCTTGCCCGCTCGGACCGTGCTCACGGCTCCCCCTGGGTCGACTCGGTCGCAGCGACCGCCTCCCCGCGCACGGTCACGCCCGGCATCCAGCTGAAGATCCCACCGGGCCCGGTCACTCGGGCGCGAGCCGAGGCGACCACCTCCTCGGCGCCGGCGCTGACGCTCACCTGCGTGCCCGCGGGCCCCACCCGACGCCCACGGGCGGCGGCTGAGCCGCTGTCGTCCCCTCGGGCGACAGCCCGGGCGGTCTCTCGGGCCGCGTCGACCACCTGGATCTGCGCTGCTCCCACCGACAGCAACCACACCAGGCCGATGGTCACGGCCACCAGAAGCGGGATCACCATCACCAGCTCGGCGGTGGCAGCGCCCCGCTCGTCTCGCTCCTTCCGCTGCCCGCAGAGCACGGTTCAGATCCCCAGGAGGCCGAGCACGTGCTGGAACAACCTGTTGAGCAGGTCGTTGCCGAACCCACCGGTGAGCAGCTTGTAGAGCAGGCCGGCGAGCCCCGCCCCGGCTGCCGTGCCGACGGCGTACTCGGCCGTCGTGATCCCCTTCTCGTTCTTCCGAAGCTGTGCCTTGGCCATGGTTGTTTCCTTCCGGTCGATGGCCGTCGGTACGGCCGTTCGAGGACGACAATGACCCGCTCCACCGACATTCGCGACCGCCATGTCACCGGCTGTGGAAAACCCCGTCCCGAACCCACCCTGTGGATGGCAAACGGTCCGTTGATCAGGTCAAACATCCCCGCCGAGGCGTCGCGTACGTCGGCCGAGTGGGCACCGATCTGCCACCTCGACCGACCGGACTGACGCCTCGACCAACCGGACTGACGTCTCGACCGACCGGAGTGACGTCTCGGCCGACCGGAGTGACGTGTCGGCTGACGCCTCGGCCGACGGGCTGACGTCTCGACCGACCGGAGTGACGTCTCGGCTGGCGCCCCGGCGACGGGACTGACGCCTCGCCCGACGGGGCTGACCTCTCGCCCGACCGGGCTGACCTCTCGCCCGACCGGGCTGACGCCTCGCCCAACCGGACCGACGCCTCGCCCAACCGGACCGACGCCTCGACGGACGGGCTCAGCAGCGGGTCAGATGCCGAGGTTGGAGAGGAGGCCGCCGACTACGGGGACGACGCCCAGCAGCAGGAAGGCGGGGAGGAGGCAGATGCCGAGCGGGACGGCGGCCTTGACGCCGACGGCGCGGGCGCGATCCTCGACCTCGGCGTGGGCGTTTCTGGTCAGGTCGTCGGCGAGGCGCTCGACCGTGACGGCGACCGGGGCGCCGGTCGCCTGAGCCCGGGCCAGGGCACGGCCCAACGGCGCCAGCGCAGGGTCGTCCACCAGCGTGCGCCACGTCTTCTCCGGATCGGCTCCCAGACGAAGTCGAGAAGCCGCCGGCAGGAGTCGGGCCGCGGCTGGACCGGGCAGCGCTGCCGCCACCGCCACCAGCGCCTCGGCCGGCGCCGCGCCGGAGGCGAGCGCAGCGGAGAGCAGACGAACCAGCGCAGGCAGCTCGGCCTTGGCCGCTTCCCGCTCGCGCCGGATCTCGGCGGGCTCGACCCGGCCGATGACCAGCCAGCAGACGACACCCGCCGGAGCGGCGAGTACGGCACCCGCGGTGCCTCCGACGAAGGAGTAGACGGCACCGGCGGCGAGCAGCGCCAGCAACGGCCGCCAGCGCATCATCCAGCCGTCAGGATCACCCCGCTCCGCAACGGCCGCGACCCGGTCGGGAAAGGCTGAGGCAGGCGCAGGCAGCAGCGCCGCCGCCAGCCCGAGCGCTACGGCAGCGACCCAGATGCTCATCTCGCCTCGACCCCGCGCGCGATGCCCTCGATCCACCACAGCCCCGACCAGCCGAGCAGCAGTCCGAGACCGAGGCAGGCCAAGCCGACCGGCGAACCGAAGAGGAACTCCAGCGGGTCGCCGCCGACGCCGCTGCCCATCGCCAGGGCAGCCACCGGCAGGCCCGCGATCAGGCGGGCGGTCGAGCGGGCCGAGCCGAGCTCGCCGTCGACGACCCGCTGGGTGGCGGCGGCCGCCCGCAGGTCGAGCGCCACCCGGTCGAGCGCGTCCGCGAGACCGCTGCCCGTCTGGTGGGCGATCTGCCAGGCGGCGGCGACCACGCGGAGCGATGCCGCCCCGGGAACCTCGGCGACCTGCCGCCACGCGGCGGGGACGTCGGAGCCCATCCGCTGCGCCTCCGCGACCGGCTCGATCACCGGCCATTCCACGGCGAGCTGCGTCAGCGCGGGACCGGGCGGGTGACCGGCCGCGAGCTCGGCGGCCATCTGCTCGCAGGCCTCGACGACGCGCTCGGCCGTACGCCCCGCCGCGATCCGCTCGCAGCGCCGCCGCCACAGGGCGACGCCACCGAAGGTGGCGATCCCGAGCAAGACAGCCGCGACGACCGCCTTGCCCGGGAAGACGATGGGGATCAGGGCGACCAGGAGGAACGTCCACCGCGGCACCCGCCACGCCCGCGACCGCGATCCGACCGCGGCTCGGGGGCGGAGCGTCAGAGCGGCGGCACCACCTGCCAGGCAGGCGACCAGCCCGAGGCTCAGCCCGCTCACCGGTCGGCTCCCAGCAGCGCTTCGAGCCGATCCGAGGCCGGTCCGGGGATCACGTCGCCATCGGCAGCCACCGAGAAGGCGGTCTCCATCCGGACCAGCCCGTCGGCCGCGCGGACCGGGACGGCGATCTCGGTCAGCACCCGACGGCCGTCACGTCGCCGCAGGTGCACGACCACGTCGACACCGGAGGCGAACTGGCTGTGCGCCGCCTCCCTGCCGAGTCCGGCGGCGAGCGCCAGCGCCTCGACCCGCGCCGGGACATCGGCGGCGGAGTTGGCGTGCAGCGTGCCGCAACCGCCCTCGTGGCCGGTGTTCAACGCGGCGAGGAGGTCGACGACCTCGGCGCCACGCACCTCCCCCACGACCAGTCGGTCCGGGCGCATCCTGAGGGCCTGGCGGACCAGCGTGTGGAGCTCGACGGCACCGGCGGCCTCGATGTTGGCCGGGCGCGCCTCGAGGCCGACCACGTGCGGATGGTCCGGGCGCAGCTCGGAGGCGTCCTCCACCAGCACCAGCCGCTCATGCGGCGGCACCAAGGACAGCAGCGACGCCAGCAGCGTCGTCTTCCCGGTGCCGGTGCCTCCGGAGACGAGGAACGCCGACCGCGCCAGCACGAGCCGGCGCAACAGCTCGGCCACACGGGGAACGACCATGCCCGAGGCCTCCAGCTCGGAGAGCGTGAACGCCCGTGCCGAAGGCACCCGCAGCGAGATCACCGTGCCGGGTCGCGCCAGCGGCGCGAGCACCGCATGGAACCGGCTGCCGTCGCCCAGCCTCAGATCGACATAGGGCGAGGCATCGTCCAGGCGGCGGCCCGCACCGGCCGCCAGCCGCTGCGCCAGCCGCCGCACCGCATCGTCGTCAGGGAACGCGACCGGAGCGGGCTCCAGGCCGGATCCGCGGTCGATGAAGACCTGATCGGGCCCGTTGACGAGGACGTCGGTCACTCCCGGCAACCGCAGCAGCGGCTCCAGCGGCCCCGCGCCGACCACGTCGCGGCGCAGCATCTCGAAGACCGCCAGCACGGTCGCGTCACCGACGATCCGCCCCTCCGCGCGGAGCGCCTCCTGAACCCGGTGCGGGGTGAGCTCTCCCGGCGTACGCGCCAGGTGGTCGCGGACGAGGTCGACGACCTGGGGCGCGATGTCGACGGCGCCGATCATGCCGCCGCCACCCCCGCCCGGAGCCGGCAGCGCGTCAGCACCTCGGCCGCGGCACGGGCCAGCGGCGCCCGCTTCGAGCGGATCGGCCCCAGGCCCAGGTCGATGGCCTCCGGGAGCCCACGCTGGTCGGACATCGACGCGATCACCGGGAGCCCGAGCGCCCGCCCGACGGCCTCCGGCTCGACGGCGCGACCGCGGACGACGACCCGCACCCGATCCCGCTCGGGAAGCCGCGAGACCAGCCGGGCGGCGGAGGCCGTGCCGGTGACGTTCGCCCGCACCACGACGAGGACGATGTCGCATCCGGTCAGCAGCGCCTCCGCCCCGGCGTCCGGCTCGCGGGGCAGGTCGACCACGACCAGGTCGTGACCACGACGGGCGGCAGCGAGCACCTCGCGCACGACCTCCGGCGTCGGCGGGACCGCGTCGCCACCCGGCCAACCCAGCAGGCCGAGCGACCCGACGTGTGGCACCGCCTCACGCAACGCTCGCGCACCCAGTCGCCCGGCGGTCTGCCCGAGGTCGCCCCAGGTCACCCCGGGCACCTCCTCGAGCCCGAGCACCCGCCCGACTCCGGGGCCGAGCCGGTCGGCATCGATCAGCAGCGTCGTTCCGCGATCGGCGCCCAGGCTGGCCAGGGCCGCGGCGTACGTCGTCGCGCCCGCACCACCTGACCCAGCCACCACGCCCACGACCAGACCTAAACCGCCTTCACCGTCACCGATGTCGGCGAGCAGCCCGGCGACGGCGGCCTCGGCCGAGGGCAGCTCCAGCAACGTCTCCGCGCCGATCTCCAGCGCGGCCCGCAGCAGCGGCTCGCCGGTCGATCCCCACCCCACGACATAGACCCCGTCCCGACGAGGCGGGCGCAACGACGCCACCTCCGTGAGGAGATCGGCGCCGACGAGGATCAGGGGTGGTCTCTGCCATCGGCGCAAGGCGCCGACGGCGTCGGTGCACTCCTCGACGGTGACGCCCGAGGCCGCGGCCAGACGGGCCGTCTCGGCGGCCAGCAGCGAGTCCGAGGTGATGACAAGAGGTTCCGAGGTCATGGCAGCAGGATCCGCCGAGGCACGGACAATTCCACCCGCAAATCCGGCACCTGTGGATAACCCGGTCCCGAACCCGCCCTGTGGAGAGTGATCGGCCCACCCAAGGGCCGTCTACGATGTGCCCATGACACGCATCGCTGCGTTCTTCGATCTCGACAAGACGATCATCGCGAGGTCGAGCACGCTTGCGTTCTCCAAGCACTTCCAGGCCGGCGGCCTGATCACCCGCGCGGCCATGATCCGCTCGGCCTACACGCAGTTCGTCTACGTCGTCGGCGGTGCCGACCACGACCAGATGGAGAAGATGCGCAAGGCGCTCTCCGAGATGGTCACCGGATGGGACGTGGCGACCGTCAAGGAGATCGTCGCCGACACCCTCCACAACGTTGTCGACCCGCTCGTCTACGAGGAGGCCGTGCAGCTCATCGAGCAGCACCACGCCCAGGGGCACGACGTCATCATCGTCTCCGCCTCCGGCACCGAGCTGGTCGAGCCGATCGGCGCGATGCTCGGCGCCGACCACGTCGTGGCCACCCAGATGGAGATCGAGGACGGCCGCTACACCGGCGAGATCGCGCTCTACGCCTACCGCGAGGAGAAGGCCCGCGCGGTCCAGCAGCTGGCCGAGCGCTTCGGCTACGACCTCGAGCAGTCGTACGCCTACTCCGACTCAGTCACCGACCTCCCCATGCTGGAGGAGGTCGGTCACGCGTTCGCGGTCAATCCCGACAAGGACCTCCGCAGGGCCGCCAAGGAGCGCGGCTGGGACATCCTGGTGTTCAACAAGCCGGTCGCGCTGCGCAGCCGCGTGCTCACCCCGTCCACGCCGACCCTGGCCGCGCTGGCCGTCGGCGGCGCCGTCGCGATCGCCGGCGGGGTCATCTGGGCGGGCGCGAAGCGCCGCCGCCTCGGCGCCTGACGCGCCTCGGATCCTGAGCCGAGCAGAAGCCGCATCATCCTCCTCATCCCGCAGAATTTCCAGGGTTGAATCTGGCCGCCGATCAGCGTAGAAACAGAGACGTAACAAGACGTACACGAGTGACAGGCACCCACGCGGCGATCCACCCATCTGATGGGGTGCTGTAGCCGGGGAGAAATCCCGGCGCAGTGACCAGACCTTGCACGCTTGGTAACCAGAAACGCTCGTGTCAGCGGTGGCACCCGGTGCTCACAACCCACCGGGTGCCACCTGCTTTTGCCGGACTACTCGGCCGCGTCCAGGCGCAGCGGCGAGGCCTCGGCCCCGGCGGCGTACGCCTCGGCCGCGTAGAGCAGCCACGAGTGCGCCCCGGCCTGGCCACCCTCACGGAAGCCGCGCAGGTTCGACTCGTAGGCGGCCCGCAGCGCCAGATGGCCGGCCTCGGGCACGACCAGCGACTTCTCGTCCACGCCGCGCGCGACCAGGACGAGCCGCTCTGCGGCACGCGCGACCAGTCCGTTGTGGGACGCGAACGGAGCAGCGGTCGCCAGATCGGCGTGCGCGAACGCGGCCACGACCAACGCCGGCGCCGACGTCGGCGCGAGCAGCAGGTCGGAGAGATGCCGCAACCGCTCAGCGGCGGCCGAGGAGCGTGGCCGCCCCAGCTCCTCTGCCTCCAGCGAGGCCGCGGCGGCCAGCGCGTGCAGCCGTGCGAACGCCTGCAGGGGCGCCTGCTTCACCACCGGCACCAGCGAGAGCAGCTCGGTCGAGAGCCGCACCGCGTCCTTTGCGATCGCGTCCCCGCCGGAGGCGCGGACCTCACCCAAGGACGACGAGGACCCTTCCAGCACGGCCGAGGCGTGCGCACCGCGCAGCAGCGACTCGGCGGTGGTCTCCGGGGACGTACGCCGCAGTCCCCGGTCACGCAGCATCACGTCGATACCGTCACGAGCTGCGGCGAACCCCGAGGCCACACCTTCGAGCGACACCAACCGGGCCAGCGGATCATCCTTCACACGATGAAGCCTAAGCGGGGGTTACCCTGGCCACGATGACGGACCCAGCCAACCCCGATCCGGCACGCTCCTTCGGAAGCGTGGCGGACAGCTATGACCGCGGGCGCCCGTCCTACCCGGTGGACGCGGTGAAGTGGCTGGTCGGCGAGGAGCCGTGCTCGGTCCTCGAGCTGGGCGCAGGCACCGGCAAGCTCACCGAGGTGCTCGTCGGCCTGGGCCACGACGTCTTCGCGACCGACCCGGACGACGCGATGCTCGACATCCTCTCCGAGAAGCTCCCCGACGTACGCGCCACCAGCGGCACCGCCGAGCAGATCCCGACCGGCGACAGCCTCTACGACGTGGTCGTCGTCGGTCAGGCGTTCCACTGGTTCGACCACGCCAAGGCGCTGGCGGAGATCGGCCGGGTGCTGCGTACGGGCGGACGGCTCGCCGTGGTCCAGAACGAGCGTGACGAGCGGATCCCCTGGGTGCGCAAGCTCGGCAGGCTGATCGGCAAGCACGACGGTGGCTTCGACCCGACCCCGATCCTCGACGACTCCGCACTCTTCTCCGCCGTGGAGGCGCAGACGTTCCGGCACTGGCAGATCGTCGACCGTCACTCGATCCAGGACCTGGCCCGGTCGCGCTCCAACATCGCCACCCTCCGGCCGGAGGCCCAGGAGCAGAAGCGGAGCGAGGTACTCGCGTTCTACGACGGCTACGGCCGTGGCATGGACGGCATGCAGCTGCCCTACAACTGCCGCGCCTGGCGTACGCAGGTGCTCCCGCAGGCGCAGGTCAAGCAGACCGTCGAGACCGTCGAGACCGACGAGGACCCGGAGCCGCAGGTGCCGCTGGCCAAGCGGACCGACACCGCCGTACGCCTCCCCCGCGTCATCACCGATCCCGAGAACGGCGACGACGACCTGCTCATCGACTTCCGGTGAGCGGGTCCCGCGGGCGCGTGGTGGCGGCGTCGCGCCTCGGGTCGATCAGATCGAAGCTCTGGATGACCCAGAAGATCGTGAAGCAGGCCAGCAGCGAGATCTCGGTCGCCAGCAGCCAGTAGGTCCAGCCGGTCAGGCCCAGCACGATGCCGGCCGCCAGCAGCACCACCATCGCCACGACCAGCGCCCAGTAGGTCTTGTCGAGCCGCGTACGCGCCTTGTCGGCCTCGCGCGCGATCTTCCGCACGCCCCAGTCGGTGTTGAGCACGACCGCCAGCGCGAACGGCGTGAAGGTGAACACGGCCGCGAGCCCGTGCGCCTTCGTCGCGAAGCTCTCCTGGTCGATCAGCAGCCAGCCCACCCCGACAAGCCACGCCGCCGCGACCGAGACCAGGCCGATGGCACCCCAGCGCGACGGCCAGGCGCCGGCGGCGGCACGCTTGCGGAGCCCGAAGATCAGCACGACCACCCAGCCGATCGCCATCACCGCCAGGTAGCTCCAGGCGTTGTTGACGATCGCCGCCTTGTCGATCTGCTCCCCGATCTCCGGGGTCGGCACGAAGCCGACCATCGGCGCCGAGAGCCCGGCGAGGTTGAGCGCGGTGTCCTCGGCGTCGGTATAGCCCCGCAGCACCACCAGACACACGCCCAGCGCACACAGCACCGCGGTGAAGACCGGGCCTGCCGGGGTGTAGTAGTAGGACGAGATCGAGGTCTCCCACTCCCCGCTCGTGATCGTCTGGGCGCCCACCGAGATCGCGAGCCCCGCGAGCAGACAGCACAGAGCGAAACGGACATAGCGGTACGTCGTGACCTCGGTCGTCATACGCCCGAACGTAGCGGGATCCGGCCGCCCTCGCGGCCCTATTCAGCAGCGCGTCCGAGACCCGCTCCAATCGTTCACCGAGCAATCTCGAGGAACGCATAGCGTGACGTACGCCACATCGGATAACGTAAATCGAATCCGGATCCCCGCCGGTTTCGATAAATCCTCCGTCGCTCCCTACGATGCGCGCGTGAAGATGACGATCAAGTGAAATCCTTCGCCCCGAGCCGACGATGTCTTGGGATGCGCCCACGGACGCGTTAGCGTCCCAGCGAAGCCGCATATCTCTGCCGTAGCCCCACCACCATCACCGCTCGGGCGATGCCTCCTGCGGAAAAAGTGAGGTCGACATGTCCACCGTGACATACCTCGAGGACGGCCCTTCCGTCCTCTCCCTGTACGAAGGTTTCTTCGCCGGTGGCGCCCGGATCCTGCACACCGCAGTCGTCCGCGCGCTCGACGCCACCACGCCTCAGCGACACAGCGTGCTGAGCCTCAGCGACCGCGTGCAGCGGGAGTTCACCGCCCAGCGGATCTCCTCCGACAACTCCTACCGCCGCCTCACCTCGGCCGGCGTGCCGGTGCGGGCCTTGAGACGTACGCCGACGGGCCCCATCACCACCAGCCAGCTCAAGCGCGTGGCGCAGTCGGTGGCGAAGGCCGACGTGGTGCTCTCCCTCAAGGAGCAGCCGCTCACGGTGCTGGGCAGGGTCGGCACGTCCGGGACGCCGCTGATCACGTGTCTGCACCGATCCGACCCGGAGCACCAGGGGGCGGGCGTACAGGAGCTCATCGACCTCGACCGGGCCGGGCTGCTGACCGCGGCGGTGTGCTGTGCGGAGTCGACGCAGCGGGCCTACCACGAGGCGACCGGGATCCCGCTGGAGCGGCTGCCGGTGCTGCCCAACGGGGTCGATCTCTACAAGTTCCGCACCGACGCCGAGCTGCGCGCCGGCAAGCGGGCCGAGCTCGGCGTGGACGGCGACGCACCCGTGGTGATGATCGCGGCGCGCTTCGACGAGATGAAGAACATCCCGCTCTTCGTCCGCGCCGCGCGCCGGTTCGTCCAGGAGCACCCCGACGCCCACCTCGTCATGTGCGGCGCCGGGATGACCGCGGAAAACCCGGCCTTCGCGGCGCTCGTCAGCGAGGAGCTCGGCGCCTGGCCGGCGCTGGAGACCAACCTGCACGCCCTCGGGATCCAGAGCCAGATGGCGCCGCTCTACAACGCCGCCGACCTGATCACGCTGACCTCGGCGTTCGGCGAGGCCGCCCCGCTGTGCCTGCTCGAGGGGATGGCCTGCGGCGCGGTCCCGGTGACCACGCCGGTCGGCGACGCTCCGGCCATGGTCGGCGACCCCCGCCTGGTGGCGTCCTTCGACCCGGCCGAGATGGCCGAGTCCTGGAAGGCCGCCTTCGCCCAGCGCGAGGAGCACTTCGAGCGCATCTTCCGCAACCGGCAGCGTCTCTCCGAGCAGCGGCTCTTCGACGCGTACGCCCGGCTCATCAAGGAATCCGCCGACACGGCACTGATCCCGGTCGCGGTCTGAGACGAGCGCTGGTCGAGCCCCGTGAGCGGGGCTCGACCAGCGGAGGCGGATCAGTAGATGGTCACGCCGTAGGCGTTGACGGCTTCACGAACGGGCTGGAAGAAGGTCGTGCCGCCGCTGCTGCAGTTGCCGGACCCGCCCGAGGTGATACCGAGGGCCTTCGTGCCGTCGTAGAGCGCACCGCCGGAGTCACCCGGCTCGGCGCACACGTTGGTCTGGATCAGACCGCTGACCCGGCCGGCGCCCTGGTAGCGGACGGTCACGTTGAGCGCTTGGACGGTGCCGGTGTGGACGCCGGTGGTGGAGCCGTCACGGGTGACCTTCTCCCCGACATACGCATCGGCGACCGAGAAGCCGCCGGGGTGCGAGAGCGAGGCGTTGTCGTAGCGGACCAGGGCGTAGTCGTTGCCCGGGAAGCTCGAGGAGACCGTCGGGCCGATCAGGGTGGACTGGGACGAGTTGGCGTACCAGGTCGGAACCTCGTCACCGCAGTGCCCGGCGGTGATGAAGTAGTAGCTGCTGCCGCTCTGCACGTTGAAGCCCAACGAGCAGCGGTAGCCGGAGCCGTAGATGGCGTCGCCGGCGCCGAGCAGCGTGGTGAACGTACCGGTGGTGCGCTTGATCGTGAGCGCGTCTGCGCCGGCGGCCTTCGTGATCTTGGCCAGCTCCCCCTTCGAGACGGTGGAGTCGGCGGTGACGACCACCTTGCCGGTGGCTGCGTCGGTGTACCAGGCGATGCCGGACACAGCTGACTTGTCGACGGCGGAGCTGGCCGCGGCGAGGGCCTTCGGACTGAACTCCTTGTGGTCCGGTGCAGCGAGCGCCGGCGTGGTGGCAGCGGTGGCTGCCAGACCGAGACCGGCGAGGGCTGCGGCCAGACGGGTGCGGGACGTGGTGAACCTCATGTGTTCCTCCTACGAACGACCAGGAACCCGCGTGGTTGCGGGCGCCAGGAGTGCCCGACCACCGCGATGTGCCCGAGCACGACCTTCTCGGGAGTATGTCGGCGGGTCAGCCGGTCGACCATGCGGAGGAAGAAAATTTCACCGTCAGGGCGAAATCATTACCAAACGGGGCATAGGCCTGTCAGTAGAGGTTCACGTCGTAGGCGCGGAGAGCCTCGCGGACGGGCTGGTAGAAGGTGGTGCCGCCCGAGGAGCAGTCGCCCGAGCCGCCCGAGGTGATCCCGAGGGCGGTCGAGCCGGCGTAGAGCGGGCCACCGGAGTCGCCCGACTCGGCGCAGATGTCGGTCTGGATCATGCCGCGGACCGTGCCGGACCCGCGGTAGCGGACCGAGACGTCGAGCGCCTCGACCCGGCCGGAGTGCACGCCGGTCGACGAGCCGTCGCGGGTGACCCGCTGGCCGACGCGCGCGTCACCGGCGGTGTAGCCGCCGCCCGGGTGGCTCAGCGAGGTGTTGCCGTAGCGCACCAGGGCGTAGTCGTTGCCCGGGTAGCTCGACTTGACGGTCGGTCCGATCCGGGTCGTCTCAGAGGAGTTGGTGTACCACGTCCCGACCTCCTCGGCGCAGTGGCCGGCGGTGAGGAAGTAGTGGGTGCCGCCGCTGCGTACGTTGAAGCCGAGCGAGCAGCGGTAGCCGCCTCCGTGGATGGCGTCACCCGGACCGAGGAACGGCTTGAACTCGCCCTCGGCGCGCTTGAGCGTGACCGCGTCGGCATCGACGCCGGCGGCCTCGGTCAGCCGGCGCAGGGCGCCCCGGGGGACGGTGGAGTCGGCGGTCACGACCACCGTGCCGGTGGCCTCGTCGGTGTACCACGCGATGCCGGACAGCGCGGACCTGTTGACCGCGGAGTCGACGGCGGAGTAGGCGGCCGCGAGCGCCCTGGCGCTGCGCTTCTCCCCCGGGGGCGCGGCGACCGCCGGAGCGGCCGCGGCGGTAGCCGCCAGACCTAGACCGACCGCTGCAGCGAGCAGACGGTTACGTGACCTGGTGAACCTCATACGTTCCTCCACCGCGATGTGCCCGAACACGACCACAGTGAGTATGTCGTTCTAGATGCCTCATCGGCCAGTCGTTGGCAAAAAACTTTCGTAGTTCGACGAAATTTCGTACGCCGCGGGGCAACGTGGCTCAAACCACGTCACCCCGCGGCTTACTCGTGCGTGATCAGTGACACTCCGTCAAGGGTGCTCGATCAGTAGATGGTGGCGCCGTACACGCTGAGCGCCTCCGTCACCGGCTGGAAGAAGGTCGTCCCGCCGCTGCTGCAGTTGCCCGAGCCACCGGAGGTCAGACCCAGGGCGGTCGAACCGGAGTAGAGCGCGCCGCCGGAGTCACCGGGCTCGGCACACACGTTGGTCTGGATCAGGCCGCTGACGGTGCCCTCGGCGTAACGGACGCTGGCGTTGACCGCGGTCACGGTGCCGGTGTGGACACCCGTGGTCGAGCCGTCACGGGTGACGCTCTGGCCGACCCGCGCAGTGCCCGCGGTGAAGCCGCCGGTCTTCGAGATGGACGAGTTGTAGCGGACGATGCCGTAGTCGTTGCCCGGGAAGCTCGAGCCCGCGGTCGAGCCGAGCAGCGTGCTCTGCGAGGAGTTGGCGTACCAGGTCGAGACGTCGTTGGTGCAGTGGCCCGCGGTCAGGAAGTAGTCGGCGCCGCCGACCTTGACGTTGAAGCCGAGGGAGCAGCGGTAGCCGCCCCCGTAGATGGCGTCACCCGCGCCGATGAGCGGGGTGAACTCCCCCTTGGTGTGCTTGACGGTCACGGCCTCGTCGCCCTGGCTCGTCTTCTCGGCGGCCGCCTCCTTCACCTCGGCGATCTCGGCCGCGGAGACGGTCTCGTCGACCGTGACGACGACCTTGTTGGTGGCCGGGTCGGTGTACCACGACGAACCGACCGGAGCGGACTCGGCGACAGCCGACTTGACCGATGCGACCTCGGCCTTGCTGAACTCGGCGTCCGCGGCGGCTGCCGGGACGGCGACGGCGGCGGAGGCCGCGAGACCCACACCCGCGGCGAGCGCGGCGAACGTGCGGGGACGGAAGTTGGTGCGTTGGAACCTCATACGTCTCCTCCTGGGGGAAAGGCCCGCGTGTTGCGGGCTTCCGCACCCGAAACCACGGGTTTCGCGGTTTACCGGGGGCGGGTAACTGAGTTTCGTGTTCTTTCCCTTGCCCCGCACCACATTCGATTCCCCAAGAATCTGCATTGCAAAGACTCGTTCTTCGAATTCCTGCAATGCAGCAACACGCGATTCCGCAGGGTTTTCGGCGGGCCGCCCACAGAAGAGGATGGGGTAAGCATTGCCAAGTTGTAGGTGCCCGGGTCCGGAGCCGCGTACGGTGGGTATCCGTGTTCATCTCGCTGCGCGAGCGGGAATTCGGGCGGGATTTCGCCCGTCTTCCACACCTTCGGCGTGGCGACCGTTGATAGATGGTAGACAAACCCCATGCCGTATCCGCCGCCCCCAGGCTCCCCCGGTTCGGGCGCGCCTGACGAGCCGCAGAAGCAGCCTGCCCCTTTCGACTACAACGAGCGCCTGATCGGGCTCTCCGAGGAGACGGGAGGCGACCGGCCGGCGTTCAATGCCCGCAAGGAGCGCGCCGGCCGGGGCGGCCCGCTGCGCCAGGTCCTGACCATCGCCGTCTCCCTCGGGCTCGTGGTCGTGTGCGGGGTGGTCGTCTACGCCCTCTTCACCCGCGGGGACGACGCCGCCACGACCGCCGGAGTGCCATCGGCGAGCGGCACGTCCTCGGCCGGCAGGACACCGAGCGGGTCCCCGAGCCAGGGCGGCGGGAGCTCCGACGTCAGCGGCGAGGCCAGCGGCCGACCCGGGTGGCCCGGCACCAGCTCACCGGCCGACCCCAGCGACGGCGCCACCTCGCGTTCGACCATCGGCCCCGAACACCTGTCCAAGGCCGACGTCCCGCGTCCGTGGAAGTTCACCTACGGCGACGTCACGCTCAAGGCCCGCTACCTGAGCGGCAAGGACTACTCCGGCTGCAAGGCGACGCTCAAGCCCGCGATCCGCAGCCTCGGCTGCGACTACGCGGTGCGGGTCTCCTACAAGGCCCAGCGGGGCAACCTGCGGATGACCCACTTCATCTACGACTTCAGCACCGTCGAGGCCGCCGGGAAGGCCGCCGCGAAGATCGAGCCACGGCACGTGATCCCGCCCGCCGAAGCCTCCCTGCCCGACTACACCCAGGGCTGGTTCAAGGTGAAGGACTACGGCAAGTACGTCGTCTACACCATGGTCACGGCCAGCGACGGCATCACCGTGGACCAGGGCAAGGAGTACACCTCCTACGGCAACACCGATCTCGGCGCGGAGATCCTCTTCCGGATGTGAGCCCGGCTCAGGGTGTCACCTGGTCCGCTGATCCGGGTGAGGCTCCGACCGTGGGCGACGGCTCGGTCGAGGCGCTGCCGCTCTCGCTCGGCTGCGCCGAGGGCGAGGAGCTCGGTCCGGTCGAGGTCGACGGCTCGGCGCTCGGCTCCTCCGTCGTGGCCGGTTCGGACGGCTCGGCCGACTCCGAGGGCTCGGTGCTCGTGCTCGCGGACTCCGAGGGGGTCACGGTGGCGCCCGGCGACGGATTCTCGCGCTGCTCGCCGTCGCCCTGGTCCGAGCCACCCCCGGTCACCCGGGAGATCGTCGTGCCGCCGTCCCCTCCTCGCGTGATCGAGCTGACGCTGCGCCCGGCCAGCAGCTCGAAGACGGTGATCACGGCGATCACGACCAGGAACATCGCCAGCGAGAGCAGCGCGATCCGCTTCCAGGGCAGCGTCTTGAGGCGCTCCCGCCACGACGGCATCGGCTCGGCGTCGCCGTCCCCCTCGGCCATCTCCGCCGCCTCGGCCACGGAGTCCGAAGCCGGCTCGGTCGCGGGCTCCGAACCGGTGCGTACGCCGGCGAGACCGGCCGCCCGCCACCGGGCCAGGACCTGGGCGCTGGTCACCTTCTGGTGGCTCTTCGCGAGCCACTGCGAGTAGAGGTTGGTGCCGATCGTGGCCGCGACGCTGCCCATCGCCGCCCCGACGAGGGTGCCGACCGCACCGAGGGTGGAGAGGAGCAGGGCGGAGGTGACGGCGGCAAGGGCGCCTGCGGTGGTCGCGATCCAGTCGATGCGGGATGGTTTCGTTGCTCGGGTATCACTGGAGGGCGGGGTGCTGCTCATTGGGCCCAGATTAACTCGCGACCCGACGCTACCGGGGGCAACTTGACGCAGATCACCCTTGAGCCAGGTCACGCTCCAGAGCGCCCGCACCGGACATCAGGGTGGCGACGACGCTCGGCAGGGATTCCTTGTCGTAGCGGACGCTGGGCATGGAGATCGACATCCCCGCCACGACGTCTCCTCCGGCGCCACGGACAGGGACGCCGACGGCGACCACGCCACGCTCGGAGCGGCCGTCGTTGAAGGCGAAGCCGTTGCGGCGTACGCGCTCGAGCTCGGTGCGCAGCGCGTCGATGTCCGGGCGATCGGCCAGATGGCCGGCGTACCTCTCCCGGGAGTAGATCGAGGCGATCTCGTCGTCAGAGATCTGGGCCAGGAGCAGGAGGCCGGCGGTGGTGCGGTGGGCGGGGAAGACCATGCCCTCGCGGGAGCCGACCTTGAGCGACTGGGGCGACTCGACCGAGGCGATGAACCGGCAGGTGTCCCCGGCACGCACGGCGACGTTGGCGGACTCGCCGAGCAGGTCGACCAGGCGCTGCAGATGGGGCATCGCGACCTGGCGCAGCCGGGATGCGGTCGAGCGCGAGTGGGCGGCCAGCTCGAGCACCGGCCCGGCCCGGTAGACCTTGTCCTCGTCCTGGACCGCGAAGTCGCGGTAGACCAGCATCGCGAGCAGCCGGTGGGCGGTGGAGCGGGCAACGTCGAGCCGGGCCGCTGCCTCCGAGACGGTCAAGCGGCCTTCGAGCTGAAGGATCGCCGCCAGCTTGAGCGCGTGGTCGACGCTGGTGATCGCATACGGGGGCCGTGTCTTCAGCGGCTTGTCCATCCCACCTCTTCCTGATCACATCAAACCTGGCACCTATCGCCTGGCTTCGCAGGAGATTCACCGAGCCGAGTGTTCTGTATAACAGAATTATTGGTTCTGTCACGCCTGGAACCAGCACGCTGTGACCATGACCACCACGTCCGTGCCCTCCACATCCGCCTCGCCGGTGAGGCTGACGGCCGTCGAGGCCGAGAACCAGCCCACCGTCACTCCCGAGCTCGAAGCGCTCTACCGCGGCTTCGAGCAGGAGCTCCTGGTCCCCCTGTGGACCGAGATCGGCGACCTGATGCCGACCCACCCGCACAGCCGCGCCGTCCCGCACCTGTGGAAGTGGGACAACCTGGTCGAGCTGGCCGGCCGCGCCGGCGAGATCGTCCCCGTCGGCCGGGGCGGTGAGCGCCGCGCGATCGCGCTGGCCAACCCGTCCCTCGGCGGGCGCCCGTTCGCGACGCCGACGCTGTGGGCCGCGATCCAGTACCTCATGCCCGGCGAGGACGCTCCCGAGCACCGCCACACCCAGCACGCCTTCCGCTTCGTCGTCGAGGGCTCGGGTGTCTGGACGGTCGTCGGCGGCGACGCGGTGCCGATGAACCGCGGCGACTTCCTGCCGCAGGCCGGCTGGAACATGCACGCCCACCACAACGCCACCGACAAGCCGATGGCCTGGATCGACGGGCTCGACATCCCGTTCCAGTACGCCACCGAGTCCCAGTTCTTCGAGCTCGGCCGTGACGAGATCTCCTCGGCGGAGCGGGTCACGCCCGACCGCTCCCGCTCCGAGCGGCTGTGGGGCCACCCCGGCCTCTCGCCGGTCGCGCTCACGCACACCGCTCCCGGCAGCCCGCTGCTCTCCTACAAGTGGGAGTTCACCGACCGGGCCCTGGCCGACCAGCTCGCGCTCGAGAAGGAGGGCTACGGCGGCACCGTCGAGCCCGGCCACGCGGCGGTCCGCTACACGAACCCGGCCACCGGCGGGGACGTGCTGCCGACGATGCGCGCCGAGCTCCACCGCCTCACCACCGGGTCCGAGACCGCGCCCGTGCGCGAGACCGGGTCGAGCGTCTACCAGGTCTTCGACGGTTCCGGCGTCGTCACGGTGGGTACGAAGTCCTGGACCGTGTCGCGCGGTGACCTGTTCGTGGTTCCCTCGTGGGAACCGTTCTCGGCCAGGTCCGAGGCGGGCACGACAGACTCGGACTCCGGGTCTCTGGACCTCTTCCGCTTCTCCGACGCGCCCGTCTTCGAGGCGCTCCACCTCCACCGCACCCAGAAGGACTCCTGATGCCCAAGCTCGCCACCATCCGCACCGCCGACGGCACCCGCGGGGTCCGGCTCGACGGTGATCAGCTCGTGGACCTCGGCTACCCCGACGTGGGCGCGTACCTCGCCGCCGGTTCGCCCGACCTGCCTCGAGACCCGGTGACGTACCCGGTCGAGGCCGCGAGCTTCGCGCCGGTCGTGCCGCAGCCCAGCAAGGTCGTCTGCGTCGGGCTCAACTACCGCAGCCACATCGAGGAGATGGGCCGTGACCTGCCCGAGTACCCGGTGCTGTTCGCGAAGTTCGCCGACACCCTGACCGGCGCGAACGACCCGGTGACCAAGCCCGCCGAGACCGAGCAGCTCGACTGGGAGTGCGAGCTGACCATCGTGATCGGCACGACGGTGCGGCACGCCGACGAGGAGCAGGCCGCCGCCGCGATCGCCGGCTTCACCGCCGCCAACGACTACTCGGTCCGCGACTGGCAGTTCCGCACCCGCGAGTGGCTGCAGGGCAAGATGTGGGAGGCCACCACACCGGTCGGCCCCTACGTCGTCACCCCTGACGAGCTGCCCGGCGGCGTACGTCCGGAGCTGGCCACGCTGCTGACCGTCGACGGGGTCGAGAAGCAGAGCGCGAACACCTCCGACCTGGTCTTCGACCCGGTCGACCTGGTGCGCTACATCTCCACCATCACCACGCTGCGCCCCGGCGACCTGATCCTCACCGGCACCAACGGCGGGGTCGGGCACGCCCGGGCTCCGCAGGAGTTCCTGTGGGGCGGCGAGACGGTCGAGATCACCATCGAGGGCATCGGCACCCTCACCAACACGATCGTGAAGGGCTGATCGCGATGTCCGTCCTGATCGACGCCACCCCGATACGTACGTTCGGCGACGCCCGCCGCTGGGTCACGGAGGGCACGGCCCTGCTGACCGGCGCGATCGACGGCCTCGCCCCGGCCGACTACGACGCCGACTCGCAGCTGCCGGGCTGGACCCGCAAGCACCTGGTCGGCCACGTCGCCGCCAACGCCGACGCCCTCGGCAACCTGCTCTCCTGGGCCGAGACGGGCGTGGAGAAGCGGATGTACGCCTCCACCGAGCAGCGCAACGCCGACATCGAGGCGGCCGCGACGCGGCCGGCCGAGGAGCTTCGCGCCTGGTATCTCCGTGGCGTCGGCGAGCTCGAGGCGACCATGGACCGGCTCACGCCCGAGCAGTGGGACCACGAGGTGATCACCGCCCAGCTGGTCACCCGCCGGGCGAGCGACGTCCCCTGGATGCGCGCCCGCGAGGTCTTCGTCCATGCCGTCGACCTCGGCGTCGGGATCACCTTCGCCGACCTGCCCGACGACTTCCTGCTCGCCCTCGCCGACGAGATCCGCACGAAGCGGGGGCTCTCCGACGACGACCTGCGCGGCGTCGAGGGCTCGCTGCCCGACGTCGCCGCCTGGCTCGCCGGGCGGCCGCACGCCCTCGCCGAGGCACCGGAGCTGGGACCATGGCTGTGACGCGCTCAGGGACCGACGTGATCGTGGTCGGGGGCGGCATCGGCGGGCTCTCCGCGGCGTACGCCCTGGCCCGTCGGGGTGTACGGGTCCGGGTCCTGGAGCAGGCCTCCGCCTTCGGCGAGGTGGGGGCCGGCATCCAGCTCGCGCCCAACTGCACCCGCATCCTCGACGACTACGGCCTCCTGGCGGAGGCCCGGTCGCTCGGTGTCGTGCCCGACGCGATGGTGATGCGGGACGCCGTCTCCGGCGAGGAGCTGACCCGGCTCGACCTGCGCGACATGGAGCGGCGCTACGGCTACCCCTACCTGGTGATCCACCGCTCCGACCTGCACGCGATGTTCCTGCGGGCGGCCGAGCGCTCGGGCGTGGAGCTGGTGACGGACGCCAAGGTCGTCGACTACACGGCCGGCCCGGACGAGGCGACCGTCCAGCTCGCGGACGGCTCGACCCAGACCGCGCCGATCGTGATCGCCGCCGAGGGTCTGCACTCCCCCGCACGCTCCAAGTTCGTGGGCGACCAGCCGGTCTCCTCGGCGTACGTCGCCTACCGCGGCACCATGCCCACCGGCTCCGGGCGCGGGGCCGAGGTCGACCTCTCCGAGGTCGTCGTGCATGTCGGCCCGGACTGCCACTTCGTCCACTACGGCCTGCGCGGCGGCGAGCTGCTCAACCAGGTCGCCGTCTTCGAGTCGCCCAAGGCGCTCGCGGGCGAGGAGGACTGGGGCACGCCGGACGAGCTCGACGCCGCCTTCGCCGCGACCACCCCGTTCATCCAGGACGGCCTGGCGCACATGTGGCGCGACAAGTGGTGGCGGATGTACGACCGCGACCCGATCGACCGGTGGGTCTACGACCGGGTCGCGCTGCTGGGAGACTCCGCGCACCCGCCGCTGCAGTACATCGCCCAGGGCGCGATCATGGCCATCGAGGACGGCTGGGTGCTCGGCGAGCACGTCCGCCGGCTCCGCACCGAGGACGGCTCGGTCGACTGGGACGCCGCCCTCGCCGCCTACCAGGCCGTACGCCCCCAGCACTGCCGCCGCGTCGTGGAGACCTCCCGCAGGTGGGGTGTCCTCTGGCACCTCCACGGGCGGGCCCGCGAGCAGCGCAATGCGCTGCTCCTGGCGCGGGAGACCGGGGACTACACGATGATCGACTGGCTCTACTCGACCACGGCGCTCACGCCCGGGGACGAGCCGGAGATGTTCCGGCCGATCCCGCTCGAGACCGCGGACGCGTCGCTGGTCTGAGCCTGGCCGGGGTCAGCTCCAGCGCGCGAGCTTGTCGGGGTTGAGGACGATCCAGACGTCGGTGACCCGGCCGCCGGCGACGCGCAGGTTGGCGACTCCGCGGTGGGCGCCGTCCTCGACGAGCGTGAACCCGAGGCCGTCGGCGGTGGCCTCGGTGCGGATCGTCCAGGTCGGCCGCTTGGTGAGCACGCCCAGCAGGAACCGCGCGACCTTCTCCGGACCCTCGATCGGGTTGCGGGCCGCGCTGACCCGACCGCCACCGTCGGAGCGGAGCGTCACCGAGGGGTCCAGCAGGGTCACCAGGCGACCGAGGTCGCCGCCGGCGGTGGCCGAGACGAAGGCGCGGACGACGTCGTCGTGCTCCGGCAGCGGGGCGACGTCGACGCGCTGCTCGGCGACCCGGCGTCGTGCCGAGGTGGCGAGCTGCCGCACCGCTGCCGGGGAGCGGCCGACCACCCCGGCGATGTCGCCGAACGGGACGGCGAAGATGTCATGGAGCACGAACGCGACCCGCTCGGCCGGGGTCATCGCGTCGAGCACGACGAGCAGCGCGGTGCTCACCGTGTCGTCCAGGGTCGCCCGGTCGGCCGGGTCCTCGGGGGCAGCGAGGAAGCCCGGCCGGACCGGCTCGGGCAGCCAGGGCCCGACGTACCTCTCCCGGCGCGAGCGCGCCGACTTGAGCACATCGAGGCAGACCCGGCTGGTCACGCGGCTCAGCCAGCCGGCCGGGTTGTCGATCGCCGCCCGCTCGTCGTCGGAGAGGCGATACCACCGCAGGTAGGTCTCCTGGACCGCGTCCTCGGCCTCCTCGAGCGTGCCGAGCAGCCGGTAGGCGAGCGCGATCAGGCGACGGCGCTCGATCATCACCTCGCCCAGGTCGTCCATGTCAGGCATCGTGGCATCTCCTCCGGGGTCCACCAGATGTGACGAGCCGGACAGCGCGAATGTGAGGTGGCGACCTCACATTCGTCTCGGACGTCTCGTCAAGCAGTGTGAATGCCCGCGCTGTGGCGGGCCGACCCGAAGGACCCCGATGCTCGCCAACGTCAACGTGACCAAGCTGTTCCCCGCTGCGTACAAGGCCCAGATGGCCGTCGAGGAGGCGGTCGAGGAGGCCATCACCGTCGCCGGCGTCGACCGGCTCACCGTCGACCTCGTCAAGCTCCGCGCCTCGCAGATCAACGGCTGCGCCTTCTGCCTGCGGATGCACACCCAGGACGCCCTCAAGAACGGCGAGACCACCGACCGTCTCGCCCTCGTCGCCGCCTGGTGGGAGTCGCAGCACTTCACCCCCGAGGAGCAGGGCGCGCTCACCATCGCCGAGCAGATCACCCGCATCGGCGACCTGCACACCGCCGCCGCTCCCCGGGTCGACGTCGAGAGCATCCTCGACGCCAAGCAGATCGCCGCCCTCACCTGGGTCGCGATCGCCATCAACACCTGGAACCGCATCGCCATCTCCAGCCACTACCCCGTCGCCCCCTGATCGACGGCGGGACGAGGTAGTCCGGGACATTTCTGCCCGTTACCGGCGGGTAGATGGGCGGGAACGTCCCGGACTAATTTTCGGCTGCTACCGATCGCGGCGGGGGCGTACGAGAGAATTGCGGAACCGCGGGGAAACGCTTCTCCCACGGGATTCTTTATGCGGGCAGGGGACCCATGACGACACCGACACCACCGCCACCGTCGCAGCCGGACGGGTACGGCGCGATGCCTCCGGCGCCGAACCTCGGGGCCCAGCCCGGGCGGCCGGCGAACGAGGACCCGGTCGCCCCGGGAGGACCGCCGCCGGAGAGGCCGCACAACCCCTGGCCCATCGTCATCGGTCTCGGTGCGATCGCCGTGGTGCTGGTGATCGGCGTGATCATCACGGCCGCGATCGTCCTTCTCAGCGGCGCGGAGGACCCGACGGCCAAGCCGGGGCCGCTGACGGTGACGGCCACGCCGAGCACGTCGGCGACCGCTCCTGCCCCCGGCGGGCTGGCCGCGGACCTGTTCGAGGGCGACTGGAGGTTCAAGCTCGGCGACGTGAGCATGAACGCGACGTACGTGGCCTCGCAGGACTATCCGGACTGCGGCCCGATCGCGTCGGCGGCCCTGGAGAGGAAGGGCTGCGAGTACGCCGCGATGGGGATCCACGACGCCGAGGGCGGCAAGCTGCGGATGCTCCGGGTCATCTACGTCTTCGACACCGAGGAGGAGGCGACGGCGGCCGCGGAGTCCGTGAAGGAGACCGACTTCGACCTGCCCACCGGCAGCCTCATCGCGGACGACGTGATCGGCAAGTGGGTCGCCAAGGACTCCTCCAAGGCGGTCGTCGTCGGCTTCGTGACCGCGCAGAAGGGCGTCCCCGAGACGACCGTCGACGACTACCTCCACTACGGCACCGCCGACATCGCAGGTGCCCTGATCTTCATGGACCTGTAGGCCGGGCGAGGCGGCGATGACCCTCCAGCACCGAGTCCAGTACGTCCTGGACGAGCTTGTCGACGGCGGTGCCGAGACCGGGCTGCAGGTCGCCGTCGAGCATCGGGGGCGCCGGGTCGTGGACGCGGTCGCCGGCGTCGCCGACAGCGGGACCGGACGGCCGGTGACCCCGGAGACGCTGTTCTTCAGCTTCTCGACCGGCAAGGGGATGGCCGCACTGATCGCCCATCTCCTCGTCGGCAAGGGCCTGATCGGCTATGAGACGCGGGTCGCGGAGGTGTGGCCGGAGTTCGGCGCGCGCGGGAAGGAGTCCGCGACGCTGCGCCACGTGCTGACCCACACCGTCGGCGTGCCCGCGATGCCCGGCGGGCTCGGACCCGGTGACCTCGCCGACTGGAACCGGGTCTGCACGGCGCTCGCCGAAGCGGCTCCGCTGTGGCCCCCGGGCACGCGGACGGGCTACCACTCGTTCACCTTCGGCTTCCTGATCGGCGAGGTCGCCCGCCGGGTCACCGGGATGCCGATGGGCCGGCTGCTGGAGGACTGGGTCGCCGCTCCTCTGGGGATCACCGGCGAGGTGCACTTCGGCGTCCCGCCGAGCGACCTCACCCGGCTCGCGCGGCTCGAGGACGCTGCGCCGGCGCCGGCCGAGGCCTCGGATCCGGACGGGATCCTGGCTCCCTGGGAGCGGCAGCCCCGGGCGTCGATGGGCAACGACCCGCGGTTCGTCGGCGCCGATGTCCCGTCGGTGGGCACCTTCACGGCACGAGGGATCACGACCGCGTACGCCGCGATGCTGGACGGCCGGCTGATCGCCCGGGAGCAGCTCGAGGAGCTGTCGGCGGTCGCCTTCGAGGGGACCGACCAGGTCTTCGGCAACCCCGCCCGGCTGGCGCTCGGCTATCCGCTGGGACGCCTCGGCTGGCCCGGTGGAGGAGGCAGCCATGCCTATGCGGAACCCGCCACCGGGATCTCGTTCGCGATCACCAAGAACCGCCTCGCCCCCGACTTCGGCACCGCGCAGCGCCTCGCCGACCTGGTGACCGCCGAGATCGGGCCGCCGGCCTGACCGTCGCCGGAGTTCACCCGAGGTTTCTGAGTATTCGAACGCGTTTGGTCCAGCGCACACGGCGGACTCATACCGTCGGTAGGCGTGTCCCCCACTGCCTCGGACGGTCTCGCCAAGCTCGACCACCGATGGCGGGCCGTCGTGCCCGCGGTCGCGCTGTGCGGCGTGATCGCCGCCGCCATCAGCTTCCTGGTCCCGACAACCGCCTCGGCCGGCCCGACCGTCAAGGTCGCCCAGGCGGCGCCGGTGCAACCCGGGTTCCAGCGCTTCGCCTGGCTCAACGCCTGGGCCGACCACCACACCGCGCCCGGCGGCGTTGCTGCCGGACGGCTCGACGGCGTGCCACGGATGCGGATCGTGGTGGGTCACCTGCGGCGTACGGTCATCGACTTCGGCGTCCTCGCCGAGGTGGAGGCGCCGCAGCGGGAGGCCTTCGAGTCCTTCGGGCGGGAGTACGCACTGGTCTCCACGCCCGACGCCACCGACGACGCGGTCTTCTTCCGCCGCTCGGTCTTCCGACTGGTCAGCAAGGACACGGTCACCCTCTACTACCGCCACGGCGCCCGCGTCAGCGCGCCGGTGGTCGTGCTGGAGGAGCGTTCCTCGGGACTGCGCGTCGGGGTCCTGCCCGTCCACTTCCCGGCGAGCATCGAGTCCGCTCCCCGGCAGAAGAAGTGGCGCGACCTGAACGCCCGGATCGTCAAGGACGTGGTCGCGCGCGCCGAGGTGCCGATGGTCGTGGCCGGCGACTTCAACCAGCGCAACGACATCCTGTGCGACCTGACCTCGCCTGGGACCGGTCTGATGAGCCCGCTCGCGACGCACGAGCAGTGCGCCACCGCCGGCCGGGCGCCGATCGACCAGGCCTTCCTCAGCCCGTCGCTGCAGCCCGACCGCTACAAGGTCTACTCCGGGCCGTCGGCCCGTCGCGCCACCGACCACGGCGCGTTCTACCAGGTCAGAGTGCGGCTCTCCGACATCGCCTGAGCCCTCAGAAGTACGTCCGGACCAGCTCGGTGACGGTGTAGTCGAGGTCGACGACCGGGATCAGCCGCCACTTGTCGAACGCCGTGCACGGGTGCGAGATCCCGAAGCTGACCAGGTCGCCCGGCCGAAGTCGGGCGTCGGTGCGGAGGAAGGCGTGCTGGTCGGCCAGCTTCTCGACGGTGCCTGCGAGCGCCTCGGCACCGCCGAAGCCGTTGCGCCGCACCGCGAGCGGGACCGGCAGACCGTTGTCATAGGGCGCGTCCCGCCTGCCCATGCCGACGATGACCAGCCCCTCCTCGGGGGCCGAGACCACCTGGGCCCACACCTCGATGGCCGGGTCCAGGGCGCCCGGGATGCGGTGGTAGGGCGTGGTGCCGGCGTAGAGACCGTGGTCGTGGGTGACGTAGGTCCCGCTGCGCAGCACCTTGCGCGGCGTCATGCCGTCCGGCCACCCGGAGGCCCAGCGATCGGCGAGCACGTCGAAGAAGGCGCTGCCACCTGCGGAGACGATCGCGTCGGCACCGACGAGGCCTTTGATGAACAGTGTCGAGGCGAGCTCCTTGAGGCGGTCGAAGTAGTCACCGACCGCGTCCGCCGTCTCCAGCCCGCCCTCGTAGCCGGCCACCCCCGCCAGGAGTACGCCCGGCGTGGAGTCGACCAGCCGCGCGAGTCCGACGGCCTCCTCGACGGAGCGGCAGCCCGTGCGCCCGCCCGGGAAGCCGAGGTCGATCAGCACGGCCAGCGGCCGGTCCTCGACGCCGACCAGGGCCGAGGCCTCCGCCGCCGCCTCGACGCCCTCGGCCGAGTCGACCCAGTGCAGGTGGAGGAACTCCGGGTCGGCCGCCCGCTCGGAGGCCACCCAGCTCAGCGCGCTGTGGTCGAGGATCTCGTTGGCGACCAGGACCCGGCGTACGCCGGCATGACGGGCGACCAGCGCCTGGCTGGGTGAGGCGACCGTGATCGCCCACGCGCCGGCGTCCAGCTGCCGCTGGTAGAGCGAGGGCGCCATCGTGGTCTTGCCGTGCGGCGCGAGCAGCAGGCCGTGCTCCTCCGCGAAGCCCGCGAGGGTCGCGATGTTGTGCTCCAGCGCGCTCTTCTTGAGCACCATCGCCGGCCAGGTGAACGAGCCGTCGAAGAGGTTGCGGCCGGAGGCTGCGTACGTGGTGAGATCGACGGCTTCTCCCGGCTCCCAGAAGCCCTTGTCCGCCCAGGTCACATGATCGTCCATCGGGACCGAACCTACCGACGGCCTGTCCGCCGGACACCGGGTTTCGAGAAAACTTGGAAATCTCCTGGGGGGTCTCCAGGTCGCCTATCGTGACGCCATGGACAACCCCCGAGCAGCGCGGAGGGAGACGACCCGCCGCCTCCTCCTGGACGCGGCGATGGATCGGTTCGTCTCCAGCGGCTACGCAGCCACCACGATCGACGAGATCGCCACCGCGGCGGGGACCACGCGGGTGACCTTCTACGCCTACTTCGCCTCGAAGTCGGAGATCGTCAAGGCGCTGATCATCGAGCGCCTGGACCCGGAGCTCTCGCTGGCCTCCGAAGGGTGCACCACGGGCCCGGCGCTCATCGACGCGGTGGCGGCCGGGACACGCGAGCAGCTCGGCGCCTGGCTCCGGGAGATCGCGGCGCACTGGCCCACGGTGCTGCCGATCATCAGGATCTGCCGCGCCGCCCACGCGATCGACCCCGACCTGGGCGCCGGCGTCGACGCCTGGATCGAGGATGCGATCGCCGACATCGGCGCCGGGCTGGCCAAGGCCGACCGGTTCGAGGCCGACAGCCGGCAGTTCCGCGGCGCGTTGGCGATGGGACAGTTCGACTACGTGTCCCAGCACTGGGCCGACGGGGCCTGGGGCGTCGACCACGACCGCATGTGCGAGCTGCTCACCGAGAGCTGGTTCCAGCTGCTGGGCGAGTGACCCGGCAGGCAGGTCACAGGAAGGTCTGGCCCTCGCCCCGGTAGGTCGGCGCGACGGTGATGATCGCGTCGCCCTCGATCAGCTGGAGCGTGTCGAGCCGTTCGCAGACCTCGCCCGCCTTCGCGTGCCGGAACCAGACCTTGTCGCCGATCGCGAGCTCGTCGGCGGCATGGCCGCGCAGCGGCGTCTGGACCTCCCCGGCGCCTTCGGTGGCGACGTACTCCAGGCCGAAGGGGTAGGTCGGGCTCGGCACCCGGTCGAGCCCGGGCGGGCCCGAGGCGATCCAGCCACCACCGGCCACGGTGACGATGCCCGGGGCCGGGCGGCGGACGACGGAGAGGCCGAAGTAGGCCGCCGGGTGGGGCGTGAAGCCGTCGTAGCGGTCGAAGAGGGTCGGACCGTAGAGCCCGGACCCAGCCGCGATCTCGGTCACCGAGGGGTCGGCGTGGGTGGACTCGATCGAGCCCGTACCGCCGCCGTTGACGAACTCGAGCTCGGTCAGGGAGCGTACGGCGGCGACGATCTTCCCGCGGCGCTCGGTGATCTCGGCGATGGAGGCCTTCTTCATCCTCCTGATGACAGCGGCCGGCGGGTTGCCGCTGAGCGGACGGTCGACGGTGCCGGCGACCTGGCCCTCGTAGGCCATCAGCCCGACCAGCTGGAAGTCCGGGTCGTCGACGATGATCCGGGCGAGGGCGACGGCGTCCTCGGGGGTGCGGACCGGGGAGCGGCGGGCGCCGAGCCAGATGCGGCGCGCGATGACCAGCGCGGCGTCGAGGTCGATGGCCACGCGTACGGGGGCGGCCGGGGTGCCGATCGCAGACTTGACCAGCGACAACCCCTCGGCGCTGTCGACCATCAGGGTGACCCGGGCGAGCTTCTCCTCGTCCTTCGCGAGAGTGGCGAGCGCGGCTCGGTCGACGGTCGGGTAGCCGACCACGACGTCGTAGTGCGTCTCGGCCAGCCACAGCGCCTCGAACAGCGTGAAGGCCAGGATCCCCTCATACCCCTCGCGGGCGAGCACCCGGTCGATCAGCGCCCGGCAGCGTACGGACTTGCTGGCCACCCGGATCGGGGTGCCCGCGGCACGGCGCACGAGGTCGTCGGCGTTGGCGTCGAACGCCGCGAGGTCCACCGCCCCGACGGGTCCGTCGAGACAGGCGGTCGCTCGGTCGAGCCGTTCGTGCTGCTGGCCGGAGAGATGGTGGGAAGTCGTGACCACGACCCAAGTGTTTATGCCCCGCGCGGCACTCGCGTCAACGGCAGGTAACCAACTGTGCCACCGCGCGGCCCAAACCGATCGGGGCGAAGGCGTTGACCGAACGCCCCCGACGCGACACCCTGTGCGGCGTGAGCGGTGGTGGCGTGAGTGAGTGGCAGAACTGGGCGGGCAACCAGCACGCGGGCGCGATCGAGGTCGTGGCGCCTCGTGACGAGGCGGAGCTCTCGGCGGTCGTCGTGGCCGCGACCGAGGCCGGGCGCAAGGTCAGGCCGATCGGTGCGGGGCACTCCTTCACCCCGATCGGGTCACCCGTCGACGTCCAGGTGAGCCTGGACCGCCTCTCCGGGATCGTCCGGGCCGACTCGACGACCGGCCTGGTGACGGTGCGTGGCGGCACCCGCCTGAAGGTCCTCAACCGCGCGCTGGAGGCGCTCGGGCTCTCGATGACCAACCTCGGCGACATCGAGGAGCAGTCGATCTCAGGTGCGATCTCGACCGGCACCCACGGCACCGGGGCGCGCTTCGGTGGCCTGGCGACCCAGGTACGCGGCCTGCGGCTGCTCCTCGCCGACGGCTCCGTGATCACCTGCTCGGCCGACGAGAACCCGGAGGTCTTCGACCTCGCCCGCGTGGGGCTCGGCGCGCTCGGGATCATCGTCGAGGTCACCCTCCAGACAGAGCCGCTCTTCGCGCTCAACGCGCGCGAGGGCAACGGAGAGCTCGCCGAGGTGATGGCCTCGTTCGACGAGCACGCGTCCGGCACCGACCACTTCGAGTTCTACTGGTTCCCGCACACGACCCGGGTGCTGACCAAGCACAACACCCGGCTGCCGCTGCCGGAGACCCCGCTGGCGCCGGTGGGCCGGGTCCGGGGCTGGTTCGACGACGAGCTCCTCTCCAACCAGGCCTTCGGCGCGACCGTCGCGCTCGGGCTGCGCGCGCCCGGGCTGGTGAAGCCGCTGGCCCGCTTCGCCGCCTCCGCCCTCTCACCGCGGGAGTTCACCGACATCTCCTACCGCGTCTTCACCTCGCAGCGGAAGGTGCGGTTCGTGGAGAGCGAGTACGCCGTGCCGCGTGCCGCCGGCATGGAGGTCCTCGCCTCGCTGCAGCGTGCGGTCGAGGCGTCGTCGTGGAACATCTCCTTCCCGGTCGAGGTCCGGGTCGCAGGCGCTGACGACATCCCGCTGTCGACGGGATTCGAGCGCGAGAACGTCTACATCGCCATCCACACCGCACCCTCGTCGCCGTGGCGCGAGGACTACTTCGCGGCCTTCGAGCGGATCGCCGGCGAGGCCGGCGGCCGCCCGCACTGGGGGAAGATGCACACGCTCACCGATGCAGAGCTCGCGGATCGCTACCCACGCTTCGCCGACTTCGTCGCGCTCCGCGACAAGCTCGACCCCTCCCGCACCTTCGGCAACCCCCACCTGAAGCAGATCCTCGGCTCCTGACCGCCGAGTCGGCGCAACTGTCCCGCAAGGCAGCGCCGAGTCGGCGCTGATGTCCCGCAAGGCAGCGCCGAGTCGGCGCTGATGTCCCAAGCCGTCGGGACAATTGCGCCGACTCGGCCTTCGTACGCGGGACGTTCGCGCCGAGTCGGCCTGATTCCGCGGGACATTGGCGCCGAGTCGGCATGACTCCGCGGGACAGACGCGCCGAGTCGGCTACTCCTCGTCACTTGGGCGTCTCCCATAGGTCACCGGCCGTGCCTACCCTGTGCCGATGCCGCAGCCGTCCTCGTCTCAGCGGATCGCCGAGATCCACGGGCTGCGGGGGCTCGCGCTGGCGCTCGTGGTGGTCTTCCACCTCTTCGGCGAGGGCCGGGTCTCCGGCGGCGTCGACGTCTTCCTGGCGCTGACCGGGTTCCTGGTGACCCGCTCACTCGTCCGCCGGGTCGCAGCCGCCGAGCTGCACCTGGCCGATCACTACGGTCGTACGTTCCTGCGGCTCTCGGCTCCCACGCTGGTTGTGCTCGCCGGGACGGCGGTGCTGATGGTGGCGGTCATGCCGCGGTCGATGTGGGGCTCGACGTTGCGGGAGATCGCTGCGTCGGCGGCGTACGTCCTGAACTGGGAGATGATCCGGACCCAGCTCGCCTACGGTGCGGCCGGGCCGAGCGCGAGCCCGCTGCAGCACTTCTGGTCACTGGCGGTGCAGGGACAGTTCCTGCTGGTCTGGCCGGTGGTGGTGCTGGTGGTCTGGTGGATCGCGCGGGCGCGGCTCCGGCTCGTGCTGGCGCTCGTCGTGGCGGTGGCGACGGCCGCCGCGTTCGTCTTCGCGTGGCGGCTGGGGATGGCCGACCAGCAGGTGGCGTACTTCCACACCGGGGCACGCTTCTGGGAGCTCGGCGCCGGGGCGCTGCTCGCGCTCGGGCTCGACCGTCTGCGGCCACCGGCGGTCGTGCGGCCGGTGCTCGCCTGGGTCGGGCTGCTGCTCGTCGCCAGCTCGGGGTTCGTGCTCGACGGCGCGGCGCTCTTCCCCGGGCCATGGGCGCTGTGGCCGGTCGGCGGGGCACTGCTGGTCGTTCTCGGCTCCGGGTCCTCGACCGTCTGGGGGCCGCAGCGGCTCCTCTCGCTCCGGCCGCTGCGGTTCGTCGCTGACATCTCCTTCCCCCTCTATCTGTGGCACTGGCCGCTGCTGGTGGCGTGGCTGAGCTGGACGTACGCCACCCGGACCACGCTCCCCGCCGCGGCAGTCGTGCTCTCGGCCTCGGTGGTCCTGGCCTGGCTCACCCACCGGTTCGTCGAGGTGCCGGTCACCCGCGTCGGGCCGAGCTTCGAGGGCCTCCCAAGACTCGTGGCCGTCCCGGTCGTGCTCACGCTCGTCGCCGTGGGCACGCTCGCCGGAGCCGCCGAGGTCGAGCGCCGCGATGCCGCGGCCACGGCGGCGGCCGTCGCCGCTGCGAAGAAGTACGCCGGCTGCATCGGCGCCGCCGCCATGGATCCCGAGACGGCCGGCTGTCAGGGCCCGGACCGGCTGCTCGACGCCCGTCTCGGCTACCAGGCGCCCGACGGCTCGGGCTGCTGGTCCAACGAGGAGCGGCCGGTGCGGTTCAGGGTCTGCACGCTCGGGCCCACGCGGGGCTATTCGCGCCGGCTCCTGGCGATCGGCGACTCGCACAACCACCAGCTCGTCCCGGCCTACCGCGAGATCGCGGAGCGGCGCGGCTGGCGCATCGACGTCGCCAGCCGTGCCGGCTGCCACTGGAACGCGCGCGACCGGGTCGGCACTCCCCGCGCGTCCGTCGAGCTGTGCCGGCAGTGGAAGTCGCAGCTCGCGACCTACCTCTCCGCGGAGCGGGGGATCGACGCGTACGTCGTCATCCACTCCAGCCAGGTCTCGGTCGAGACCGTCGGTGAGGAGACGCCCGGCGAGGCGCTCAGCCATGGTCTCGCGGAGGCGTGGGCGACCCGGCCGGACCCGGCCGTGCCGGTCATCGCCATCCGGGACAGCCCGATCTTCGAGGGCAGCACCAACCGGTTCGCGCGCGTGGTCCAGCCGTGCATCGACGACGCCGGCCTCGCGGCGGGGTCGAGCTGCGCTCGCGACCGGGACCGGGTCGTACGCGACGACGGCAGCGCCGGCGCCACCCGGCTGACCCCGAACGCCCATCGCATCGACCTCACCGACTACTTCTGCGAGCCCGAGACCTGTTCCCCCGTCGTCGGCAACCTGCAGGTCTACCAGGACGGCTTCCACATCTCACCGCTCTACGCCGCCACCCTGGCCCCGTATCTCGGCGACCGGATCGCGACGATCCTGCGCTAGGCGACGGCCGGTTCGGGCTGGTCCTCGCGCGGGAAGTGGGTCTGCTTGAAACGTACGGCCATCCGGGTCGAAGGCCCCATGGCGGCGGCAGCGACGACGACGATCACGCCGATGACGATCCAGCCGGCGCCGCTGTAGAAGTCGGGGTGCCAGCCCATGGCGAGGAAGGTGAACAGGGCCGGGGCCCAGGCGCCGCCGAGCTGGCGGCCGATGCCGGCGACGCCTTCGTACTCGCCCCGCCGGTCCGGGTCCATGAGCTCGGCCTGGAAGGCCCACGAGGCGGAGCCGATGGCGAGCTCGGCACCGGTCACCGCGACGTGGCCGAGCCAGACCAGGAAGATGGTGAGGAACCCGCGGGTGTCGTGGGTGACCAGCGTGATCGCGCAGGCGGCGACGAAGAAGCCGCTGCTCCACCACACCCGACGCAAGGCGTCGCGGACGTCGTGGACCCCCTTGGACGTGTAGGCCGGGAGGATGATGCAGAGCACCGTGTTGGTCGCGAAGAGCCAGGCCAGCAGCCAGCGCGGGGAGTCGGTGTATTCGACCAGCCACAGCGGGATCACGGTGTGCAGCAGCACCTGGTTGCTCCACAGCGTGCCGGTGAAGGTGGTCACCAGGAGCCAGCCGACGTTGCGCAGCGCGCCGGGGCCGGGCAGCTTCTCGGTGATCTCGCCAGCCGCGCGGCGCTCGTCGTGGGGCGCCCTCGGCAGCCGGCTGATCCAGACGGAGTTGGCGATCCCGATGGCCAGCGCGAAGAACGGAACGCCCCACTTGAGGACCGTGTCGGTGTCCAGCGCCAGCGCGATGCCGGCGATCAGGGCGCCGATCGTGAAGCCGAGGTTGAGGCTGGAGTACATGAACGCCTGGGTCGCGACCCGCTCCTTGTCGGGCAGCACATCCAGGACGTACGCATTTCTGCCGGCGCCGCCCGCGTTGTTGACCACCTCGAAGACGACGATGACCGCCAGGTAGGCCCAGAAGCCGTGGATGAACGGCATCGTCGCGAACATCAGCGCACTGATCAGGGCACTGATCGCCCAGATCCGCTTCGGTCCGATGAAGTCGGCCAGCCGGCCCATCGGGTAGGCCGTGAGGAAGCTCGCGATCCCGGCGACCGTCAACCCCACACCGATCTGCGCGGGGCTCAGGCCGACGAAGGCGACCAGGTAGAACGCGGCCGCGGTGTTGAACGTCCCGTCCCCGGCTGCGAAGAGCAGCGACTGCGTCGCCAGACGCTTCGACAACGGCGTCGGCGGGATGAGGTTGTTGATGAATCCGGGCAGGGCGGGCACCGGCCAATTGCACCACCGCAACGGGGTGGTTGCCGACTGGTTTTTGCCGAGGCGTCAGCCCGGTCGGCCGAGGCGTCGGGCGCGTCGGCCGAGGTGGCATCGGGGTGACGGGTCGGCCGACGTACGTGACGCCTCGGCCGACCTACCTGACGCCTCGGCTCAGGTTCGGCGGGAGGCGAAAGCGTCGACGGCGTCGCGGGCGGTGGCGGCGATGGCGAGGTCGACGTCGTTCTGGATCCGGGCGGTGCGGTCGGAGTCGGTGAGTACGGCGATGGCGACCCGGCCGCCCGGGTGGGTGACGACGGCGATCTCGTGGCGCAGGGTGAGGAAGCCGCCGGTCTTGCCGGCGAGCTGGATGTCGTCGGCGAGCAGGTCGGCGGCGATCCGGTGGGTGAAGACCTGCTTGCCCATGAGTCGTCGCAGCAGCTCGGTCGCCTCGGGCTTGGCGATCTCGTCGCGCCAGACGCGCTCGAGCAGGTCGACGCAGGCACGCGGCGAGCCGGTGGTGGCGCGCTCGACGTCGAGCGAGTCGATGACGTGCCGGCCGCCGGGCCGCCGGCCCTCGACCGCGAGCTGGGTGGCGAGGGCGAAGTCGGGGCCGGCGACGCGGGTGGCGTAGTCGTACATCGGCTGCATCCGGTGCCGCACCCGCAACCCTTCCACGCCCCACTCGGCGAGCTGCTCGTCGACCTCCCGCGGTGGGACCAGGTCGAAGAGCGCGTCCGCGGCGGCGTTGTCGCTGAGGCCGAGCATCATCAGCATCAGGTCGGCGACGGAGCAGGTCGCGTCGTGGGTGAAGGCCGAGATGCCGTACGGCCCATAGCTCCGCTCCGCCGCCGCCAGCGTCACCATCGCGCCCCCGTCGATCTCGCCGCGGGCGATCCGATCCGCCACGACCAGGGCCAGCGGCACCTTCGCCACCGACGCCAGCGGCATCGGCCGGTCGACGCCGACGCCGACCTCGTGGCCGCCGTCGACGTCGCGGGCGAGGAACGCGATCCTGACCCGGAGCTCCCGGAAGCGTTCGGCGATGGCTTCGGCGAGGTCGATCAGACCCCGGTCGCTGCCGACGAGCGGACTCATCCGCGCCGCTCCTCGGCTGCGCCGACGCACGCGCCGAGCAGGGCGAGCGCCTGCTCCCGCACGGGGCCGGCCGTCAGCGGTCCGGGCGGTGGTGGCTGCTCGACCAGACGGTGGCCGCGCGCCACCGGGTCGAGGAGGGCCGACCAGCTCAGGCCGTACGTCACCGCCTCGTGCCTCGCGCAGATCAGGCTGGCGCGCCCCGCCATCGTCTCGGCCACCGCGAGCTGGTGCGGCGCGCGGCGCAGGGTGGCCGGTCCGATACCGGCGCGGTCCGCGTGCTGTCGCAGCCGGCCGGCGGGGTCGTCCAGGTCTCGCGGGAGGGCCAGCACCTGCGCACGTCCCCCGCCGCGGCGTGGCCGCAGCGCGCTCAGCGACACCGGCCCCCGGGTGGGCCCGGGAGCGGTGGCGGCGCCCAGCGGGGTGAGCCACGTGGCCGCGTCCGGGTCGCACGCCTCGACCGACCAGGCGGCCGACGCCGGCGGCTCGTCGCTGTCGCTCGCGAGGCGTACGTCGACGCCTTCCGTCTCCAGCAGCGCGACCAGCCGCGCGAGCGGGGCCGGGTCACAGCCGGACGGCACCGCGACCACGAACCTCTCCCGGTCGTGGCGGCGGATGCTGCGCAGCAGATGGTCGGCCTGATCGACGAGGTGCCTCGCTCGCGGCAGGAGCGCGTGGCCGGCGGGCGTGAGCGCGATCTGGCGACGGCTGCGGTCGAGCAGCTCCACCCCGAGCTCCCGCTCGAGAGCACGCAACCGACGACTCAGGAGCGGCTGGTCCACACCCAGCTCCAGGGCCGCCTCGGAGACGCTCATCTCGTCCGCGACCGCGGTGAAGCCGCGCAGGTGAAGCAGTAGGTCCACGCGTACAGAATGGCTGATCGCCCCCACCTCGTCCCATGTCGGCGATGCATACATACATGCCGGATCGTCCTTGGACGCCATCGCTGCGGCGAGGTCACGATGCCTGCATGACCCACCCGATCCTCAGCCGCCGCACCCTGCTGGGCGGGGCCGCCACCGCCGCCACCGCCGCCGCCATCGCCGCGACCGGAGCCGGCAGCTCCGTGGCGTACGCCGCCGGTAACCCCTCGATCGCCGCCCTCGAGCAGAAGCACCAGCGCCACCTCGGCGTCTGGGCGAAGAACGTGCGGACCGGCCGCGTCATCGCGCACCGTGCCGACGAGCGCTTCCCGATGCTGTCGACCTTCAAGACCCTGCTCACGGCCGCGATCCTGCGCGATCACCCGGCGCGTACGCTCCAGCAGCGGCTGACCTGGGAGCCGGCCGACGTCGTCGTCAACTCGCCGGTCACCTCGCTCACGACGCGCAACGGCCTGACCGTCGCCCAGCTCGCCGAGGCGACGATGACGCGGTCCGACAACACCGCCGCCAACGAGCTGCTCCACCTCATCGGCGGCCCCGCCGGCATCACTCGTTTCGCCCGCTCGCTCGGCGACACCGTGAGCCGGCTCGACCGCTGGGAGCCCGACCTCAACAGCGCGATCCCGGGCGACCCGCGCGACACCACCTCGCCGCGTGCCATCGCGCAGACCTACACGAAGCTGGTGCTCGGCGACGCGCTCGGCGGTGCGGACCGGGACCAGCTGCTCACCTGGATGCTCGCCAACCAGTCGACCGTCACCCGCTTCGGCGCCGGAGTTCCGGCGGGCTGGCGGCTCGCCGACAAGACCGGCGGTGGTGACTACGCCTCGCGCAACGACGTCGGTGTCACCTGGACCCCGGACGGTGCCCCGATCGTCATCGCCGCTCTCACCCGCTCCGACGACCCCGCCGCTCCGCCGCTCGACGCCCCGCTCGCGGACATCGCGGCGACGGTCTGCGCGGAGCTCGGCTGACCTGCCGAGACGTCACCCGCGTCGGCCGAGTGGGCACCTGAATGCCGTCTCGGCCGACGTACGTGACGCCTCGGCCGACGTACCTGACGCCTCGGCAGGTCCTAGGCCCCGTAGACCGGCTCCGGCTCCGGCGCCTCGCCGAGGAGCTTGCGGAGCGCGGGGCCGACGTCGGCGGCCTCCCAGCGGGCACCGGCGTCGGCGGAGGGGCCGTGGGCCCAGCCGTTCTCGACGGTGATCGTGGGCCCGTCGATCTCGATGACCCGGCCGGTGATGTCGCGGGCGTCCTCGGAGGCGAGCCAGGCGACGATGGGGCTGTTGTCCTCGGGCAGCGCCATGGCGGAGGTGTCGAACGCACCCTCGGTCATCCGGGTCTTGGCGACCGGCGCGATGGCGTTGACGGTGACGCCGTACCGGGTCATCTCGGCGGCGGCGACGAGCGTGAGCCCTGCGATCCCGGCCTTGGCGGCGGAGTAGGTGCCCTGCCCGATGGAGCCCTGCAGGCCGGCGCCGGAGGAGGTGTTGATCACCCGGGCGTCCCGCTGCCGCCCGGCCTTGGACTCGGCCCGCCAGTAGGCCCCGGCGTGCCGAAGCGTCGCGAAGTGCCCCTTCAGGTGCACCCGGATCACCGCGTCCCACTCCTCCTCGGAGGTGTTGACGAGCATCCGGTCGCGGACGAAGCCGGCGTTGTTGACGAGGATGTCCAGACCTCCGTACGTCTCGACGGCCTGCTGCACCATCTCCGAGGCCGCCGCGAAGTCCGCCACGTCGGCGGCGTTGGCGACCGCCTCCCCACCCGCGGCGACGATCTCGGCGACCACCTGCTCCGCGGGCGACTCACCGGTGCCCTCGCCCGCCAGCGAGACGCCGAAGTCGTTGACGACCACCTTCGCTCCGTGACGGGCGAGCTCGAGCGCGTGGGCACGGCCGATGCCTCGCCCCGCCCCGGTGACGATCGCGATCCGGCCTTCGAGCAGTCGAGCCATGGTGGCGTCCCTTTCCAGTCTTGCGTTCAGAAACCAAGCAACTGCTAGGCTACCAAGCAATCGCTAGGTTAGGAACGGACCATGGGCATCTCCACCGAGATCACCGACGAGCAGATCGCCGTCGTCACGATGAACCACCCGCCGGTGAACGCGCTGCCGGTGAAGGGCTGGTTCGAGGTCGCCGACGCCGTCACGACCGCCGCCGACCAGGGTGCGCGCGTCGTGATCCTGCGCGCCGAGGGGAAGGGCTTCAACGCCGGCGTCGACATCAAGGAGATGCAGCAGATCGAGGGGTTCGAGGGCATCCTCGGCGCCAACCGCGGCTGCTACGCGGCCTTCAAGGCGATCTACGAGTGCCCCGTCCCCGTCATCGCCGCGGTCAACGGCTTCTGCCTCGGCGGAGGGGTGGGGCTGGTCGGCAACGCCGACACGATCGTGGCCAGCGACGACGCGTTCTTCGGCGTACCCGAGGTCGACCGCGGTGCCCTCGGCGCCGCCACCCACCTGAGCCGGCTGGTGCCCCAGCACATGCTGCGTACGCTCTACTTCACCGCCCAGACCATCACCGCCCAGCGCCTCCACGAGCTGGGCTCGGTGCACGCGGTCGTGGCAAGGGAGGACCTCGACGAGGCCGCCCTCGAGGTCGCGCGGCAGGTCGCCGCCAAGGACCCGCAGGTCATCCGCGCCGCCAAGGCCGCGCTCAACGGCATCGACCCCGTCGACGTGAACGCCTCCTACCGCTTCGAGCAGGGCTTCACCTACGAGCTCAACCTCGCCGGCGTCGCCGACGAGCGCCGCGACGCCTTCGTGAAGGACGGCAAATGATGCCCACCCGGCTCGTCATGACGCGCCGACTCGGCGCCGCATCTCGTCAGTTCGCGCCGACTCGGCAGGATCAGGAGACCCGATGAGCACCGCCCAGACCTTTCGTACGCCGCTGACCGACCTGACCGGCGTCGACCACCCGATCGTGCAGACCGGCATGGGCTGGGTCGCCGGCCCGCGCCTCGTCTCGGCCACCGCCGCCGCGGGCGCCCTCGGCATCCTGGCCTCGGCCACGATGACCCTCGACGAGCTCGAGAAGGCGATCGTCGAGGTCAAGGGGCGCACTGACAGGCCGTTCGGCGTCAACCTGCGCGCCGACGCCTCGGACGCCGCGGACCGCTGCCGGCTCCTCATCGACCACGGCGTGAAGGTCGCCAGCTTCGCCCTCGCCCCCAAACCCGAGCTGATCGCCAAGCTCAAGGAGCACGACGTCGTGGTGATGCCGTCGATCGGCGCGGCCAAGCACGCCAAGAAGGTGGCGAGCTGGGGCGCCGACATGGTGATGATCCAGGGCGGCGAGGGCGGCGGCCACACCGGCGCGGTCCCGACGACCCTGCTCCTCCCGAGCGTCCTGGACGCCGTCGACATCCCCGTCGTCGCCGCGGGCGGCTTCTTCGACGGCCGGGGTCTCGCCGCGGCCATGGCCTACGGCGCCGCCGGCATCGGCATGGGCACGCGCTTCCTGCTCACCGCCGACTCCGCGGTCCCCGAAGAGGTCCGCAGGCGCTACCTGACCTTCGGCCTCGACGGCACCGTCGTGACCACGAAGGCCGACGGGATGCCGCACCGCCTGCTCCGCACCGAGTTCATCGACACGCTCGAGAAGGAGGGAATCACCGCGAAGCTCCTCCGCACGCTCAAGCGCACCCGGCAGTTCAAGGAGATGTCCGGCCTCCCCTGGCGCACCCTCGTCAAGGACGGCCGGAACATGGTCCACGGCGGCGACCGCACCTGGGCCGAGGTCGTCCTGGCCGCCAACACCCCCATGCTGCTCCGCGCCGGCCTCGTCGAGGGCGACACGAACGCCGGGATGCTCTCCAGCGGCCAGGTCGTCGGCCTCCTCGACGACCTCCCCACCTGCGAGGAGCTCGTCGACCGGATCGTCGCCGGCGCCGCCGACCGCCTCAAATATCTGGACGCGACCCGAGTCTGACGGCCAGGGTGGCCCCATGGTGATCGAGGTTCGCCCGGCGACGGTGTTCGAGGACGTACGCACTCTGGTCGGTCCCAAGCGGCCCGACGCCAGCGTGTGCTGGTGCCTGAGCTATCGGATCCCCTCCACGATCAACAACAGGATGCGCGGCCAGGAGCGGGGCGAGTACGTCCGCAACCTGCTCACCGACGGCCCGCTGGGCGTGCTCGCCTATGACGGCGAGGAGCCCGTCGGCTGGGCGGCCGTCGCCCCGCGCGCGGACACCACCTTCGCCCGCAACCGGAAGATCCCGCACGTCGACGACCTGCCGGTCTGGTCCGTGTGGTGCATCCGGGTCCGGCCTGGCCACCGCGGCACGGGCATCTCGCACACGCTCATCGAGGGCGCCGTCGACTTCGCGCGCGACCGCGGCGCCCCGGCCGTCGAGGCCTACCCGCTCGACAACCAGGGCGCGAAGGTCGACCTGACGATGGCGTACGCCGGGCTCCGCAAGAACTTCGAGGCAGCGGGCTTCGTCTGGGCCGCCGACACCACCTCGGTCCTCGCGGGTCACCCGCGCGTCCTGATGAGGCGCACCTTGGGATGATGCCCTGGTTGACCCCGATCGGTACACTGACCTGCGTGAAGACCGAGACGAGCCGCGTACGCATCGCGCTCGTCGCACTTTTCACGCTGATGCTCCCGGCGCTGATGAGCGTCGATCCCGAGCAGGCGCTGCTCACCATCGCCGTCTCGACCGCGCTCGCGGCCGTCGCCGTCGGAGCGCTCCACAACGTCAGCGCGTTCGCCCTGGTCAGGGCACGTTCGACGGTCCCGCCGGACGGATCCGACGGACCTCGCCATCTCGCTGCCCGGGTCACCGACCCGGTGTGCTCCCCGCGCCGCCCGCGCGCTCCTGAGCAGGTCTGACCGCTCGCCCATCGGCGAGCCCGTCAGGCCTACCCACTCACCTCAGGAGCACACCCATGTCCGTTCTCGCCCCCTTGTCGCACGCCCTCGCGGCCGTCCTCGCCGGCGCCCACCACGTCCTGTCCTTCGCGGGCGACAACGCCAGCTGGCTGTTGGCCATCGCCGCCGTCGTCGTCCTGGTCAGGCTCGCCCTCCTGCCCTTGACGATCCGCGGCGTACGCACCGCCCACGCCTCCGCCCGCGCCCGTCCACAGCTCCAGGCGCTGACGAAGAAGTACCAGAAGAAGCAGACCTCGAAGGGCAGCGCCAGCCAGGCCGACATGATGGCGATGATGGAGGAGCGCCGCAAGATCAACGAGGAGCACGGCGTACCCCGCTTCGCGATGCTCGCCGCCTTCGCCCAGCTGCCGATCTTCCTGGCGCTCTACCACCTGCTCTCCGACGTCAGCCGGAGCAACTCGGTCGGCGCGATGAGCGACTCGCTCGTCGCCTCGCTCGGGAAGGCGACCTTTCTGGGCGCGCCGCTGACCGGGCACGGCTACCTCTCCGGAGACACGAGCCATCTGGTGATCACGCTGGGCCTGGCCGCCACCGCCGCCGCGGTCAGCTACCTCAGCCAGCGAATGTGGGTGCTCCCCAACATGGTGCGTGCCGACATGCCCGAGTCGATGATCCGGATGCAGGAGCTGATGCCGGTCATCTCCGCCGGCGGCATGCTCCTCGCCGGCAGCAGCGTCCCGCTCGCCCTGCTCGTCTACTGGGTCATCAGCGGCCTGTGGACCGCCGGCCAGGCCGCGGTCATCCACCGGTGGTTCCCCACCCCCGGCTCCCCCGCCGCCGAGCGCCGCACGCTCAGGCTGCAGCCGGCCTGACCCGGTCGGTCCAAGAGCCTCAGAGGCGCTCGATGATGGTGACGTTCGCCTGACCGCCGCCCTCGCACATGGTCTGCAGGCCGTAGCGGCCGCCGGTGCGCTCGAGCTGGTTGAGGAGGGTCGTCATCAGCCGGGCGCCGGTGGCGCCGATGGGGTGGCCGAGGGCGATGCCGCCGCCGTTGACGTTGACCTTCTCGTGCGGGACGTCGAGCTCCTTCATCCACGCCAGGACGACGGAGGCGAACGCCTCGTTGCACTCGAACAGGTCGATGTCGTCGACCGTCAGACCGGTCTTGGCCAGGGCGTGACGCGTGGCCTCGATCGGGCCGGTGAGCATCCAGACCGGGTCGTCACCGCGCACCGAGAGGTGATGGATCCGGGCGCGCGGGGTCAGGCCGAAGGTGCGTACGGCCTGGGCGGAGGCGACCAGCAGTGCCGAGGACGCGTCGCAGATCTGGGAGGCGACGGCCGCAGTGATCCGCCCGCCGGGAGCGAGCGGCTCCAGGGACGCCATCTTCTCGAGCGAGGTCTCGCGAGGGCACTGGTCGACGGCGAAATCACCGACGGGCACGATCTCCCCGTCGAACCTACCCTCGGCGATGGCGGTCTTGGCGCGCTGATGGGAGGCCAGCGCATAGCCCTCCATGTCCTCGCGCGAGATGTCCCACTTCTCCGCGATCATCTCCGCGGAGCGGAACTGGGAGACCTCCTGGTCGCCGTAGCGCTTCACCCAGCCGGGCGACTCGGCGAACGGGGTGGTGAACCCGTACTGCTGACCCACCAGCATGGCCGCGGAGATCGGGATCGCGGACATGTTCTGCAACCCGCCCGCGACCACCAGATCCTGTGTCCCGGACATGACGCCCTGGGCCGCGAAGTGCACCGCCTGCTGCGACGAGCCGCACTGCCGGTCGATGGTCACACCGGGTACGTGGTCGGGCAGCCCGGCCACCAGCCACGCGGTCCGCGCGACGTCGCCGGCCTGCCCGCCGATGGTGTCGCAGCAGCCCATGATCACGTCGTCGACGGCTCCCGGGTCGATGCCGGTGCGGTCCACGAGCGCGGCGAGCGAGTGGGCGCCGAGATCGGCCGGGTGCATGCCGGCGAGCGCGCCTCCGCGCTTCCCGACAGGCGTACGAACGGCGTCGACGATGAATGCCTCAGACATGTGGTGACCCTCTCGATCAGGCGTGCTGGCTGGAGACGGAGACGACCTCGCCGGTCATGTAGGACGAGTAGTCGCTGGCCAGGAAGACCATGACGTTGGCGATCTCCCAGGGCTCGGCGGCACGCCCGAACGCCTCGCGGCCCTTGAGCTCGACGAGCAGCTCGGGCGAGGTCACCTTCTCCAGGAACGGGTGCATCGCCAGGGACGGCGAGACCGCGTTGACCCGGATCCCGTGCGGCGCGAGGTCGGCGGCGGCGGAGCGGGTCAGCGCCATCACCCCGGCCTTGGCCGCGGCGTAGTGCGCCTGCCCCTCCTGCGCCCGCCAGCCGATCACGGAGGCGTTGTTGACGATCACGCCACGCTTCCCGGCGGCCACGAACCGCTGTCCGACGGCCCGGACGCACCGGAACGTCCCGGTCAGCGTGATGTCGAGGACCTTCGACCACTGCTCGTCGGTCATCTCCAGCACCGACGCGGTCCCACCGAGACCGGCGTTGTTGATCATCACGTCGACACCGCCGAAAGGCTCGGCCGCGTCGAGCAGCGCCTGGACCTGGTCCTCCTGGGTGACGTCGCAGGTCACGCCCGTGATCCGGTCCGCCCCGAACTCCTCCCCGAGCGCGTCGACGGACTCCTTGAGCCGCCGCTCGTGGGTGTCGGAGACGACGACCGCCTTGGCACCCTCCTCGAGCACCTTCCGCACCACCGCGGCTCCGATCCCCGCGCCAGCGGCGGCGGTCACGACGACGACCCGGCCCTCCAGGAGCGAGTGGCCGGGGACGTACGCGGGGGTTGGCTGTTCCGGCTTCATGCACGTGCCTCTCGTGGCAGGCCGAGCACACGCTCGGCGATGATGTTTCGTTGGATCTCGTCCGAGCCGCCGTAGATGGTGTCGGCGCGGGAGAAGAGGTAGAGGGACTGCAGCCGGTCGAGGGCGTAGTCCTCGCCGGTGGTCAGGCCGGCGAGCCCGACGACGTCCATCGCCAGCTCGCCGAGGTCGCGGTGCCAGCGGGCCCACAGCAGCTTGGAGACGCTCGCCTCGGGGCCCGAGGAGCCGGAGTCGTACGCCGAGAGGGTCCGCAGCGCGTGCAGCCGGAGCACCTCCAGCCCGACGTGGGCCTGGGCGATCCGGGCGGCGATGCCGGGGTCGTCGATGGCGCCGTTGGCGCGGGCGGCCTCCTCGACCGTCTCCAGCTCGCGGGCGAAGCCGACCTGCTGGCCGATCGTGGAGACGCCGCGCTCGAACCCGAGGGTCGCCATCGCGACCTTCCACCCGTCACCCGGCCGACCGACCACCAGGTCGGCCGCGGTGACGGCGCCGTCGAAGAAGACCTCGTTGAACTCCGAGGTGCCGGTGAGCTGCTCGATCGGTCGTACGTCGACACCGGACTGCGCCATCGGCACCAGCAGGTAGGACAGCCCGTGATGGCGCGAGGAGCCCGGCTCGGTGCGGCACACGACGAAGCACCAGTCGGACAGGTGGGCGTTCGACGTCCAGACCTTCTGTCCGTCGACGATCCATCGGTCACCGTCCAGCCGCGCGCGGGTGCGCACCCCGGCCAGGTCGGAGCCGGCACCGGGCTCGGAGTAGCCCTGGCACCAGAGCTCCTCGACGGCGACGATCTTGGGCAGGAACCGCTCCTTCTGGGCGTCGGTGCCGTGCGCGATCAGGGTGGGGCCGAGCAGCTCCTCGCCGAGGTGGTTGATCCGCACCGGGGCGTCCGCCCGGGCGTACTCCTCGTGGAAGATCACCTGCTGGAACAGCGGCAGACCGCGCCCGCCGTGCTCCTCGGGCCAACCCAGGCACGTCCATCCGTGAGAAGCCAGGTAGCGGTTCCACGCCAGCCGGGCCTCGTACGACTCGTGATCGCGGCCGTTCCCGCCGGTGCCGCGCAACGCGGCCCACTCACCGACCAGATGGTCGGCCAGCCACTCGCGCACCTCGGCACGGAACGCCTCGTCCTCGGCGGAGTAGGTCAGGTCCATGACGGACAACCTACCAAACCAAGCACTTGTTTGGTAGCGTCTGCGGCATGAGCGACGTCGTGACGTACGAGACCCACGGACCCGTCGCGGTGGTCCGGCTGAACCGCCCCGAATACCGCAACGCGCAGAACTCGAAGGTGACCTACGCGCTCGACGAGGCGTTCACCCGGGCGACCAACGATGACGAGGTCAAGGTGATCGTCCTCGGTGGCAACGGCAAGCACTTCTGCGCCGGCCACGACATCGGCACCCCGGGCCGCGACATCGACGAGAGCTTCGAGCGCAAGGCCGTGATGTGGTGGGACCACGTCGGCAAGGAGGGCGTCGACTCCCGCTTCGCGCGCGAGTCCGAGGTCTACCTGGGCATGTGCCGCCGCTGGCGGGAGCTGCCGAAGCCGACGATCGCGATGGTCCAGGGCGCCTGCATCGCCGGCGGTCTGATGCTGGCCTGGTCCTGCGACTTCATCGTCGCCTCCGACGACGCCTTCTTCTCCGACCCGGTGGTCAAGATGGGCATCCCCGGGGTCGAGTACTTCGCCCACCCGTGGGTCACCAACCCGCGCGCTGCCAAGGAGATGCTCTTCACCGGCGGCCGCTTCTCGGCGTCCCAGGCGGAGACCTGGGGCATGGTCAACCACGTCGTCCCGCGCGACGACCTCGAGACCGAGACCCTGGCTCTCGCCGGGAGGATCGCCGAGATGCCGCGCCTGGGACTGGCCCTGGCCAAGAAGGCGGTCAACCAGGCCGAGGACCTGATGGGCATGCGGGCCGGGATGGACTCGGTCTTCGGCCTCCACCACGCCGCCCACGCGCACAACGCCGAGGTCGGCGAGGACTCGCTCGCGGGGATGGACGCGAAGGCGATGAAGCAGTGACTGTCGAACAGGGGATTCTGGAGTTCACCGAGGCCGAGGAGGCCTTCCGCCTCGAGGCGCGCGAGTGGCTCGCCGCCAACAACCCCGGCCGGCTGCCGTCGATGGACACCGCCGAGGGCGCCGCGGCGCACCGGGAGTGGGAGCGCACGCTGGCCTCCGGCCGCTGGTCGGTCGTCACCTGGCCCGAGATCTACGGGGGCCGGGACGCGTCGTTGACCGAGTGGGTCATCTTCGAGGAGGAGTACTACCTCGCCGGCGCCCCCACCCGCATCTCGCAGAACGGCATCTCGCTGCTCGCGCCGATCCTCTTCGGCCACGGCACCGAGTCGCAGAAGGACCGCTACCTGCGTGACATGACCGACGGCACGCTGGTCTGGGCGCAGGCGTGGTCGGAGCCCGAGGCCGGTTCCGACCTGGCCTCGCTGCGCGCCACGGCCACCCGCGTCGACGGTGGCTGGAGGCTCAACGGGCAGAAGACCTGGAGCAGCCGGGCCCCTTTCGCCGACCGCGGTTTCGGACTCTTCCGCTCGGATCCGTCCGCGGAGCGGCACCGGGGCCTGACGTACTTCCTCTTCCCGCTCGACGCCGACGGCGTCACCGTCCGGCCGATCGACCAGCTCGACGGGACGCCCGGGTTCGCGGAGATCTTCTTCGACGACGTCTTCGTGTCCGACGACGATGTGCTCGGCGGCGTCGGCGACGGCTGGAAGGTCGCGATGTCGACCGCGGGCAACGAGCGAGGCCTATCGCTGCGCTCGCCGGGCCGGTTCTGCGCCGCCGCCGACCGGCTGCTCGACCTGTGGCAGACCGACCCGCAGCCGCACCTGCGCGACCAGGTCGTCGATGCCTGGATCGGGGCCGAGGCCTACCGTCTCTACACCTGGGGCACCGTCACCCACGTCGAAGCCGGCGGCTCGGTCGGCGCCGAGGGCTCGATCAACAAGCTGTGGTGGTCCGACCTCGACCTCTCGCTGCACGAGACCGCGCTCTCGCTGCTCGGCGCCGACGCGGAGCTCTCCGGCCCCTGGGTCGACGACTACCTCTTCTCCCTGTCCGGCCCGATCTACGCCGGCACCAACCAGATCCAGCGCAACATCGTCGCCGAGCGCGTGCTCGGCCTGCCGAGGGGTGGCCGATGAGATTCGGACGTACGTCGGAGCAGCACGCCTTCTCCGAAGCACTCGACGACCTGCTCGGTGCCGCCGACGTCCCGTCGGTCGCGCGTTCCTGGGCGAGCGGTGACCACTCGGCCGGGCTCAAGCTCTGGCAGCGGCTGGCCGATCTCGGTGTCACCGGGCTGCTGGTACCGGAGGCGGACGGCGGCCTGGGCGCATCCTCGGTCGACCTCACCGTCGCCTTCGAGCGGCTCGGGTATCACGGTGTGCCCGGCCCGTGGATCGAATCGGCCGCCGTGGCACCGGCGCTCGTTGCGGGCACGCCCCAGACCGACCTCCTCGGCCGCGTGGCCGCCGGGGAGTGCGTGGTCTCGGTGGCGCCACCGCTCGCCTGGCCGGGAGCAGAGCTGTCGTCGGTTGTGAAAGAAAAGTTTCTTTCACAACCCGCGCGAGCTGTCGACGCGGACATCGCCGAGCGGACCTACGTATCGAGCACAACCCTCCATCATGCGGCCGTCGGCGCCGAGCAGACGTCGGTCGATCCGACCCGACGACTCTTCGAGGTCACTGCGGGCGAGGAGATCGCCGCGATCGACCCGACGCCTGCACTCGATCTCGGCACGCTCGCCTGCTCGGCCCAGCTCCTCGGCGCGGGCCTGCGCCTGCTCGACGACACCGTGGCCTACGTGAAGCAGCGGACGCAGTTCGGCCGCCCGATCGGCGAGTTCCAGGCGGTCAAGCACCTGCTCGCCGACGTACGCGTCGCCCTCGACTTCGCCGCCCCGCTGGTGCACAACGCGGCGGTCGAGCTCGAAGCCGGGACCCCCACAGCCGGCCGCGCGGTCTCGGCCGCGAAGGTGGCGGCCGGCGATGCGGCGTACCTGGCCTCGCGCACGGCGCTCCAGGTCCACGGTGCGATCGGCTACACCCGCGAGTTCGACCTGAGCCTGTGGATCCTCAAGGTGCGTGCGCTGGTCGGCGCCTGGGGCACCCCGGCCGAGCACCGGGCGCGGATCCTCGAGTCGCTGGTGGAGGGTCGATGAGGTTCGCGCTCACCGAGGAGCAGACCGACCTGGTCGCGACGGTCCACACGCTGATCGCCAAGCGGGCCGCCTCGATGGACCTGCGGGCCGCGATCGCGACACCCGAGGGCTACGACACCACCCTGTGGCAGACGCTGACCGAGCAGATCGGGGTGACCGCACTCGCCATCCCGGTGACGAACGGCGGTGTCGGCTGCTCCTACCTCGAGGCCCACCTCGTCCTCGAGGAGCTCGGCGGCACGCTGACTCCGTCGCCGTTCGTCGGCACGCTGCTGGCGACCCAGATCCTGGTCGCGGCCGACACCCCGCCCGCCGGTGAGCTGCTGGAGCGGATCGCCGGCGGCGCGCCGGCCGCGGTGGTGACGCCGGGATCCGAGCTCGTCATCGACGGGACCGGCGCGGAGATCCTCCTCGTGCTGCGCGGTGACCAGGTCCACGCGGTGGAGCCCTCGGCGGCCGAGATCACCGCGAACCCGGCCCTCGACCCGACCTGGAGGTTCGCGACCGTCACCGTCGACGACGAAGCCGGCGATGCCATCGGCGCGGTCGACCCCGCGTACGTCACCACCGTCGGCGCCACCATGATGACCGCGCTGCAGGCCGGCGCCGCGCGCGAGGCGCTGGAGCGTACGGTCGCCTACCTCAAGGAGCGCCACCAGTTCGGCCGCCCGCTCGGCTCCTTCCAGGCGCTCAAGCACCGCTGCGCCGACCTCCTGGTCCAGGTCGAGACCGCCAGGACGATGAGCTGGGCGGCCGCCTGGGAGCTGACCCAGCCGACCCCTGATCGCCGGCTCATCCAGGCTGCCAAGACCTGGTGCTCCGACGCGTTCTCGCAGGTCAGCGCCGAGATGATCCAGCTCCACGGCGGCGTGGCGATCACCTGGGAGCACGACGCCCACCTCTACTTCAAGCGCGCCCACGCCACCGCCCAGCTCTTCCGAGGAGACACGTGAACACGACCCCGCTCGACAAGACATTGCCCCTCACCGAGGTCGCCAGCAAGCTCGAGTCCGGGATGACCATCGGGATCGGCGGCTGGGGCTCACGCCGCAAGCCGATGGCGCTGGTCAAGGAGATCCTCCGCAGCGACATCACCGACCTGACCGTGGTCGCGTTCGGCGGCCCCGACGTCGGCCTGCTGGCCCGCGCCGGGAGGATCCGCAAGCTGGTCTACGGCTTCGTCAGCCTCGACTCGATCCCGCTCGACCCCAACTTCACCCGCGCCCGTGAGCGCGGCGAGATCCCGGAGACGAGCGAGTACGACGAGGGCATGTTCGTCGCCGGCCTCCGCGCCGGGGCGAACCGGCTCTCGTTCCAGCCGATCCGGGCCGGCCTCGGCAGCGACGTGATGGCGATGAACCCCGACCTCAAGACCGTGAAGTCGCCCTACGACGACGAGGAGTACGTCGCCGTCCCCGGCCTCCGCCTCGACGTCTCGCTGATCCACCTCAACCGCGCCGACGCGGCCGGCAACGGGCAGTACCTCGGCCCCGACCCCTACTTCGACGACCTCTTCGCGATGGCCGCCGACATCACGATCATGTCGGTCGAGCAGATCGTCTCCACCGACGACCTGACCGCCAAGGCCCCGCCGCAGACCCTCCTGGTCCCCAGGATCTTCGTCAACCACGTCGTCGAGGCCCCCGGCGGCGCCCACTTCACCACCTGCGAGCCCGACTACGGCCGCGACGAAGAGTTCCAGAAGGCGTACGTCGCCGCGGCGAAGGCCGAGTCCGACGAGCAGTGGACCGAGTTCGAGGAGCGTTACCTGTGACCACGCAAACGATCAGCCGAGCAGACGTCTGCGTCGCCGCCGTCTCCGACGCCTTCCAGGGCTCCGGCGAGGTGCTCGCCCACGCCGTCGGGATCGTCCCGGCCATCGGCGTACGCCTGGCCAAGGCCACCCACACCCCCGAGCTCGCGCTCAGCGACGGGGAGGCGTTCATGATGGCCGAGGCGCCGCCGCTGCTGAAGACCGCGGCGGCCGGCGGCACCCCGGAGGCCTGGGTGCCGTTCCGCAGCATCTTCGACATCGTCGCCAGCGGCCGCCGGCACTCGATGATGGGCGCCAGCCAGATCGACCGCCACGGCAACCAGAACATCTCCTCGATCGGCGACTGGCGCAAGCCCAAGCGCCAGCTGATCGGCGTACGCGGGGCGCCGGGCAACACCGTCAACCACCGCGTCGACTACTGGGTCGCCAAGCACTCCGCCCGGATCTTCGTCGAGAGCGTCGACGTCGCCAGCGGCGTCGGCAACGACCGCGCGACCGGCACGGCGGGGAAGTATCACGACCTCGGCGTCATCGTCACCAACCTCGCCGTCTTCGGCTATGACGACGCCGGCCTCGTCAAGGTCGTCTCGATCCACCCCGGCGTCACCCCCGAGGAGCTCCAGGAGGCCACCGGCTTCGCCATCGACGCCACCGACGCGCCCCTCACCCGCGAGCCCACTCCGGACGAGCTGAAGATCATCGAGGCCGAAGACCCCAAGGGCCTCCGCTTCAAAGAGGTCCCGTAATTCCCTGCTGGTCGAGCCGCCGGAGCCGCTAGGCGAAGGCGTGTCGAGACCAACACGGTGCCATCGAGCGCGGATGGGACCGTGTTGGTCTCGACACGCTCGGCCGCAGGCGGCCTCGCGGCTCGACCAGCGGTGGATCAGGCGAGGATGCCGGCGTGGAGCAGCTTCAGGTACTGCTCCGAGAGCGTCTCGGGGGTGTGGCGGCCGCCGGGGCGATACCAGGCGACGGTGGACCAGACGCCGTCACGGATGAACCGGTAGGTGAGCGCGGGGTCCAGGGAGGGCTGGAAGGCTCCCGAGGCCTGCCCGGCCTCGATGACCCGGATCCACAGCGCCTCGTTCTCGCGCGAACGCTCGGCGACGAACTCGAAGCCCTCGACGGTGGAGAGGAAGGACGCCTCGTTCTGGTAGAGCGCGACCGCGAGCCGCTCGTTGTGGATCGTCCGGAACGACTCCGTGATCAGCCCGTCGAGGTCTGCCTGCGGGTCGACGCCGGACTCGACGATCTCGGTGAACCGCGCGTTGAGCCCGTCGAGGAACCCCGAGAGCAGCTCGGTCAGCATCGCTTCCTTGGACCGGAAGTGGTGGTAGAGCGAGCCCGAGAGAATCCCCGCGGCATCGGCGATGTCGCGTACGGTCGTCTGGGCGAAACCCTTCGTCGCGAACATCTCGGCAGCCAGCGTGAGCAGCTCGGCCCGCCGCGACGAACCCGACGCCGTCCCCCGCCTTCTCGGCGCAACCCCCGTGTCAGTCATGGACGAAGCCTACCAAACAAGCAGTTGCTCAACTACGCTCAGCAGGATGACCCCGCGCACGATCCCCGCCCTGCTCGAGAAGGCCAAGCAGACGTACGCCGACCACCCGGCGATCGTCGACGGACCCACGACGCTCACCTACGCCGAGCTCGCCGACGCGGCGGACAGGGCGGCGCGCGCCTTCCTCGCCAGTGGCGTACGCAGCGGCGACCGCGTCGCGATCTGGGCGCCCAACCGCTGGGAGTTCCCGGTCGCGGTCCTCGGCGCGCAGACGATCGGGGCGGCCGTGGTGCCGCTGAACACGCGTTATCGCGGACATGAGGCGCGCGAGATCCTCGCGCGTTCACGAGCCACCGCGCTGGTCACCGTCAACGGCTTCCTCGGCACCGACTACATCCAGATGCTCCACGACGCCGGGCCGCTCCCCGAGCACCTGCTCACGATCGTCGACCTCGCCGCAGACTGGGACGAGTTCCTGGCGAGAGGCGACGACACGACCGAGAAGCGCCTCGCGGACGCCAAGGCGAGCGTCACCCCCGACACCCTCGCCGACCTGCTGTTCACCTCCGGCACGACCGGCAAGCCGAAGGGCGTGATGAGCGCCCAGCGGCAGACGATCGGCGTCGCCGACGTCTGGGCCCGCGGCGCCGCACTCTCCCCCGAGGACCGCTACGCCATCGTCAACCCGTTCTTCCACGGCTTCGGCTACAAGGCCGGCTTCATCGCCGCATTCACCGCGGGCAGCACGATCTACCCGATCGCGACCTACGACCCGTCCCAGGCGCTGCAGCTGATCCAGGACGCGCGGATCACGGTCCTGCCCGGCGCCCCCACGATCTTCACCACGCTCATCAACCACCCCGACCTGAAGGCGTACGACCTCTCCTCGCTGCGCTTCGCGATCGCCGGCGCCGCGAGCGTCCCGGAGAGCCTCTTCGCCGACATGCGCGACGTCCTCGGGATCGACGAGGTCAAGGGGGCGTACGGCCTCACCGAGTGCATGGTCGCCACCACCACCCGCCCCGGCGAGGACCCCGAGCACGTGGCCAAGGTGGTCGGGCCGGCGGTCGAAGGCCTGGAGATCCGCACCGTCACCGCAGCCGGCGAGGACGCGGAGCCCGGCGAGGCCGGCGAGGTCTGGATCCGCGGCGACAACGTCATGCTCGGCTACTTCGAGAACCCCGAGGCCACCGCCGAGGCGATCGACGAGGACGGCTGGCTGCACACCGGTGACGTCGGCTTCCTCGACGAGCACGGCTGCCTGAAGATCACCGACCGGATCAAGGACATGTTCACCGTCGGCGGCTTCAACGTCTACCCCGCCGAGGTCGAGAACGCCCTCGCCGGTCACCCCGGCATCGTCGAGGCCGCGGTCATCGGGATCCCCGACGCGCGCCTCGGTCAGGTGGGCAAGGCCTTCGTCGTCGTACGCGACGACCTGACTCCCGACGCGATCGCGACCTGGCTCAAGGACCGCCTCGCGAACTACAAGCAGCCGAGGTCGTACGTCCTGGTCGAGAGCCTGCCGCGCAACGCCAGCGGCAAGGTCCTGAAGACGGATCTGCGTGACGTCTCGATATAGGTGAGACACCCGACCCCGCGGGGGTATAGGTTTCCTCAGCCCGTTCTTTACTTCCCCCACGGAGGCTCTCGATGCCCCGACGCGCCATGATCGCGTCCCTCTCCGGCACCACCCTCGTTCTCGGCGCGGTCGCCGTGGCGATCCCCCTGACGCTGAACTCCGCCACCGCCGAGCCGACCACGTCCGGCCCGCTGGCCGCGTTCGAGGCCGCGAACAGGGAGCCGTCCACCCTTCCCGCCGGACCCGTGGAGGCTCACGTCGAGGAGGTCGCGCTGACCAGCTCGGCCGGCAGGGCGACCGAGCACGCGACGAAGGTCGACAAGCCCCGCACCGACGTCATCAAGAGCGAACCGCAGGACGTCACCGGCTTCGGCGTCGTCGGCGTGACCTGGTCCGGCGACGACACCGACGCCGACGACGTACGCCCCGAGATCCGCACCCTGAAGGACGGCGTGTGGTCCTCGTGGAGCCCGATGACGGTCGACGTCGAGGACCACGGCCCGGACGCCGGCACCGCGGAGGCCAAGAGTGTCCGCCCGGGCACCGACGAGTTCCTGGCCGGGCACGTCGACCAGGTGCAGACCCGGATCATCGTCCCTGACGCGGCCGAGATCCCCGGCGACCTCGAGCTCGCGGTGATCGAGCCGGGCAAGCCGTCGGACACGGTCGAGGAGCTCCCCGAGATCGAGACCGACAAGGACACGCCCCGGGCGACCAACGTCCACGACGGCAGCAAGGACTCCGACCTCAACCTGGTCGCGTCCACCTACACCTCGAGCCCGACGATCTACAGCCGTGCGCAGTGGGGCGCCGACGAGACGCTCCGGGAGCAGACGCCCCCGACCTACCGCCAGGTCCACGGCGGTTTCGTCCACCACGCCGCGGGCACCAACGACTACACCGAGACCGACGTCCCCAGCATCATCCGGGGCATCTACGAGTACCACGTGAAGACCCGCGGCTACCGCGACATCGGCTACAACTTCTTCGTCGACAAGTTCGGTCGCATCTGGGAGGGACGCTACGGCGGCGTCGAGCTACCGGTCGAGGGCGCTCACACCAGCGGCTACAACTACGACAGCTTCGGCGCCGCGGCGCTGGGCTGCTTCGACACGGTCGCCGCCGGCTGCCCGGACGCCTCCGAGGCGTCGACCAGCCAGAACACGCCCACGGACGCCATGATCCAGGCGTACGGCTCCCTCTACGCCTGGAAGCTGTCCCTCCACGGCGTCACCGCCAACGCCACCAACGTGTCGCTGATCAAGACCGACGGCACCAAGACGGTCTTCCCGCACGCGATCCAGGGCCACCGTGACGCGAACACGACGGCGACCATCTGCCCCGGCGAGAACCTCGAGGCCAAGCTCCCCCAGATCCGTACGCTCGCCGCCGGCCTGCAGAAGAGCTGGTCCGGGCGCGACCTGGAGTCCAACATCGCCGGCACCAGCCACTCCGACCTCGTCGCGCGACGCAAGTCCGACGGCCGGGTGTTCACGATGCGTACGGGCGGCTTCGCCGGGTTCGACGCGACCAGGACGTCGACGACGTTCGGCAGCACCACGCGTGAGCAGGTCGTCACCCCGGACATCACCGGCGACGGCAAGGCCGACCTGATCTTCGTCCGCAAGGACGGCTCTGCGGGCATCCGCAAGGGCCGCGGCGACGGCACCTTCGCGGCGGTCTACAAGAACCTGTCGACCTCGACCTTCTCCGGCGTCTCGAAGATCACCGCGGTCGGCAACATCGGCGGTACGTCGCACAACGACCTCGTGGGCAAGAACGCGAAGGGCTACCTGGTCCGCTACACCGGCAACGGCGCCGGCGGGTTCACCCGGGCGGGCACGACCCGCTCACTGAGCGGCTTCGACAAGCTCGCCGCGACCGGCGACGTCAACAAGGACGGCAAGCGCGACCTGATCGGCCGCAAGTCCGGGGCGCTCTACTACTTCAAGGGATCCGGCAGCGGTACGTTCGGCTCCCCCGTCAAGCTCGCCACCCAGAGCCCGGCCTGGTCCTCGCTGGTCCAGATCAGCGGCTACGGCGACTTCACCGGCGACGGCCGCGGTGACCTGATCGGCCGCGACGGCTCCAACCGCGGCTGGATCTACCCCGCCAGCGGCTCCGGCTTCGGCAAGCCGCTGGGTCCCTTCGCCGGCGTGGACAAGACCCTCGTCGGTGCGGTCAACCTGGTCGGCAACAGCCTGCCGGACCTGATGATGCGCTCGGGCAGCACCCTCTACGTGAAGCCCAACAGCGGTCGCGTCAGCCTGGCGGCACCCATCGACTCCGGCGTCACCCTGACCAGTGCCACCGCGCTGATGAACGCCGGCGACTGGAACCGCGACGGCAAGGGCGACTTCCTCGCCAAGCTCTCCGACGGCTCCGTACGCCTCTACCGCGGTGACGGTGCCGGCAAGTTCGCCAGCGCGATCACGATCGCGACCGGCCTCGGCACGGTGAGCGTCATCGACGCCGTCGGCGACATCACCGGCGACGGCTACCCGGACCTGATGGGCCGCACCTCCGACGGCACGATCAAGCTGTGGCCGGGCAAGGGCTCGGCCAAGGTCGGCGCCTCGGTCGTGATGCGTTCCTCGGCCTCCGGCACCCGCCTGGTGGGCGTCGGCCGCTGGACCGCGGGCAGCAACACCCCGGACGTGCTCTTCGTCAACGGCACCTCGCTGGTCGTCCACGAAGGCAACGGCCCCGGCGGCCTGGTCTCCTCCACGAGCCTGTCGATCAACCTCTCCGGCTACGACGCGGTCCTCGGGGTCCGCGACCTGCGTGGCGGCGCCGGCGGTGACCTGATCGCGCGCTCGAGCGGCAACCTCTACGCCTTCGAGCGCAACAGCACAGGCACCGGGGTGACCCGCACCTACCTCGGCGCACTGTCCTCCGGCTACGACCTGCTCGGCTGAGCCAGCTGGCGCTCCTGGTTCACCCGGAGCGCCTTCTCGGCGAGGTCGGAGCCGGCCGAGGCGTACAGGTTCAGGACCGCGTGGGCGCCACGCTTCTTGAGCTCGTCACGCTCCTCGGGGCGCAGGGCGATGGCGGCCACGGTGCCGGTGAACCCGAGCTTCCGGAGCAGGTCCATCGCGAGCAGGTTGTCGCCGTGGAAGGGCATCGTGAGGACGACCAGCTCCATGCCGGTGCCCTTCTTGACCCGCTCCCAGAAGTCCTGGTCGGTGGCGTCGGCCTCGACCACGTCGAAGCCCTCCTCCTTGAGCGAGTCGGCCCGCAGCGAGTCGTGCTCGACGGCGAGCACGTGGTAGCCCTGGGTGTCGCGCAGCTCCTCGTAGGTCGTACGCCCCACCCGGCCCATGCCGACCACCAGCGCCTTGGCGTCACCGAGGTTGATCGGCCGGTCCGCTTCCTGGAGCCGCTCGGGCCTCCGCACCGGCAGCCGGCGGTTGAGCAGATTGATGATCGCCGGGGCGTACGCGTTGAACAGCGCGTCCACCAGGAACGAGAGCGCGGTCGCGACCGCGAGCACGGTCTGCCACTGGGCCGATGCGAGCCCGGAGGCCGACGCGATGACGATGACGATGAGCCCGAACTCGGAGTAGTTGGCCAAGGTGAACGAGGCCAGCGTCGCGGTGCGGTAGCGCAGCCCCATGAACGCGAAGATCACGATGTACGCCGCGGCCTGGAGGGGCAGCAGGACCTGCAGCACGGCGGCCAGGGCGAAGTCCTCGAGCGAGGGCACCCCGGTCAGTCCGATGCTCAGGAAGAACGCGATGAGCAGGAGCTCCTTGGTGCTGAAGAGCAGCTTGGCCAGCGCCGGCGCCTTGACGTGCGACCCGAGGAGTACGCCGACCACCAGGGCTCCGAGGTCGCCCTTGAGCCCCACGGTCTCGAAGAGCCAGTAGCCCGGCACGAGCGCGATCGTCAGTCCGAAGAGCGCGGTCAGCTCGGCGGAGGTGATCCGGTCCCAGACCCGGTGGGCGAGCCAGGCGCCCGGGAGGAGCAGCACCAGCGCGAAGACCCACGGCGAGGGCCAGTGACCCTTGGAGATGGTCAGGAACGCCACCGCGACGATGTCCTGCATGACCAGCACACCGATGGCGATCCGGCCGTAGAGGGTGTTGTTGTCGTGGCGCTCGTCGAGGACCTTGATCGCGAAGACGGTCGAGGAGAACGAGAGCACGAAGGCGATCAGCGCCATCTCGCCCAGGTCGGCGTCGGCGAGGAGCGCGAAGCCGAGCGGTGCGATCCCGGCCAGCATCCCGATCCCGATGATGACGCTGAACCCCAGGTGGGCGAAGGTGCTCAGCCACACGTCGGGCCGGAGCAGCGATCTCACATCGAGCTTGAGACCGATACCGAACAGGAGCAGCGTGACCCCGAGCTCGGACAGCGTGTGCAGCCCGTCCAGCTCGCCGACCCCGGCGGCGTGCAGCCCGAACCCGGCGGCGAGGAAGCCGACCATGGGCGGAAGTTTCAGGAACATCGCGACCAGCCCCGCCCCGAGTGCAACGAGAAGGTAGAGCGCGGTCAGCGACATATGGACGTCCCCCAGGGTAAAGCTCGACGGTTCGGACACACGTACGATACCGCGTGATACCACGCAGGGTTACAGTGGGTCCATGGCTATGACTCTGCGACTCAGCGAGGCCGACGACCGGCTGCTGACCGACCGCGCCCGGACGGAGAACCGGTCCAAGCAGGAGATCGCCCGCGAGGCCATCCGCGCCTATCTCAACGACCACGACCGGCGCATCGAGGATCTCGAGGACGACCTCGCCATCGCGCGCTACTCCCTGCGCCGCGAGCTCGGCGAGGTCCGCTACACCCCGCACACCGAGGCCCGCCGCGCCCTCGGTCTCGACCGCCCTGCCGCCGAGTGAGCTATCAGGTCGTCTGGGCCGACGAGGCATTGCAGTCGGCCGAGGCGTACGTCGACGACGACCCCATCGGCCTGATCCAGGTCTTCGACACCGTCGACACCCTGGCCGAGACCCCGCGCGACGTCGGCGCCTACGCCTGGGGCAAGGACCGCTACCGCCTCCGCGTCGGCCGCTACCGCATCGTCTACGTGGTCGAGGAGCGCCGCATCACCGTCGCCGTCATCCACCTGGGTCGGCGGAGCGCCTGACGCCGCTGGCCGAGCCTCCGGCGGTCGTGTAACACGTCGTTCGTAGGACTACTCGCCCTATCGGATAGGGCGAGTAGTCCTACGAACGACGTGTTACATGCCAGATGCCGCCGCCAGCCCGATCAGCCCAGCCGCTCGATGACCATCGCCATGCCCTGCCCACCGGCGGCACACATGGTCTCGAGGCCGTAGCGGCCGCCGGTCTCCTGCAGACCGTGGAGGAGCGTGGTGGTGAGACGTGCGCCGGTGGAGCCGAAGGGGTGGCCGAGGGCGATCGCGCCGCCGTTGACGTTGACCCGCTCGGGGTCGAGGCCGATCTGGGCGATGCTGGGGAGCACCTGGGCGGCGAAGGCCTCGTTCATCTCCACGAGGTCGATGTCGGACGCCGAGAGGCCGGCCCGGGCGAGCGCCTGTCGAGAGGCGTCGACCGGCCCGAGTCCCATGATCTCGGGCGAGAGCCCGGAGACGCCGGTCGAGACGATCCGGGCCAGGGGCGTGATGCCGAGCTCGGCGGCACGGGAGTCGCTCATGATCACCAGCGCGGCCGCGCCGTCGTTCAGCGGGCAGCAGTTGCCGGCGGTGACGGTGCCGTTCTCCCGAAAGACCGGCGCCAGGCCGGCGACCTTCTCGAGCGTCACCCCCGCCCGCGGACCGTCGTCGGTGGAGACGACCTCACCCGACGGCAAGGTCACCGGCGTGATGTCCCGCTCCCAGAAGCCGCGATCAGCAGCGGCCTCGGCGCGGTTCTGGGAACGTACGCCCCACTCGTCCTGCGCCTCCCGCGAAACCCCGCACATCTCGGCGACGTTCTCGGCGGTCTCGCCCATCGCGAGGTGGTAGTCGGGCAGATCGCCGGCCTCGCGAGGGTCGATCCAGGCCTCGCCCGCGGCCACCCGTGCGGCACCGCGCTCGCCGGCCTTGAGGAACTCCTCGGCCTTGGTGTCCGGCATCCCGTCGGCCTTGCCGCGCTCGTAGCGGGACACGCACTCCACCCCGGCCGAGACGAACGCGTCGCCCTCGCCCGCGCGGATCGCGTGGAAGGCCATCCGGGTGGTCTGCAGCGACGAGGCGCAGTAGCGGTGGACCGTGGTGCCGGGCACGGCGTCCAGGCCCAGGCGTACGCCGACGACCCGCCCGATGTTGTAGCCCTGCTCTCCCGCGGGCTGGGCGCAGCCCATCATCAGGTCGTCGAGCTGCGTCGGGTCCAGCTCCGGAACCGACGCGAGGGCGCTGCGTACGATCTGCTCGGCCAGCTCGTCGGGACGCAGATCCTTCAGCGATCCCTTGAAGGCGCGGCCGATCGGCGAGCGGGCGGCAGAGACGATGACTGCTTCGGGCACGGTTTCTCCTCAGGAGTTGGGGGTGTGCTGGAGGAAGGCGGGCCACTCGCCGCCGCCGTCGACGGCGAGGACGGCGCCGGTGATGTGCGCGGCGAGCGGCGAGGCGAGCATCAGACAGGCATCCCCGATCTCCGACGGGGTCGCGAAGACGCCGCGCGGAATGGTCGCGGCCACCGCGGCCCGCTGCTCCGGGCTGCCGTAGTGATCCTCGGATCCGGGCGTGGCGACGAGCCCGCAGGAGATGGCGTTGACGCGTACGTCCGGGGCCCACTCCACCGCGATCGACCCGGTCAGGCTCTCGACGGCCGCCTTCGCGGCTCCGTAGACCGCGGTCCCGGGACTGGGCCGTCGTGCCGAGATCGAGCTGATGTTGACGATGGACCCGCGGGAGGCCTTCAACGCCTCGTACGCCGCCTGGCTGACGTAGGCGGTCGCCAGGAAGTTGAGCGCCGCGATCTTCTCGTGGAAGCGCGGCGACGCGGTCGCGAAGTCGGCGTACGGCGCGCCACCGGCGTTGTTCACGACCACGTCGAGCCGCCCGAGCCGCGAGGTGATCGCCGCGATCCACGCCGCGACCTGCTCGGGATCGCGCACGTCGACCTGGGAGAAGACCGGCTTGCGCCCGTCGATCACCGGCAGCTCCTCGGGCGCGCTTCGGCCGCAGATCTCGACCTCCGCGCCGGCCTCGAGGAACCGCGCGACGATCCCGGCGCCCACCCCGCGCGCACCACCGGTCACCGCGACCACCTTGCCGCTGAAGTCGATCTCGACTGCCATGTCCGGCAGTCTAGAGCGCCTACCAAGCAAATGCTAGGTTGATGGTCACGGTGACCGGCTGACGAGGGTCAGACGCAGCGCCTCAGACGCAGTGCACGTCCACCCAGTAGGTGTGCTCTCCGCTCATGTGCTTCTTGACCGGCACCGAGACGGTGACCGAGCCGCTCGCACCGGGGAGATAGGTCGCCCCGTCCGGACCGTGCACGTCGGCGATCGTGCAGCCGGCCTGGTCGGACACGGTGATCTTGTGCAGACCGGCCTCAGCGGCCTCGACGTGCGCCTCGTGGAACGCGAGGACCGCCGGGTCGTACTCGGAGTACTTCACGTTGTGAGCACCCAGGGTGTCGGTCCACTCGGCGGCCAGACCATCGAGGTACGGACCTCCGTGGCGGGAGAACCGGGTGTCGATCTCGACGATCGCCTTGGCCTTGACCTTGAAGTTGTCGGTCTTGCTGTCGGCCGGGACGAAGCCGTGGCGGTTGCCGGGCGCGGTCGAGTCGAGCGCGTCGTACGGCGTCAGCCAGACCTTGTACTCGCCACCGTTGTTCGGGGTGTCGAGGTAGGGGAACAGCTGCACGGTGATGCCGCCGTCCTCCGCGTCGGTGCCGGTCGCGTGCGCGCAGCCGCCGCTCGGGGCGACGCTGACGAAGCGGCCGCTGGCGTCGACCTGGACCCGGCGGCAGGCGACCGGGTCGGTGGAGAGCAGGGTCTTGCCGGACGGGTCGGTCACCTGGAAGGCGTAGATCCCGGCAGGCAGGCCGGCCGCGTCGACGGGCGCGTTGATGCCGGGACCACCGTTGAGATAGACGTCCTCCTTCGCGGCGTAGTGGTTGAGGTTGACGGGCGCACCGGTGACATCGGTGGTGAAGATCGCGCCGGAGAGCTGCAGCAGGGGCGCAGCCGAGGCCGGCATCGACCAGAGCGCCGCCGCGGCGACCGTCGCCGCGACAGCACAGACGAGCTTTCGCATCATGGGTTTCCCCCCTCGGATAGGTCGGACCTCGAGTCTTCGCCGCGCCGCGGTCAAGGCCACCTCGCGCCCACCCGGTATCGCCCGAACCGGGTAGGACCCCGGACTGTGTGATCGGCCACCTCGGCCACACCAGAGGGAATACCGGAGACTCCCTCCGTCTTGCGTCAGGAGTGGATCGGGGCCATCGGCCCCGGCAGACCTGAGAGGAACTTCTTGTGACCACGACCGCCGTCGACACCTTCACGGACGTGATCCGCTCGCGCCGCAGCGCGCGAGCCTTCCTGCCGGACCCGGTGCCCGCCGACGACATCCGCGGTGTGCTCGAGGACGCCCAGCGCGCCCCGTCGCACAGCAACACCCAGCCGTGGGAGGTCCACGTCTTCTCCGGTGAGGCCCGCGACCGCCTCAGCGAGGCGATGCTCAAGGCGTTCGAGGCCGGCCAGATGAGCCCCGACTTCACCACGACGTACGGTGCCGACGACAGCATCCACACCCGGCGGTCGCAGCAGGCGGGTGCCGTTCTCTACGGCGCCATGGGCATCGCCCGCGAGGACGTCGACGGCCGCACCAAGGCCGTGGCCGAGAACCTCCGCTTCTACGGTGCGCCCCACGTGGCACTGCTCTTCGTGCCGGAGCTCGGCGATGTCGTACGGGCTGCCAACGACGTCGGCATGTACGCCCAGAACTTCCTGCTCTCCCTCACCGCCCGCGGCTACCACGGCGTGCCGCAGGGCATGCACGGCCTCTTCGCCGACACCGTCCGCGCCCACCTCGGCCTGCCCGCCGACCTCAAGCTGCTCTACGGCATCTCCTTCGGCACCGCCGACCCCGAGGCCTCGGTGAACCGCCTCGACCTCGGCCGCGCCCCGCTCGACGAGCACATCGTGCTGCACGACACCTCGCTCTGAGCCGCTGCGACGAGCTGTCGATCGAGCTGTAACACGTCGTTCGTAGGTCTTCTCGCCCTATCGGGACGACCGGATAGACCTACGAACGACGTGTTACACGTGCGGCACCCCGCTCAGCGAGCGGCCGCCGCCCCGCGGATCTCCGCCACAGACGTACGCTGCGCCCGACCCGCCGCGAAGAGGCTGACCGCCACCGCCAGCAGGAGCCAGAGGACCAGGCCCCCGACCGGGGCAGCGACCGCAGCACCGCTCTGCGCGACGACGACCCCGCGGAGCGCCTCCGCGGCGAGCGGGACCGGCAGGATGCCGGCGAGCGCACCGAAGGGCGCCGATGTGGTGGCCACCGGCAGCAGCCCTCCGAGGGAGACCAGCTGCAGGACGAGGAAGGCGAGCGAGATCAGCCAGCCACGGTGCTGGCCGGCGAGCGCGACGACGGCCTGGTGGGCCGCGACGAAGGCCACCGCGGCGAGCGCCGCGATCCCGACCGCGCCGAGCGGCCGCGCGAGGTCGGCACCCAGAACCCCGGCCGCGACCACGAGGAGCACTGCCTGCGCCAGCCCCACGAGAGCCGCCGGCCACAGGCCGGCGAAGGTGAGCCGGCGTGCCGTGAGCGCATCCCGCAGCCGGCCGGCGGGGAAGGCCGGACGGAGCAGGTAGATCGCGAGCGCACCGAGCCACAGCGCCAGTGCGATCACCGCCGGGGCCAGCCGGGTCGCCCCGGACGTGGACTTCGTCGAGGCGACCGAGACCTGCACCGGGTCGGCGACGACCTCGGCCTGCTTCTCCCCGGGAACCGCGATCTTCGAGGCGCCGTCGTCGAGACCCGAGGCCAGCGAGTCGGCACCCTCGGTCAGCGAGGACGTCCCGGACGACAGCGAGTCGGCACCGGTCGCGAGCTCCGCCGAGCCGCTCTCGAGCTGCTCGGTCCCGGACGCGAGCCGATCGGCCCCGGAGGCCAGCTCGGTGGCGCCGTCGTTCGCCTCCCCGAGGCCGCCGGAGAGCTCACGCGCGCCCTTGGCGAGGCGGGCGTTGGCGTCGGCGACCCGGGACGCACCGGAGGCGACCTTCCCGGCACCGTCCGCCGCCGACGAGATCCCGCCGGCCAGCTCGGGAGCCGCCTGCGACAGCTCCGAGGTGCCCGAGGCGACCTGACCCGCCCCGGCGGCGAGCTGGTCGGCCTGAGCCCCACCGGGGCCGACCGCCGTGGCGGTGGCACCGCACAGCTGCGGCTTGGAGGCCGCGAGCAGCGGGTCGCTCGCGCACGCCTGCGCCCAGCCCTTGGCGAGCCGGGTGTAGCCGTCCACTCCCTGTGACACCTGCGAGGCACCGTCCGCGAGCGAGGAGGCTTGCGAAGGCAGGTCCGCAGTCGAGCGTTCGAGCTTGTCGAGACCGCCGCTGAGCTCGCCCGCGCCGGCGGCCAGCGAGGACGCGCCCTCGGACGCCTTGCCCGCGCCCCCGGCCAACGAGCCCGCACCCTCCTCGAGCCGTGCGGTCCCGCCGGCGAGCGAGTCGAGGCCGCCGGCGACCTGCGCGGCACCGTCGGCGGCGCCGGAGGCACCGGAGCTGAGCGCGAGAGCACCATCGGCGACCTTCCCGGCGCCCGAGTCGGCGGCAGCGGTGCCCTCGGCGAGCTGGTCGGCACCGTCGGCGGCCGAGTCGAGGCTGGTCTTGAGCTTCCCGGTCTGGTCCCGCACCCCGTCGAGGTAGGTCGTCGTGACCGTACGTCCCAGGGTCGAGGCGGACTGCCGGGCGACCTGACGGGCGATCTCGGCGGTCACCTCGCTGGAGGCGTCAGACGCCTCCACCGTGACCCGGCCGGCACTCGGGTCGCTCCCCCGCACCCCGGACAGCGTCTTCGACAGGTCCGCGGGGATCGTGATCACCGCCGCGTACGTCCCGTCCGCATAGCCCGAGCGCGCGTCCTTCTCGTCGGTGAGCTCCCAGCCGAGCGTGGGGCCGGCGGACGAGCGCGAGGTGGAGACGAGGTCCGCGGCCAGCGCCCGCCCGGCGTAGACCGTCTGCTTGTTCTTCCCGCTCCCCGTCGTCACCGGCTCGTCGAGGTTGACCACCGCGGCGGGCACCTTGTCGAGATTCTCGCCACGGTCGCCGAGCGCGACGAGCGCGAGCGCCGTCACGACCACCGGCAGCAGGATCGCGGCCGCCACCAGGCGACGGCCCGACCACCAGGATTTCGTACGTGTCATCGGACTGTCTCCAGATCAGCGGCCGCAGCCGCAGCGTCGGTGAGCTCGGGCTCGGGTCGGGTGCGGGCGGGCGGCAGGGCCTGAGCGATCGCGTCCGCGACCTGTGGCACCGCGGGCGGCGACGGCATCCCGAGGACGACGGTCGTGCCGCGTGAGGTCAGCGCGGACAGGGCCGCGAGCCGACCGGGGTCGAGCGAGGTGGCGCTGTCGATCGCGACGAGTGCCGGGACACGACGGGCGCCCGCGAGGTCCAGGGCGGCCGAGACGTCGTCGACGAGAGCGGCCCGCGCCCGCACCGCGCCCGCCTCCTCCGGCAGCAGCCGGTCGAGCACGACCAGCCGTCCGGCGAACCCGAGCCGCCCGGTGATCGCCGCGAGCGCGGCAGATCGAGCGACCGGGTCGGACCCGTGGACGATCCCGAGCCCACCCGGGCGCAGGCCGAGCGAGAGCGGCGCGAGCGCACCCGGCACCTCGACGTCGTGCGCCCGCACCGCGACCTCACCGTGAGCGGCGACGTGATCGGCGTGCTCGAGATGATGGACGAGCGCCTCGCCCTCGATGTCCAGGACCGGCATCCGCCGGTCGAGCCACCGCGGCAGCCACCACGCGCCCCGCCCGAGCAGAGCGAGCACCGCCGGCACCAGCGTCATCCGCACCAGGAAGGCGTCCACGAGCACCCCCACGGTGAGCCCCAGCGCCATCGGCTTGACGATCGGGTCGCCGTTGGGCACGAAGGCGGCGAAGACTCCGATCATGATGAGAGCCGCGGCGGTGACGACGCGGGCGCTCGCGACGAAACCGCTGTCCACGGATGCCCGGGCGTCGCCGGTGTGGACGTAGTCCTCCCGCATCCGCGAGACCAGGAAGACCTCGTAGTCCATCGCGAGCCCGAAGAGCACGCCCATCAGGATGATGGGGAAGAACGCGATCACCGGCCCGACCTTGGCGACGTTGAACAGGTCGGCGCCCCAGCCCCACTCGAAGACCGCGGCGACCACCCCGAACGAGGCCGCGACCGACAGCACGTAGCCCAGCGTCGCCTTCAGCGGGACCGCGATCGAGCGGAACACGACCGTCAGCAGGATCAGCGACAGCCCGACCACGACGGCCCCGAACGGCAGGATCGCGCCGGAGAGCCGAGCGCTGACGTCGATCGCCACCGCGGTCTGCCCGGTGACCCTGACGTCCTCGATCCCGAACCGCTTCTCCAGACCACCCGCGTCGGCGCGGATCTCCTTCACCAGGTCCGCCGTCGCGGGGTCGCTCTTCTCGGTGGTCGGGTAGATCACCACGAGCCCGAGGTCGGCGGTCCGGTTCGGCGTGGCCAGCGCGACCTTCTGCACCCCGTCGTAACCCCCGAGCGACGTGCCCAGAGAGTCCATCACCCCGATCGGGTCGGTGGTGTCGATGATGTCCGCGGTCACGAACAGCGGTGCGTTGTAGCCGGGCCCGAAGTCACGGCTGATCAGGTCGTACGTCTCCCGCGGAGCGGTCCCCGGCTCGGCGCTGCCGTTGTCGTTGAGCCCCAGCGCGAGGTCGCGCGCCGGGACGGCCAGGACGGCGATCACCAGCAGCGAGAGCACGATCGTGACGACCGGGACCCTGGTCACCAGCCGCACCCACCGCGCCCCGAGGGTGACCGCCTGAGGCCGCCCCTCCGCGGCAGCCTCCCGCCGGGCCGCCCGGGAACCCGGCTTCGGCCGGAGCCGCTCGCCCGCGACCGCGAGGAGTGCCGGCACCGCGGTGAGCGCGACGAGCACCGCGACCAGCACGGCCGAGGCCGCGGCGTACCCCATCACCGCGAGGAACGGGATGCCCGCGACCACCAGGCCGCACAGCGCGATGATGACCGTGGCACCCGCGAAGATGACCGCGCTGCCGGCGGTGGCGACCGCCCGGGCGATCGACTCCTCCACCCCGAGACCGGTGGCGAGCTGGCTGCGGTGCCGGGCGATCACGAACAGCGCGTAGTCGATCCCGACCGCGAGCCCGATCATCAGCGCCAGGGTCGGGGTGGTGGCCGAGATCGTGGTGACCGCGGCGACCGAGAAGATCCCGGCCATCGCGATCGCCACCCCGAGCAGCGCGGTCAGGATCGGCAGCCCGGCCGCGAGCAGGGACCCGAACGTGATCGCGAGGACCAGCAGGGCGATGAGCAGCCCGATCGCCTCGGTCGCGCTGACGTGCACCCCGGTGACGGAGTACGCATCTCCGCCGATGTGGAGCTCCAGCGACGACCCGGCCGGGAGCTCCGCGGCCTTCTCCAGGTCCGAGGTCACGCCCTCGGGGAGCTCGTCGAGACCGAGGTCGAGCTGGACCGTCGCCAGCGCGTCCCGCCCGTTGTCGCTGACGGTCCGGCTGTCCTTCGCCAGCGGGTCGGTGACCGTCGCGACGTGATCGACCTTCTCCACGTCGGCGAGCACCGCCCGGATCTCCTTGCGGTGATCCTCGATCTTCTCCCCCTCGGGCGCGACGAAGACCAGCTGGGCCGAGGTCCCGGAGACCTCGGGGAAGCGCTGCGTGAGCGCGTCCAGGCCCTGCTGGGACTCGGTGCCGGGGATCGTGAAGTCGTTCTGCAGCTTGCCGCCGAGCGAGACGGTCAGCGCACCCAGCAGCACGGCGATCAGGAGCCAGAGCGCCAGCACTGTCTTGGCGCGGCTGGCCACCAGCCGGCCGAGGCGATAGAGGTAGGAGGACACAGTTCGATACATTAACGCATCCAATACAGAAACGTATCGTCGCGCGTATGTGAGGATTGCTACATGACCGAGGTGAAGGCCCCCAGACGACGTACGAACACCCGCGCACGACTGCTGGCCGCCGCCGTCGATGTCTTCGTCGAGCGCGGAGCGCGCCGGGTCACCGTCGACGACCTGGTCAGTGCCGCCGGCTACACCCGCGGCGCCTTCTACTCCAACTTCAACAGCGTCGACGAGGTGCTGCTGGCGGCCTTCAAGCAGGAGGCCGAGAAGCAGATCCAGGCCGTACGCGACGCCGTCGACCAGCACACCGACACCGGGTCCAGCGGCCTGCTGATCACCGCCGCCCTCGAAGCGCTGCGGCCGACCCAGGACCGGTGGTTCATCCTGCAGAGCGAGGTGATGCTGCAGAGCCTGCGCGACCCCGACGCCCGCGAGATCAGCGCCGCGACCTTCGCCGCGCTCAACGCCCAGCTCGTCGAGGTCGTCGAGCTCGCCCTCGACCGGATCGACCGCACCTCGACCGTGCCGGTCGATCTCCTCGCCCAGACGGTGATGGGCGTCTTCCTGCACAGCCTCGCGCTGCGTACGGTCGATCCGGACGACCCTCGGGCCGACCGGCTCCTCGACGAGGCGCTCCCCCTGGTCCTCGACGGCGTGTCTGTCCCCCGGTCCACCGGCCAGGGGTGATCTAGTCTGAGTCCGAGGTCGGCACTCGGACCGCCTCGCTGACCGACTCTCAGGGGGTAGTCACCATGGGCACACCGACATGGGTGTGGCTGGTCACCGTCATCGCGATCCTCGGCCTGCTCGGGTTCGACTACGTCTTCCACGTACGCAAGGCCCACACGCCCACGCTCAAGGAAGCGGCCACCTGGTCGGCGATCTACGTCGCGATCGCGCTGCTGTTCGGCGTCGGCGTGCTGATCTTCGGCGGCGGCACGATGGGTGGGGAGTACTTCGCCGGCTACATCACCGAGAAGGCGCTCTCGGTCGACAACCTGTTCGTCTTCCTGATCATCATGACGAGCTTCCGGGTGCCGCGCGAGGACCAGCAGAAGGTGCTGCTCTTCGGGATCACCTTCTCGCTGATCGCCCGCACCGGCTTCATCTTCGTGGGCGCCGCGCTGATCAACACCTTCGCCTGGGTGTTCTACCTGTTCGGGCTGATCCTGCTGATGACAGCCGGCAACATGCTGAAGCCCGACAACGACTCCCACGGGGAGAACTTCGTCGTCCGCCTGGCCCGGCGACTGTTCCACGTCAGCGAGCACTACGACGGCGACAAGCTCTTCACGGTGGAGGACGGCAAGCGCATCCTGACGCCGATGCTGCTGGTGATGGTGGCCATCGGCGGCACCGACATCCTCTTCGCCCTCGACTCGATCCCGGCGATCTTCGGCCTCACCCAGAACGTCTACCTCGTCTTCACCGCGACCGCGTTCTCGCTGCTGGGCCTGCGCCAGCTCTACTTCCTGCTCGACGGCCTGCTCGACCGGCTCATCTACCTGTCCTACGGCCTGGCCGCGATCCTCGCCTTCATCGGCGTGAAGCTGATCCTGCATGCCCTCCACGAGAACAACATCCCGTTCATCAACGACGGTGATCCGGTGCACGTGGTGGAGATCAGCACCGGCCTCTCCCTGAGCGTCATCCTCGGCGTACTCGTCGTGACCATCGTCGCCTCCCTGTTCAGCAAGCGCGGCCGTGCGAAGAACGCGATCGCCAACGCCCGCCGCCACGCCACGGCCTACCTCGACTCGGAGTACACCGCCGATCCCGCCGAGCGCGAGCGCATCCACAACGCCCTCCTCGCCGAGCGCGACACGATCGTCGCCCTCGGCCCGAAGTACCTGCAGATCGCCCGCGACGAGACCCCGCTCATGGAGCTCCTCGAGCGCGCCCTCGCCAGCCACACCGCCGCCGTCGAGCGTGGCGAGGCCACCCCCGCAGGACCCCCGAAGATCCTGCGCGAGGAGTAGCCGGGCCAGGAGCCCCGGGCGAGGCCTCAGGCGGCGTGGCGACCCCGGAACGAGGTCGGCGAGGTGCCATGGAGGCGCTTGAAGGCAGCGCTGAGCGCGAAGGGGCTGGCGTAGCCGACGCGGGCGGCGATCGCCGACAGGGTCAGCTCGGTACCGACCAGCAGGTCTGCGGCCAGGGCGAGCCGCCACCGGGTCAGGTACGCCAGCGGTGGCTCACCGACCTGCTCGACGAAGCGTCGGGCCAGGGCGGCGCGGGAGAGACCGACCTGCTCGCCGAGGCCGGCCACCGTCCAGGGCAGCTCGGGGTGCTCCTCCATCGCACGCAGCACCGCGGCCACCGCGTCGTCGGCAGGAAGAGCCGAGGACGCGGAGAGCACCTCACGCACCGCCTTGACCACGAGTACGTCCAGCAGCCGGTCGAGCAGGGCCGTCTGGCCGGCCTCGTCCCGCGCCAGCTCCCTCGACAGCAGGTCCAGAACGGCCGTGTCGAAGCCGCGCAGCACCACGCTCGTCGGCAGCCGGGACAGCAGCAGCGAGCCCACCGACGTCTCGCGTTCGTAGGTCCCGATGAGCATCACGGTCGAGTCCGGCGAGCGGGTGTTCCCCCAGGTGCGTACGCCCAGCGCCAGCTCCTCGGCCAGCAGCGCCCCGCTCGGGTCGACGCAGACCTGGCCGGGAAGGATCCGGATGTCGGCGGGGCGGTCGGCCGAGTCGGCGATGACATAGCTCGCCGGACCGCGGCACACGATCACGTCACCGGCGCCCACCTCCTGCGGTCCCTCGCCGCCGGTGAAGACCGCCTCGCCGCGCGCGATCGCGATGACCGCGAGCGGTGCCTCGTCCTCGGTCGTGATCGACCACTCCCCGGCGAACACCGCCTTCAGCAGGAAGGCGCGCTGGGCCCGGGGGCCGTCCAGCAGCAGATCCAGTGAGGACATGGTGAGACGATAACGCATCCTCGCTGGAGCCGTACGTATTCCATCGTCGCTCGCTCTCGACCAGATTAGAGGCATGACAACACTCATCACCGGCGCCACCGGCAAGACCGGCCAGCGCGTCGTCCACCGCCTCCAAGCCCTCGACCACGACGTACGCGGCGTCACCCGACACTCCACCCCGCGGTTCGACTGGCACGACCGGACCACCTGGGCCGAGGCCGTCTCCGGCTGCGAGTCGGCCTACCTGACCTTCCAGCCCGATCTCGGCCTGCCGGGCGCGGACGAGATCATCGGCGCGTTCGCCGCCGAGGCGGTCGCCGCCGGCTGCCGGCGGATCGTGCTGCTCTCCGGTCGCGGAGAGGAGGGAGCCGAACGAGCGGAGAAGGCCCTGATGGCCTCGGGCGCCGAGTGGACGATCCTGCGCTCGGCCTTCTTCCTGCAGAACTTCACCGAGGGTGCGTTCGCGGACGAGCTGGCCGCCGGGTCGCTCACCATGGTCGAGCACACCGTCACGGAGCCGTTCGTCGACGTCGACGACATCGCCGCGGTCGCCGTCGCGACGCTCCTCGACCCCGGATATGCCGGCCGGGTCCTGGAGCTCACCGGGCCGGAGCTGCTCACGTTCGAGGAGGCTGCGCGCGCCATCGGCGGGCCGGCCGTCGCCTACCGCCCCGTGCCGACCGACGACTACATCGCGACGCTGACCGCGGCCGGGCTTCCGGCAGCGGACGCCGCCGGGCTGGCGTACCTCTTCGAGGAGGTTCTCGACGGACGCAACGCCTACGTGACCGGTGACGTCGAGGCGGTCCTGGGCCGCGCCGCCCGAAGCATCGCTGATCTCGACCGCGGGGCGCAGTCATGAGCGAGGTCGTACTCACCGGCGCGAGGCTGCTCAACGGCGTCACCGCCGGCATCTACATCGCCTTCCTGGTCGCCTTCATGCCGGCGCTGCACGGTCAGCCGGACGAGGTCTACGCACGGGTCATGAACCGGCTCAACGTGGTCATCGTCAACCCGGTGTTCCTGGCCTTCTTCCTGGGCGCCCCGCTCCTGGCCCTGCTTCTCCTCGGCTGGCACCGCAGCCCGCTCTTCATCACCGCCGCCTGCCTCGCCGTCGCCGCCGTGGTCATCACCTTCGCGGCGAACCTGCCCCTGAACGACGCCCTGGCGAACGGCGGCGCCGTGTCCTCGTTCGAGAAGCCGTGGCTGATCTTCCACACGCTACGGACCCTCACCGCCACGGGTGCTTTCGTCCTGCTCAGCCTGCCCGCGGCGGTCACCCGGACCTAGCAGCAGACCACCTGCTGCACCGTGAACAAGGTGTCTTCCTGGCGCTGCATGTTGACGTACCCCTGGTCCACCCAGACCACTCGGAACAACCCGTCTCCGAGGTCCTCGACCCGTCGCTCGCCGCCGGCGTCGAGGTCGTCGAGGATGTGGTAGTAGAAGCCGTCGCCACCGTTGGCGTCATCGGTGCAGTCCCATGCGGCCGGGTCGTCGAGGTCGGGCATGTAGAGGCCGGCGGCCTCGCAGTCACCTGCCTGGAGTGCGTCGACGAACTTGACGGCTGCGGTCTCCGCGCCGCTGACCGGCGCTCCGGCCGCAGGCTCCTCGCCGCCGACCGGGTCCTCGTCCGGACCTCCGCGCGTCACGAACCATGTCGCCGCGCCGCCCAGCACCAGGGCGACGCCGACGACGGCTGCGACGAGGATCGCCGTGCGTCGGCGGGGCGCCGCCGGCTGCGGCTGTGTCGCCGGCACCGGATTCGGGTTCGAGTTCGGCGAACGGAGCACGGTCTGCGCGTCCGAAGGCGGAGGTACGGCAACCGCTCGTCCCTCGGCCGCGGCGGTGAGTGCAGCGGCAAAGCTCCCCGCGTCCGGCCAGCGGTCCTCGGCCCGCGGCTCGAGGGCGCGCATGATCACCGCGGACACCGTTGCCGGCACGGGCGCGACGGTGCCGAGGTCGGGAACCCGGGAGACGACCGTCAACGCCGGCGCGGGCGAGCGGCCCGCGAACATCGCCCACGCGACCGCACCCAGGCTGCGTACGTCGGCACGATGGTCGATCGGCAGCGACTCGTCGAACTGCTCGGGCGCCATGTAGGCGGGCGTCCCGATCTGCCTGGTCACCTCCGTGTGCTGGTCGAGCGCCCGGGCCACGCCGAGGTCGGCGACCATCGCGCGCAGCCGGCCGTCGGACCCACCGGCGAGCAGGATGTTGGCGGGCTTCACGTCGCGGTGGATCACCGAACGTACGTGCAGGGCGTCGAGGCCGGACGCGGCCTGCGCCACCAGGTCTGCCACCAGCTGCACCGGCATGCCCTGCGGGTGCTGGGCGATCAGCTCCGCGACACTGCCCGCGTCGGCGTACGCCATCACGAAGTAGGGCGCGCCCTCCGGCGTCTCGCCGATGTCGTGGACCGAGACGACGTGGGACGAGTCGACCGACCGGAGGAAGCGTGCCTCCTGCAGGAACCGCTCCCGGATGTCGGCCGCCTGGGTCCACTGGGCGCTGAGCACCTTCACCGCAACGAGCGAGTCGAGGACCGGGTCCTGGTAGAGCCACACCTCGGCGAAACCGCCGGAGCCGAGGGGCTTGACCTGGCGCAGGCGCCCGAGCATCTGGGGAAGAGTCACCGGGACATTATGGGGCCGGGCGTCAGCCCGGGCGCGCGATCCGCCACTCCCGCCGGCTACGGGATCATGGATCCATGTCGGTCGAACTGCTGCCCACCGACGGCGCGAGCTGGGAGCCGGTCACGACCGGAGAGTCCGGCGCCGTCGTACTTCACGATCCTGCCCGTGGGCGCTACGCGAAGGTCGTTTCCACCGCGGTCGTGGATGATCTGGCTGCGGAGCGGGACCGGATCGCCTGGCTCGCCGAGTCAGGCCTCCCGACCACGTCCGTGCTCGATTGGCGAGCCACCCACGACGGCGCGTGCCTGATCACCAGTGCCGTTCACGGCGTCCCGGCCGACCAGCTCGACGCTCCGGCACTTCGGCGCGCCTGGCCGGGGATCGCCGCCACCGTGCGTGAGCTGCACTCCATCCCTGCGGTGGCCTGTCCCTTCAGCAGAGGACTCGCGTCGATGATGCCCCTGGCGCGCGCGACCGTGGCCGAGGACCGAGTCCAGACCGAGTTCCTGCCGGTGTCCATGCAGCAGGTTCCGCCGCCCCAGATCCTCGACCAGCTCGAGGACGAGCTGCCGCAGCGCCGACGTCAGGAGGAGGACCAGCGCGTCGTCTGCCACGGCGACCTCTGCCTGCCGAACATCCTCATCGACCCCGACACGATGCGCGTAGCCGGCCTGATCGACCTCGGCCGCCTCGGCATCGCCGACCCGTACGCCGACATCGCCCTGCTCCTGGCCAACGCCCGCGAGACCTGGCCCGACGAGGCCCTCGCCCGGCAGGCCGACGACGAGTTCGCCGACCGCTACGGGATCACCCTCGATGCGGACCGCCGCCGCTTCTACCTGCTGCTCGACCCCCTGACCTGGCCGGCCTGAGCCAGGACCACAGTGAGCGATGCATCGACACGCAAAACGCCAACCGCCTCCGAACCAGCACTTCGGCTGATCCAGAGGCGGTCTTGAGTCCTGCGCGCCTGTAGGGATTCGAACCCCAAACCTTCTGATCCGCAGATACCCCCGGGGCGTCCATGGGCGTACGTTCCACGCTCGGGCTCGGGCTCGGCTACCCCGGATCTTCCACCCTCGTCCATATCCGTCCGGCGCTCCTGAAAGCAGAACTGAGAGCAACATCGCCGTCATGCTGGAAGTCCATATCTCGGGGGCGGAGCGTCACCCATTCCGGGGGTCTGGGGGCTTGCCCCCACGCTGCCCAACCCCACCGCGCCTCGAGGTGTCGCGGGGAGTGTCCCTGTCGGCAGCAACCCCTCCTCCTCCCTCGTCATCAGCCAACAACCTGGATCCACTCTCGCCGGGACGTCGCCGGCATCAGTGGTCAGGCTCGGGGTGGTGCGTCGTGAGAAGTTTCACGGCAGGTCGAGGCGTCCCAGGGCTCGGAGAAGACCGGCGAGATGGTCGCATTCGTGCCAGATGCTGACGGGATCGGAGCCCTTCGCCGTCGTGCTGATGGTCTCGCCGTCGTCACTGAGTTGCCCCATATCGAGCTCGGGCTCCTGGTCGAGGTTGTAGGCCGCGGTGATCGGGACGTTCCAGTAGTAGTCGACGTCGAAGGTGACCTCGGGACCGTGCTGGGCTTCGACGACGTCGAGTGTGCGCTCGAGGGCAGCTCGGAGATCGGCAATGCGCAGCGGCTGAGCGGTCATGGGCACAGGATGGCAGGACCCGGCGGCTGAGGACTGCCTGGATCCGATTCGCGAGTGCGTGTCTTCTCTACGGGGAAGGGGCGCACTCTTCATTTTTGGCGCGGCACGAGGGGACCGGCCGCCAGGCCGCACGCCCCGGAGGCCGCGCACGCGGCCGAAGACCGCCTTGAGTCAGAGACAGTTCTCACGAAGCCGGCGGCGGCGTGATCGATCGGCGCGCTGCATCTTCGGGCGCTGTCTCGCTCGTGTCGATCCTGACATCTGCGTCCAGCAGGTTCGGAGGCTCGCGCCAGGCCGCGATGCGTTCATCAAGATCGTGGCTGCCGCGTGCTCGAAGTGGCTCTAGGGCGACGGGCTCCGGGCAGGAAGGCTGCCGAGGTTGCGGACCGCTTCGCCGACCTGGTCGACGAGGACGACAAGAGCGCCGAAGACCACGGCGACGACACCGAAGAAGGCCGCTGAAACCATGACTCTGTTAGCAGAAGCGTTGGCAAGCGCCTTGCACTCGGGGCACACCGTGAACATGAAGAAAGCCCCTCACCACGGCGTAATGCCTGGTCAGGGGCTAACCTCTCACTTACCCATGTTCTGCGCGCCTGTAGGGATTCGAACCCCAAACCTTCTGATCCGTAGGGACTCGCACCACACCATTTCCGCACCGTTGAGCGGAATGGCTGGCCCGAAACACCCGAGAAATCGGGTCTCGGCCGACGATTTCGGATGGTTTGGCGGGGAGCCTGGCGGGGAGAATCCAACCCTTTGGCCGATCCTGGTCGTCATCTTGGTTCTAGCTCTCAAGCACGCTGGGGCGGCAGGTGGCAGGGGTAAGCGCTACGTCTTCCCGAGAGTGGCCCCATCTGCGGGGGTCTGGGGGCTTGCCCCCACGCTGCCCAACATCCTCGAGCTTAGAAGTGTCGCGGGGAGTGTCCCCGTCGGCAGCAGCGCCCACCTCCCCCTCGTCGCCAGCCTCCTGCCGTGCCTGGCGCCGACGTGACGGTGATCGCCGGGAGGAACGGGATACGTACGTCGCGATGCGTGCTCGGTCGTCGAGTTGGCGGTTCACGAAGAGTTGGGGCCAACTCCCAAGTCGAAGTACCAACTCCCGTTCTCTTCTCCATCTTGAAGCGCTTCCATGATCGGCCTCGGCGGCACGTCGCCGGAAACATCCACGACAACCAACCCGAACCGAGTTGGCCAGACGTCCGCCCCGAGCTGCTTGAATCGGTCGACGACGCTCGAGTCACGAACCTCGCCGCGCGGCACCACTCAAGCGCACCAGTTCGAACTTGGCTGGACGACCTCAGTGATCCACAGCGAACTGTCGTGGTCCCGATGCACCTTCACGACGTCGCCTCTGGAGATCCCATGCGCCCAGGCTGGGGCACGATCTATGGCCCAGAGATTGCCGTCCACCAAGGTCGCATCGAGCTCCTCCGCCGTGTATGGGGGGTACCCGTCGTCGTCTTGGACGAGCTTTACGTAAAGGTGCCCGGTCAAGGCAATACCGCGTTTCATAGGCAGGACCATCAGAGAAGTGGATGCCATTACACCATCGGCACAGAGGTTGCCCGTTGGATGGATCTCCTGATCAACCGACGCGTTAGCAACTCTGTGGTCGACGGCAGAACGTCGTCGCTACGCCGAGTGATACGGGCCCCGGACGGCTAGCGGGTCGGGTCGGTCTGGTCGACGGTTGGAGAGTGAGCGCTTGGTCTACGGACTGGGCGCTCTTCTCGTTTGGGCCCGGTGCCGTCGGGACGGGGGTGCGCGGGAGGGACCGGCCGCCAGGCCGCATGCCCGGGAGCGCGGGGGTCCCAGGCCCGCCGGCGGCGGGCCCTGCGCGCGGAGCGCGCCTTGAGTCAGTAGAGAAAGTTCTCACGCCGAATGCAGTCGCCTGTTGTGCTCCGTCGATAGATGTGCGACACGCGTCCGTCAACTGATCTGCGACATCGGTCGTGGTCGGCTGCCCGAGTCTGGGCAGACCGCAGAAGGCTGGTTGGGTCAGGCTGGTCGGTGAATCGAACAGTCGTCGCTCACGAGAGCGACGGCGACACCGTGCTTGGCGGCCAAAGTCATGAAGGTCGTGCGTGCCTCCGACGCTGCGCCCCACCGGAAACACGCGTAAACCAGCGAGGTGCCAAAGGTGTACTCAGCGCGGCCGACTGCGAGGTCAGGGTTGTCATCGAGGTCGCCATCTGTCGGCGCATCAGGTCCCAGTGACGGAAAGACCTGTCTCATGTCGTTGTAGAACGCCCTGAGCTCCGGCGTCGTGACGGCTGGATCCTCATAAGAATGGTCTTCTGCCCACTCGGCCTGATCGTCCCACCACGTGAGGAAGTCTGCGTCTGTCACGGCCTTCGGGTCGAAGGCGAGGATGTCGTAGCTCACGGCCCACAGAGCGTAGCGGCCTTCTCGGACACTTGGGGCCCGGCTATCCGCCTAGGTGTCGCAGATCAGTTGTCGCAGATCAGTTGTCGGAGATATGTCGCATGTCTGTTGACGGATGACAATGCAGTCGCCTGTGCGGCTCGAGACGCTAGGCCGATTGTTCGCAGTCCTCATCCGGAGGCTGGTAGGTAGCACCGCGCGACAGTGCGGCGTCTCTGATCTTGGCCGCCGCCCGCTCGGCCTCTCGCCTCGTGAGGTCACGGAAGTCGACGGATGCGTGATGTTCCGGATTGTCCTCGAGGTCGCCGTCGTCGAGGACAGGAAGACCGCCCGCTTCAGCGCCCGTGAAACTCCAGGTCCCGGCTGATTGCCAGCCAGCGTCGACATGACTCTGGTACGCCTCTTCGGCACTCATCCTGCTGGCGATTCGTGTCGACAGTAGGCCACCATCCTTCGTCTGCGGCCTGAAGTTCACGCTCTGGGGTCTCCCGTCGGGGTACCGCCACTTGGGCACGACCTGTCGGTGCAGCAGTTCGTCATCCTCCAGGTGTGGCACGTCAGAAGTCATCTGAACCTCGCAAGAAGTTTCGAAGCACCCCAAGGTCGTAGGTATCGACCTTTTGCTCCTCATCGGCACCCGAAGTTGGGTCGTACATGTAGAGGTACATGCTGCCGTCGAGCTCGAGCTCGACTACGTGCTCGCGATTCCCGCGTATGAACTCAACGCGCAAGGTCCCATCAGGAAGGTCCGCGAAGGCCACGTCCGGGTAGAGACGAGCGAGATCCATGATCACGTCTTCCCGTAGAACGTTCACCGCTTCAGGGTTGGGTTCAGCGGGCGCGCTCGGGTCGCTCCCCTGGTTGTGCAGAAGGGAGGTCAACTGCTGTAGGACTGCCACCATCACGTTCACAGGCACACTTTCAACGACCACCGGTTGAGTGAATCGTTGCACGGCACCGTTGCCGTCGACCAGAGCCGGTCCCTCGACGGCCACGAGTGCATCTTCATCGGTCGCAAGCGCCATTAGCGGGTGGACGTCTTGAGCCTGGCCTATGTCGAACGGACAGACCACGCGAAGTCCGTCCCCGGTTCGGAGGTTGAAGGTCGAGGCGTCCATGTCGAGTTCCACGATCAGGCCCACAAGTCGAACGAACGCTGTCGAGGCTGACTCCTCGTCCAACTCTCGCAGGGTCTCTCTCACACTCCTAGTGAGATTCGCGCGGCGCATCGAATCCAGTGGATGACCAATCCCTAGCTCTTCGGAGTCGCCTAGCGTGCGGCCAAGACCTCGGAGCTTCGGCAGGGAGGCCGGCGGAAAGTCGCTGGATAGCCTTCCCGAGGCTGAAACGCTTGCGACAGCGCCGGTGATGATGTCTCGACTGAGGGCGAAGTACTCATCCACATCGAAGTTCAGAGCGGGATGATCCGCAGGATGTCGCTCAATGACGGGGGCCGCACTGCCTTCATGTACCTCACGCACCCTCAGGTCGAGGCTGTCGACGAAACCCTTCGGAAGTCGACGACGCTGCGGATGATCTGCGAGCCATAGGCGGCGGGCGACGTCAATGACGAGGTCTTGAAACGCGACGAGCTCGGAGAACGCCGCAAGTGGCATCCCGGGCCGATTGAAACGCTTACCTCGCAAACTGAAGTACGCGAACTCGTCTGCATCCGACACGGCACAGGATGATTCCGGCCTTGTTTGCTCCGGGCTGCGCGATAGTCGGTCCCATACTCAAAAATGATGATGGCAGGTGGTCGGCACGTCGATTCCGACGCCCGCCCGCCCGGACGGGACCAGGCCCCGCTGTTGAAGAAGCGGACCGACTGGAAGAAGCTCGTTGCCGGGCTGGGCTTCGCCGACTTCCGCATTCACGATCTGCGAGCGACTGCGGCAACCAACTTCCTGAGCGCGAACGTGCCCCCGCATGTTGTCCGTGACATCTTGGGCCACACGGACCTTCGGGTGACCAACGGCTATGCCCGTCCCCACGATGACGCTCTGACTCTGACGGCAGCTGCTCTGACCGCCTATTCGGCGCGGTGATAGCGATGGCGTGGCGGGGGAGAGCGACGGGGAGCGGTTGCCCACGATGGGGAAAGAAGAACCGCCCTGTCCCAGCGTCTCGGCTGGTCAAGGGCGGTTTCCAGGTGCTGCGCGCCTGTAGGGATTCGAACCCCAAACCTTCTGATCCGTAGTCAGATGCTCTATCCGTTGAGCTACAGGCGCAGTGTTACCGAAGCAACGTGTAGAACATTAGCGGAAGATGGTCGGTGACCAGAAATCGCCACGTGTGAGAGGATCTTGCGCCAGCCACAGCATCGGGGAGGTGGAGCGTGAGCAAGCGTCAACCCACGCCGTCCGGCGAGGAGAAGAACGTGAATGATGAAGGACACGAACCCAGGACGCGCGCACTGCTCGAGGCCAAGGGCATCGAGCTGTTCGAGCTCATCGCAGAGAAGGGGCCGCTACCCTCGTCCGACCCGAGAATCGCAGACGGCGGCGAGTACGCAGAGGCGCTGACGGCGCTGGTCGATCTCGGGCTCGTACGACGGCCCGTCGAGGACCCCACGACGTGGATCACGGTTGACCCAGCCACCGTCCAGGCGCAGGTCGTGACCCCTATGACCCAAGAAGGCATCCGCCTTCTGCAGGAGTCGGCGGAGTGGGCGAACGACTTCGCCGCGCTACGCAGCGCGTGGCGCCGGTCTGCACCGAGGGACGAACTGGGCCCGTTCGCCTACATGCACGGGCCTGCGATCCAGCGCTATATCGATTCCTTGGTCGCGGAGTGTGAGTTCGAGGCGCTCACGGCTCAGCCACAGGAAGGCCGGGACACCGGCACCATCCTCGCGAACGCCATCAAGAAGGACACCCAGCTCATCCAACGAGGGGTCAAGCTCCGCACGCTCTATCAGCACTCCGCCCGAAGAAACAGTGGAACTCGGGAGTACGTCGCAGCCGTCACCGCGGCAGGAGCAGAGGTGCGCACCCTGGACGAGTTCTTCAACCGGACGATGATCTTCGACAGGAACGTTGCGATCATCCCCGGCCCCGAGGGCCTCGGGGCCGCGGTAGCGATCCGCGAGCCCGCCATCGTCAACTACCTGGTCGACGTCTTCGAGCGGGCTTGGGAACGCGGGCGACCGTTCTCGTCGGCAGACTCGACGACCCTCAAGGACATCGCCGGCGAGCAGCGCACGATGACCCTGCGCATGCTCATCGAAGGCCACTCCGACCCGGCAGCGTCGAAGCGGCTGGGCGTCAGCCCGCGGACCTACGCGGGATACGTCGCGGATCTCAAGGAAGAGTACGACGCGGACACGCGGTTCCAGCTCGGCTACGAGATCGGAAGAGCCGGCGCCGAGATCGACGGAGAGATTTCCGGGTGAGGTCGAGACCGATCCTCACCCGGAACGAGCGCTTCTAGCCACTGCCAGAATCGTCTTGTCTCAGTGCGCTACCAGCCTCACGGCCAGGTAGTGTCGCTAGCAATCTTGACGGGCTTGATGGGCCACGTGGTGTCAGCCTGTGCAGATGCCGTGGCACCAAACATGCTGACCGCGATGGTGGCCGCAGCGGCCAACGCAAGAGCGGCAACGCGTGCGAACTTCATGTTCGTTCCTTCCTGGTCTCGAGGCCGGTGCTGTGCCGAGAGGCCTACGGAATGATTATTGTGCAGGTCGAGACGTTTCGGGTAACCCAAGTTCCGTCGTACGGACTTCTGCAATGCTTAAAACTGCAGGTCAGAAAGCAGTTTGGCCCCCTCTTGAAGGGGGCCAAACTCATAGAAACCAGCGGAGGCGGAGGGATTTGAACCCTCGATGGGGTTTAAGCCCCAAACTCGATTAGCAGTCGAGCGCCATAGACCGGACTAGGCGACGCCTCCATACTGCGCGAACAGGCTACAAGACCAACGCTCCAGGGACCAATCAGGGCCCTTCGGTTGCTCCCGAAGCCGGGTCGAGGGGCTTGATGGTGGCCTTCAGATAGACCTGCAGCTCGCGTACGAACTGCTCACGGTCGATGCTGAGGATGGTCACCGGGATCGTGGTGGCGCCGCCCTTCTTGAGCCGCAGCTCCAGGCACGGCGTGCCGTGGGGCATGGTCGTCACCGCCTCCTGGATGTCGACCCAGCGGGCCTCGCGCACGCCGGCACCGCGGACGAACGCGATCCGGTAGCCCTGGGCGCTGGCGCGCAGGACGTACGCCTTGTTGCGAAGCCACCAGCCGAACCCGACCACGGCGGCGACGCCGACGACGAGTGGGATGAAGAGCCACGCGAAGTCGATCCGCGCCGCGATCACGACGGCGGTGCCGGCGAAGACCAGGAGCGCCAGGCCGACCACGGCGGCGCCGAGGAGGCGGGCCTGCACGGTGGGAGCGAGGCGGTAGTAGGTGAGCTCAGCAGATGACACGCTCTCCATTGTGGCCGACACGAGGGCCGGAGGCCGCATCGGCTTGCTCCTTTACGTGACCTAGGTCACAATCTGCTCATGACAGGTGTGCTTCCCAATATGTCGGATGCTCTTCGGGCCCTGGATACCGCAATCGCCGCTCCCCGTCCTGGGGCCAACGTAGGTCTGTGGCGGTGGTCGGTGCGCCAGCGCCTCGCAGGCGTACGTGACGCGTTGCTGGTCCTCGATACCGGACAGGAGTGGCATGCCCTCACCGATGTCAGCGCGCTCCGCGACCGCGGCACGCTGCTGAGCCGGCTCGCCGTCCTCGCCGACGACGTGCTCGACCGCACCGACCTCGAGGATCTCCTCCTCGAGCTGCGGCGGATGATGATCGACGTGGATCGGCACCTGCAAGAGGTCTAGCTCTGGCAGAGGGAGCGGGATTCGAACCCGCGGTAGGTCTCCCTACGACCGCTTTCAAGGCGGTTCCGATCGGCCACTCCGGCATCCCTCCATGCGCCCGAGGGCGCGTGGGCGAGTCTAGTGCGCCTGAGCGTCAGGCGCTCAACTCGACGAGAACGTCACCCTCCTGGACCACGTCTCCGGAGGCGACCTTGACCGCCACCACGGTGCCCGGGGTCTCGGCGAGGACGGGGATCTCCATCTTCATCGACTCCAGGAGCATGACGGTGTCCCCGACGGCCACCGTGTCCCCGGGCTGCACTCCGATGCTCATGACGTTCGCGACCATCTCGGCAGCGATCGTCGTGGGGGTTCTGCGGCTCATACCCCAGAACCTATGGGTTACCCCGTGGTAGCCCTAGCGGAGAGGGCCTCAGAGCAGCGCGTGGGTGCGGCCGGGCTCGGGGCGGACGGCGCTGGCCTCGTCGGCCTCACGCGCCGCCCTGCGCCCGCTGCCGGCGGCCGGCGAGCCGGTGAGCGCGAGGTCGATCCGGATGATGACGAACGCGATCACCAGGCCGATGAGGATGCTGTAGACAGCCGAGAGCGCGGCCTCGGCGAGCCCGACATCGGGATTGAGGAACGTGCTCGCGACCGGCGCGGTGAGCGCCACGCCGAAGAGGCAGACCCACCAGCCCTGGCGGCGGCGGGAGCGCATGTGGGTGCCCCAGACCAGCGCCGGGACCCCGAAGAGCGCCTGGATCGGGTGCGGGTAGCCACCGAGGTGGATACGGCACCAGCGCTGCATGTCATCGACCGAGTCCATCAGGCCGGTGCTGCCGTAGCGGCGCAGCATCTCGGCGTAGATGAGGGTGAGGGCCAGCATCAGGCCGCCGATGCCGACGACGATCGCACCGCGCCGGCCGAGGCCGTGCAGGCCGGCGCCGAGGCGGTAGACCGCGAAGAAGGCGATCGCGAGCGAGCAGGCCAGCGTGGCGTACTCGAACCGGGAGACCATCACCACCGGCTCGAAGCCGAGCGCGGCGAAGCTTCCGAGCGCGGCGATGCCGACCGCGATGAACGTCTCCCGGATCGTCTTCGGGAAACGACGCGAGGGGACGGTGGCCATCACCGCGAGGACCGCCGCCACCGATGCGACCAGGACCGCCGCACCCGTACGCAGCGCCTCGTTGTCCACGAGCACCACGACGAGCCCGGCCACCCCTGCCAGGGAGCCGAAGATCAGCGGTCGGCCACCGGTGCGGTGAGCCAGCGCGAAGGTGAAGGCCGTGCCGACCACGACGGCGCCGAGGCCGCCGAAGATCTCCGGGCCCAGGTCGAAGGCACTGACCGCGAGGCCGAGCACGCCGACGGCGAGCGCGACCAGCCAGATCACCCGGATGGTGCCGGCGGTCAGGCTCTCGATGAGGCCGAGGCCCGCGCGGGCGGCGCCCGCTCCGGGGACTCGCGGCTGAGCGAGGAACGAGGTCACCTTGGCGGCGGTGTTCGGCCGCCCGGACGGCTCGGTGTCGTAGGGCCCGACGGGGTCGTGGACCGGCTCGAGATAGCCGGACTGGTAGGGGTCGGACTGGTAGCCGGGCTGCTGGAGGTGGGACGGCGTCTGCGGCGCCTGCGCCAGACCGGTGGTCCCGAGGTAGGGCACCGGTGTGGAGTACGCCGGCGCCTGCCAGGCGCTCGGCGGCGGCGCTGTCGGCCCACTCAGGGCCGGCTCGGGCTGGACCCGGAACTCCGGCGCCGGGTAGCTGTCGTAGGGCGTCTCCTCCGGTGCCTGACGCGCGGCGCGCTTGCCCGTGTAGCCGTTCGGCTCGTCGAGCTGCTCCGGCTCGGCGCGCCCGGCGATCCGGCGACCGCCACCCGTGGAGGGGGGCTCCTGAGGCGGCTGACGCTCGTCGTACCACGTCTCGTCGGCCCAGCCGCTCTCGCTCCAGCCCTGGCCGTTGCCCTGCCCGGCGTAGGTCTGGCCGGTGTCCTGATAGCCGGCCCAGTCGTCCTCCGCCCACTGGTCATACGCCAGCGACTCGCTCGAGGTCGGCTCCACGTAAGCGGGTGTGGGCTCGCTGCGACCGGCTGCACGACGGCCACGCTTGCTCTTGTCAGCGCGACGGCGGGGGGCTCGGTCCATAACAGGCGAGGATACCGGGGAAGGGGTGAACCTAACGAGTCATCGATATCCGTTTACCGCTGTGACGGGGAGTTGTTGACGAGGGTCACATTCTGCGGTTGACCAGGGAAGGGTTGATGCGACGCGCCTCCTCGAGCACGGCTCGATCGATCGTCGCGGAGACGATCTCGTCGCCGTCGCCGGCCTCCGCCAGCACGTCGCCGAGAGGGTCGACGATCATCGAGTGACCGCAGTAGCGAGGGGCCGACTGGGCGGCCGCCGCGATGAAGACGGTGTTCTCGATCGCGCGGGCGCGCACGAGGGTGCGCCAGTGGTCGACCTTGCGCGGACCGGCCACCCAGGCCGCCGGCAGCACGATCAGCTCGGCACCCTCGTCGACCAGCCGCCGGGCGAGCTCGGGGAAGCGCAGGTCGTAGCAGGTCATCAGCCCGGTCGGCACCCCGTCGCGATGTCCTGAGCTTGTCGAAGGGATGTCGACCACCACCGGCTCGATCTCCCCCGCGACCAGCGCATCCGACTCCTTGTAGCCGAAGGAGTCGTAGAGATGGATCTTCCGGTACGCCGCCTCCGCCCCACCCCGCACGAGCAGGGTGTTGAACGGCCGGCCGTGGGGATCGCCGCTGGTCTCGAGCATCCCGGCCACCACCGTGGCCCCACGCTCCCCGGCCACCCGGGACAGCTCGGTCCCGAACGGCCCGTCCTCGCTCTCGGCGTACGGGCCGAGGTCGGAGCCGGGCTTGCCGAAGTCGCGGGCGAAGACCTCGGGGAAGACGACCAGGTCGCTGTCGCTCGGGGTCAGCTCGGCCAGGAGCTCCCGGTTGGCGTCGGGCTCGAGGCCCGAGGCGTGCTGCACGAGGCTGATCCGGAGGCTGTTCCAGGTGGTCACGGCTCCAGACTAGGGTCTGCCCTGTGACTGCTTGGGACGAATGGGAGCCGTACGCAGCCGTGCTGCTCGCCGGAGGACGCAGCTCCCGCCTCGACGGGATCGACAAGTCCGGGATCGAGCTCGGCGGCCGCACGATGCTGGCCTGGGCGCTCGACGCCGTCGTCGACGCGATGGAGGTCGTCGTGGTGGGCGACCCGGTGCACACCGAGCGTCCGGTGACCTTCGTCCGCGAGGATCCCCGCTTCGGGGGCCCCGTCGCCGCGCTGCTGACCGGCGTGGACGCGCTGCTGACCCCGCGGGCGTACGTCGGGGTGATCGCCGTCGACATGCCGTTCCTCCGTCCGCGGACGCTCTCCCGGCTCCGGGAGGCGGCGTTCGGTCGCGACGGCGCCGTGCTCGTCGGTCCCGACGAGCGCCGGCAGCTGGCCCTGGTCCTCTCCGCCGCACGGCTCGCCGAGGTCCGTCCCGACCACGAGGGGCAGCACGGGATGCCGTTGCGCAAGCTGCTGGCCGACCTCGATCTCGTCGAGGTCCCCTCGGAGGGGGACGAGCACCGCGACATCGACACCTGGACGGACCTGAAGTCGCTCTAGGCTCCTAGGGTGGGGGCATGCGAGCAGTCGTAGCCGAGCAGCCCGGAGGGCCCGAGGTCCTCACCGTCACCGAGCTCCCCGACCCGGAGCCGGGACCTGGCGAGGTCGTGATCGACGTCGCCGCCGCGGGGCTCAACCGGGCCGACCTGCTGCAGCGCCAGGGCTTCTACCCGCCCCCGAAGGGCGCCAGCGACATCATCGGGATGGAGTGCAGCGGCGTGGTCTCCGCGGTCGGCGAGGGCGTCGAGGAGTGGAAGGTGGGCGACGAGGTGTGCGCGCTCCTGGCCGGTGGCGGGTACGCCACGAAGGTCGCCGTGCCGGCCGGGCAGGTGATGCCGGTGCCCGAGGGGGTCGACCTGGTCACCGCCGCTGCGCTCCCCGAGGTCACCACGACGGTCTGGTCGAACGTGTTCATGGTCGGTGGCCTGACCCCCGACGAGACGTTCCTGGTCCACGGCGGCGCCGGCGGGATCGGCACGATGGCGATCCAGCTCGCCAGCCAGATCGGCGCCCGGGTGCTCACCACGGTCGGCTCGGCCGAGAAGGCCGAGCTCGCGAAGTCGCTCGGCGCCGAGGTGGCCATCAACTACAAGGACCAGGACTTCGTCGAGGTCGCCAAGGTCTACGGCGGCGCCGACGTCATCCTCGACAACATGGGCGCGAAATACCTCGCCCGCAACATCGATGCCCTCAACCCCGAGGGCCGTCTCGTCATCATCGGCATGCAGGGCGGCACCAAGGCCGAGCTCGACATCAACGCGCTGCTCCGTAAGCGGGCCGCGGTGATCGCCACCAACCTCCGCGGCCGCCCGGTCGAGCAGAAGGCGACGATCTGCGCCGAGGTCGTCGAGCGCATCTGGCCGATGGTCGAGGCCGGCGAGGTGAAGGCGGTCGTGCAGGACGTACTTCCGCTGGCGGAGGCCGCCGAGGCACACCGGCTCATGGAGTCCGGCACGCACACCGGCAAGATCCTGCTGACCACCGCACCCTAGGTAGGGTTGGGCGCATGACTCAGGAGCAGACCGGGGAAGTCGTGGTCATCGGGCCCGACGGTCAGCCGATCGCGGTGCCCGCCGACGTACTCAAGGACGCCACCGCGCGGGAGACCGACGAGGCCGAAGAGCGCGACGTGACCGACCTCGTGGAGCAGCCCGCGAAGGTGATGCGGATCGGATCGATGATCCGCCAGCTGCTCGAGGAGGTGAAGGCCGCCCCGCTCGACGAGGCCTCCCGCAACCGTCTGCGTGAGATCCACCAGGCCTCGATAAAGGAGCTCGAGTCCGGGCTCGCACCCGAGCTGGTCGAGGAGCTGGAGCGCCTCTCGCTGCCCTTCGCCGAGCAGCAGACCCCGTCCGAGGGTGAGCTGCGGATCGCGCAGGCGCAGCTGGTCGGCTGGCTCGAGGGCCTCTTCCACGGCATCCAGACCGCCATCTACGCCCAGCAGGTCGCCGCCCGCGCCCAGTTCGAGCAGATCCGCAAGGGTCTGCCGCCGGGCGTCAGCCTCTCCCCCGAGGGCCACAACGGCCCCGGTCAGGGCGCCCCGCAGCAGCCGGGTCAGCACGACCACGGCGACTCCTCCGGCGGGCTCTACCTCTAGGACAGCGGCCCACCGGCAAGGACGACGTCACCGACGCCGATCCGGCCCGACTTCGGCTGGTGTTTCTGGACTGTGGATCTTCTGTGGCCCCAAAGTGGGGAAAACCTGCGTCATGACCTGGTCGCGACCACGTTTCTCTCCCGTGAAGGCCGCCGGACAACGGACGGCCAGCGCCGTCCGCCGAGAAGAGGAAACGCCATGGCCACCACCACGATCACCGCACGTCACCGCAGTGACCTGAGCGCCGTCGAGTCGATCCGCAACAACGTCCTCGACGCCGTTCGCAGCCTCCGCAAGACCGACCCGTCCGAGCACAAGCACCGTGGCGGGATGCCGCCTGCCGTCGGCACCACCATGTTCGGTGTCGCCGCCCTGGCAGCCACCGGCATCGTCGCGCTCGGCGCCGTGCGCTGACCATGCGCCTACATCTTCGGTCCGTCGTACACAGCCTGATGCTGTGGGTGGACGCTCTGGGCCTGCTGAGGGGGAGGACCAGGGCGCGGTCGGGGGGCCGCACCACGGACTGAGTGTCGCCGCACGAGCGGATCGGGGGATTCACGCTCGGGCGGCCGACACGTGCGAGAGATCTCGTCTCACCGAGGGAGATGGACAGATCTCGCAAGACCGCAGCCGACCATCGAGGGGGATGGTCGGCTGCGGCATTTCCGGAGCACGGACGTCAGGCCGGGACCGAGGACTCCTCCACCCGACCGCCGTCGGCAGGAGCGGAGGCGGGCGCGTCGCGGCGTACGTCGGCGTCCTTCCACAGGTCGAGGAGCACCGCCGGCCAGATGTCCTCGTCGGTCGCCGCGAGCTCCGCCCGCGCCCACCAGCGGTGCTCGGCCATGGTGAGCTGCTCCTCCTCGGTGTGGCCGGCGGTGGAGACCTCGAAGGCGGGCACCCAGCAGGCGTAGAAGACGTCGTCCTGGTCGATGACCACGTCGCTGTAGCCGTGCACCACGGACCGCCGCATCGTCGGCCCGAGCAGGTCGGCCTCGGTGACCCGGAGACCGGTCTCCTCCTCGAGCTCGCGCACCGCGGCGACCCGCTCGCTCTCGCCCGGATCGATGCCGCCGCCGGGAGTGATCCACCAGCGTGCTCCGGGGATGCCCGGGTCGGAGTCGGCGAAGAGCAGGATCCGGTCGCGGTCGTCGATCAGGAGCACACGGACCGTGCTCCGGCTGCGGCGTGGCCGCTCTGCCGGCGGAACCGGGACGAAGGTGCGTGGTGAGTCTTCCGGTGAGGCCATGGCGCCATCCTCACCCACGCGGCGCGTACATGATCACGCCCATCCCGGCCAGGCACAGCGCCGCGCCGGCGATGTCCCAGCGGTCGGGCCGGTAGCCGTCCATCGCCATCCCCCAGGCGATCGAGCCGACGACGAAGACACCGCCGTACGCAGCCAGGATCCGCCCGAAGTGGGCGTCGGGCTGGAGCGTGGCGACGACACCGTAGAGACCGAGCGCGATGAATCCGGCACCCACCCAGAGCCAGCCGCGATGCTCCCGCAGTCCCTGCCAGACCAACCAGGCGCCACCGATCTCGGCGATCGCGGCCAGCACGAAGAGCAGGAGCGATCGGAGGATCAAAAGCCCTCGCCGATCAGGTGCGCACCGCCCAGCGGGTCGTTGTTCCAGGAGATCGTCGTCCAGCCCTCCTCCAGGCTGCCCTCGACGACCGCGAGGCCGGTGTTGCGGATCCGGTTGTCGTCGCCGAAGGCGGGCGACCGCGTGGTGCGCAGCCCGGTCCACATCCGGATCGCCGCACCGTGCGAGACGATCGCGACGGTGTCATCGGGGTCGTGCTGCTTGACCACGGACTGAACCGCGGCGTCGTAGCGCGCCAGGAACTCGTGGCCGGCCTCGCCGCCCGGGACCGGGGTCTCGAGCGTGCCGCGGATCCAGTCGCCCAGCGCCTCGAGATACGCCGTCACCGACTCCGTGTCAGTGGCCATCTCCAGGTGGCCGGCGTTGATCTCCTCGAACCCCTCCTGCACGACGACCGGTATCCCGAGCCGGTTGGCAAGCGGCTCGGCGGTCAGCTGCGTACGCACCAGCCGGGAGGCGTACAGCCCCGCGATCCGCTCCCCGACCAGGGCATCCGGCACCGCCGCGGCCTGGGCCAGTCCGAGCTCGGTCAGGCCCGCCCCCGGGAAGGCGGTGTCGAGCGCCCCCGAGACGTTGCTCGGGGTCTGGCCGTGTCTGATCAGCAGGAGTCTCATATGCCGGTAAGGGTACGGGACCACCCCCGCCGAGAAGTCACTTACGACGGCCGAGAAGTCGCTCACGTCGGCCGAGGCGTCACCGACTACGCTGAATCCGGACGAACTACTTCCGGGAGCCGCCACGATGGGACATGACGAGAGCCCGACCGCTCGGGCCCTGCTCACCCTCGAGCTGCTGCAGTCCTCCCCCGGCATCACCGCCGAGCGGCTGGGCGAGAGGTTGCGGGTCACCGAGCGAGCCGCCCGGCGCTATGTCGCGATCCTGCGGGAGGCGGGGATCCCCGTCGAGTCCGAGCGCGGTCCCTACGGCGGCTACCGGCTCGGCCGAGGGATGCGTACGCCGCTCATCTTCACCACCGCGGAGGCGCTCGGCCTGGTGATGGCCCTGCTCGACGGCCACCACGACATCGCCGACGCCACCGGCCCGGTCGGGAGCGCGGTCGGCAAGATCGGCCGGGTGCTGCCCGAGTCGCTGTCCCAGACGGTGGCCGCGGTGCGGCGTACGATCTCGGCCGTCCCCGACCAGAGCGCCGTCTCCCCCGACCCGGACATCACCACCAGCCTGGTCCAGGCCTGCGACTCCCGGCGGCGCACCACCCTCACCTACACGACCGAGAACGGCAACGAGCGCAAGATGGTCGTCGACCCGTGGGCGGTGGTCGTGCGCCACGCCCGCTGGTACCTGCTCTGCTGGTCGCACACCGCCGACGCGCGCCGGGTGCTCCGGGTCGACCGGATGGGCGCCGTCGACATCGAGGAGACCAGCTTCGTACGTCCCGAGATCGACCCGGTCACCGAGGTCGAGGAACACCTCGGCGAGGGCTGGGCCTACGCGGTCGAGGTCGTCTTCGACGCCCCGTTCGAGCAGGTCGACCGCTACCTCCCGCGCGTCCTGGGCCGCCTCGAGCCCATCGACGACGACCACTGCCGTCTCGTCGGTAGCACCAACAGCCCGGACTGGTACGCCCAGGAGCTCGCCCGCCGCGCCGTCCCCTTCCGCGTCGTAGAAGGCGATGAGGTACGCCGCTGCCTAGCCGTCCTCGGTCGGCGACTCCTCGACGCCGCCGAGCGCTGACTCGCCCGTTGGTCGAGCCGGGAGACCGCCTGCGACCGAGCGGCTCGACCGGCGGAGGTTCAGGAGAGCTTTGCCGGCAGGTGCGAGTAGCCGCGGAGGATGCGGGTGGGGTGGCGCTCGCGGCCGTCGCGGAGCTTCAGGTCCGGGAAGCGCTCGAAGAGGAGCCGGAGGCCGATCTCGCCCTCCATCCGGGCCAGGGCGGCGCCGAGGCAGAAGTGGCGGCCGCTGGAGAAGGAGAGGTGGTCGCGGGCGTTCTCCCGGGTGACGTCGAAGCTGTGCGGGTCCGTGAAGACGGCGGGGTCGCGGTTGGCGGCGGCCAGGACGGTGTTGATGATCGTGCCGCGCGGGATCGCCTGGCCGGCGATGGTGGAGTCGCGCCGGGCGACCCGGCCGGTGAGCAGCACCGGCGGATCGAGCCTCAGGATCTCGTCGGAGGCGTTCGACCACAGGTCGGGCTGCGCCTCGAGGATCTCGAGCTGAGCGGGGTTGTCGTGGAGCAGCGCGATGCCGTTGCCGATCAGGTTCACGGTGGTCTCGAAGCCCGCCGCGAAGACCAGCCCGGCGATGGCCCGCAGCTCCCGTTCGCTGAGCCGGTCACCGTCGTCGCGGAGGGCGACGAGCTGGCTGAGCAGGTCGTCACCGGGGTGCTCGGCGAGATACTCCAGGTGGCCGCGGAGCCAGGTGTCGAACTCCTCCAGAGAGGCCTCCATGTCCCGGAAGGTGCGCCAGTCGAGCCCGATGTCGAGGCTCAGTGCCGCCCCCTTGCCGAGCTCGAGCATGCGTTCGCGCAGGTCGACGGGGACACCGAGCACCTCGGAGATGACCGTGATCGGCAGCAGCCCGCAGTAGCGGGTGACGAGGTCGACGTCGGCACCCGAGGAGGCTTCCTTCTCCAGGTCGTCGAGCAGCTCTCGGGCGATCTCCTCGGTGCGAGCACGCAGCTTCTCGACCGCACGCACCGTGAAGACACGAGTGACCAGCTTGCGGTAGCGGGTGTGCTCCGGCGGCTCGGTCGCCAGCAGCGACGGCGGCTGGAGCGGGGCGAAGACGTCGCTCGCCGACCAGTTCGCCGCGCGCGCCAGCAGACCGGTGCCCGACTCGTCGGGCGCGAAGAACCCGGTGATGAAGTCGTTGCTGGTCAGCACCTCCTTGATGACCTCGTGGTCGACAGCGAGGTGGCTGAATCCGCCCTGGTACAGCGGCCCGCGCGCACGGAACTCCTCGAACAGGTCGACCAGGTCGAAGGTGTGCGACCCGGGCCCGCTCAGGATCAGGTCGCCCTGAAGATCGCCCTTCCGGGCGGACCGGACGATGGCCGTACGCGGCAGCCCGTGCCCCAGCGCCCAGCGCACGCCCTGCTTGGCGGTGTGCTCCACCGTGCCCAGCGCCCGGCCCAGCGTGCGCCCGGGAATCGTGCGGGTGCCGGCGGGCGGCGTGATCTTGAGCGGCATGCGAGACCTCCGAGGCGCAGGAACACGTTCCCGTGCAGCGTACGCCGGACGGGAGTCCCACACATCCGACCGTGGTAGCAATTCAGTCCTGTATCGAACCGCCTCGGCCCGAGAATCAGCGCTTGACGAACTCGCGATCGCCCTCGGGCCACGAGTGCGTGTAGCCGGTGACCTTCGCGGCGCCATCGACCCGGACGCTCCACTTCGCGTGCCCGGAGGCGACCGGCTTGACCACGACGAGCTGGTTGGGCTCGGTGATCGTGACCGTACGCGTGAACCGCTCGGGAGCGCCCCACGGATCCATCGCGATCGTGGCCGTCACCGGCAGCCTGCTGGCGTCGATCCGCAGCCCGATGGCCTCGGTCATCGCGATCGCCTTCACCGACAGTGTCCGGGCCGGCTCGGGCGCCGGCTTCTTGGTCGGCTTGGGTGTCGGCTTGGGCGTCGGAGTGGGCGTCGGGTCGACCGGCGCCGAGGACGCCGACGCGCTCGGTGACGGCGACTCGGTGACCTCGTCGCTGGCCCCCGCGCTCGGCGCCGACTGCTGGCTCTGCGGCTCGTTCTTGCCGGCAGGGTCCGCGTCGGAACCGACCACGACGCCGCGTACGACCTCGTAGATCAGGATCAGCAGGAGGACGGCGAGGACGACCAGCACCACCCAGCCGCGACGCGTCATCCGCGACCGCCGGTAGGGGCCCGACTCCAAGTGGTGCAGCGGCACCAACGGCCCGGCGACGGCCCGCCTGGCGGGAGGCCCACGCTCAGGTTCGGGCTCTGGTTCGGGAGTCTCGTCCAGCTCGGTCTCCGGTTCCGGCTCGGGAACCGGCGCAGGCGCTGGCGCTGGAGGCGGTGCCGGTGGCGGCACAGGTTCCGGCGCTGCCTCAGGCTCGGGTTCCGGCTCGGGTTCCGGCTCGGGTTCCGGCTCGGGCTCGGGTTCCGGCTCGGGCGGCGGCGCAGGCGCAGGCTCAGGTGGCTCGACAACAGGCGCCGGAACGGCGAGGACCGGCGGCACGTACGGCTCCGGCTCAGGCTCCGGCTCGGGCTCCGGGGCCGTCTCGACGACGCCTTGGATGACCACGGGCCCGGTGCCGGCGGGAAGCCAGGCCGCGCCGGGAACGTCATCGGGCGAGCCGTAGCTCCCGAAGACCTCGAGGGTCTCGACGTCGGTGACGTGTCCGTCCGGATGGACGACCATCCGGACGCGAGCCTCGTCGTCGGTCGCGACGACCTGGACAGGCTTGCGGCTGGGGCCGGCGAGCTGTTCCCGCACGGCACGGATACCGGCCTGGTGCGGATCCTCCCCCCACGGACGGTCCACCACCAGACCGTTGAGCGTCGTGACCCCGCGGGTGACGGAGAGGATGGCTGTCTGCTTCCGGGCCATCAGTGGCCTCCGGAAGGGTCAATGCACACGTGTGGGGGTCCTCGCGGTGGGGAAGCGGGCAACGGGCTCGGAAAGTTTGTCGGTCAAGCCTCAACGGGGCAACTCACACGCGCAAGCCCTACCCACCAGTTACCGTCTTGTCAGCCTGCCTTGTCAGGCGAGCTCGCGAACCCTGTCCTCGAGGAAGTCGTCGAGCATGTCGACGGCGACCGCGTTCGCGGCTTGGATCTTGTCCTGGCCGACTCCGCAGATCCGCAGGCACGAGGAGGCGATCGCCCATGCCTCCGGGCACGAGATCCTGCGGACCTCGCCTTCGGTCAGCATCTCGGTGCGCATGTTGATGACGCCTTCGACCTGCTGGATGAGCATGTTGCCCAGCTGCTTCAGGCTGACGCCCTCCAGCACCTTCTCCGAGGCCACCTTGCTGGCGAGATCGGCGTACGCGGCAGCCAGCTCGTCGTGTTCCTTACGGAACTCGTCGTAGACCTCGCCATTGGTCACATCCGGCAGCATGTAGAGCATGCCGACGTTATGCGGCACATCGGCAAGCGTGCGCACGTCGACGAGAACCAGGAGATAAAGAGCGGTCTCATAATCGAGCGGCGGCACCTGGTTTCGGATCTTGTCGACCTTGTCCGTGGTCGGGCGAACCGACTTACGGAGCAGCTCGACAAGGATCTCGTCCTTGCCTGCGAAGTGGTAGTAGAGGGAGGCCTGACGGATGCCGACCTGGTCGGCGATCTCGCGGGTGGACGTCGCCGCGAAGCCCTGGGAGACGAAGAGTCGCGCAGCAGCATCGAGGATCTGGTCACGTGGTGAGGCGGTACCCGAATCGGGCACATGCCTGGGGCGGCCGGGCCGAGAACGCCTAGTTGTCATGTACGCCATCTAAGCGGCCTCCCGAGTTTCGGGGAAGATTCGAAAGAGTCTTCTTCCCCTAAAGAACAGAGTCGAAAGTCCCACAGGAGGGTTGAATTCCCTGTCGACAAAGTGTATGGCACGAGGAACCGATAGACGTGCCACAGCATCCTCCCGGGGCGATAATGCAGGCGGAATTCTGCCCAGTGTGACGGGAGGTACGGCCCCTGAACAGAGGCCTGTGCCACCTACAGGAATGACCCCGGTCCCATAACCGATATCCACGCTGAACGTTAAAGGCCCTGCTCAGATCGGTAACGGCGCCAACCTCCGTGCACCGAGATATCGACGGCCCCTTCGACGGCACAAGGCTCGACGAGAAATCCCGAGACCGTGGAGCCGTCCTCCAGCGTGACCTTCCCGATGACCATCGGAGCAGGTACGCCACTCACGAATGTCCCGAAGCCCGCGGCCGGGACGCGCCACAGCTCGCCCTCGATCCGCACCCCGGTCCCGGCGCCGCCGACCCGGACGAGTCCGGGCTTGGGCGGCACCGTCTCCAGCGCGAACAGCCGGTAGTCGGCCGAGGTCGACACCGGGCGCAGCAGCGTCGCGCCGGCCTCGACCAACTGGTGGTTGAGCGGCTGCCCCGCCAGGTGCGCGCCGACCACGAAGAGATCGACACAGGGGCTGACCAGCGTGTGGCCGAGCGCGGCCAGGGTGCGGTCGCTGCCGGCCGCCCCGGTCAGCATCACCCCGAAGGGCAGCCCGCCGACCTGGCCGGCCGGGACCGCGAGCGAGGCCATGTCGAGCAGGTTCGCGAAGTTCGTGTAGCGCCCCAGGCGCGCATTCGCGCCGACCGGGTCCGCGGCCACCTCGGCCAGCGTCGGATGCCACGTCGTCGTCGGCGTCAGCAACGCCGCGCACCCCGCGAGGGCCGCTCGTCCCTCCGCCCCCAGGCGCGCGAGAAGAGCGGTGTCGCGCGCCCAGTCGGCCGCGCTGGCCGACGCCCCCGCGAGCACGATCGCCGCGACCGTCGGGTCCAGCTCGGTCCCGATGAGGTCCCGGTTGGCTTCGAGGTGGGAGCCCACCGCGGCGTACCTCTCAGCGACGAAGGCACCGTCGTAGAGCAGCCGGGCGGCCTCGAGCAGCGGCGAGATGTCGGCCTCGACGATCTCAGCCCCGGCGGCGGCCAGCCGCGCGACCACGGCCCGGAAGGCGGCGGCCCACCCCGGAGCGAGCCCGTCGAGCTGCTCGCCGGTCGGCACCGCCACCCTCGGGACCGGCGGCGGCCCGGCGTCCGCCGGCAACGTACGCGACAGCGGGTCCGAGGCTTCAGGGCCGGCCATCAGCTCCGTGGCCGCCCGCGCAGTCGCCAGATCCCGGGCGAAGACGGTGACGCAGTCGAGCGTGTAGCAGGCCGGCACGACGCCGGTGACCGGCACCAGGCCGCGCGACGGCTTGACCCCGACGATGCCGTTGAGCGCCGCCGGCACCCGCCCGGAGCCCGCGGTGTCGGTCCCCAGCGCGAGGTCGACCAGACCGAGGGCGACCGCGACCGCCGAGCCCGCGGAGGATCCGCCGGAGATCCGGTCCGGGTCCCAGGCGTTGCGGACCGCGCCGTACGGGCTGCGGGTGCCGACCAGGCCGGTCGCGAACTGGTCCAGGTTGGTCTTTCCCACGACCAGCGCCCCGGCCGCACGCAGCCGGGCGACAGCGGTGGCGTCGGCGGAGGGCGTGTAGGCGAACGAGGGCGCTCCGGCGGTCGTCGGCAGGCCGCGTACGTCGATGTTGTCCTTGACCGCCAGCAGGCGCCCGGCCAGCGGCAGGACCTCGCCGGCGGCGACCTTCGCGTCGATCGCGGCCGCCTCGTCGAGCAGGTCGGCACGCCTACGCAGCGAGATCCAGATCTCCGGCCGGTCCGATGCCTCGATCCGGTCGAGGGCCTCGGTGGCGCGGGCGAGCGCACCACCGGGAAGCGCGTGGATCAAGACGACGCCCCGTCGACCGGCCGCACCGCGGCGATGACCTGCCCCGGGACGATCTGCTCGCCCGGCTTCACGTAGACCTCGACCACCTCGCCGGCGACCGGATTGGGGACGCTCGCCTCCATCTTCATGGCCTCGACGACCATCAGCGGCGCGTCCTGGGCCAGCCTCGACCCGCGGCTCGTGACCACCTTCCAGACGGTCGAGGTGAACGGCGCGGTCACCTGCACACACCCCTCCGGCACCTCGACCTCCGAGGGTTCACCGCGCGCGTCGATGCGATCGCAGATGTCGAACTCCCCCGCCGCCTTCCAACGCTCGCGCTCCTCCTCGAAGGCGGTGGACTGCTGGTCCCGGAAGGCTGCGATCGAGTCCGCGTTGGCGCTCAGGAAGCGGTCGTACTCCTTGATCGAGAAGGCGCCCTCCTCGGTCTCGAACTCGCCGCGGCCGGCGTCGACCTCCGCCCGCAGCTCCAGGAGCTCGTCGGCCGAGACGGGATACCACTCGATCCGGTCGAAGAACCGCAGCGCCCACGGGTCGTCGTGGAAGAGCCCACCGGCCGACGTGGAGCGCCGGAAGCGGTTGAACACCTGAGTGGTCCGCCCGACCAGCTGATAGCCGCCGGGCCCCTCCATGCCGTAGATGCACATGTACGCCCCACCGATCCCGACGGAGTTCTCCGCCGTCCAGGTGCGCGCCGGGTTGTACTTCGTCGTCACCAGCCGGTGCCGCGGGTCCAGCGGCGTCGCGACCGGCGCCCCCAGATAGACGTCCCCCAGCCCGAGCACCAGGTACGACGCGTCGAAGACGGTCCGATGGACCTCCTCGACCGAGGCGAGCCCGTTGATCCGGCGGATGAACTCGATGTTCCACGGCGCCCACGGCGCATCGTCGCGTACGCCTGCGGTGTAGCGCTCGATCGCCTCCCGGGTCGCCGGGTCGTCCCAGGACAACGGCAGCCGCACCCGCCGTGAGGGCACGGTCAGCTCCGAGGTGGCGGGGAGATCCTCCTCCAGCTCACGCAGGAGCCCCGCGACCTGGCCGGCGCGAAGCACCGAGGAGTCGGTGTGCACCTGCAGCGACCGGATGCCCGGCGTGACGTCGATGATCCCGGCGGGCGCGTGCTCGGCCAGGGCCGACTGCAGCGCGTGCACCCGCATCCGGAGTCCCAGGTCGAGCGTCATCGGCCCGTACTCCACGAGCACGGAGTTGTCGCCGCTGCGCCGGTAGGTGACCTCCGGCCGCGCCGGCGTCTCCGGCAGCCGGCCCAGCACCCCGTCGTCACCGTCGCCACCTGTCGACTCCACCGTGAAGGAGGAGCGGTGGTTGACCAGGCCGGCGGCCTTGCCCTCCCGCACCGGCACGAACCGCACGGCGTCCCCCGGACGCAGCTGCCCGATCTTCCACAGCTCGCCGCTGGCGACCACCGCCGGGCAGACGAAGCCACCCAGCGACGGCCCGTCGGGGCCCAGGATGATCGGGGTGTCGCCGGTGAAGTCGAGCGATCCCACCGTGTAGGGGGTGTCGTGGATGTTCGAGGGATGCAGCCCGGCCTCGCCACCGTCGGCCCGAGCCCAGGTCGGCTTCGGGCCGATCAGGCGTACGCCGGTGCGGGCCGAGTTGTGGTGCACCCGGTAGCTCGCCGAGTAGAGCTGGTCCAGGTCGGCGCGCGTGAAGAACTCCGGGGCACCGTGCGGGCCCTCGGTGACACCGATCTCCCAGCTGTTGGTCAGGGCCGGCCGTCGCGAGAGCGGCGTCGCCGCCGGCTGCGCGTGCGGGTCGGTCGCGGTCCCGGGCCGGAGCACGTCACCGCGCTGGAGCGTACGCCCGGCGTGCCCGCCGAACCCGCCGAGCGTGAACGTCGAGGCACTGCCCAGATACTCGGGGACGTCCAGGCCACCTCGGACCGCGATGTAGGTCCGCAGCCCCGGTCCGTCGGTGCGGCCCAGCGTCAACGTCGCCCCCGCGGGGAGCTCGATCGGCTCCCACTGCGGGGCAGGGACGCCGTCGACGCTGACCGGCATGGGGGCACCGGTCACGCAGACGACGGCGGGATCGGAGAAGACCAGCGTCGGCCCCACGGCGGTGGCCCGGCCCGTCGCCAGCGGCACGGTGACCTCGAGACCCGGGGCACCTCGGTGGTTGCCGACGGCCAGGTTGGCCTCGGCGAAGGAGACCGGGTCGAACGGACCCGAAGGCGGGACGCCGACCTGCCAGTAGCCCACCCGGCCGGGAAGGTCCTGGACGGTGGTGAGCACACCCGGGTCGAGCACGTCGATGCGCGGATCGGGGTCGCCGCCCCCGCCGGCAGGGCCCGCCTTGGCACGTTCGGCCAGGGTCGTGGTCGAGTGGGTGGCCGAGCGGAGCTCGGCGTACGTCGTCATCGCGCGCAGCGCCGAGACGTTGGTGACGATCCCGTCGATCCGGGTCTGCGCGAGCGCCTCACCCAGCGTGTCCAGCGCCTCGTCGCGGGTCGCGCCGGTGGCGATCACCTTGGCGAGCAGCGGGTCGTAGTGGGGCGAGACCTCGAGCCCGGTCTCGATCCAGGAGTCCACCCTGACGGTGTCGCTCGGCTCCGGCAGGAGAGCCCGCGTGACCAGCCCGGACGACGGCATCGAGTCCTTGGCCGGGTCCTCGGCGTAGACCCGTGCCTCGACGGCGTACGCCTGGGGGGCGGGGCACTTGCGGAAGAGCTCGTCGGGCAGGGCGGTGACGCCGTCGCGGGCGAGCCGCAGCATGAGCGCGACGATGTCGATGCCCATCACCTGCTCGGTGACGGCGTGCTCGACCTGGAGACGGGTGTTCATCTCCAGGAAGGAGATCTGCTCCCGGCCCGGGTCGTAGACGAACTCCACGGTCCCGGCCGAGCGGTAGGAGACCGACTTGGCGAGCTGGCGCGCGGAGTCGTGCAGGACGGTGCGTACGTGCTCGGGAAGGGAAGGCGCGGGCGCCTCCTCGATCACCTTCTGGTTGCGGCGTTGCAGCGAGCAGTCGCGGTCGCCGAGCACGGCGACCTGGCCCTCGCCGTCGCCGAAGATCTGCACCTCGACGTGGCGGGCCGGCCGCACCAGGCGCTCCAGGAACACCCCGGCGGTCCCGAAGCTGGTCTGGGCGAGCCGGGCGACACGCTCGAAGGCGACCCTCACGTCGGACTCCGAGCTGCACGCGGTCATCCCGATGCCGCCACCGCCGCCGGTCGCCTTGACCATGACCGGCAGCCCGATCCGGGCAGCCTCCTCGGCCGCCTCGTCCGGCCCTGAGAGCAACCCCGTGCCGGCCAGCATCGGCACCCCGGCGTTCTCGGCGAGCCTGCGGGCCGAGTGCTTCTCACCGAAGGCACTGATCTGCTCGGGCGTCGGGCCGACGAACCGAAGCCCCGCTGCTTCCACCTCGCGGGCGAACGCGGCACTCTCGGACAGGAACCCGTAGCCGGGATGGAGCAGCCCCGCGCCGGTGCGCAGGGCTGCTGCGATGATCAGATCGCCACGGAGGTAGGAGTCCCGTGCGGGCGCGGAGCCCAGACAGACGGCCTCGTCGGCCTCCCGCACGTGAGGTGCCGCCCGGTCGGCCTCGGAGAAGACCGCGACCGTACGCATCCCGAGCTCGCGCGCGCTGCGCATCACCCGGCGGGCGATCTCCCCTCGGTTGGCGACCAGGACGGTGTCGAAGGACGGACCATCCGTCATGCCGCCGCCTCCGTGGCGCGAGCGCCATCGTACGGACGCGGCGGCATGACCCTTGATGTCGCTCGCTTGCGCTCGCTCATGCGTCGACCTCGTAGTCCACGTCCGGCTCGGAGACGATCATCCGCAGCGGCGTCGGGTTGAAGTCGTTGCAGGGGTTGTTCATCTGCGGGCAGTTGGAGATGAGCACGAGCGTGTCGATCTCCGCGCGCAGCGCGACCCGCTTCCCCGGAGCCGACATGCCGTCGACGATGCCGAGGGAGCCGTCCTCCTCCACGGGCACGTTCATGAACCAGTTGATGTTGGAGACGATGTCGCGCATGCCGAGCCCGTGCTTGGCGCCCTCGGTCAGGAAGTTCTCCCGGCAGCCGTGGTGATACATCACGTGGTGGCCGTAGCGCAGGGTGTTGGACTCGCGCGAGCAGGCGCCGCCGATGGTGTCCTGGCGGTCGATCTCGTTGTCGACGACGGTCATCAGGGCACGACCGAGGTTGCTGCGCAGCACGGTCCCGGTGCGGATGTAGGCGTTGTCCTGCCACGCGAGCGTGTCCGGAGCGCTGTAGCGCTCGTCGGTGTGGTGCGCGTTGTAGAGCAGGCAGTCACCCGACTGGTTGCCGCCGACGTCGACGATGGTCAGCACCTGCCCGGCACGTACGACACCCGACCACGAGGCCCGCGGCGCCACCTGCTCGTCCAGCACGACGGAACCCGGCACCAGCGGGTCACCCCACTCCAGGTGACTGCCGTCGGCGTACGACGCCCCCACCGGGACGCTGGAGACCAGCTCCCCGTCGGGCGTCGGATAGGTGGTCACAGGAACGGGCACGGTCCTCACAGGCCTCATCACCGGGTTGTCGATCGTGGTGGTCACAGTCCCCGAGCCTCCGCATAGTCGAGCGTGTTCAGATAAGCCCGCCGAACCTCGGGAGAGGCGTCGAAACGCTCGTCCGCCGGGGTGGTGGGAGTGGTTTCCGGCGTACGCCAGGCGTGCAGGCGCAGCGGCCCGACGACGTAGTCCGGACGGGGGTCGCGCGGGTGCGGGACGTTGGCGATCAGCACGATCAGGGGCAGCTCGGCCACGAGCTCGACCGACCTTCCGGCACCTGACGAGCCGAACCAGTCGAAGCTCCCGTCCGAGGCGACCCGGACTCCTTGGAAGAACGAGACCGAGGGAGGTACGTCGGCCGGCCCGAGCCCGTGCTTGGCGGCCGCCTTCACGAAGAGATCACGGCCCGCGGGCGCCGGCCCCTCGGGCAGCGCGGTGCCGTAACGCAGCGCGTTCCACGCGGCGGTGCTCGTGCCGCAGAACGCGTCGTGCCGGCCCGAGGTGTCGGCCACGATCGTGGCGAGCACCCGGCCGTCACCGGAGAGCAGCGGGTGACCGGCACCGAGGTAGGCCTGCCACGGGATCTTCTGGGTGTCGGCGACGTTGAGCCGCTCGGTCGGCTCGAGCGCGTTGTAGACGAGCGTGTGGGCACAGGCCTCGCCGGTCGGGTCGTCGAGCCGGAACCGCGTGCCGCGGGCGAGGACCTTGTGGGTGTAGCCGCCCGGGGCGACCGTCTCGGCCCAGGTCAAGGTGTCCGGGTCGACGTCGTCCGGGCAGAACGGGCTCGTCGAGGCCGGTAGGTACGGCATCCAGTCGCTGACCTGCCCCCCTTGCGCGCGAGCGTCTGCCCGTGCGTTCAGCACCGTGTCCGTGCTGTGGTCTGCAGCTAGCGCCACCCGGGTCCTCCTTGAAGCATGATTAACCTGTCGACTGACAGGTAAGCATGTAGGTCAAGGGCGTCGGGGGCAAACCAAGACTGTTGGAAACCTGAGTCCGAAATGTGGGGGTCGGAGTCGGAAAAATTCTTCCCTGTCGGTCGATCGATTCTTACCGTTTTCAGTCGGCACTGGCTAGGGGGGAGGAGCATTTGCTGCCGATTTCCCGCGTGCGGTGCCGCCTGATGGAGCAAACTCGTCGAGGATGTGACCAGCCCTACGGACGTGAAAACTGTCAAACGACAGGTAACAGGGTCGGTGTGATTTCAGACACCGTTCCGATGGCACTCCGGCACCGTGCCGAGGAGCGGACCGAAACGCCGGCGGATCGCCGGTTCGGCTGACATCGGCCCTCAGGAGTGGGACCCTGACCCACACCGGACGACCTCCTCGAGGCGCCGACGGGCCGAGCGCCGGCCTCAGCCCGGGATCAGCGGGACGATCTCTTCGAACCCCACGGCACCACATTGCCGGAGACGAACGTCCGCGATTCGGACCCTTCGCGCGGCATCGGGATCCCGATCATCCCGGCGAGCTCGCCCAGCTCGCTGATCGTCGGTCCGCTCCACTCGGGATCCAAGGCGAGGGCGACGTCCCCGTCGTGCGCGTCGAGCGCCCTGGCGCGGAACCGCACCGCCCGCATCCCGACCGCCTCGGCCCCGCTGAGCTCGTGGTCCGCACCGTCACCGACGTAGACACACTCACCGGTGTGCACCTCCAGTGCCGCCGCGGCGACGAGGTAGGCGCCCGAGTCCGGCTTGCGTACGCCGGTCTGGCAGGAGAACGAGACGGCATCCAGGTGGTCGGCGAGCGGGCTCTGCGGCCAGATCGCGACCGTCTCGGCTCCGCAGTCGGCGACGAGTCCGAGCTTGAACCCTCGCTTGCGCAGCGACTCGAGCGCAGACAGGGCCCGGGTCGCGGCATGCAGGGAGAGCTCGTGGTCCAATCGCCGCGTGATCGCGCGCTCCACCTGCGACTCGGTCGGCGACCCGCCGACCCGTCGGGCCAGGTAGCGCACGGTGTGGTGCACGTCGGCCATCAGACCGCGTACGCGCTCGTCGAAGGTGTCCGCGACCGCGGCCGCGAAGGCGTCCGGGTCGACGCCGAGATCGGCGCCCATCCCCCTGGCCACCGCGTCGTGCTCGGCGGGATGGCCGCTCGGGACGAGGGTGTCGCGCAGACCGAAGAGGACCGCGCGCACCTCGGCCTCGTCCATGAACTCAGCCTAACCACGATCGGATCTCGACCGCGGGAATTCGACCGAGGGGCCACGGCCCACCCGAGTGGGACGGCGTGAGGCCCCTGGCCTAGACTGACGGCACGAAGGGGAGTAGTCCTCAACAGTCGCGTCGACACACTGGCCTCAGCGCCCGGCGCGATCGGCCACGAGGTGGCGGACGAGACCTTCGACCAAGCACCCTGTCAACATGACGGTGCTGGTCGAAGGACGATCAACTCCTCATGGGAATCCTCCGGCCGGCGCCGGAGAGGAACCCTGTGTACGCCTTCCTTCTTTCCACCGCAGTCATCTTCGTCGCCGAGCTCGGCGACAAGAGCCAGCTCATGGCGATGACCTTCGCCACCCGCTACCGGGCCCGGGACGTGATCCTCGGGATCACCGCTGCCACCGCGATCGTCCATCTCGCCTCGGTCGCCATCGGCGCGCTCATCGGGGACGCCTTCGCCGAGCACCAGCACTACATCACCATCGTCGCCGGAATCGCCTTCCTGTTCTTCGCCGGCTGGACGCTGCGAGGCGACGAGCTCACCGAGGACGAGGCCAAGAAGGCGCGCAACAGCCGCGGCATGGCGATCGTCGCCGTCGGGGTCGCGTTCTTCCTGGCCGAGCTCGGTGACAAGACGATGCTCGCCACGATCACCCTGGCCACCCAGGAGGGCTGGCTCGGCACCTGGATCGGCTCCACGGTCGGGATGGTCGCCGCCGACGCGCTCGCCATCGGGGTGGGCGCGCTCCTGGGCCGCAAGCTCCCCGAGAACGTGATCAAGTACGGCGCCGCCGCGCTGTTCGCGATCTTCGGGATCATCCTCGTCATCGATGGCGTCGTGCAGCTCTGAGGCCTCAGGGCCGGTCGAGCGACTCGATCCGGCGGTTCAGGTAGCGCTGCTCCGGCACGCTCTGCGTCAGCCGGGCCGCCAGCACATAGTGCTCCCGAGCCGTCGCGACGTCGCCGGACTGCTCCAGCAGGTGCGCCAGCACGGCATGGGCGCGGTGGTGTCGCTGCATCGCCGGGTGCTCCAGCAGGTCGCGTACGATCTCGATCCCGTGCTCGGGTCCGAGACTCATCGCCACGGCGACGGCCCGGTTGAGCGTGACCGCCGGCGAGGGCGCGACCTGCGCGAGCATCCCGTAGAGCAGGTTGATCTGGAGCCAGTCGGTGGCCTCGTACGACTCCGCCTCGGCATGGACCGCGGCGATCGCGGCCTGGAGCTGGTAGCGGCCCACCGGCCCCTCGGGGAGCACCTCCTCCAGCAGCGCGACCCCCTCACGGATCAGCTGCTGGTCCCACTGCGAGCGGTCCTGGTCCTTGAGCGGGATCAGGTCGCCGAGGTGGTCGACGCGACCGCACGAGCGGGCCTGGGTCAGCAGCATCAGCGCCAGCAGGCCGGTGGCCTCGTCGTGCTCCGGGAGCACCCCGCGCACGATCCGGGTCAGCCGGATCGCCTCGTCGGTGAGCTCGATGCCCTGGAGCTCAGGGCCGCTGGTGCGGGTGTGGCCCTCGTTGAAGATGAGGTGGCAGACGTCGAGCACGCACGCGATCCGCTCGGGCAGCTCGTCGGGCGCCGGCGAGCAGAACTTCTCGTCCTTCAGCGTCGCCCGCGCCCGGCTGAGCCGCTGCCCCATGGTCGCCTCCGGAACCAGGTACGCAGCCGCGATCTCCGACGTCGTCAGACCGCCCACGCACCGCAGCGTGATCGCGACCTGGGAGGGGCGGCGCAGCGCGGGATGGGCGCACATCATCATCAGCCGCAGGGAGTCGTCGTAGGCCGAGCCGATCTCCACGGCCGCGGGGTCCGGGTCGTCGAGCCGCCGGGCGATCCCGTCGGCGACCTCGCGCCGGGTCCGTGCCGTGTCCGCGCGCAGCTGGTCGATCAGGCGTCGATGAGCCACCCGGATCAGCCACGCCCGCGGGTCGTCCGGCAGGCCGTCGCGCGGCCATCTCTGGCTGGCGGCGATCAGCGCCTCCTGGGCCGCATCCTCGCAGTCGGGGAGGTCGGGATGGACCCGCAGCAGGGCGCCGAGGACGTGGGCGGACTCCTGCCGCCACACGTCCTCGACTCCCGTGACCGTCATGTCAGTAGGTTGCCACCGGCCGTAGCTCGACGGTCTCACCGGGGCCGCTGAAGCTGCGTACGACCTCTTCGGCTCTCTCCTGGGACTCCACGTCGATCAGGAAGAAGCCGGCCAGATGCTCCTTCGCCTCCGAGTAGGGACCGTCGGTGGCGATCGGCTCGCCGGCCTCCCAGCGGTAGAGCTTGGCCGAGGCTGGATCCGCGAGCGGCTGCCCGCCGAGGAGCTCACCGTTGGCCGAGAGCTCCTCCATGATCCCCTCGAAGGCCGCGTTGAGCTTCTCCCTGGCCGCCTCCGGAAGCGACTGGAGCTCGGGGATGAAGTCACCGGTCGGGTGACCCCACGGCTGCGGGTTGGAATGGATCAGGATGACGTACTTCATGGACTTCCCTTTCGTCGGCGCCTTCCGTAGGCGTGCTTACGGGGATACGTCGGAGCCGATCGGCGTAGTTCTACATCGTCCCAGAAGCGAGCCGCCGACGTGTGCGAATAGGAGTGCGGCGACACGACCTGCCCAGCAACTTCCGTGCCGCGGAGCGGGCTCCTGAGGCCGAACAGCCTGCACCGGCCGTCACCGATGTGGAAGGGTGACCGGTTGTGAATCCGGGAACGTTCGAAGCCATCGACGAACGTCTTGTCTCCACCCTCGACGACCTGCTCGACCAGCCGACGCTGGAGCCCGGGATCGTCGTCAACGCGCTCTTCAACCGGTTGGTGACCGCCGTGCTGAGCGTGCCCGAGCCGGAGGCCGAGACCGTGCTGGCCGCGCTGCCGCCGTCGCGGTCACCGGCCGTCTTCCGGTCGGTCGCGTCCGCCGGCGAGCACGCGCTCGAGCGGGTCTGGGCCGACCGGATCGCGCACTCCCCCGACCCCGCGGCAACGTTCGCCCACTTCCCCTACCGCGAGAACTACCGGCTCCTCGTGGAGATGGAGCTGGAGGCCGTACGCCGCCAGGGCACCGTCCCGCGGCACGTCCTGCTCCTCGGCTCGGGGCCGCTCCCCCTCACCGCGCTCTGTCTGGCCGACCAGGGCATCGCGGTGCACTGCGTCGACCACGACGCCGAGGCGATCCGGCTCTCCTCCGCCGCCTTCGACCGTCTGGGTGCCGCCGGCGTGACGTTCGAGCACGCCGAGGCCGCCGCCGCCAGGCCTCCTCACCCCGCCGACGTCGTGCTTCTCGCCGGCCTGGTCGGCTCCGACGATGCCGCCAAGGCCGCGGTGCTCGACAAGGCGGTCACCGCTCTCGCCCCGGGCGGCCTCGTCCTGGCGCGGAGCGCCCGGGGGCTGCGTACGCTGCTCTACCCGCAGGTCGGTCCGCAGGCCCTGGCCGGGCTGGACGTGGTCGCCGAGGCCGACCCCGAGGTCGACGCCCCGGGCACCGACGTGATCAACAGCGCGATCCTCGCGCGCCCCTAGAGCACGGGGTCGAGCACCTCGGCCTTGAGCTGTGCCGCCCGCTCGATCCGCTCGGCACCGGTCTTGCCCAGGTTCCAGGTCGGCAGGATGAACTCGTCGAACCCGGCCTCGACGTAGCGCCCGACGAACTCCTGCAGCTCACCTGCCGAACCGGTCTGGGTCCTGGCGAAGCCGGGGTTCGCGCCGTCGAGATCGAGCATGAGGTTGGTGGTCGTCCTGATCGTCGCGGGGTCGCGACCCACCTGCTCGCACGCCTCCAGGAGCTTGGCCCGCACCGCGCCGGCGCTCTCGGGCGTGCCCCAGGTGTTCCACTCGTCGGCGTGCCGGGCGACGACGCGCAGCATCCGCGGGCCCTTGGCACCGACCAGGATCGGCAGCGGCGAGGCCACCGGCTTCGGCTCGCACGGCGCGTCGGTGAGCTGGAAGTGGGTCCCGTCGAAGGTCGTGCGCGGCTTGTCGAGCAGCGACCGCGTGACCTCGATCGCCTCCTCGAAGCGGTCGACCAGCACCTTCGCCCCCGGCAGGTCGAAGCCGTACGCCTTGTGCTCGTTGATCTGCCAGCCCGCACCCATGCCGAGCACGAAGCGCCCGCCGGCGATGTGGTCGATCGTCGCGGACCTGTTCGCGAGCAGCGCGGGGTGATGGATCGTCGTCGGGGAGACGAGAGGCCCGATGCGTACGTTCTGGGTGGTCGCGGCCAGCGCCGGCAGGATCCCCCAGACCTCGTGCATGGGTGCGTCGTCGATCTCCTCGGATCCGGTGTTGGGCATGTAGTGGTCGGCGAGCCAGACGCCGTACCAACCGGCCTGGTCAGCCGCCTGCGCCTCGGCGAGGATGTCGGCGGTGGGGAAGACGAGGTTGGGCCACAGCGAGATCTTCACGTCCCCAACCTACCGAGATCCCAGAAATAATCTTGGCAGCGTTGTCGATCCCGCGTAGACCTCGTTCGACCAAGGGGTGAACGGGCCGGCAAGACGGCCCGACCGACACAGGAGAAACCGAGATGCCGAAGTACATGCTGATCTGGCGCACCATCGACGAGGACAAGCAGAACGCCGCGATGGCTGCCATCCCCTTCGAGCAGATGCTCGAGAAGATGGGTCAGCTCAACGACGAGCTCATCAAGGCGGGCGTGCTGCTCGCCATGGAGGGTCTGGACCCGGAGGAGCACACGGTCGTCACCTACGCCGACGCCGACGAGCCGCCGGTGGTCACCGACGGCCCCTACGGCGAGACCAAGGAGCTCTTCGGGGGCTTCTACCTGATCTCGGTCGGCTCGAAGGAGGAGGCGGTCGAGTGGGCCAAGCGGCTCAGCTACTTCCCCGGTTCCGCCGTTGAGGTCCGCCGGGTGCCCACGATCGACGAGTTTCCGCAGGACAACCCGTGGATCCAGAAGGAGCTCGACTGGCGGACCAAGAACGGGCAGCTCTGAGTCCGAAACCACCGGAGAAGACACCGATGAGTGACGCGACGCGCGCCGTCGAGGCGATCTGGCGCATCGAGTCCGCCCGCATCGTCGGCGCGCTCGCGCGCTACACCGGCGACTTCGCCCTCGCCGAGGACGCGGCTCAGGAGGCCCTCGCCGAGGCGCTGGTCTCCTGGCCACGCGACGGCCGGCCGGCCAACCCGGTCGGCTGGCTGATGACCACCGCCAAGCGGCGGGCGATCGACACGATCCGCCGCGCCGGGGTCCAGCGCGAGAAGTACGAGGCCATCGCCCACGACCAGGACGAGGCGTACGCCGACGACCTGGACGTCGAGCGGATCGACGACGACGTCCTCGCGCTGATGTTCGTCTCCTGCCACCCGGTGCTGTCCAAGGAGGCCCGGGTGGCGCTCACGCTCAGGGTCGTCGGCGGCCTCGGCAGCGAGGAGATCGCCCGGGCGTTCCTGGTTCCGGTGCCGACGATCCAGGCCCGGATCACCCGCGCCAAGAAGACGATCGCGGCCGCGAAGGTCCCCTTCGAGGTGCCGTCGCCCGACGAGCGCCGGCAGCGTCTGGCCGGCGTGCTCAACGTCCTCTACCTGATCTTCACCGAGGGCTCCACCGCCACCTCCGGCGAGGATCTGATCCGCACCGACCTCGCCCGCGAGGCACGGAGACTGACCCGGGTGCTGATCGGTGTGCTGCCCGACGAGCCGGAGGCGTACGGCCTGCTTGCGCTCATGGAGCTGACCGCCTCCCGCTTCCCCGCCCGCACCGATGCCGCCGGCGACCCGGTCCTCCTCGAGGACCAGGACCGCACTCGATGGGACCAGGGAGCCGTACGCCGCGGCCTGGCCGCCCTCGAGCAGGCGACCCCACGAGGTCTCGGTCCCTATGGCCTCCAGGCCGCGATCGCTGCGACCCACGCGGTCGCCGACTCGGTCGAGACCACCGACTGGGAGCGGATCATCGTCCTCTACGAGGCCCTGGGCCGGATCGCGCCCAACCCGATCGTCGACCTCAACCGTGCCGTGGCGGTCGCCATGGCCCACGGACCGCTGCGAGGCCTGGAGATCGTCGACCGGCTCGCCGACCCGATCACAGGGGCAGGGCGGCTCGACCACACCCATCTCCTCCCGACCGTACGCGGCGAGCTGCTGCGCCGACTGGGCCGAACCGTCGAGGCACGCGCGGAGCTGGAGCGGGCGGCAGAGATGTGCACGAACGAGCGGGAGCGTGCCGTCCTTCGGCAAAAAGTCGCTGATCTTACCTAAAACGGGGTATACCTGACGCTCATGTCACAAGCAGCGAGGACCGAGACGTCCGAAACCCCACGCTGGCGGATCCTGGGACCCGGCCTCGTGGTGGCCGCCACCGGTGTCGGCGCCGCCGACCTGGTCGCGACCCTCATCGCCGGCAGCAAGTACGGCTACGCCCTGCTCTGGGCCGTGGTCGTCGGCTGTGTCCTGAAGGTGGTCCTGGTCGAGGGCGCCGGGCGCTACAGCCTGGCCACCGGCGAGACGATCTTCCAGGGATGGCGCCGCCTGGGCATCTGGACGACGATCTACTTCGGCCCCTACATCGTGATCTGGGGCTTCATCTACGGTGCCGCGGCCATGGCCGGCACCGGCCTCTCGCTGGCGGCGCTGTTCTCGTTCGCCTCGGTGAAATTCTGGGGCATCCTCTCCGGCCTGATCGGTCTCGCCATCGTGTGGGCGGGCCGATACGGCCTCTTCGAGAAGTTCCTCGCGGTCCTCGTGGGGATCATGTTCGTGACCATGGTCGGCGCCGCGCTGGTGACCCTGCCCAACCTTCCCGAGCTCCTCACCGGTCTGGCCCCGACCATCCCGGAGGGTTCGCTGGTCAACATCCTCTCGGTCGCCGGCGGCGTCGGCGGCACCATCACCCTGGCCGCCTACGGCTACTGGCTGCGGGAGAAGGGCTGGAGCACCCCGCAGTTCATGCGCGTGATGCGGATCGACAACACCACGGCGTACGTCGTGACCGGCATCTTCGTCGTCGCGACCCTCATCGTCGGCGCCGAGCTGCTCTACTCGGCCAACATCGCCATCGGCACCGGCGACCAGGGCATGCTCGACCTGTCCCGGGTGCTTGCCGACCGTTACGGCAACTGGTTCGGCAAGCTCTTCCTGATCGGCTTCTGGGCCGCGGCGATGTCGTCCCTGGTCGGCGTCTGGAACGGTGTCAGCCTGATGTTCGCGGACTTCATGGGCACCATCCGCGGCCGGGCGGACGAGCCCGAGGCCAAGAGCGGCGGCCTCTGGTACCGCTCCTACATCCTCTGGCTCACCTTCCCCCCGATGATCTGGCTCCTGCTGGCCGACGAGCCGACCTGGCTGATCCTCATCTACGGGGTCCTGGGCGCGTTCTTCATGCCGTTCCTCGCCATCACCCTGCTCTGGCTCCTCAACACCGGCCACACCCCGGCAGAGTGGCGCAACAAGTGGGTCTCCAACATCGGCCTGATCATCTGCGCCCTGCTCTTCGCCTGGCTCGCCTTCGACCAGATCCGCACGACCATCACCGACCTCCTCGGCTGACGCCGAGTCGGCTCGAACTGACCGAAAATCCCGCCGAGTCGGCTCGTCATGACGAGCCGACTCGGCGGTTTTCTTTGTCAAGATGAGCCGACTCGGCTTCTGGACGGTTACGCCTGGGCCTTGCCGATCCGCCAGTAGCCGACGAAGGTGATCCGCGACTTGGGCACGCCGAGCGACACCAGATGGCGCCGTCCCTCGGCAGGGATCGTCCGCTCACCGACGAGGTAGGCCGAGAGGGTGGCCGGCGCCTCGGGGGTGAACGCTTTCACCTCGGCGATCGCCAGCGCCCCGGGCTGCTCGGCGGAATCAGCTCGAGCGAGCCAGCGCACCTCGACCTCCTCGGGCCCGGAGACGTCCTGGACGTCGGCCATGTTCGGGATCTCGATGATCGCCAGGCCGCGCGCGTCGCGGGGCATGTCCCGGAGGATCCCGACGATCGCCGGGAGCGCCGACTCGTCCCCGACGAGCAGATGGAACGAGGCGTCCGGATCGAAGTCGAAGCCCGTGCCCTGATCCATGAGCACGACCCGTTCCCCGGGCTGTGCGGTACGCGCCCACGGGCCCGCGATCCCGAGGTCCCCGTGGACGACGAAGTCGACGTCGATCTCACCGAGCTCCGGCCGGTGCTCGCGCACGGTGTAGTTGCGCAACGGCGGCCGGTCGCCGTGCCTCATGTACTTGAGGTAGTCGATCGTCCCGAGCTTCTGTGGCACCACATCGAAGTTGGTGGGCTCTCCACCGGGCCGCGGCAGGAAGAGCCGGAACCACTGGTCGAAGCCGCGCTGCGGGAAGCGTCGCAGGTCGTCACCTCCCAAGGTGAGCCGCACCATGTGCGGAGTGACCTGCTTGTTGTGCAGCACCTCGGCCGCGTACACGCCCTTCAGCCTGCGGCCGTCGTCGAATCCCATGCCAGCTCCATTCCTTAAGTAAGGCTTACCTTACCTACGCTGCCAAGGGGCCGCGCGAGACCAAAGTCGGTTGACGCGTTCCGCCGCCGGGTCAAGGCTGTCGGCATGCCCGCCGACGAGCTTCCCGGCTGGAGGCGCAACGCAGCGATCTTCCTCGCCGGCCAAACGGTCTCCCTGCTCGGCTCGATGCTGGTGATGTACGCCGTGATGTGGCACCTCACCATCGAGACCCGCTCCGGGTCGGTGCTGATGCTGAGCCTCGTCTTCGGGATGCTCCCGCAGGCGTTCATGTCGATCTTCGGCGGCGTCTGGGCCGACCGACATCACCGCAAGTTCCTGATCATGGGCTCCGACGCCACGATCGCGGTCGCCACTCTGATCCTGGCCGGCTTGATGGCCAGCGGGATCGACGACCTGTGGATCATCTATCTCGCCCTGGCCATCCGCTCGATCTTCGCCGGGATCCAGATGCCTGCGGTCACCGCGATGATCCCGCAGATCGCTCCGGAGTCGCAGCTGCTCCGTATCAACGGCGCCTTCCAGACCATCCAGTCCGCGATGACGCTCCTCGCCCCGGCACTCGCCGCGGTGATCTACGCCAGCATGGACATCGTTGCGGTCTTCTTCATCGACGCCATCACTGCCCTCATCGGCGTCGGGCTGCTGGCCCTCGTCCCGGTCGCCCGTCTCGTACGCCCCGACCAGGGCGAGGTCTCCTACTTCGGTGACCTCCGCGCCGGCCTGAAGTACGTCTCCACCCACGCGCACGTGCGTTGGATCCTCGTGCTCTTCACGCTGGTCATGGTGATGGTCGGAGCCCCCTCCTACCTCACCCCGCTCATGGTCACCCGCACCTTCGGCGACGAGGTCTGGAAGCTCACGGCGAACGAGCTGTTCTGGGGCTTCGGCATGCTGGCCGGTGGTGTCGCCATGGCCGCGTTCGGGCCCAAGATCATCCACCGCATGCGCTTGATGGTCGGCTCCGTCGTCCTCATCGGACTGTTCGTGGTCGGCCTCGGAGTCTCCACGAACATGTGGGTCTTCTTCGTCTTCGGGCTGCTCATCGGGTTCGCCTTCTCAGCGCTGAGCGCTCCCGCGATGACGATCCTCCAAGAGCGCGTCGAGCCGGAGATGCAGGGGCGGGTCTTCGGCATCGTCGGCATCGTGATGTCGGTTGCCATGCCCCTCTCGATGGTCGTCTTCGGTCCGCTCGCAGATCAGTTCTCGGTCGAGTCCCTGCTCGTGCTCGCCGGTCTGCTGCTCTTCTTCATCGTCGCCGGCATCCTCGCCATCCCTGGCGCTCGCCGGTCCCTGACCGAGGTCGATGTCCCGAAGGAATCGCCCATCGCACCCACCGCCGCGAACGCGCCGGAGGAGGAAGCCTCCCAGGGCACCAAATGACAGTTGCCCGGCACCTCGAGGGCGCCGGGCAACTGGAGAAGCTCTGGATCAGCGGCTGGTGACCAGCTTGATGGCCACGCCGAGACCCACGGCAACGACGGCGGCGATGAGCAGCTTCTTGACCATGGGAACTCCTAATTCGAGAGGTTTGGTACGGACTGCAACTATGACATTGGACCTCGCGAGGCCGCCTACGTCAACCGGGCGTGGCGCGAAGAGACCACCATAATCCTCTCGACAGGCTCGATCCACCGCCTCTCGCCAAGCTCCATCCACTGCTCCGAAAACGGGCACAAATGGCAGCAGGGCCACCTCCGAAGAGGTGGCCCTGCGCAAAGTTATGTCCGGCGGCGTCCTACTCTCCCACAGCCTCTCGGTTGCAGTACCATCGGCGCTGAAGGGCTTGACTTCCGGGTTCGGGATGGGACCGGGTATTTCCCCTTCGCTATGGCCGCCGTAACTCTAGAGATCACGCTCCCATCAGAGGGAGGGTGACCAAACCTGTGTTACAACAGTTGGTTGTGGACGCGAGACTTGACGGTCTTCGTTTGTTGTTTTTGTTGAGGGTTTATGAAAGATAAGCCCTCGGCCTATTAGTACCGGTCGGCTGGGCATCACTGCTGTACACCTCCGGCCTATCAAC